>JAEUUL010000032.1 GCA_016787485.1 Bacteroidota bacterium
ATTTGTGCAAACCACCAGGGTTTGGGCATCAAACACATAGCCCTCTTCAGAACTCACACGCCAACGGCCATTGTCCATCGGCTGTGGTGGCAAAGCTGTAAGTCCTCCAAATATCCGGACCCCGGCAGATATTGTGGCATCGGTAATTCTTTTATACAGCAAATGCGATTGCAGGGCTCCTTCGAGTGGGGTGTATATTCCTTTCTCAAGCACCCGCATGCCCAGTTTGGCAGTAGATTTTACCATAAACGAATTTTCACCCGATACCGATTTCAAACCGGCATTGATGTGGTCCAGGTTATTTGCAATTTGTTCCAGTTCAGCTTCATCTCCCGGCCGGAATATTTCGTATCCGCCCGTCTTTTCGTAGCCTACGGCTGTATTGCCATAATCCTGCAAGAGCAGTTGCAGACCTTTATAGCGTTTCTCGTACAAAGCCAGGGCAGCAGACTCATCCGTACGGTTTATATCATCCAGAATTTCACCCATGCTGCCGAAGCAGGCAAATCCCGCATTGCGGGTGCTTGCTCCCAGACTTACCGGTGCACGGTCAATGACCCAAACTTCACGGCGTGGCCACTGGAGCTTAAGTTGTCGGGCGCATTGCAGACCCACAATACCAGATCCGACAACCACGATATCCGCGTTTTTGAGCCATTGATGTTCCCAGAAAGACAGGTTTGGCAGGTGAACTGACATAATTGCAAAGATGCAAACGGAAATAATGTAATCCGTTAGTTTTCCTTCAATTTCAGCAGCGCCTCAATAATCCCCCAACCGGCCGGATTAAACCATGGACGGGCATCGTTCAGAGGGCAGGTATACATAACCGGATCCTTTTTTGCTTCGTGCTGCCTGAACTGATAGAACCGGATTTCAGCGACTGCTGGCGTGACTGCAATGGAAAAACTGTCAAAAGACCGGGGTAGGTCATAGTAAACTGTATCTATTAATTTGTCCGGATTGTCTGCGAATTTCCAGTCAGATATCATGGTTTGAATTCCCACCCGATGCCTCATAAAAAAGGTATCCTGTCCCACGGCCTTCCCATTTTCGAAAATTTTGAGCTGCCCAGCCCAAAAAAGATTGAACAACCTGTACCGGAATTCGCCTGCCAGAAATTGGCCCAACTGACTGACTGCCAGCGTATCGCCAAGTGTTACTTTGTGATTATTCGCCACATCGTACCATAACACGGACATGCTTTCTGCTGCTTTGGTGCCGGAATAAAACACAGCAGGTTCAAAAGCCCTGAACCAGCTGAAGGATTGCACAAACTGCCATTCCGCCGGGCTCAGGATCTTTTCCAGATCGGAAGCAGAAACCCATAGAAGGGGAATGTTCATTCCAAAGCCACCGATCCGATAATTGTAAATGGGTGCCAATGCCTTCAGTTTCAGCGACACATCCAGACCAGGCCCTACGGCATAGCTGCAGGACAGGTTGGACAACACCTTTTCAGCCGGAAACAATTCAAACCATGCTGAATCATAAATATCCGTCGGATCATCCGGATTGCGCCAACTTTGAAATTGCTTAATAATCAGCTGTGCTCCGGTTTTCAATGCCTCTTCCTTTGATATGGGGTTGAGCAGGCTGTCACTTTTATAGCAGGAGATTTTACCTTCTCTGGCCGCATTCGTGATTTTTACGGCAATGCGATGCAGTTCCTGATTGATTCTGTCTTTGAAGTTTGCAGAATGAACCTGCGCTGACAAAGTCAGGCACGCAATAGAAAAGAGACTTGAAATAACATACCGCATAGCCATCCATTATAACGCACCGGCAACTTCGTGCATTGTATGGTTATTGATTCATTCTGTTCCCGATACTTGTGTTGTAGCCGTGAGCAAACTCATCCGTATTGCCCCAGCTTTCGCCATTTACAACAACCCCTGCAGATGCCACGGTTCCTATATGGGTATAGGCTACTCCAGCCTGCTGCAGGTGGCTTTCCAGTGCCAGTTGACTGGCCGGAGAAACGGTGACCATAACCCGGCTCTGACTTTCGCCAAACAAGGCGGCATCCAACCTCAGTCCGGATTCGGTGCAAAGATCGAAACCCAGCTTACCGGCCATGGCAGATTCCAGTGCGGCAATGAATAAACCACCCTCGCTAATGTCGTGTGCACTTTGTAACATACCATTTGTAATAGCGTTGTAAACAGCCATTTGCACATTGTATTCCTCTTCAAGGTCAAAATACGGGCATGGCGAATACTCCACTCCTTTCAACTTGGCCAGATACTGGCTGCTACCAAGGTCATTCCGCGTTTTACCAACAAGATAAATAAGGTCTCCGGCATTTTTAAAATGCAGGCTCATGCGGTGTTCCGGCTTTTCTATGATGCCCACCATACCAATGGTTGGGGTCGGATACACCGCGTTTCCACTGGTACTCTGGTTATAGAAACTCACATTGCCACCGGTAACAGGGGTATCGAACTTCCGACAGGCCTTACCCATACCATCAATGGCATGTTTAAACTGGTAATACACTTCTTTGTTATATGGGTTGCCAAAATTCAGGCAGTTGGTCACCCCGGTAGGGACACCTCCGGTCACACGGATATTTCGTGATGCTTCTGCGACAGCAATCTGACAGCCTTTATCGGGATCGGCAAATACATAACGTGCATTGCAATCCACAGTAAGAGCAAGGCTGCGGTTTGTGCCTTTTATGGCTACCACTGCTGCATCACTGGGCACATTGGTGCTTTGGTTTACCGTACCCACCATACTGTCATACTGTTCATATATCCAGCGTTTGCTGGCAATATTGGGTTCTGCGCTTAATTTCAATGCTGCTACCCGGGCTTCTGCGGGGTTAATATCTGCGATTGCATCCAGTTGAAATTTTTCAATTTCTGCAAAATACGATGGGGTTTCCCACTCGCGTTTATAAACCGGAGCTCCACCACCCAGTACCAGGCTTTCGGCAGGAATATCGCCTTCAAGCACCCCGTTCATAAAGTAACGGACGCGACCTGTATCGGTTACCACAGCTATTTGCTCATAGGTGAGTTCCCATTTTTGAAAAACCTGTTCTGCAACAGACTCCATGCCTTTTTGAATTACCACCAGCATGCGTTCCTGGCTTTCACTGAGCAGGAGCTCCCATGCCTTCATATCGGCCTGCCTCATTGGCACCTTATCAAGCCACACATCCATACCCACACCGGTTTTAGCACTCATTTCACTTGTACTGCAGGTAATTCCGGCAGCACCCATGTCCTGCATGCCCACTACTGCCCCGGTTTCAATCAACTCCATGCTGGCTTCCAATATGAGTTTTTCCCAGAAGGGGTCTCCAACCTGCACACTGGGAAGATCGCTGATGCTGTCTTCACTCATGTCTTTGCTGGCAAATGCTGCCCCATGGATACCATCCTTGCCGGTAGCAGAGCCAAAAATATATACAGGATTACCCGCAGGGCCTGCACCGGCAGATATTTGTTTACCTACAGGAACTATGCCCACACTCATGGCATTCACCAGGTTGTTCTGCTCGTAGCAATCGTCGAAATATACCTCACCGCCTACAGTGGGAATTCCAAATGCATTGCCATAGTCGCCAATGCCTTTTACCACCCCTTTCACCAGCCATTTTGTGCGGTCCGTATCTATATTGCCGAATCGAAGGCTGTTGAGCTGGGCGATTGGCCTTGCACCCATACTGAAAATATCGCGGTTGATACCACCCACACCGGTTGCAGCACCCTGATAGGGCTCAATGGCACTGGGGTGATTGTGACTTTCGATTTTAAAACAACAGGCAAGCCCGTCGCCTATATCTACCAGCCCGGCATTTTCCTCACCGGCAGCGGCAAGCATGCGACTGCCTTCGCGTGGTAAGGTTTTAAGCCAGGTAATGGAGTTCTTGTAACTGCAGTGTTCACTCCACATTACTGAGAATACACTCAGCTCGGTGAAGTTGGGTTCACGGCCCAGAATTTCGCAGATTTTTTGGTACTCTTCTTCCAGCAGACCCAATTGGCGGGCCTGGTCAACGGTTGCAACAGCGGCTTGCATACAGGTGCAAAGGTACTGCAGGCCAACTCATTTCCGGCAGCAAGTATCCCACAGTTAACCCACTATCAGAAACTATTGAAATCCGATATTGTATCTGAACCTTAGCAGGATTTCCCTGCCGGCACCAGGCAAGGGCGCATGTCCACCATCGTAGGCCTGCACATAGGTAAGCCCGGTATTCATAACATCGTAAACACCTATTCCTGCATCGAAACCACTGCCTGCTATGTTCTTCACATCCAGAGTGAGGTTTAAAAAATGACCCGGTTTGAAGGACTGAACTCCGGTGGTATCCTTAAAACCATATTTCACGCCCTGGTATAAATAACTGATACTGAAGAAACTGCGGGAAAGATTCATCAGTTTTTCCAGATCCCAGCGCAGAGAAAGGTTGCCTTTTAACGGACTTAGTCCATAGTTTGCTTTTTGCTCCGGAACACGGTAAAACGTGTCTTGTGTATTTGGCGAATAATATCCAAAACCAGCAATCAACCGCAGAAAAGAAGCAGGCTGCAATCTTGCAAACAATTCAACACCCATGGTTCCGACTGGCGCAGAATTGGAATAATACTCACCCGTAATATCTCCTACGTATATTATTGTTTGTGCGGTTTTGTTCAAAAAGGCAGATGCAGTAATATCCATCTTTGTGGATTTCGTAAGGCCAAATTCCAGTTCGTAGGTGTTGCTGAATTCCGGCTTTAACTGAGGAACGCCATTAATGATTTGTCCATGCTGAAAATTATAAATCACTGGCACCCGAAATGCCCGGCTGGCGAGTGCTTTCATATGGAAAATTCCGTTTATCCAGGTCAGGGCAGTTCTGGGAACAAAAGCCTGATAATAGGTGTGCCTGTCCCAGCGGGCACCGAAGTAAAGGTTCAACGCTTTACCCCTGTTAAGGGCAGAAGGACCCAATATACTCAACTCACCATTGGCAGCCAGTGCCAGGTTGTTGATTTGAATGTCGTTGCTGCCGTTAAAGAATATCGTGGTGGGTGATTCGTGGTTGTTTTTTTCATACTGAGCCAGCAGCGAAATATTCAGTGATTTACCCGCCTGAATGCGGGTATTGATGGAACTCAGCATCTTGGTCACCCTTGTTGTATCAAACAAATCGGCATACCCGATGGACTGATCCACACTATCTATCTCATCCCTGCCAGTCCATGGCATATCCTCGCGAATGAGCAGGCGCGGGGTGATAGTAACCCTTTTACCGGCGTTTAAATCTGCACTCAGATCGGCAGCCCTCACAAAATAGTTGATTTGATAAGGTTTCTGGGTATTGGCTCCGTATGCGTCGCGGGTGTCGTTCCTGAAATTGTCATGCAACAGATTCAGCCTGAAATTCTTGTAAGTAAGTCCAAGGCTGAGCTGATCATTGGCCTGTCTGCTGTTTGCATACATATTGTAAGTGCCGGTATTTTCAAAATCAGTGTAATCCCGTTCACTCAATGCTCCTCGGCCGGAAAATGCACTCAACTGCAGACCCAGTCCTCCCTCAAATGTGCGGTTGAGAGACGCCGACATATAATTCCGCATGAGGTTTTTAGATGAATGACCCAGCGAGTTGGAGACCCGCAAACCCTCGTCTGAGGCAGTGCGCCTGGTTACAATATTGATGACACCATAACTGGCAAAACCACCATACAATGTACTTGCCGCGCCCCGCACGATTTCCAATCTTTCTATGTTATCCACACTGTATCGGCCACTCATGATATTTGATGCATACAATTCTTCCGTCATCTGCACCCCATCCAGAAGCACCAGCATTTTGCCTTCAACAGCCCATACACCCCGCATGCCAAAGCCCACCATGCCTTCCACATCACAACCATAGTCTATTCCCGGAATATTGCGCAGCAACTCTACAATGTCTCTGCTGCCCAGTTGATCTATCTCGTCTTTTGAAATAACCGTAATCAGGTTGGGCAGGAGCCTGATCTGCTTTTCAAGACTCCCGCCAAGGCGCACTTTGGTCTCAACGGGTTGCAGTATAATGGTTTTTATCTGATTGTCCTCGGTAACCAGCAAGGTGTCGGTATGCTGCAAATAGCCAAATTTGGTTGCTGTCAATTGGTAAGTTCCTGCTTCCAGTTCCACTGTGTATGGCAAAAACTCTACAGTTTGCGAAAACACATTGTCTCCGGTTTTCAGGTTGTCTATGGAAATACCCACCAAATCCAACGGGGACTTGTTCGGGTCTGTGACATAAAAAAATACCTTAAACTGTGCTTTGGCGTGCAACGAAATAAACAGAATAAGCAGAAATGGTAAGTACTTTTTAATCATGAATTGCCCTCTGCAATCTTACTCAGGGTTTTGTTTTCATCAATACAATCTTGTGATCTTTTTCAAGATTTTTTATACCGGCCGTTTTAATCTCTGAATCGGTGCGCACAATTCGCAACCGGCTGAAGAACTGAATGCCCAGGTCGCTTTTCAATTTTGTGTTTTCAAAAATGATGACATCCACATTGGTTAACACCTTTAAAGGTTGAAAGTCCTCCACCCTTGTGCCATTTAACGCCAGCACCGTGGTTTTCAGCAGTGTTTGAATATCAGCATCGGCATACACATACGCAGAATTAAAGGTTTTCCCATTGATTTTCAGGTTGTTCATCACTGCGAGTATGAGCTCAACCGAAGGCTTGTCTAGCGACAGCCACCAGTTTCTCCGCTTTTCTTCCGTATCATACCAATCCGCGGGCTTATTCACCATGGCACATTGGGCCAGATAATCATCGATTAACTTGGTTTTAAAGCCAGCATCCTTTGCAAGTTTGAACACTTTCAGTGCCTGATTGTATTCATCTGCAGCAAGCAACGCTTTACCATACAGGTACATGGCTTCTCCAAAAGATGCATGACCGGGTTCCACTCTTTTCAGGTAATCGCAAGCCTGCGGATACTTGCCCACTTTATACAGCATAACCCCATTTTCGAAGTAATCGCTTTTTCCACTGTTACCGGCACTTCCGGCAGATTCATACCGCAGGTTCTCTGCCTGAATTATGGCAGATACCTCATCCCACTGGGCAGGCGTAGCGGTAACCTTCAATTCGGAAAAAGTAGCTGCAATCATATCCAACACCAGAGCATCGATGTGCTTTATACCGCCGGACAATTTTCGAATCTGGGAGAACTTGTCAATAAACCGTGTATAAACCAGTTTGAACTCCACCGACACAGAATCCCCCACAATTTTGTACTGACCTTCCATATACCGGTCCGTATTGTTAAGTGCTGCCATGGTGCGTTTCTTTTCGGAATGGCACATGTCCTGCCCTTCAGGAGATACCTGGCTTTGCAAGTCGGTTCTCTTCAATACAGTAGCCGCATTGTGCAATAACAAATGTACCCGGTTCAGCCGTTCACTCTGCAGTTGCTCATCTTTGGGACAAAGCGGATAAAAAATAACCGACTCTGCCCGGGAATGAAGCCACCCAGAACAAACAGCGAAAAAAACAATTATTCTATAAATACCCATACCCTCCGGATTAATGAACCAATTCTTTACATCATACCAAAAATCAAAAATAGGGAAATGATTTGCAATTCCAAAAGTTTTCCACAGAAAAATGTGGTGAAAAGGATTTGGGTCAGCGCATCAGAAGTACGGTGCCCCGGATGCTGTTTTTGCGTTTGAGGCTGCCAGCAATGATCTGATAGGAAAATACATAGGAATACATTCCATCCGGACATGGCTTGCCGTTGTATTCCCCGTTCCAGTCATACCCTTTGCTCACGTCGCTGTCGAACACTTTGATACCCCAGCGATCATATATGCGAAGCATAGTGGGGGTAATGCCCCTGCCTGTGATGCTGAAATACTCGTTTCTGCCATCTACGTTCGGGGTGAATGCAGTGGGCACAAAGACATCACAATTCTCACCCTGATAGCGAATGGTAACCTGATCGGAAACCACGCCGCATGGATTGCTCACAGTCACAGTATATGTTCCGGCACCAGTTACATAAATCATGGTATCGCTGCTGCCGTTGCTCCAGGAAACCTGACTGTTTGGCCAGAACGCACTCAGGCGCACAACTGCCCCTTTACATACCAATGTATCTGCCGGCAGATTCACCAGAGGAGAAATGGCTTCGGTAATATTGATTGTATCACCCCAGGTACAGCCCCCATCGTCTACCGTGGCCCAATAAGTGCCTGCGGCATTGAGTATTCTGAAATTGGAGGTGTTGCCGTTTTCCCACAATACGCTACCAGGGGCTGTGATATTTACCGTTTTGGTGCCCAGATTGCACAATACGGTGTCTTTTCCCAGACTAAAACGGGGCAAAGCCTGCACCACCGTTGCAACAGTGGTTGAATCAGGACAAAAAGAATCCTTTACCAGGTATTTCACCACATAATTCCCCGGAACACCCGGAATGTAATTGTTGCCATTGAAATTGGCACCCGTAAAAAGACCACCCGGGGTAACCGGAGTAAGAGTTACCTGCGCGGCTTTCTCACACAATGATGCAGGTAAGCCTGAAAACGAAGCATTTGTGTTGGGCTTCACCATTACAAACATTGTATCTGTGCTGCTGCAACCTTCGGCACTTGCAGCGGTATGGATCACCATGTAATTGCCAGTTGTTGCATAGGAATGGGTTACCGATTTGTTGCTGCTTGTATTGCCATCACCCAGCTTCCAGGAGTAAGAAACCAGACCCGGGTAATTGTTGTCAAACACAAAACTGTTGACAGAAAGGCACTGTACGGGATTGTTGATAGAAACCCCGCTGGAAGGATCCGGAATGACCCGCACATACAGCGAAGTTGTATCTGTGCAGCCGGTTTTCTGGTTGTTATACAGAATTTCACTCTGGTAGAAGATGCGGTACTTGCCCGGATTGGCATATTTCTTATCAGGTGAGGGAAATGTGGTCTGATCGCCACCCCCAAAATCCCAGGTTCGCTGCAATGCACACTTCGGAACATTGGCAAAGGTGGTGTTGTCCTGAAAAAAGAAATGATTGCCCTGAAAACACTGAGCTGTATCATTCGTTTTCTCTACCGGATTAGAGACTGGCCTAGGCACAATCAACACAGGCTTGGGATGCGTATACGAATTGGGGCAACCCACCGGACTGTTCGCTATCAGAGTGATTGACATCACTCCACCCTTTGTATACACATGATTTACATTAAATCCGGTATCCTGATTGCCATCTCCGAAGAGCCAGGTCCATTTGAGTCCTGTCAGGGATGTGCTGGACTTATTGGTAAAAACCACATTGTTGGTATTCTGGCAACTGTCTGTGTAGCTGAAAGACAAATCAAACTTCAGGTCCAGGGTTTTAAACGATGCCGTGGCAGGAGAAGCTGTGAGATAATCCGGAGAGCCAAAACCATCGTGTTCAAAAATGGCAATATGATATGTGGTATTGTTCTTTAACCCACTGAGGGTGAAGGTGTTGGTGAAATTGTCGAAGCAGACATAGTTCTTTGTACCCACCTCAGAACCTGAGCCAAAGGTAGCGAACGAGGTATACTTGGTACCATCCTTGGGCATGGTATCTACTGCGCTGGCTTCTTTCACCAGAACCAGTCTCCAAGCGCCGTTCCCTGATGTCCATGAAATGCGTGCTGAGGTACAGGAAATCTGCGACACCACTATATTGGACGCTTGTGTTGTCGGCTCTGCAGCATGGAGTGAACCCACGGCCATCAGAAACAAGAAAAGAAAGATACCTGTTACACGCATCGGGAATGCTTCCGCGAATGTACAATCGGTTTAAAGCTAAAACAATGAATCATAGTTGAAATCCATAATTATGACACACTCCACCCATAAAATGTTGCCTTCAGGAAGGAATAATGACAATCGGGGGCCTCAGTTCTCGGCGAGAATCACATGCTCGTCCGGGATGAGACTTTCTCCCCTGAAACGAAGCATCAACTGTGCAAGGGTGACTACGTCTTTGCGGCAATAGGTGGCAATGCGATCCAAATCGTTTTCCTGCCAGTAAACCGGCCCTACCTGGCTCCCGTCCATGTCGTCCTTGGGAGTGGGAATGCCAAACAAATGGGCGAGTAAATTCAGACTGGTGAAGTTTTTGAAATCTCCGAATTTCCAAAGTTCCATGGTATCGAGATGGGGAACCTCCCAGGGCTTTTTCCCTGCTGTATCCAACAGAAATGGCAGTGGGATGCCATGGACCATCATGCGCCGGGCAAGGTAAGGAAAATCGAACTCTTTGCCATTGTGAGCACACAGCATAAACTGGTTGCCGTGATAGTGTGAATTCAGCAAGCCGGCGAAGTCGGCCAAAACAGCTTTTTCATCATGGCCGGCATACGTTTTTACCCGTAATTTATACGAACTGTCAAATCCCCGCAAAACCCCAACCCCAATAACAATGACTTTCCCAAATTCTGCATAGATGGATGCTTTTTCATACAACATGTCCGGGGTTTCATCATTTTTCATCATAAACCTTGCTTTCCTGGCCCAAAGATCCTGCCAGTCTGGTGAAAGCTCCGAAAACGATTTGTAAGCCGGTACGGTTTCTATATCCAGAAACAGCACATTGGCCATATCCATTTGCTTTAATGCATGCATAGTTACTCCTGACGCAGATAATATTCAAAAGTGAAACTGAAACTTTTCTTCTCACCGGGTTTCAGCGTGATTTCCCAAGTCACAAGATTGTTTGCATTGGGAGTGCCCCTGTCCGGCTTTAATGTGCGCACCGTATTGGGCGCATCGCTGCTCAGGAATTTGCCGGAAATGCTTTTGGCCAATTCGAGTTTGACTTCTTTGCTTCCCTGGTTCTCCAGAGAAACGGTGGATTTCATTTGTACCAAATCGTACACCGTGCTGGTTCCATACCTCGATACCGGGGTAGAATACGCATTGGGGGTGCGTTTCACTTCAGTATCCGTTTCCTTTACAGGGATGTCTGTACTTCTGGCCAGTGTAATTATACCCGCACCACCCACGGGCACCGTTTCCAAAACCGGCTGGCTAAGTGCAACAGTGCTGCCGGATACTTCTGTTTCCACAAACACCGGCGCTGCAGTCAGGGTCTGTTTGGCCGGATTTTTAAATTTCAGCTTGTGGTACACGTCCAGATAACTGTTGGCATTTCCATCGTCGGTAACCGGCGCAGAATACTCATTCACCGGAGGCAAACCGCAGGTAAAATAATGCTGCACATCCATGTTTTCCTCCAGAATCTGTACCCATGCGTGTTCATTTTTCTGAAGGCTGAAATTTTTCAAGGTATACATGTAATAATCCTCTGCTTTCGAAGCAGAAACTTCAATGCCACCGGGAGCAGGCACACCGGCAGCGGTATTTCTGAAGTACGCTTTATTCTCTTCTGCTTTGGGCGATTCCCAGTCATCCACCGCAATGGATTCACCACCGCAAAGCCGGCTCAGGGTATATCCTTTCGAAAATTCAGGGGCTCCCACAACCAGGTTCAATTCGGTGTTTTTCATTTCTGTATTGCCACTGCTCACTTCTGCTCCCAGGGTAAGTTTCGCTTTGGTATCTCCGGTAAGCACCATCCGGTATTCCGGACTCCAGGAACCGTGCTGCTGTAAATACACCATAGAAAGATCTGCACTGCCCGGTGTGTTTTTGAAATACACACTCAGTTTGGGTTCAGGCGTTTTTTCTTTGGCCTCATAGCTTACATCATCGGCAAATTCGGCTGCAAGCACATGTGCCAGCGTTTCGCGGTACAATACCACTTTACCGGTGGCTGTTTTCAGCACTGCCACGGCCGGGTTAGCTGTCAAATCCGTTTCGCCTGCGGGTAGTTCAAAATATTTTTCGATGGTACCTTCCAGACGGGTGGAAACATCTCCCGTGGTAAGCACCAGACCCAGCCGCTTACCCACATTGGCCCGGATCAACTGGTCCAGACCGGGGCGGGCTACGGCTTTCAACAATGTATCGGTTTCCCGTTTTACATAATTGATGCCGGCTGGCGACTGAAACCACAGTGAACCCATACTTGCCGGAGGAATATCCTTGCGCTGCAGAGACCATTTGCCATCCTTCAGCGGAACTTTTCCTGCGGATACGGCGTAGGCAAATCCGTTTTTATACATAAAGATGCTACGTGTCTGCAAACCGGACTGGGCGCAAGAACTCAATACTGAACCAAGCATGAGGGCAAACAGTGTATTGTGATATAATTTCATGGTTTATTTTTTAGATGACTCACCTACAAAGTGATTTTCTTTGTCCCTGAACAAAAAGTTGAATGAGGTAAGACTGCCATAGATGCGGGTAATATATTGCTGCAGATTTACCTTGTCTTCATCATCCAGTTTCTGGTGCGCATTGATGTTCTGCTCCAATACACGCAAACGGTCACGCAGCATCACGATTTTGTGAAAAAAGGTTTCAATGGGAATAACATGTTCCTTGAGAGAGGTATCGGCAGGTTCAAATATGAGCTGACCTCTGAGCCATTTGCCATTCAATTCAACTTTGCCTCCGAGGTCCGTCATTGTTTCCAGCACATTTCTCAGTGCTTCTTCCACTGTTTCCAGGCTCAAAGGGGCCTCAGCCGGTGGACCCAGTTCCACCAATTCAAGTCCGGCAAATGATTTACCTATTTCCAGGATGGAATCATGAGAAAAAAATACGCGGTACGAAGAGCCTGTGTCGGCCATAATCACACCTTCACCTTTTGAGGGATGCCTGACCCTGCTGCCAATGGGGTATTCCATAATTCAATAAAAAATAAGCGGCAAATTAAATAGAGAATTTGAAATGAACACTGCCTGCATTGCTTGCGACAGGTTTATTCGACGGGGGCAGCTGAATTAATCGGCCAATTTTACCTGTACCGCATTCGGGCCGCGCTTGCCATCCTGTATTTCGAAGGTAACCTTGTCGTTTTCCTTCACTTTGTCAATAAGACCGGTGGCATGCACAAATACTTCTTTTCCGTCTGCGTCGTCAATGATGAATCCAAATCCTTTGGTCACATTGAAGAATTTAACAATTCCTGTTTTCATTGTAAGTAACTATTTCTGTTGGGTTTGAAGGGCGCAATATAGAGTAAAACCGAGATATCCATGCTATTTCTTCAAATCAGCGACTATATTTTGTGGCCGGTTGCAAAAGCCATACAGCGCAGAGGACGGCCACACATGCAATGGGAACAAACGCCAAACCAGGTCCGCCCACAGCCCATAAACCTCCGGTTATTAAACCGGCCGGTATGGCCAAAACACTTTGTATGCCGGCAAAAGACCCTATGGCTGAAGCCGACTGTGCAGAAGGTACGGTATGAGAAATCCAGGCTTTGGCAATGCCTTCGGTACCTGCCATATACAATCCGTAAAGTCCCATACAGATGATGTATCCCCAGGCGGGCAAATCCATACCAAAGCCAATATATACGAAGGCAAATATGACAAAACCGGCCAACAATACCTTTTTATTCCCTATACGGTCTGATAGAATTCCGGCAGGCCATGCAGCCAGGGTATAAATAAGGTTATACCCTATATAAATCACAATGATTTCGGTGGCTGAAAATCCAGCATCACCCAGCCTCAGCAGCAGAAAAACATCGGAACTGTTCCACAGGGCAAAAAGCCATAATGGAATACAAATGCGATAATAAGCGGAAGGAGCATTGCGCAGCCATTGTATAAATCCTTGTCTGGGTGCGTATTCAGTTTTAGCCACAGGTTGTATTTTCTCACGCGCCAGAAAGCTTGCCAATACCGCAAGGGCTCCGGGTATAAATGCCACCAAAAACAGGCCTTTAAAATCACCGGGTCTGAAATACAGATATATCAGTGCAAGCAATGGGCCCAATGCGGCACCCAATGTGTCCATACTGCGGTGAAATCCAAATACCCTGCCACGGTATTCCGGCGTGGAATCGGCCACCAGCAATGCATCTCGTGGCGCTGTGCGGATACCTTTTCCGAGGCGGTCAGCACTGCGCAGCAGAAATATACCAGCAGGGTGCAAAACCCAGGCATACAATGGTTTTATCAGCGCAGAAAGCGAATACCCGGCCTGTACAAATGGCAATCTCCGGCCAGCGCGGTCACTCCAATGCCCGAACCAGCCTTTGCTCAGCCCTGCAATGGCCTCGGCTATCCCCTCCAGAAGTCCGATGGCCAGGGCACTGAACCCCACTTGTTTCAGCCATACAGGCATAACCGGGTACAGCATTTCACTGGCCATATCTGTGGTAAGACTCACCAGTGAAAGCAGGAAGATATTTCGGGTTATGTAGGAGATCGGGCGAAGATAATCACAGGTAAACCCGGTTGGCGTAAATTATATCATAATCGTCAAGTGGCCAATGATTGCGCAGGTTTCTTACAGATTCAATTCAGGTCTCTGCGGAACAATCCCGGGGCTCAGATTCATACGGACCGGTAACAACCAAAAAATCATCAAATACGCCATTGACTCAGAAAAACCGGCTTTGGCTAATTCCATAAAAACCATAGCTGAAGAGCCCTCTAGATTTGAATCATGAAAGCAACAAAGCAGACTCCCCTGCAGGGTGCCATAGGCGAACTCCTGAATAACATCCCCGACGGATTCACCGATGCCAGCCGCGGGGAATTGCAGTCCCTGTTTAACCATATAATGACTGGCACGCAAACCGCATCGCGTGAACTGATGGTTCAGCTTCTGGCAAACGCCGTAAGCAAACGGTTCAATCCGGCATCGGAAGAGCAACATATTTATCTGAAGAATGACGAAGTCCCTCAGATACAACTCTTCAATATCCTCATTGAGAAATTTCCATTTGTAAAATACAGCCAGATTATCACAAACAAGGCAATTACAGAAACCATCGGTGACTCAAAAGAAGCAGCTATCATCGATATAGGAATAGGACAAGGTGTGCAAATGCTGCATGTGATAGAACTTGCCAAAAAACTTCCCAAACTGAAAAAACTGAACATAATAGGAATAGAACCATTTTCTGATGCATTAATACAGGCAGAAAAGAACATTATGGCACAGGCTAAAAATGTGCATTTCACCATTGAATTTACAGGGGTTAATAACTTTGCAGAAAATGTGGATTTCAGTCCTTTCATCAACATTTCAGATACATTGATTATTAACGCTTCACTGGCACTGCACCATATTCAAACAGAAGAGAAACGGAGCCAGATTATATCAAAATTCAAACAACTGAATCCGGCCGCATTCCTGCTGATTGAACCCAACGTAAATCACTATGAAACAAATTTCTGCAACCGCTTTATCAATTGCTTCAATCATTATTATAATCTTTTCCTGGTCATTGACCGGCTGGATATAGATGAAAAAGATAAAAATGCACTGAAATTGTTTTTTGGCCGCGAAATATCTGATGTTATTGGCAAGGAAGAAAAAGACCGGTTTGAAAAGCATGAAAAAGCAACCAAATGGATTGAAAGAATGCAGAATGCCGGCTTTTCATTAAACACATCCATGCTCAAATCACCAGTAGAATCAGAATCAGGCGTGGATATCCGGATTCACAACGAGGGATTTATGGGATTTACACATCAGATCGAAACCATACTGGCAGTAATGTACGCCAATTGAGCATATTCAAATGAAAATAATCATGAATTCTTTCGCACCTGATTCAATTGTATCCGCAGATTTCTTTGAAATACCTGAGGTAATTTCCAGTACAATACAACTGGATAAAAATGAACAACCTGAAGATGTTAGCGATGAAATGAAAAGACGCGTGCTGAATAAATTGTTTCATACAGAATGGAACAGATATCCTGCTGCAGATTACAGTGAGATTGAATCAAAAATAGCCCATTACAGCGGACTGCAACCGGACAATATTGTGCTCGGTGCGGGATCTGCCAACATTATAAGTGCAATGCTCAATTATTTTGCAATCAATAAGAAGCGTATTCACATTGTTCAACCCTCATATACACTGTTTGATCAACATTGCAAAAATTATGGTATAGCCTATGAACCCTGGTATCTGAATGAAGAACTGGAATTTGATTATAAAAACATGCCGGAACTTGATAAAAATTCAGTGCTTATCATTACTTCTCCGAACAATCCGGTGGGCAATTCCATAGAAACATACAAACTGGAAGAAATTCTTATGATGCACCCTTATACTATGGTCATTCTGGACAATGTATACAATGAATTTTGTAATTCTGATTTCACATCACTGGTAAAGAAATACAATAATCTAATTGTGCTGAGATCATTTTCCAAAGCATTTCCTGCGGCTGGTTTGCGTTTGGGATATCTTTGTGCTCCGCGACACATAAAGCCAATATTGAAATCACTGATTCTGCCCTATTCCATCAATGAGTTTTCCCTGATTTTTGCCCGTGAAATATTGTTTGACAAAAAATTCATGGAATCTTCAAAAAGAAAAGTTGAAGAAATGATCCATAACAGGAATAAACTCATTGATTCCATCACCAGACGATTTGATAAAGATACCATTCGGGTATATCCTTCCAGCGGTAACTTCCTATTGCTTCGGGTTATCAATGAATCAGACTTTACCAAACTAATGACCGATCTGGAAAAAGGTGGAATGAAAGTACTCAATGGTTCTCATTTTCCTTTACTGAAAAATACATTACGGGTGTCCATAGGCAATATGGAACACAATGAATTGTTTCTCAGATGTCTGGTCAATTGTATGGAAAACAACTTTATAAAAAATCAAAACATCGAAGCAACTTTTGATTGAATTTTACACATCGCCGAAAATCTGATATCAAACCAGGCTGCGAAACCTATGGGTAACCCAAAGGTTGACTTGGGGTCAGCCTTTCGAAGGACCGAAACGTAAGACTATTCTGGCATTCCCTTCATCCGGGCGGACCGGAACCTGACTTTTGTTTGTTTGAACAACATTTTTTGCAAAATTCGCAGATGTTTGCATGATACGCACAGGCAAACGGCTTAATTTTGTGACTTGTATGGGGTATTTCATATTCACCGGCTTCCGGCTGATTTGTTTCTTTTTCGCAATGGTTCTTTTTTGTACTTCTTGTGGAGGTGGTGGCAAACCAGCTGCTAAAACGCAGGGGCCGGTGCCCATTGATGTGTTGGTGGTTTCAATCACTGAAATTGAGGAAGTGGTAGACGCCAACGGGACTGTATTGGCCGGAGAAACAGTGGAATTACACCCTGAAAGCAGCGGAAGACTATCTTTCTTAAATATGCCTGATGGAGGGACTGTGTCGGCTGGCGCGGTGCTGGCGCGTATAAATGATGCTGAAATTCTGGGACAAATTGCCCAGCAGCAGGCCGGTTTGGCTTTGGCCATGAAGAACGAATCCCGGCTGAAGCAGCTTCTGGCAGTAAATGCAATCCCGCAGGCGGAATACGATGCTGCCCAAACACAGGTATTGACCATACAGGCAACCTTACAAACCCTGCAGGCTCAGGCTGAAAAACTGGTCGTAAAAGCACCCTTTGCAGGACAATTGGGATTGCGCAAGGTGAGTCCGGGTGCATATGTCAGTCCGGCAACAATTCTGGGCACCTTGCAACAAACCTATCCGTTGAAGGTGGATTTTGCCCTGCCGGATGTGTATGTATCCCTGCTGGAAAAAAACAGTACACTCTCACTGCTGTCTTCAAACGGAACCCGCACATGGCCTGCAAAAATTATTGCCACAGAATCGAGGGTGAATGCAGAAAACCGGAATCTCACCGTGCGCGCTGCCATAGAAGGAACGGGACTAAAACCAGGGGAATACGTGACTGCACGTTTCAAACAAAAACAAAAAGGAATTCTTATACCCACCAATGCACTGATACCAGAAGCAAGCAGCAACAAAGTGATTGTGGTAAAAAATGGTACTGGTAAACCGGTGCCTGTGAAGACCGGCACACGCGGACCTGAATATGTGCAAATCACATCGGGGCTTACCGAAGGCGATAGTGTGGTGGTTACAGGGGTATTGTTCGTAAGGCCCAAATCTCCCCTTAAAGTGCGCAGTGTAAAAACCCTGGCTGAACTGAAATGAACATTTCAGAACTATCGCTGAAAAGACCGGTTCTCACGGTGGTGATGAATCTGATGTTGCTGCTTTTTGGCGGTATCGGATTCTATTTTCTCGCAGTGCGTGAGTACCCGGCAATTGATCCGCCTACGATTACTGTGCGCACAGCATACGAAGGTGCCAATGCGGATGTAGTGGAAAGTCAGATCACCGAACCACTTGAAAAATCAATCAACGGGATACCCGGCATCCGCACCATTACAAGCAGCAGCAGTGTAGGGGTGAGTAACATCACTGTGGAATTCAATGTAGAAGCAAACCTGGAGGCTGCGGCCAATGACGTGCGCGACAAGGTGAGCCAGGCAGTGCGGAACTTGCCCCAGGATATAGATGCGCCACCGGTGGTCACAAAAAGCGATGCCAACAGCGATTTTATTCTGTTGCTGGCTGTGCAGAGCCCCACCAAAGGATTGCTGGAACTGAGTGATTATGCAGAAAATGTATTGGTACCTCGCATGCAAACCATTCCTGAGGTGAGTTCAGTGAACATTTTCGGCCAGAAAAGACCATCCATGCGCATATGGCTGCAGCCCTCCCGCATGCAGGCTGCCGGCGTGGCCATGAACGATGTGCAAACAGCACTGAACCGTGAAAATGTGGAGATGCCCAGTGGGAAAATTTATGGAAACCGCACAGAACTAAGCATACGTGTGCTGGGTAAACTGAGTACAGAAGCCGACTTCAGGAATCTGATACTGAAGGAAGACGCCACAGGAATTACCCGGCTTGGAGATGTGGCACGCGTGGAACTGGGTCCGGAAAACCTGGAACAAAACTGGCGTCTGAACGGATTGCACGGTGTGGGTCTTGCCATCATTCCACAGCCGGGAGCCAATTACATCAACATTTCCAATGAGTATGAAAAGCGGCTGACGGAAATTGAAAAAGACAACAAAACGGACATACAGTTTGCAACACTCATAGACAATACAAGCAACGTGCGCCGGTCCATTAAGGAAGTGGGCGAAACCCTGCTCATTGCCTTTCTGCTCGTGGTGCTGGTTATATATCTGTTTTTCAGGAACTGGCTCATAGCGCTGCGGCCTCTGATAGATATTCCTATCAGCCTTGTAGCGACTTTTTTCGTCATGTATCTGCTGGGATTCTCCATCAATATCCTTTCCTTGTTGGGTATAGTGCTGGCAACCGGACTTGTGGTGGACGACGGCATTGTGGTTACCGAAAACATTTTCCGCAAGCTTGAACAAGGCATGCCTGTGCGCAAAGCAGCACTGGAGGGGAGTCGTGAAATTCTTTTTGCGGTGCTCAGTACAAGCATCACTCTGGCCATAGTGTTTCTTCCGGTAATTTTCCTGCAGGGATTTGTAGGTAGTCTCTTTCGCGAGTTTGGGATAGTAGTGGCTGTGGCTGTTCTTGTTTCAGCCTTTGTTTCACTCACAATCACCCCTGTGCTGAATGTTGTTCTGAACCGCAGAGGGCAGAACCACGGATGGTTTTATAATGTTACAGAGCCCTTCTTTACCGGCATGGAAAACGGTTATCTACGCACCCTTACCGGCTTTATGCGCAAACGATGGGTTGCATGGCTCATTGTAGGATTTTGTGTGCTGGTCATATTTTTGGTGGGCAAACAATTGCCAACAGAGCTCGCACCGCTGGAGGATAAAAGCAGTATCCGGTTCAGTATCAGCGGACCGGAAGGCGCCAGCTATGAATACATGGCAAAAGCGGGTGAACAAATGGGGGATTTTCTGCTGGATTCTGTTCCTGAAAAATCATTTGTTTTCTCAGCGGTTCCCAGTTTTTTCGGGACTGGAGTAAACAGCGGTTTTGCACGCATTGGACTGGTACCGCCCCATGAACGAAAAAAATCACAAAGCGAACTTGCCCGTGAATTGGGTGGAAAACTCAGCCGGTTCAACAATCTTCGTATTTTCCCCATTGAAGAGCAGACTATATCTGTAGGTCTGGGCTCCAGAGGCTCTTTGCCAGTTCAATATGTTTTGCAGAATCTGGATTTTGAGAAAATAAAAACGGTCATTCCAAAATTCATGGCAGCTGCGCGGGAAGACAAAACCTTTGCCAATGTGGATGTGAACCTTAAATTCAACAAACCGGAAACCGATGTCATCATTGACCGAATCAAGGCCCGTGAACTGGGACTTTCAGTAACCGATATCGGACAGGTGATACAAAGTGCATTCGGTGGCCGGCGGGCAGCCTATTTTCTCATGAATGGCAGGCAATACCAGGTAATAAGCCAGGTAGAGCTGGATGAAAGGCAAAAACCGGATGACATAGCCCGGCTATATGTGCGCAACAATGCAGGAGAGAACATTTCACTGGCCAGTGTGGTGCAATTGGTGCCCAATGCAAACCCTCCCACCCTTTATCATTACAACCGTTATAAATCTGCCACCATCAGCGCCAGCCTGGCAGAAGGCAAAACCATAGGAGACGGGGTAAAATCCATGCAAGCCATAGGGAAAAAACTGCTCGATGAAAGTTTTGAAACGAGTCTGAGTGGTCCCAGCCGCGATTTTCAGGAAAGCAGTGGCAACACTCTTTTTGCTTTTGTACTCGCACTGGTGCTTATTTACCTTGTGCTGGCCGCACAATTCGAAAGTTTCCGGGATCCGTTCACCATCATGCTCACTGTACCACTGGCCATGGCCGGTGCACTGGGAGCCCTGTTCCTGTTTAGCCAAACCCTGAATATCTTTTCACAGATAGGAATGATTATGCTCATTGGCCTGGTTACCAAAAACGGAATATTGATTGTGGAATTTGCCAATAAAAAACGGGAAACAGGTATGGACCTGAAAGCTGCTGTGCTGGAAGCAGCCAGTCAGCGGTTGCGCCCCATCCTTATGACCAGTCTGGCCACATCACTGGGCGCTTTGCCCATAGCACTCAGTCTGGGAGCCAGCGCCAGCAGCCGCATACCATTGGGTATAGTTTTGGTGGGTGGCATCCTCTTTTCCCTGATTCTTACATTGTATGTGATACCGGCCATTTATACTTATATATCACGACACCGTGCCCAAACTGAGGAAAAAGCTTATGAAAACCTGGGGTAAATATCTGGCCATTTTATTTCCTGCCGGTTTATCCGGACAAACACAAATGAACCTGAACGATGTGGTAAACACCGTATTGCAGAAAAACCTGCAGATACGGATTGCCATGGTGGAAAAGGAGAGTGCCAGACAGGCCAATACCTCTGGGAATGCCGGCGCACTGCCGTCGGTTGGGATTAACATTACCGACAATGCCTCCTACAACCGCATTTATCAAAAACTGGCCAATGGCACGGAAATAAGTCGTGCCGGAGCCGCAGCCAATAGTTTGGGTGCCAATGTTACCGCAGGATACACGCTTTTCAATGGCTACCGTATTCAAGCTGCTAAGCAGCGACTTGAATACCTTGAAACACTGGGTGAAGCCAATGCGCAGATACAAATTCAGCAAAATATAGCACTGGCTATGCGGCAGTATTACAATGTGATCCAACAGCAGCAAAACCTGCGCACTCAGGTACAACTCTATGCATTGAATACCGAAAAATACAAAATGGTACAGGCGCGCAGGGAGGCTGGCCTTTCTGGTGAGCCAGACCTTTTGCAGGCAGAAATCGACCTGAATCAGGCCCAACTAAACAGGCAGCAGCAGGAACAGGCGCTGCACAACGCCTATACCGGGTTGTTGCTTACCATGGGCATGCCCCCGGAAACCCAACTGCTCATCGCAGATACCATGATACCCGCGCCCATGCTGCAACATGACAGCCTTTGGGCCGCGTTGCAGCAAAATCCGCAACGGCTTGCAGCAGCAAAACAAACTGCTATAGCAAAAACTCAGCAGAGAGAACTGGAAGGATTGCGTTACCCGTCTCTGCGCTTAAATGGTGGATATGCCCTCAGTAACAACAACAGCGCCGCCGGTTTTAGCCTCATTAGCCAGAGCAGTGGTCCGTTTATGGGTATAAATGCACAAATACCCCTTTTTACCAGCAGCACTGGCAGCCAGATAGCTGTTTCTAAAAACCAGACCGCCATTCAGGCTCTGAAAGAAGAGCAATTCCAACAAGTGCTTGAAAATACCTTTTACCGCCAATGGCAGGAATATACCCTGGCCCTGGATCAGCTGAAATTACAACAAAGCACCACAGCACTTGCCCGGCGGATGTTACAAGTAAGTGTGGAAACCTACCGGCTGGGACACAGCACACTGCTTGAACTAAAATCTGCCGAAAGCAGCTTTGCCATGAGTCTGCATCAACAATCCCAATTATCAGCTGCGGTAAAAATGGCCGAGATCAGTCTTTTGGAATTGTCAGGACAACTTGGACGTTAACACAGACTTATTTTTGTATATGCGCCTTGTAGCCCCGTTGGAATCTGACAATTATTTGCTGCGCGAAATTGTGCCGGAGGATGAAGAAGGTCTCTGGTTGCTGGACAGCGACCCTGAAGTGCACAGGTACCTGGGAAACGAGCCTGTTACACACATCGAACGCATCAGGGAGGTGATTGCACTTATCCGAAAGCAATACCAGGATTATGGCATTGGACGCTGGGCCGTGGTGCATAAAGCCAGTGGCACATTTGTTGGATGGTGCGGACTTAAATTTATCGTCAATGCGGAAGAAGGTCAACCCGGAACCTACGACCTTGGATACAGGCTGCGTCGGGAATGGTGGGGAAAGGGTATAGCAACGGAATGTGGCAAATTGTGCCTGGACTACGGGCTAAATCAACTGCAACTTGAGCAGATATTTGCCAGGGCACATACAGACAATGCAGGTTCAAACCGGGTGCTACAAAAACTGGGTTTTACCCGCACAGGCACCGGGATTTCTCACGGCGAACCCACCCATTTCTATCGGTATTCTGCCAAGACCAACAATAACAATCCCGATCACTTTGAACCTGAAATTAAAGTATGACTGAAGCAGAATCCCTGTTCCTGACCGTTTTGTCACTCCGGGCTATGGCCCGAACTTGCGGCTGAAGCACATTAAAATTGCTCATTAATGAAAATCTGAACAAGCATTTCAGGTCTGATATACTGCTGTAAACCCCACCAGCAGTGAGAGTCCGGAAAATTGGCTGTATATACAACCAATTACAATTTGACAGTGTTCAAATCCCGGCCACTCATATCTGTTTTTCTTCACAACCCCTTGTTTTTGTGAAAGTTATGTCTATTTTTGATTAACAAACCAAATCAAACGCTATGAACAACAAACTCATTTTCGGAACCCTGGCCGGAGGTGCTGCCTTATTTCTGGTGGGCGGTCTTCTCTTTGCCGTGCTCTTTTCCAACCTCATGGAAGAATGGATGAAAGCCCTGGAATGCTGCACCTACAAGGAGCCCGTAATGTGGCCAATTGTAGTTGCCAATCTTTCACTTGCGTTTCTAATGTCGCTGGTGATGGATAAAACACGGGCAAACAGTGTTAATGCCGGTGTTATTTGTGCCCTCTGGTTTACACCTCTGGTTATGCTATGGTATGATATGTGGATGTTTGCCAGTTTTCCGGCGATGAACATCAAAATGCTGGTAATCGATGTCATTGGCAATTCCATACCTGGCGTGGCTGCCGGCGCAGTAATCGGGTGGGTGTATAGCCGCATGCACAAGCCAGATACAGCCAGTGCCTGATTATTTGCCCGATGTAATCTTCAGACCCAGCCAGGCCGCAGGAATATAGGCCAGACCCAGGTCCACAAAAAGGAACCATGCCGGTGCAGGCAGCATAAACGCATTGGCAATGCCACCTGCAAGGAAAAATGCACCTACCACATAGGCTGGAATGGCTCTGCGGCCGGTTGCAAGTTTTGCAGCTATCCCGGCCCCTGTAAGTGTACCCAGCGCATGTGCCAGAAAGGGCATGAGAAAGTTGATGGGTTTGAACAGATGTATGCTGGCCTTTAATCCTTCTAGTGTGGTTACATCCGCGCCTTGCGGAGGTGGAATGATACTGCCACTCACGGATATAATGGCCATGTTCACCACAGAGCCCAACACCAGTCCGGCGATGGTTGCGAGTATGTTTCTAAGTATGGGGTTCATCCTGCGAAAATAGCCGGATATGTCTTAAAATCGGAAAAAATGGGAGAGCTGCGGTTCGCTGTTTTACCTGAATTCCAGTGCATATTCATCTATTCACACTGGGTACTTGCACCCTCATGGTATTAACTGATACTCTTGCAAATCAAAAACATAGACCAAATTTCATAAAGATGCACTCTTTTCAAACAAACAGTAGGAATTGTCATTTTAATGCTGTTAATTTTGTTCTACCCACGCCATGAAAAATCTCATATCACTCACCCTGTTGATTCTCTTACTGGGTCAATGCGAGCTTTTCGAACCCAAAAAGAATCAGGACGACAAGCCAAGCTATCAACTCACTCAGGACCCTACGAACTATGGAGCCGGGCTGCTTCAAATTGCGCAGTTGTACAATACCGATCCTGTAAAATATTTTGCTGAACATGGATTCCGCAGACTGGTATTGCAATTTCAAATACTTAACGCCAGCAAACAAGATGGCATGCAAGTCTTTGCTTCCCTGCTCGATTCATTTGATCAGAACGGTGCCCAGCAAGCCAAAACCCAACCCCAATGGAATGCGGCATTCATCAACAAAATGAATGAAGTATCGGCAACACCCATAAAAAACCAATGGATGCACGCCATGCTGTTTTTTGCAACAGACCTGAACAACAGGTTGCTGCGCAACCCCGGCGATGCAGGCATAGGCCAGTTGTATGGTTTTATCGGTGAAGGCATTCGCCGTGCCATCAAATCCGGATACCTGCAAAAAATTGCCCCTCCATCCATTCCTGGCCCGGCCAACACGGTGATTCAGTACAACGAGTTTTGTATTTGTGAAATGTTTAACCCCGTGAGTTGCGACACCAAAAGTGACACCAGCCAATCCACAGACTCCGTTAAAAAGGTAAAATGGTGGAAAATCTCTGAACCTTTTAACACCACACATCAGGGCAAGTGCGCAGCTTTATCAACCGGACTGTGTCTGCACAAACTGGGAAAAATAGACAGTATGTGTGATGGCAAAACCTGGGATGGAATTTCCAAAGGAATAAAAGCACTGAAAAAAGGCGGTGCGTTTAATGAAAACATCAATGCTTTTTTCGAATCACAGGGCTTCGCAGCGTCAAAAACCACAAGTATATCTGAAGTAAGCAATGCACTAAACCGGGGCTGTGATGCCAAACTGGTATATCACGACGGTTCTATTATCGGTGGCAAACAGCACATCGAATATATCACCCATGTAAACGTAGCTTCGGCGGCGGATAACTACGGCGTAGTGCATACCATATCCTGGGGAGACTCGGCCAATGTGCTTTATAAAAATGGAAAATTTTCCGGAAAATCAGATGGCAGCCAGTATGAAGGCGAAGAATTTTTAGCCGGCAGCGGGAGTTCTCATTTTCTCATTTATTGTCCGAAATAGCACTTTGATGCACATTTGCGGATAACTTTCAGTTGATAAGGCCGCCGGGCAATTGCAATTTCGCAGCCATGGCCGAAGAGACCCTGCGCACGCGTCGCAAAAAACCCAGTGCCCTGCCCGGCATTATGAGTCTGGCATTGGTCATGTTCATGCTGGGTTTGCTCGGATTCTCCGTTTTGGGTTTTCAGGGCCTCAGCCGCAGTCTGGTAGAAGGCAGCAGCCTGGATATTTATTTTCGCGACAGTATACCGGATGCCGAAGTACAGGCATTTGAAACCCGTATAAAAAAAGAAAAATGGCTGCGTAAATCCCACCTTGTCAGTCGGGAAGAAGGGCTCAAACAAATGGGCGACCGCTACGACGATGACTTTATGCAATATGTGGAAGCCAGTGAACTGCCTTTGAGCATGGAGGTGTACTTTGTAGCTGAGTTTGCCACTCCTGATCAGATTGCCCGCACAGCCCGAAAACTGGAAACAGACCCGCTGGTGGACGATGTGGTGTATCAGAAAAACCTGGTGGAGGCAGTAGATAAAAATGTACGGCGCATTCAGTGGATTCTGGCAGGGCTTGTTGTGTTATTTACCTTCATCGCCATTGGATTAATCAACAGCAGTACACGGCTCAGCATCTTTGCCAATCGGTTTATCATCAAAAGCATGCAACTTGTGGGTGCCACAAATGCATTTATCCTGCGGCCCTTTTTGCTCAAGTTTGCCAGATATGCCCTGTTGGCCATTCCAATTGCTGCAGCCCTGCTTGTCGGATTGTTGTATGGTCTGCATTTTTTCTGGAAAGAATTTGCAACCATAGAAGAATTTGCAGCCTTTATTCCATGGCAAAAAGCAGCTGTTGTTTTCGGCTGTATCGGAATTTTTGGAATTTTACTGGCTGTGGTGAGTGCATGGTTCAGTACCCGGAAGTATCTTCGCAGTAAAATAGAAAATCTGTATTGACATGAGTGCTGATAAAAAGAAAGCAGCTCCGGCAGCTAAACCGCTTTTTCACAAGATGAATTATATCCTTATAATTGCCAGCATACTGGTGGTGGTGATTGGCTTTGCGCTGATGAGTGGCAAAGAAGGCGACATTTACGACGGACGCCGCACCGTGCTTGCACCCATTGTGGTCATTCTGGGTTTTGTACTCGGCATTGTAGCCATATTTTACCGTAAAAACGAAGCTGAAAACACCGAAGCATGACCTGGTGGCAGAACCTTATTCTGTCCATCATTGAAGGTCTTACGGAATACCTTCCGGTAAGCAGCACCGGCCATATGATGATGGCTGGAGAAGTCATGCACCTGAACCTGGCAGACATTGATACCTATATCATTTCGGTGCAGTTCGGGGCCATACTTGCGGTGGTTGCCATCTATTGGCGTAAATTTTTAAACCTCAAAGACTATGACTTTTACCTGAAATTGCTGGTGGGGTTTATTCCTGCAGCCATTCTGGGAAAATTGCTTGATGAATACCTTGAACAACTGCTGCAAACTCCTGTCATTGTAGGAATTACACTCATAGTCATTGGTTTGTTTCTGCTGGTCATTCACCGGATACTGCCAGGAGGAACCAAAGAAACCAAAGACATAAGCTATCTGGATGCTCTTGTCATTGGCGCTGCACAGTGCGTTGCGATGATTCCCGGTGTTAGTCGCAGTGCTGCCAGTATTTCCGGCGGTTTGGGCAGGGGCCTAAGCCGTGTGGCCGCTACCGAATTTTCCTTTTTTCTGGCCGTTCCCACCCTCAGCGCTGCGGGAATCTACAAATTGTATAAGAACTGGGATGTGCTGAGTCAGGGGCAGGTGCAGGACATAGCTATCGGCAATATCATGAGCTTTTTTACCGCAATTCTGGCCATACGCTTTTTTATAGGTCTGGTGAAAAAGAAAGGATTTGCCTGGTTCGGTGTTTACCGGATTGTTGTTGGGATTCTGTTTCTTGGGTTCCTCTTCCTTCGCTAAGCCAGATTATTCACCTAATTTTGCATAAAGGGCTCCCCTGAAATGAAACCGGCTGTAAAATATCGTTGGACCATATCTGTCATTTTCCTGGGTTTGGGCCTGTTGTTGCTTCCTTCCTTCACCCATCAATCACAGGGCGGATATTCCATAAAACTGGGCAGACTCAAATACAACGGAGGTGGTGACTGGTACAGCAGCCGAACGGCTCTGCCAAATCTGAGCAGGTTTTGTAATAGCCAACTCGGAATGGGCATAGATCCCAACGAAGGATTGGCAGACATTGCCTCGCCGGATATCTACAATTATCCCTACCTGTTTATGACAGGGCATGGAAATGTGGTTTTCAGCGAGGCCGAAGCAACCAACCTGCGCACTTACCTTGAAGCCGGAGGATTTCTGCATATCTGCGACAATTATGGCCTGGATAAGTTTGTGCGGCCCCAGATGAAAAAAGTGTTTCCCGAGCTGGAATTTGTCGAGCTGCCACACTCCCATCCAATTTACCACGCAGCTTACAATTTTCCATCCGGTTTAGTAAAAGTGCACGAGCACAATGGTAAGGCTCCACAGGGTTTTGGTCTGATATGGAAAGGCCGGCTGGTTTGTTTTTACGATTATGAGTGCGACCTGGGCAATGGCTGGGAAGACCCGGAAGTATACAATGACCCGGAACCGGTGCGGCAAAAGGCGCTGCAAATGGGTGCCAATATTTTGCATTACATCTTTAATAACTAAGCATTGTCTACGCCCAAAGTTGCTTTTTTAATCAACCACAAAGCCGGCAGCAGAGGTACTGGTAAGCAGCGTACCGACCTGATGAAGCATCTGAAGGGCCGCAGCGGGATGTCGGTATACGAAACCCAGACACCGGAAGAAATGCTGGAATTGTCACGGGATCTGGCACAAAAGAACTACGAAGCCATATTTGCCTGTGGAGGAGACGGAACACTGAATCTGGTAAGCAGCCAGCTGATTGGGACAGAGACCGCATTGGCCATCATTCCACTGGGCTCTGGCAACGGCTATGCCCGCCACCACAAAATTCCACTGCAATGGAATGAGGCACTAAAAGTAATAGACCACCCTCGGCGAACCCTGCGGGACACAGGTGTCATTAACAATCTGTACTTCCTGAACATTGCCGGAATTGGCTATGCCGCTAAGATTTCCCATGCATTTCACGGAGCCGAGAAAAGGGGAATGCTGGGCTATACCCGCACAGTGGCCAAAAACCTGAAAATGGAAGCATTTCATGCAAGGGTTTCCAATGAGAACAGCAGTTGGGAAGGTGATACCTGGATGGTGGATTTCTGCAATGGGAGTCAATGGGGAAACAATTTTCGCATTTCGCCCGGCAGCCGCGACGACGATGGCAGCCTCAGTGCGGTGATTTTTAAAAAAATCAACCCCCTGAAATTGCCTGTGCTGGGTTTTCATATGGCCACAAAAAAGATGGACAAAAGTCCAGATGTGGTAACGATGGCGGGTGCCGGTTTTATCATGGAATTTGAAGGAAAACGTCCCTTGCATATTGACGGTGAACCTGCAGGATTTGCGAAGAAAAAAGCAGAAGTACAAATATTGCCCAAAAGCCTGTGGGTATGGACTCCCTGATACCGGTATGCACAGCGCATGAATTGCGGCAGGCCGATGCTGCAACGATTACAGGGGAACCCATCTCCGGTTATGATTTAATGGAACGGGCTGCATGGCGTCTTACGCAGGCCTTGCTGAATGTATGCAGCCCGGATTCACCCTTTCACATCGTTTGCGGGCCCGGAAACAATGGGGGTGATGGCCTTGCCATGGCCCGGATTCTTGCCTCCCGTGGATGCCGGGTAAGGGTGTCATTGTGTTTGTATGGCAAAACCCTGTCTCAGAGTGCGGCCATGAACCGGAACCTGCTGAATTTGTACAACATAGTTACCATACAGGAGATTCAAAGTACAGGAAATCTCCGGTGGAGCACTTCAGAAACGGTGATCGATTGCCTGTTTGGCAGCGGTCTCAGCCATGCTTTGGGTGAAATGTGGGCTGAAACCGCAGAGCAAATGAACCAAAGCGGATGCAATATCATTTCCATTGATTCACCATCGGGCCTGTTTGATGAGCAACCACAAGGAAACGCTGTATTCATCAGGGCCAGTAAAACCCTTTCCATTCAGTGTCCACGGCCTTCCTTTTTTTATCCCGAGAACAAAGTGGATTTTCAAGTAGTGGATATTGGTATTCACACTTCCATTCTGCCACACAATGCAGTTTACCTTAGCCCGGACCACACAGCAACGGAAAAATATCTGCAGTCCCTGTTGCCGGCAAGACAACGGCACAGCCATAAAGGCCATTACGGGCATGCCCTGCTTGTGGGCGGTAGCGCCCCCTTTCCCGGCTCCATTGCGATGTCCGCCCGGGCTTGCGTACAAAGTGGCGCAGGCCTTACCACGGTTTGGTGTGCTCCGGAATCCCGTCCATGGCTGGTACAGAACCCCAGGGCGATGGTTTGGCCCCAGGAATTCACCTCTGCATCCGCAGAAAGTCTGGAAGAAAGCAAGTACAATTCTTTGCTGATTGGTCCCGGTTTAGGCACCAGTTCAGAATCTTTACAAATCCTGGCTCAATTGCTTCATGTATGGCGTAAACCCGTAATTCTTGATGCTGATGCCCTGAATTTGCTTTCTAAAACACCAGCCATTTGGAAAATGCTGCCTCAGGGAAGTTTGCTCACACCACACCCCGGTGAATTCACCAGGCTGTTTGGCCACACGGCCTCTGGTTATGAAAAATTTGAAATCGCTGCTGAGAAGGCCGCTAACCTGGGACTACATATAATGGCTAAGGACAGTAATTCAGTGTTATTCACACCAGACGGGAAGCGGTATTTCAACGGTTCCGGAGATGCCAGACTTGCCCAGGGCGGAAGCGGAGATTCCCTATCGGGGTTAGCCGCCGGATACTTTGCCCAAACTCAAAACATGGAATCAGCAGCCATTTTGGCTATGCACCACTTACCGGAATTTGCAGCCCGATAAAATGGTTTATTTCACCTGACGAATCCAGGCCTGTGGCAGATTAGACTCGTAGTACTGAATAAACCGATTGGCTTCCTTCTCTGTTTTAAACTGCTTCAGATACACATAGTAGCTGTTGTTTATCACATCAAAGAATTTAAAGGCGATGATATCCTGCATATACAGGTTTTTGATCATCTGGTCTGCCTTGGCTTCTGAAGAATGCAAGCCTGTAACCAGATAGTATCCTGCATCGGTCTTTTCCCGCGGAATACCTGCCAGATGTATTCCTGCAGTATCCAGCCCTGTTCCGGCACTTTGCAGGTCGGACAATGCCTTTACATTCACATCCTGATACCGGCGTTTGCCAGTGGTGGGTTTCACTTCGGGTTCGTCCGTTACCTCATCTCCGCTTTTGTTACCTGTCTCTTCCGCCGGGGTTCCGCTTCCCAGTCCGGCCAGTGAAATCCTGGCGGTAAGTTCATGGGTAGGACCCAGCATAGACTGCACTGCACCTGAAGCAAAGGAGAATGAATATCCGCAGGTAATTGCGTCCTGTGCTTTAAAGCCCACATTCAACGCATACTGGTTCTGACTGTTTATACCCACACCTGCCCATACCTTGTCCTGATAAGATGCTGAAACATTGCTCTGAAACCGGAAAAACTCAGTATTAAACATAAGGAACTGTACCGAAGGTTTAATACTGAAATTGTCATTGATATTCAACCGGTAACCCAATAATAGATTGCTCAGTGTCTGCAGGTTGTATTGTGCCTTGTAGTTGTAATAGCTGTAATCGAACCGGGGAGTAACCATGCGTGAAACAGCAGCACCGCCAAAGAATCCGCCGGCCTGCAACATGGCAGAACCCCGCAAATCTGCGCGGGTAACAGCAGGGCTGACAAGCAACGTTTTTATCACCGGATCATTCTGACTGATGTATACCGCCTGCGAAGCATCGAAATTTTGCGACAACACGCCCAGCGAAACCCCCAGGTGTAGTTTGGTGTTTTCGCTGAAGGGAATAGAATAGGCATAGGTGGCATATGCGTTGTGCAATTGCTGGAAACCTGCCTTTTCACGGGCATAGGTTATACCAAATCCGGTGCGCTTGCCGGCAACAGGAAAAACAGCATTCAACAGCACATTCTGCCCTGCTCCGGGTACTTTGCTGTACATTTTATTGTAATACAGACTTACCCCTGCATTTTCATGCATATTGATAGCCGCCGGATTGGCTACTGACAAATCCAGATAATATTGATCGATACGGGTGCCGGTTTGAGCCTGGGATACGCCATGAAAACCCAGAACAGACAGCGTGATGATGATGTACTTTTTCATGTCTGTTTTCTCCTTATCGGATAACCTGAATATACCCTTTGAATACATCGTTGTTCATCCTGTTTTTTAATTCATAATAATAAATGCCGTCCGGTAAATCCTTTCCGTCAAGCACTGCCTTCCAGTCATTCTGGTAATTGGAACTGGTAAATACCGGCCGGCCGGAATAATCGGTAATGCGGACATCGTATTGCTGCAGATTTTTCAGTTGAATCAGATCCCAGGCATCATTCTCGTTGTCCGCGTTCGGGGTAATGATGTTGGGGATCTTTACAAAATCTGGCTCAGTAACTCCTACTGTTACTGTATCTGTATCCGTACACCCATTTGCATCGGTCACATTTAACACAAAGGTGTTTGAAATCAGCGGCCGGAACCGGATATTCTGCCTGGTGGTATCACCCAGTATTTTGGGCTGAGACCATGCGTAAAGGTTACCGCCCTTGCCGCGCAGAGTTACAAATCCACCCCGTATAACAGAAGTATCCTTACCTGCGTCAGCATTGGCTGCAGGATATACCATTACGGTAATGGAATCATCGGCATAGCAACCGGGTGAAGTGTAGAATCTGGCTTTATAGTTTCCTGCACTGTAAATACTGCGGCGCCGATTGGTATCGCTGTCAAGCAGCCACTCTATGTTCTTCCCGCCTGATGCATTCACAACAAAGGAATCCCCCGGACAGAAAGGTGTACTGCCGCTAACCACCATGATGGCAGGAACCGGCCTCACCTGGAAGGTAAAGTTGCGTTTCACTGAATCCATGCAACCTTCAGAAGTTCCTACGATGTAGGTAACCTCATGGGGTCCGGCGGTGGTATAAAGCGCCTTGATTGAACTGAGTGCGGCGCCAGAAAGCAGTTTGCCGGATTGATAGCGCCATTGCCTTGAAACCACCGCGGAGGAGGTTGTGGTTCCCGAATCATAGAAAACAATGCTATCCGGCACACAGTAGCCCAGTTTGGCAAATCCGGGATTAATTGTGCCTTTTACTTCATAAGTGCGAATAAAACTGTCGCGGCAATTGTTGTTTGTAGTCGCGGTAAGAACCACCTGATATTTACCCAATGCAGCATATGTTTTTACGCTGTCATTGTTGCCACCAAAGCTACCGTCGCCCCATGACCATGCGGTGGTGAATGTTTGTCCGCCACCGGCAGATACTGCTCTGGTGAATGTGAACTCATTGTCATTCAGACACTGAACAGAATCGTTACCAGAGACAGCAGGATCCAGCCAAAACTTCACTGCAGGAGGTGCCAGAACATTGTAGGTTTGGGTCAGTGAATCCACACAGCCTGCTTTGGAAGCAGCTATCAGTTTCACGCTGTGTGCGCCTGCAGTGCTGAATTTGTATCTGAGCAATGTGTCGGTAGAAGCCACCGTATTGCCATCCACTTTCCATGCGTAAGTCATGGAACTCTCTGCAGGTACCGTATTGGCCACCCTGAGAAAAGCAGCCGTATCTCCCTGGCAGGATACAGGCAATGCAAACGCCGGCACCGGAATGGGATGCACCGTGGCTGTTGTCGTTGCAGAATCTATACAACCAGCTGTGGATGTAATAATCACTTTCACATTGAAGGTGTTGGCTCCGCCGTATGTGTGCTCCAGCGGTAAGGTAATTATGGAATTGCCATCACCGGTGTACAGCGTGAATACGTCTACTGCATCAGGCGGGGAAATATCCAGACTGCCGGCATATACAGTTGTATTGCCCAGACAAACATCAGCAGCCGAAAAGGATTTGAATTTAATCTGGTGTACATCCACCACTTTGGAGAAAGTATCGGTGTATCCTGAGTCGTTCTGTACCCAGAAATGAACCAGATAGGAACCCCAGGCTGAGTAATTGTATGTGGCAATCTGCAATCGGGAAGTATCATCAGTTAGCGGCACTACACCAAAATCCCAGCGCCAGTCTTTTACCGGTGCATTGGGCGAAATGGTTTTGTCCTCGAAAAACAGATTGGTACCGGCACACTGCCCCACCACATTGAATTTGGCAAATGGTTCTTTGCTGCCCATTGGGTTTTGTCCACCGCGAAGATTGCCCAGTACCAGATATCCGGTACGGTTTGTGGGGGTTGCAGACTCACCGGTGCCCTGCCTTGGATTGGTGCCGGCGCCCAGCAGGTTGTCCCAGCCACTGCCATTGTCTATCAATACTTCTACAGAGGCCGGTTCGTAAACCTGGTCGTCGTATCCAAAGGTATCATACGCAAGGAAAAAGTAATAGTCTGTGCTCATGCCCGGACCTGAACGGCCGAACAGCCAGTGGTGATAAATATTGATATTGCGTATGCCGGTGGGCATGGGATATGCCAATGGCACCTGTCCCTGATACAATTCCATAAAATGCCAGATGGTATCAGACAATACCTCGGCATATGACAAGGTGGTGGGTCGATAATCTCCACCCTTACCAATGGGAAATGAAATGAGAGAAGAGCCGGAAGCGGCTTTTCCTATCCATACACGGCCATCCACATAACTTTCTTTGGCGCCCCCGTAAATTCTGGCACCCGGCATCAGCCGGAAAAAACCAGCAGGCTGGGTAAGCAACACATAGCCCTGAGTAAGATCCAGAGAATCGGTTATATCAAATGTATCGGCATAAAGGGTAAAGTTGATGCCTGTTTGATTCATACTCAGTGTGCGTACCGAGGCACGGCCGGCCACCATCATCGTAAGGGGAAAAGGCACTGCCACTGTTTCCGGATAATCTCCTGCACCCAAAACCACTGTGTCGCCCGGCGATGCTACCGAGAATACCGCGTTGATGGTAAGCTTCGGTCCGTCATACCCTGAGACGAATATGGGTTGAGTTCCATTCAGTGTGTCGTTTCCTGTTTTGTTCACGAACCACTGGAATGCCTGCGCATCAGATATACAGCCAAATAACAGGAACAACGGCAAAAAACGGCTTAGTCTCCTGCCAGCTTGTAATACAACCATTCTTGATACCATAGAATAATGTTCAAGTATAAACCTAAAATCTCAATTCCTCAAAGACCTTTGCGGTCTTAGGTCAATCAATCCGATTCTGTACAATTTTTCGGGCGCTTTCAGCTAGAAATCAACCGAATCTGTTGGGCGCACTTTTAAAGGGCAAAAGCATAGCCTCTACCTTCTCTATGATTTCCCGGGCCTGGACAATGAGTTCTTCACCCTTTGGTGTTACGGTTACAGGCAAACTGCTACGGTCGAAAATCTCTGTTCCCAGCCTTTCTTCCAGCACGCGAATCTGCTGACTGATGGTACTCTGCTCGGCCGCTACCAAATCCGAAGCTTTTGAAAAACTGCCGGTTTCGGCCACGGCGATTACATATTGCAATTGCCTGAGGGTTACTAACATGGATGTGTTTATTTTGAATTAAAATGGCAAATCGTCGGATCCTGAACCCTCTTCATTGTTGAAGAATTCATCAGCACCGGTGCTTATGGCTTCCCCGTTCATGGGCCCCTGCTCCTGAGCCGGTGAACCTGCTCCCTGCTTTACGATATCCCAGGCGCGAACCTCGGTATACCAGCGGCCATTGTACTCGCGGCTTTCCAGATCGAATTTCACCTGGATCTGATCACCGTCTTTCAGATTAAAACTGTTGATTTTGTCTCCCCAAAGGTTAAAACACAACTTTTTCGGGTAGCGTCCTTCGGTTTCAATTACATAATCCTGTTTTTCCCAGGTTCCGTTTTTCCCTTGCCCAGTCTGCTTTGGCAGTATCTGTATTACTTTGCCCGTAATGTCCATGCAGCAAATGTAATCGGTGAAAATTGTAAGTAATCCACCATTTACCCCCGAAATTTATTTGCTCCGGATGGCATCCACCGGATTCAATCTCGCGGCCGAAGAAGCAGGAACAAAACCGGCCACAATACCTACAGCCAGCGACACAAGTACACCCAACGAAACATCAGAACCCATGAGGTATAATTTGACCGCACTTTCCATTTGGTGCGACAATACCCAGTTGAGCAGCAAAAGCGACACATATACCAATGCCATTCCTATGATACCACCCAGCAAACAAAGCATGACAGATTCGGTTAAAAACTGGCTGAGGATAAAATAACGGTTTGCCCCCAGGGCTTTCTGTATCCCTATTTCCTGTGTGCGTTCCTTTACAGAAACAAACATAATATTGGCCACACCAAAACAGCCCACCAGCATGGAAAATCCTCCGATGATTAGTCCGATAATTTTTATCTGACCAAACATGCTGCTTACTGCATTGGTAATCATACTCATGCGGTTTACAGCAAACGTAACCTCAGCGGCTGGCCTTAATCTGCGTATGCGCCGCATGACCTGTGTCACTTCCCAGTTCAGATCGTCCAGCGTTACACCTTCTGCTGCTTTCAACATAATCTGGCAACCCTTCTCCCCTTCCCGGTAATTGATAAATCCCATGGCAAAACGCGCAGGTACGGTTATTTTCTCATCGGCAGAATTGTTGAGGATACTTTGTCCTTCCTTGCGGGTAACACCAATCACCACACAACTGTAGTTACGCACCCTTATCTGTTTTCCCACGGGGTCTTTGTCGCCAAACAGTTCCTCTGCGATGGTACTGCCAATGATGGCTACAGCCCGCCCACCCTGGCATTCTTCAGGGGTAAAGTATCGGCCTTTCTCTACTTCTACTTTCTGTATGGCATTGTAACGATAAGACACACATTGCAAACTGGTATTGCTCAGCGATACATTGTTGTACTCTGCAGTTACCCGGTCGCCGAATGCCCATGCCACAGCTGTGGCCTGTTTTTCTGAAATATTCTCTTCCAGGTACACGGCTTCCTCGGGTGAGCACTGTGGACGGCTCATGTATTTCCACCAGGGGTAACTGCTGCCAAACTCATCCCAGGGCCATTTCTGCACGAACAACACATCCGTACCGAAACTGGAAAAATTGTCGTTGAGGTTTTTTTCCAGGCTGTGCACCAATGCGTACACCATAATGATACAGTAAATGCCTATGGTAATACCCAGCACAGAAAGGCCCGACCGCAATTTATTCCTTCGCAGTGCCCCTGAAGCCATAGCTGTACTCTCTACCAGCAGGTCGCGTACTTTCACAGTTGCGAATGTAATTGCAGTTTACCGCATTCTGTTTTCTATTCGACAAAAGGCAGATGTGTTGTGAGCACCTGCTGTTACCTGGCCTGCTCCCGGATCATTGATGCGTGGTTCTTGTCGAAAGGTACCCTTACCCTACCGTGATGGGCACCACACGCAGCCTGTTGGCTACGGAATGGCTCAACAGGAAGTCTTTCTCCCCAGCACCCTGCACATGCACAGAGCCGTCGAATGGTTCCAGATGCTGGTAACGGAAACGGCTGCCCGGTGCCAGACTCAGGCGGTCCAGGTACTGCAGAAATTCCTGCGAAGTATCTGCGATACCGGTGAGTTCGTACCACTGTCCGGGTATAGCATCGGACAACAAGAGAATGTTTTGCTCAGGAATATTGCCATGCCTGTCCGGAATGGGGTCACCATGCGGGTCAAAACGGGGAAACTGCAGAAACTGCTCCAGACGGTTCACGATTTCTTCACTGCGCACATGTTCGAGTTGCTCGGCCAGTTCGTGCACCTGATCCCAGCCGAACCCAAGGGTGCGCACCAGAAAAGTTTCCCATATCCGGTGATGACGAATGATGCGTACGGCAACGATCAAACCGTCTGCAGTGAGGGTAACACCCCTGGATTTCTCGTACTTTACCAGGTGTTTTTCGGCCAGTTTTTTCAGCATGTCGGTTACCGACGGGGCTTGTATGCCAAACACCTCTGCCAGAGCACCTGTTTGCGCGGGCTGACCATTTGCTTTTTGCAGTTTGTAAATGGCTTTCAGGTAATTTTCTTCTGCTGTGGTATACACTGGAATGAGGTTTCAAAATTACTGGTAAACTTTGGATGTGAGAAAACAAAGTCTTATGCCAGCCCAGCAACCTGAAAGAGGACCCACACTGAATATGGAAACGTGCTTGGCAATAATTTCAATGAAATTGGTATTTTTGCCATACACCGGTGTCTCGGACAGCCAATGATTTCAACAGATTATTTAATGGAAAAGAAAGTTATCAAATTCACATAAATGGGAGGGATTAGTGAATTTTTGTTACTTAATTGCTTTAATTTGTGGCTATCTTAAGAACATCAACAAGCTATAAATGGAAATACCAAAATTTGACGAAACTTTTATTCCAATTCTCAAGGTTCTTAATGACGGTAAGGTTATAAAGTCAAGAGAACTTATTGAGGCAGTAAAAACCAGGTTTTATTCTGATCTATCTGACGAACAATTAAAGCAAGAAACAAAGTCCGGTGACTTGCTAATTGACAATAGAATAGCATGGGGTAAATCATATCTGAAAAAAGGAGGTTTTATATCATTTCCTCAGCGTGGCTTTGTTCAAATTACAGAAAAAGGAAAAAATCATACTGCGACATTAACTGTAAGAGACCTAGAAAATGAAAGTTCAATTTTTGACTTTTATAAACAGGAAAATCATCATATAGCTATTGACAATAAAACACGACATGAGATTTCTTCCCCGCAAGACCTTATTGATGAAGGCTTTAATAGAATTGAAAGCGCAGTCAAAGCAGACCTGCTCCAAAAATTAAAAACCATTGACCCATTCTTTTTTGAGAAAGTAGTTTTGCGATTACTAAAGAAAATGGGTTATGGAGAATTCATTGAGACCTCAAAATCGAATGACGGTGGAATTGACGGTATTATCAATGAGGACAAACTTGGACTTGATAAAATCTATATTCAGGCAAAACGCTTCAATGAAGGTAAAGTAAGGGAAAAAGATATTCGCAATTTCATTGGTGCAATGAGTGGAGACACAAACAAGGGGGTATTTGTAACAACATCTGAATTTGATGAAAAAGCACTTGAAAAAGCACGTTCAGCACATCACAAAATCATTTGCATTGATGGACACAAATTAGTGACATTGATGCATGAATTTAATGTGGGTATTCAAGTTAAGACAACATATGAAATTAAACAAATTGACGAAGACTTTTTTGATGAACAATAGAGAAAAACAATTGGTTGTTATAAGCTTGATAAAAAACGCAGTTCAATTCTTCAAACGAATTCCAGTGCAGAATTAAACTTTTGTGCTTCAATCGCAATACTCCGTATCTAGCAGTAAGCCGTTATATCCCATTCTAATCCACCCAAGCAATGGACAGCAACAAAGAAACATTTGACACCTGGAATAACATTGCTTCCATTTATCAGGAAAAGTTTATGGACATGGATTTGTACAATGATACCTATGACCATGTGTGCAATTCCATTGACAAGCCCAATGCAAAACTGCTGGAAATTGGTTGCGGACCAGGGAATATTACGAAGTATCTTTTATCAAAAAGAGCAGACTTTGACATTTTCGGAATTGACATTGCACCCAATATGATTGAACTGGCGAAAAGGAATAACCCATCGGCAAATTTTGCAGTAATGGACTGCCGTCAAATCAACCAACTGGATACCCGGTTTGACGGCATTATCGCCGGCTTTTGTCTGCCTTACCTTACGCAGACCGAAACCACCGGATTCATTTCCAACGCGCATACCCTTTTGAATGAAAAAGGACTGATATACCTCAGTTTCGTAGAAGGTGAACCCGATCAATCTACATTTAAAACCGGCAGTGGTGGAAGAGTATTTTTTAACTACCATAAGCTGGAAGATATAATTACACAACTGCATCAGTTTCATTTTAACGAACCAAACCTGTTTAAAGTGAAGTACCCCGTTTCAGCCACGGAATCTGACATACACACCATACTGACAGCGAAAAAGAAACAAACCCGGTAAAGGAAATTGTTCCGTCTGCTATAGAAGAGAACATCCGGGTTGCCTGATTGATTCCATCCGGCATCTCCCACACCCATTCACCCTGATTTGATTGCAATTGCATACATTTACATGCTTTTTTTCCTATGAAAACTCTCTTTTTTGCTGCAGCACTTACAGTTGCACAGGTTGTGTCTGCCCAGATACCAGCCATCGAATGGGCAAGATGCTACGGAGGCAGTGATGGCGAAGTGGTGCGCTGCATACAGCAAACCACAGATGGTGGGTATCTCGCAGTGGGCAATGCCGGATCCAACGACGGAGATGTATACAAAAATGCAGGGTCTGAAGATGCCTGGATTGTGAAGTTGAATGGTGCGGGTGATACCCTGTGGTCCAGGGTGCTGGGTGGAACCCAACTGGACTTTGCCATGTCTGCAAAGCAAACGCTAGATGGCGGGTACATTGTGGCTGTACAATCCAACTCAAACAACGGTGATTTCACAGGTGGCAGTTCAGGCAATTACGATTGCTGGATGATAAAATATACCCCATCTGGCGGCCTGGAGTGGAAAAAACGGTTTGGCGGATCAGGCAACGACAATCCCCGGGATCTTTTGCTCACCGCAGACAGCGGCTATCTGGTTGCAGGCATTTCCAGTTCAAAAAATGGCGGGGTCTGGGGCAATCACGGGAGCTCCGACTATTGGCTTCTGAGGTTAAATAAAACCGGAGATACGGTATGGTCCCGTTGCTATGGTGGTTCTGGCAATGACCAGGCTTTTTCTATACAGCAAACCACGGACAATGGGTATATCCTGCTGGGCCAGTCCGATTCAAAAAACGGGGATGTAAAAGGCAACCATGGCGGCACGGATTACTGGGTGGTGAAAATCAACCGCACCGGTGACACCTTATGGACCCGTTCATTCGGCGGCAAGGAAAATGACTATGGGCAAACCGTGCTGCAAACAAGCGATGGCGGGTATTTGCTGGGAGGAGGATCACTCTCCGGAGATTGGGATGTAACGGGTCATCACGGAGATTCCACCAAAGCAGATATCTGGGTGGTAAAACTGGACAACAAAGGAGATATCGAATGGCAAATATCGCTGGGAGGGACACAGAACGAAGCCTTGTATGGCTCATTGTTGGCATTCTCCATGTTGCAAACCACTGAAGGCGGTTATCTGGTTGCCAGTTTTTCGGGATCCAGTGATGGGGATGTAACCGGCAATAACGGGAACAGTGATGCATGGCTGGTCATGCTTACCGACTCAGGAAAAACCGAATGGCAAAAAAATCTGGGGGGCACAGCCAATGACTACGCCTATTCCGTTCGTGAAACCACGGACGGTGGTTTTGTTGTTGCCGGCATGGCGGGGACAAGCAGTGGAGATATAATCGGCAACAAAGGCGGTGTGGATTTTTGGGTAATAAAACTGGGCGGCAAAACGAGCAAGGTTGCAAAGCCAGAAAAATTCAGAGGGCACTTGTATCCCAACCCGGCCAACAATGAAATCACATTAGACAAAACACCCGCAGGAGCAAGAATCAAGATATTTGACCTGCACCATAGAATTCTGTCCAATACAATCACCACTGAGGAAAATGCCACAATTGCGGTGAAAGATTTTGTGAATGGCGTGTATTTCATTCAGATTGAGTTCGGGAGCATGGTGCACAACAGCAAATTTTTGATCGAGAGATAGGTTCGAAAAGTTTAGCAGGACAGGTTAAATCATTCTGGCTCTTTCCCAGATTTTGAATTCACATTCTCATTTTGTACATTCGCCTAATTAATATTTCAAACCATGAACAACTCACCCAAAGAAAACAACCCACAGGCAGAAATCAGTGCGGCAGAAGAAAATGTCAGCCACAACGAATCTGGTTCTAAATTGGATGGATTAAAAAATGAAGAGATTGATGGCACCACAGTGCTTGGTGGCATTGGTGTTAAACTCGGTTTTGACACATCATCATCATCAGGAAACAATAATTATAGTGGTGAAGCACTAACTTAATACTTAAAAAACTTTCTTAACAGGCCGGACCAGGTGTCCGGCTTGTTTCATTTTGGCCCCTGAGTGGTTGCGGGCTTTTTCTTTACCGGCCTGAAGGTGTCAAATTCTTTGCGCCAGATGACACCCGCACCCAGCGTGTTGCCTGAAACCCCGTTGGTTACTGTACTGCTGTTCTGCTGTAACAGAAGATTGTTGCTGCGCGAAAATGCCTTGATATGCCAGTTTTCGTTTCGGGTCATATATTCCAGGTTGAAGTTGAGAGGCAAAGCAACATTGCTCACCAGCATGGCTACAGTAGGGTCATAGTTTAAATCCAGACGCAGCCGGTCGCTGAGAAACCATTCACTATTCACAAATACCTTGGCATTGCTGCCGGATATACCGCGCACATCATCAATATTCACCTGAATACGGGTGGGTATGCCCAGGCGGCTAAACAGGTTGTTTACCACATTGCTGGCTATGGCCGACAAGCTGTTGCCTGCCACTCCGTAACCACTCACACCGGCGCCTCCACTCGTGGGATTCTGTGCAAACGACGGTGTGATAAAATTGCCAAAAAGCAACAGGGCCACTGCCTGTTTCATGGTTTCATCTTTATCTGTGCGAATGCGCTGAATAACAGAGTTCACCTCGTTTGCCGTGCTGCCTCCACTGCTGGCCAAATCCGGCATTTGAATATCGAAACTGATATCCGGACTGAAGAGATTGCCCTTCAGCATGAGTTTACTCAACACCCGTGTGGCCGGATAATTTTTGGAAGACCCACTTGCGAGGGAACTCATCAGTGCGGCGGGTGAAATTTTCTTTTCAAAGCTGCCATTCATATTCAAAATGGCATTGTACGGGTCTCCACTCCAGCTTACAGTTCCGCCTTGCTCCAGACCAATGCGTTTGGTTACCACATCTATACCGGGTATGGAGAAACGGTATTCCCCTTCCTGCACGGTATATGTACCGTATAGGAAGAAATTCTCATTCTCGTCGTACAACATGCGCAGTTCTCCGCTACCCCGTCCGCGTATGATATCGCCCCGCTGCCGGTCGATTACAAACTGGGCCTCGGCATCCGGAGTGGCTGTAATGTTAATGTTGATGCGGTAAATGGAGCTTTTCTCCTTCTTTTCTTCTTTGCTGGTAACCTTGCCATAGTGGTCTCTGAATTTTACGATGGATGATCGCTTGTTCTCTTCCAAATCCGAATACAGCAAATTGAACTGGCTGTTTTTACGGCTCCGGAGATTGATGTCCATGGAGATTTTATCAAAAGGCCCGTAAATGCGGCAACTCCCATCTGCAAATGCAGTACCATAGAACAGGTCGTTGTCCTTCGGGGTTGTATTTATCACCTTCAGATTTCGGGCACTGTCTATGAGCAGATCCAGGTAATAATTGCTGAAATTTTTATGGGTGATGCTCACATTGCCAATAGCAAAGTTGGTTCCGGACTCATCGTACAGCCAAATGGGTCTGGAATTGAAGAAGCCGTTGGCGTTGCTTTTGAATTCCGCATCGAAACTATATTCGGTTTGGAGATAATCCACCTTTAACCTGGCGTCACGTACCCGGGCAGACCCGGTAAGCAACGGCTTATCTGTATTGCCGCCCAGGTGCATTCTGCCTCCCAGGGTTCCGTTCTTTATGGTGACGATATCCTGCAGGAAGGGTTGTATCGCAGCCAGTTTGGTGGTTTGGGGCAGTTCGAATTCAAAATCAAGTGCCTCTTGTCCGGGCTTGGGTTCATAGGCAAACGTTCCTGCCAGGGCCAGTCCCTGCAGGGTTCCATGTGTAAACCTGCCATCCAGCCCCAGCTGACCCGAAATGCCTTCATTTTTAAGAGATACTGCAAGGTCGCCGTAGTCGTAACCTTCAAAACGCAGTTTTTTGGCACTGATATCTCCCCAGAAGCGGGGTGTACCCAGCAAACCAGTGATGCGCAAGTCCCCGTTGAGCACCCCATTCAGGCTGTCCAGCGCTTCGTTGGCAAAGAAGGGCCGAAGATTGTCTATGGTAAAATTGCCAAATTCGAGGTGTGTGGTGTCGCGTTGGCTGGCAGATATATACCCATTGATTTCAATGTAATGGTCATCACCATTCAGGTATACATTACGCAGGTTGAAGCGATTGTTGTTGAAAACAGTCACCCTGCTGTCGTTCTCAAGGTCCCAGTCGTCACTGAGTATATGCAGATTGGATTTACCCAAGGTAACCGGAATGGAATCATGCAGTATGTCGCCCTCGGCAGCCAGATTTACATCATTCTCTCCGCTTTTGTCTTTCAGACGCAATCCGAATTCTGCATGACTGTTCCTTGCCTTTCCGTCCAGTTCGAGGTTTACAAACCGTTTTTCATTATTCAGCAGCAATGCACCTGCACTTACCACAAACTCCATGGATGTGCTGTCCCGTTTCAGTGCATGTAAATCGAGCTGAGTTAGAGCCGTCCGCTGGTAGCAGATATCCATGGGCACTGATGTGACTTCAAGTGTGGAACTTCCCCCGTCCATGAAACCGGAAATGGCTATGCTGCTTGTACTCAGGTCAGCATCGATATATGAGGCAATGAGACCGGTTTGAGGTATGGCTATGCTGTATGTGAAACTATCCGTTCCCTGATAAACAGCAGGAGGAACACGTTCCGGAAACACACGACTGATGGCGTTCTGAGCCAGTAAGTGAATTTTACCGGGATTCACCACTCCGCGCACATAGCCATTGACCATGTCTCCGGAAAATTCAAGCCTGGTGCGTTTGCCCTTATTCCATTTTTCTATGTGCTGAGTATCAAACTGGTATATCTGTCCCAGCCTGTGCACTGCCACATCTCTGGCGTCTATGGTTCCCTCCATGGTTGCGGGATCCAACCCGGTCATTCTTACGGTTGTTTGTCCCCAAATGAGGGTCCGCACGCTGTCCAGTCCCAGCTCGTACAAATCCAGACCGCCGGTTCCTGCTGTAAAATCGAAGTAGGGAGTAGCGCCTGAAAAATCCACCAATCCATCAAAACTGGCATTGATACGTGGATCGAGAAAACTGGCAGAGCCGGTGAAATTGCGCGATGTGAGATCTCCGTTTACATGTCCCTGTGTAAAAGTTCGGCCACGCAGGGTATAGGAAGGGATATCTGCTTCAACAGTCAGATTGAAGGTTTTGCTGCTGATACCGGAACCTGAAAGCGTTATGTCGAAGGCGGTAATTCCCAGATCGGGCTCTACACTGTAAAAGCGGCCTACATCAAAACCATCGGTAAATATATGTCCGCTGAATTCTGCCTTATCGTACCCGGGTTTAAAGTTCATATTCAGCGATGCCTGCAGGTCGCCAATATCGGTGTCCAGAATTCCATCGGTTTTGAAATCCAGAAACTGGCCGGTGAATTTGCCATTGAATTCCATTTTACCCAGTTTGTCAAGTGTAGGCAGCAATTCCATTCCGTTCAGCAACCGGCTGAGGTCGTAGGCACTGGTACAGGCATAGGGTATGTCGAATTCCACATAAGTGGTGCGCCATTGTGGCAACCCTTCCAGATAGTAATTCCCCCTGAAACGGGTAAAAGACCCCACCTGGGCATCCACATTACTGAGCCGCAATTTGTCAAAGGTGCCGCTGATACCGGCTTCAATGACCATTTCTTCCGGATGATTTGCCAGTGCTCCGTTAAAAATGGAAAGTTCCCTCAGGCATATGGCACTCCGGTTCAGGTGGCCAGACCATTCGGTATTGTGCACAAATTCGTCCAGGTACTTATATCCCGGATACTTGAAATGCAATTCACCGTCCAGCGTACTGCAGGGTGTTTGAACTATCAACCCCGTAAAATCCATGCCTTTGTAATGGATATTGCAGGTGGCGTCGAGTTTTTCTATTTCCAGCCCGCTTCGTTCCACTGCGCTGAGGTCGGGTGTGTAAAAATGAATAGAATCGTCTATGAGCCAGAATTTTTCAAGCGTACCACTCAGGTTTGAAAACTGCAGGTGGAATTCATCCAACTCACCGGGAAGTGGTTCGGGTTCGGTGTCGTCGAAGTAGTGAAAGCGGGAATCAGCCACAACGGCGTGGTCGAAATAAATGGACCAGTATTTTGGCGGACCGGTTCTTTTCTTTCTGGGTGGATTCAGGTAATCAACCAAAAAGTCGATGTTGGTACCTTCTGAATCTTTATGGTGACCAATGTTGACAAACGCACCGGCCACTTCGGCACGTGAAAAAGCCACCAATCGTTTCTCATTGCTAAAATCTGAAAGAGATGCCACCAAAACGCGCACATATATCATGCTATCCCCTTTCTGATCCCCCAGGTACACATGCTCTGCACGGATGTTTCCGGAAAAATCGAATTCCAGTGCCGCGATGGAAACTTTTGTGCTGAGTTCCTTACTCAGAAAGGCTGTGGCCTTTTGTGCCAGCCAGGTTTGAACAGCTCTGCTGCGCAGCAGAACAGCACCGGACCCTGTGAGCAGTAAGATAAACAGCAGGGACCGGAGCAAAAACTTACGTAGTTTTGTGCGCCGCTTTTTCAAACCATCAAAGATAACTCCACAGCAGGCAGGCACAATCCACGCAGTATGCAGTACTCCACAATTCTGGGCATAGAGAGCAGTTGCGACGATACTGCTGCCGCTGTATGGCAAAATGGCAAAATTCTTGCCAACATTGGTGCCAGCCAGGAAATACATGCAAAATATGGTGGAGTGGTGCCGGAATTGGCCAGCCGTGCCCATCAGAGCCATATCATCCCTGTAGTGCATGAAGCGCTGTCTGCCGCTGGTATTACAGCCGGACAACTGGATGCAATCGCCTTTACCCAGGGACCAGGATTAATGGGCAGTTTGCTTGTAGGAATTCATGTAGCCAAAGGCATGGCAATGGCACTGGGCAAACCGCTTATCGGTGTAAACCATCTGCAGGCCCATGTTTCTGCGCTTTATATCGGACAACCACAACCTCCCTTTCCATTGCTGGTGTTACTGGTAAGCGGAGGGCATACCCAGTTGATACGGGCAGAACACCACCTGAATACGCAGATTGCAGGAAGTACCATCGATGACGCAGCCGGCGAGGCATTCGACAAAGCGGCAAAACTGCTCGGGCTCAATTATCCGGGCGGACCGGAAGTAGACCGCTATGCCCGCATGGGCAATCCGCATCGGTTTACATTTCCCGAATCGCGTGTTCCGGGACTGGATATGAGTTTTTCAGGGTTAAAGACCTCGCTGCTGTATTTCCTGCGGAGGCAAACCGCGGAAAACCCTGAATTCATCGCACAGAATCTGGCCGATATCTGCGCATCTTACCAGCACAGCATCGTAGAATATCTCATGCACAAACTCGAACTGGCCATAGCAGCAGAGAAACCCGCATGTCTGGGTCTGGCCGGTGGTGTTTCTGCCAACAGTTTGCTCCGGACCCGGTTTGCCGAAACGGGGGCAAAATATGGATTGCCCGTATTGATACCGGCTTTTGAATATTGTACAGACAATGCGGCGATGATTGCAGCAGCCGGGCATTATCTGCTGGAAAGCGGACAGAAAACGCCTTTGAATGCGCTGCCTTTCACCCGCAACAGATAATGTGCAAACTTTTTGCCCCAGCTGGCAAAATGCCCGTGCTATCTTCGCAGTGTGCAATGGCAGGACCTCTTTACCGCACTCAGCCGGGGTGACACAAGGGCACTGGCCCGTTCCATCAGTCTGGTAGAAAATGAAGTGGAAGGATACCCGGAACTGCTGGAAAAGCTTCGTCACCTACCCCAAATTCCGGTGATTGGTATTACCGGTCCGCCCGGCGCTGGCAAAAGCAGCCTCGTCAATGCGCTGGTCCAACACTGGTCCGCATCGGGTGAAAGAGTGGCTATTGTTGCTGTAGATCCTGCGTCTCCTTTCAACTTTGGTTCATTGCTGGGCGATCGTTTGAGAATGGCATCCCTTTTTCAGTTGCCCAATGTCTATATCCGCAGCCTGAGCAGCAGGGGTAGCCTGGGAGGACTTTCAGCAGCCATTATAGAGGTGGTTGAACTGATACGCAACGCTGGTTATCAACGCATAGTGGTGGAAACAGTAGGTGTGGGTCAAAGCGAGGTGGAAATTGCCGGACTGGCAGATGTAACCGTTGTGGTTACAGTGCCCGAAAGCGGAGATGATGTGCAAACCCTGAAAAGCGGTGTAATGGAAATTGCAGACCTCTTTGCAGTAAATAAGTGTGACCGTGACGGTGCTGCCAAATTTGCGGCTCACCTGCGTGAACTCTCTCAATACCGGAGTGCGGATAAACAAGATATTGAAGTGATTCAAACCACGGCGACAACAGGTGCTGGCATACAGGACCTGGTGCTTGCCATTGATGCAAAATGCAAACAAAACGACAGTCCGAAATACAAAATAAAACTGCTTGCCGACAAAGTACTTAAACTGGTGTCTCACCAACGGATGGGGCAGCTGAAAGTACAGGAAATAGAAGCTGACTTGCTCACTGCCGCAAACAATCCTGATTTTAATTTGTATCTCTATGCAAGGCAATATTTTATTCCATTTTAAATGATTGGCATTCTCTCCGGTTCATCGCGCAAAAATTCAAACACAGCCCGGGTTGCAAAGGCGATACAACGCATTGCTGCAAGCAAAGGACTACCGGTTTCTGAATGTATAATTCCGGATTTTACCCAGTATGACATCCCGTTTGCAAACGGAGGCCATTTGCATAAAGAACAATTGAGTGCATTTCAGCAATCGGTCTATGATTGCATGAAAAACAGTCATCTTATTTTTGTTCTATCGCCTGAATACAATTGGTTTCCCAGTGCTGAAATCATCAATCTGATTCACCAGATGGGCAACCGCGATTTTAAAGAATGCTGGGATGGAAAAATATTTGCCACTTGCGGAATCAGCACCGGACGCGGCGGACGGATACCTGCAGTTCAGCTCAGTTATGTATTGAACAAACTGATCAATGTGCTGGACCTGCACTCAGTGGTATCCGGAAAAATCTTCGAAAGCCAGTTTACAAACCGTATGCTGGACGAAAACGGAAATAGCGCCGGACATGAAGAATATGACCATGGCTTGGAGCAATATGTAAAATACAATCTGGAGTTGAGCCAAAAAATCCTGCCGGCTCTTAACGGTTGATCTGCAGGATGGCAGAGCCCGAAGGACAGTGCACTATCACCGCACCAACCGGAAAATTCCGAACATCTATCGTTGCCGTATTGCCAGACACATTGGCAAAATAAAGCTGTTTTCCCTGCAATGAGTATATCTGCAACACTCCCTGTTGTGGTTTGTCGAAATCAATATTCAAAGTACCTGAGGCAGGGTTGGGATAAAGTTTGCCAAATGAAGCATGCAATTTACTGATTCCGGCAAACGGATCGTAGGTGCGCACCACTACCCTTTCGGAAGAAGCCTTCCATTTGCTGTCGAAGTCAGCTGTGGCCCGGTTATAGATCACATCGTTCTTACCCAAAGGCTTGAAAAGATTGGCTGCATACTTTACAAAACCAGATGCATTCTGAGGGCTGCTTTCCAGTGTAGACAGATTGGCAGACGGAAACTCAATCACCAATACACTTTGATTCACAATGCTCAACTTTGCCTGAGACGGGTAATAAGCCAGAACGGGCAAATCCTGTATTGGCAGATTGGAATCAATGGTATCCAGCATCACCACACGCTTTACAAATTCAGATCCTGTATTGGTAAAATCCACGTGGTATGGCAAATCAGGAGTGCGGTAATCCACTTCGCCACCTTTCAGCGAATATTTTTCGACGGCACCCTGGGTACCACCCGATTTCAGGGAAAGTGCCGTGGTGTCAAAATTATCAGCTTTGAAGGCATCGCCACCGGTAAACCCACTGCCACATTTCAAATCGCAAAAAAACTTTTCTGCCGAGGTGGCATTCAGTGGAACCGTCAACAACAATTCCAATGTGCGGGTTTCACGCATACCGAGATTGACGACACTATAAGTGGCTTCGTTACCGGTATAGTTGTCCGGTACAGGATTGCTTACAAAATCAGTGAGTCTGGAATCGTGTTTCAGATGCAGGGTCGCGCCATTCACAGCATTGCTTCCCAGATTCTTTATTGTGATTACAATCTTCACAACCTGACCAGGCTCTACTTTTCCCGGCAAAACAGATGCGAGTTGCACCTGCAGGTCGTTGATACCCGGGGCAATGTACTGGCCCAGACTGACGAAGCTGTACATGCCTTTGCGCACTTTAACCGCATAGTTGCTTGCACACGGATTGATCCAGTGTCTGCCTGTGAATGCGGTAATGGAATAGTTGCCTTCAGGCAGTGCGATGGCAAACCGGCCCAATGAGTCCGTAATGGCAAAATGTACTTTCCCCTGTTCATCGGAAAACCGAAGGGCTGCCATTATCAATCCCGGCTCATCCGAAGCCTTGGAGCAATTCTGGTCCTTGTCGAAAAACAAGGTGCCTGCAACTTCACCGCTTTGTGGTTCTATGCGGCTGATGTAGCGGATTCCCGTATTGGTTTCTGTAAAACTCCCCCAGATAAAGGCACCATCGCCGCGTTGTCCCAGCCGGAACTTACCAGAAATGCGGTTACCAGTCCATCTCAGTGCTGAATTGTCGTATTTCAGCAGGGATGTGGCATTTCCGTTTTTGAGAAAATCGCCGCCCAACAATAGGTAATTGTCGGCTCCTGCAAGGCTGTGCACATTTGCAGTGGTAAATGTGTCAAACCCGATGGGGGCTGACCAGTTTACATCCCTGTAGCGAATCTCAGTCTCATCCAGTGTATTCTTCCCCAGCGCTGCGAGGTATCCGTTGAAAGACGCAAGGGAAAGCACTTCTCCGGCAAAAGGGCTTCCGGTTCCGCCCCAGCCGCCATTGGCAGCTGTGTAGTATGCAATGTTTCCGGTAAACTCCCCGGCAAAATTCTTAAAGTCACCTGCGATGTAAAGGCGGTTGCCCATAACAAGCAAACTATTGATCACCCCATCGGTTCCCTGAGAATCGTTTTGATTGCCCAGATAGTTCCAGGTGCGGGTTTTACCATCGTAGCTCGCAATGTTTTGTACAATATTGCCGTTCACCGTATTTCTGAAACGACCCGCTACAATCAGTTTGTCGTCGAAAACCGTCATGGCAACTATACCGCTGTTCCGGGAAGTAATCACCCCATTCTCCACCACCCATTGCTTGCCGTTCCATTTGTGCAAATGGCTGACGTCTACGGTGGCATCATTGCTGGTATTGGAAATATAAGCACCTACATAAATAGTATCCTGATACAATACCACGGAATGGAAATTGTAGGTACCGCCCAGGGGAATGGTAGGGGGTTTTGTAAGCCCGGGATAGTAACTCCAGTAAGCGCCATTCCAGCGGCCAAGGGTATAATCGGTGGTATCGGGTGAACTGGTTTCATCAAAAAGTGCCAGATACTCGTTGCCCGAGGCATAGGATGCCACAACCTTGCCGGGTAAACCATTCCCCAAAGGTTGCAGCACCTGAGCCCCTAACGTGGAGCACAGCATGCTGAAGCATGTAACCAGCATGACCCGCATACTGTGCAATCTATACCATATGAAACACTTTTTGGTCATTGTTTAGTCAATCCTCCATATCAGTTGGGTTGACAAGCCGGCAGCCCAGGTGCGCGGACGCACTGTACTGCCTGTATTGTATACCGGAGTGGCTGTGCCATTTACGCCTGCACTTACCCCCCAGCGTAAGCCATAGCCCAGGTGGCGGTATGCTCCGACAGAGCCTGAAACGCCCATCAGGGTTTTGCGGAACCACTCAGGATCCCTGTTTTCCACTTTCAGAATCTGGTAATCCAGGGTTTGTCCGGTTACCTGGGTTAGGAAGCCAACGTTCGCGGCAAGCATGGGAATAACAGACCATTTTTTACCCAGGCTGTATTCCGTCATAATCCCCACCGGTACATTTATCACGGTGGTTTTGCTGGTGCCGTTGTATTCTACCGGTGCACCATTGAACAAGTATCCAATGATGGGCCCTTTGCCACGGTTGTCCAGCTTCTGCGTCATATCCACAGCCGGAGCCTGATCGGTAAAGGAGAATTTCTGGCGGGTAAGCGTTTGCTGCAGGTTTACACCGGCAAACACACTCAGGTTCCTGTACACCCTGTATCCTGCCATTCCACTGAATTGCAGCGCACCCAGGTTAGATTCCCCGTCACGCATGCGGCTCAGGAAATTTTTGTGTACATAAGCCAGATATTTGGGATTGATATCATATCCCAGACCGGTTTGGTTCTGTGATACGGCAAATCCGGCAAACCAATGTCCGCCAAAGCGATGCAAAGGCTGAAGACTCAGGGGCAGTTTCTGTGTATTCCCGCCAGGATTGCTCAGTTCCACTGCGCTGCTGGCAATGCCCGCCCCCGTTGCATCCACTGTCAGGTGTTTTGCAGTTTCAAGGGTTTCTGCCAACTCCGGTGCAGGGGTGTTCGATGTTCCGACTTCAGGCAATGGTTTCACCCCTGCCTGATTGGGTTTGATGGATATGTTACCGGAATTGGCAGGCACGGCATTATGGCCTGAAACTGCTGTGGAACCGGTATGTCCATTGTCTTGGTGATGATTACTTTGGTTGTTGCTCTTTTCAGATTGAGCAGAGGATTGTGTTTCTTTTTGTACAGATACCGGGGTGCTGGCCTGACTGTCTTTTGTACCGGCGCCACGGGTCATCCAAAGGGCTGAAACAATAAGCAATGCAACAAGGGCAGCGGCTGAAAACCAAAGCCACATTCCTTTGCGGCGTTTTTGATTGTCGAGAGTGTTGCTGATAGAATCCCATGCACCTGGAGGCAGTGTGGGTGCAAAACCTTCGAAGGAGGTTTCCAGCAGTGTGTCGATATTGATGTTTGCCTGATTCAGCGTTTGTTTCCTTCCAATTGATCTTTCAGCATTTGTCTTGCCCGGCTCAGGGTACTTTTCGAAGTCCCTTCGCTGATTTCCAGTTGTTCTGCAATCTCTTTATGACTCATCTTTTCGATGGCATACAGGTTCAGAACGATTCTGTACTTTTCGGGCAAACCCTCGAGGGCGGAAAGCACCCTGCCCAGATCGTAAGATGCTACCTGAATTTCTTCGGCATCATCAGCAATATGCAGGTCATCCATCTCTACAAAACGGGGACCGCTGTTGCGTTTCCTGAACCTGGAAATAGCCATATTGATGATTAACCGGGTCATCCAGGCTTCCAGGGTGCTTTCTCCCTTAAAGGAACCAATACTATCAAAGATCTTTACAAAACCATCCTGCAGCAGGTCGTTGGCATCTTCCTGGTTGGCGGCGTATCTCAGGCAATAGCCATAGAGTTTGCGTCCGTAGCGCAGGAAGAGTTCCTGCTGCCATTTGCGGTCACCCCGCTTACAACCTTGTATGATGTCATCATCCCCTGGCAAGTAGCTTCACCTTTAAAGACGCACCCATGAAAAAAGGTTGCAAAAAAATATGGAAAATTTTAAAAATCAGCTGATTTGCCCTAATCAGGCATCACCCACGCGGATTTTACGGCCTTTGTACATTTTGCCGTCCAGTGCCTTCACCATCATGCGTGCAGCACCTTTTTCTATCTCGATTTTGGCATTCAGCTCACGCAGATCCACACGGCCCAGCACTTCTTTGCGCAAGCGGCTCATGTCCAGAATAAACTGCAGGAAACTGGCTTTGTAAAACCCGTCTTTGGTTCCCAGATTCACAAAAAGGCGTATCATACCTTCACCACCGCTGAATTCGCGGCCACGGGTATCACGGTTGCTTCTGCGGTCGTCGCCGCGGTCGCCGCCACGTTCTCTGCCGCGGTCTCTGCTGCGGGATTGCTCCTGCATGTTCAGGTCCGTTGCGTTTTCGTAGTATTTTACAAACCTGTCAAATTCCAGTGCGGCCATCCTCTGTAACAAATCCGTTTTGCTCATGGAAGCAAATTTTTCTTCCAGCAAAGGCAGGTAGGTTTGATATTCGCCGCTGCTGATATCCGCAGTAACAATCCGGTCAATAAACTTGAAGAACTGTTTGCGCATTACATCCTTGCCGGAGGGAATCTCCAGCTTGTGCATAGGTGCTTTTACAATTTTTTCAATCTGACGAACACGGCTCATTTCACGCGGAGTCACAATGGACATGCATATACCGGTTTTGCCGGCGCGGCCTGTACGGCCACTGCGGTGGGTATACACCTCTGTTTCATCCGGCAGTTCGTAATTGATTACATGTGTAATATCCTTTACATCTATCCCCCTGGCAGCCACATCGGTTGCCACCAGCAGTTGCAATGATTTGTGGCGGAATGCATTCATCACCTTGTCGCGCTGACCCTGACTAAGGTCGCCGTGCAGGGAATCGGCATCATATCCATCGCGGGTAAGGTTCTCGGCAATCTGCTGACAGTCTACCTTGGTGCGGGCAAAGACAACACCATATATACCCGGATTGAAATCTATCAGTCGTTTCAGTACATCATACCTTGCCTGGTGGGCACAGGTGTAGTACTGATGGTCTATGAGCAGGTTTGCAGTGTTTTGTTTGCCCACCGAAACTTCGGCCGGGTTCTGCATGTAGGCCTTGCTCACCTGCCTCACTTCGGGGGGCATGGTTGCGCTGAAAAGCCATGTGCTCTGCCGGTTAACTGTGTGTTTCAGTACAAATTCTATGTCTTCCCTGAAGCCCATGTTCAGCATTTCATCAGCTTCATCCAGCACTACATATTCTATGTCCTGCAGCGATATGGCTTTTCGTTCAATCAGGTCTATAAGACGGCCCGGTGTAGCCACTACAATCTGGGTACCTTTGCGCAGGTCGCGTATCTGCTGACTGATGGCAGCCCCCCCGTACACAGCCGTAATATATGTACCGGGCAAATGCTTTTTGAACAGGGTAAGCTCCTTCACAATCTGCATGCACAATTCCCGGGTGGGACAAATAATGAGTGCAGTGGGGTGGGGATTTTGCTGCTTAACGTGATTCAGCAACGGAAGTCCAAAGGCAGCGGTTTTACCGGTACCGGTTTGGGCAAGACCAATAAAATCGGTGGTGCCGGAGAGCAGGACAGGTATGGATTGGGCCTGTATTGGAGTGGGCTCGGTAAATCCAAGCTCCTGAATGGCCTGAAGCAGTTCGGGTTTCAGACCCAGGTTCGAAAATGACATGTTTTTTTAGGTTTAATAATATGGTCAGGGCCGTAATTATGCAGCCCCTACCCTTTTCAGATGCAGGACATGTGCCCTTACTGCTGAAAAGAAGGTCGGAAATTCGTGATACGCCACACCATACTCTGCGCATACCTGTTTTACAATGCGGGATATGGCCGGGTAATGGATATGACTGATGCGTGGAAACAAGTGGTGCTCCACCTGAAAGTTGAGGCCACCGGTAAACCAGCCCAAAAATTTACTACGGGTGCTGAAATTGGCCGTGGTAGCCAGTTGGTGCAGATAATACTCCTGTTCAATTTTGCCGGTATCTTCTGCAGGTACCGGAAATTCCACTTTGTCCACAACATGGGCAAGCTGGAAAACGATGGCAATCGTAAGACCCACCGCAGCAGACAATACGCCATAGCCTATGGCAAAATTCACCCAACCCAGTTGCCATACCGGAATCACAATAAACAAACAGGTATAGATGACTTTGCCCAGCCAGAACAGGAAATGCTGGTTAAGGGTCATCGGGGGTACCTCGGTTTCAGCGATTTTGCGTGAAAAGTATTTGTTGAAGTCGCGGATGGCTATCCACATGAAGTAGGTGAAACAATACAATACAGGCCAGTAAATATGCTGATACTTGTGAAACCAGTATTTCTTCTGGTTTGTGCTCATCCGCATCAGTGGCTTGTTGTCTATATCGTCGTCGTGTCCTTCAATATTGGTGTATGAATGGTGCGCCACATTGTGTTTCACCTTCCATAAATAACTGCATCCACCCAGAATGTCCAGAGAATAACCCATCAAATCATTCACCCAGGGCTTGGTGCTGTAACTGCCATGGCAGCCATCGTGCATTACATTGAATCCAATGGCGGCAATGTTCATTCCCATCACAATGCAAAGCGGAATGGCAGCCCATGCCGGCAGGTGTAAAAACACCAGTGTTGTGTACAACAGAATAAGACTCAAAAAAAGAACGATTGTTTTGGTGTATAATTTCCAGTTTCCTGTGTTTTTTACTGATGAGGTGCTGAAATATTCCTCCACCCTTTTGCGCAGTGTACCTGAGAAATTGTGCTGTGCGCGGGCAAAACTGATTTTAGCCATGAAATTGCCGCAAAGATACGCTTTTTTCAGGAAAACAGGTACGGTTTGGTGCCGATTTCAGGCAGACAGTGTGCGAAAATGCCCTGCCCTGCTTAGCTTTGCCGGTTGTGAAAAAGTGGATGAAGTTGCTGCTGGTTTGCCTCATTTGCATATCCATTGCAACCGTGATTGCGTTACTCGTGCAATGAGATTTTTTGGTCTTTTGTTTATATCGCTTGCCTTGCATCTTTCGCTTTCTGCGCAGGACAAACCTGTACCCAGGGAAAAAACAATACATTGGCTGCCAGTGCCAACTCTGGGTTATGCTCCCGAAACAAGGGCATACATCGGAGCTGTGGTTATGGCTACTTTTCATACCCACCCAAAAGATACCCGTGCCAGCAATGCCAAAACCGAATTCACCTATACCCAGCGGCATCAGGTCATCTGCAATCTGGGCTACACCCTGTTCACCCCTGCGGAAAAATACCGCTTGTCCGGACAACTGAATCTTTCCCGCTTTCCCGACAATTTCTGGGGATTTGGCAATGAGACTCCAGACTCGGTGAAGTTTATCTACAACAGTACCCGGCGCGAAGCAGAAATGGTATTTCAGAAAAACCTAGGGCACAACTGGTTTCTGGGTCCACTGCTGCGCTACAGCCGCTTTAGCCGTTTCGACTCCCTGTCGGGCAAATCTTCAGTTTTTTTCAAACAGGGGGCATTGCAAACCATGGGTGCCGGTTTCAGCCTGCTGCACGATTCGCGCGACAACCTGCTGAATCCGGGCAAAGGCTATTTTGTGGAATGGCAGAGCAGGTATATGAAGCACAGACATACCTATCTGTATTCATCGCTGGATTTGCGGGCCTACCGCAGTTTTTTTGATCAGCGGCTGGTATGTGCGGCAAAGATGGTGGGCATTCATTCCAATCCTCGGGGGGCTCCATTTTACGACGCGGCACTTCTGGGAGGAGACCGCAACCAGAGAGGTTACTACTATGGCCGTTACCGCGACCGGGGTGCTGTTATGGCACAGTTTGAAACCCGCTATACCGTTTACCGTCGCTGGGGTGTGGCAGCTTTTGTCACTGCCGGGCGCACCTTCGGCGATTTGTGGGTATCTAAAAAGGTGCACACTTCACAAGGCATAGGCGTACGATTTATGGCCGACCGGAAAGAACGCACCAATATGCGCATTGATTACGCCTTCGGAAAGGCATCGGGATTCTATTTCTCGTTTGGAGAAGCGTTTTAAGTCAATCCTGGTTATCGGGAAAATCCACTTCCTCCGCCTCCGCCAATGCACAGGGTTATGTACGCCATTTGCGGACGCCAGGCTGCGAGATTATTGGCTTGTTTGCTGCCATTTTTCCAGAATTGTGTCCCAATACCACTGCAGTATCCCGCCTGAATTCCTACCATAAATCCGCCGGCCGGCGAAGGCAGAAAACGGAATGCGCCCACACCTGCGTCAAAACCCATTCCACCGGTGCCTACACTTCCCTTCTCTCCGTTTTTTATCTGAAAACCGCCAAACTCCCAGGTGCTGCCACTCTGGTTTGTAAGTTCTGCAGAAGCACCTCCACCGCCAAATCCCCCATAGAAATAGCCCCACCAGCGGGAAGGAATGGGCTTGAGGTAACCCACATTGAAAAAACCCCATCCGTGGCCGGTTTGCAGGGTGCCATTTGGCCCGGTTGATTTTCCAAAGGCACCGGCAAAGCCTTTTCCACCGAGCAGCAGATGTTTGCCTACCAATCCGAAACCGCCTCCGCCAATGCTGGTGCCGCTGCCTTTTACAGATGCTGAGCCCATCAGTGAGGGTACAGACAGGTCTCTTGCCAGATTGCCAAAGGTGGATTGGGCTACACCTATGCTGAAATGGCCAAACCCGCCCTGGGCATGCAGTGCTGCAAATACCGGCAGCCCCCACAGCAGTAGAAATATTCTTTTCATTGTACAATGCTAGCACCTTCCTGCGAATGTTCATTGCAACATTTATCACACCCCGGTGGACAACCCAAAACCTATACACGCACCCGCTGAAGTACCTTTGCAACCCATGGAATTCAATCCTGAAAGTCTCACCAAAGACGAACTCCTTTTTTTATACCGCCAATTGGTGTACCCCCGGGTCATCGAGGAAAAAATGCTCATCCTGCTGCGGCAGGGCAAGGTGGGCAAATGGTTCAGCGGCATTGGCCAGGAAGCCATTTCTGTGGGTGTTACCCAGGCCCTGCACTCCGATGAATACATCCTGCCCCTGCACCGCAATTTGGGTGTATTTACCGGCCGGGGCATTCCCTTTCGCAAACTGTTTGCGCAGTGGCAGGGCAAAAAAAGCGGTTTTACCAAGGGCCGCGACCGCAGCTTTCACTTCGGCACCAACGAATACCATATTGTGGGAATGATCAGCCACCTGGGTGCCATGCTGGGCGTGGCCAACGGAATTGCCCTGTCGCATAAACTGGCCGGTGAAAAGAAACTGGCCGTGGTGTTCAGCGGAGACGGAGGCACCAGCGAGGGCGATTTTCACGAAGCCCTGAACGTGGCTGCAGTGTGGCAACTGCCGGTTATCTTTCTCATTGAAAACAACGGGTACGGGCTCAGCACGCCCAGCAATGAACAGTTCCGCTGCAAACAGTTTATCGACAAAGGCATCGGCTATGGCATGGAAGCCGTGCAAATCGACGGCAACAACATCCTGGAGGTGTACAATACGGTGAGCCGCTTGGCAGAAGACATACGCAACAACCCCAGGCCCATGATACTGGAGTGCATGACCTTCCGCATGCGGGGCCATGAGGAAGCCAGTGGCACCAAATATGTGCCACCCCACCTTTTTGAGGAATGGAAAAAGAAAGACCCCATTGAGAACTATGAAACCTGGCTGATTGAACTGGGGTATTTAACAAAAGAAGACGCTGCCAAAATCCGGAATGAATGGCTGCAAAGCCTGGAAACCGGGCTGGAGGAAGTGTTTGCCGAAGCTGAAATAGTACCCGATTCTGCGGAAGAACTGGCCGACATGTACGCCCCATTTACGGGCCATGAAGCTGCGCCGTCCGGCGGGGAATCGGAAAAACGCCTGGTGGATGCCATCAGCGACGGGTTGCGGCAGAGTATGGAACGCCATTCACAGCTCGTGATCATGGGGCAGGATGTGGCAGAGTACGGAGGTGTTTTTAAAATCACCGAAGGCTTTGTGGAACAGTTTGGCAAAGACCGGGTGCGCAACACCCCCATTACCGAAAGCAGCATCCTGGGGGCCGGTTACGGACTGGCCATCAAAGGGCGCAAGGCAGTAGTGGAAATGCAGTTTGCCGATTTTGTGAGCTGTGGTTTTAACCAGATTGTGAACAACCTGGCCAAAAGCCATTACCGCTGGGCCCAGCCGGCCGATGTGGTGGTGCGCATGCCCACAGGCGCTGGGGTGCAGGCCGGTCCCTTTCACAGCCAGAGCAACGAGGCCTGGTTTTACCACGTACCCGGACTGAAGATCTACTACCCCAGCACCCCCTCCGATGCCAAAGGTCTGCTGGCCCGGGCCATAGAAGACCCCAATCCCGTGCTGTTTTTCGAGCACAAGCACCTGTACCGCAGCATCAGTGGTATGGTACCTGATGCCTGGTACACCCTGCCCGAAGGCAAGGCCACCGTGCACCACCACGGCGATGAGGTTTGTATCATTACCTACGGCTGGGGCGTGCATCAGGCGCTGAAAACGGTTACTGAACAGAACATCCCCGCACGGGTGGTGGATTTGCGCACCCTGCTGCCCTGGGACAAAGACACAGTGGCAGAACAGGTAAAAGCCACCGGCAAAGTGTTGGTGCTCACGGAAGACACCCTCACCGGCAGCATCGCCTCAGACATTGCTGCCTGGATTTCCGAAAATTGTTTTCAGTGGCTGGATGCCCCGGTGAAACGTCTGGGCAGCCTGGACACTCCCGTACCGCTGGCCGGAACGCTGGAAAAAAACTTTCTGCCCTGGGACCGGTTGGGGGTTGCAATTCAGGAACTGCGTGCATTTTAATTCAGCCAGGACAGTGCAAAGGTGATGTATGTCATATTGCGGGGACGGACAGGGTTATACATTTGTAACCCATGATGGCAAACCCGGCTTTCCGTTTCCTGTGGCTCAGTATCTTTTCTGTGGTAATTATTGGATTCAGTTCTTTGGGTTCATGTAAGAAAAAAGATAAATACGGAAAATTCAATCATTCCGTCATTTACACTACCTCAAAAAATGCATTTCGTGTTTCCGGCGGTCCGGATGATTCTTTGTATTCAGAATTTGGCACATACATCACGAGTATTACTCCAAAAAAATTCACTGCAAAATTAAATATCATGAATTTAATGGATCACTGGGATCTGAATGATCAGAAAACACACATGATCGGGTACCTGAATACGAATACGAAAGATGGCGAAATCAGTCAGTTTGCCGATTTCTCCGGAAATCGCGTGGTGAATTTCAAACCCATTCTGGGAGGAACAGATATCATTTATACTGATGCAGAACAGACAAATGCGATATTCAGACAATCCTCCCTTACGTTTAAATATTTCACCATGGTTTATTATTATTTTTACCAGGAAATGGATTTACCCACCCAGTATAAAGATTTAAAACTGGATCAGTTCAATCAGTATTACAATGAGTGGATAAAACCAAATTATGGAGGCACCAATTACAATGATGATACCATGAAAACAGGCACATTTCTGAAAAGCAGAAGTGCTCCTTTTACTGCAAATACGGAGTATACCAGCAATGTGATTATTTTCGGAAATACAGATTCCACATTTATTTTCAACAAAAATAAGAATGAAATTTCGGCCTCAGAAAATTACACACTCGGAGGTACTGCAAACTGGCCGGTAATCCGCAGTCACAAATTTGCTCCTGTTACTGTAACCCGGCCCAATGAGGGTCAGGTATTTGAATTGAAATCAACCGTGGTTTTCGATACGGAAAGATTGATACAGATTTATGCCGGAAAAGACAATATACCCTATACAAAGGATGATGTTTTCATCTATGCACCGAAATTCTGGGAACGCATGAAAGTGCGGCTGGAAGTGATACAATAACGGCGAATTCAATATGCGGTGGCAGGTCGACATTTACTCCGTAGCACTAAGACCAAACCGCTGGTAGTGCAGGATTCCCCGCAAAATTCCCACCCCATTCCCCTGGTTGGTCTTTGTGAATTCAAACTCCCAAACTCAATCATTATAACTTCTAAGCCTTTTTAAATTCATGAGACCAACGAGCACACCTCACATTGCATGCGGTTGGTCGCACACCACTCCGTTCCGCTAAGACCAAACCGCAGGTAGTGTTCTGGAAACCGGAGATTACAATCCAATTAAAATATTTCTATTACCTTTCCCGTTTTCAAAACATGGGGGTTCGTGGTTTTGGTTTGCTGTTTCTTGCCATCAAAGGCTGTCTCCCATTGCGGGCTCAGCATTTTGCGCAGATCGCAAACGGCCATTACTCCGGAGTGCATGCCGCAAAAATCAACCCGGCATTTACTGCATACTCCCATTGGAACTGGCATGTAAACCTTATTGGTGCATGGGGTAATGTAAACAACAACTACCTGACCCTGCGCCTGCCGTACTCTGCTTATAAGTTCATCAACAACGGCATGCCTGCCAGGTACAAAAGCGAACAGGGCTACCCTACCTGGGATAGCAGTTACCTGCGGGAAAAGCTCAATGGCAGACCCAAACATGTGGCGGCCTCTGCCATGTTATATGCTCCATCTTTTGTCATCCGTGTGAAGAAAAATTGGCAAATCGGGCTTGTTAATGACATACAGGTACAAGGCAGGATTGCCGGTGTGAGTGAGAATCTTGCGCATGCCTTATACAAAGAAATGGATACGGCCAAAGGCGCCTTCAATCTCTTCATCCGGGATGCAGGCAATACAAACAAACTGCACAAAATGACTGTCTCTGCAAACGCCTGGGCTACCATTGGACTGAATATCAGCAGAGACCTGGCACTGGATCACAAACGTCACCTGCTCACCGGTATCACATTGAAAAGAGCTGTTGGACTTGGTGGTGCATACTTTCAAAGCGACCCGGTCACCGTGCATATTATAAACAGTGACTCTGTTTCACTGGATAAAACCGGTGTAAGGTACGCCTCATATGGTGGGCGCAGCGCACGGGGTACAGGTGCAGACCTGGGAATAGGCTATGTATACCACAAAAAGGAATGGCAACAGGCAGGAGGATACAAAGACAGACACACGCTGTACAAATATAAATTCGGGCTGGCATTGCTGGACGTGGGAAGCATTTTGTACCGAAATGCAGATATCACAGATATCAGTAATCCCAGTACCATCGGCTGGCGGATATCAGCGGAACAAAGCCGCTACCAGAATGCAGAGCCCGGCTATGGGTTGCTTGATTCGGTACTGAATCGCCTGCCAAATTACAAGCGGTACACAGAGAACCGGCGCATCGGTCTGCCCACTCGCCTTGCACTGAGTGCCGATTACCAGATAAAGCCCCATTGGTTTGTCAATGCTCAGGTGGTGCAGAGTCTGCGCAGCCGTTACAGCATTCATGCCAGGCATGCATCCTACCTCATGCTGGCACCCCGTTTTGAATCGGAGTGGCTGGAGGTATCGCTGCCTTTGCTGCTGGAATACGATTACCGTGCTTTCAGGGCAGGGGCTTCTGTACGGATAGGCTGGCTGTATCTGGGCACCAACAGCTTGTACAGCTTTATCAATACCCGCCGGCTCCGTGATGCTGATTTTTTCATCGGTATTTCCTTTGGCAACCTCCCCGGAAAATGGCTGGAAAGGGTTTTGAAGGAAAAATACAGGAATAAAAAACCCAATTCACGGCAGGACTGCGAAAAGTTGTAACCTCATTTGGTCTGAAATTACATACAGATTGCCAAAGAATTGACTGAAATTCACATTACAGGTCGATTTTTGCAGCATGAAGATATGGATACTAACGGGTGTGGCAGCAACCGCACTCTTCTCCTTTGTGCACAGAGGCAACGATGGCGGATATCAGGCACTGAATCTGTCCTATATGGACCGCAGTGTGAATCCCGCCGATGATTTCTACAACTATGTCAACGGCAGTTGGATGAAAAATGCGGTAATTCCCTCCGACCGTGGCCGTTGGGGCGCATTTGAGCAACTGGGTAAGCTGGCCGATTCTCAGTCGCTGGCCGTACTTGAAGAAGCCTTGCACTCCGGCAAATACGGACCTGAAACCGACCAGGGAAAAGCAGTGGCACTGTACGCAAGTGTAATGGATACCTTAACACGGAATAAACTGGGTACCAAACCACTTTTGGAAGATTTAAAGGCAGTGAAAAAGGTGAAAAACATGAAATCCTTGTCTGCATTGTTGCAGAAACAAATGGCCACCGGAGACTGTGCCTTCTTCAATATTGGGGTATCTGCCGATGCCAAAAACAGTGATAAAAATGCCGTGTATCTTGGAACCGCAGGACTGGGTCTGCCAGACCGGGATTATTACCTGAAAACCGATGAGAAGTCCGCAGAGAAGCAGGAGAAATACCGCGCATTTGTTGCCAATATGTTGCGGGAATTCGGCTTCTCCGCTTCCGATGCAAAAAATGCAGCCACACGCATATACGAGTTGGAAAAGGCACTGGCAACACCTATGCTGACCAAAGAGCAACGCCGCAATCCTGAAATCCAGTACAATCCTTATTCCACGGGTGCTGCTGCAGGGTTGCTCAGCCAGGTCAGTATTCCCGGCTGTATGGCGGCCATAGCTCTCAGCCCGGATACAGTGATTGTATCAGAGCCGGAATACTTTAAAACACTCAATACCCTCATCCAGAAGGACCGCCTTTCCGACCTGAAATTGCTGATGCAATGGAGTCTGATACGGAATGCAGCCGGCACACTTTCTATGCCCATAGAAAGATTGTCTTTTGACTTTTACGGCCGTTATCTGCGGGGCACACCTGCCCAGCGTCCGCTGAAGGAGAGAGCCCTTGCCACAGTGAACCGCACCCTGGGAGAAGCCCTTGGAAAATTGTATGTAGACAAATACTTCAGCCAGGAAAGCAAAGACAAAGCCCGCCAGCTGGTGGATGACCTGATTGCGGCCTATCGTCAGCGAATCAACAACCTGGAATGGATGAGTACGGCGACAAAAGCGATGGCCCAGCGCAAACTGGACCGCCTGATGATAAAAATCGGTTACCCTGACAAATGGAAAGATTACTCTGCACTTGTGTTTGTAGCCAAAGGAAAAAAGAGCAGCTATTACGACAATATGCAAAGGGCTGGTGCTTTTGAAATAAAACGCAATGCTGAAAAGTACGGAAAACCCGTGGACAAAACCGAATGGATGATGAGTCCTCAAACAGTGAATGCCTATTACAATCCAAGTTACAATGAGATTGTGTTTCCTGCAGCTATATTGCAGGCTCCATTCTTTGATGCACGGGCAGATGCTGCCGTGAATTTTGGAGGAATCGGAGCAGTGATCGGGCATGAAATCTCACATGGTTTTGATGATGAAGGTGCCAAATTTGACGAATATGGTAATCTGGTAAACTGGTGGACAGAAGAAGACGAAAAGCAATTTAAAGAACGCGGAGCACTGCTGGCGAAACAGTTCAATGGCTTTGAAGCACTGCCAGGGCAATTTGTAAATGGCGAATTCACCATGGGAGAAAATATAGGCGATTTGGGAGGGATTAATGCGGCGTATGACGGATTGCAAATCCACCTGAACCGCAGCGGCTCGCGTCCGGAAATTGACGGTTTTACACCCGAGCAACGATTCTTTATGAGTTGGGCTACGGTATGGCGCAATAAAATCCGCGATGAGGAACTGAGTATGCGACTGAAAACTGACCCACACTCACCGGGATATTTCAGGGCCATAGGTCCATTGCAAAATCATGAAGGATTTTACAAAGCCTTTGGGGTAACGCCCGACAATAAAATGTACCGCCCGGATAGTTTGCGGGTGCATATCTGGTAAACTGTTTTAGACACAAAAAAAGGGGCTGAATGCCCCTTTTTTTGTGCCCGGTTTACGGGTATTATTTCTTTTGCAACTGATCCACAGGCAGGGCAACCGGGTTGATTTCCTGCTTGTTCTGACTGGTTTTGTATTCCAGTTTCTTGTTTAAAGCACTGCGGTACCAGGCTGCATTGCGTTCCATGCCATAACCATACGCTTCGGGGTCAAGATAAAATCCTTTTTCACTGGCAGGCTTGTCTTGTTCTACCTGAATACGGTTGTGCTCTGCGGTCGCATCTTTGCGGATACCGGTTACCATCCAGCTCACTCTTACATTGGGTTTGTCAGTGCGAATGCTGAATGTGTTACCTGAAATTTCATTGTCTACAATGGCCTGTGCAAATTGTCCTATGCAAGTAAGCTGATAGCGGAATTCACGGTTCAAGGCAGAAAAATAAGAAGGCAGTTGAATGGTGGCTTTTCCATCGGCATCTGTGTTTACATTTCCATTGTAGATATTCATCATATCCGGAGATTCAACACTGCTGTGGCTCAGATATTTGTTTTCAGGGTCAAGCGGATGGTCTATCCGGAAAGCTTTTACACCAGAAGAAGAACTGGTAGCATATAAATAACCGGAGAAATATCCGGCATAATTGGTACCTGTTCCGGCAGCATAGCCGTAGACACCATAATTTGTGCCAGTCCCATACAAACCATAACCTTCTACTCCATAATTGTATACATTAGAATCAGCCAAAGCCATAAGAGCTGTCTGACCAGATGATCCTGTTGTGCCGGCTATACCCATCACACCGACAGGCCTGTTGGCAGTAACTGAACGAACTTGCCCCACAACACCAGCTGTCATGGGATTGAATATGGATGAATAAGTCCAGCCGCTTCCACTGGTGGTGCCCACTACCCCGGTGTTGTTTCCAGAACCATATACTCCCACACGGTGAGCCGCCGATGTGCTGTTATTTGCAATGCCATATACTCCAAAACTAAGCTTTGTGCCTGCCGTGGATAGTCCTGAAACACCAATCGTACTCCCGCCAGCCCCGGTTGCTTCTCCGCGCATACCATAGGCAACGGTATAACTTGTGCCTTCAGTAAGGCCATACACCCCGATAGCTGATGCTCCTCCGGAGACCCCTTTGTTGTGTCCCATGACTCCTTTCCAGCCACCTCTGCCTATGATACCTGAAGATCCGTAATTGCTGGAAACAGTATCTTCTGCCATCAATACTGACTGATAGTAGGGTGTAAGGTTGCTGTTCAGCGTTCCCGCACCCATCATGTGCACTTTGTAGGCACTGTTCGGGCTGGTTGTGTTGATTCCAACGGCACCAGTTTCAGTGATACGCATTCTTTCTGCGCTGTTGGTTGCAAAATACATGGGGTACTTGGATTCTACCTGCAGCAACAAACCATTGGATGCAGAACCTGAATTCAATAAACTCAGTCCGCCAAGGTTTATACCTGCCGCTGTGCCGGAATAGCCTGACCCGTATCTGGAGAGACCCAGAAAATCTCCGGAGCCACCATTGCCTTTGGCCATCACGCTTGCCAAAGCAGTATTGGAGGCCGCTTCTGAGGTGATGTAGCAATCTTTTGAAGAGGCATAGGTATGCAGATTGTACAAGGGGGTGGTTGTGCCGATTCCTACATTGGCCGTGTTGTTGTTATAAATATCATTACCGGATTTGGTCCAAACGGAATTGATTGTACCGGAGGTAATGCTGAGTCCGGTGCCTGCTGTGGTTACTGTTTCTGTTCCCGGCGCCCAGGCAGTTCCATTGTGCTTTAAGATATTTCCACTTGCAGGAGCAGTATTTGCAACTGCCACACCCTGCAATTGATTGGCGTTCCACAATGCAGTCGTGGTCTGTGCATTCAATGTTACAGCTCCGCTGCTTCCGCCGCCGCTAAGACCTGTTCCCGCAGTTACACCTGTTATATCACCCGCCGCATCTTTGGGAACCCAGGCTGTGCCATTCCAGGTGAGTACCTGATCTGTACCTGCACCGCCTGCAGTAATCTGAGAAGGGCTCACTGAAACGTCTTTTGGCACCCAGGCTGAACCATTCCAGGTGAGTACCTGATTATTGCTTGCTCCACTGGCAGTGATCTGAGATGCACTTACAGAAATATCTTTAGGAACCCAGTTACTGCCGTTCCAGATGAGGGTCTGATTGTTACTGGCCCCACCTGCTGTAATCTGGGAGGGATTTACGCTTCCTCCTCCACCACCACCGCCGGTTGCGTCTTTGGGAACCCAGGCCGTGCCATTCCAGGTCAGCACCTGATTGTTCGTAGCACCGGCACTGGTAATCTGGCCTGGGGTAACTGTTCCTGTGGGAGAAAGAGATGCAGATTGTGCACTGTGCAAGGCATAAGGTACACTCACCAGTTGCTGGGTCCCCATATCTACAAATCCACCGCCGGTATTGGCTTCCACTTTCAGGTGAAACTGATCTCCCCCCCAGTTGATGGCAGAAAAGGTACCAGAAGTAACAGTGCCCTTGCCAATGACACAATTCACAAGCCCGGTACTCCCGGTCGTAAGACTTTGTGTTTCTTCATACACTTTCGTTGTGGCCCCGGCTCCGGAGTATATGCCAAAACGCATGGTAACAGAAGAGCCCGCCAGGGGTTGCCCACTGCCATTGCGCAGTGCTGCCTGATAGCTGATTCCCTGTGGTGCCTGAGCCTGCAGTGCAAAATGCAGGGCCAATACCATCAGGATGAGGAGAGATTTTTTCATAGAATATTTATTACTCCTCAAAAGTATTTATTCCTGCAACAAATTACAAACAATAAAGAGTCGGGATCCAATTATGACAATTCCGGATGCTATCCGGTGACAATGCCCCTGCAGGGAATCGGGTTAAACGTTGAAAAGGAAGTGCATACAATCTCCGTCTTTTACCACGTACTCCTTGCCTTCCACACGCAATTTTCCGGCTGCACGGCAGGCTGCTTCGCTTTTCAGGGTAATAAAATCCTGATAGGCTATCACTTCGGCACGGATAAATCCCTTCTCAAAGTCTGAGTGAATTTCGCCGGCTGCTCCGGGAGCTTTGGTTCCCTCGGTAATGGTCCAGGCCCTCACCTCCTTTACCCCTACCGTGAAATAGGTGATATAATTCAACAGTTTATAGGCTGCCCTGATCAGTTTTTCCACACCACTTTCTTCGAGCCCCATCTCGGAAAGAAACATTCTGCGGTCGTCAAAACTTTCCAGCTCTGCAATTTCTGCCTCTATGGCTGCGGAAATAATCAGAATACCTGCTTTCTCATCTGCGATTGCGGATTTAACCCGGTCTACGAACTCATTCCCATTTACAACCGAACCCGGATCTACATTGCACACGTACAATACAGGTTTGTCTGTAAGCAAATGCAGGTCTGCGATCAATCCTCTCCTTTCATCGTCGGTTACGTAGGTACGGGCATTTTTGCCTTTTTCCAGATGGGCTTTGAATCCCTCGCATACTTCAAGAGTGCGTGCAGCTTCTTTGTCTCCGGTCTGGGCCTGTTTTACAATTTTTTTAATTTTTGTTTCCAGGGTTTCCAGGTCTTTCAACTGCAGTTCGGTATCAATGATTTCTTTGTCCCGCACCGGATCTACACTGCCATCCACATGAATCACATTAGGGTCTTCAAAACAACGCAGCACATGCAAAATGGCGTGCGTATTTCGTATGTTCCCCAGAAATTGATTTCCCAATCCGTCTCCTTTGCTTGCACCCTTAACAAGGCCTGCAATGTCCACGATTTCAATGGTGGTGGGCACCACATTTTGCGGATTGACCAGTTCGGTCAGAACAGTCAATCTTTCATCCGGCACGGTGATGGTTCCTACGTTGGGTTCTATGGTACAGAACGGGAAATTGGCAGCCTGCGCCTTTGCGCTGCTTACCGCATTAAACAGGGTGGATTTACCTACATTGGGTAATCCCACTATTCCGCATTGTAAACTCATGTTTGTTAGTCTATAGTTTTAGAATTGGCAGGCAGTTGGTTATCGTTGAATCATTGAGAATATCGCGGCAAACGGCATTTTTTTCACAATCAGATTGATCAAAGATTTTGCTTCCGGAATGTCAACAAATAAAATAAATGAATGGGCTGAACTTGTGACTTCAATTAAATTAAGTTGCCTATATCCTGAATCACTTTTCTGGCCAGGGCATCCGCCGTATTCATGGTAGAACTTTCGGCATAAATTCTGATGATGGGCTCTGTGTTGCTCTTGCGCAAATGAACCCAGTCATTGTCAAATTCAATGCGCACACCATCAATGGTATTCACAGGCTGTTTTTTGTATTTTTCCCGTATTTTATCCAGCACAGCATCTACATCTGTACCCGGTTGCAATTCTGCTTTGTTTTTACTGATAAAATAGCTGGGGTAAGTGGCGCGAAGAAGGCTGGCACTGGTATTGCTATTTGCCAGATGGCTCAGAAACAGGGCAATTCCCACGAGGGCATCGCGGCCATAATGCAGTTCAGGCAAAATGATCCCGCCGTTCCCTTCACCACCAATAATGGCTTTGTTGTCTTTCATTTTTTGCACCACATTTACTTCTCCAACGGCACTTGCAAAATATTTCAGACCGGCTTTTTCTGTAATGTCTCGCAAAGCCCGCGTACTGCTGAGGTTGCTCACGGTATTGCCCGGTTTGTGTTTAATCACATATTCGGACACCGCCACCAGTGTATATTCTTCTCCGAACATTTCACCATCCTCACAGACCAGCGCAAGCCGGTCCACATCCGGGTCTACCACTATACCCAAATGGCATTTTTTATCTTTTACTGTTGATGAAATTTCACCCAAATGCTCTGGCAGTGGTTCGGGGTTGTGTGCAAATTTCCCTGTCGGCTCACAATGGATTTTAACAATGTCCTTCACGCCAAGGGCTTCAAGCAATTTAGGCACAGCAATACCACCCACGCTGTTCACAGCATCCACCGCAATGCGGAAATTCTTTTTGGCTATTGCTTCGCGGTCTACCAGATCCAGAGCCAGTATCATCTCTATGTGGCGGTCCAGAAAATCCATGGTTTGTACCGACCCAAGGGTATCCACTCCTGCAAATTCAAAATTTCCGGTTTCTGCCATTTCCAGCAGGGCTGTCCCGTCTTCCCCGCTGATGAACTCCCCACGGGAATTCAGCAACTTCAGCGCATTCCACTGTTTGGGATTGTGACTGGCTGTAACAATGATGCCACCGGCCGCCTGTAATTCGGTCACTGCAACCTCCACAGTAGGGGTGGTAGCCAGTCCCAGATCAATCACATCAATACCCATAGCAACCAGAGTCTGCACAATCAAACCCTGCACCATTGGTCCGCTGAGACGGGCATCGCGACCCACAACCACTTTGCGCACAGCAGACTGAGACAGAATCCAGGCGCCGTAAGCCGCGGTAAATTTCACAATGTCGGGAGGTGTGAGATTATCAGACTGCCTGCCACCTATAGTGCCACGAATACCAGAAATGGAAGTTATGAGGGTCATAAAAAAGGGGTGCAAAATTACGCATTATCGGCGCTATTCCGACTCGTAACCATTGATTGTCCGAAGTATTTGTACCAAAAACGAATGTGATCGGCCGCACAAGACTGTCCATGTGACCAAAAGGGCTTACGGTGAAAACAAATTGCCTGAGGCAGGTAACCCACTGGCAGAAAACACAGAACTTCATTTCCATTTGTTTTTTCTTTTGTATTTTTTAACAATTCAAAATGAAAACCCTCCCTATCATTGCAGCCATTGGTTTGACGTTAACTTCATTCCGTTTTACCGACAACCTGTTGCCCTCTGGCACAATCAGCAAATCGAGCACGAATGCATATACTGCTGCCGTGAAAGTAACCAAAGCAGAATTTGACGCACTGACAGCAGATTATGCCAGTTCAAGCGGATCTACCCTGGGTGGAATGATGGGCAAATCCGAACTGAAAAACTTCATCAGCAGCATTCCCGGTTCACAGGATTTTGTGCGTTTCCGGTTTTGCACAGACCCTACCTACTCCAAAACCAGCCTGATGCTGAAAGGGGACCATACCCTGCTCAGAAATACACAATACATGCGCAACGGCGGCAGTGACGAGAGTTTTTGCCCCACCATGTGCAGTCTGGAATCCACAGCCACCAAAGTGAGTATTGACATCAATGCTTCTGCTTACGAGACACTCTCAACCGCTTATTCCGAAGCCAATGCCGGCAAAACCCTGGGTGGAAAGATTGAAAAATCGGCCCTGCTGGAGATTGTCAACAGCCTGCCCGTATCTGCAACTACTGTAGCTTTCCGTTTTTGCACTGTGGGTGGAAACACTTGTGTGATTTTTGCCGGCGGCAATGTGGGACAGGAAGGCGGATCCCAGTTGTTTTACCGCAACGGTGGCAGTCCGGACTCATTCTGCCCTACCATGTGCGACTGATGCCTGATTAAACAGGGAATCCCTGTTGTATTGAGTATGACCAGGGCGGGAGCATTACCTTTGCCCCATGCAAAAAAGACTGATTGAATGCGTACCCAATTTCAGTGAAGGGTGCGACCTGCATATCATCAAACAAATTACCGATGCCATTGAAACTGTGGAAGGAGTGCGACTGCTGGATACAGACCCCGGCAAAGCCACCAACCGCACGGTGGTGACCTTTGTAGGTGAGCCGGAAGCAGTGATTGATGCTGCCTATCTGGCCATAGAGAAAGCGGCACATCTCATAGACATGAGAAACCACAAAGGTGAGCACCCCCGCATGGGCGCCACCGATGTATGTCCACTGATACCGGTAAGCGGCATAAGCATGGAAGAGACAGCTGCGTATGCCCAAAAGCTGGCGCGCCGGGTGGGTGAAAACCTGCATATTCCGGTATACCTGTATGAGTATGCCCAGCCCGATAAAAAGCGCAGCAATCTGAGTGTAATCCGCGCCGGTGAATACGAAGGATTTGCAGACAAAATGCTGTTGCCGGAATGGAAACCTGATTTCGGTCCGGCCACGTTCAATGCCCAAGCCGGTGCCACAGTAATTGGAGCACGAGACTTTCTCATTGCTTACAATGTAAATCTGAACACGAAAAGCACCCGCATAGCCAACCGCATTGCATTTGATGTGCGCGAAGCCGGACGGGTGGTACGTGAAGGCAATCCTTATACCGGAAAAATCAAAACCGATGAAACCGGAGAACCGCTGCGCATACCGGGTAAACTGAAAAATGTAAAAGCCATAGGCTGGTACATCGAAGAATACCAAATGGCTCAGATATCAATCAATCTGACGAACTACAAAGAGACTCCGTTGCATACAGTGTTCGAAGAGTGTCGCAAAAGTGCAGATGAACGGGGAGCAAGGGTTACAGGCAGCGAGCTTGTGGGACTTGTTCCATTGGAACCCATGCTTCAGGCAGGTCGTTATTTTCTGGAAAAACAGGGATTGAGTGTGGGGGTAAGCGAATCTGAATTGATATGGACAGCAGTTAAAAGCATGGGATTGGACGAATTGGGGCCATTTGACCCCGCAAAAAAAATCATTGAGTACCTGCTGCGCGACGCAGGACAGGAACGTCTGGTTTCAATGACTGTAAAAGAATTTGCCAATGAAACAGCAGCAGACTCACCCGCACCGGGCGGAGGGTCCGTAGCTGCGGCAGTTGGTGCATTTGGTGTAGCACTGGGCACAATGGTGGCCAACTTGTCGGCCGGAAAACGCGGATGGGAATCCCGCACAGCGGAGTTCAGTCCCTGGGCAGAAAAAGGGCAACACATCAAAGATCAGCTTCTGGCACTTGTAGATGAAGATACCCGCGCATTCAACCGCATTATGGAGGCCTTTGGTCTGCCGAAAGAGACCGATCATCAGAAAACAGAACGCAAAGCAGCCATACAGCAAGCCAGTAAATATGCCACAGAAGTTCCTTTCCGCACACTGGAGGTGGCAGCATCCGCTATTCCATTGCTGAAAGAAATGGCAGAAAAAGGCAACCCGAACAGCCTGAGTGACGCAGGTGTTGGTATTGCATGTCTGCTTACTGCCATGCAGGGTGCGTGGATGAACGTTTTGATTAATGCGCAGGGTCTGGATGATAAAAACTGGGCCACAGATATTACAAACCGTGCCGAAAAAATGATCTCGGAAAGCAAGACCATATGCAATCTGGCATTGTCTGAAGTAGAATCACGGCTGAAGGGTTAATTCTGCCTGCAATCTTTTCAGTTGCTTTTGTCAAAAACACGGCTGCAGCACTTCAGGCTTTTTTGACTTTTGTTTCTATTTTTCAATATCCTCACATTCCCCTTTATGTAAAAATAATATGTTCTCAAGGTTTGTAATCATGGCTGAATCCTATACATTTGTCATGCCTTGAAAACTTACCGTAATCACATTTTAATTGCCGCATTGTCCTTTGTTGGTTGCGGAAATTTGCTGACCGGACAAGACCTTGGCAACATAGGAAAAGGCAAAGTTTTTGACAAAGGTGGCAGTCTGGGAGTGGGTTGCATGTTTACCCAGCAGCAGGGAATCAATGCACGACGTGTACCGTTCAGCTGGTATCTGGCCGGCTCACCTACCCTTAAATTTTATGACATTACCTTTCCGTTTACCTTTGTTTACAGCGAGCAGGAGAGGAATTTCACGCAGCCCTTCAACAAATACGGGGTGAGTCCATATTACAAATGGGTAACCCTGCATGCCGGCTGGCGCAATATCCATTACAGTGATTATACACTTGGAGGCGCTACCTTTCTGGGTGGTGGATTTGAACTTAATCCCGGCAAATTGCGGGTAGGTGGTATCTATGGCAAATTCCGCAACCGCACGCTTGTAGATGAAACCTTCCGTACCCGCTACAGTTATGCCCTGCCCAGTTATGAACGTATGGGTTTTGCTGCAAAAGTAGGTTTCGGGAAAGGACCCAATTACACGGATTTTATTCTTTTTAAAGCCTGGGACAATGTAGACAGCATGGTTGCCAAAAATGCAGATTCTGCCGGTGTTAAGCCCATGGAAAATGTGGCACTCGGAATTAAAAGCAATTATATTATTCTTAAAAATATTGACATAAGCATAGATATGGCACTGAGTGCGGTTACCCTTGACAAAAGGCTGGCAGATGAGGTGGCCTCTTCGGGTCCATTAAAATCTGTAAATGCTTTTTTAAAAATAAACCGTTCTACAGTTCCGTATCTGGCAGGTAATTTTTCTGTAGGTTATTCATTTAAAAATTTCAGAATCCGGGGTGAATACCGCCGGGTAGATCCGGAATTTCAAACCCTGGGAAGTTACTATGTCAACAATGATTTGATACAATATACCATCTCTCCATCCACCATATTGCTGAAAGGAAAACTGATGTTGAATGCGAGTTATGGTATCCGGCTGAACAATTTATTGAATGACCAGATCAACACCACCACAAACCGGATAGGCTCGGCTTACATCATGCTGAATCCCAGCAGAAAATTCAGTCTGGGATTGAATTACAGCAATTATGGAACCAATGTGAACAGCGGACAGACTCTGTTGAATGATTCCATTATTTTCAGTGTGGTTAATCAGAGTTATGGTGGGAATATGCGGTTTTCGCACACCAAAGCAGACATCAGCAAAAGTTTGATATTGAATGCTCAGTATCAGAACCTGAATGACAACAATGTGGTAACCCGCGCATTTACACAGAGCCGCAGTTATACCGGAAATGTTGCCTTTGTATACGGAAAAGGAAAAAAGGGATTGAATATTTCCGTAAATGCCAATTATTCAAATGTAAAATCCTATGCATCGCAGTTTGAAATTGCAGGCCCTTCCATCAGTTTTCGCAAGCAGATACGCAAGGCAAAACTGAATGTAAACACCAATGCGGGGCTGCTAGTAAAACTCAAATCGGGAAATATGGATGGGACGATTGCCACGCTGGGTGGAGGCATAGCCTGGCAACCCCATAAAAAGCACAATTTCGGCTTAATGCTGAACCTGGTCCGCAATAAAACAAGCATCAATTCCATCTACACATTCAGTGAACAACGTGTAAGCCTGAGATATACCTATTCCCTGTAAGCCCACATGCCATGAAAATGCGAAATCTGCTCAAATACTTCCTGCTGTTCACACTGGTGCTGGCCGGCAGGTGCGAGTTCGCCCAATCGCAGTCTGTAAACGTTACCGTGACCATACTGCCACCATACGACCCCAATTTATTTACCTATACGGAAGATGAAAACAAGGTGCTGATTACACTCACAAATATTTCTGCCAGTGTGCAGAACATAAAACTGGGAGGTCGGTTCAGGAGCATGGATGACCGTATCAGCGTATCGACCAACCCTGACTACCAGCCCGACATTCCGATCGTTCTGAATCCTGCCGAAACACGCCTGCTCACTGCCACAGAATTATATAATATTTTCCCCTCAGAGTCCAGCATCATCGCAGTGGGAATCACCCGGGAAGAATTGATTCGCACCCGCAGGTTGCCGGCCGCTACTTATCAATTGTGTATTACAGCCTATGATTTCAATGCACAGGGATACAGTGTTCCTTTGAGTGCTGCCATTCCTTCGGGTTGTTCTGCTCCATTTCGTGTGGGGCTGATCAATGCACCGGAAATGCTGTCATTCGGTGGTGTAAACTGCGGTGAGAGACTGAACTATTCCGATCTGCAGAACTTTCTCATTCAATGGACCATACCGCCTGAAGCACCGGTACATACGCGATACATCCTGGAAATGATTGAATTGTATCCCGAAGGACGCAATCCGTTTGATGCCTTTGAGTCTGCCACCTCTCCCATTTTCTTTACAGACAGTGTGGAATACAGAAACAATTACTTCTATTCCATCGCCAATCCACTGATGGAACCCGGCAGAACCTATGCCATTCGGGTAAGAGCCACAGATCCCACGGGCGGACTCCGTTTTGCAAACCGGGGTTACAGCACGCCATGCGTTATCCGGTACGGAAATGCCGGAAATGACCGGGTTTCCATCGTTTCCAGCTATCCCACCGACAATGAATATGTGCCGTGGAGGTATTGCCCCATTATCGTAAAATTTCAGCCGTACGACAACCAATTGTACAGGTTCAATTACAACATGCAGTTGCAGGAAAACGGAATTACCGCGACCAACCGCAACAATGATTTACGCTGGCCCTACGGCCCACGGGAATCGCAGGAACGGGCCACAGGAATAAGTATTGCCGAAAACGCATCGCAACATATCGCTGTGAATGAACCCAATGCCAGGGTTGCTCAGGAATTCAACCGGGGTGCGCGCTACCGCTATAATGTGGGAGGTTATTTTCTGCACCGAACCACAGGAGACCGCGCACCGCTGAGTGTATCCTGCACGGATGAGTTTATTTCCGGCATGGGTGTACCAGTCAATCAGGAACCAGCCGATGAATCCAGCCAGGACACAGGACTCATTGCCTTCCGTTTTCAAACTTCTGATTTCCCAACCAATCCCTTACCTGCGTTTTCCATTGTCACTTCAGATGGTTCCGGTGCCGGCAGACCCACATCCAATTTCTTTGAAGAAAAAGTAATTGAACGGTATGTACTGGAAGTGAGCAAGCAAAGGGATTTTTCGACAGTATACCGCAGTGTTTCCCATCGTTTTGAACCCAATGTAACCCTGAACCAGTGTATTGCTGAGCACAATCTGCTGAACGACTCCATTTACCGCAGCATAAATCATTCGCTGAGGGTAAGCGATACCGGCACCTATTTCTGGCGGGTAAAATGGCTGGTGGACGACAACGACCCGCGAAGCAACGCATATGTAACCGGCCCTGTATGGCAATTCCGCATTGGTGCAAGGCCTCCTGAAATACGCACGGACACAGCCCGCAGAACGCCCCCCGGTTGCCTGGCCGATTGCATGGCACCACCAGAAACCGACAGAACCCCTGTAAGCACTGCTGCTGTTGGGGGCACCATTACAGTGGGCAAATTCAGCATGACCATAACTGAAATATCCTGGGCTGGGACCAATGCACGCGGAAGGGGTCATATCCGGGTTCCCTTTATGGGGGCACCGGTGCGGGTGAGTTTCAGCAGTATTCAAATCAATGCTGCCAACCGGATGATCAGTGGTGAAGTACTTACCGAGACAGACAACTCCACACTGGTGCCCGATGCCCTGGCACGCGCAGTTGGCACGTTCACGGGCCTGGGCCAGGAACAGGCGCAGGAAATTAACCAGTGGATTACCACATCCAACCGTCTGGCCAGCCAACTTGCCGGCAGTTCACCTGTGGGTATGCCGCTGGGTATAGACAATACAATAGACGGACAAAGAACCATCGTGGCCATTCTTGGTTGCAAATTCACATCTTCCATGGCCACACTGAATGCCATGGCCGGTGTGGACATTCCCGAAATGGGCAGCTGGATTTCTCTGGGAGCAAATGACATTTGTTTTCATCCCGGTGGCATCAATTTCAATCAGGGGAAACTGTATTTGCCCAGAGATTTAAATCTCGTTTACACCACGGACATTACATTTTCATTAAAAGCACCATCCTTACCCCGGGATTCCGGAACCTATGTTTCCTGGGATTGCCAGGGCTTCAAAGAACTTTCGGTAAGCGGAGCAGCCTTGTTTGGCAGGAATCTGCTGGTACCCGATGCTGATGACGGGAGTGCGGGACCCGGACAGGTTCAGGGCCGTTTCAACTTTAAGGTACAACGCAGCGGAAACTGGCTTGCCAGATTGGATATGGACCGGTTTCAGGTCGCCGGCCTGCCTGAATGGGGTTTTGAAGCCAGTGAAGCCTATCTGGATTTTTCTGATTTGCAGAATGCCGGTTCCATGCAATACCCTGAAGGCTATGGCGGAGACCGCACCATCCGATGGAAAGGATTTTATTTGAAACGACTGGCGGTGCGACTGCCAAACGAATTTAAAACTTACTCTGCCCCCGGACGCAGGCTCACCGGCTCCATCAACAATGTACTTATAGATGGTACTGGTTTCAGCGCGCGGTTTGCCATAGAAAATCTGGTTCGCGTAGACGATGGCAATCTGGACGGCTGGGCATATTCGCTGGACACAGTGTACCTGTCCATGGTGAGTAACAATTTCCGGAATGCAGGACTGAACGGACAGATCAAACTGCCCATATCCACCACAGCACTGAAATACGATGCATCGCTGAACCGCAGCAGTGCAGGGGAATTTGCCTTCGAATTCCGCATACAACCGGCCGATACTTTTGTTGCCCAGATATGGGAATGTCAGATACAGTTGATGCCTTCCTCCAGAATATCTGTAACCATTGATGGCCGGGGTTTTGCAGCGGGCACAGACCTTACCGGAACGGTAACCATTGCCGGCAGCCGGGGTGCACCTGAAGGCAGCGATGGCATGCGTCTGGATGGCATAGGGCTGCGGGGCATCCGGTTTGAACATTTTGTACTGAGCAGCAGGGGACCCCGGTACATCTCGGTAGGTTCTTTTGCTTTTGCCAGCGAGCAGCACAGCAGCGGTGGTTTTCCGTTAAGCATAGACGCGATCAACATCACCAGCCGCGAAGGGCCAAGTATGATGGAGTTTGATCAGTCTCCGGGACCGCGATTTGGAATTGAGTTTGTAATCACCCTTTCCCTTACCGGTGAATCCAGTGGTTTTCACGCAGCTACAAAAATTGCATTTCTGGGTAAACTGAATCTGACTGGTGAAAGACAAGGCTGGAGTTTTTCCGGTGTAAATCTTGACTCAATTGCTGTGGGGGGTACAGTGGGCTGTGTATCCATTGAAGGTTCACTGGTATTTTACAACTCGCACCCCACCTATGGCAAAGGCATACGCGGGTATTTGAGTGTGGAATTCAAACCCACCATCTCAGTTTCGGCGACCGTACAATTTGGGGAGGTCCGCGGATTCCGTTACTGGTATGTAGATGCTATGGCAATCTGGAGCCCGGGAATTACCCTGTTTGCAGGTGTGGATTTGCGGGGCATTGGTGGTGGTGCATGGTACCATATGCGCAAACCCGAACCGGTGCCATTCAGTCGTATTGTGGCAGGTACTGCACCGGTAAGCAATGCCGCAGGCACCTCTTCTACCGGAACAGCCTATACCCCGGATGGTTCTGTGGGACTTGGTTTCGAGGCACGGATAAAAATCGGAGCCACCGGAGGCAGTTCTGCTTACCATGGCCTGATAACGCTGGGTGCGCAGTTTATTGAGAGTACAGGGGGTATTGAAAGAATATTCCTGCAGGGTGATTTTATCTTTATGACAGAAAGCACGAACAGAAGAGAAGCCAGTGCTTCGGCCGATTTTCTGGTGAATTACAACTTTGTTCGCAATGAATTTCTGGCGAGCTTTAATGTATACGTGAATGTGGCCGGGGTATTGCAGGGCATTGGTCCGGATAACCGTGCAGGCTACATGGAAATATATGCCCGTGTGGTAAACCCCGGCGAACGGGATGACTGGCACATATATGTCGGAACGCCCAGGGTTCCGGGAGATGAACGCTACGGACCTATAGGCCTGCGCCTGGTGCTCGGCAGAACAGAACTGGCGCGCGCAGAATTTTACTTTATGGCGGGAATGAACCTGCCACCCATGCCGCCCCTTCCACCTGAAATTGCCTCCAGACTGCACGTGGTCCCCGAAAGAGATATCACCAACATTGAACGGGGAGACGGATTTGCCATGGGTACTTTTGTCAATATCGGCCCACTGGGTTTTGAAATCATGCCCTTTTATGCCAGTCTGGGAGTAGGTTTTGGTTTCGATCTTTCCGTAAAGAAAATGACCTCACGCTGCGAAGGCATGCCCCCGAGTGCCACCATAGGTGCTAATGGCTGGTATGCCCGCGGTCAGATTTACGGCTACATACAGGCTGATATGGGCCTGTTTGTGGATTTGTTCTTTGTAAAAGGCCGCTTCTCCATCTTTAACGCCCAACTGGCCGCCTATCTGCAGGGTGGTTTCCCCAATCCCAACTGGGTAGAGGGGGCTGTTACCGGACGCTATGAAATTCTGGGTGGTGCAGTTAGCGGATATTGCCAGTTCGAGTTTAAAGAAGGACAAAAATGTGTACCCCCGGTAGAAAATCCCATGGCCGGACTGGAGCTGGTGGCCAACCTGAGTCCGGAACAGGGAGCCACAGGAGTGGATTGTGGTGTGGAACCGACTGCCATGTATAACTATTCCATTGGCCGGCAGTTCAGCCTTACCGTGAAAGACATAAACAACCGCGACATTGTGCGCACTTTCCGTGTGATGGAGAGAAATACAAAGCTCATGGGCAGAACCGTTTCCAATGTCATCGGAGGAACAGTTGCACTGAGTGAAAATGATCAATTGGTCACCTTCTATTCAGATTCATTTCTGGCTGGAAATACCATTCATTTCTGGACCACCACTGCGTATTGCGAAGAACTTATCCGCGGCTCCTGGTCCACAGCGCGTGACCTGGAAAACAGAGAGGTTCGCAAACAATATACCCACTTGTTTACCACTGCCGCAAGGCCTGATAAAATCCGTCCGCAGGACGTTCTCTACAGTTACCCCTTTCACGATCAGCGTTTTCTGCTGCAACAGGAATGCCGCACTGGATTGCTGGCTTTAAAACGCAGCATGGCCTATTTGTTTACCCGCAGCAGCAGTACAGACTATGTGTGGACCTACAGAGTGCGTTTTACACCGGTAGAAGGTGGTGAACCGGTATTCAGCGATCTGCGGAACTACACCTCACTCAATATAAACTTCGATATTCCTGCTTTGCAGAATAACAAAGTGTATCAGGTAGATTTTATCGCACAAAAGGGGCTTACAGCTGCCGGCAGAGCAAGACAGGCTCTTGCGAGTGCTGCCAGGTCCAATTCCATGTGGGCAACCAGACCTACCATACGCGACCGGGTTTCAGAAGCCCGTTTTGGCGGCTCCACTCTGGTGGTTCACGAGAAAACTGCAGTTGCCGGCAGTAAAACCAGCGAAGACATGGTGATTCTGTACACATACCATTTTAAAACCAGCCAATACAACAGTGTTGCTGACAAATGGAATGCCATGCGCGTGAAACCCTCTGAGAAAGTAGGCTGGGGCGATCTGGAGTCCATTACATATGTAGCTGAAGGAGAAGGATATGATGAGTATGACATGATACGGCACAGTTATGTGCAACAGGGAAGAACCATTTATGTGTCTCCGCTTGTCAATTTTAGTGCAGCATGGACTCCGCGCACCAATATCTGGATGCAGAGCCAGATGTATTATGTCTATGATTTCAAAACCTGGTTGTTTTCAAACCGGCTGAACAATCCCCGCACAAGTCGTGCCTTTGAATTCACAAACCGTACAAATGGAATCCCGCCCTATGTTCCTGTGCAATTCTCTGATGACAGCTATCAGGCCTCACTCCTGCAGGAATGGGAAAAAATGAGTTCACCACCTGCCGGCAGTACCATTCTGGCGCGACTTTCCAATATGAGACCCATAAACAGCGGAGGTCCGCTTGGCGGTTTCGCAGGTTTCACTGCTGCCAACAGGGATACAAGACTCTATTATGGCATTCCGGTTATCACTGTATTGCACAGAATAGAAACCCGGAACTGGGCAAGGTTGTTGCTGACATATTATGGTTATGAATTTTTAAGTGCAGAGCAAATGCAATACATAGAAAATGTGGCATATGAGCCCTATGCGCGGTTGCAGTTTGGCAATTACCCGGTTGATTTGTCGTATATAACTCCTACCTGTGGTATGGATCCGGACATGTTCCGCAGTCTCCGTTTTAATGTTGTTTTACCCTTGCGCTGAGAAAATAAAAGATGAAAAATATCATTCAATCCTTCGCATTTTTTATTCTCGGTTTTATTCTGCTGCCTTCTGCGCAAGCACAGGTGGATTCAGTGCAGAGAAGCTATGTGGGAATCATAGGAAAATACAATGGCAAATCCATCATTCTGCGCTGGGCACCTTCCGACAATGCCACCTTTTTTCTGGCAAAAAAATACGGATATAAACTGGAACGTGCCATTACCGCGCGCAATGGAAAACCCATTAGGGAAAAGGCGACTTTCACCACCATAGGTATTTTTAAACCGGCAGACAGCATTACGTGGTCCAAACGGGTAGATAAAAACAACAATTACCAGGTGATTGCTGCGCATTGTGCATTGTCTAAAATTTATGCTCCGTTGCCTGCCAATCCGAATTTTGGCGAATTGATGAAACGCTATAATGAGGAACGGAACCTGCATGGTTTTGCCACCCTCTCCGCAGATTTTGACACAACCGCTGCCAACCTGCTGGGCCTGCGATACGAAGACAAAAACGTGGAGGCCAATGCAACTTATTTATACCTGATAAGCACATTGATTCCACAGGCAGAATTGCAAACAGACGGTTCAGAAGTTTTTGTAGATGCCAGAAAGGACACGATACCGCCACCTCCAACCCTGTTTGAATACGGAGCCGAAAACCATGTGCGGCTGGACTGGTACCATCAGAATTACGGAAGGTTTTATTCCGCTTATCTTGTTGAAAGGGGTGATGCGCAGGGAAGAAATTTTAAGCGCCTTTCAAAATATCCGATGATAACTGCCGGAAACAAAACCAGCGGAGAAATGAAAATGCAGATGACCTATATTGACAGTGTGCCCCGCGATTATGTGAGGTACACATACCGGCTCATTGGCATTACCCCGTTTGCCGAATACAGTGAGCCCGGTCCCGCGATTGTCAGTTTTGGCAGAGACCGCACCCCACCGGTTGCAGCGCATAGTCTGGATATTACAGATGTGAACCAGAATTACCTGCACCTGCAATGGAAAAAAGATTTTTTTGAACCGGATTTTGTGGGATTTAATGTGATGAGGGCCGACAAGCAGGAAGGCCCTTATTATCCCATCAATGAAAAACCACTGGGTAAAACCGAACTGGCATATCTGGATAAAAATCCGGATGAAATGAATGGCGGTTTTTACCGAATAGAAACAATTGATACTGCAGGCAATAAAAACTGGAGTCTGGGTATGATGGGATTTCTCAAAGACAGTATCCCGCCCTCCCGACCTACCGGGCTTAGCGGCAAATCGGACATGAAGGGAGTAGTGACCTTAAAATGGAACCTGGGTCCGGAAAAAGACATCAAAGGTTACCGTGTGTATTATGCCAACCAGATCGACCATGAATTCACCATTCTCACCGGTGATTTGTATCAGGATACTGTATTTATTGACACGGTAAATATCAATCGCCTTACCGAACAAATTTATTATCAGATTGCGGCAGCAGACAGGCACTATAACCACTCCGAACGTTCTGCCATCATAAAAGTCACTCTGCCGGATACAGTGAAGCCTGTGAAGCCTGTATTTAAAAACATTCTTGTAACCGATACCGCGGTCTACATTTCATGGATACCCAGCGACAGCAAAGATGTAATGAAACACAATGTTTACAGGAAAGTGGGAAATAATCAATTCGAATTGTGGAAGACAATAAGCGACAAAAACACCACAAAACTCACAGACAACCAGGTAACCGTAGGCGAAGTTTATACCTATCGCATAGAAGCTGTGGATGACGCCGAACTCAGTTCAGGATTTCCAATGGAAGTAAGTGGAAAGGTATATGATGTGGGTCGCAGAAAACCCATCAGCCGGTTTACAGCAATTTGGGACAAAGAAAAGAAAAAAAATATTCTGAAATGGAGTTATCCGCCATCGGATGCATATCATTTTGTGATTTACCGTTCTTATAACAACAGCAGTTTCCGTGCCTACAAATCAGCGAAAGGAACCGAAAATCAATTTGAGGATTGGGATTTGCCGGGCTCAGGTACCTACGTGTATGCCGTGATGGCCATTTACAAAGACGGCGGAACCAGCGGACTTACACCATCGGCAACTGTGGTTGTTCCATAGTACCGGATACGCATCTGCAGATATCAGGAATTCTGCATGGTTTCCCTGAAACCAGCCATCCCTAAATCCGCTAACTTTGTAAAATCATTCACCAGCATATTTCCTTCTCATTTTGAAATTTTTATTATGTATCGTTTTATATCTGTTTGCGGGCCAAATGTGCGCCCAGTATGCCCCGGCGGCGGGTAAACCCGGCAGTACAGCTCTGCGGCACGACAGCAGTTGCTTTGTAGCATGGGCTAACCGTTGTAAAGTTTCGCGGGGCTATATGGATTTATCTATGCCGGATTCCGGATATGCCAGTGTGGGCGACAGTCTTTCGGCCTGCGGACCGGCCATGCAAAACGGAGTGCTGAGTCTGGGCGATGGCGGAATGGCCACCCTTCAATTCGAAAGCCCTGTGAAAAATGGTTCCGGCTGGGATTTTGCAGTTTTTGAAAACACATTCCTCGATTCATTTCTGGAACTTGCTTTTGTAGAGGTGAGCAGCGACGGTAGCCGTTTTGTGCGCTTCCCTGCCGTTTCTCTTACAGATACGACGTTACAAACCGGATCATTCGGCTATACAAAACCCGAACACATAAACAACCTGGCAGGCAAATATATCGTGGGCTATGGCACCCCCTTTGACCTGGAAGAACTCAGAGATTCAGCGGGTATTGACCTGAACAGTATTACCCATGTGCGGGTGGTGGATGTCGTTGGCAGTATGAACCCAAACCATGCCCGCCGGGACAGCAGAGGAACAAAAATCAACGACCCCTGGCCCACCCGTTTTCCGTCCTCTGGTTTTGACCTGGATGCCGTGGGGGTGATTCATACAAACCAATCCCGAACTCAATATTCGGCTTATGAAAATCGTCGTTTTTCTATGAAAAATCCAGTTGAAAATAAAACAATACAATTTATGTTTAATGATAAAAATACAGCTGCATTTTGCATTTATCATTCAACCGGTGTAAGGGTTTTTTCATTTCAAGCGGTTCCCGGATATAACGAAATAAAAATCCATATTCCTTCCGGATTATATTATATTTCTGAAGAAAATAAAATGTCCTTATCTGTGCCGGTAATGATTCATTGATGAAGCCGGCCCGAAAGGTCCCCACGTTTTCAATTTCAAACTTTTTTCCCGGGTAATTGTTTCCTTCAGGAGATGACGGTGAAAACAATGCTGGTGGTAGGTGGCAGCGGAGGAATTGGATCTGCGCTGATTGCTCGTTTGCAGACGCGCGGTGTGCAATGCATTGACTGGAGCAGAACAGTGGGTGTTCATAAGGAAGGCGTGCTTCAAATACAAACCGACATCACAGCAGACACAGCATTGCCTGAAATATGCGGTCCATTGCACGGGCTGGTTTATTGCCCCGGCAGTATCAACCTGAAACCCTTTCACAGAATTTCAATGACTGAATTCAGGCAGGAAATGGAAATCAATTTTATGGGAGCTGTGCGCTGTTTACAACATGTACTGCCTAACCTGAAAGAGGGCAAAGGCTCTGTGGTGCTTTTCAGCACTGTGGCCGTGCAAACCGGGATGCCATTTCACAGCAGCATCGCTGCAGCCAAGGGGGCTGTAGAAGGCCTGGTGCATTCACTGGCAGCAGAACTTGCTCCGCACATTCGAATCAACGGGATAGCACCCAGTCTTACCCACACACCGCTGGCAGAAAAACTGCTGAGCACGCCGGAAAAACAGGAAGCCGCAGCCCAACGACACCCCCTGAAACGCACAGGAACACCCGATGATATTGCTGCCATGGCAGACTTTCTTCTTTCGGAGGATGCTTCCTGGATCAGTGGCCGAATTTTTGCCGTCGATGGTGGTATGGGGAACCTGAAGATTTGACCAAATGAGCATTCACAGATTATACCGCGAACAGTTTATCGCAACCGACACAGATACCCTGTGGGATTTTATCACTTCACCGTTGAATCTGGCAATCATTACCCCGCCGGATATGGGATTTATCATTACAAGTCCGGATGCCGATGGAAAGGTGTACGCCGGAAAAATGATTACTTATAAGGTATCTCCCCTGATGGGAATAAAAATGAACTGGGTTACAGAAATCACACAGGTGCAGCATAAGTCCTTTTTTGTAGACGAGCAACGCAGGGGACCGTATGCCCTGTGGCACCATGAGCACCATCTGGAGCCGGTGGACGGCGGTGTGCTGATGAAGGATATTGTGCACTACATTATCCCCGGCGGTCCCCTTGGCGATATTCTGAACCGGTTGTTTATCCGCAAAAAACTCAACGGAATTTTTGAATACCGGTTTCATAAAATGAAAGAATTGTTCCCCGGTAGTTGAGCAAATTCATCCCATAAATCTGCTAACTTTGCTCTATGCAAAAAGCTGATATACCTGTAATCCCGTCCTATTATGCCTCCTACCTGGGGAAAGTGCCCGAGGACGATTGTATCGAGGCATTGTACGGTTCGCTGCAGGCCATCAAAAATCTGGATGTGGCCAAACTGAACCGCATCGGGCAGCAAGTGTATGCACCAGGCAAATGGACTGTGCACCAGATCCTGCAGCACCTGATTGATACCGAACGTATTTTTTGTTTCCGGGCACTCGCTTTTGCCCGCAAAGACCCCGCAGAACTGCCCGGCATGGATGAGAAATCTTACAGCAGCCACTGCGGGTCCAACTCCCGCAGTCTGGAAGAAATCATTTCTGAGTTGATTACCGTTCGAAACGCCACCATAAGTCTATTCAAGAGTTTTAGTCCGGCTATGATGCTAAGCACCGGCACAGCCAACAAAACAGTAAACAGCGTGTTGGGGCTAGGCTTTTTCATTGCAGGACATCAGGCCCATCACCTTGGTGTGATTGAGGAACGCTACTCTTCCCTCACCTGAATTAACGAAGCAGGTCCACCAGTTCGCTGGTGCGTAAAAACGGGCCGTACACATTGTTCGTAAGCACCACAAAACACTTGTCCTCTTCCAGGCAGCGCCAGTAATAGGTTCTGTAGCCTTTCCACCAGCCATTATGAAACACCCATTTGCGGCCGTCTATCCATTTTATGCGCCACCCCAGACCATAAAATGCCCCGTCTGCTGTTGTCGCAACCTGGGGGGTCCACATCAGATCCCGTGTACCCTTGTGCAGCACAAAACTGGTTCGTAAAGCACGGTCAAGAAAGAACATTTCCACGGTATTGGCATATACGCCTTTATCTCCGTTGGTGCCATTGTGCGGAATATCTCCGTAAAGATGACGGTTCTCATACCCCTGTACGGCATAGTCCGCCATGGGTATGCTGTCGAAATTACAAATGTGTGTGTATTTCATTCCGCTGGGTTCAAAAATGTACTTTTGGGTAAACCTGCGGAAATCCATGCCTGAAACCCTTTCTACAATGTGGGCGAGCAGGGCATAATTGGTATTGCTGTACTGGTGATAGGTACCGGGAATTCCAAATGTATTCAGCGGCTGTTGGTTCAATTGGTTTACCACGTCGTGATTGACCATGTGCTTGCTGTTGTCAGTTCCGGAGAAATAAAAATAATCCGGCAGGCCACTCATGTGGCATAACAGGTTGCGTATGGTGAGGTTGCGCCGGGTGAGATCGGGTAAGTACCAGTGCACGCTATCGTCTACATTCAGCAATCCATCCTGGTGCAGCAGAAGTACCGCCACTCCTGTAATGGTTTTGCTCACACTGGCCAGTTGAAAAAGATCATCATTGATGAGGGTATCCCGCTTGGAAAAGTTGGCCCAGCCCAATGCTCCCTGGGTGAGACTGTCGTTGCTGAAAAACAGATAAGTGCCGTTGAAAATACCAGACTTGTAGTGTTTTAAAAAGTAGCTGTGTATTTTATTCTCTGTACTGTCGGAAAAACTGCAATAACTGCTCAGGTCGTAAAACTTACTTGAGACATGGCTGCTTTCCGGCCTTGAAAAAGGACCACCGCCACTGGCCAGAGCAGAAGCACTCAAACCCAGCAGAAGAAGCAATATCCGCCACTTACGCATTGTTGCAAATTTAGTCTCTGCAAATAGCAACGCACCGGAACGGCATTTCATTTTGCCCACACCTGCAGGCCTGTGCCTTAAAAAGTAGAACCCATCAGGGTAAGCCCAGGTATTTATGCGTCTGAAGCGAAAGACGCCAAATGGGATTCTTTTGAATAAATTCTACAACTGCAGGCAGTACTTTTTCGCGTTTATCCCACTCCGGTTGCAGCAACAGAACACAGTGCGGATTGCAGTATTGCGCCCATTTCCCAGCCCATTCAAAGTCTGATTTATTAAATACGATAATCTTTAATTCCTGGGCCTTTTTCATCTCCTGTTCCAGAGGGAACCGGAATTTCTTGGGGGAGATACAGATCCAGTCCCAGGTTCCTGAAATGGGATTCACAGCAGCCGTTTCCAGATGTGTGCGCAATCCGCGCATTTTCAATTCGGCAGTCAGTTCTTCCAGATTGTACATTGTAGGCTCACCACCGGTAATCACCACCACATTTGCTCCCGAGGCAAGTGCCTCATCTGCCAGATCAGCAGGCATGCGCCTCGGATGGATATCCGGATCCCAGCTTTCTTTTACATCGCACCACACGCAACCTACGTCACATCCACCCAAACGGATAAACCAGGCGGGAACTCCGGCATAGAAACCTTCACCCTGCAGGGTGTAAAAAGTCTCCATCACCGGCAGGGCGGTACTCATGCTGTGCGGGCTGCCAATTGAGCCTTGCGGGCCTGAAGGGTATTCACCAGCAATCCGGCAATAGTCATCGGGCCTACACCACCGGGCACCGGGGTTATGGCCGATGCTTTGGGTTCCACAGTAGCAAAATCCACATCACCACAAAGTCTCCAGCCTGCTTTTTTGCTGGCATCATCCACACGTGTGGTGCCAACATCCACTACAACAACTCCGTCTTTTACCATATCTCCGGTAAGAAAACCGGGTTTGCCCAGGGCTGCCACGATGATGTCGGCGTTCCGGGTAAACTCTGTGAGATTGTGCGTACGGCTATGGCAAACGGTCACAGTTGCGTTTCCTGTCTCCCCCGGATTGCTGAGCAGTATGCTCATTGGGCGTCCCACAATGTTGCTGCGTCCTATAATCACCACATGTTTACCACTGGTTTCCACACCATAATGTTTCAGCATCAGGGTGATTCCATAGGGGGTTGCCGGTTTTACACCCGGACTGCCCTTGGCCAGACGTCCCATATTCACATCGTGAAATCCATCCACATCTTTCTCGGGTGCAATGGCCAGTGTTACTTTGTTTTCGTTGATATGTGCAGGCAATGGCAACTGCACAATCAGACCGTCAATCTGGTCATTCTCATTGATTTCCTGCACTTTGGCAAGCAGTTCATCTTCAGTAACGGTAGCGGGATAGCGAATCACGGTTCCGGTGAATCCCACCTCGTGACAGGCTTTTTCTTTGGCCCCGACATAAGTCATACTTCCGCCGTCTTCTCCCACCAGGATTGCAACCAAATGTGGAGGTCTCAGACCGGAGGCCACCATATTTTCAACATCACGGCGCATTTCTTCTTTCAGCGCTGCAGATACCACTCTGCCATCTAAAATTACTGCCATATTTACCTGCAAAGATACAGCAGGTGCGGCGATTCTCTGTCCACTTCAGAATGCGGACTCCCACTCATCCAGCCATTCAAACCGGTCAAGCGGAACAGGCGGAATCTCTGAAATCACAGTCTGAACCATTGCACTGGCCGCAGAGTAAATGCTTTTACCTCCGGCCGTAAGACTTATCTCAAGTTGCCGCCGGTCTTTGCCTGATGTTTTGCGGACAATGAGTTTACGGTCGGTGAGTTTGTCCACCAAACGACTCAGATTGCAGGATGAAGCAGGCATGTGCTGCTGTAAATCTTTTACAGCCAGTGGATTTCCGGCGGCATTCAGCACTTTCAGTACCACAAACTGTTGCCAGGTCAGGTTCAGCGGTTTCAGTGCCCTGTTAAACCGAACCTCACACTGTGCGGCAACACGCTGCACCAGAAGGACCATTTCTTCATTCCAATGCACTGTTTCTGTTGCAGGACGTGCCATTTTGCAAATATATGTATATACATTTATTGTATATATATCTAATTGGATAACTTGCTTATATTGGGTATGGATTTGCTATATTTGCTTAAATGACAACGATGAAAATTGCAGTGTTGGGAACCGGCATGGTGGGGAAAGCCATTGCCACCAAAGGAATAGAACTGGGCCACCTGGTGATGATGGGCAGTCGCAGTGCCTCAAATGAAAAGGCAGCTGCCTGGGTTGCTGAAAATGGAGACCGGGCCAGTTCCGGAACCTTTGCAGATGCGGCAGCTTGTGGCGAAATTGTTTTCAACTGCACCGGCGGACAGGTAACACTGGATGTACTGCGCAGCACCGGCAACCATCTGTCGGGAAAAATACTGATCGACATTTCAAATCCCCTGGATTTCAGCCATGGAATGCCTCCTACCCTATCGGTGTGCAACAACACGTCTCTGGGCGAACAGGTGCAGGAACTGCTGCCTGATACATTTGTGGTAAAAACGCTGAATACTCTGAACTGTAATCTGATGGTCAATCCCCGGTCACTGGCCGATGGCGATCACCATTTGTTTCTGAGTGGCAATGACGGCGATGCCAAAGCCCGGGTTTCTGCCCTGCTGCAGACTTTTGGCTGGCGGGCAGACCGCATCCTGGACCTGGGAGACATCACCACGGCCAGGGGCACAGAAATGTGGTTACCTCTCTGGCTGCGGATTTATGGTGTTGCAAAGACAGGCGCATTCAATCTGAAGCTCATGGGAATTGAGTGAAGCCATGATAAATGAACATGGCAGTATAAAATGTCAGGGGTGACCGGAATCCAGCGGATTTTCTTCCCTTCAACCACGCCATCATCCATTAGGTATCTCAGTTCAGTTCAACGATGGTACATCCATCGCCGCCCATTTCTTCTTTTTCTGAGTGAAAACTGCGTATCCACGGGATGGTTTTGAAGTGCTGGCGCAGCACCTTTCGCAGAATCCCGTCTCCACGGCCATGGATGATTTTCAGTCTGTACTGACCAAGAACATACGCTTCCTCCAGCCATACATTCATCTTCTTCAGGGCTTCATCGGCGAGCACCCCGCGCAAATCAAGTTCCGGACTGAAACCAGCCTGTCTTTCCACCCAGTTGAAGCCGGATATGTTGTTTTTCTTCACTTCACCGCTACTGGTGGCCGGTTCCACTTCACGGGGCTCCACCCACATTTTCAGGAGTCCGAAGGACACCAGCAGTCTGCCCTTTTTTACTTCCAGCACCTCACCGCGGGCCTCGTTGATCAAACTTTTTACCTGCATTCCTGGTAACCATTTCACAGGAGCCGCTTTTTTCAACGCCACGGGGTTTGCAACCGGAGGCACAGGCAAAACATCTTTCTCAACCTTATCTTCAGCAAACTGCCGCAGTTTGTTGCGTGCATCTGTGGTTTTCATTTTATCGGCACCATGCTCACGAATGGTGCGGATGGTGAGTTCTATCTGCCGGTTGGCATCGTCCAGCAGACCGCGGGCTTTCTGGCGGGCCGCCTCCATTACTTCTGCCTTTTTCGTCTCCAGTTTTTCTTTGAGTTTCTGGTATTCACCCAGCAAATGATTCAACCTGGCTTCCTTGTCGTGGTTTTCTTCCAGCAAGGCGGTAAGTTCATGTTGTTTCTGTTCCAGATCCAGCAACAGTTCTTCCGTTTTCCCGCTTTCTTCACCAGCAAGATCCTGCACCCTGCTGATGATTGAATCTTCAAATCCGGTTTTGCGCAGCAGTTCCAGGGCAAAAGACGAACCGGGTTTACCAGCCACCAGTTTGTAAAGCGGTTGCAGTGCTTTGGTATCATAAACCATACTGGCATTGATGACTTCCGGACTGTGTCCGCCCCATTCCTTCAGCCGGCTGTAGTGGGTGGTAACAATGGCGAAGCAGCCTTTATCCCTGAGTGCTTCCAACACAGCCTGGGCAATGGGTCCGCCAAACCTGGGGTCGGTACCATCACCGATTTCATCCATACCCAGGAGGGTGCTGGGCCCCGATAAATTCAGCATGGCCTTGAGATGTTGCAAATGTGCACTGAACGTACTCAGGCCCTCGTCTATACTCTGTCCATCACCACAATCCAGCGCCATGGCGGTAAATACACCCATACGGCTGTCTTCTCCGGCGGGAATAAACAGACCACACTGGGCCATATAGGGCAGCAGCAGGGCAGTTTTCAATGCCAGAGATTTCCCACCTGCATTTGGTCCGGAAATCACCATAATATGTTCCTGTTTGTCCAGCTTTAACCACAAGGGTATGGTGGGTTTCTTTTCTGCTTCGTTTTGCAACCACAACAGTGGATTTCTGGCATTGCGGAGGTCCAGTATCATATCCGGCTCAATTTTTGGCCGCACAGCCTCCAAACGGATGGCCAAAGCAGCCCTGGCGGAGATGAAATCAAGCTCGCCGAGGCCCTTCATACTGGTATGTATATCTTCCGAGAATGGCCGCAGTCTTGCAGTTGTCTGCATCAGGATTTTTTCGCGTTCCCGCCGCCTTTCTGCATACAATTCCTTCAGCCGGTTGTTCATTTCCAGACTTTCCACCGGTTCTATGTACAGGATTTGCCCGGTGGCGGATATGTCTTTTACGAATCCCTGCAGTTTTCGTTTGTGTTCCGCTTTCACGGGAATCACCAGCCTTTCTTCGCGAATGGTGAGATCTGTTTCAGCGGTGTATCCCGCTTCGCGCAGTTGCCGGAAAATCTGCCGTGTTACCTGCCGCACTTCGCGTTCCATCCGGTCTATTTCGGTGCCCAGTTTGCCATAAGCTGGTGACGCAAATGGCAACAATTGCCCTTTGGGGTCGAGCACACTGCGAATGATTTCTTCGATTTGCTTCAGATGTTCGGCTTGCCCGCAGCGGGCCTGAAGGGCCGGAAACTGCTCCTCGCCTTTTTTCAGCCATTGGGCCATACGGCCAAAAACCTGACACACATTGCGAATGGAAAACAAACTTTCTTCTTCAAAGTAAAAATTCTCAATGCGAAACCCTGGAAGGAGGTGACTGATATCTGCCGTTCCACTGAAATCTGCCATTGCCGGACTTTCAGCAAGCAACAATTGCCATTCTGCGGTTTCGGCATACATATTTTCCAATACCAACCGGTCGGTATGAAAGCCCATTTCCGCAGCCATAGCCGCAGAAGTTTCGTAACGGCACAATTGGGCGAGCATGCCGCGAATCCGGTCAAAACCGGTGATGGTTTCAAAATCCTGTGGGTAAATCACGGTTTGGCAGCCGCCGGCTCGGGTTTCACTTTCAGCACCGGTGGTTCCTGAGATGATGCATCCTGCACCGGTGTTTTGGGTTTATTGCTGGCTTTCAGTTCTGCGCTTTGCAAGCGGGTAATAACTTTCTCCATGGTTTTGGAAAATACCTCGGGATGCTTGCGATACCAGGCTATGGTTTGCTTAAAGTCAGCAGCACTTACTTTGTGCTTTTTAAAAATAAAATCATAGTCTCTCTCCCAAACTTTGTCTGGGAGCAAACCGCCATTGTACTTGAGTTGGTTGCCTGCTTCCAGCAAAGAAATATCGGCCATTACATCCACCATCACGGTCTGTGGAATGGCTGGTTCTTCCTTGCAGGCAACAGAAAGGAAAAGGAGTAAGCACAGGGCTGTATTTTTGCCGGTGATTTTCAATTCAGGTGCAAAGGTACTGGCAGAACATGAAATGGAGCATATAGCAAAGAATCTGAACAGATTGAAAGGCGACCTGGGGTCTGCCAAACTCATTGTGGTGAGCAAATACCGGGAAGTGGAAGAAATCCTTGCTGCCTATCAGGCCGGGCAGCGGATTTTTGCGGAAAACCGGGTACAGGCCTTGCTGGAAAGGCGTGAAGCACTGCCAGCAGATATTGAATGGCACCTGATTGGTCATTTGCAAACCAACAAGGTGAAGTATATCGCCCCTTTCATTGCAATGATTCACAGCATAGACAGCCTGAAGCTGCTGCAGGAAGTGGACTGGCAGGCAGGCAGGCAGAACCGGGTCATTGATTGTCTGCTGCAGGTGCATGTGGCAAAGGAAGAAACCAAATTCGGGTTTGACCCGGATGAACTCCGGACTTTCTTACAGGCCGGGGATTGGAAAGAATTGCAACATGTACGCATTTGCGGGCTGATGGCAATGGCAACCAACACCACAGATACCTCTCTCATCCGAAGTGAATTCATGCAGGTAAGAGCCCTGTTTGATGAATTAAAAGTAAACCATTTTACCCACTCCGATGCTTTTAGCGAAGTGAGTATGGGTATGAGCAGCGACTATCCCATTGCCGTGGAATGCGGCAGCACCATGGTGCGCGTGGGCAGTGCGGTTTTTGAAGGGTAGGCTCAGCGTATCTCGTACCCTGCCGTGCTGATGGTAAAGGGACTGTTGCGGTTTACTTCCTGCACCTGCCAAAGGAAATAGGAATGGCGTTCTTTGTCTTTCTTATCCATTTCCAGCATCATTCCTTTCACTCCGGTTGCCGGCATTTCGGAAGGGCCACTGGTCAGTTGGTTTCGCATACCTGCAAACCAGGGGGCGGCCTCTTTTGTAAACCAGAAATGGTGGGTGGCTTTGTTGTCGTCCTTCATCCATTCCTCGCACTCATAGCCACAGATGGTTTTTGTGCGGCCTGTTTTGGTGGCCCCCTCAAAAGGATTTTCCTTTTTCTGCTCAGCGTTTTTCCACCTTCCCCCCTTCATTCCCCTGCCTATTTTGGTACAGAAACCCCGTTTTTTCCCTTCAGTTTCCATCAACATGAGAATAGAGGAGTCCTTCAGGGTGGTGATAGAAATCATTCCTCCACCGGCACCCATTCTGGAAGATTCCAGCATTTTGCCTGCAAACTGGTTAATACTGTCATTGAAATAGTATTGGGTACGCACCCGGTTTGAATCTCCGCCTGCAGATGTGGACAACATTGCCACAATCATATTATGCTGAAAGGTATACAAGGGTTTGAATTTGCAGGGAATGGTACCCATACTGAAAGGCATGCCCTCCCCTCCTCTGCCGGCGCGCAAAGCCGAATCAGCACCCCAGCGACCTGGTCTGCCGGGTTGGGCAAATACTGTTGTTGCTATCCCTGCCAGGAAAAAGAAACTGCTCTTAATCAGATTGTTAAATATCATGAGACCAAACGTGCAAATACTATGCTAAAGTGAAAACAAAAAAGGCCCCCGTTTCCGAAGGCCTGTATTTGATGGTTTTGGTGAAACCGTTAAGGGTCAATAATTATTGAGCATCATGGGCATGATGAGCATCGTTACATCCTCGTCTTTTTCATTCTCTACCGGCACAAGCAGGCCTGCACGGTTGGGCTGGGAAAGTCGCATCTGAACCTGATCGCCATCCAGCGTGGCGAGCATGTCTTTCAGAAAACGGGCATTGAATCCGATTTCCATATCCTCGCCTTCGTATTCACAAGCCAGTTTTTCCTGGGCTTCATTGGCCATTTCAATATCCTCTGCACTGATCTGTAGCTCGTTACCGGTGATTTTCAGCCGTATCTGATGGGTGGTGCGGCTGGCGAAAATGCTGATACGGTTGATAGAACTGAGAAAATCACCGCGACTGATATTCAGGGTGTTCGGATTTTCCGAAGGAATGACCGCATTATAGTCGGGGTATTTCTCATCCAGCAAGCGGCAAATAAGCTGAGTACCGCCGAAACTGAAAAACACATTGGTTTTATTGTAATCAACGGTTACCGGGGTATCGTCGTTTGGCAGCGCGGTTTTCAGCAGGTTCAGCGGTTTTTTGGGAATGATGAAACTGTCTTCTACGCCGGGTTTCAGGTCTTTTCGCGTAAAACGCACCAGCTTATTGGCATCTGTGGCCACAAAATTCACCTGGTCATTTTTCATTTCAAGGTACAAACCGGTGAGGTTCATCCTCAACTCATCGTTACCTGTGGCAAACAAGGTTTTGCTGATGGCGCGGAGCAGCACATTGGAAGGTACCACAAAACTGCCATCGCCTGATTTCTCGGGCAGATTGGGAAAATCCACGCCATCCTGGCCTGCCATCTTATACCGGCCGTTGTTGTTGATGACTTCTATGCCATAGTTGTTCTCATCCACATTAAAAGTAACCGGCTGGTCTGGCAGGCTGCGCAGAATGTCTATCACCATTTTGCTGGGAACAGCCACTTTCACATCATCCTTTGCTTCTACCGGCATCTCAGTGGTCATGCTGGTTTCCAGGTCGGTACTAAAAATGGTGAGTTTGTTGCCCTTTATATCAAAGAGGAAATTCTCGAGTATGGGTATCAGGGGTTTACTCATGATTGCTCCGTTCACCGTAAGCAGGTGTTGCAGCAATTCATTGGAAGGTGCTATAAACTTCATATTCCGTATTATTCTGTTATAGGTACAGGTTAAAGCGCAAACCTATTTCACCCCGCGGAATAGAAATGCACAACTTTGGGTGGGTTATTCACACCCTTTTCATTCACTTTTCGGGTTTGGGTACCTCTACCAGAATAAAGAGGTCTTCATTGTCCCGCTTCATCATGTATTTTTCACGGGCGAATTTTTCCAGATTGCGCATGTTGCCCAGCAATTCAGTGCGCTGCCGCACAAGATCACCAATGGCTTTTTTATGTCCGTCGCGCGCCTCTTCCAACTCACCCAGTTCGCGGGAGACAGACATGCGGTAAAACAGGTTGTTGCTGTCGAAAAAAACCATCCACAGGGCAAATGCCCCAAACAGAATCCAATACCTGAAGCGGATGATTTTGTCCATGAACATGCAAATGTATTTCCCATTTCCGGCAATGTACACACGGCCCGGGGGCATGTGTAAAATACTGGGCAAACTGAATGCCGAAAGAATGCAGACCTTTGCGGCGGTGAACCGGATATTGATTTTAATGCTCCTGTTTCTGGCCTCCGGTTGTGGACAATCAGGAAAACAGCCGGCATTTCCGGCGGGAATGAAACGGATTCCTGCCCGCTATTCTTCTCTCTTTTTCTTTGGAACCACCCCTACGGACACTTTTCTTTTCATACGCGACCCGGCAGATACCCTGCGTTTTCTGAACAGGTTTTATTATGGAAAAAGCAGTCAGATTGAAGGTTTTTTAAAACTGAAACGGCCTGGCCGCATAGTTGCGCTTTCGGCAGTATTTACAGGCATGCTGGAAGGGCTGGATATGCAGAATACGCTGCTGGCAGTGGACAATACCGATTACATCACCTCACCCCGCACAGTGCAGCGCATTGGCAGAAATGAAATTGTATCCGTGGCTGCCGGTGGCGGTCTGCAACGGGAAAAACTGTTGCAACTCAAACCAGACCTTGTGGTTGGTTACTATATAGACCCCAAAGGACATGAGGAACTGCAGCAACTGGAAAAAGCAGGGGCACCCGTACTGTACTGCCAGAATTTTCTGGAAAACGACCCGCTGGCCCGTGCAGAATGGATTAAGGTGTTCGGCTGGCTGGGCAAACAATCTCAGCGTGCTGAAGCCCTTTTTAATGAGGTAGACGAGCACTATCAGTCCCTCAGGGGTTGGGACTCTACAGACAATTACCACCCCGGAGTAATCATAAACGCACCCTACCACGGGGTGTGGGATGCCCCGGCCGGAGGGAGCTATATGGCCCGGCTGATTGCCGATGCAGGTGGAAATTACCTGTTTGCCCATACCGCTGGAACAGGCCGTATACCTCTGAATCTGGAAAAGATAGTGGCCAATGGAAATAAAGCAGAAGTCTGGCTGAATCCGGGTGCCTGTGCCGATCTGGAATGCCTGCTTCTGATGGACAAAAGGCTTTCTGCGATAGAGGCCTTTCAAAACAAAAAAGTATACAATTGCACCAAAACCCTGAATTCCAAAGGAGGAAATGCCTACTGGGAATACGGTGTGATGAGACCAGACCTTGTGCTGGCGGATTTATGCAGGATATTGCATCCCGGCTTTTTGCCTGAACATGAATTTGTTTTTTATGAACCACTGAAATGAATCCGGTGTTGCGCAAAAACGTATTGCTCTTGTTGCTCTGTCTGCTTGTGACATGTGCAGACCTGGTCTGGCAACTCCCTGAAACCGATGTGTTTCTGACCTTTCGCTTGCCACGGGTGCTGGCCGCTGTTTGTGCGGGCATTTGTTTATCGCTGTGCGGACTGGTCTTGCAAAGTTTGTTTCGCAACCCGCTTGCGGGTCCGTTTCTTATAGGTATCACACCAGGGGCTTCATTTGCCACCGGACTGCTTCTGCTTGTGTTTCCTCACGGACTGGGTGGTGGTCTGCTGCAGGAGATAGGCCTTGCCGGTGCAGGTATGGCCGGGGGAATGCTGGTGCTGTTGCTGCAACTCAGACTCAGTCGTGGAATGAATGGTCTGTTTGCGCTGTTACTAACCGGAGTTATGCTCAGTTACCTGCTGGGCGCGGGTGTGGAAATCATGGAGACCTTTGCCGGTGCCGAGCAGGTTCGCAGTTTTGTCATGTGGGGGCAGGGCAATTTTGACCGGGTTCAGCTGCAGCAATTGTGGATCTTCGGCCTGTTTTCTGCTGCTGGTCTTGTAGCAGTTTTTATGCTGCGATATCAACTGGATGCATGGCTGCCCGGTGAACACTATGCCCGCAATGCGGGTGTAAACACGGGCACACTGCGGATTACCACCATTTGGCTTACCGGAATGCTGGCAGGAGTTACCACGGCACTGTGCGGTCCTGTGGGATTTGTAGGATTGGTGGCACCACATCTGGCACGGCTTCAAACCAAATCTAACCGGCATGGCACTTTATTGTTTCCGGTTATGCTATGGGGAATTCTGCTTTGCGCGCTGGCCGATTTGCTGGCCCATCACCTGTTTGGAAAATTCACATTAAATGTGAATGCAGTTTGCGCCATTCTGGGTGCACCTGTTGTGCTGTGGACGCTGTGGAAGACGCGCCTTTCCGACTGATTATTCCAGTTTTTCCACACGGATGATATTCTCAATCTCATAATCCATCACCGGGTCGTATTCCACTTTCATATCGTGGCCATAGACCGAACCAAAAGCCTGCCAGAAAATGGTCTCAGCACTGCCCCGGTAATTTTTCATAATCTGCCAGGTGGTTTTTCCCGTTTCACGGTGTATCAGTTTCATCAGCACTTTGCCCTGGTCTATGGTAAGTTTTTTTAACTGTTCCATAAACAGGGATTTTATGCTCTCCTCGCACTGTTTTACGTACTTCTTTTTCTCCTTTTTAGACTTCTTCATTGCCAGATTGTCTTCCATCACCCGCATTTTATAGGCCGCCAGCTTGGCATAAGGGATAACCGTCCGTACATCACGCTTGAGCCTTTTGTACTTTTTTATCTTCTCCTCGTCCATCCCCGCGCTGATTTCTACCGGGTCTATGGCCACCACCTCTACGGTATCCCCGTCTATAACCACCCAGCGCACACGGCCGGTATCAGATTGCGCCTTAACAATGCCAACAACTGGAAAAGCCAGCAACAGAAATAACAGAATGCGTTTCATACTCTATCAGGTATTCAAACCCTGTGCCGTTCCGCTGCCTGAGGTTGAACCCACTCTCTTACCCAAAAACAGCAACCATACAGTGCCGGTAATCAAAAGCAGCAGGGAAATAAGCTGCGCCTGAGAAAAGGTGAGAGAACCCACCCTGTACAAACTGCTGCCGTGTTCGCGGATGAATTCGATAAGAAATCGTTCGGCACCTGCAAAAACCATATACCAGGCGAATAGGTTTCCGGGTGATGTGGATTTGAAGCGCAACACCTTCCACAAAATGAAAAACAAACCCAGCGCCATCAATGCTTCATACAAGGGTGTCGGCCAAACCGGTACAGCGAGCTGGTGACAATAATCTCCGGTACATCCGGGTATGCTCACCATCTCAGGTCCCACATTACCGCCGTGCCCCAGCACATTGTGCGGATATGTATAGGCCCATGCCCAGTCCGGCAGCCAGCCCAGTCCGGCAGGTGTGGGTTGTGTATTGGCAACGCCCCAGTCGCCATCTCCGCTGAAATGGCAACCAAAACGTCCGGTTCCGTAAGACAGCATCATGGCAGGTGCACCTGAATCGAGTACACGGAACAGGTTCAGTTTCTTGCTGTGGCAATAAATCAACACCCCCGCAGCACCGCAAAGGAGTCCTCCGTAAAACGTCCAGCCTCCGGTGCTGAAAAAATCTGATACAAAGGTTGCAAACGTCAGGTGGGCCGGATTCTCAAGGATATGAAACACCTTGGCCCCCAGAAAACCGGAAAGCAGAGCTATGGTCGTAATGTTTCCCATGTAATAGCCTGCATCTGTGGTGGTATCCACAACTTTCGGTTCGGGCAGCCTTTGTTTCAAATCGGTGCGGTAACGCCAGGCTGTTACTGCCAGGGCGGCGGCAATGCCCATCCACAATGAACCCTCAGAAGTAAACACATGATCCTGCGGACTGAATCCCTCACCGGAATTGAACAGAAGAAACAGCACCTTATAGCCGAAAAGAAAGGCCAGTACTCCATTCAACACATACTCTGAAACGGGGAACGGTTTACCTGTGACTGTCCGAACCTGTACCGGGCCAAATTGACCCAAAGCAGTGCGCCGGGCCATTTCTGTCCGCATGGCCCAAAAAGCGGCAGCGATGGAAATCGCAACAAAAAAACCGAAGGTATTCACCATCAGCAGACCGTCCAGTGAAATACCAAACAGGTCTTTCAGAAAATGATAAAGGGTGGGAAACATGAATAACCGTTAGGCTGCAAATCTCTTAAGAATATCCGGTGTTTCAGTGGGTAAATACCGGAATTTCTGCCTGCATGGAGCCATCGGGTAAAAAATCACCCAAAATCACGGGTACGACTTCATTCACAAGCAGTGGATCAAAATCTGTACTCACTTTAATGTAATTGTCGGTAAATCCCTGCATGCGGTTGCCTTTCTCCTCCATCTCAAACAAAACCGGTCTTTCGCTACCCCGGTGTGCTGAGTAAAACAGATGCCGCTTTTTCTCACTCAGGATTCTAAGCATTTCGCTGCGTCGCATGCGTTCTTTTACAGGCACTACCTCTTTCATCTTCCGGGCTGTGGTATTGGGCCTTTCACTGTATGGAAAAACATGCAGGTAGCTGATATCCAGTTCGTTTAAAAACCGGTAGGTCGTGAGAAAATCCTCTTCAGATTCACCCGGAAAACCCACGATCACATCCACGCCAATGGCACAATAAGGCATTTTCTCCCTGATCCGGGTTATGCGCTGCTGATACAATTCAGACAGATACCTTCTCCGCATACGTTGCAGAATGACATCGCTTCCGCTTTGCAGCGGAATATGGAAATGGGGCACAAATCGCTTGCTGCGGGCAACAAAGTCTATGATTTCATCAGAAAGCAAATTGGGCTCTATGCTGCTGATGCGGAAACGGTCAATGCCTTCTATATGGTCGAGTTGCTGGATGAGGTCATAGAATGATTCTCCGTGCAACACACCAAAATCTCCCAGGTTTACACCGGTAAGAACAATTTCCTTCACACCGGATTCTGCGGTTTTCCGAACCCTTTCCACGGTTTGAGAAACAGTATCGCTGCGGCTGGCACCGCGGGCCAGGGGAATGGTGCAAAATGTGCAGAAGTAGTCACATCCGTCCTGCACTTTCATAAAGGTACGGGTACGGTCACCTTCACTGAATCCGGGCACAAAAACGTTGGTTTCTTTTATGGGCGCATTGTAAACCCTGGTTTTGGGTTCCTTGGTCAATTGATGCAAATGCTCGGGCAACTGAAATTTTTCTGCTGCGCCTAAAACCATATCCACGCCGGGAATAGCTGCTATTTCTTCCGGTTTCAATTGCGCATAGCAACCTACAATAACGATATATGCTGCGGGGTTGTATTTCAATGCCTCTTTCACCACTTTTTTGCATTTGCGGTCGGCATGGTCAGTTACACTGCAGGTGTTTATCACATACAGATCTGCACCATCGGTAAAATCCGCTTTGCGAAACCCTTTATCCGTGAGTTGGCGCCCTATGGTGCTGGTTTCAGCAAAATTGAGTTTGCAACCCAGCGTATAAAAAGCCACAGAGTGAGACATGGAGTTGCAAAGATACAATGCAGAGGCTAAAACCTCCGGTCAGAACACAAGGCCAAGGTCAAATGAAACTGTAGCTATGCGCTTGCCATTGCCCGTCGCAGGGGTCAGATTCGGCATTTTGAAATTGTCGTTGAGATTGTTCAGACCTACTTTTACAGAAGCAGTCCAACCCATTACACCACCCCGGTACTGATAACCGGCCACTGCCTGAATGTCGAACGGATGCAGGGGCAGGTTTTTCCAACGGCTCATATAGTTATCAGCATCGGCCGGTGTGTAATTCGGCCAAGAACCAGTGTAAGCCACCGATTTGAGAATATACCCAATTTGCGCGCCAATCTGTATACATCTATATTTATCCTCCTGCTTTTTCCCCAGGCGGTAATTCAAAAGCAAAGGCATATCCAGTGTAACCAACCCTATGCGGGTATAGGCGGTATTCCCTGAGTCTGAATTGCCGAAGTTACCTCCCCTGAAACGGGCATCAAGCCCGGTTTGGAAAGCCAGCGGACTTTTTTTCATCTCTTTTGTGTAATAGTATGCCCCGGCCAGAAAACTTACCATAGGTCGCGGGCGCTGCAATTCTCCACCGGTAATAGCACTCATGCCGGTTCCAAGTTTCAGCCCGTAGTTGAGTCTTTCATTTTCCTCAGCTTCTGTCCAGCCCACGACTTCGGCCTGTCCGGATAGTCTGCCGGCGGCAGCAGCGAGCAGCAATACAAGTAAGGTTGATTTCATGGCTATTTCAGGTTGATTACATTTCCCTTCAGTGCTTTGCCCACCGCTTCGTCCATAAGTCTTTCTGCAAACGGGCGTGTAAAACCATTTAAATCGTCGGAAGCAGCCAGTATCTGGTCGCGTTCTAAGCTCAAACTGCTTCTCAATGCTTCCATTCTCTGTTTTGTGCCCTGCAATTCCACGTCGGATAACAAGTGGGTATTCTTATCTATAAAACGTTGAACCGTATACAATAATTGTTCTGCTTCTGTTTTCGCTTCCACATTCATGCGCACATCCACATCCTCACGCGCATGCAACAAACTATCGGTCAGCATCTTTTCAACTTCGGCATCGGTAAGGCCTATCCTGTGTTTTACAGAAATCTCCTGTTTTACACCGCTGCGAAGCTCTGTGGCCTCCACAGTAAGCACACCGTTGGCGTCCAGCATAAAAACCACTTCTATTTTTGGCATACCCGCAGGCATAGCCGGAATTCCTTTCAAAACAAACTCGGCCAGTTTGCGGTTTTGAGAAACCAACTCCCTTTCACCCTGATAAACATGGATGGCCAGATTTATCTGCCCGTCTACACTGGTGGTATACTGCCGGCCTGCCTTTACCGGAATTTTACTGTTTCTGGTTATCAGCACATCCATAAGTCCGCCCATGGTTTCTATTCCCAGACTCAGCGGCGTTACATCCAGCAGAAGTATGTCCCTGCGGTTTCCGGCCAGAATATCTGCCTCTACTGCGGCGCCAAGGGCCACCACCTCGTCAGGATTCATCTGGTCGTTGATACGTGCACTGCCAAAAATGCCGGCTAGCCGGGTTTTAATCTGCGGCAGTCGTGTACTGCCTCCCACGAGCACAACTTCATCGATCTGTTCTGGAGCCAAACCCGCATCTTTCATGGCAGCATGTACGCATTGCAATGATCTGGCAAGCACTGGTTCCACCAGTGAATCGAGTGTGGCTCTGCTCAGATGTAAGTCATAAAGATTCCCGTTGAGTCCGGCTTTTACCGAAACCAGATCCAGGACAGCCAATTCCTTTTTTGCCAATTCTGCCTTAAGCCTCAGGGCCTGCATTTCTCCCTGTGTCAGTTTGTCTGAGGCAACCCTGGCTATGCTGAGCCAATGATCAACAATTGCACGGTCCACATCATCCCCTCCCAGGTAGGTATCTCCATGGGTTGCCAGTACTTCAAACACCCCTTGCTCTATCCGCAGAATGGTAAGGTCGAACGTACCACCACCCAAATCGTAAACTGCAATGGTTTTCTGTTCATCGGGATTGAGCCCCAGGCCATAGGCCAGACTGGCTGCAGTGGGCTCATTCACTATACGCAACACGTCCAGTCCGGCCAGCTTACCGGCATCGCGTGTGGCCTGGCGCTGATTGTCGTCGAAGTAGGCTGGAACTGTAATCACCGCTTTGCGCACAGGGATTCCAAGGCTCATTTCAGCCCGCTTTTTCAATTCGGTCAGAATACAGGCACTCAACTCCACGGGGGAGTAAAACCGGCCCCCCACTTCCACTTTCACCAGTTGGTCATTGTCAAAATCCGAAATACGGTAACCATAATAGGCCGAATGTGGGGCAATATCTTTGTAACTGCGACCCAGCAATCGTTTCACACTAAAAATGGTATTCGGGGCATCGGTTATCAGAGCCTCACGGGCTGCATTACCAACCACAGGTTCGGCAGCAGAACCAAACCAGATCACCGAAGGAACCAGGTTGCCTGCATCTGCGGCCAGTACCCGTGGAGTGCCACTTTCGGGGTCAGCAATGGCCACCAGGCTGTTTGTGGTACCCAGATCTATTCCCACCACCGCTTCTCTGGTTTCCAGTTTCCCTGACTTGATATTTATACTGATTTTTGCCATGCCTTCTTAAAAATGCTGACTTTTATTCCCTTTTGCAAAGGTAACACCACCCTTTGAAATTGTCAGTTTTTCATTTAAACAACATACCTCTTTGTATGTTCGTCAAACCTTACATAAATTTGACTGAATAAAGCAATCCGGATACTGCACAGGCAAAAGGCAGACTTACCTTTGCAGACGCAAAACCTAATATCTAAACGCAATGAAAAAGCAAATCTTCAACCTGGCCATATTGCTGGCAGCCATACCGGCTACTCTCTGGTCCCAGGGACTTAAGCCCGACACCATCACCATGGGCCCATCTTATGCCTTCCAGGTATACTACGATATGGCAAAAGGCACCAAATTCCAGGCTTCCATTTCCGAATGGGATATAGCCCATACCACCGTGGGAAGAGACAATTGCATACGTGCCAACCATATGACCGGCATCCGGGTTCTGCCCTACCCCAAGGGTGACAGTTCTGCGTGGAGCAGTGTGGACACCACAGGCTGGATGAACTGGCGTATGGTATACAACAACATGCATGTACACGAAAGTGGTGCCTTCAATCAGCAATTGAACAAAGGCAATCAATGGGACTTTAACTGGGGTGTTTATGATCCCGGAACTCACATAGTAAAAGGTGATTCATTTTTCATTGTGGGTGTACAAACTGCTCCGGGCGGCCCGTACTCCAAACTCATGAAATTTATGCCCTTGTATCAACTGGCAAACGGTGATCTGGTTTTCCAATATGCAAACCTGGATGGCAGCAATTATGTGAAAGACACCCTTTTTGCCAGTACAGCAGTAAACCGCCAGTACAAGTACTACCGCTTCTCGAACGATACCAAGCCTGTTCATGAACCTGCCGACAGCACCTGGGACATTAGCTTCAACAGGTATTACACCCCTCAATACAACCCCGCAACCCAGAAATTTGAGCCATACCCCACCATGGGTGTGGAAAGCAAACGGGGCACTATGGTAGCCCGTATTTACGGTCCGGCATGGGCTTCTGTGCTGGCAGACACCGGAGGTCTGGTGCGTGCTTACTGGAAAACGTTCAACAACGACCTTACCGGTATTGGCAGCGACTGGAAAATTTTTAACGGAACCGCCTTCATCCTGCAGGACACAATGAACTACATCGTAAAACGTGTAAGACCCGGAGACACAACCTATTGGTTGCTCCATTTTACCGGATTTGGCGGAAGCAGCACAGGAAAGGTTATGTTTAACACCATGCAGTTGCGCAATACTGTTTCTGTGATTCATCCGGTTCTGGGTCAGATAAAAGTATTCCCGAACCCTGCAGCAAACCAATTGTATATTACCATAGAAAATGCTGCCGGAGGCAACACCCGCCTTCAACTGATGAGTACCGACGGCAAAGTGGTTGCTGAAAATACGATTCCTGCCGGTAAAGGACTGGTAAGTGCGCGCATGGATGTTTCTGCATTGCCTGCAGGTACTTATATTCTGAACATGAGCAACGGCCGCCAGGAAAGCAGCAGCCGCATTGTGATTGAATAATATTCTTTGATTCTTTGAAACGCCGGCTGTCTGTAACGCTATTGTTTTTCTGTCTGCTTTTGCAGGCGGCCGGCCAATCTTATACCCGTTTTATACAAGTAAGCAGTCAGTCAACCGGTTTACCAATTGCCAATGCTGAGGTCAATGTCGATTTCAGACCAGGCGGGCCTTTGCTTCTGGGCAAAACGGACAGTACCGGTTTCTATGGTTTCAACCAGTCCGGGGCATTCAAATTGTATGTAAATCCGCCTGCCGATTCTGCATTGTCCGGATTCCACGGCGTTTTTTCAGGTGTTGAAAACGAAATCCGGGTTGCATTGGTGGCCAACGACCTCACCATTAATCCGGTTACAGTGGTGGGAACAATCGGGCCAAGGGCTCTTAGTCAGAATCCGTACAATGTGCGGGTGATTTCAAGGGAAAAAATAAACCTGATGGCTGCCCAGAATCTGGGAGATGTGCTGCAAAATGAAGTAAATGTGCAGTTGGGTCAGGACCAGGTTATGGGTACAAGCGCCATAATGCAGGGCATTGGAGGTCAGGACATAAAAATACTGATCAATGGAATTCCTGTGATAGGGCGGTTGAACGGCAATGTAGATCTGGGCCAGATTATGGTGAACAATGTAGAACGCATAGAAATTATTGAAGGACCGATGAGTGTTGTATATGGCACCGATGCATTGGGTGGGGTTATTAATATCATCACCAGGAACGTAGGCAAACAACGTTTTCATACCCGGTTGAATTCTTACACAGATAACCTTCAGAATTACAATTTCGACATAAACACCACCACCCGGCTGGGCAAGAACACACCCTTGTCTGTCAATATCGGGCGATACTTTTATACCGGAACGGATTTCGACCCCTCAACCAGAACCCTGGACTGGAAACCCAAAACCCGCTACTTTGCGGATGCGTTCCTTTTTTGGAATGCCAAAAACAGCACCCATCGCTTTACTTCCTCTGTATTCACAGAAAAACTCACAGACCGGAGTGATGCGGAATACAATCTTACCACCATTACAGGGTTCAATTCTTTCTATAACACCACCCGGTTAGATCATTCGATGCACTCGGTTTTCAAATTGAACAACCACAGCCGGTTTGAAATACAGAATGCATTCAATTACTATGCACGCACAAAAAACACCATTAAGCGGAACCTGGTAACCGGGGCAGAAGCCACGTACCGGCCCGAGGATCAGGATACAAGCAAGTTCAGCCTTTTCAACAGCCGTGGCATATACAGTGCTTACAATCCCGATGCGGTTTTCAACTGGTCTGTCGGTTATGACGGCAACATTGAGCACGGCTCTGGAAAGCGTATGCCGGATTACCTGCCAGGTATTACAGACATTGCCGCCTTTGGTGCTATGGAGTATTCACCTGTGCAAGCCTGGCAATTCAGACCCGGTGTGCGTTTCATTTACAACAGCCGTTTTGGAACCACATACATGAAATCGCTGTTCGGCAATAACCTGCGGCTGGCACCCATTATTCCATCCCTGCAGGTAAAATACCAGTTGTCTGAGCATCTGGCGTTCCGTGCCAGTTACTCCCGCGGATTCAGGGCACCCAGCATCAAAGAGCTCAACTTCCTGTTTGTGGATGTGAACCACAACGTGCACGGAAACGACAGTCTGAAAGCCGAAACATCGGATAACTTTATCCTCTCATTTGACTACCGGCACAAACTTCCCGCAGGCATGGGAACCATGTTCGGATTCTCCCTGTTCAACAATCTTATCAAAAACAAAATTTCTCTGGCACTGATGGATGCCAGAAGTAATCTGTATACCTACATTAACATTGGACGCTACCGTTCTCAGGGATTGAACATGAATTTTGAGTTTTTCTCTCCCAAATTCGGCTTCAAATTCAGCAGTTCGCTGCTCACAGTGTATGATCTGCTCAAACAAGCCGACACCTTCAACCAGAAATATTACCTGAACGGACAGGTAGGCATGAATTTCTCCTACCGCATTCCTTCCAAGAGGCTCTCCTTCAATCTGTTCTCCAGATACACATCCCCAACCCGTGGTTATACGGAAAACTACCTCCGTTACAGAATCGGCGGGTTCTATCTGGCAGACATTACCATACAAAAGACCTTTCAACGGATTCCTCTGGACATCAATCTGGGGGTAAAGAACCTGCTGGGTGTAACCAATGTAGGCAGTACCCGCCGCGATGCTGCAAATCCACACTCGCAGGAAGGATTTAATCTGAATATAACACCCGGACGTACGTTATTTGTAAAACTGGCCTACAGCATATTTTAATGTTTAAGTACTCTTCCCATATCATCCTTTCACTGTTTGGCCTTGGTTTCATTGCTTTTTTCAGTGCCTGCGAAAGACCCGAAAAACTCTACCCGGAACCTGTGGCACCTGTAGGAATACAGACCCAGATTTTTGGGATGGGTGAAAATTATGAACACCAACTCTGGTTTGAATTTTCCACACAAAATACAGTGACCAATGACCCCTCAGTCTGGGATATTGGTTTCAGCTGCCGCGAAGATGCCACCATCATAGTTAACGGCGGAAAACATGCCACTTTTGGAGTAACCCGTTACCCAGGTTACGACTTTAAAGACCTTACCTATCTCTCAGCCCAACAAATTCAAAGCATAGACTGGCAGTTTGACAATCCGAAAGGAGATCCCGATTCTCTCGCGTTCCGCAATTGGGCAGACTATACAGGTGCCGGTGTTTTTACCGGCAAAGACCAACTTTATCTCATAAACCGTGGTGCAGACAGCATGGGTACACGAAAATTCGTAAAACTGAAAGTGCTGAGCAGAGAAAACGGAGTGTACCATATTCAATGGGGCTATCTGGCAGATACAGCCGCCACCCACGATGAATATCTGCTGGTAAACAACGACCGCAATTTTCTGTATTACAATTTCACCATTTGCAAACAGGTAGACAACGAACCCCTGCCAAGAGACGGGTGGGATATCGTTTTCACAACCTACCGCAAAACCATTCTGGATGAACTGAATAACTACAAACCCTACCCATATATCCTGCGGGGTGTGCTGTTCAACCCAAACAAGGTAAAAGCATTGCGTATTCCCACCAAAACAGAGTGGAGTAAGGTAGACCTTGCACTTGCCAAATCTCTCACCCTGAGTTCCGACCTGGACATCATCGGGTACGACTGGAAGATCTGGAACCTGAGTGCCAACAAATACACAGTAGACCAGAATAAAATCTATATCATTCTGGATACCAAGGGCAACTACTTCAAAATGAAGTTTGTAGATTTTTATGACGACCAGGGCCGCAAGGGTTACCCCAAAATGGCCTGGGAATTGCTGAAATAAATCTCTGCTTTCCACTTTCTATTGCCAGCCTTCGGGCGTACTTTTGCGGCTCATTTACCTGCTGTGCTCAAGAATTGTGTAATCCCGTTACTGGCCTTGATTCCCGCCCTTTTTTCCTCCTGCAGAATCTGGAATCGCAACCAATGGCATTATGTTGCAGCAGGCAAAGACGAGAAGCACCTGAAAAACCTGCGCCAGCTAACCTGGGGTGGCGATAACGCCGAAGCATACTGGAGTTTTGATGGCAAACTCATCACCTTCCAAAGCAACAATAAGGCCTGGGGACTGCAATGCGACCAGATATTTACCGCCCCCATCAGGAACTTTAAAGATTCCGGGTATAAACCGCAGATGGTAAGTACCGGATTGGGCCGCACCACCTGTTCCTATTTTATGCCCGGCAATAAGGAAATCCTGTTTGCCAGCACCCACAAAAGCGGCAAAAGCTGCCCTGAGACCCCACATAACCCCAAAGCCTATGTATGGCCGGTATACCACAGCTACGACATCTTTGTGTCTGACCTGAGTGGAAAAATACTGCGGCAGCTAACCGATACTGCCGGCTATGATGCAGAAGCCACAGTATCGCCCGACGGGAAAAAAATAGTATTTACCAGCACCCGGAGTGGTGACCTGGAATTGTGGGTGATGGACATAGATGGCAAAAACCCCAGACAAATCACATCTGACCTGGGCTATGATGGTGGAGCTTTCTTCTCTCCTGATAGTAAAAAGCTTGTTTTCCGAGCTTCCAGACCCAAAACCCAGGAGGAAAAAGATGCTTACCTGAACTTGCTCAGGGAAGGCATGGTGGCGCCAACCAATATGGAGATTTACACAGTAAATGTTGACGGAACAGAACTGAAACAGATCACCAATCTGGGCAAGGCCAATTGGGCCCCCTTCTTTCTCCCTGACGGAAAACGCATCGTTTTCAGCAGCAACCACAAAAGCACAAAAGGGTATGACTTTCAATTGTACTCCATAAAGACCGATGGCACCGGACTTGAACAAATAACTTCTGAAAGCAACTTTAATAGCTTTCCCATGTTTTCGCCAGATGGCAAATTCCTCATTTTCAGCAGCAACAGAAACAACAATGGTACACGCGATACCAACCTGTTTCTGGCAGAATGGGTTGACTGATGCTGGCCAAAAGCGAAGCTCTGGTTCTCCGTAAAATTCCGTATTCAGACAATTCTGCCATTATTCATCTGTTTACCTGCGAGCATGGGAAACTTGCATTCATGGTAAACGGGCTGCATGGCAAACAGGGTAAAGCCGCACTGCTACAACCCGGAAACTGGATAGAATGTGTCTACTATTATCAGTCCAGTCAAAACCTGATGCGGATAAAGGAACTGCACATGCTCCCCTCCTTTCCTACCCCTTCTGCAGAACCCATGCGCATTCAGCTTCGCGTTTTCTGCCTGGAACTGGTGCAATATTCACTTCCGGATGCGGTGCAGGATCCGAATCTGTTTACCTGGCTAAAAGGCAGGATGCAGAGACTTGAAAGACCCGATACTGTACTTACCTGGTTTCCGCTATTGTTTGTGCTCCAGCTTTTGGGGGAGTTGGGCCATGCACCTGATCTGGATTCTGCAGAATTGCGCGGTCTCAACCTCGATACCGGGACAACGCCACTCTCTGCTGCTTTGCCGCACCATTACCTGCATCCGGAACAGGCCAGACTAAGCCTGCAATTGCTTAAAGGAGTAAACCCGGTTTCAGACAGAAATGCCCGACGGGATTTGCTGGAAAAATGGCTGTATTACCTTCAAAAGCAGGTGTTCCCTGAAAAAGAAATACGCAGCTATTCTGTTATTCTGGATATGATGGAGTAAACCAGAATCACACCCATGTATGAATCAGGCGATATACCTGTTTATACACTACCTATTTTTGCCCAATGCACTTGCTGTTAAAAATCATCGTCGCTTTCAGTTCTGTGGCTATCGTTCATGTGGGAAATACAAAACTGCTTGCTCAGGAACTGCCTGCGACAGTAGATCTGCGTCCTTATATGAGCAGTGTGAAAGATCAGGGAAACCGCGGTGCCTGTGCTTTCTTCGCCTCAATCGGATTGGTAGAAGCCGAAATTAAGCGTTTGACAAAACAGGAGGTAAATCTCTCAGAACAATACCAGATTAATCAAACAAAAAGAAACAACGACGAAGGTTCGGGACAGGACGAATCCAGGGTGGACCTGTGCTTCTCTTCGATTAAGAATGACGGGGTATTGTATGAGCAGTATATGCCCTATTCCCCCTCCTATTTCGAGAAGGGATTTCCCTGCTATTGTATGGACAAATCAGCCCCGGGCAGCAGAATATGTTATGAACAAAACCCACCAGACTCTCAGGCACTGAAACATGTTTTCTATACCGGTATGAAATTTCTGTTCCGCCCTGCCACCCGTGCGGGAATGATGGAGACAATGGCAAACCTGAAAAAACCCCTTCTCTTCCATTTTCCCCTGTTTGACCATGAGGTGAACAACTGGCCTGAAAACGGCCGCATTTACTACAGAAGCAGTCTTGATTCATGGCTGAAAAAACACAACATGGAACGTGCGTATCATTTTGCCCTCATCTGCGGATACGATACCATCAAAAAGGAATTTCTGGTAAAAAACAGTCACGGGAAATCCTGGGGGATGGATGGATATGGTACCTTGTCTTTTGCAGACTTTGATTCTTTTGCTACACGCAATGTGTTCTTTATTGTCAGCAAGGATACTCATCTGGTTTTGCCGCCTGTGCCAGTTGAACCAAAGCCAGGATTGCGCAATTTTAAGGTTGGTTCTTCGGTCAATTCAGACCGGAGTATTTCCGTTCACCTTCAGGGAAAACTTCAGAACCCGGGCAGGCGGAAAATTCTCGTGCGCAGCATAGTCATAGCTGTGCCCAACGGTGCAGACCCAGACACATATTCCGAGCAGTTAAAGACACTCATGTTAACAGCGGCAGAAGAAAATTTTCACCGGGACAAATATGTAAGGGCAGCTTATACCTATATGCCAGTAAATGATAACAAAGTACTGCAATGGAAAAGGAAAAATCCTCTTTCACTCACTATTTCTGCGGAATTGATGCGGACAGATTCCCTGCAACTGGCTGCTTTTGATACAAACAGGCAGATGTATTTGCAAACCTCACTTTATCTGCTGGATGATGAACAGGGGAAAATCAAAATGGGCCGCAGATTTGAACTGCTTGACCGCAAAAAAATTCAGTGGAAAAGGGGCGTGGATTGAGTCTGGCGATCAGCCCTGAAGCATAGCCACAGCCATTTCCACCATCTTCTTACTGCCAATAAACAGGGGAACCCGCTGGTGCAATTCTGATGGGATAACCTCCATGACCCTCTGTGTGCCTGTGCTCGCCATTCCACCTGCCTGCTCCACTATAAAGGCCATGGTATTGCACTCATACATCAGGCGCAGCTTACCATTGGGGGTTTTGGCCGTAGGCGGATAAATAAAAATTCCCCCTTTGAGCAGGTTGCGGTGAAAATCTGCAATCAGACTGCCGATATACCGGGCACCATAGGGTCGGTTTGTTTCTTTGTCTTTCTCCTTGCACCAACTGATATATCGGCTCACACCTCCGGGAAAATCTGCACTGTTTCCCTCATTGATGCTGAATATTTTACCATTTTCCGGAATGCGCAGGTTCCCGTGAGACAGGCAGAACTCCTGCAAACTATCGTCAAGAGTAAATCCGTTTACCCCATTACCGGTAGTGTAAACAAGCATAGTGCTGCTACCGTAGATAAAATACCCTGCCGCAAGCTGATAAATTCCCTGCTGAAGGCAGTCTGCAGTCTCCGCCCTTCGACTCATGTCTTTGCGGCGGTAAATGGAAAAAATGGTGCCTATACTCGCGTTCACATCTATGTTGCTGCTGCCATCCAGCGGGTCTATGCTCACAATGTATTCATTGTTTTCGCCCCCTGGCACCCAGTAGGCCTCATCCTGCTCTTCGCTGATAATGGCGCATACCTCTCCGCAGCGGCTCAAATGATTAATAAAAGTCTCATCAGCTATCACATCCAGCTTCTTCTGTTCCTCACCCTGCACATTGGTGCTGCCAAAGTCACCGAGTATATCTGCCAGTCCGGCCTTACGCACATCGCGATTCACCATTTTGGCTCCCAGTTCCAGTGCCCGGAAAATACGGCTGAATGCACCTGTAGCTCCTGCATGCAATGCCTGCTGGTCGGCAATAAATTGTTCCAGTGTTACTAATCCTTTCATTGTCTTTTTATTTTCCCTGCCGGGGTTTTCGCTGTTATTTTGCAAAACAACAACAAAAAGGGCGAAGTCCCTATTCTACAAAGCATGAAGGTTTTTAAATTCGGTGGAGCATCTGTAAAAGATGCAGACGGTATACGCAATGTGGCAGCCCTTTTGAGCCGTTTTGCCAACGAGGAAATTCTGGTAGTCATCAGTGCCATGGGTAAATCCACCAACAAGCTGGAAGAATTGGTTCATGCCTATTATCACAACACGGGAGCCGCACCTGCACTCATCAGTGATCTCAAAGAATACCACTTTGGGGTTATGAACAACCTGCTTCCCGAGCAACCCCTCGCATTCCGAAATGATATTGAAAACCTTTTTCTTGAACTGGAATGTCTGGTGGAGAATGCGAACAATCTGGAAGATTTTGACTTTGTATACGACCAGATTGTGTGTTTCGGCGAATTACTGAGTACAAAAATTGTAAGCCATTATCTTATATCCCAGCAAACACGCAACCTGTGGATGGATGCGCGCAATTTCATCCTCACAGACAACCGCTACAGGGATGGTAAAGTGCAATGGGACAAAACAGAACACACCATTCAAAACCGGCTCAAACCGCTTACCAGCAAGAATCTGGTGATTACACAGGGTTTTATTGGCCGTGACAGCCTGAATACGACCACAACACTGGGACGGGAAGGGAGTGACTACAGTGCAGCCATTTTCGCCTATTGTTTAAAGGCAGAATCGGTAACTATATGGAAAGATGTAGCCGGGGTGATGAATGCGGACCCTAAAAAATTTCCTGAAGCTGTTCTGCTCTCATCTCTGAGTTACAATGACTGTATCGAGCTGGCATATTATGGCGCATCGGTTATTCACCCTAAAACATTGCAGCCGATGAAAGCACGCAACATTCCCTTGTATGTAAAATCGTTTATACACCCCGAAGATGAAGGTACTGCAGTGAAACAGGATGCAGAAGCACTTGCGACTCCGTGTTTTATCCATAAAACCAATCAGGTACTGGTTGAACTCAGCACACGGGACTTCACTTTTATTGTAGAAGAAAACCTCCGTGAGATCTTCAATCAACTGGCATCATACAAAGTGCGCTGCAATATCATGCAGAACTCCGCCATCAGTTTCAGCTTTGGTGCGGATAATAAGGAAGACCGGCTGGTTCGGTTGTGCGAGGCACTTGAAAACCTGGGTTTGCGTGTAACCATTCAGGAAGGGTTGGAATTGCTCACTGTATACAATGCCACAGAAACCCGGCCGGCAGAATGGTTTCAGGGCAAACAGGTGATTTTACAACAGCAAACCGGAGAGACCATACATTACCTGTTGCGTTAAGAGAATATGAAGCAATGAATGAAGCCGGCTATAAGCCGGCTTTTTTTATGCTTTGGATATAAAACACAAAGCCCCGGGCATAACCCGGGGCTTTGAGAGAATTGTGTTTGCTTCTGCTTAGCGCTGCACTTCAATGCGGCGGGTTGCAGTCTGGCCATTGTTGGTCAGGCGGATCAGGTAGATGCCGCTGCCATACTGG
>JAEUUL010000018.1 GCA_016787485.1 Bacteroidota bacterium
CAATTTTTTGTCGAAGGTCAGTTTGTCCAAAAGTTTGGGTGTAAGAAACTGTCACAAAAATTAGTAGGAAGAATTTTGTCATAAAAAAGTTTACTATAGTCTGTTTGTTTTAGTTGTCGGTTTGTAAAATTGCCACCAACGTTTTGGCGCTTGGCGCAGTGGCGGATTTCGGAGCACAAAACTGTCAATACACCACAAAAGTTGATGCGAGGTAGAATGTTCAATTAACCACGTCACCCGCCATTGAGCCAAACGCCTGTTGTGTGCTGTTTTTCTTTTCATATCTTGATTGAACTATTCTTGATTTTACTATTGTAAAAGTCAATTAGTCTCTTGTCTTCTATAATATCCTTTTTTTGAATACGCCTTTTTAATGTCAAGCCTTCAAGTGTTCGACACCGACTTAGTGCTGTATAAAGTTGTCCGTTAACGAATGCTCCTGAACCCAAATCAACAATTACATTATCAAATGTCAATCCTTGGCTTTTGTGAATGGTTATAGCCCAAGCAAGTTTAATCGGATATTGTTCAAATGTCCCAACAACTTTTGATGTTATGCGCCCCTTGTTTTTATCCCATTGATATTGCCTATTTTCCCACGTTTCTTTTTGCAATGTATGAATTGAACCGTCTTTTAAACGAATTTCGATTTTCTCGTCATCTATAAACTCAATTTTTGCAATGGTTCCGTTCACCCAACGTCTTCCCTTATCAACGCTATCATTTTTTACAAGCATTATTTGTGAGTTTCTTCTTAACTCTAATACAGGGTCAGTTGGATATTTATCTTCCTTGAAATCGCCAGTAATATTTGCCTTGAAAAAATGACTTTTGTAGGGTAAGCTATTTAACTTGGTTACATTTTCTGACTTTGCCAAGTAATTGTTAGTTGTTAATGTGATAACAAATTCTTCTGGTTTAGGCGTAAAGCTAGGATTGTATCTTTTGTTGAGTTCGTCAATTCCATTATTATCAATTGAACAATCTCTTACTTTATTGAGCAAACTTATAAACTCTTCATTTGATTGTCTATGAACCTTGTTAAACTCAAAAGTTTCAGAGTTTAGTTGTTTATATGCTACGCTGTCAAAAAAATATTCACTGTCATAGATAATTTTAAAAAGTTCACTTTCAACTTCATCAGCATTATCAATAACAGGAGGTAATTGAAAAATATCTCCAACTAAAATTAATTGTTTGCCACCGAAAATTTTATTGGGATTTCCACCATTCATTCTTAGCGAATAGTCTAAGCCTTCTAAGATGTCGGAACGCAACATTGAAACTTCATCAATTATGATGGTGTCCGTTTGTTCTAATATTTTCCTTTTTTGAAAAAACGGTTTGAAAATGGTTATGTCAGGGTCGTTGGGAAGAAGCGGCTTTAAAGGAAATCGAAAAAATGAATGTATTGTTTGACCTCCAATATTAATTGCAGCTATTCCAGTAAACGCAACTAATAATACACTCTTTTCAGTCTGCTTGGTAAAATAATGAATGAAAGTAGATTTACCCGTTCCTGCTTTACCAGTAAGAAATATTGACTTGTCAGAATTTTCAATTAAGTCAAAAAGTTTTTTGGCTGTTTTATCATTCTCATATCCAGCAGGAAGTTCAATGTATTTATTATAGAAATCGGGCAACTCCAACTCATCAAATAAGGTCAGTTGTTTAGCTTGACCATTGTCTCCTTCTTCTATTCTTAAAAAGAAAAACAAGTCACCCATATTGTCGTGAAATGGGTCGTCAATATTGAGTTCTTCGTCATAACCAGCTAAATGTTTGAATATGTAAAATGCCTTTTTTAAGATATTTGGATACGATGTTGTTCCCCTTGCTATGCCATCTGATATAGATTTTTTTGAAATGGTTATTCCGATGAAATGAAGATATTGTAATAAAGAGTCAATATTATTTTCTGTATCGGAAATGTCGCAGTTGTCATTAAAATCTCGGAAACCTTTTTTGAATGGTAAGTCGCTGTCTTCGTCAGGTCCATAATAGAGTTGTCGAGCAATAGAAGGGTTGAAAGTCCCGTCAGTAATTAGAGGGGATTTTTTAAAATTTTGTCGCCAAGTATTTTCTATTTGTTTAATCGTCATTTTGTCTCGTTATGGGGTGTCTTAAAATAGCACACAACTTCATATATACGCAATGTGCGCCATAGCCTCATCTTCGGAAAAGCCTTCCTGGAAAGGGATGGCGAAGTATAACAGAAGCGGGGATTGGCGAAGTTTGTTAAAATACTTACCAAACGAAATGTGTGCGGGATTGGCGAAGTTTGTCATTTTATTTATCAAAGATTCAGGCTGTCCAGTGGGCTCTTGATTTGCTTTTGGTGTTTGTCGGTTATCTTGGTGTAAATCATGGTTGTGCGTATGTCCTTATGGCCCAGCAGATCCTGAATGAGTACAGTGTCCACACCGGACTCAAGCAAATGGGTTGCAAAACTGTGTCTGAGGCTGTGTATACTTCCTTCTCTGCTAAACCCTGCTTGTTTTTTGGCTTTGGCAAATACCAGTTGCAGGCTTCTTTTGCTATACTGGTCACCATATTGGCCTTCAAACAACCAAAATTTTGGAGTATAAACCCCAATGTACTCTTCGAGAAGGGCAAGCAATTTCGGACTCAACATCACCACCCTGTCTTTTTTCCCTTTTCCGGCCTCAATGCGTATTTGCATGGCCTGTTTATACAAGTCAGTCAACTTTAAGTTTACCACTTCTGATACCCTCAATCCTGCGCTGTAGGCTGTGTATAACATCACCCTGTGTTTCAGGTTCTGCACAGTGCTGAAAAGACGTTCCACTTCACTCGTTTGCCAGTATTTGGGCAATTGTTCCTGTTTTTTCGCCCTGGGCAATTGGTATACCGCCCTGGGCTGTCCCCACACTTTTTCATACAGGAATTTAATGGCATTTACCATGCTGTTCAATGAGCTTGCTCCATACTTTCGGGCGTCCAGCAGAAATTCTAGGAATTTTTCAATTTCCCGTCGTTGCAAATTTCGAATGTCCTGTTTCTGGAAATAATGCCAAAACAAGAGAATGTTTCCGCGGTAGTTTTTCAATGTGGACTGGCTGTATCCCCTAATTTTTATCTGCCTCGTATAGTCTTCCAGCCATTCCGGCAGGGTTTGGCCGGCAGTTTCATGTAAAACAGATTCCGGACCAGCCGGTTGCAGGTCACGAATCAAATCTATAAGGTGCTGCTTTGCCGCAGGAATATGCCAGCAGCCCAGGGTTCGGCTGAACCGGCTGCCGGGAATCTTCCGCACAGATTGATTCAGGGTGTCATTATAGGTATACCGAAGGGCAAATCGTTTCTCTCCTTTGTATTCAATGGTTTCTGGAGAAATTCCGGATTTATTCAGGTTTTGTAAAATGGTTTGCCCGTCCATAGAACAAATATATAAATTTCAATGACAATTCCGTCATATTGAGGTCGTACACTTTATTAAAATGACCAATATTTTGCCATTTTTATATTCTCCAAACCGGGAACTTCTCCCTCAATCCAGCATCCCTTTGCCTTTCAGAATGGCATCGTAATATTTCGCAATGCGGGCTTCGCGGGTCTGGGCTTGTTTGGCTCCGCTGAAGTGGATCATGTAGCCGCGCTGCCGGCCCGGGGTAAGGGCTTCAAATGCGGCCCGGAATTCCGGGTTGTCATGGAAGGCTGCTTCAAGTTCCGAAGGGTAGTTCATCTCCTTTTTCGGTTCTTCGGGTAGTTTTTTACCGCTTTTTTCCACGGCTGCGGCTTCCTGCAGACAGGCCAGAATTTCCTGCTGATACCGCAGGATTCTGTCCGGGTCCGTCGTTTTGAACAGCCTGGCTTCGCGGGAGTTTTCACCGGCTTTGTCCAGTATCTGTGCCGGGTCTTCCAGCAGGGCGCCCTTAAAGAAATTCAGGGAAGCATAGTCCTTGAACGCGGCCAGCAGTACCACGTTTTTGTACACCCCTGGTTTGGTTTCGGTGGTGTACACGGGCATGCCCCATTTGCACTCTTCCTTCAGTCCGCTTTGCAGGGCCAGGCAGCGCAGCAGCTGCAGTTCCTCTGCCCACTTGTGGACTTTGCACGCCGGTGTGCCGCCCAGCTTGCAGCGCATGCACCCATCCACAAAGTAGAGTTCTGCAGAAGTGTTCACAGGGGCAAATTTACATGTTAATGTCTGCTATGAATATCCACCTTTGGCATTACCCAAAGGTGGAGCCAAAGGCTAGCCGCGCAAATCATTTTGTTGAAAACTACGATCCTGTCTGTTACCACGCGGCTAAGGTTTTCGCGCACCGATGCAAGGCGGTAAGGCGCCTCTTTTCAGCGAAAACGGAACCCGCTTGCTGCAGGCCCCCGCGCACAGCCGGCATCTTGTTTTCTTACCAAAATGCTTTGAAGCGGCCTCCCCGGGACGCTACACGGGTTGTCGCTATTTTACGGTTTTTTATACAGCCGGTCATAGCCGTGGGGTAGGCCCTGCAGTTTGCCCCCGATCGAAGCATCGGGGCCTTGATCCCGATAGCTTCCCGATTGCTATCGGGAGGGATTTACTCCACTTTTGGATTACTTGTCCCTGACTGAAGCGAAGCGGAACGTCGGGAAGCCAAAAGTGGAAAATCCCAAAAAAATGGGTTTTAAATTCACCGACAATAATATCAGTCATCCAACCCTTTTCCGTTCAGGATGGAATCCAGGTATTTTTCAATGCGGGCTTCGCGGGTTTTGGATTGTTTGGCAGAGGAGAAATACAGCAGATATCCACGCTGCCGCCCGGGGCTGAGGGATGCAAAGGCGGTTTTCAGGGCCGGCAGGTCTTCCATTTTCTGCTGCAACTCCACCGGAAACGCAAATTCCGTTGTGGATTTCAACACCAGCTTTTGTCCTGATTTTTCAATGACAATTGCCTCCTGCATGTATTTTTTAATCAAGGGTTCTTGCTCCAGGAGGTCCTGCATATGCCTGAAACGCATCTGCCGTGGTCCCTGCACATTGTCGGTCTGCTGTACCAGCAATTTTTCAGTATCGGGCATCAGGGCACCTTTGTGAAACAGCAGGGCGCAATACCCCTTAAATCCGTGGATCAGAAATACATTTTTCCCGTTCAAAGTATAGCAGGGGACGCCCCATTTCAGTTCCTCTGTAAGTCCGGTTTCCAATGCCAGTGCGCGCAAACGGAGAAATTCCTCCTTCCATAGCCTGGCCTTTTCAAAGTAGAAATTCACCACAGGATTCATGAGACGATTTTTGTTATTGGGGAATACAGATGTGTAACATTTTATCGGGTTTCACAATTTCAAAAAAACCACAGAGTGAACAGTGCAGCACAGAGATATTTTCATTCCATTCCACTCCATACGCTGAATATGTAAATTGAGGCATCTGCCAACCCGCATCCCCTCTTGAGAGGGGGAAGACCTTTTACACGTGGCTTCTGGCAATCCCCCGGGGTGTGTCGAACAAACAAAAACTACCCGATATCCGTTGAATTCCCCGATTCCTATCGTTCAGAAATCAGAACAATCCTCCGCCGGGGGTGTTCGGCAACTTTCCCAGATGCCGGTAGGCAAGGGCAGTGGCTTCGCGGCCGCGGGCGGTGCGCTGTATGTATCCTTCCTGTATCAGAAACGGCTCGTACACTTCTTCTATGGTGCCGGACTCTTCGCCCACGGCAGTGGCAATGGTGTTCAGTCCCACCGGTCCGCCCTTGAACTTGTCAATGATGGTGGCCAGTATGCGGTTGTCCATTTCGTCCAGTCCGTGGGCATCCACGTTCAGCGCATTCAGGGCAAACTGGGCAATGGCCAGGTCTATGGTTCCGTCGCCTTTGATCTGGGCAAAGTCGCGGGTGCGTCGCAAAAGGGCATTGGCAATGCGCGGGGTTCCGCGGCTGCGGCGGGCGATCTCGTAGGCTGCCTGTTCCTGTATGGGTGCATTCAGAATATGGGCACTGCGCATCACAATACGGCTCAATACCTCGGCGGTGTAATATTCCAGCCGGAAGTTGATGCCAAATCTTGCCCGCAGGGGGGCAGTTAGGAGTCCGCTGCGGGTGGTGGCGCCCACAAGGGTAAACGGACTCAGACTGATCTGCACACTGCGGGCACTCGGCCCGGTGTCTATCATGATGTCTATCTTGTAGTCCTCCATGGCGCTGTAGAGGTATTCTTCCACTACAGGACTCAGGCGGTGTATTTCATCAATGAACAGCACATCCCCCTCATCCAGGTTGGTGAGCAGACCGGCAAGGTCTCCCGGTTTTTCCAGCACCGGCCCGCTGGTGATTTTCATGGATGAGCCCAGTTCATTGGCCACAATATGGCTAAGGGTGGTTTTGCCCAGTCCCGGAGGGCCGTGCAGCAGGATATGGTCCAGGGCTTCACCGCGCAGTTTGGCGGCGGCAACAAAAATCTGCAGGTTTTCCAGAATCTTTTCCTGACCCGTAAAATCGTCGAAATGCTGCGGGCGCAACACTTTTTCGATGTCGTGTTCAGCCTTGCTCAAATGGTCTTTGTCCGGGTCCAGGTTGGGATTCATGTCAGAGTTTCAAAATTCAGTCTTTCCGTTGAATAATTTACCAGGGTCTGTGCAGTTTAATTTTGCGGACCTGCATTTTACACCCCGGTTGTGCAGACAGCCGTTATCAGGCAAGGATTCGCTGCACGATTCCGGAGAAGAGGAACAGCGTAAGCCCAAGCAGTGTAAACCCTGTTTGCCACAATGCCTGCCGGCGGTTCTCCGCGTGCCGGTACAGTTCGGCAATTTCCCATAAAGCAGAAATGAATAGAAATACGGCCGGTACACACAAAACAAACATCAGCGGATAAAGAAACAGGCCCAGAAAGGGAACAGGGGCAAACCATCCGGCCAGATAGATGACAAAGCAGGTAGCGCTAAAAAGCAATCCGGACATAGTTGTGGGTCAATATTGAACAAGCATTATATGTTATAAATCCATTGCGGGTAATGAACTTTTTTATTTTTTCTCTCCCGATGGATACAAGGTCACCCCCTTGCTTTTGCTGAGCAAAGCCAGATTTTTCTGTATCAGTGCTTTCAAAACCGTTGCATCGATATCGGCCAGTTTTTTCACATACACACAACTCTTTCCCATGGTGAATTTGCCCAGTCTGTCCAGCAAGTCCTGCACTTCGGGGTGACTGCTGCCTACATACAAACTATGGGCTGCTTTGCGTGGAGAAAACCCTGTAGCGGCCATACTGCCACTGTGCCCGGATTCATACGTGTAATCGTACACCCCAAACCCGATGATGCTGGGTCCCCACATGGCTGCAGGCCATCCGCTGGCTTCACTGAACAGGGCTACCAACTGCCGGGCTTCCTCCTTTTTTTTCGGGTCTTGCAGTTGTTCAATAAAATCCATCACATCCTGCGTGGTTTTGGTGGTTTTCATATCGACCATAAACAAAAGTACTCCGTTTGTCGGAAATCAGAACAGGCCGACCTGCGTTTTTATATCCGGTTTCAATCACTACCTTTGATTGTAAAATGCGTATCCACCGGTGCATGATTGTGTTGGTCCTGGCCTGTATACAGGGCCTGGCAACCCATGCAATCAGGGCGCAAACCCCGGTGATTGAATGGCAGCGCAGTTACCTCACACTGTACAATCTGTATGATGTGAAGGAAACCCCGGATCATGGTTTCATTTTCACGGGTTTCGGTGAGCACCATGAGCACGATACGTTTGTCAACCACGGTGCCTCGGACCTGCTGCTGCTGCGCACGGATGCCACCGGCAAGGTGCTGTGGGTACGGTCTTACGGCGGATATGGTTACGACATGGGTGCGGCCGTGGAATGCACGCCCGACGGGGGATTCATTGTGGCCAGCACGTCTGACTCCGCCAGCGGCACCGTGACCCAAAACGCGGGTGAAACAGATGCCTGGGTACTGAAAACAGGAGCCATGGGGGAGGTGCAGTGGCAGGTTTCCCTGGGTGGCAACTCCGAGGAACATGGTGTATGCATAGCACAAACAACCGATTCAGGCTACCTGCTGGGCGCCACCACCTGGTCTCAGCAGGGCAGTTTCAAGGGCAACCACGGCGGACGGGATTTGTGGCTGGTCAAACTCAACGCAAAAGGCAAAGTACTGTGGAGCCGCTTTTATGGCGGCAGTTTCAGTGAAGATTTTGGTGCACTGCGCATCCTCCCGGGCGGGGATTTCCTGCTCTGCGGCAGCACCGGCAGCAAAGACGGGGATGTGAAAAATGCCAGAGGAAAAACCCCGCTTGGAGACCTGTGGATGCTGCGCACCGATGATACCGGGGCCATCCGCTGGTCGCAATGCTATGGGGGGAGCAAGGCAGAATACGGTGGGAAGGTCTGGGTCAAGCCCGATGGCGGCTTTCTCCTGGCCGGACAGTCAGCCTCCTCAGACAGTGACCTGGTGTCCAACAAAGGTGGGTTTGATTTCTGGCTGGTGGAAACCGACAGCGCCGGTAAACTGCAGTGGCAGGCCAATTATGGCGGGGCCATGGATGAGTATTGCAGCGGACTGGCGGTGGATAGCGCCGGTTTTGTTTATATGAGTGGCTTTACGCGTTCCATCGATGGGGATGTGAATGGCAACCACAGGAATTACAACGATTACTGGGTGCTGAAAACCCGCCTGCGGGGCAATCTGCTGTGGCAACGCTGTCTGGGGGGAGACCACGACGACCGGAGTTCGGCCATGACTCCCGTGCACGATGGTTCCCTGCTCCTTGTGGGATGGGCCAGTTCAGAATCCGGCGATGTGCTGAGAAATCCGAATCTGGGATGCCCCTGGCTTGTAAAACTGAGTGACCGGTTTAACAGTGTGGATGAAACCCCGTCTGCGGAGCCTGTATTGTTTCCCAATCCGGCTGACCGGATGCTGCATCTGAATGCACCGGTGACCGGGCTTGTGCTGTGGGATGTAACGGGACGGGAAGTATTCCGTCCACAGGTACCGGCATGCGGACTCCGTGAGATCCAGCTGCCGATGCTGAAGGAAGGGGTTTATCTGCTGCAATGGATTCGGAATGGCCGGCAGGAGTCAGCCAGGGTCAGTATCAAGCGCTGACAAGGAAGCCTTTTGGAATGATTTATTTACCACCTTTTTTCGCCAAAAAAGGTGGAGCCAAAAAGGCAGACGGCCCAAGGCGCCTTTCCAAACACAAGCCTTCCCGGGCAGCTTGCCGGCTTGCGCCCTCCACTTCGTTACGGGCTGCGCTGCCCTCCTCGCGCTGCGGGGCCGTCTAGCCGGGACGCGAAACGTGTTACCGGTATTTTGCGGTCTGTTTAGCTGCCGGACAGAGTTGTTTGGTAGTCCGGCCTCAGGGAATGAAGGCTGATAAATGCAGCAAGCCGGCGCGAAATGCCGGGGAAGCTCCGAGTGCGCAAGGAGATCACCGATGGCATTCGACGGGTTGCAAATGTTCAGACTTCAGGCCCTGCAGCCTTGAACTTTTGCTCCACTTTTGGTTCACTTGTCCCTGACTGAAGTGAAGCGGAACGTCGGGAAGCCAAAAGTGGAAAAGAATAAATCACAGATTACCTCATGACCAAACCCCGCAGCCGTTTTTCCACGGCCTCACTCACCGGCCACAGGGGCTGGCGCACCACGTTTTCACAGAGCCCCATTTCATTCAGCATCACCTTGATGCCGCCCGGACTGCCGTCGGCAAAAATGGCCAGGGAGCCTTCCAGGCATTCGTAATGCAATTTGCGGGCATCGTCCCAGCGGTTTTCCAGGGCAGCCTTCACCATGCCGCTGAACTGTCGGGGGTAAGCGTGGTTGATTACGGAAATAACACCCACTGCGCCGCATGCCAGCATGGGGAATGTGAGTGCATCGTCTCCGCTGATGACTATAAAATCAGCCGGTTTTTTGGCGATGATCCGCATCACCTGCTCCATATTGCCGCTGGCTTCTTTGATGCCGATGATGTTTTCATGCTCGGCCAGGCGCAGCGTGGTTTCCACAGTCATATTGCTGCCGGTGCGGCCCGGTACATTGTACAGAATCACGGGCAGTTCGCTGGCTTCGGCCAGACGGATATAATGCTGGTAAATGCCTTCCTGGTTGGGTTTGTTGTAGTAGGGGCTCACACTCAGCACGGCGCTGAGGCCGGCAAAATCCATGGTTTCCAGTTGCTGCACCAGGGCCTGTGTGTTGTTGCCGCCCACGCCCAGAACCAGTGGAATGCGGCCGGCCGTAACGCGGATGATATGGTCGGTAACTGCTTTTTTCTCATCTGCAGTCAGTGTGGCCACTTCACCGGTGGTGCCCAGGATGACGAAGTAGTTGGTGCCGTTGGCAATCTGGTGTTCAACGATGCGGGTGAGGGCATCAAAATCTACAGAATGGTCTGCCCTGAATGGGGTAACCAGCGCGGTGCCTGTGCCGAAAAACGTATTCATGGAAAAATGTGCTGCAAAGGTAGGGTTTCCGGTCAACCAATCTTCTGCAGGTAATGTTGCAAATCCTTCACATACTGCTGCATATCCGGTTCATTCTGTGAGCCGATGAGCAGGTCGTAAAACGAGATGGCCTTGTCCCGCTGGAATCCGATCCGGCATGCGGCATTGGTAAAACCGGCAATGCTTTTCAGGGTAAGGCGCCCATCCAGGTTCATGTTGATGAAGTAATCAAACTGTGTGCTGAGGAGCTTTTTGATCTGCAGGGACCGGGGCATGCCAAAGGCATTGAAATCTCGGCGCGACAAATGGATGGAGGTGTCGCCCTCCGGAATGGTAATTTTCGATTCCTTGCGGGTGTGGTGGTATACCACTGTTTGCACCTGTTTGCCGTGCTTTTCAAGAAATTGAATGAATTTCTGGATAGAATGTATATCCTGCTCATGCTGACTTTCATCCCAGGCGAGCAATACATCCTTTACTTCTCCAAAAGGCATGAAACTCCGGTTCCTCGGTCGGGCCACAGATAACTTTTTCAGTGCCCTCAAACCCAATTTGTATTTCAATCCCTTCGCCATGCCTGCTGCGCAAACTTAACCATTTCCAGCAAACTCCATGCCTGTTTGGCGCTTTTCAGGAAACGGGGACTTAAAACAACAGGGTTTGGCTTGCTTCTGCTTTCCCGGATTCTGAGGCTGTATCTCCCAGCATAGCCAGAAAGTCTTCTTCCGACAAAAGTTTTACACCCAGGTCTTCTGCTTTTTGAAGTTTGGCAGGTCCCATGCCTTCACCTGCCAGCAGATAATTGGTTTTACTGCTCACACTGCCCGCGCATTTGCCCCCGTTTCGTTCAATCAGGTCTTTGGCTTCGTCCCTGCTGAACCGGCTGAATACCCCGCTGATGACGAAGGTGAGCCCCTGCAGTTTGCTGGAAACCGGTTCGCCCCCGGCTGCTTTTTCCAGTTGCAGTCCTGCCTGCTTCAGTTCTTCCAGCATCTGCCGGTGGGCTGGCCGTGCAAACCAGTCCACCACGCTTTCTGCAATTACCGTCCCGATTTCCGGAACAGCGGTGAGTTCTTCCACACCGGCTTTTTCCAGGGCTTCCACGTTGCGGAATGCGCCTGCCAGTTTTTTGGCCACAGTTTCGCCCACATGGCGTATGCCCAGGGCAAACAATACCCTTTCAAACGGGATTTCCCGGCTTTGTTCAACACCTGACAGCAGATTTTGTATGCTCTTTTCGCCCATGCCCGGCCAGTCTGTAAAATCGGAAGCCTGTAATTTGTACAGATCCGATACTTTGCGCACCAGTCCGGCTTCATAAAGTTTTGTCGCCATCTGGCTGCCAATGCTGCTGATGTCCATGGCTTTCCGGGCCACAAAATGTTCGATTTTGCCAACCACCTGCGGTGGACAGCCGTCCTCATTCGGACAGTAATGCAGGGCTTCATCCTCGTGCCGCACCAGTTCTGTTCCGCATTCCGGGCAGTGGCTGATGTACCGCACCGGCTCAGTCCCCGGCTCACGCTTGCTGAAATCCACACCGGTCACTTTGGGTATAATCTCACCGCCCTTTTCAATAAAAACCATATCTCCGGGGCGCACATCGAGCCGTTCTATCTCGTCGGCATTGTACAGGCTGGCTCGCTTTACCGTAGTGCCCAGGAGGAACACAGGTTTCAGTTCAGCCACCGGGGTAATGGCCCCCGTGCGACCCACCTGGTAGGATATACCAAGTAACGTGGTCAGTGCGGATTCTGTCTGGAATTTGTAGGCAATGGCCCAGCGCGGCACCTTGGCTGTAAATCCCAGTTCTTCCTGCATCCGCAGGCTGTTTACCTTAATCACCACACCATCGGTATCAAAACTCAGGTCATGCCGTTTTTTATCCCATTCGTGCAAATAAGCCAGCACTTCTTCCACATTCCTGCACAGTCTGGTGCTGTCTGCTACTTTCAGACCCCAGCTTCGCGCATGCTTTTGTATGGCATCAAAATGGGTGTCAAAAGGCATTTCGTCTACCAGCAAATGGTACAGGGTTATGTCCAGAGGCCGCCTGGCTACTTCGGCCACATCTTTTATTTTTAATGAGCCTGCTGCCACATTTCTGGGATTGGCATAGGGAGTGTCTCCATTGCTGATTCTTTCCGCATTCAGTTTTTCAAAACCCTTGCGGTGCATAAAAATTTCGCCCCGTATTTCAAACGATGGCAGATAATCGCCATGCAATTGCGGTGTAACACTGCGGATGGTTTTCACATTCATCGTTACGTCATCGCCGGATACACCGTCGCCACGGGTTACAGCCTGCACCAGTTGCCCGTTTTCGTAGAACAGACTGATGGCCAGGCCGTCAATTTTCAGTTCGCACACATACTCAACTGCATCTCCGGTAACCTTGCGCACCCGTTCGTCAAAGTCGCGCAGTTCTTCTTCATTGTAGGTGTTGCCCAATGAAAGCATTCTGCGGCGGTGCGGCACGGATACAAACTCATTCGTGAGTCCTCCGCCCACGGTGCGTGTGGGGCTGTCGGGCAGTACATATTGCGGATATTCTTTTTCCAGATATTCAAGCTCTTTCAGCATGCGGTCAAATTCCAGATCGGAAATAACCGGTTCTGCCAACACGTAATACCTGTAATTGTGGTCCTTTAATGTCTGGGTCAGTGCACTTATTTTTTTGCGGATTTCTTCAGCATCCATACCGCTTCAAATCTAATGGAAACCGGACGGTTGTATTGAATCATGGCTTGCTGTAACGGATGTATTTATTCACTTTTTCATGAAAATCCCGCGAAAAAAGCGGAACTTTGATACCTTTATTCAGAACACATGCAAATAGCCCCGAACCGTGTAGTGACAGTAACCTACACCCTCACACTGAACAATGGTAGCATTGCAGACCAGGCAAATACCGATCACCCTTTTGTTTTTATTCATGGAATTGGCCAAACCCTGGAATCTTTCGATTCGAATCTGCAGGGTCTCGCTGCCGGAGACAACTTTCAGTTTACATTGCAGGCCAATCAGGCCTATGGTGAGCCCACCGCGGATTGGGTGATAGAAATTCCCAGAGATATTTTCAGAGGAGAAGATGTACCTGCCGATATTCTTCAAATTGGTGCCACTCTGCCCATGCAGGACCAGAATGGCAATCCCATGGATGGCAAAGTGCTCTCCTTTAATGATGATAAAGTGACCATGGATTTCAACCATCCCCTTGCCGGTGAAGTGCTGCACTTCTCTGGTACAGTTACCGCTGTTCGCGAAGCCACCGAAGAAGAACTGGATCATGGCCATGTGCATGGTCCCGGCGGTCACCACCACTAATTTCTCACTTCCGCATGAGCCAGCCTCCGCAAGCTGTACCTCTGGCCGAAAGAATGCGTCCGGGTTCGTTGGATGAATTCATCGGACAGAATCATCTGGTAGGAGAAAACGGGCCTGTTAAAACTGCTGTTCTGCAGGGCAATTGCCCGAGTATGATTTTTTGGGGCCCGCCAGGCTCGGGTAAAACCACCCTGGCAGGACTTGTTGGAAAGGCACTCGAATGGCCGGTTCGCCATCTCAGCGCCATCAGTGCAGGTGTGGCAGATATCCGGAAAGTGATTGAGGAGGCCCGCTTTAAAGGGAAAATCCTCCTTTTTATAGATGAGATTCACCGTTTCAATAAATCCCAGCAGGATGCATTGCTCGGGGCAGTGGAGAAGGGCTGGATTACACTCATCGGCGCCACCACAGAGAATCCTTCTTTTGAGGTAAATAATGCTTTACTCAGCCGCTGCCAGGTTTATGTGCTGCATGAGTTTGGTAAGGAAGAACTGAACCAGATACTGCAACACGCCCTGGAAACCGATGTCTGGTTGCAGCAATTTTCCATTCGCATAGAAGAGACCGATGCCTTGTTTCTGTTCAGTGGAGGGGATGCCCGCAAATTGCTGAACCTGCTTGAACTGATGGTGACAACCTCTCCGGTCGGGGAAATCGTGATCAACAATGAAAAGGTGACCCGGCAACTGCACCAAAAGCTGGCACTTTATGACAAGACAGGAGAACAGCATTACGATGTGATTTCTGCGTTCATCAAAAGCATGCGCGGCAGCGACCCCAATGCTGCTGTGTATTGGCTGGCCCGAATGCTGCATGGGGGAGAGGATATCAAATTCATCGCAAGACGCATGATCATTCTGGCATCGGAAGATATAGGCAACGCCAATCCGAACGCTATGCTGATGGCTACCCAGTGTTTTCAGGCCGTGTCTGTCATAGGTATGCCTGAAGCCAGAATCATACTGTCACAAACTGCCATTTATCTGGCATGCAGCCCCAAAAGCAACAGCAGCTACCTAGCCATAGATGCCGCGCTGGATATGGTGCGTAAAACCGGAGATTTACCGGTACCCCTTCACTTGCGGAACGCCTCTTCAAAACTGATGAAGGACCTGGGCTATGGGAAAGAGTATGGGTATGCCCATTCCCATGAGGGCAATTTTGTTCTGCAGGAGTTTTTACCGGACGCCCTCAGCGGTTCGGTGCTCTTTGCTCCGGGAAACAACCCCAGGGAAGCTGAAATGAGGCAAGCCCTGCAAAGACTGTGGAAAGAAAAGTATAATTATTGATTTGACGGGAAGCCTTGTAAACAGGACGTTCTCATACCGTTTCTCCAATGTTAACGAAAAGTTAATGTTAAATTAATTCCATAACAAGAAATTCATATTTGGTTTGCACTTCAATAACGATAGCGTAAAACCAGATGAAACTCACCAAAACTACTTGCCTGATGCTGATTGCATTCGTGGCCGGCAATTCATTTGCACAGGGTGGCAAATCACCCCAGTTTATTTCCAAAAACGGAATCGGATTGGTAATGCCCGACAGTCTGTTCAGTATCAATTTCCGGTTTCGCATTCAAAGCCGGGTGGGTATTGCTTCGCACGAAGACAACCTGGGCAATGTGACCGAAGCAGATATGCGCATCCGGCGCATGCGTTTGCGTTTTGAAGGATTTATGCTGAACCCCCGCCTTACGTATAACGTTCAGCTGAGTTTTACCCGTGCTGACCAGGACTGGGACAACAGCGCAGTACCCCTGGTATTGCGCGATGCGATGATCAACTACGCGTTGACAAAACACTTCACCGTTGGAATCGGTCAGGGCAAACTCCCGGGCAACCGCCAGCGTGTGGTTTCATCCGGTGATATCCATTTTACTGACCGCAGCATTGTAAACAGCGCTTATACGCTGGACCGTGATGCCGGTTTGTTTGGAACCTACCGCCTGAACCTCGGCAAATCACCTTACGTGTTGCTGAAAGGTGCCATTACCTCTGGCGAAGGACGCGGCATTGCAAATACCAAAGAATTTTCAAATACCGTGACACCCAATGGTGGTGTGGCATACACAGGACGGGTGGAATTTCTGCCCCTGGGGGAATTCACAAACAAAGGAGATTATTTTGAAGGAGATCTGGAGAGAGAACCCAAACCCAAACTGAGCATTGGTGCTACCTATCATTACAATGACCGGGCCATCAGAACCCAGGGTCAACTGGGTAAGGCACTGTACGCAGCACGCAGTTTTGTGGGTACCAACCTGGATGTCATGCTGAAGTACAGGGGATGGGCCATCACATCTGAATACATCAGCCGCAAAATGGCCGATGGACAAAGCGTATTTACAAAAAAATCTGCAACCGATTCTGTGTATGTGATTGCAGGTTATGGTATCAATACGGAGGTGAGTTATACATTTAAAAACATGTGGGAAATCGCCGGCCGGTATGCCTTTATTCAGCCTGTTAAATCACTGAGTACGGTGGGGAAAGATGGTCAGAAATACGAAGAATATTGCCTGGGTTTGATTAAATATCTGCGCAAGCACAGGGTTAAACTTGTAAATGAACTGAGCTACTACAAGCGCACTGCAATCACCGGCACCAATCCGGTTGGTTTGGTGGGCTATAAATTCCAGGTGGAACTGGGTATCTGATTACAAAAGAACTACGAAAAAAAGGAGGGCATTCTGTCCTCCTTTTTTTATTGTTTTTGCCCGCTGTGGCAGGGATGAAGGCTTCATATGCCATACGTCAGATTTACTCATCATGGAATTCAATACTTTTGTATGGATGAGGAATTATTTGTGGTTGCTGCTTTTGCCCCTTGCATCCTGCGGGGTTATTGAAAAATCATCTCGGCATGATTTTCACAGCGGGTATTACCAGATGAAAAAACCGGGGCAAACCACGGTTCCTGTGTATGTGCAGATGGAATCAGAAAAGGTGCAGGTTCACCCGGTGGTGAAAAGGGAAGTGGACCCCAAACCGGTGTTGCAGATGAACCTGTCACCAAACGACAGCCTGTGCCATTACCCGCTGCGCTTTCGCCGCAGTAGCCTGGATGTGGATATTACCACCATACTCATGAAATACCGCTTTTCAACGCCCGATTTGCCCGCGCAGCTGAACACCGATTTCAACGGGGCGCTGTATCTGGGCTGGCGCCATGATGCATACCGGGTTTCCGGAAAATCCGATCCGCTGGGCACATGCCGTTATGGCATCAGCAACCGCGGATTTGATTTCGGACTATTGGCCGGGTTGACCTCGGTGCAAATGTCTCCGTTCACCACGGGTGGCAAAGGACAGCGGGAATACAATGCACCAGCCCTGCAGTATGGTTTTGCGGTGTTTGCCGAGAGCAATGTGGCCAGTTTCGGTCTTGCAGCAGGGTATGATCACCTCTTGGGTTCGGAACGCAACATTTGGATTTACCGCAACAAACCCTGGCTGGGTTTTGTGGTGGGTCTGGCGTTGAACTGATGGTGTTGAGAATCCTGTTCCCCGGTTTTGTTTAGGTCCCGATGTGGGGGTACGTAGGGGCGGGTCGCGACCCGCCCCTACGTACCCCCACCGCGTTCCGCCGCTACTCCCATCTCGGGTCTGCCACATACGGCATCTTCTCCATCTGCTCCACATCTACACTCAGCACGCCGAAATCGTCCACCACCACACCCACAATGCGGTATACACCGCGGCCCTTGAACGGCCAATGACGCACCGCATCCGGGAAATGGGTGGTGTCAAAGAAATGTCCTTTGTGGTCCAGCCATGTGCCAAAATTCATCTCCTGTCCCTTGATGGTGCGCGTGGGTTTGATGGTGACCAGATAGCCCCATATCTCTACCCGTTTGCCCAGTCCACGTGCTATACTGTGCGCGGTGTGCATGCGTTTCCGTTGTTCTGCTGTGAGTCCTGCCACCATGTCAAACGGGTTACAGAGGGGAAAACCCAGCAGTTCTATCTGCTCAAATGCATCCTCCACCTGGTCATAGCTCAGGTTGGGCAACACAAATTCTTTCGGTGGCTCACGGAAGAGTTTCTCAGTTACCGGTCCCGGTTTCTTCTTGTTCATCATCCAGTGCGCCTCCCACATCAGCTCTTTCCGGTTTTTTCCGGTAAACCGGAAGGCCCCCATGCGGATCAGAATCTTCAGTTGCTCCAGACCGGGTTCGGTGCGTTCCTTAAAGTCGTACAGGTTTTTATACGCACCATTCGCGTCGCGTTCTGCCACTATTTGCCGGGCAAACTTCTGTTCCAGCGAGGCTACATGCACCAGTCCCAGATATATGGTTTTCCCGCGGATGCCGGTGAGATACCCGCTGTGGTTTACATCGGGTGCCTGCACATCGGCGCCACACATGCGCGCGGCATGTACATAAAATTCGGTGCGGTAAAATCCCCCGAAATTGTTGATTACACCTACATAAAACTCCAGCGGGTAATACGCTTTTAAATACAGGCTCTGATAGCTTTCTACCGCATAGCTGGCGCTATGTCCCTTGGCAAAACTGTAACCCGCAAAACTTTCAATCTGAAACCATACCTCGGCTGCCAGTGCATCGCTATGGCCCTTTTCTTTGCACAGGATAAAAAAACGTTCTTTCACCTTCTGAAACTCCTCGCGGCTGCGAAACTTGCCACTCATGCCACGGCGCAGTACATCGCTTTCTGCCAGTCCCAGCCCCGCAAAATGGTGTGCAACCTTAATCACATCCTCCTGATACACCATAATGCCATAGGTGTCGGGCATGATTTCCATCATCACCGGATGGGCTTCTTTGCGCTTTTCAGGGTCTATATGCCTTTCTATGTAGCCGCGCATCATGCCACTGCGGGCCACCCCGGGGCGTATCACACTGCTGGCCGCCACCAGCGTAAGGTAATCTTCGCATTTCAACTTGCGCAGCAGTTGCCGCATGGCCGGACTCTCCACATAAAAGCAGCCCATGGTATGCCCGGTGCTGATGAGCCGCCGTATGCGGTCGTCTTTCTTAAACTCCTGTATGCGGTGGATGTCTGTGTCTTCTCCCTGATTCTGTTTTATAATCGCTATGGCGTCTTTGATATGCCCCAGTCCGCGCTGACTCAGAATGTCGAACTTGGCCAGCCCCAGGTCTTCGGCCTCCAGCATGCTCCACTGCACGGTCTGAAATCCTTTGGGCGGCATATCCAGCGCCGAATAGTAAAAGATGGGCTTGTCTGAAATGAGTATGCCCCCGGCGTGAATGCTGCGGTAGTTTGGTGATTCGTGCAGCCGGTGGGCATAGCGCATGATTTTTGCCGTCAGGGTTTCGCGTTCAGTCACCCGCACATGTTTGCCCAGTTTGGGCTTTTCGCCTATTCCCGGCGCGGAGTATATGTTCCCCTGCTCTGTGTGTCCTCCGATCTTGTGGGCTTCCTCCAGCATGGAAGGGGAGAAGTAGGTGGGTTTGTCCAGCAAATGGTCTATTTCTTCCTTGGGCAGGCCGAATACTTTTCCCAGTTCCCGCACCACGGCGTTGGCCTGAAAGGTGCTGTAAGTGGCCAGCAGGGCAGTGTGTTCTGTACCATGTTTTTTGAAAATGTAATCCGTAACCGTGTCGCGGTCCTGCCAGCTGAAATCCAGGTCAAAATCCGGCGGACTGGTGCGGAAGGGGTTGATGAACCGTTCGAAGTACAAATCCAGATCGATGGGATCCACATCTGTTATCTGCAGGCAATAGGCCGCCATACTGTTCGCCCCGCTGCCCCTCCCCACATAGTAAAATCCCTGCTCCCGGGCAAACCGGCATATGTCCCAGCTGATGAGAAAGTAGGAGGTGAAACCCAACTCATAAATCATTTTCATCTCATTCTCAAGCCGCAGCTTGGTGGCGTAGTTGTATCTGGGATAACGGTAGCGGAGTCCTTCAAAGGCCTTCTCGGTCATAAGCCGGAAATCTTCCTCCGGATCTCCGGTAAATACTTTTTTGTTCTGGTTTCCTCCAAAGTGCACCATGAAGGAGCATTGCTCCAACAGATGAAGGGTATTGTGTACCAGCACAGGTGCATCGCGGTAAAGGTGCAGAATCTCTTCTGTGCCCGTGTATTGGTGATGTGGCGGTGCCGCTTCCCCGTCGGGCAGTTTGCTCAGCAGGCAGTTGTTGGCCATACAGCGCAGCAGACGATGGGTATTGTGGTCTGTGCGGTTGCGGAATGTGGCAGTACACAGGGCAAGCAGTTTTCCGGACTGGCTTTTCCATGGAGAAAAGCGGAGTTTTTGCAACTGTTCAGGCCGCACCCCTATAAATTCATATTCACGCAGTTTGTGCCTGAACCCCTTTTCCAGGGTTCGTTCAAAGGGATATATAATAAAGGAGTGCTCAAAAGCAGGGGCGATTTCGGGCAACTTCAAATCCCGGAGCCTGTGCTCACTCAGGAACCGGTTGAGTTCTGCAAACCCATGCTCGTTTCGCGCAATGCCAATGTAAAGACAGCGCCCACCCGTATCTCCCTCCCTGAAATCAATGCCTGCGCAGGGTTTGAGCCCCGGATGCTTTTGTGCGGCACGGAAAAAATCCGGAATGCCACTCATGCAGTTGATGTCTGTAAGACACAGGTACACGGGTGCTTCCGGGGTAGGAATCTCGCTGCGGACCACAAGCTCTGCCACATCGCCGGGCGACAAAATGCCGTAGCGCAAACTGAAATAGGAGTGGCAGTTGAGAAACATGTTGTTAAAATACGTGTCAATATTCCGACAACAATATAGCCAATATGGGACATATGTGCAATGCCCATGACTTGCCCGACAAGCAGACCGCCCGTCCGACGTATATAAAATCACCCTGAAAAACAGAAACTCAGGCCGGATGGGCCTGGAAAAACCCGGATAAAGACAGCGTTATTTACCGAAAACCTGTTCCTTGGGGACTTTCTGCACCTTTTCCCCATCCAGCAGGGTTTTGGCTACTGCCATACCCGGAGCCGATATCACCTCATCCCCTTCCTTTACCCCTTCGGTCACTTCAAAATAATCTATATCCTGAATACCGGTGCGCACTTTCACCGCTTTTGCACGTCCGTTTTCAAGCAAAAATACCCAGGTCGTATTTTCTTCTTTCTTCGCATCATCCTTTTCTGCCGCAGCTCCGCTTTTCGGATTTTTGCGATTGATGGCTTTGGCGAGATTGCGGGTAGTAACCGAAGAAATGGGTATGCTCAGCACATTGCGTCTGGACTCGGTGCGGATATCCACCGTTGCTGTCATTCCCGGCCTGAAGGGTTGGTTTTTGCCCTGTCCCAGGTCTGAATAGCTGGATGGAATGATGCGGACTTTCACCACAAACGTGGTTACCTGATCGGTGATGTTGGTGGCAGAAGCAAATTTTGCCGAATTGGCAATCTGTGTTACCACACCGCGGAAAACCCGGTCAGGGTATGCATCTACCTTTATGTCTGCACTGTCTCCGCTTTGAATACGCACAATGTCGTTTTCATTCACATTCACTTCCACTTCCATCACATTCAGGTTGCTTATGCGCATGATTTCCGTGCCGGCCATCTGTGCAGTTCCCACCACACGTTCGCCTTTTTCGCTGCTCAACTGGGTTACGATTCCGGGTGCAGGTGCATAGATGCTGGTTCTGCCCAGATTCCTGCGCCCTTCTTCCAGTCTGGCGGCCACACTTTGTACAGAGTAACGGCCGGCCAATATGTTCTTATCTGCAGCTGTAAGGTCGGCCTTGGCCACTTCGTATTGCATGCGCGCCTGGTCCCATTCCTGCTGGCTGATTACATGCTGGTCAAACAGGGATTTCTGGCGGTTGTAATTGCTTTCGGCCTGCATGAGGTTTGCATAACTGCGCGCCCGCTGTGCCTCACTACCGGCCAGGGAGGCTCTGGAATTGTCCAGGTTGGCACTCAGCTGACTCAGTGTGGTTTCGTACAATTCCGGATTGATGCGCAACAATAACTGACCCTGACGAACACTATCGCCTTCCTTTACTGCCATCTCCACGATTTCGCCGCTGACGTCGGCACTGATTTTTACTTCGGTCTCCGGTTGTATTTTCCCGCTTACACTCACTATTTCTGTGATGGTGCGCTTCACTACTTTGTCAGTAGCCACTTTTACACTCTTATCTCCGGAGTTTGCAATCCAAATCCCTGCAATGAGCAATATGATTCCACCCACTGCAAACCAAATCCATAATTTTTTTGTCATCAGTTTTAATCTAATTTCAGGTCCAATCCACGGTAAAAATCAAGCACCAACCGGCGGAACAGGTATTCATAACGCACACTTACCAGGTTCAATCTGGCGGCTGCTTCTGCGCTGCGTGATATTTGAAGTTCAAACACGGAACTCTGTCCGGCATCGTATCTTTTCTGAACAAAATCCAGATTCATTTTCTGGGCCTCGTGGGCCGATTTATTCGCCTCGTACCGTTTCAGTGCAGACTGAAAATTGTTCCATGCCGTTACCACCTCATTGTACACGGTTTGTTTGCTGCGTTCCACGTTGAGCCGGGCTCTTTCCAACTCCAGCCCCGCATTCATTTTGGTTGTCCTTGCATTGAACTTGTTCCAGACCGGTACGTTCAGGTTCAGCCCGAAAGACTGACCAAAATTGTCCTGAATCTGTTTTGAGAACGCAATGGTTTTGGTATTTACTTTCCAAATAGGTGCTTCCACCCATTGAGATGTGCCCATCACACGCCCCGTTGTATCCCACCCCAAAAAGTTGTATCCCGTTGCCATCTTGGCATTTCCGGAATACACAGTGCTGAGATTGCCTCCCAGCGACAATACGGGCAGCATACTGCCTTTTGCCACCTTCAGCCGGTATTCTGCGGCCCGGGTGCGCAGTTCACTGCTCTCCACATCCGGACGGCGTTTCAGCGCACTGTCGTAAAGGGTGAGCATGTCTGCGGGGTAGTCTTCTGCAGGCACCACACCTATTTCCGATACCACAACGTCGAAATTCTGCTCCTGGGGCACCCGCATGACCATTTTCAATTGGGAAAGGGCATTCATTTCCTGATTTTTTGCATTAATCAGTGTCGCCTCGTCTCCGGCTTTCTGGGCTTTCAGATTCAGCACCCCACCTTCGTTGATGGCCCCGGCGGCATATTGTTTTTCTGCCCGTTCCAGTTGGGCTTTAGTGCTGTTCAATGTTTCTGTGGCAGATTTTACCAGTTCTTTGGCTTGCACTACCTGTAAGAAGAAATTGGCTACAGAAAGTGAAATGTTCATCTCTGCATTGCGCATATCCGCTTCCGAGGCCAGCCACAGGTATTTGTTCTGGGATATATTGTTTCGGATCTGTCCACCTGCAAACAGGGTAACAGAGGTAGATAACTGAAAATTGTTGCTGGGGATGGCCGTCTGCACAAACTGGTTGGTGTAACGGTCCAGGCTCCGTCCGCTTTGCACAAATTGTCCCGCCCCGAAACTTAAATCCGGATACTTATTGAACTTGCTCTGCTGATACAGATTTTTATTCTGTTGCTGAATCACTGCAGAAGTTGCAATATCCAGATTGTGTGTAACTGCCTGCTTTATGCAGTTCTCCAGCGTCCAGGCAGTGCCCTGAGCCTGTATCTGCAATGCCGACAAAAACAGTAGTCCTGAAATAAATCTACGCATCAGCCACAAATCTACATAAAGGAACAGGCCTTCCTTTCGGGTATCGACAGAATTTTATCCGCATCGGACAGAATTTCCGGATATGGATTCATGTGGGTAAACAAAAATCCATACGTAAACAAAATTTCATAAGTTTGTTCCCGATTTGGTTTCTGCCTTTGGGCAGAATGAAAAGGGAACTCCGGTGAAAATCCGGGACTGTACCCGCAGCTGTAACACCGTTCCGTTTTGCGGAATGTATCCGGTGCCTGTATGCCACTGTCTCATTGGAAGACGGGAAGGCGCACCGGGTCGGTGAAGTCAGAAAACCTGCCACATCACCCCTGCATCAGTGCTTTCGGGAAGAAAGGCGCCATGTATGAAGGTATTCCCCTTTTTGCATGTCCGGATTCCCACAGGTGCTTTTGCAACCCAAAGCTATGAACCTGTTCGCATCTGTTGTACTCGTTATGTCCGGTCTGGGACAAGACTCACTTCCGGTGGGTGATACAGCGCATGTGTACCGCAGCCGTTCCGATTTTTCCACCACGGGCCGGTTGGTTCAGAATCTTTTATTCATTCCGCAGAAGGGGAATCTGGGCCAGCAGCTGTTTGCCACAGGGAATTTTGTCCGCCAGTATGGCGTGGGTGGAGTGCAAACTTTATCCTGCCGCGGGGGCGATGCCGCACAAACGCAATTGCTTTGGAACGGATTGCCTGTGAACAATCCCATGTTGGGAATGACGGATTTGGGATTATTCCCGGTATGGGGTTCAAATGAATTGCTGCTCATAGAGGGCGGAAACGCTGTGTGCTACGGCAGTGGAAGCGTAGCCGGAGCTTTGCAGTTGAATCAGGGAAAATTTCAGGCTTCACGGGCCGGTATAAAGGTTATGCAGGGTCTGGGTTCATGGTCAGCCTGCCAGTCGGGCATTGATTTTGGAATCAATGGCAAGCAGGGTTTCCTCAGAGGTACGGGTTATTTTTCCCATGCCGGAAATCATTTCAGTTATCATGAATACAACAGCCCGGATGCGGAAGCAATCCGGATGAAATATGCCCGTGTGCAACAGTACCTGGCCAGGGTGATGGCAGGCACCCACTGGGGAAAATGGCAACTGCGCACCATACAGGAGTATAACCGGTCTTTCCGTGGATTGGGTCTTATCACAGGCAGCACGCTGCCACAGGGAGAATTGAATGATCAGGCCTGGCGCGGATTGGGCGAGGCTCATAGAATGATTTCTCATGGAAACCTGAATTTGCGACTGGGCGCGGTGAGAGATGTTATGCAGTTTGTAAACCCCGGAAATACAGGCACAGATTCCAGCCACTCCCTTATCCTGCATGCACAATCCGAGTATGTGTACCAATCAGGCCCATGGCGGTGGATGGCAGGTGCCGACTGGATGCGTGTAAATGGTTTTGCAAAGGCGTATATCATTTCCAGAACCATTCATTATCCGGCACAATTTGCAGCCGTGTCATACCAAAAACAGTCTTGGTTGTTGAGCACTACTGCACGGATGGAGTGGAAAGAGAAAATTCCCGTTTTTACCGCTGCTACTGAAAAAACTTTCCGGGGATGGAAGTGGAAATCGCTGCTCCATACCAGTTTCAGAAGACCTACCCTGAACGATCAGTTCTGGGAGCAATCAGGCAATGAACTGCTGCAGCCGGAACGCGGGGCAGGCGCAGAATCAGGCCTTTCCGTGAATGGCCGCAGCCACCGGTTCATGTATGACTTTTCAGGCACCCTGTATGCCAGAATGTTGCGGAACCCTATTGTCTGGCAGTTGGTTCAGCAAAAGTGGCAGGCCACGAACCTGTTTTCGGGAAAGTATATGGGTATGCAACTGCAGGGCACTGCCCAATGGCATTGCATGAAAAACGTATTTCTGTGTAAAATGAATCTGCATCTGGTGAACACTTCCATGCAAAGGAATGAAAAAGAAGAAACGGGGTATGCCCAGATATTTGTACCACCCATTGCAGGCCTTGTTCTTCTGGCCTGGTCAAACAACCAATGGAATGCAGGAATTTCAAATTCATTTACCGGACAAAGGTTTACCACTACCGATAATCTGGACAAAATGCCTTCTTTTTGGCTCTCTGATATCTATGCCGGTTATGCCGGAATCAAATTCAAATCTTGCGCAGTTTCCTGCAATTTACGGTTGAACAATGTTTTGAATACATGGTATCAGAATATGCCAGGCCGGCCTATGCCGGGAAGAAGTTTTAACATCCAGTTCGTTTTTGAATCCATAAAGTAGAATAAAAATATGAAACATAAAAATATCCTTTTCCTGCTCATTTCTTCATCCATTCTTTCATTGCATGCCCAGGGATTGGATACCATCAGTTTTGAAAATATTGTACCAGACAGTGGTATGGTTTTAAACGGAAAATCCGGGGAAACCGAATACCGGAAAAAGTTGAATGCGGACATCGGGAATCTTGTTATGCCTATAAAGTGGGATACCTCATTCGGCGGTTTTTGGGCAGGGGGGTGGGCCATATCCCGGAAATCAGACAGCTCCACGGTATCAAGCAATTTTGCGAAGCATTTGTATTGTGCCAAACCCGGCACGGGTGGGCAGATCGGTAAAAAGGCTTTTGCCGTTGGACAGAACGGAAGTTATTTTACCATCCGGAATTTCAACAATGAAAACATACAGATGGTTTTCAAAATAACCAACACGTCCTATGCTTACAACAGCATGTATTTTGGAGATGCATTTGCCAAGAAATTCGGGGGCAGTTCCGGCACTGACCCGGACAGTTTTGTGTGTATCATCCGGTCTTATTACAAGGGCACTTTTATTGATTCGGAGTTGGTGTATCTGGCCGATTTCAGATCACAGAACCCAGCGAACGATTATATCCTGAAAGACTGGTACACCGTGGGTTTCTTCGGAGCAAGAGACAGTTTTGCCTTTGAACTATTAAGCTCTGACAATGGCGGATGGGGTATGAATACACCGGCATTTTTTGCCCTGGATGATATCGTGATTTATGTGGGTGAAAATGTGAGAAATACTTCAAAAACCCGCACCGAGGTTTATCCCAATCCCACATCGGGTGCCCTGGTCGTTCGCAGCAATCAAATGTTATCAGGCTGCGTTATTTACACTTCTTCCGGCAGGGAAATATACCGGCAGAAAATGTCTTGTACAGATGGCGTGCTTTTCTTGCAGCATCTCACAACGGGAATTTATTATCTGACTGTGCAAAGCCAGTATGGGTCGGAAACCCGTATGATTCAAATCCTGCGATGAGATTCCGCGTACGCTTCTTTTCGTGCATTTTTCTGCTGCTGTTAGGTGGCGGTTGCCGAAAGCCTGAAATTAAGTTGACGGGAAATACTGCCGGACGCAAGGTGCTTGTGCTTTGTGAAGGCAATTTTATGTGGGGCAATGCTGCCCTGGATATGTATCTGATTGACTCCGGAAAGGTACTTAGAGACGTTTATAAAACAGCCAATGGCGGCAAGCCATTGGGAGATGTATTGCAAAGCGCACAGATGTTTAACAATGAACTCTATCTGTCGTTGAACAACAGCGGTTGCCTTGTGGTTCTGGATCCTGTAACATTGAAAGAAAAGCGCCGTATCACAGGTTTCCGGAGTCCCAGGTACAGTGTGGGTTTTGGCCAGGGATTGTGGGTGACTGATTTGTATGCCCAATCCATGGCCATATCCGATGGTTCATCCATCAGCGCCAGAAAATATACAGGAAGCAGAACGGAACAAATGTGCATCGTTCAGGGGAAGCTGGCAGTGGCCGCATACAATGGTTGGGTCCGGTTCTTTGAGCCATCAGGTACACAGGCCGACTCCATGGCGGTTTCCACCGGCACACAATGGATGGATTGCGATGCAGAGGGCAAATTGTGGGTGCTCTGCACAGACAGCAGTCGGTCTGTGATTCATAAGTTGAATGTGGCAACCCGCAAGGAGGAAAGCAGGTGGAAATTTACTGCGGGTACTGTATTTACACAATTAACCATGACAAAAAACAGAGACACAGTGCTGCTGCTGGGAAATGGCATTTATGCCATGCCGGCGGTTTCCCCGTCTGCACCCAGCACTCCGGCATTTACGTTTCCCGGGGCAAATTTTTACGGCATGCAGTCCGATCCCGTTTCAGGTACCATTTATGTTTCTGATGCAAAGGATTATGTTTCCAATGGCAGGGTATTCAGAATAGACAGCCGTGGTAATTTATACGGTCAATTTCAAACAGGGATTATCCCCAACGGATTTCTGTTTTTGCCCTGATTCAGCGTAGCACCCGATTATCTGGTCCTATTTTTTTCTATATTTGAAACCTTATGAAAAAATGGACCTATCTGATATGCGGGTTGCTGGTTGCCGGTGCATTGCACAGCCAGTCACTCACCAAAGATGTAGTGATGCGGGCCTGGGCAGAAATAAGCAGAAGCCCGAATAAGATAACACTGAAATGGGAAATGTGGAACAGCAATCAATCGGTCTACATTTTCAAAAAGAAGCTGACGGAGGATGCCTGGACAGCAGTGGCTACACTGCCGGCAAATACCACCTCATATGAAATTTCATCGCCCGTGGTGGGAGAAGCTATGGAATACCGCATCCGCCGGGATATTGTAAATGGCAGTGGTCAGGTAACCAACTACTGCAATGGTTATATCCTTACCGGTCTGGATGTTACGGAGAATCATTTCCGGGGCAGACTTTTAGTTGTTGTGGCGAAAAATATCAATGACTCGCTTGCCGGCAAAGTGGGATTGTGCATGCAGCAGATTTCCGGAGATGGCTGGATGGTGGATTCTGTGGTAGTGCCTGTTTCATTTACAGCACCTCAGGTTAAGGCAAGAATCAAAACATGGTATGACAAAGCCCAAAGCACTGGCAAAGCTGTATTTCTGCTGGGCCATGTGGCAGTTCCCTACAGCGGGCTTATGAACAATACGCAAAGCCCTATGGATGGCCATACCCCGGACCATGATGGTGCCTGGGTGGCGGATGGCTACTATGCAGATGTGGTGGATGATTACTGGACAGACAACGGCACCAATACCAACGCCACCAGAAATGAAAATAAGAATTCACCTTCCGATGGAAAATGGGATCAGCTTACCGTGCCGTCTGACCCTGAATTGCAGGTAGCAAGGGTAGATATGTACAATCTTCCTGTGTTCGGTAAAACCGAAATTGAACTCACTGCCAGATATCTTGATAAGTTGACTGCTTTCAAATACGGGCGCTGGAATATACCCCGCCGCGGATTAATCGATGACCGACTGGGTTATTTCTCGGGTGAAGCTCCTGCCCGTGGCGCATGGATGGCACTTTCACCGGCATTTGGAACAGGCAATATCACTGAAGCCGCTTATTTTACAACACTGAAAACCACCCCTTATCTTATGGCGCACGAATGCAGTTATGGTGGTTACACACAGTATGTAAATGTGGGCTCCACTTCAGATTATCTCGATTCCGTGAAAGGTGTATTCAATTCAAGTTTTGGCAGTTATTTCGGAGACTGGGATGTGCAGAACGGAATTCTGAAAGGTTGTCTCGCTTCTCCCGGATATACACTGTCCAATTGCTGGAATGGCAGACCGCTGTTTCTTTATCATCATATGGCATTGGGAGAAAATCTCGGACACTGCATGCGCGTGACCCTTAACAATTATCCTGTCAGCGGGGTGAGGGATTTTCCATATCCGGTTTTGTATGGCGAAGGCCGTTTGCATATAAGCCTTCTGGGTGACCCCAGTCTGAGATTTCATGCAATGAAACCGGTTTCCAATGTGGTAGCCACACCTGCAGGAGATAAAAAATCTGCCACAATTACCTGGACGGCCAGTCCTGAGGTCGGTGTGGTTGGATACAATATTTACAGGGCACCGGTTTACAATGGTAAATTTGAAAAAATAAATGCCAACCGGATCAGCGGTCTTACATTCACAGACAATACCCCTCTGCAGGGAAAGAATATTTACATGGTGCGTGCAGTAAAATTGGATAGTTCTGCCAGCGGAACCTATTACAACCAGAGCATAGGTATGTATGCCGAGGCTACCGGGCTTACCGGATTGAGTGTGAAAGACAGTAAACTTCCTGAAATTGCGGTGTTCCCGAATCCCTCTTCAGATTGGCTGCAGGCCCTTGTCCCTCTGGCCTGGGGAAAATCTGTATCCTGGCAGGTGTCAGATATTGCAGGTCGTGCATTCCAGTATGGAACCATGCCTGAGAACAGAAGTGTGATGGTGAATTGCCGGCAACTGCCCGATGGTGTTTATCTGTTGCGCATGGAAACCCCTTCAGGCGAAAGCCGTACAGCCCGCTTTGTGGTTAAGCACTGATCGCAATTTTGAAGTCTCCCACTGTCCTTAAACGCATGGATCTGCTCGTTCTGCGGGCATATATAGGTCCGTTTATGGTCACTTTTGTGCTGAGTATGTTCTTGTTTCTCATGCAGTTTCTGTGGAAGTATATCGATGAACTGGTGGGAAAGGGAATCGAACCACTGATTCTTGCCAAATTGATTTTTTACTCACTGGCGGATTTGATTCCCATGGCACTTCCCCTGACTATTATGGTTGCGGGGCTCATGACTTTTGGAAATCTGAGTGAAACATTTGAGTTGGTGGCATTAAAAGCCAATGGAATTTCACTGGGCAGAATTATGCGTCCGATTCTGGTTCTGATGACGGGGCTGGCTTTGCTCAATTTCATGTTCATGAACTGGATCATTCCCAAAGCCAACCTCGAAGCGAAGGCATTGCTATGGGATCTGAGGCAGAAAAAACCTGCATTCAATATTCAGGAAGGTGTATTTTATCAGCAGATTGACGGATTTGCCATTCGCATAGGTAAAAAGGAAAAAGACAATGAATCCATAAAAGACATTGCCATCTACGAATACAAAAAAGACGACAGCAAAAGACTCAATGTAATCCGCGCAGAAAAAGGAAAGATGGTTTTGTCTCAGGACAAACGCATTTTATATTTTACCCTGGAAAATGGAGTTCGTTATGATGAAATGACAAATTCACCGGAGTATCAACGCACGGCCCCGTTTAATAAAATGCATTTTGAACGGCAGCGTATGATGATTGATTTATCCAGTCTGGATTTGAAATTTACAGAACGCGATGCCTACAAGGGAGATTACCGTTTGATGAACATTCGGGAACTCAATCAGGAAATCGATTCCAGCCGGATACAGAAAGAAAAACTGGAAAAGGAACATTCCGGTTTTATGGGGAGGTATTTACACCTGCCCGGATTGTACCCTGCTCCCAAAAATGCCCTCACCACAAGGTTGAAAGACAGTATTTTCAAGCCGCTGGATAAGGCAGATATCGCTGCGAATTTTGAAGGGAATTACAATGGTTCTCTGTATGGATGGGCCATTAACAATGCAAGGGGTATTAAAGGTACGGTCGATGGATTTATCAGTAATACAAAATTCGAAGATGATGAAATTGCGCCTTATGTGGGTGAGTGGCACAAGAAGTTTACGTATTCAGCCATCATCATATTGTTGTTTCTGATTTCAGCACCTCTTGGAGCCATTATACGCAAAGGGGGTATAGGTATGCCTCTTGTGATCAGTGTGGTAATGTTTGTGCTGTTTTATGCAGTCAATCTGGTAGGTGAAAAAATAGGGAAGGAGGGCATGGTGCCTATATGGGCCGGTATGTGGCTCAGTTCCATGGTATTGTTGCCTATCGGGTTGTACATTTCTTACAAAGCAGGCAAAGACAGCGCGGTTCTTTCACTGGAAATATACCAGAAGGCATTCAATAAAATACTGGAATGGGTTCGGTTGAAAGACCGGGTTGAAGAAAGTGCAACGGCACAGAAATTCCTGGCAGGTCTTGGCAGAATGCGCAAGAAAAGAAGCGATCCATGAAAATACTTGTGCTGGGCAGTCGCATTCCCTGGCCACTGAGAGACGGAGGTGCCATTGCCACATATGGCATGCTGAAAGCCCTTTCAGCCAAAGCTGAGGTCACTTTTTTCAGTTACAATACACGAAAACATTTTTGTGATGAGGAAACCATTCAACGGCATTTTACTTTTTGTAAGGTGCTTACACATTATCTCGATGCAAATACGAAACCGCTGCCGGCTGTGCGGAGTTTAATTGCCGGCACCAGCTATAACATTGCGCGGTTTGATAATCCGTCTGCCAGAAAAAAATTAGAAAGCCTGCTTCGCACAGAAACTTTTGATATTGTTCATTTCGAAGGTTTGTATACCGCACCTTTTTTCCCGGTCGTAAAAGCATTTCACAACGGAGGCACCATACTCAGGCAACACAATAAAGAGGCTGAAATATGGAAAAGACTGGCTGCGAATACCCCGGCGGGCGCTAAAAAGTGGTACCTGAACCAGTTGGCTGCCAGACTGGAGGAGTATGAGAACCGCACTCTGCCGCAGTTTGATGCGATTGTGGCTATTACCCGGGCTGATTCTGCACATTTCCGGAAACTGGCACCGGCCTCGTCCCATTTCGTGTATCCTGCCGGCGTGGAAGTGTCAGATTTAGAAGGGGCGGGTGTATCTGAACCCATTCCAAACACGGTTTTTCATCTGGGGAGTATGGAATGGATGCCAAACCGGGATGGCCTGAAGTGGTTCATAACAGACGTTTGGCCAACAGTATATGCCGCCACTGGTGCCACATTGCATATAGCCGGTAAATCACTCAACAAGGCAGACAGGGAATTTGTTGGAACCGGTGTTGTCAACCATGGTGAAGTAGCAGATGCAAATCGGTTTATACAACCATTCAGTATCATGATTGTGCCATTGCACAGCGGCAGTGGCATACGTATTAAAACCCTGGAATCTATGTTGCAAGGCAAAGCCATCGTTACAACCACAGTGGGCATTCAGGGTATTGATGCAGAAAACGGCAGAGAGGTGGTTATAGCTGACTCCGCTTCAGACTTTGCACGGGCGGTGATTGCATTGTTGCAAAATCCGGAACATGCCAACAGACTGGGAGAAGCTGCAAGAAAGCTGGTCACTGAACATTTTTCGGTAGCCGGAAATACGGAGAGACTGCTGGAATTTTACAGGGAAATTCTGCGCAAGTAGTCTTGAGTGCAATAGAATCCCGATTTTTGTTGCTCCATGGTAAAGTATTTACAGTTTTTGGGAGTTGCAGCCTTGTTTACACAATTGCTTTCCTCCTGTGGGGGAGGCGGAAAAGCAAATGACCAGGACACCGGACCGACAAGAAAATCAATCACAAAGGCAGAGGAAGAACGGGTAATTACACTTTGCTCTTCCTGTCATCCCTTTGTGCCGGCAGATATGCTGGATAAAAAGACCTGGCTGGAAGGCGTGGTTCCGGCAATGGCGGCCAAAATGGGTATTTTTGAGTACAAAGGGAAAACCTTTATCAATGAAAAAGATGACCCGGCACTGCCTGAAGGGATATATCCATCCACACCAACCATTTCAGAATCAGACGTGCAGTTGCTGCTGGATTATTTTAACCTGAAGGCGCCGGAATCCATGGGAGAGCAGAAGCGCAGCACCCCCATCGGAGATTTTACCGATCTGTTTTCTCCGGTTTCCCCCGACCTGGAAATCAAGGAACCACCGTTTACCACATTCGTTGCTGTTTTCCCGCAAAGAAAGGAGTTTGTGATTGGCAGCAGCGGGCAAAAGCATGATATAGGTGCTTACACTACAGATCTCCGTGAAGTGTGGAAAATGCCCACACCCTCTGCACCTGCATGGGTTGATTTTTCGGATCCCAAAAAGTGGCTTATAACCGCTATGGGCCCTGTGGAGCCGAATAACCGCAAACTGGGTTCTATGGTAGAATTGCGTATGCCAGACCAGGGAAAACCTGAACTGGCAAATCTTGTGATGGAAAATCTGCCCAGACCTGTAATGATCCAGCGGCTCAATGCCGGTGGCAAAGACGGTTTTCTGATCAATGGATTTGGTCATCTGGCCGGGCAGCTTTATTGGCAGGGTGCAGGGGCCAGACCGGCACCTGAGTATAGTTTGCGGTCTAAGCCGGGCGCAATACGTAGCATCATCACAGACTGGAATCAGGATGGGAAGCAGGACGTACTCAGTTTGTTTGCCCAAAATCTGGAAGGGATTTTTCTTTTCCTCCAGAACAATGACGGTACTTTTACCGAAAAGAAATTGCTTGAATTTCTTCCGGTGTATGGATCATCCTGGTTTGAGTATGTAGATATAAATGGCGATGGCAAAAAAGACATCGTTTACACTTGCGGTGACAATGCGGATTTTTCGGTTGCACTGAAGAATTATCACGGGGTGTATGTTTACCTGAATAAAGGCAATGATCAATTCGAACAAGCCTGGTTTTATCCCATTCACGGGTGCTACAGGGTATCTGTAAGAGATTTTGACCTGGATGGGGATTTGGATATGGTCACCGTGGGTTACTTTGCCGATTTCAACAACCAGCACGAAGAGAGCTTGTTGTACTTTGCAAACGATGGCAAACTGAGTTTTACTCCCTACAAAGTTCACGGTTTTGACAGAGGGCGCTGGCTAACCCTGGATGCCGGAGATGTGGATGGAGACGGGGATCAGGACCTGGTGCTCGGCAATTTCTCCATGGGCCCGCAAAGCAATATGACCGAACAGTTGTCAAGGCAGTTTGCCAGTTCACAACCTTTCATGGTATTAAAAAATAAAAAGCGATGAGCCCGATATTGAAAACGGTGTTATGGTTCTTCGTTATCATGTTTATCTCATTTGCTGCAGTACAGTACAATGACCCGGATCCATGGCTGTGGATTCCCGTGTATTTGATTTTTGCAGGATTAAATATTTCGCTGATGTATAAACCCCTGCATCCTTTGGTATATGCGTTCGCAGCGGTAGATGCTGTCATCTTTGCCTGGTTTCAGTGGCCGGATCATTGGGAAGGGATTGGCGAAAGCATGCTCACCACGAATATGGAAAGGGCCAGAGAAAGCATGGGCCTGGTTATTTGTGCCCTCAGTGCCGTTGTTTGCTACTTTGTTGCAACGAGGCCGGGAACAGCTATCGGGAAAAAGGGTGACAATCTGACACCTCCGGGGAATCCGGCATAGTTGTTGGAACAAATATAAAAAATGAAATCCCTCTTTCAATACCTTAAACCCCATCGCCGCCTTGTATTCTGGGCATTGTTGCTGGCAACCATAAATCAGATTTTTTCCATGCTGGACCCCTGGGTTGGTGGTAAAATTCTTGATGAATATTTAATTCCGTACAACAAATACAATCTGGGGTCTTTTATCGGAGGCGTATTGTCCTGGCTGATGGTAGGCATTGGGGTGGCCATGGTGAGCAGGATCGCAAAGAATTTTCAGGATTATTTTATCAATGTGGCCATCCAGAAGAGTGGTGCGGATATTTTTATGTCGGGCATAAGGCATACGCTGGATTTACCTTATGAAGTATTTGAAGACAAGCGCAGCGGCGAAACATTGAATATCCTTCAGAAGGTGCGTACCGATAGCGAGAAACTGATCAATATGTCAGTGAATTTGCTGTTCAGCAGCATTGTGGGGATCACTTTTGTATTTGTTGCAGGAATCACGGTGCATTGGTTGATTGCTCCAGCATTTCTCTTCGCCATGGTGGTGGTGGGTGTGAGCAGTTCACTGCTGAGTAAGCGGATTAAAACCATTCAAAAAGAGATAATGTCTGAAACCAGCGCATTGGCAGGCACAACCACAGAATCTCTGAGAAATATAGAACTGGTAAAAAGTCTGGGGCTGGTGGTACAGGAAATCAGGAGGATCAGCAACAACACACTGAAAATTCTGGGGCTGGAGCTGAAAAAAGTAAAGAAGGTCCGCACGCTGGGATTTGTGCAGGGCACACTGGTGAATCTGATGAGGAACAGTTTGTTGTTGTTCCTGTCCTGGATGGTGTTCAGAGAAATGATTACGCCCGGAACCTATATCCGCTTTCTGTTTTATACATTTTTTATATTTAATCCGCTGCAGGAATTGGGTAGTTTTATTCAGGTTTACCGGGAAGCCCAGGTAAGTCTGGAACGCTTTGAAGACCTGATGCAGGCACCCTCGGAACCCCGTCCGGAAAATCCGGTTCAGATTGGAGAGATTGAAAGCATACGGTTTGCAAAGGCAAGTTATAAGCACCGCAGTGCAGGCAGAAATGCTCTGTCGGAAATTGATCTGAATTTGAAATTAGGCCAAACCGTGGCGTTTGTGGGTCCCAGCGGCAGTGGCAAGAGCACTCTCGTAAAAATGCTGGTGGGATTGTACCGCCCTATAGAGGGAAACTTGTACTATAATGAAATCCCTTCTCACGAAACCGATACGTATGAATTGCGCCGGCAACTGGGTCTGGTCTCGCAGGAGTCGCAATTGTTCAGTGGCACCATCCGGGAAAATCTCCTTTTTGTAAAACCCGATGCGACAGATGATGAAATGATGTCTGCTATGAGCCGTGCAGCAACATCTAATTTGATGGCCCGCGCCGGAAAAGGCCTGGATACGCAAATTGGTGAAGGCGGAATCAAAGTAAGCGGAGGTGAAAAACAGAGAATCAGCATAGCAAGGGCACTGCTGCGCAATCCCCGGTTGCTCATTTTTGATGAAGCCACCAGTGCCCTGGACAGCCTCACAGAAAGGGAAATTACACATACTGTGCGTGAGTTGAGTGCGCAGCGCGACCGCATCAATGTGATTATTGCCCACAGGCTGAGTACCATTATGCATGCCGATGTGATTTATGTACTGGAAAAGGGCAGAATTATTGAAAGCGGAAGCCACGAAAATTTGCTGCACAATGGCGGATTGTACAGTGCCATGTGGCGTCAGCAGGTGGGTGAGGAAGAAGAAGTACTCTGATTTTCCTTTGTACCCCCATGGGGAATGCGTAGTTTTGTTTCATGCGCTTTTTCTATGGGATTGGCTGGTTGGTTTTTTTGGCAGCAAATCTGTTTAAACTGAACCATTTGCCGGGCGGGGATTTAATGCTCTTATTCAGCGGACTGCTTTTATTGCTTCATGCACTGATCAGTCTCTTCATCAAGCCGCGGTTGTATATCACCCTTTCACTCGGGTATTGTGTGGTGGCTATGGCAGTATGGCTCTTTATCTGGCGCATCCTTTACTGGCCTGGTGCCTGGTCTGTTTTGTTTGTTTTTATATTGTTCGTGGTCAGCTATTGTATTGTGGGTTTGATCCGGTCAGAATTCCTAAAACCGCTTTCCGGATTGGTATTCATTCTTGCACTGGCCGGGTTTCGGAGCATGTTTGTGCCTGCACATGTATTTTACCGGAATTATCAGATGAATACATTGTTTAACAGCAATTATATAAGCAAGCATTATTACCCCTGGTATAACTACAGTTGGTTCCTGCATCTCGCAGGCGAGAAGGAAGGGGCGCTGAAGGCAATAAACCGCGCAGAAATCAATGCAGAATATATGTATCAGAGTTTTCATGAGCAGGCAGATTCTATAAATCTGAAGCTCATCCGCCAAATGAAGGACAGTCTGGCACAACAGAACTGGAAAACGTTCAACAGAATGCATTTGTAAAACATCACACCAGAAAATGAATACAAAGTTGTTTGGATTAACCCGTTTAACGGCCGGCAGACGCAGCTTCAGGGCTGCCATGTTCTGTTGTTTACTGTTTTCCGTTCTGCCCCTTTGCGGAAAAACCATTCCTGCAGGTAATGCAAATTACACCACGTTCCTGTCTTCCCTGCAACCCGGAGATACCCTGCTGCTTTCTTCCGGAACCTATACGGGCAATCTCACCCTGAAAAACCTGAGTGGCACTGCCCTGAATCCCATTGTAATCTTGGGCCGGACAGATGGTTCGGTCATTTTTGAGGCTCAGAGTTGCTGCAATACCATCAGCATCACTCAATGTGCCTGGCTTGTAATCCGCGATTTGAAGCTGGACGGGAAAAACCTCGCTGTGGACGCCGTGAAAGGGGAAGGCACAGCAGACAATTGGGCGCATGACATCACCGTGGAAAATCTCGATATTTCGGGATATGGTAACAATCAGCAGATTGTAGGAATAAGCACCAAATGCCCTGCCTGGAACTGGGTCATCCGCAACAACAAAATCACCGGGGCAGGCACCGGAATGTACCTGGGGAATTCCGACGGGAGCAAACCCTTTGTAAACGGATTGATTGAATACAATCTCATACAGAATACCCTCGGATATAATATTGAAATCAAACACCAGACAGATACTGTACGCGACAATATAGCCGGCACCCGCACCGACGGGCAGAGAACCATTATCCGTTACAATGTGTTCAGCAAGGAATCCGGTGCCTCTGCGGGCAGCAATGCACGGCCGAATCTGCTTGTGGGCGGACTCCCGCAAACCGGTTATGGAAAAAACGATGTATACGAAATCTATGGAAATTTCTTTTGGCAAAACCCCACAGAAGCATTGTTTCAGGCAACCGGTAATGTGAATTTTCACCACAATATTCTTGTAAATCACAACGATCCTGCCGGCTACAGGGCCGTTTACTTTAAGGATCACAACGGGGTAAAACCGCAGAAAATCAAAGTATTTCAAAATACCATATACGCCATTAACTCCAGTGGGGTATTGCGGTTGTATAATCCGGATAATGGGTACAGGCAATATTGTTACGCCAATGCTGTGTTTGGCCCACAAGCCATTACAGGATTTACAGATACTTCGCACAACATTACAGATGCATATGCCAACGCGGGCAATTATGTCAATTCAGTTTCAGCGACCTTGTCCGGGGCAGACTTTTATCCAAAGGCCGGAAAGCTGAATACGGCCACAACCACAGATACTGCTTTTACATCCTGTACCGATTATCAATGGGATTTTAACCGCAGGGCCTCCAGTTGGAATATGGCAGGAGCCTATGGTGCCTCCGGTACAAATCCGGGCTGGCATCTGGCTTTGGAGAGAAGGCCCTATTTATCGGGCAGCACACGTGTTTTTATTCCCCAAAAACCTGTCACGGAAGTATTTCCTAATCCCAGTGCGGGGGCATTTACCGTTCAGTGCAACCAAAATGGCTATATCATCATCACAAATGCCGTTGGGCAACTGATTCAGAGCAAGGAAATCGTTCAAGGGCAAAACCGCATCGTGCTTCCGGAAATGGGAGAGGGCATGTATTTATGGAAACTTAGCACCCCCGGCGGGATACTGTCTGGCCGCCTCCTGAATTTACCCTCCCGGTAAGGTTATTCACCGGCAGGCATATGTCTGGACATGGTGTAGTGCGGAATATTGCACTCCCAGAAAAGGTCGCCCGAAGCAGTGAATCCGAATTTTTCATAGAAAGGAACAGCATGTTCCTGTGCGTGCATATAAGCCAATGTGCCGGAAGGCAGTCTGTCCAGCGAATTTTGTACCAATGCAGCGCCTATGCCTTTGCCCCTGTATTCGGCCAATACAGCAAATCTTTCCAGTTTGTGGCCGTTTTCCGTTTTCCGTATGCGGGCAGTGCCACATGGAACACCGCCGCAGAAGGCAAGCAGATGGGTGCATTGGGTTTCATACTCGTCATATTCCTCAGCCGGATCTACTTTCTGTTCGATAACAAAAACCCTGCGTCTGATTTCAAATGCATGGGTCATTTGGTCCTGGGTGGATATCTGGTTTACTTCTATCATTTGTAATTCGTATTTTTGCGCCCCTGAATTCACAAAAATAAGAACGAAATGGCAACAACTATGGCACAATCCAATATACAAGCCCTGCTGGGCGACCAGGCTGAGAATTTGCTGAACCACAGCTGTAAGACAATCTCCAAAGATCAGATACATATCCCCGGACCTGATTTCGTAGACCGCGTATTCGCCCAGACCAACCGCAATCCTCAGGTACTGCGCAGCATCCAGAACATTTACGACCATGGCCGACTGGCCAACACTGGTTATATGAGCATATTGCCTGTGGAC
>JAEUUL010000019.1 GCA_016787485.1 Bacteroidota bacterium
AAAAATGCCGTGACCCCCAATGGGTCTTACAATCGGAATTCCAAAATCCTGCATTCTTTTTCCTAAATATTCCACCTGTCCAATTCTGGCATGCTGATGAAAATCATCTACACTCTCAGCTATGCCGACAGCAATGGCCTCCATATCACGCCCTGCCAATCCGCCATAAGTATGCAGCCCTTCGTATACCACAACCATATTGCGGGCTTCTTCATACACGTCCCATTCGTTGGTCGCCATAAAACCACCTATATTGACCAATGCATCTTTTTTTGCACTCATGGTTGCTCCATCCGTAAGGGAACATATTTCTCTTACAATTTCTGCAACAGTTTTTTCTGAATACCCGGATTCTCTTTGTTTGATAAACCACGCGTTTTCAGCCACCCTGGTCATATCGTGAATAATGCGAATGCCCTGCTCCCGGGTATACATCCTCAGTTCTTTCAAATTTGCCATACTTATGGGTTGTCCCCCGGCCATATTTACATTGGTGGCAATGCTCACATAAGGGATTCTGGTGGCTCCGTATTTTTTCACCAGGTTTTTGAGTTTTTCCAAATCCACGTTCCCTTTAAACAGATGTTCATTCAGGGGGTCATGTGCCTCGTCGATAATAATGTCATGAAATTGCCCGCCAGCCAATTCCTGATGCAGCCGGGTTGTGGTAAAATACATATTGCCCGGTACTATATCTCCTTTTTTAATGAGTACTTGAGACAGTATGTTCTCGGCACCCCTGCCCTGATGGGTGGGAATAACATACTTATAACCATAAAATTTTTTGATGGCCGCCTCCATTCTATAGTAGCTTGCACTCCCGGCATAAGCCTCATCACCGAGCATAAACGCACTCCACTGCCGGTCACTCATGGCCCCGGTGCCACTGTCTGTAAGCAAGTCTATGTATACATCTTCCGAACGGAGTAAAAAAGTATTGAAATGTGCTGCTTTCAGCGCTTTGAGACGTTGGGAACGGGTTGTCATTTTAAGCAGTTCCACCATTTTCATACGGTAAGGTTCTGCCCAACTTCTTGAATTTCTTTTTACAGTCATCAGGTCGGTTAATTATTAAATATTGGCAGCAAAGTTACTATTCAGCTATTATTCAGACAAACTTGTCCGTTTATATTTGACACCAAAGATTTGATATGATCTTCACAGAAAGTCAGGATTCACTGCTGATAAAAGAATTCCCGGCGTTGACCTCGGCTGCCAGTTGAGCTATAGTTTTACGTTCAAACAGGGCTATCAGGTTTTTCTTAACTGTTTTGTACTGGTGATGCATAGGGCAGGGTTTTAATTCGCTGCATTTGTCCAGACCCAGCACACACTTATTAAACAGCTCATCTTCACCCATCACTTCCAAAACAGACATAACCGGTCGTTTTTTTGCTGCATCTGTCATAAAGAATCCTCCTGTACGGCCACGTGAGGAAGTAATCAAAACGTTCTTTCCAGACAATTTCTGAAGGATTTTTGCTGTAAAGAATTCGGGAGAATCAATGGCCGCCGCTATTTCCTGCAGGCTCACTTTGGTTTCAGAATTACTTTTCTGTGCAATAAAAATCACAGCACGAATGGCGTATTCAGTTGCTTTTGAAAACATGGGTTCAGTGTCAAATGTAGTGTATTCACGTTGCTGACCAAAAGGCCGCAGATTTTTCTGTTTCATGCAGCAGCAGCGATTGCAAGCGAATACCTGACGGTAAAACCGAAGTAATCCTGTCAGACAACCAGAACAACAGGTTTTCAACACTTGGTTCAAAGGGCATCCTGTGCAGATTTTCCGCGTTGCTCCATTCGGAGTTCTTTTGTAAATAATCCTCAGACAGTAGCAACCGATGATCAAGATTGTCCTGGATAAGAGGCTTTATCAGCCGATCCAAAGCACGGAAATCCATAAGTAAACCAGGTGCCGGAATCCATTTTTCATGAAATTCCATGGACTCAATTCGTACTTCCAGTTTATACGAATGTCCATGCACAAACCGGCAGGGGCCGTCATAATCAAAAAGGGCATGCGCCGCTTCGAAGGTGAATTTTCTACTCAGGGCAATAGGCATATCTTATATTCGGACAAAATTATCTCTTTTTATTTACATTTGAACCGTCATGGAAAAAAGAAACTTCTTAAACTATCTGTTAAACCCGCGAAACTGGTGGCTTCCCTTATTGGTCATATTTATTGTGAGTGTAAGTGGTGTAACCTACATTGGAATGCACACCTATTCTGATGCACCACCCTTGCCAGAATTTAAACACGGAGATCGCACCGTGTTTACAAAACAAGATATACTCAAGGGTCAGGCCCTTTTTCAACAACATGCATTAATGGAGTATGGTTCCATGTTTGGCGACGGGGCTTTGCGTGGCCCGGATTTCACAGCGGATGCGTTGCATGTAATCATGAAAAATATGCAATCATTTTATTTGAATCAGTCGCCAAATGACTCCCTGTCTGCCTTGGCAATTACGGCAAGAGTGCAACATGAATTAAGGCGGAACAATTATACAACCCGGACCAACAGGGTGGAATTAAGTCCGGCTCAGGCATTTGCGGCAGACAGACTGGTATCTCATTATGTTCGGTGCTTTCAAGATCCGGGATATTCAGGTCACTTCAAATCCATTCACTCAGTGCATGACAGTGCAGAGATTCGAAACCTCACTGCATTTTTCTTTTGGGGTGCCTGGGTATGTGTCTCAGCCAGACCAGGCAAAACATACAGCTATACCCACAACTGGCCTTTTGACCCGGAAGCAGGAAATACCCCCAGCCCAGCCATCATCTTGTGGAGCATTCTGGGCTCATTGGGGTTAATTCTGGCCTTGGGAATAGTTATGTATTACCATGGAAAACTGGATAAACTGAAACCTGAAACCTATACACGGAATGCGGGGACCATGATGAATGTGGAAATGGTGAGCCAATGGCGGCCAAACCCGGTGCAGAAGGCTACTTATAAATACTTCCTTACAGCCATGCTGCTGTTTGGTCTACAGGTGCTATCCGGCATACTCACTGTGCATGATTTTGTAGGTCTGGTTAACTGGTTTGGTTTTCATATTGATCGGGTTTTGCCCATTACGATTAGCCGCAGCTGGCATGTTCAGCTGTCAGTTCTCTGGATATCCGCTTGCTGGATTGGGGGTTCTTTCTTTATAATGGGCATGGTGAATCCAAGGCAGCCCCATGCTCAGGTTCAATGGATAAATCGTTTGTTTTTGATCATCGTCTTGTTGGTGGCAGGGTCTGTTTTTGGCATTTGGGCAGGACCCAGTGGATTGCTGCCCACTTTGTGGTACTGGTTTGGGCACAGCGGCTGGGAATTTCTCGAGCCAGGCCGTGTTTGGCAAATCGTTTTGGGCGTGGTATTTATCATCTGGGCCCGCACCCTTTTTGTTGGACTGAAGCCCGTATTTCAATTGAAAAAACCCTGGGAATTGCCCAATTGGCTGATTTATTCAAATGTCACAATCATACTTTTACTGATATCTGGATACATAATTACTCCAGAAACCAATTTTGTCATCGCTGATTTCTGGCGCTGGATGGTAGTGCACATGTGGGCCGAAGCATTTTTTGAAGTATTTACAACCGTGCTCATTGGTTATTTTATGGTTATGATGGGGTTGGTGAGCCGTCCGGCTGCCATACGTGTAATCTATCTGGCAGTTTTGTTGTTTTTAGGTTCAGGTCTTCTCGGTATTTCTCATAACTTTTACTGGAATGCAAAACCAGTATTTACCATGGCACTTGGTTCGGTATTTTCAACGCTGCAGGTGGTGCCACTTATACTCCTTACACTGGAGGCATGGCGCTTCAGCAAATTACCTGCTGCTATAGAGAATGCAGCCCCTAAAGAGAAAAAAATAAAATTTGGATTTCCAGGGGTATTCCTTTTTTTGCTGGCAGTTAATTTTTGGAATTTTTTTGGAGCCGGAGTCTTGGGATTCATTATCAACCTGCCCATAGCCAATTATTATGAACATGGAACCTATCTTACTGTAAATCATGGGCATGCTGCACTGATGGGAGTGTATGGCAATCTGGCATTGGCCATTGTATTGTTTTGTTCTCAACTGATGATTCAATCAGACCATTGGAGACCAAAACAAATCAAGTTAATTTTCTGGAGCATCAATGCCGGGCTCATGCTGATGGTGCTTATGGATTTATTGCCTGCAGGCATTTGGCAGTTTGATGTGGTCGCTGAAAAAGGACTGTGGTATGCGAGAAGTCATGCATTTGTGGAAAGCGAAAATTTTCAAATACTTACCTGGATGAGAATTGCCGGTGGTGCATTGTTTACCCTGGGAGGTGTGTATCCATTATGCAGGCTGTTGCTAACAGGGAGCAGGAATCTGAAGGACTTTATAAGATAAGTCGGGAGGCTCATGTACATATTGTTGAAAAATGTTTGGCGCAGGTATAAATTTATGACTATTTTGCACCATCCATATTTATGGCTTTCGAACTCACTAACCACACTTCAAAACCAGTTACAGCCCGGGAAAAGGACAGTTCAGGCGATAGTCTGAGTCCAACCGATACCCAAAAAGATACCCGATTTGCGTACATAGACAATCAGCCTTACGAAATCCGGGAGGGCGAAACCCAGCTCCAGTTTATACGCCGCAACCTGGGTCAGGACATAGTACCAACCCTGTGTGACGCACCCAATCTGGAACCCTTTGGTAGTTGCCGGGTATGTAGCGTGGATGTTGCGCTTCAGGAAAATGGTGCTGTACGCACACAGGCCAGCTGTCATACACCTGTGGCGCCCAACAGTTATCTGTACCCAAACAGTGACCGGATTCAGAAACTGCGGAAGAACATCATCGAACTCGTTCTGACAGACCACCCGCTGGATTGTCTTACCTGTGAAGTGAACAACAACTGCGAACTGCAAACTGTAGCTGCAAAAGTGGGTGTGCGCGATGTCCGTTATCCGGCTGGCAAAAACCACCTGGACCGCAAAAAGGACCTGAGTCACCCGTATATGACCAGCGACATGAGCAAATGCATCAATTGTTCGCGTTGTGTGCGTGCCTGTGATGAGGTGCAGGGGCAATTTGTGCTGAGCATGGCCGGACGCGGATTTGATGCACACATTGTAAAAGGCGCCAATCAGAATTTTTTCGAATCGGATTGTGTGAGTTGTGGTGCCTGCGCCCAAGCCTGTCCTACCAGTGCCATCAGTGATGTTTTTGAAAGCAAAAGCATAGCCAATACCGAAAAGACCCGCACCATTTGCACGTACTGCGGGGTGGGTTGCAACCTGGAAGTGGCTACGGTAAACGGAAAGGTAAAAAGCATACAGGCACCCTATGACGCAGCGGTAAACGAGGGCCATACCTGCCTGAAGGGCCGGTTTGCCTTTGGATTTTATAACCATCCGGACCGTTTGCGCACCCCCCTGATACGCAGGAATGGCGAATTGCAACCTGCAACCTGGGACGAAGCGTACGATTACATTGCCAATGAACTTACACGCATAAAAAAAGAACACGGACCTGATTTCATTGCCGGAATAAGCAGTGCACGCTGCACCAATGAGGAAAATTACCTCATGCAGAAATTTATCCGTGCGGTGATTGGCACCAACAACATTGACAGTTGCGCCAGGGTTTGCCACTCGCCTACCGCACTGGGTATGCAGCGCACTTTCGGAACCGGTGCTGCCACCAACAGCATCATCGATCTGAAGTACACTGATCTGATCATGGTGATTGGTGCCAACCCGACAGAAGGCCACCCTGTGACCGGGGCTAAACTGAAACAATTCGCCATGAAAAAGCCGGCCATTGTGATCGATCCGCGCCGGACCGAAATGGCCAGATACGCCAAATACCATCTGCAACTGCGGCCCGGAACCAATGTTGCCCTGCTGAACATGATGCTGTATTACATTATTCAGGAAGGGCTTGAAGACAAGAAGTTTATAGAAAACCGCACCGAAGGATACGAAGAATTCAGGCAGAAAATACTGGCACTGAATATCGATGAGGCAGAAAAAGTAACCGGTGTGAACCGGGAGTTGGTGAGGAAGGCAGCCATTGCCTATGCCAGCGCACCCAACGCCATGAGTTTTCACGGACTGGGTGTAACCGAGCATACCCTTGGTACCTTCACGGTAATGCAGATTGCCGACCTTGCCATGATTACCGGTAACATTGGCCGCAGGGGTGTGGGAGTAAATCCGCTGCGCGGACAAAACAATGTGCAGGGAGCCGCGGATATGGGTTGCCAGCCCCATCAGGGTGCAGGTTACCTCGATGTGACAGACCCGGAAAACCATAAAAAGTACGAAGCATTTTACAGTGCCAAACTGCCGGATTATGTGGGATATAAAATCCCCCAGATGTATCAGGCGGCCCTCAACGACAAACTGAAAGCATTGTGGCTCATGGGCGAAGATGTGGTGCAGACTGATCCGAATACACATCATGTGAAAGCCGCCCTTGCCAAACTGGACCTCATTGTGGTTCAGGAAATATTTATGACCGAAACAGCCAAACTGGCCCATGTGGTGCTGCCTGCTGCCTCCTTCCTGGAGAAAAGCGGTACATTCACCAATGGAGAACGCCGCATACAGCGCGTGCAGCAGGTGACTGAGCCACTGGAAGGCACCAAACCCGACGGGCAAATCATGATTGACATTATGAACCGTATGGGTTACGCACAGAAACCCTATCACCCCGATTGGCTGCTGGCTGAAATTTCACAGATTGTGCCCTTCTTCGCCGGTGTGAAATGGAACGAACTGGGCGACAATGGCAAACAATGGCCCGTGGCTCAGGATGGCTCGGATACGGAAATACTGCATACGGATAGTTTCAAGCGCGGGAAAGGAAAATTCATAGCAGCGGAATGGCGGGAAACCCCGGAAATATTGAAAAACGGACAGGAATTCCCGTATATCATAACCACAAACCGCGAACTGGAACATTACAACAACGGCACCATGACCCGGCGCACCGGCAACGTGAAAATCCTCACCGAGGATGTGTTGCTCCTCCATCCGGATGATGCCGCCCGGCATGATATCAAATCCGGTGACATGGTGTGTGTCATCAGCGCGCGCGGCAAGGTAGATATCAAAGCCAGGGTAACCGATGAGGTAAAACCGGGCGTGATGAGCAGTACCTTCCACTTCCCCGAAATTGCCATGAACAACATCACCAGCAGCGAGTGTGATACAGATGCCCTGTGTCCCGAGTACAAGGTGGTAGCCTGCACCATTCGCAAGAGCAAGGGTAAATACAAAGAAGAGCAAAAGTGAGTGTACCCAGAGTATTCATATCTTCAACTTGCTTTGACTTATCAGAATTAAGGCAAAATCTTGCTGACTTTCTTGAGTCCTTCGGATGCTCTGTTGTATTGTCCGAAGAAGGTGACGTTCCTTATTATGGACATATGCATACACATGATTATTGTATACAAGAAGTACATAATTGCGATTATTTCATTCTTATTATTGGCGGTAGATTCGGTGGGAGATATGTCAATGATAAAAATATTTCAATAGTCAATGCTGAATATCTTGAAGCAGTCAAATTATCGAAAAATAGAATGGTATTCATTAAAAGAGATGTATTACATGACCATCATGTTTATATTCATAATAAAAATATTGAAACAATGCATTACCCATCTATTGACAAACAAGATACGGCTAAATCAATTTTTGAATTTATTGATCAAGTTAGGAAACAACCCATTCAGAATCAATACTTCCCATTTGATAACTCTACTGATATTATCGGCATTTTACGTAAACAATTTTCGATGATGATATATCAACAAATGAATCTCGATAATGTTTACAATTCTGACAAAGAAATTATTGATAAACTTCAACACATATTATTATCTACACATAAAATTAATGAACACTTGGACAAAAACAACAACAATTTAGAAGATCAAGATTACCTATACTTATTCTTCAGTTCTTTGAGTCTTATTTTTGGTTTAGAAATAAAAAGATACAAAGACAGTCTGTTGTTTAAAAATCCTTTAAAAAACACTTCTAAAATAGAGGAGTATCTCATCATGAGTGGATTATTTACAGTTATCCAAATCCAAAATTTCGATTGTATAATGAACAAACAAACACTAAAGTATATATCTCTCGATTCATCAGATGATGATTTTTCCAAACTAAATTCTCTTTTCAATAAAATAATATCAATAGATTTTTCTACCATTAATTTTTTTATTGACAACAAAATCTAACAGTATGTCACACACCTTGTCATGCCAAGATACTTGTCGCTGGCTTTTATCCATACATTCAAACGAATACGTAAAATGTTTTAATGACAATTCAAACTTTTCTTATGAGAACATTCTTGATGAAATAATAAATACAATATTCGCAATAGCCAATACTGATGGTGGACACATTTTGATTTCCATAGAACCACCTATAGAACACATAAATGAACAGATATTATCAGAGTTAATAATCAAATCTTCTAATATCATATCAACAAATGACTTGATTCTTTTTCGTCCTTGCGAAATGGACAACAAGAAATATCTCGTCTTAACGATTAATCCATCACAATATAATATAATTGACAAACAAAACAGATATTTTACCCGGAAGTCATTCAATAATCAATATGTAATTAAATCCAGTGCAGAGTTAGAAGTTGAATTTATTGAAAAAAACAATTCGACGGAATATGCTAAGACAATTATTCGAGATGCCACCCTAAGCGATTTAAACATAGAATTAATTGACAACCAATTAAAAGCGAACAATCTTGGCCTTTACAATAACGCCATCGATTTTCTTCAAAAACTGAATTTAATCGTTGCCAAAGATGAAAGAACATTCAAAATAACAAAGGCTGCATTACTATTATTTGCTAAAGATATTAGTAATTGGCATCCTCGTTCTAACGTTAGAATTGTAAAATTCACCTCTGGAAACACAACTCCAATAGCAACGGAATATCGAGCAAGTGAGGATACAACCATTGAAAGAAATATAGTTGAATTGTGGCTTGCCTCCTGGTTCGCATTTCGTAGATATATTGTTGAAGACAGATGGAGTGGACATGATTTAAAATTCAGATCAACATTTTTTTATCCAGAATATGCATGTGCAGAAGCACTTTTAAATGCGATTGCACATCGCGACTATACCATTGAAGGAGCTGGTATTGAAATTAAAATATTTGAAGATAAGCTTGAAGTTATTAGTCCAGGTGGATTACTAAATACAATATCTATAGAAGATATTAGAAATGGAACTGGTGTCCATGTTTCAAGAAATCCTTTAATTTCAAGGACTTTAAGAGAGTTTGGCTATATGAGAGAATTAGGTGAAGGAATTCAAAGGATTATCAAAGAATTCGAAATGAACGATTTAAAATCACCTGAATTCAACACATCTAACTCTAACTTCACTGTTACCCTTTACAACAAATTAATTTATACTGAAGACGAAAAGAACTTTATTAACTTATATGATCAGATTCCTAATTTAACATTAAACAAACATGAAAAAGCTGTGTTGAGATTAGGAATTCACGGCAAAACACTTTCAAAGAATCAAATCCATGATGCACTTAATTCTCGTTCCAATGATACTTTTAATTTTATATTAAATAGTCTCATATCAAAAAACCTTTTAGTTGTACTTTATAAGCCACAAGTTGCAAGGTCAGAGGCGCTAAAACAGAATATCGAATTGGATAATTTGCCAAGATACAAAATCACTCATCCCAAAAACATTTTATCAAATCAAGATTCGGAATTAAACAAATCCATATTTGTAAAGGTAAAAGACAAAGCTATTAATGCTGAAGAAATTATTTCAATAATAAAGAATAAGCACAAGTTAAATATTAAAGTTGTTAAAAATTCAGAAAACACTGATTTTTGGTATTTGATTCTTGAATTTGACAGCGCAGAATCTGCAGAAATCGTTTTATTAGATAAATCCATTTTTGAATCATTTTCTGACAAAATTACCATTTCAAAAAACAAGCAAAAATATAAAAATCAGGAGAAATACAGCAGTTCTTTGAATTCTGAAAATTATGCATATAAAAAAAGCAATCCTAATGAAAGATTGACATACCCATCAAAACATACTAGAAATTGGAGAGATGGTATTCGAAATTGGGAAGCAGCAGTAAATCAAACTGTATTGCCTGACAACTTTACTCAAAAGACTATAATTGTAAAGAATATTCCAGCCTACGGCCAAATTAATCAAAACGATCTAGTTCTTTATTTTAGACAATATGGCAAAATAGAGGACATTGTTTATAATGAAAATAAAAACTTAGCATTCATTACATTTGAAAATCCAAAGAGTGCATTTTATATCCATAGCAGACTATCGAATAAATTGAAATTATTAGACTGTGAATTAATAATTATTCTAAAAGCAGATGATCCAATCGAAACGTTCACTGAAACAATAAACAATCTTGCCGAGCAATTAAAGAAAAATCCTGACGAAAAATATATAGATAAAAAATGTTTTGAATTTATTAAACAATACCATCAACAATTTGAATGTGGTTTTCTTTTTGGAAGATATTTAAAATATTCAAGCAATAGATTTTCTATTAGAAATTTTGTACTAATCTGGCTTGAAAAGTATCAAAATCATCCGGCGGCTTCCTTAGTTTTAGGCAGATGGCTAACTTACTTTGTCATATATAATGGAAATAGTATGACTAAAATTGAGTGTTTTGAGGAAATTAAACCATATGTTGCAAACTGGATAAATTCTAACAATCATCTTGAGGCAGCAATTAGGTTGAATAGTGAGTTCATTCAAGCAGGGGGATCCTCATTATTGAAGTAAGAGGTTTACAAAAATGCAACATCACCAGCAGTGAGTGCGACACGGATGCCCTGTGTCCGGAGTACAAGGTGGTGGCCTGCACCATACGCAAGAGCAAAGGTAAATACAAAGAAGAGTTGGTGTAAAGCCCCCTCCGGCTGTTTTGCATTCCACTCCGGTCAATTCACACCACCGGACGTCACTTTAGTACAATATCAAAAAACCACCGCCGCAGGGCAGATAGTTTTGGAGCATGAAATACTTATCCATTACTCTGATTTGCGCAGGCCTCTGGGCTTTCGCCCTTCCGCCTATTGACTCAGGTTATACCTATACAAAAGACATCCGTCCGCTGATGGATACATTTTGTATCCGGTGCCACGGAGACGGAATGAACTACTACCCTTTTGGCGGGAATCTGAAAAGTTATGACAGTCTGAAGGTGCGGGTGGATAATGGTACTTTCCGGGAACGTGTGCTGGTAAAAAAAGACATGCCCCGGTCGTCAGGCTGGCATCTTGAACCCGGATTGGCTGAGGCCAAACTGCTGATGCTGGACTCCTGGCTTCGGGCAGGTGCTCCTGAATAAAAACATTCTCAGGATTTGTAACTCACGTACAGCAGCATACTGGTATGGATGTTTCTGCCGTTCATCTGGCTTGGAACCCAATGCGGTAATCGAAGTAGGATTGTATATAATTCCTGCGTGAATACATCATTGTACCCTTTTACATCCCTCATCTCAGCTATTTTGCCCTGTGCTGTCACCACAAAGTAAATTTGATAGTTCCGGTGTTTTATTAAAGTACGGTATTTCCTGCATGGTGTCATATTTTTGTGTATATCCTCATAAAACCGCGAATCCCCTCCGATATACTTTGCTTTTGCATAGATGGGGCAGACAATTTCCCAGGCTGAATCTGCACTATTTGCTACAGACAACCGGTAAATGGAGTCAGAAACAGCTTTTCTCGTCAGATAATTTTTAAATACGCTATCTGATTCACTGCTATATGCAATGAACAATTGAATGGACTGCACAAACCGGTCTGCAGCCCTCTGACTTTTCATTTTTCTGCACTGGCCTTGCTGGGCTGAAAGGCAAATAGGAAGAAAAAACAACAGTGCAACAAATACAGACCTTATTGGCATTCTGGTCAGGAATTCAACGCCAATTGGATATGGGCTGTATGCTGCCGGCCATGCCATGCATACTGGGCGATCAATTGTGCCAATGTATAGGTATGCCCATACTGCGGGTGGGTGAATGTGCGCAGCAGGGTTTCCGGTTTTTTAAGGCATTCCAGCAGCAGCAGCGACCATTTCTGGTGCAATCCCACCAGCAGGATATAACTGGCTTCATAGTGAAAGGCATAATCCGGCTGTGCTGCCCATACATTCTCATCATACGGCTTAATCACCGGATTGTCCTCGGCAAGACAAAACTTGGTGCGCATCCAGGCATGCATATGGCTGTCTGCCAGATGGTGCAGAATCTGCTGTACCGTCCATCCGCCGTCGCGGTAGGATAGTTGCAATTGTTCCGGAGTGATTCCGTTCAGCAATTTGGCCAGGTCTGCAGGCAGGGATTGAATCTGAATCACAAACTGCAGAAGTTCTTCCAGCGAATAATCATTCTTTTCCCGGTCAAAACGGCCGATGGGGTATTTCAGATGTTCCATTTCCGTTTAGTTTATCAGGTCAAATCCGCAATAGGGTCTCAGAACTTCAGGCACAACAATGCCCTCCGGGGTTTGATAATTCTCAAGGATGGCTGCCACAATGCGGGGTAATGCCAGTGCAGACCCATTGAGGCTGTGCGCAAGTTCGGTTTTTCCTTCCTTGTTGCGGAAACGGCATTTCAGGCGGTGGGTCTGGAACGTTTCAAAGTTGCTTACGCTGCTGCATTCCAGCCAGCGTTGCTGGGCCCCACTCCATACCTCCAGGTCATAGGTTTTTGCGCTGGCCATGCCCATGTCGCCGCCACAAAGCAACAGAAGACGGTAATGCAGTCCCAGTTTCTGCAGCAGACCCTGCACATAGGCATGCATGTCTTCCAGCACCTGATAACTGGTTTCAGGATGCACAATCTGCACAATCTCCACCTTATCGAACTGGTGCAGGCGGTTGAGTCCGCGCACATGCGCCCCGTAACTGCCGGCTTCCCTGCGGAAACAGGGGGTGTACCCTGTAGTTTTTACCGGCAACTGACTTTCTTCCAGAATCACATCGCGGAAGAAATTGGTGACAGGTACTTCTGCCGTGGGAATCATGTACAGGTCGTCCAGAGGCATATAATACATCTGTCCTTCTTTGTCGGGCAATTGCCCGGTACCAAATCCGGAATCAGCATTGACCATATGGGGTACCTGCACTTCAAGATAGCCGGCATTGCTGGCCTCATTGAGAAAAAACTGAATCAGCGCCCGCTGAAGTTTGGCCCCTTTGCCCTTATACACCGGAAACCCTGCACCGGTAATTTTCACACCCAGTTCAAAATCGATAATGTCGTATTTGGTAGCCAGATCCCAATGCGGCAGCGCACCCTCGTGCAATTCCGGTTCTTTTCCCCAGGTGGTAACAGTTACATTGTCCTCGGCACTTTTACCGGTTGGTACAGTGGTGCTTGGGGTATTGGGCAGGGAAACCACCAATTCACGCACTTCTGTTTCAAGGCTTTCAACCGAATCCTGCAAGCCTTTCAATTCCTCTTTGATTTGAACCGACTCCTGTTTCAATGGTTCAGCTTCTTCCCGCTTTCCGGATTTCATCAGCTCTCCCACCTCACGCGCCAGCTGATTGCTTCTGGCCTGCAGGGATTCCATGCGTGTGCGGTTCTCGCGGGCCTGCTTATCTTTGGTTACAATCTGGCTAACGGTTTCTGCTGCATCTATGCCGCGAATGGAGAGCCGCTGAATGACTTCCTCCGGATTTTGTCTGATATTCTGTAACTGAATCATAAAACTGCCTGCAAAATTGGGCCAAAACAGGGAGAAACGAATTGGAATGTGAAAAATTCTGTTTCTTATCTGTTTCATTTTTCACCATCTGTCCGGTTATCTTCGTGACCAGGATTTACCAATCTATGAAACGATATCTGACCTCGGCATTGCTTTGCATTTTTATCATTAACGGTGCCATGCGCAGCCCGGCGGGCGATGATGAAAAAATTTCAGGAACCTGGCTCAATCAGGAAGGCACCAGTCATATCCAGATTTTTAAAGCAGCAAACGGAAGTTTCAGTGGCAAATTTTATGGAAAAATTATTTGGCTCAAAGAGCCGAATGAAAATGGCAAACCCAAATTGGACAAGAACAATCCCGATTCTAAAAAACGCAGCACACCTCTTATGGGCCTGCTGGTTTTGAGGGACTTTACCTATGACAAGGACGACAAGGAATGGAGTGGTGGCACCATCTACGACCCCAAAAACGGGAAAACATACAGTTGCTTTATGAAACTGGAAGGAACCAAACTGAATGTGCGGGGCTATGTGGGTGTTTCCCTTATTGGCCGCACCGCTGTCTGGACCCGTGTGAAATAAAATATTGTCATTTACCGGGTGACACTTTTCGGCGTCAAACCCAATTCCAGTCCTTTTTCCTTTACCCAATTCAAAGCCGGTTCCAGTTCATTGGGCACGGTTCCTTCAAGTATGGCTTCCCGTGCAGCGTTTTTGAGTTCTCCTATGTACCTGGGATGAGGCAATTCAAACAATTCCATGATGTGGTTGCCGGTAATTACGGGTTGCCAGTTGCGCATGGCATCTTTCTCTGTTACATCCTGAATTTTGGCCAGAACCCTGTCCAGTCCCTGCAAATGCCGTTTCACCTTAGCCTCGTTTTTGCTGGTTATATCTGCGCGGCACAAAGTAATCAGGTCCAGCACATCTTCGCCGGCATCCACAATCAGGCGCCGTACGGCTGAATCGGTAACATCTGTGGCCAGCACTATGGGGCGCAGGTGCAACATGACCATTTTTTCTACATACCGCATTTTCTCATCCAGCGGCAGACGCATTCTTCTGAAAATGGCCTTCACCATGCGGGCACCCCTGTCTTCGTGGCCATGAAAAGTCCAGCCTGCTACTGGGTCGAAACGCTTGGTTGCCGGCTTGGCAATGTCATGCAATATGGCACTCCAGCGTAACCACAGATTATCGGTCATGGCACAAATCTGATCCAGCACCTGCAGGGTGTGGTAAAAATTGTCTTTGTGGCCTTTGCCATTCCGGGTTTCAACACCCTGCAATTCACACAGTTCCGGGAATATAATGTGCAGCAACTTGCTGTCGTACAAAAACCGGAAACCGATGGAGGGTTTTGAACACATGATGATTCCATTCAGTTCATCGGTAATGCGTTCCTGAGATACAATTCTGATTCTTTCTGCATTCTGCTCTATGGCCTGCCAGGTGTCAGCCGCAATGGAAAAGCCCAGGCGTGTGGCAAACCGTATGGCGCGCATCATCCGCAGCGGATCATCGCTGAATGTAATATCCGGGTCTGTGGGCGTGCGGATGATACCGTCCTGCAAATCCTGCAGACCATTGAAGGGATCCAGCAGTTCTCCGAAATCCTGTGCATTCAGAGAGAGATACATGGAGTTTATAGTAAAATCACGACGCAACTGGTCGTCTTCCAGGCTGCCGTTTTCTACCGCCGGTTTACGGCTCTCACGGTTGTAACTTTCCTTTCGGGCACCTATACATTCAATCACCCAATCTGTGGTTTTTATCTGTGCGGTGCCAAAATTGCGGAAATAAGAGACATGTTTTTCACCGGGCAGCACATGAGCCAATTCTCTGGCAAAATCCACCCCGCTGCCCAATACAACCATATCAATGTCCTTTGATGGGTTCTTCAGAAGCAAATCCCGCACATACCCGCCAACCACCCATGCAGGCATACCGGTTCTTTCCGCCACTTCGGACATCACACGGAAAACCGGATCAGACAGGGTGTTTTGCACGGCACAAAGATAGAACCCGCTGCACGGAAAGCACAACTATGGCTACTTTTGCAAACGTGGGTACAGGTTCTTCACTGAAATACGGCATTGGATTGTGCAGCATATTTCTGGCAATCTATCTGGCCTTTCCCACCGCCAACCCAAGCTCCGACGCCTGGGGATATGCACAGGAAATACTCACGGGCAAATGGTTTTCTCCCCACCATCTGCTGCACCATGCCTGGATGAAAGCCGGACTGCTGGTGATGGATGTGTTGGGCGGCACAAGTGAACCCATCACACGCATGCAGCAATGGAATGCCGTAGGCGCAGCCTTTGCATTAATGGGTTTTTTCTTGCTTTGTGCCAGACGGTTTGGCCTGCAAACGGCCCTTGCTTTCACTGCTTTCGCTGGTTCCTGTTTTGGATTCATGCGGTTTGCCACCGAAAATGAAACCTATATATGGCCCATTGCCTGTTCGGTTTGGGGTAGCTTTTTTCTTGTCAGCTATAACGCCGGTGAAAAAAAACAGAGTTTGTGGCTGGCCTTTCTGCTGCTCAGTCTTGCTGTCCTGCTGCATCAGATTCACATTTTCTGGCTGATTTCTGCCTGTGTTTTCTGTATAACAAAATTGAAAAAAACCGGGCCTCCCATTGCAAGCTTTGTACTCATCGGTGGCGCTTACAGTGCGGTTGCACTTGCACTCGGCATTTCTGTGTTTCAATACCCTTTTACCGATGTATCTGCCGGACAGGTTCAGGTGATTCCCGATCTGAACAACCTGATTTTCACAACCATCAATTTTTCCCGAACGTTTGTTCAAATTCATGGCCTTATACCTAACCTGTTCAAGGCCAACTGGTACATATTGCCCGCAATCATCTTTACCGCCCTGGCCTTTATGTGGGCAGTGTACCAATTCTTTAAGTCTCGTGAAGACAACCCCGTTAAAAAGGATAATTTCACTGGTTATTTTCGCACTGCATTCTGGTTGCAACTGGCTTTCGCAGCTTATTCCGTAGGCAACGCAGAATTTATGGTCATGCTGCCCATGCTGCTTTTGAGTGGATGGAGCCAGCAGATGGGAAAAAAGCTGAAAAGCATATGGGGACTGGCGGCAGCATTGCTGGTGTATAACCTGTTTGTATGGGTTATACCAGCAAATTCACTGCTTTTTACCGGACAATCCGGACCAGAAATAATCATTCGGAAAATCCCCGAACAATCATTCGGTTTTGTTGCCATGGACCGCGTGCTGGAAGAAAACCGCTGGGCCTACCAGATTTCTGCATACAAAGAGAGCAGACCGGTGGTGTATTTTATTCAATTTCCAGGACAACCTGAAGAGTATGAATGGTTCAAAAAGGAAACCAACCGTTTATTCAAGGCGGGTATTCCGGTTTACACCGATTGTATAGACTTTCCGCATGTATTGAACCGTGCTGCCATGTTGCATCAGGCCACAGACACCGTTTTCAATGCATTGCAACGAAAAAAGACAGCAGAACAACGTACGCCCAGGGGAAAATGGTATTTGTATCAACTCACCCCAAAAAGCACCCCTTGAATTAAATCACAGGCGATGCACCTGATTGGGTATGCTCTACCCTTTCCACCCTGCCGTTTGACACACGGTATATTGTGCCGCCAAACTTATCAATCAGCCGGTAGTCGTGGGTAGCCATGAGCACAGCCGTACCCTCCCTGCAAATGGATTGCAGCAATCCCATCACCTCGTCACTCACGTCGGGGTCCAGATTGCCGGTGGGTTCATCTGCCAGAATCACCTCAGGATTGTTGAGCAATGCCCGTGCGATTACCAACCGCTGCTGTTCGCCGCCGCTGAGTTCTGCCGGTATTTTGTAATCCTTGGTTTGCAAGCCCACCTTCGAGAGCACTTCATGCGCCCTTTGTTCCATTTTTTCCTTGTCTTTCCAGCCGGTAGCCCGGAGCACGAACAGCAGATTCTGCAATGCATTCCGATCCGTAAGCAGCTGAAAATCCTGAAAGACAATACCCAACTTTCGCCGCAAGTGGGGAATTTGTTTTTTGCGCAGGGATTCCAGGGCAAATCCGGCTACAACCCCTGTGCCTTCTGCAAGGGAAAGTTCACCATAGCAGGTTTTGAGCAATGAAGATTTGCCCGATCCGGTACGACCGATGAGATAGGCAAACTCCCCTTTGGCCAGTTTCAGGTTTACCCCGTGCAGTACAGGAACTTTGCCCTGAAATATGGTGGCGTGATTGATTTCCAGCGGGTATTCCACTGCACACAAAGAAACAGCACCCCAAACAGAGGTATACAACAAACCTATGCACAGATGTGCATAACCGAAAAAACCCTCAGTATCAAGAATTGCTGCCACCATCGGACAGATCCCAGTCAATGGGTTCTATACCGTGTTCCTGCAGCCATTCATTGGTGCGTGAAAAATGATGATTGCCAAAGAATCCTTTTTCTGCTGAATAAGGACTCGGATGGTGAGATTTAAGCACCAAATGCCGGGATTGATCGATGATTTCTTCCTTGGCCTGAGCCTCACGGCCCCAGAGGATAAAAACAAGATGCTCCCGCTGGTCGTTCAGCGCCTGAATGGCTGCATGGGTAAACTCTTCCCAGCCGTGTCCGTGGTGGGACTTTGGTTGTCCGGCCCTCACAGTGAGAATGGTATTCAGCAGCAGCACTCCTTCCCTGGCCCATTTTTCCAGGTTGCCGGAATAGGGAATAGGAAATCCCAGATCGTTTTGCAACTCCTTAAAAATATTGATGAGGCTGGGTGGTTTCTTTTGTCCATCACTCACAGAAAAGCACAAGCCATTGGCCTGACGCGGTCCATGGTATGGATCCTGACCCACAATCACGCATTTTACTTGTTGAAACGGTGTATAATCAAATGCGGCGAAAATGCGCGAACCCGGTGGATAAATGACATACCCGGCCTGGCGTTCCTTTATAAGAAACTGCTTCAGATACCCGAAATCGGGTTTCTCAAATTCGTCCCGCAGGACTTCATACCAACTTTCTTCAATACGTACAGGTTTTTCTTCTTGTAGAGGTTTCTCCATAGGCAATTGGGTTTGACATAATAAGGCTCATCATAAATGGCGTGACAAAAATGGCGATTTTTATGACAATTGCAAACCCGTTGCAAAGAATCAGTTCAGAAGTTCTTCCAGTTCTGCCACATCAAGGCTTGCCAGCACACTGTCTTCATCAGGAATAATGCTGCCGGCCAACTCGGTTTTCTTCTGCTGCAGGGCCAGTATTTTCTCTTCGATGGTGTTTTTGGTGATGAACTTGTACGAAAATACCGTCTTCTCCTGCCCGATGCGGTGCGCACGGTCTTCCGCCTGCCGCATGGTAAACGGATTCCACCAGGGATCTGCCAGAAATACATAATCAGCCGCTGTAAGATTCAGGCCGGAATTGCCGGCCCGCAAACTCAGCAAAAATACTTTCACCCCTTTGTCCTCCTGAAAACGTACGATTTCCTTTTGACGCTGCGGTGTATCCATAGACCCATCGAGGTAACAATAGGGTATCCCTTCGGCATTCAGCATTTCTGAAAATACGCGCAGGTAGGAAACAAACTGCGAAAACAGCAGCACTTTATGTCCGCCTTCAACAGCGCGCAGCAACATATGCCTTATTTCTTCATCCTTTCCGCTGTATCCTTCGTATTCATCATCCTTCAGCACAGGGTTCAGCGCAAGTTGCCGCAAATGCATCAGTCCGTTGAATATTTTCAACCGGCTGCGGGCCATACCCACCTGCTGCACATGTTCCAGAATCTCATTCCGGTACTGACTTTTTACTTTGTCGTAAAGCTCTGCCTGGTCAGCTGTCATTTCGCAGTAATGCACTTTCTCAATTTTCTCCGGCAGTTCACGGGCCACCTGTTTCTTGGTCCGGCGCATGATAAAGGGATCGAGTATGCGGCGCAATTCGCGCACCCGTTTGGGATCTGTGTTTTTTTCAATGGGACGGATAAAGGTCTTTTCGAAATATCCGTAAGAGCCCAGCAGCCCGGGGTTAAGGAAATTCATCTGGCTCCAAACGTCAAGCAGTGTATTTTCTATGGGTGTACCGGTAAGCGCCAGCCTGTGTTCCGACTGAATGCGCACCAGACTTCTGGCCGTCTGGGAAGATGGATTCTTAATGGCCTGACTTTCGTCAATCACCACGCACTTAAAGGGAATCCGGCTCAGTTCCTCTATGTCATTGCGCAGGGTACCATAAGAGGTGATAATGATATCGCACTGTGCAAATTGCGAAAGCAATCTGTGCCGCAGCATACCACTGTAAAGCAACACACGCAGTTCCGGACAAAAGCGTTTTGCCTCTGACTGCCAGTTGTACAGCAATGATTTGGGTGCAATGACAATACATGGTCCACTCACCTTTTCTGTTTCACTATCGCCGGCGGAATTGTTCTTCTTCGCGGATTTTATGGCGATGGGTGCGGCATCGAAAAGCCCTATCTGGGTTGCTGCAGTGTCCATTTCTTCTGCATCGGGCAATACTTCCATGACTGTTTTGGACTTTTTCCTTAAGCCTTCCTGCAGTTTCTCTTTTCTTACATTGGCATAATGCTGCAATACTGCAAGGGTTTGTATGGTTTTACCCAACCCCATGTCGTCTGCCAGTAACGCCCCGATTTTATGCTCATGCAAAAAACGGATCCAATGGTATCCCTGTTCCTGGTAACTGCGCAACTCGGCTTTGAGCCCTGCAGGCAATGGATATTCAGGAATGCTGTGGTCTTTGAGCAAATTATCCCAGCCCCGTTTGTTCTCATCGGTCTGAACCAGGTCACCCAAATCCTCGAGCAAAGAGAAATGAATGTTTCGAAGGCGAAATGCTTCCCCTTCCACTTCACCCAGATGGGCGATTTTACCAAAGCGGGCAAACCATTCATCCGGGATAATGGCAACTGTTCCATCCGGCAGCACAAATTCCCTCTTGCGGTCCAGAATATGGCGGCGCAAACGGATAAAGGGAATCTCAAAGTTGCCAAACCGGACCACTGCCAAAACATCAAACCAGTCATTGGTCTGATTCACCCGGACATCCAGCGAAACCGCACCCAGAAAAAACTGTACTTCCGATGTTTCCTGCTGGATTTCAAATCCGGCCCGGCTGAGGGTTTCGTGGTTCCGGTTCAGCCATTCCACCAACTCATAATTCTGATTTGCCCCCTGCAAAACAAAGAGACTGCCATCGGCATTTTCAAGGCCCAGTTCCCTGAGCATTTCTATGCGTTCGTTTTCCCAGTTGAAACTGCGGCGAACCCTGTGAAACAGATATGAATTGTCTTTTTTCTCCAGACTTACATTCACCCTCTTATTTACATGGTACGGAAAATTCCAGTTTCCATAGCGGAAATACAGGGCTACATAGTCTTTTTCACCAAAACTTTTCATCAGCCGCAGAGAGGGAACGGCCTGATGCTGTTCGGTAACAATATCGAATCCCACTGCAAAAACATCGTGATTCTCCAGCAGGGGTTTCACAAATTTATCCATATAGCTGTCCTCATGTTTGGGATCAACATGGATATACGGTTTGGATAAAAAGGGTCTTATTTTATTGCCATCCACATGGCCGGGAAATTGAAGGAGCCGGTCTTCGGTAAGCAGCCATGCGGGTTTGCCTACCAGCAATTCAGATTCATTTTCGAAAATCTTTACTTTATCTGAACCCTGCCTCACTGTAATGAAATAGCGGGTTCCTGTTTCATCGCGGCGAAAGTGAAACAATACTGTGGCTGCTTCTTCACTGTATGCTACCGGATTCCAGGTTGCCTGGCCCACTTTTCCGGTCCAGAAAAGGGGATAGTTTTTGATCAGTTGCAGGATTTTTGCAAACCGTTTTTCAATGTACACCCTTACTTCTTTGTGGATTTCCGGGGTGTAGTGTTTGAGCAAAAAATCGGCAGGCCTGAGCTTTTTGGTGCCTTTGTAGAAGCGTTTCATCACGGCTTCCACCTCAAAGTCCTCCATGATTTTTACCGCCTCGGTTTGTTCGCTGTTCAGCCCATAATACTCACAGGTTTTTTCCCTGATGCGCTGAAAAGAAAGTGAATATTCACCGCTGGGCAGGAGCAGCACAGCGTTGGCTTCCACCAATACTCCGAAATAAGGATGTTTCACAAAAGTAAAAACCACTTCGAAACTTTGAGTATTGGTAATTTGCATGCAGTATTATGTTACAGATAAATCTTCAAACTAACGACTTTTTGCGTGATGTACCAAACTTTTTTTAGCTCTGTGAATGCCGTATTTTTGACCTCTCTCCTATGTTTTCAATGAAGGTCGACCCTGAGTTCCTGGTTTTTCCTGTGGAATTTCATGCAACAGAAAGTACGGATAAATACGGACTTCCTGCGGGCATGCTTGAACTGAGACTTACCAAAGAACAGGTGGTACTCACACAGAACCGCACCAGCGATTCTGCAGATTATATCCTGCAAATCGCAGAGCCGAACATTCACCAATTCAACCTTACCGGTGGTTCGGTGATTCAGAACAAACCCAGTTGGATTGCAGGTATTGTTTGGGGAATCATTCTCTGGCTCATCGTTCGCGGAATCCCGGGCAATACGCTGAACAATGATGCACTGAGCTGGATTACAGGCATTTTGTGTTTTATATTGGGAGGAATCTGGTCTTTGTTGCTTCCATCAAGGCGCAGGCTCTTTATCCTTGAAATGAGCTTCAGGCAACAGGGGAAAAGTGAGACATGGTACTTGCTGGTACATGGCAATGCCCTTTCCCGCATCGTGTCTCACCCACTCTGGATTTGGTATACAACGGAACCGGAAATACGCGCAGAATGAACGTACCCATCCAGAAACCGGAATTTGGCACCAAAACGGGAAAATACCAATGGGTGCATGATTCCATTGTAAATGTATGTACAGGAGAAAAAGACCTCATTGCCAATCTGGCGAATGCCACAGCTATCCTGAAAGAAAACTTTGACTGGTGGTGGACAGGTTTTTATCTGGTAAAGGAAAACGAACTGGTACTGGGTCCCTTTCAGGGGCCTGTGGCCTGCACCCGCATTGCATACGGACGTGGAGTTTGCGGCAGCAGCTGGCAACAAAAAAAATCAATGCTGGTACCCGATGTGCATGCCTTTCCGGGACATATCGCCTGCTCGGCGGCCAGCAACAGTGAACTGGTGGTACCTGTTCTGCGAAATGGAGAAGTGCTGGCAGTTTTAGATGCCGACAGTGAGCATTTTTCGCATTTCGATGCAACAGACCAACAGGAACTGGAAAAAATTTGTGCATATTTGGCCACTCTTTTCTGATTCATGCCCAAAACCAAACGCATCGCGCTTCTGATAGTAGTGGCCTCACTGGGTTACTTCGTGGATATTTATGATCTGATTCTGTTCAATATCATCAAAGCAGATAGTATGCAGGCCTTGGGTATTGACCAGAAATATGAAACAACCCTGTTTAACTGGCAGATGACAGGCATGCTGTTGGGTGGCCTGCTCTGGGGGATATGGGGAGACCGGCGCGGCAGGGTTTCTGTGCTTTTCGGGAGCATCCTGCTTTACAGCACTGCCAATATTGCCAATGCCTTTGTAACCAATCTGGCGCAATATGCCACCTGGCGGTTTATTGCCGGTGTGGGACTTGCCGGAGAATTGGGGGCTGCCATTACGTTGGTGGCGGAAAGTATGCCTGTAAAACGCCGTGGGGTGGGTACGATGATTATCGTAACATTCGGTGCCCTGGGGGCAGTGTTTGCCTTTTGGGTGGCCAACCGGCCGGAAATCACCCACTGGCTCAGCAGTGTATGGGGGCGTGATATTGCGAACTGGCAAACAGCTTTTATCATGGGCGGTGTGCTTGGACTGATTCTTCTGGCACTGCGGGCCGGCACATTTGAGAGTACCATGTATCATGATTTGAAACAAACCGATGTGATAAAGGGGAATTTCTTCATGCTGCTGCGGGACTGGCCCACCTTTAAAAAATATCTGGCCTGCGTGGTTATTGGCCTTCCGGTTTGGTTTGTGGTGGGGGTGCTCATCGCCCTCAGTCACCGGTTTTTACCGGAGATAGGACTGTCCAGCGGAAAGATTAAAACCCAGGAAATGATTATGTGGAGTTATATAGGACTCAGCAGCGGCGATTTGCTTTCGGGCCTGTTGTCTCAGTTGTTTCAGAGCCGGCGCAGGGTCATTTTTATCAATCTGGCCGGCATTTCCATACTCACATTCATTTATTTGTTCACCCACGATGTATCTGCCGGATGGCTCAAAGTAATCAGTTATTTTCTGGGGCTTACCACCGGGTATTGGGCCTTGTTTGTAACCAATGCCAGCGAACAATTCGGCACCAACATACGAAGCACCGTTACCGCCACTGTGCCCAATTTTGTGCGTGGCGGCGTGGTCCCCATTACACTGGGTTTCAATGCCCTTGCTGCCATGGAAGTAAGCGACACCCCTTATACCACCGCAGCCCTGATCGTTGGTGGTATATGTCTTATACTTGCAGCCTGGGGCACTTACACAGTCAAAGAAAGTTTCCATAAAAACCTCAACTATTTTGAAAAATAATCCTCCATATTCCTACAGCAGCAAAGGGTTTCGCAAATTCCTTTTGCCCCTTGGGGTGTTGTTGCTTACCTGTATTCCTGCATTGGCCTCCGGCAATGAAAATGGCGACCATTCCGGCAATATTATCAACAGTGTGGGTCTTGCCATCCTGGGTGCCACAGTGGTAGCATTTATCGGCAATAAACTCAAGCAACCGCTTTTGTTGTCTTACATCGCTGCAGGGATTCTCATTGGCCCCAGGATCGGGTTCGGACTTATCAAAGACCTTTCCACCATTGAGACAATCAGCCATTTCGGATTGATATTGTTGCTGTTTCTCATCGGGCTGGAAATAGACGTAAAGAAATTAAGATCATCGGGAAAATCACTGCTCATAGCCGGAGCAACCCAGTTTCCCATCTCGGTAGCTATAGGTCTGTTGTTTTTTATGCTTATTGGCTATTCCAATGAAGGAGGAAATTATGATCTGCTTTATCTGGCGGCTTGTTGTGGTCTCAGCAGCACAGCCATCGTGGTAAAACTGTTGTACAGCAAATTCGAACTCGATACACTCGCCGGCAGAATTACTCTGGGGGTATTGGTATTTCAGGATTTATGGGCCATTATCCTTCTGGGTGTTCAACCCAACCTGGCCAGCCCGGACATACTGCAGATTCTCATGTCTTTTGCCAAAGGTGGACTTTTGGTAGGCATTGCCATGCTTATCAGCAAATTCATATTGCCGAAGTTTTTTAAATCCATTGCAAAAATTCCCGAACTGGTATTGGTTTCCTCTCTGGGCTGGTGCTTTCTCGTATGTGGTGGTGCAGCCTTTCTCAATCTGTCGCTGGAAATGGGTGCCCTTATTGCGGGTGTTGCGATAAGTACATTCCCGTATAACCTGGATGTAATTGCCAAGGTGGTAAACATCCGGGATTTCTTTGTAACCCTGTTTTTCGTTTCACTGGGCATGCAAATCCCAAATCCCATGGACAATCCGCAGGTTCTTCTCATGGCTGCAGTTACTTCACTCTTCCTTATCGTAAGCCGTTTTCTGGCCATTTTCCCCATATTGCATCCGCTTAAAAACGGAAACAGGGTGAGTTTACTCACCTCCATCAACCTTGCCCAGATCAGCGAATTTTCACTGGTCATTGCTTCACTGGGTGTGGCTGCTCACCATATCAGTCCCAATACCCTCAGCATTATCATTTTCGTATTTGTAATCACTTCGGTATGCTCTACCTACATGATTAAGTACAGCGACAGTCTGCAGAAAACCATCAGCAGAACTTTGCTGAAACTGGGTATAAAAGACATTTCCGGACTTACAGAAAAAGAGCAGGAAGAAGACGACAAGCAAATTGCCCTGCTGGGTTTCCACCGCACTGCCAGCAGTATGGTGAATGAACTGCTGGATAACGAAAACACAGACGGTGCGGGTGGCAATCTCAAAGACAAAATTGTGGTGGTGGACTTCAATCCGGAAGTGCGTGAAAACTTAACCAATCTGGGTATAAAAGTGGTGTATGGAGATATCAGCCATATGGATACCCTGCACCATGCCGGAATCCATCATGTAAAAATTGTCATTTCCACCATACCCGACCATATTCTGGTGGGAACAGACAACCTGAAAATTGTGCGCCACATGAAGGAAATCTGTCCGCATGCACGCAAAGTGGTTACTGCCGAAAGTCCGGAAGCTGCACTAAAAATGTACGAAGAGGGGGCTGATTACGTATTTATTCCCCGTATTCTGGCCGCTAAAAATCTGATAGAAACGGTAAACCGGATTTACAAGGTGCATGAAACAGACTGGGATGATTTCAGAAATCAGGAAATTGCTTCACTGAAAAAACGAAGGGAAGTGATGCAATAACGCCGGATTACGGCAGAATTTTCCATTCCACAGGGTCACCTGTTTTGCCGTCTGTTCCTTTGGCACCCTCTTTACCTGCAGCACCTCTGCGTCCGGTTACCAGATTTTCAGCAACGGGTTTTCCTGGGTCATAGCCACCCTTGCCGCCGCTACCACCTTTGCCTCCGGTGCCGCCTTTGCCACCAGTATTGTCTATCGATATCCGTGTTTTCAATGGCTCCATTTCCGGTTGGAATGTTATGGTAACCTTACCGCCATTGCCACCTGACCCACCGTTGCCGCCAGAACCTCCCCTGCCACCATAGCCCGGGGCCACTGAACCCGAACCCGCACCACCGGCTCCGCCTTGTCCGCCATCTCCTCCAGCTCCGCCATCTCCGCCGCGGGACTGAATTTGTACAGAACCACCCTGTTTCAGATTGATATAAAAGACAGAAGCATTGTAACCAGCTCCATCCACAACCAGTTTGGTCAGTTCTTTCTCCGCCCCGGTCATTTTCAACTGCAGGTTGCGTCCGTCCCCTCCGGCTTGTCCGGGCCATCCGTTTTCTCCGTCCGATCCGGTGTTGCCGGTATTGGCATCTCTGCCATCCACCCCGTTTATACCTGGCTTTCCGGCAGTACCCGATGCATTCAGGATGAGATTGTAACGGTATTCCGGGTAAAACCAGCGTATTTCTTCGCTTGCCCCGCTGTCTGACAAACTGAATGTGATGCGCACGGAATCGGTGAGTATTCTGGGCCTGAAACGCAGGCAATGGTCATCTTCTGTAACAAAATCCGGTGCATCCACAACAATGCGGTTTCGGTATCCCGGCTCATCCCGCGTGGTAATAACCATACCATTGTCCAGCCAAATCCGGTAATCCAGACACAGATCCTGATTTACCTGCAGCGTGCGGCTGCTGAGTACAGGTGCCACACCCATGGCCTGTGGCAGGCGTATCACCAGTGTATCATAGACGGGATGCCGTTTTCCATATTTGGCGGTGAATGTGATTTTTCCGCCCCGGTTCTGCACCTTGTCCAGTTCATACACAAAGTGGCCGTCTTTTAACCAGGCATTGTCGCATTTCAGATTGAATTTCCTGAGCCCCATCCCTCCTCCGGCATTGGAACTGAGTTTTTTTCTGCCATTCTTCTTAAAGTAGGCCACTGCAATATCTCCGCGTGGTTTCAATACCCAGGTACTGTCGCGGGTAAACAGCTCTAAACGCTGGGCGCTGAGTTGCAGGAGACAAAAGGACAACACAAAAAGAATACCGGCTCGCATACGGTGCAAAATAACAACGGTTGCAGCCTCTTACCTACTTTCGCAATCTGTAATGAAGGATTTTAAGAAATACTGTTTTCTGCCAGCCTCACCAGAGGAGGTTTATCTCGCACTCACCAATCCGCTGAGCATACAACTGTGGAGTGGAGACAAAGCCGAAATGAACACAGAACCGGGTTCCGAGTTCAGCCTTTGGGATGGAGCCATTTGTGGTAAAAATCTGGCATTTGAATATGGCAAAAAAATTGAACAACAATGGTATTTTGGCGAACAGGAGGAACCCTCACTGGTTACCATAAAATTGCATGAGGCCAAAGGGGGAACCAGCATGGAAGTAAGACATATTCATATTCCGGACGAGGATTATGAAAACATTACAGAAGGCTGGGTGCATGCTTACATGGCCGGACTGGAAGACTTTTTTGAGCCGGAATAATTCATTTCGTCAGTTTCACCATTTTTACCCGGGCTTTTCCAATCTGCAGAAAGTACACGCCATCTGCCAGAAAGCCAATGTCCACAGCTCTTTGGGGCTCTGCCCAAATTTCCGCCAACTGTTTACCCTGCAGGTTAAAAATCCGGATTTGTTGCGGGTGCTTTAACCCGTATAGACTGATGCTGTTTTCGGCCGGAACAGGATAAACACTGTATACTTCCTTTTCAGGCATTTCCATGCCGTTTATTTTCGCACGCAAACCTGTATTCTTTTGAATTGTGCCGGTATCATCCAGTATCCACTGATTCGGGTCTATGGCAGATACTCCTGTAATGCTGCCATTCAGTTTCACGGTAAAATCATTGCTGTCTGCCGTTACCTGCAACCGCACCAGGGTATCACCTGCGGTAGTCTGCACTTTCAGCTGCACCGGTGTTACAAATACCGGAGTTACCGCTTTTGCGGAAGGCACCTGCCTGATGCGGAACACGGCATGGCCGGAATCGCTGTTCCACTGAACATGAAACGTGGGAAAGCCCTGTCCGTAATACCATTGGTTAAAAAACACGCTGAAATTTCTGCCAGACAATTGTTCGGTAACAGACCGGAATTCCACAGCACTGGCATTGCTGTTTTTATATCTGGACTGATATTCCCTGAAAATGCGGAAATACAGGCTGTCGTCTGCGAGTTCCCAGCGCAACATATGCAGTACCAATGCGCCTTTATCGTAGGTAAGCCTGCCGTTAAATATGGCATTGGGATTGGTGGTATCCGTTACATACACAGAACCATCCGGCACACTCAGTACATGGCTGTTCCAGCCATCCAGTCTCTGCCTGGCCTGATTGGCCGATTCGGTTTGCACATACACATATTCGCTGTACCGGGCAAAACCCTCATTGACCCATATATCCTGCCAGCTTTTACAGGTCACATTGTCTCCCCACCACTGGTGTGCCAGTTCATGCGAGGTGAGTGCGGTATTGAATGTTCCCTGAGTCGTCATTGTGTTGTGTTCCATACCCCCGTTCATAGGCGCCATGCAATGCCCGTATTTCATATGGGCAAAAGGATATGTTCCGTAAAACCGGCTGAAAACCTTCAGCATATTTCCCGTTTTGTCTATTTCTGGTTTGAAAGTGCTAAGGGTAGCCGGATTGTCATATATAAAATTCTGAACCAAAACAGGTTTTGACAGTCCGGGCAGAGATACATTGAAATTGTATTCTTTATAGCGGCCCACAGCCACAGAAATAAGGTAATAGGCAATGCTGCCGGTGTACTTCCATACATAGCGCAGCTGCTTTTTATTCAGGGTGTCTACCCTTACCAATACTCCGTTTGAACCAGCTTTCAATCCGGTGTCGGTGGTAATTCTTACCTCAGTACTGTCTATTTTATCCGTAAGCACCTGTTTGCAGGGCCACCAGTGCATGGCATTGTTCGGCTCACTCAGGCTCCAGGTGATCTGATTGCCCCAGGTGGGAGATACACCATTGCTCAATCCGTTGAAAAAACCACTGTTTGGAGGAGTTCCCCTGTAATATACTTTTACCCTGAACAAATCCCCGGCCAGCACCGTTGTGGTGGGTGTAATACTGATAAAATTGCCGCTGCGGGATACAGTGCTGGTCTGCCCGTTAAACGTAACTGAATCCACGGTAAGATTGGGGTGTAATTCCAGCTTGCATTCATTGACAAAACCCTGGCCTTCAGCCAGCATTTCGGCACTGCCCGCAATGCTGTTGTTCAGGTTGCTCATTTTCAGGTCCAACAGCACATGTTTTACATTGTACAGGTTCAATTCAGCAGGGCCTTCCACTGCGGCGGAAACCTGCGCTGCGAAACGGACTTTTGCGTCAGAACATTCAAGACCCGCATTGGCTTGTGCGGATAAATGGCCAAACAAGCAACACAAAACCGGGCCCAAAATCCATTTTTTCATAAACGGGTCAAATATACATCAGCCTTTTGCCCGCCCGGACAAGATGGGTGATTTCAGTCCAACCCCTGCAAAAAACCGCGACCTTTGTACCAGTGAAACCCGAGAAACTCTCCTTTGCCGAAAAAATTGTACTGGCTGTACTTGAGGATACACCCAAAGGCACCCTGAACGCAAACCGGGTGCTGAGCCGTATACCCAGAGAAGCCAAACTCACCACGGATGTGGTGTATAAAGCCTTGCTGAGGCTGGCAAACCTGAACAAAGTGGAGCAAACCAGCAAAGGGCAATTCAAATTCAAACATCCGCCACTGGAAATAACAGGCGTGATTGAGTTTACCCGCAATGGGGACGGATTTGTGATTCCACAAAGTGGCGACGTACAGTCGGGCGACATATTTGTACCCCGTGAATGGCTGAACCACGCACTGCCGGGTGATACGGTAACAGTGGAAGTCCTGCAGCGGGGAAACCGGCCCAAAGGCAGGATTGAAAAGATTCTTGGAAGAGCCCTGCGCACCTATGTGGGCGTGCTGGACGTATTTGAAAATCAGGGTTACCTGATACCGGAAAAAGGCCTGCTGCAGCAGGATATCAAAATTCAGGGCAAAACAGAGACTGAACTGGACGGGATGAAAGCCCTGGTGCAGGTATATGACTATCCCGAAAACAGCCGCAACCCGCTGGGCCGCATCGTGGATGTGCTGGGCAAACCCGGCATGAACGACACGGAAATGCACAGCATTGTGGCCGAATTTGGTTTCCATGTGCATTTTTCGGCCGCTGCGGAAAAAGAAGCGGCTGGTTTCGGCCAGGTCATTGATGCTGCCGAAGCCGGCAAACGCAAAGATTTCAGAAATACCCTCACCTTTACCATAGACCCGGCAGACGCCAAGGATTTTGACGATGCCATCTCCTTTAAACCCCTGAAAAACGGACATTATGAAATCGGGGTGCACATTGCCGATGTGAGCCACTATGTAACCCCGGCTTCTGCCCTGGATCAGGATGCCCTTGTGCGCGGCACCAGTGTGTATCTGGCAGACCGAACCATACCCATGTTGCCCGAAAACCTGAGCAACCACCTGTGCAGTCTGAAACCCAATGAAGACCGGCTGGCCTTTTCTGCAGTATTTGAAGTGACGGCCGAATGCCATGTGCGCCACCGCTGGTTTGGCAAAACCGTGATTCACAGTCAGCGCAGATTCAGTTACGAAGAAGCCCAGGAACGCATTGTAAGCGGCGAGGGAGATCTGGCGCAGGAACTGCAAACCCTGAACACCCTCGCAAAACACCTGCAGGCAGAACGGAAAAAACAGGGAGCCATCGGCTTCGAAACAGAGGAAGTCCGTTTCAGAATGGACGAAAACGGCAAACCACTGGAGGTCTACCTCAAAAAGCGGTTCGACGCACACAAACTCATCGAGGAATTTATGCTCCTGGCCAACAAGGAAGTGGCACAGTATGTAAAAACCAAACAGAAACCGGAACTGCCCTTTATATACCGCAGCCACGATGCACCGCCGGGCGACAAACTCATAGAACTGGCCAAATTCTGCAAACTTTTCGGCTACTCACTGGATATCAACTCAGAAAAAAACCTGAGACACAGCCTGAACCGGATGCTGCAGGAAGTGGAAGGCAAACCTGAAGCCGATGTCATCCAGCAAATGGCCGTGCGCACCATGGCAAAAGCCATCTACACATCCTCACGCAGCGATCATTTCGGGCTGGGATTCGATTATTACACCCATTTTACCTCTCCCATACGCCGCTATCCCGATCTGCTGGCACACCGCCTGCTGGAGCAGTACCTGAAAGACAAACCCGGAGGCTACAACCAGGACCAGATAGAAGGCATAGCCAAGCACAGCTGCAACACAGAGCAAAAAGCAGCAGAAGCCGAAAGGGCCAGCACCAAATACAAAATGGCAGAGTACCTGCAGGACAAAACCGGACAGGTATTCGAAGCTGTGGTAAGCGGCGTAACCGAGTGGGGCATTTATGCCGAAATCATCGAAAACCATTGCGAAGGGCTCATCCGGTTGTCTGATATACGGGGTGACCGCTGGGAATATTACGAAAAGGAAAGAAAGATTGTGGGCCGCAGAACCCGGCGCAGTTTCCACCTGGGCGATGTCATCAGCATACGCATCAAGTCTGCCTCGCCCCAACTGCGGCAGATAGATATGACCCTGGCCGATTGATACAGCATATTTCCCTTCTTACCTTTGCACACAGTGTCGTACCTGGCGGAACTCAGTAACCTTTACCAAACTTTTCTAACCGAAAATCCATTTACCGGCAACCCGGTAACCCTGTACGAACCCATGCAGTATATGATGAGCCTTGGTGGCAAGCGGGTGCGGCCCCTGCTCGTGCTGTGCGGTGCCAGGTGCGCCGGCGGCAATGCAGACACCCTGCTGCCCGTAGCCCATGCCATGGAAGTGTTTCACAACTTCACCCTCGTTCATGACGACATCATGGACAATGCCACTGTGCGCCGCGGCATGCCGGTGGTGCACAAGCGCTGGGACCCGGCCACCGCCATCCTCGCGGGTGACAATATGCTCATAGCCGCTGTTGAAAGTTTGAGCAACTATAACGGACCCGGTTCCTCAGCCATTATGCAAAGGTTTCTGCACACCGCGCGCGAAATCTGCGAAGGACAGCAACTGGACATGGATTTTTCGCGTTCTCAGGATGTAACAGAAGCAGAGTACCTGAACATGATACGGTTGAAAACCGCCGTTCTGCTGGGCTGCAGTCTGCAGTGCGGGGCTATGGGAGCCGGAACCGACCTTGCTGCTTCTTCTTTGTACTACGATTTCGCAGTTAGCCTGGGTATGGCTTTCCAGTTGATGGACGATTACCTCGATACGTTTGGCGACCCCGCACAAACCGGCAAGAAAGCAGGGGGAGACATTGCAGAAGGCAAAAAAACCTGGCTGTACATCAAAGCCCGGGAACACGGCGACGCCATCCAGACCTGCTATGAACTGGAAGAAGAAAAAGAACGCATTGCCAATGCCACTGCCCTGTTCCGTGCCCTGCAACTGGATACTGCCCTGCTGGCCCGTGCCGCAGAATTTGAAGCCACTGCAGAAAAAGACCTGCAGCAACTTGAGAAACTGGGACACCAGATTCAGCCCCTGCGAGAACTGCAGCAAATGCTGAGTCAGCGCAGCAACTGATGCGCTGAGCAAAGTCCCATGCTCCGGCCTGCAATCATTCCGGACTTTGTGACCTTCTTCACTTGTAACTTTCGGATATAAGTGTATTTTCGTTTCATGAAACGAATCCATTTCCCCATTTTCAAATCGCTGATTATGCTGCCGGTTCTGGTTTACAGTGCCAAAGCCATGGCCCAGAACGGCTGGAATACAGCCGCAGTATTCAATGGGACCAATACCTATTATGCATCCTGGGAAAGCACCCTCAACTCCACCTCGGGTGAACTGACTGTAGAGTTCTGGACCAAGCTGTATGAAAACAAATCCAACATCACCTTTCTGGGTAAAAACCAGTTCAGAATTATGACTGACAATGGGAAAGTGCGCGTGCAAACCAGTAATTCCACCCAAATGTACAGCACCAGTGAAATTGATTCAGGGAAATGGACCCATGTGGCCGTAAGCATCAGCAATGCAGCAAATACCATTAAAGTGTACCTGAACGGTTCACTAGACAATTCATATACATCGTATAGCGGCACACTTACAGGTACTGCAGACAGTCTTTTCGTGGGCAAAAGCCCGTATGCCAGCATGCTGAACGGTGAACTGGATGAACTTCGCATCTGGAACACCATTCGCACCGCCTCAGAAATACAGAACAATATGAAACTGCACCTGAGCTGGTATTATTCAGGCAGTTATGACCCCAGCCTCATTTTCTGCCAGACCTATGATTTTGATGTGTACAGCCCCGGAACCTATTTCCCCTATGGCGGCAACCATGGTTCATTTGGTTCTTCCTATCTGGGTCTGAAACCTTCGCAAACAGTAATGCACAACCATTGCATGAGATTTTCAGGTTCCTCTTATCTGGAAACCACTTCTTCGAATGATGCCAACATATCCCTCACCGGCCCGATGACCATTGAGACCTGGATATACCCAACTGCTATCGGTACAACCCAAAACCTGATAGACCTTAGTAACGGCAGCGGGGGCTACCTGCTTCAACTCACCTCTGCCGGAAAAATCAGCTGGACCATGAATCAGTATGGAACATCCAGCACGGTGCTTACCGCCAACAAATGGTACCATATCGCTGTGGTATGCAGTACTCCCGGATCCGGAAGCCAGGTTGCCAACATTTACATCAACGGGGAGCAGGATGCAGGCTACAATTTCAGTGAACTGCAGGCCAACACCGGCAAACTCAGAATCGGTGCCAGCCACTCCGGTACAAACTTTTTCAGCGGATACATGGACGAAGTGCGGATTTCCAACTACGCCAAAACCCCGGCAGAGATTCAGCGTTATATGCATTCACCGGTTTGCTATCAAAACCGGCCGTCCGCACCCAAAACCACTGTAGCCTATAATCTGGATGGCAACCTTTACTCAGGCACCCGCACGGGTTCAGCATTGAAAAGCACCGGCTGCCGTTTTGGCTATGCCAGTGAAACCAATGCACCCATGCTGCAGACCGGTTACAACCACGAGTTCCGCATGGACAGCTTTGCCATCCACCACAACTTCACGGCCATCCCTTCCAGTGGTACCGCGGGCTATACCTACGATACCATTATGGTGGACAAAAGCATTGCCATAGATGAAAACAAAATGCGCGTGTTTGTTTCCCTGCAGCACGATGTCACTTCTGAAGTGAAAATAGAACTGATCTCTCCGGGCAATGATTCCGTAACCCTGGTGAGCCAGATTTCCCGCGGAACCAAAGGCTACACCTGTGTGCTCAACAACGAAACAGCCAACAGAGTCAACGGCAGTTTCATTGATATTTCGCCGGTCATTGGCAGTCAGGGCGCCCTTTCCGTATTCAACGGCAAGAACAGCCAGGGGAAATGGACCCTCAAAATCACCGACCTGGCGAACGGCAATGTAGGCCAACTGAACAGTTGGGGCTTGTTTCTGTACGGAGATCCGTATGTGAATTCCGTAAAAAATGCAGCAGTCGCCCGGACCATGCAGGTATTTCCCAATCCCGGCCATGGCCAGTTCACGCTGAAATGCCCGGCAGACCTCAGGCAGGGGGAATTAACCGTAACGGACCTGGCGGGCAGGAATGTCCTTACACAAACCGTGGATGCCAGCAAGGGCAACCTGACATTTGCCCTGCCAGCCAGCGCAACACCGGGTACCTATGTGGTTACGCTGAGCCATGCCGCCGGCAAGTACACCTGCAAGCTGCTTGTGAACTGATGTCTGCCGGGAAATTGTCATCTTGAACCTGACCCGGCTGTCATGGTGAGCCTGTCCCGGCTGTCATGGTGAGCCTGTCGAACCATACTGCCGGGACCATGCATAGCCCGCATACGCCTGGTCATCGTTCGACAGGCTCACCATGACCGAATTTTGCGAAAGAAAATCCGTTGTCAAAGTGCCTGCCCCAGATTACATCAAAGTGCCTGTCGAACCATGCAGTCCGCCTGCTTGCAAAATCCAAAACTGGAAATTATCATTGCATTAAGCACCCAAACTAACAGGCAAGACTGACCCTATCTGATAAAAAACATGACAACCTTCGCCAATCCCGCACGCTTTTCGTTTGGTAAGTATTTTAACAACCTTCGCCAATCCCCGCTTCTGTTATACTTCGCTGTCCCTTGCCAGAATAGCTTTTTCGAAGATGAGGCTATGGCGCACATTGCGTATATATGATGTTATAGCCAATGCTAAAAGACAGACAACACAGAACAAAATAGTAACTTTGACAAATGGAAAATAAACCTATAATTTACACAGTCGGACATTCGACACATCAGCTTGACTACTTTCTTGAATTACTCAAGGAGTATGGTGTGACTTGCCTAATTGACGTGCGAAGTGTAGCCGCAAGTTCATACAATCCGCAATACAATAAGGAGCCCTTGACAAACTTTCTGAAAAGAAATGGAATTCAATATTTGCATTTTGCCGAAGAATTTGGGGCAAGACATAACGACCCCGATTTATTAGACGATGAAGGTAAAGTAGACTTTGCAAAAGTCAGAAAGTCTTGGGCATTCAAAAATGGCGTTGAAAGAATTTGGCAAGGGCTTGACAAAGGTTTTACTATATCATTAATGTGTTCAGAAAGCGAACCTTTTGACTGCCACAGATTTTCAATGGTATCAATTGCCTTAGACAAAGACGGATTTGATGTTAAGCATATTATGAAGGACAAAACTCTTAAAACAAATGCTGACCTTGAAAATCAATTACTAAAAAAGTATGATAAAAAATTACCCAAACCCGATATGTTCAATCCAAATGTAACATTGGATGACCAGTTAAAGGAAGCCTACCGTTTGAAAAATAAAGAAATAGCATTTTCACCATATTCAAAACTCCCTCAAGAAGAAAATTATGATTAAACTTTATACAATTGGATTTACAGGTAAACCCGCAGAAAAATTCTTTAACCTATTAAGAGATGCAGGTGTTAAAAAAATTGTGGATACACGAATAAATAATGTGTCTCAATTAGCTGGTTTTGCAAAAGGTTCAGACCTTAAATTTTTTGCAAAGGAAATCGGGAATATGTCTTACGAGCATAATATAGATTTTGCCCCGACAAAAGAATTATTATCAAGGTATCGAGACAAAAAAATGACTTGGTTAGAATACGAAACGGAATACCTGAATTTGCTTGATATGAGAAAGGTTGCGCAAAAAACAGATGTTGAGAAGCTTCACGAACACTGTTTGCTATGTAGTGAACATACTCCTGAAAAATGCCATAGAAGACTATTGGCTGAATATCTAAAACACGTAAAAGGAGAAATAGAAATTATTCACTTAATCAAATAGCATATGCCTACACGTTTCGTTTGTTTAGCAAATTCATTTAAGGAAGGAGGAAGATGTTTAGCTGGTATAGAATTAGATGCCAATAACAATCCTCGTATCATTAATGGGCATCCAAAATGGATAAGGCCAATTTGCAATACTCCACACGGAGAAGTGCATACACATTTAGTTTCACATATTAATATCCTTGATATTATTGAAGTGGAAATTACAAATTATCCAGAAACAAATAATTATCAATCTGAAAATGCATATTTCAGAGAAAATTCATTAAGAGTTATTGGAAATTATGACAGCGATGAACTTGATAGACTTTGCGATAACCGGAACTTAATATTTGGTAATAGAGGAAAAGCAGTTTCAGAAGAAGCTATTGGAAACACTACTTTTTCTTTAATGTTTATTAAGGTAACTACATTTGAGGTAATTGAAAAAACATATGAAGACAACCATAATAAATCACAAATTAGGCTTGTATTCAGCTTTAACGGTAATCAGTATGATTTACCAGTTACTGACCCTGTTTTTTTACATCGATATCAAACAAATCCAGACTTTTTAGAAAACTTCAATCAATTATACGTTTCGCTGTCTCTCGCAGTTGAGTGGAAAGGATGGTATTATAAACTAATTGCAGGCATTATCTTATCTGACAATGATGATAATGCGAATGTAATTGAAGAAGATGATTTACCATTTTAATGAAACAGTATCTACATATAATTCAAAAGGAATTACCAACTGTTTCCGAAGAAGACCTATTCATTCCGATTAGGCAAACACATATTGACAGCCTTGATATTGTTGTAATCCGAGTAACATTAGAAAAGCATTTTGGTATTGAAGTTTCTGATGCAGTTTGGTATCAATACCAAACACTTTCAGAAGCATTAGAATACTTCCATAAACACAAGTCTGAACAATCAAGCCTCAATAAAACTGATGCAAACGAAGTAACGAATACAGAAAGTGTTGAAATACGAATGCCACAAATGGCAAATGGTGCTTTGTCGGAAAGTTGGTTGCTTAAATATTTAGGGGACAAACATTGGTTTTTACTTTCCGAAGGCTTCAATAAAAAATCCTCTGAATTTAAAGACGACAATGGAAATAGACTATACGCAACATTTGTAAGGATTAATTATTCTACTTCAGCATTAAATAATTTCAAGGAAAACGAAATAATTAAATTCAATTCAAAAATAGAAGGGTTTGGTAGTAACACTTTCATAAGTTGCATCAATGGAAAGAGTTCAGGCAATGAAATCAACGCAACTCTATTGACAACATTTTCGATTAGACTAAACGACAACAATAATGAAATCAATAAAGGAAATGTTGATTTAATTCCAAATAGCATTGGTCAGTTATCTAAGACGCCAATTCATTTGAACGACTACAGATTATTACGGAAAGGACTTCTTGATGAAATCCCTTCGGACTTTGGAGTTTTTCCAAACACTGACAACGTTGTTTTTACCTGTGAGTATGATGTAAACCCTTACTACGACATCAATGGTGTTGGACTTTTGTATTTTGCAGCCTACCCAATTGTTTCAGACAGTTGTTGCTTGAAATATTTCAAAGACTATAAATCATATTTTCATCAGACAATTTATAGGGACTTATTCTACTTTGCAAACTGCAATCCAACTGACAAAATTATCTTCCAATTAAATTTCATAGACCAAAAGGAAAATATAATTAGAACGCTGTCATCACTATACAGACAAAGCGACAACAAACTATTAGCTAAAATATTGACTGTAAAAGAAATTAGCAATGGGAATAAACACTAAATCATTGCTTCAATATAAACGAATAAATGTCGTAGGTTCTCCAGGTTCTGGAAAATCTACTTTGTCATCTCGGTTAAGTGTATTACTAAATATTGAAATGTTTGACTTGGACGATTATTTATATGATAATAATTGTAATAGGCTCAATTCAAATTCAACAAGTCAAGCAATTAACGAGCTTCTTTCCAATGAATACTTCATAATTGATGGAACATATACTACTACTTTTCAAGACCGTTTGAATAAATTGGACTTAGTAATACTTACGAACAGAAACACAATCAATAATATAATAACCTTTACAATTAGATATTTTACTAAGAAAAACTTGAAATGCGGAGAGCGGTTTACATTAAAAACAACCATTTTGCTTTTCAAATTTAATGCAAAGGTTAAACCCGCTATTATTAAATCCTCTTTAGAAGCAGGAGTTAAAATGGCAATTTACAATCGTAAAAATGATGAACTCCAATGGCTGAATTAAATAAATTAAAAATATGGGCTTGCTATTATTATCACCAAATGGGTTTTAATGTAACTCATATAATACCATCTGAAAATATTAAAAGAGATAAGGATAATTTTTTAAAGAAAAACCCTTTTAAATCATCCACCAACAACAGAGAAAACTATGACTTTATTCGTCAAAGCAATGTCGATATGGAAACATTTGACTGGCACAATGCTAAAGGAATTGGAACTGTTGCGGGCTTCAATGGACTAAGAGCTTTAGATTTTGATGGGACAACTAATACTGCTTTGCTATTTACTGTTTTAAAAATACTTGGGTTGCCAGAAAACTATGAATGGGTAGTGACTTCAGGAAGCAACAACGGATTTCACATAATATTCTATTGTGGCAATTTTGAGTTTGCAGGCTACAAAAGGAGATTAAAAAGGTATTTTCCAAATAAAAAGCATAAAACATATTTTAAATGTATTGACCTTATTTGGTTTAACCATCTAATATTACCGCCTTCTCTACACAAAACTGGCAACAATTATAAATTTCTAAATGTTGAATATCCTTTTGAAAAGCCTTTATCAGTTGCAGGTTATAATTTGCGGAATATGCTATTTGAGTTATGTTACGAATACGGAGGATTTAATATCATAAAAAATGAAATCGAACTGGAAAAATATTACGAAATACCAATCATAGATAGTGCAACAATAATTAACAAGGTTGAGTATGATAATTACTTAATGAACAAATCAGTCATAGAAGATGATAGCACGAGTAGTAAGAATGAAATACTTTTTTATAGTAATACGGCTCAAACTTTAGACAATGTATATAAAAAGGATACTTATAAAATTGGTCTTGACAAATTAAATGAATTGCTAAAAACAGAATTTACCAACAAAACTATTATAGAAATTGCAGCAGGTAACGGCTACTGGACTAAAATATTATCCGAATTCTGTAAGACAGTTAAAGCAACTGACATTAACGAAAATTGCATTGAAGAAGCGAAAAGAAGGGTGAAATCTGCAAACGTATCATTTGAACTAAAAGATTGTCAGGACTTACAGACTGCAAAAAAATATGACGGACTTTTTGGAGGGTTTATCATAAGTCATATTTGTCGAAACAAACTCAAAGAGTTTTTCAGTTCAATAAATGGCTCTGTCAAAAAAGGTGGTAGTGTTATTCTTTTTGACAATAGATTAGTAGTAAATAATAATATGGAGATACAATCTCATAATGTCGTGGGAGACACATTTCAAAAGCGGGTAACACAGACTGGTGAGGAATATTTGATAATTAAGAATTTCTTTGAATATGATGAACTACGGAGCTTAATTAGTGAAGATGCATATGACATTGAATACACAAAATTAAAATATTTTTGGGCATTAAAATACAAAGTGAGATGAGAAGCACTGGCTATAACACGGGTTTGGCAAAAGTGGCGGTTTAGTGCTTCGCAGACACATTTGTGGTTAATCAAAGTTTGGTTCTCCGCATCAACATTTGTGGTGAAAATCGCCACCTTCGCCAAGCCCGAAACCGTTGGTGGCAATTTTACAAACCGACAACTAAAACAAACAGACTATAGTAAACTTTTTTATGACAAAATTCTTCCTACTAATTTTTGTGACAGTTTCTTACACCCAAACTTTTGGACAAACTGACCTTCGACAAAAAATTG
>JAEUUL010000040.1 GCA_016787485.1 Bacteroidota bacterium
ATATTTAAACAAACTGCCGTCCTTTTCACTTTCATCCCCGTCACAAGGGTTTTCCGGAAATTGTTCAGATTGCATATAGGGAACGGCTTCTAGTCCTTCCAGTTCTTTACACCAAATGACAATATTCTCCGCAAACGCATAAGCACTATTCCAGGGGTATTGGGGCGACAGCGGATCCACACTCAAAAACCGGCCCAGCCGGGCATCATGCACCCGGTACTCAAAGCTATAATAGTCTCCCAGCTCAGTTTCCTGCTCCTGGTTGGTAAAGCCGAAACGGTATTTTTGGGTGTAGGATATGGTGCGTTCTTTAACGGTACTACCAAAGGCATAATAATCCGTTACAGTAGCCACATAGGCCAGATAATACGAGCTGAAAAACGGACTTCCGCTGCTGTCATTCTGGCCCCATTTGCGGTCTTGCACCGTAGCCAGCACATTACCCAGGTGATTGGCCAGTTCGTATTGTTTACAACCCCGCTGAAAACTGAATTTCCCCTGGCTGTAATTGGATATTCCTGTCTGCATGGAATAGCCTGTGCCACCCAATACGATGTAACGGCTGTTGGGTAAAGTGCTGGTAAACAGTCCGTCCGTGCCATAGTCGGATTCCTTCCAGGCAAACCGGGCCTCACTGATGCACTTGTCTTCACGCATGGTACCATGCCGTTTGGCTCCGTAAATATAATATTCTTCTGCTACAAATTGCTTTCTCAGTGTATCGGCATGCGGACGCAGGTGAATGGTTTTATAGGTAGCCATGGCATTGCCACTGAAGTCTTTGATATACCAGGTGGTGTCCCATTTTTCCTGCAACATAGCTGAGCCTGCATGGCTTCCGCTTTGTACCTTGGGTATCACCACTTTGAACAGCCGGGTGCCGGAATAGTCATAGCCGTACACAAGGTCGGGTTTCAGACTGCCGTTACTCCGTTTTACCCTGCGTATTTTTCCCGTTGGTGTCCATTCAATATTTGCTATCTGCTCTGCATTGTCGCGGATCAGGTTCCCCAATTCATCATAGCCATAGTTGTTGGCTGTATTGATGGTGGATGGCGTTGCATTGAAAGTTCCCTGATCATCTATATCATCTCCATAATCGGTGGAGGTAACCGCATCATTCACATGGTAGAGTTTGTTTGCCTTTAGCACCGGTATGCTGTAAGTGGCAGAGGTTTGCTGCAGGGCAATGGTCACGGTGCGCAAATCGTAGCTGTACTGCATATTGTCCATGGTAGGACCGCTGCCCGCTTGTCCGGCTCCGCTGCCACCGCTTGCCGCTGCACCGGCATTTCGGTTCAGGTGGGAAATATTGCCTACGGCGTCATAAGCAAAGGTTTCAAAATATCTGCCGTCTCCGGTTGCACCATTGGCCTGCCAGCCGGATACACCTCCACTGCCTGGTGGTGAGTAATTTTCGTAAGCATAATGTTTTGTAATCCGGTTTAGCTGGTCGTAATGATACACATTGCCCAGCATGGAAGGAGTAAGTTTGCGGCTGCGGGCCGTGCCATTGCCTGCCCATGAGTTGGTGCCCGAAATGGTGGGTAGCAGGGTGCCCATGTAAGCGATATTGCCATTAAACAGTTCTCTGTACCGGGTATTCAGGTCTGAACCGGCGCGCTGGGGCTCAAAGGTTTGATTGTTAAGCCCTTTGTAGTCATTCTCATAATATCCCAAATGATAGGCAAAGGCATCTCTGGCTACAAATTGGTTTGCATTTGTGCCGGAGGATGGGACGTAACCGTCCAACCCCATGTCTTCGGCTGCAGTCATGTCTGGGCTGTTCACCCCTTTAATCCAGCCCTGCAGGTTATATGCCATATCCACCCCCTGCACCTGCAACTGTCCCAATTCTGTTCGGGCCAAAGGTCCGTGCAGATAGTACTGGTATCTGGCATCCTGCTCCCAATGATAACCGTCACGGCTGGTACTGGCCTTGTGCAGGCGGTTGTCCGCATCGTATAGATACCTGTGAATCCACTGGTCCGGACGATTGGCCTGATATTTTATTTCATGGGTATTGCCACTGATCAGATCATATGTATAATCCAGTGAATACAGGTTTGCAGACATGTGCTTCAAAGAAGGGATATTGTGTACAATACGGTCTGCATTTCCGTGGATATCATAACTGAAGGCTGTGCCCTGATCATAGGTGTGGATTTTGGTATCATACAGCACTTCATGGTTCACAAAGGCAATGCGGTTGCGCAGATTGGAGCCTTGCCCGCCCGGAAACACCGTATTGAAATCCGCGGCACAACTATCTGGAATCTGGTTATACCATGTGCTCACCACATCGCCCAGTTTTGCCGCCTGCACAAATTGCGCAGCCCAGGATCCCGCGCCTGTTTTTGAAGGAGCAGGGATTTGTATTCCGGTCTGAGCATGGCTGATAGACAGGTCATCGATAAAATAATACTGGCCGGTACTTACAATATTGGCAGTGAACTCCAGACTGATTTGCACTGTTCCGCTACCAGTGGGTGTAAGGGTAAGGGTTTGTGTTCCATTGGCTGTAAGTGTTCCGTTACCCAGCAGTGTGGCTCCCTGGTAGAAGGCATATTGAAACTGGTTGTGCAGGGTGCTGCCCGCGGTGGCTTGAAACTGCAGGGTATACGTGGTGCCCCCTTGCAGTTCAAAGCTGTGCATATAGGCTCTGGCAGATGGATTCATGGGGTTGGGTACCGCCGGAAATTTGAGTCTGCGCTGCCAGGAATTGGTGAACTCCAGCGTATTTGCCGGATGGCCACTGCCAGGTTCAATGGAGATACCGTCTTCCCCGTACCCGGAAGTGGCACTTACCGCTTCATCAAAGCTGAGGAGATAATCTGTTTCTGTTACGGTTTGGGTTCGGGCTTCCATTTCACCGGCTTTGATGGCTCTGCCCAGGTAGTCATACTCAGTAAAATTGTATTTGCCCTGGGGCCATTGTTTGCTGTTGCTGCTCAGGCATACCCTGCCAAGGCCGTCATACCAGAAGCGGGATTCACCACCGTCGGGGGTATGCTGCCAGGCCAGTTGTCCGCCACTGTAATAGCGGTAGTTGGTAATGAGACCATGGTAAATTTTCGCCCGGGGCAGTGCGTTGTTGCTGCGGTGCCTGCGGGCTGTGGTCACCCGGTCATCGGCCAATGCCTGTCGCTGTGCAGCACTCAGTGCTTCATTGTCTATATCCACACCTGCCGGTGGCACGGTTTTTATCAATTGACCGGCCTGGTCGTAATAATACAGGGTGTAGTGATATTGCTTCAGGGTATACTCTGCTGTGAGTGAATCGGAATGCGCAAAGCATTTTTCACGGTACACACTGTCAAAATACATCCCCATGGCGTGTATATGTGCATTGTACCGCTGCAGGGCATTGTACGAGGCCAGTTTTTGTTCTTCGGCACAGGGGTCTTCCCGGTCATTGGTTGCAACGGTGGCAAAGGGCCGGTTACACAGGGTACCACAGCCAAGGCAATTCACCTGCTTGCCCACGCCCAGTCCGGTGCTGCTTTCCCATATTTTACCGATCAGGGTAATGGTGTCGTAGCAATAAATTGGATTTAACGAAGGAAAATTTTTAATATAATCCCAGGGATTACCTAAATATAGATAATCCTCCGGAACCTTGTATACCACATCCACCATAAAATATTTGGGGGCATCGCAATTGTGTGCTTTTACCGGGCGTATATTGATGAACTGCATAATTTCCCCGAAATTCCAGCGGGGTTCACTAGTGGGCCAGTCCAGGCTCAGGTCCAGTTTAAAACCATTGTTGTCTTTGATCAGGGTTCGTAATCCGGGCATAAGGTTGCCCCCTTCGTAATCGTCGTTTAATGTCCATTTCAAATTGTTTGGGTCGGTGCCATTTTGGTACAAAACAGAATTAAAAAATGATGTATAATAGTGTTTAGGATTTAAACCTGGATTTGGCTTTAGATAAAAGGAGAAATTATTTAACCGATCGGGTAAAGGTTTTTCCGTCACATCACTCAAAAACGTTTGCAGGGCATCCAGCCAGGGCTGGTTTGCTGTATAGCAGTTGCTGCAGGGTGGGGTGGTGCCTTTGGGGTAAGGCAGGCACAGGTATAGCCTGCCCATAAACTGCTGCAGTTTAAATGCCTTTTCCGGATGGCAGGCGTTGAAATGGGCATTCAGGTCTGCTTCCAGGGCCGCCACCCAGGCATCTTCGGCGGTGGTGTTGGTGCCGTTGGCCTTTGACGCTAGGTAAGTAGTGTACCAATTCTGAAAATCGATGGCATAGGAGGCTTGGTTTGCATAATCGGGATCGTTGTATTTGGGCCATTCTGTTTCTGCCAGCAAAGCTTTGATGCGGGCGCCGAAAGACTGACAATCCGGCGCTGTGATACAGGGCTCATTTACCGATAACTCATCTGACCCTGACCCACAGCCCAGCATCATTTTCAGCAGGTATTCCAGGGTTATTTTCGCCGGTCGGTCTGTGGGGCAGGTATTTGCCTTGTACCAGGCATTCAGTTGGGTAAACAAATCCCGTAGGAATTGCACCCTGGCCTGTTCTGCAGCTCCTGCCGGATTGCTGTTGTTATCCAGGTAAGTTTGGTATTGGTCTGCCCAGGAGAGCAGTTCCCCCAGATTGTCTCCGTAGCCATAAGAGCCAAGACCGATTTTTTCTCTGCGGGTGCTGCCACCCTCCACTGCAGACAGTATTCCCGGCAATATAATTTTGAATGCAAGGTACATCTGGCAGGGGCTGAGAACTTTTGTGCATGCTGTTTCTGTTTCTTCATTGCAGTTTGTGTTGCAACTCCACGAGGCTGGAATTCTAAGATTATAAGTGTTTTTAAAATCCTGCACTTTTTGTTTCAGGTTGCTCCTTGCCGTTTTGCTCCACCAACTAACCGGATTTCCGGGACTGTAATTGCGTACAGGGTTGTCATTATCATCCATGGCTACACCTCTGTAGAAAATCTCGGTACAAAGGGTCTGTAAATCATCAGCGTTTTGTGTAGTTACACCTGTGGTATAATTGAGATACACTGTAAAAGATACGCCTGCCGGAATCGGGGGCTTTGGAGGTGTAAAACCGTTGTTCTTCCAGGTTTCATATTCCAGATATTCTTCACGCAGCTTATTGCAGCCGCAGGTATCCAGTTCTTTATAGCAGGGCTCTTCGGTCTCCGGTTCACAGTTCTGGTCCGCCAGGAAAGAGGTAGCTCCATACCCCACCTGGTTGTTTATTTCAGCCCTGGCCGCATTACTGAAGGGTTCGCCAATTTTATAATCATCCGGGCACGATTTTGCAGGTGTATTTCCGGTATTGTACAGCTCACAGCATTTGTCCTGCAAATCCGCGAAACTATAGGATCCGGAAAACAACGCTGTACTTCCGTAAAGGGCAGTAAATGCCAATTCACCTGTGCTGTACTGCCCGGGGGTTGCCTGTGATATTTTTGCTGCTGTGAGTATTTTACGGCAGTTGCATTCTACATTTTCTACAGATTGGGTTCTGAATACCTGTGATGGTGCAGCAATCATCTGGTCGCCAGCTGATGCAATCCAGGCCACTGAGCTATGGACGGGATAACTCAGATTCCAGGGCTTTTCAGTCCTTGGGCCAGGGGTTTCAAACAGAGGAGGTGAATAATTCAGATGAAAAGAGTTGTCTGTCACCAGCCTCCGCTTGCCTACCGCCTGCCAAACTTTGTACCAGGGCCATTGTTGCAACTCAGTGGTGTCAATGCAGGACATTGCAAAGGCAATGTAATCGCTGTAATTCAGATTGAAACCCAGTTTCTGGTTCAGGCTGTTTTGCAGCAATCGTTGCATCATAAGCGTGTCTGATGTAGATTCTACTGCATATTTATCCAGAAAATCCGCTACCGGCTCATCCAGTTCTTTGCAGGTAATACAGTTTTGGCATTTTTGGTCTGCAGCAATTCCTTTGCTTGTGAGTACCTGATCCCGCAAATCTTTTGCCCTATTGCACCCGCAATCGTTCAGTTTCAGACTGTCACCGCCAAAAGGAGGGCAATTTGAAGCAATGCCCTCACGGATATTTTTATCTTTTTTACAGGCACAACTGTCCATACCCGGTCCATTATATGCCAGGTAATCATGGCCATACTGTCCCGGAAAATCTATGAGCAAATCATCGCAGATACCGGCGCTGAACCAATCATTCCCATTGCCCGTAGAGGTTAGGAAGCGAGACAATACTTCGGCCACGTTGCGGTAGGGGTAGATATAATTGTTGGATACGTCTTTTATGTTCCACTTGGCAGGATCCACACTTGTTGAACCGTAGGGATTGTCCAGATCACATCCTCCCATACACATGTTCTTCAGTGCATCACGGATTTGTAAAAGTACTGAGTCCTTGCCGCTGCTCCCCAAGCCATTCAGGTAGGAATTTACGGCAAAGCAGGATGAGAGTTTCCTCATCCAGTTCTCAACATTTGCATCACATTGGTTGTCGCAGTGCAACTGGATCTGATCATTGATTTTGGATGTTATATTCTGAGGATTGCAGGTTTTGTCAATATCGTCCCATACACCGCGGTTAAACCAGGGAGACTCTGCCACTCTGTCTTTCAAATCGTGAATGGACATTTTTTTCCATCGCGGTGTTTTTATTCCTGCAAGTGAGGAAGAACAGCCGCTACTGCAGCCGGTTTCCATCCAGTTATTCAGCCATTCCTGCCGTTTACTCAGATACATGCTCCTCAAAAGGGGCCAGAATAAATCTTCCACACAGGTGTCAAAAGAAGACAAACCATAATTGGCTCTTTGTTCTTCCATTAGTTCCCATATTGTTTTTGATGTGGAACAGGAGCCACCAGGGTAGTTGTATGAATAATGTGACAAAGAATAGATAAAGTCGTTAATATCCAATCCGGATGGCATCATCCAATTTGTGCTGCCACCAGGTACTGTTTTAAGCACAGCATTGGTTTCCGGGTCTATATGATTGCCCGCTTGCAGGAGCAGCGGATCTCTCCGAATCTCTGCAGTTACTTCATGGCCGCTGTAATCTAATGTGTTTCCGCTATGTGTGCCCAACTGACCCGAACCGGACATTTGTAAAGGGTTGTAAAATCCAGATTTGATGGCCTCCTGCGCATCAGCAGTTCCAAGCAAAATATAATTGTACTTAAGTACCGGCTCAATTTGCTTGCATTTTTCATAATAACAATACTCCGGATGCAGGTATGCCAAACTTTTTGCCCAATGTGGATTTTTGTTATACATTGTAATAAAGTCCTCCACATTCGTCAGTTGAGAAGGGTAAGTATATTTAATACCATTGATGGTAACCGAAGTTATGTATTCAGGTTTTTCTGTGCCACCTTCAGAAATAACAGGGATTAAAAAAATCTGTCCGTCTTCGGTCAAATACTCAGTGGCAGCGCTGCCTGTCAAGCCCGGGTTCTGCGGAAATCTCCAGGCTGCCGTAGTGGCGCCGTTGGTATTTAAACAACTCCACGAAAATGTACCTGATTTAAATATGGTGCTTTCCGAAATATCTTCCAAAGTCTTTGTAACACCGGTTTCATCTGCTTCCATGTACTTGGCGTATTGCCCTCCCGGACTAATATCTTCCAGAATGGCCTGATACAGCGTTTCGCATGGAGATTGAATCTCACAGGAAAATTTACAAAATTCTTGCAAATCGGCATATTCAATTTTTGTGGCGAGAAAGGAATTATTAACACCAGTGTCCAGCGAATGGCTCTGACAATAACTACGTATGCTGTCCAATTGATGTTTCAAATTTGCTTTTGCAGCGTTGCAATCTTCGCAAGTCCATTCGCACGAATTCCCGATTTTTGACTTTTCTTCTGCCAAGAAATCGGAAAACGACTTGACACAGGAAGACCCTGCGAGCCACTGCTCTTTGAGTCCGTTTTGTATTTCCTTATTAATTTTGAAACTACGGGATACCACATAGCTTCCTTTAGGCAAAAAAACTTCGATAGCCCCAGGACTGTATTGAAACATCTGAAATTCAGAACAGCCGAATGTATCAGCTACCGGTTGCCCCAGGTGAACCGTTATCGGCTGCTCACCTGGCAGCATTTGCTTGTTATAGTTATAAGGGTTTGTTACTGAAAATGTAAGGTCATAAGCACATTCCATGCACAAATCCTCATCGCAAACTGAAAACTTGGATTTAGGATAGGAATAATAAAATTTCCATATACCGTCATTGGGCACCAGAATTTCCTGGTTCATTTTTCTCACGCCTTCAAATTTGTCTTCCCAGGTATAATACATGCTGCTTTGCAGACTTAATGTATGAGCAGAACTGCCCAGAGAATCCAAATTGGGTGTATTGGAAGGGTTTCCGGCTAAACCTGTGGCAATGGTTCGGCCATATGGATCCATATAAGCAATACTCAATTGTCCATTGGGATCCTGGGACATTATTTTTTTGTATTTCCTATATTCGCCTACTTCATTCCCAAAAAGTAAATCAAGTTCTTCCTGCAGGGGTGTACCGTCATAAGTAAGGGTTTGGTGGCCATCAATCCAGTTGCCATTTTCATCATAGGTTTTCAGTTGGTGGGTTTTTCCAGCGCCTCCCTGACGCCAGGTTCTCCCGGATGGGTCGCGGGTGAATTCAACCTGGCTAAAAGCATATCCACCGGCATCCGGAATAAATGTATGCAGCCGTTTTGCACTGGCATCCAGCGCATTGTATTGCGAAGAACTTAAAAATGCAGAAGAATAATATTGGTTGGCTCCGCTTGTGTTTAACATTTTGCCCACGGAAATCTCATCCGGATTTTTTCCAGGTGATTGCTCATTCAAATCAAAGTCAAGATAGCTATAAGGCTGGTTTGCAGTATTTTTGTTAAACCCTGCCCTGAAAGCAAAGCCATGATTATCCAATGCCACAGAGGGCAAAGTTTTTATTGCTTCTCTTCCCAAAGCATCCGGTACAGTCTGATTTACTATGAAATTGCCTGTAGCATTGCTGTAGGTCACCGCCTCCCTTGCCCTCAGAGTTCCGTCGAAATACGTAATGCCGGTAGCAATTTTGCTCTCTTCGGCAAATGTGCTGGCTACTGTCCAGTTCAATCCGGGGTGCGGATTGCTGGTTCTCAATATACTCCCTATTGAGTTACCCGGCAGAAGAGTACTCAGGTTTACCGTGCCCGATTCTGTCATAGACCAGGAACCATACACTGGCTCTTCAGGATAAACCAAATCCCGGGTTACTGGTCGCCATCTGAAAATCAGAAAGCCATCTGGAAACAAATTTGGAATGGAATATTCTGAACCCGTACTAACAATTACCCGGGTAGCATTGTGCCTAAAATGATAAACATAGGCGGACAAGGACATAGGAGTATAGGAGGTATACCCAGAAATGGATGCCGGGTAATTGATAAACGTGTATTCCAGTTCATATTCTTCTGCGCCCGGCCATGCCTGCCAGTTCATGGTTAAAAATTGGTTTCTGCCCGCTGCATTTGGTTTTGACTGAGTCCATGATGGTAACCCGGGTGTTATTATTGCCGGTGTTGATAAAACAGATATGCGGTCTATTTCTATCGTGTTCTGAATTTGAATGTCTGGCTTACCTGCGCCATAAGAGCCTCCGCCAGATGAGTAAGTGACCGAAATAATATTCAGAGACGACCTGACGGCACGATCATGCACAACGACCACCAAATCCGTTTCTTTTGCAGTTTGTGATGTATCATAGGTCAATACTACAGTATCCGGTTTTACAATCATTCCGCTTAAACCTGTTATACCCGGTGTATAAGTTTGTATAGTGTCCAAAAAGATTATAGTAACCGATCCAGCCTGATTTATGAATTTATGATTGTCCCGGTTAATGCTAAAGCGTACCACATTCTTTACTGACAAGTTGTTGAAAGATTGAAACCAGGGAGTGCCCGCAGCCGCATAGCTGGAATACATCGGGTCATAAATAACCGGAATTGAAGTCAAATTGGCAGGGTTGTCATAAACCAGACTTTTGTAAAGGGGCCACTTACGGGCATGTACCTTATGGACCACAATCAGGGAAAGCCCCCAAAGCAACAATCCTGCAAAACATTTTACCTTGGATTTCAAGTTGCACAGGCAATCCCCTGTAAAAAGCTGAAATAGTTTATTCATCGCGAGTCAGGTCTATCATTTCGAAATCACTGGTCAGCTGGGTTAATTCCCAGCGTTTTCCGTTGAATTTTACATATTTGAGTAATTCGTATTCAGGATCAATCGGCTTATTGCTCTGAAGTATCCATTCTACGCTGGTCAATGGTTCTTCGTCAAAATCTTCTTCGGCAAACCGGCCAGGTCCATAATTGCTGATTATTTTTTTGATGGTGTGGGAATTGTCATCCCGGCAAAAGGTCACTGTATCCTCTGATATCAAAATCCAACGGTTATTGTCTGTACTATAAATAGTGTCGCCGGTCTCGTTGAAATTCAGATACTTGCCTATTGAGTCTGGCACCGGTACGGGTTTAAATCTGCGAGTTTTCCCTTTCGGTATAGGACTGATGATTACTGATTTGTTTAAGAAATTAATAATAGCAACTGAATTTTTATTAGAAATGGTTACATTTTCTTCTTCAATGCACTGATAATAAAAATCCCCATGCCTGCACTCCAGCAGAAAAAGGGTGTCTTTAGGGTCTGATTTTGCGTGGTATACGACCATCCAGCGATGCGAATAATTGCCACCAAATGTATTGTCAATTGCTTTCTGCAATGATTCAGTCGGTTTTTGCCCAAATGCAAACAGAGGAGTAAGCGCCGCGAAAAACAAGTATAATTTCATCTTTGCAGATTGTTTTTATTCTCAGATATAGTCATTATGCCTTTGCGTGTTTCAACCTTTTTCCGTATCAAAGAACCTTCTTCGTCATATTCAAAATATATGGCAAAGTTGTTATCGTCCAAAGTGGACATCAGCCGGTAATTGCGATAATCATACACATATGTCTGCATTGAAGATTCAAAGGGCTGAATCCTGAAGTCGTCTAGATAAATCAATTGTTCCGAGGCATTGCCATTTATAACTCCTTTATTGTTAAAGATGAATCCAATATGGGTGGAGGCGGGGGTGAAGCGGAACGTATATCTGCGCCAACCGTCAATCAGATCCGTACTTCCATAAGGCACCAGAGTAATTGAAGTGCCATTATCTGTTATTTTAAATTCAAACTGATCCCGTTCTGTTTGACGCACCCACATACTGGCCAAATATTCCCTATTGACCTCTGGCCTGAAACGGCTTATAAAGTCTTTGTCAGACAAAGCATAACTTTTATAATAGTTGGCGTACATTTCGTCAATGTATCCTGTTGGTGAGTTAATTTTTACATAAGACTCTCCTTTTCCAAGTTGCAGTGATTTCCAACCGGTATGCGATTGTTCAGAAATAACTTTATTTCCGTTTTGAATCAGTAAGGCCCAAACCGGCCAGGTTTTAAAATTAGTGCAATCAGCATTATCAGGTGGCATTGAGCCGGATATATCCAGATATGGACCAAGGGGACCACACAACCACCTCATAAATTTGTTTTCCGGGAGGTCCTCAAAATTCTCACTGACAATTTCTGCGTGTTTTGCATTTCCAGAAGTTGCTATTAACAGCCTTCTGTCATTATATCCATAAAGTGCAGCAGAATAAACGCCCAGGGCATTCACAGTTTGCACATGATTGCCTTTGTCATCCGTCTTATGGATGGTTTCCATCCAGGTCCAGGGATTTGCTGTATCTTTTTCCATGTGGCAGTACCAACCGTTCTCGTTTCGCATCCAAAATTCCCTGTAATTTTTAATCAAACCATCAGTTCGGGTATTGGTGAAATTGGGATTAAAACCTGCAGGGGCTTCTGATTGTGATCGTATGGCAAACAAATTCCTCTTGTCGTGATAGGCGTATTCACCGAAAGGCTTCCACACTCCAAGAATACCAACCCTGTATGGATTTACAACTGTCTTTGCAAAACCAGAACCGAGACACAAAAATCCATTGGATTGGTTCGTCTCATTGCAATCCTCGGACAACACTACCTCTGCCTCTGTCACTGGACTTCCGGGTTCCGGACTACCAATCGGCGGACAGCTCAAGCCATAGCACTGATTCCAGTTTTCATACAACTGCCGGTGTTCATCAAAGGTTACTCCCTTTCCGGAAATTACCTGATCAATAGGTATTTTTAATTGCAAAACATTGTTCACGTTTGCAATTGGAAGGGATTTTAAGGTTATGGATTCTGCCCCGGCTCCAAGTATATTGCGAAATCCCGAACGGATAATGCGAAACTCGTAGTCTCCTGAGGGCACGTTTTGGCCAGATGCATGAATAAGACTCACTTTGCTTGCCTGTCTGTTAAAACCCAATACCCAAACTCGGTTAGGATTGTTCAAATCGGTAGGCATCAATTCATCTCCAGGTTGGAGAGTTACACGAAATGTGTCTGCGGAAATATCGGCTTCCCCATTTCCGTCTACTCTCAGTTTTACTATAGCATCCGTATTTTGGTATGCTCCCTGTATCCCTTTGTACATCCAGTGCGCTGGTTTTGTAAGTGAATACACATTGTCGCCGTATTCATTGCGCACTGAGGTAAGTATAACCTGACCTGTCAATGCGTCCCAAGCCAGATTTTTTGTGCTGGTTACCGCACCTTTATCATATACCACAACACTGTCCACAATCCCTGTTCTTCGCACCAGTTTTGTTAGTGTAATGGTTTTACCCGCGCTTCTCTGATAGTCATATCCCAAAACACCTCCCACCACTGCTAAAGGCGCTTTGCTGTCCACAACATCCAGATCCAGGTTTGGTCTGATAGACTGATTCGATGAAATTGACTTGGAACCAAACAAGACTGGCTCCACATCATAACCAGAAATTGCATTCTCCACCAAACCGTTTTCCCGTATTACCTGTATTTGGTTCACCAGTTGTCCATCTTCGTTTACCTTGTAGAAATATCTGCTACCACTGAATGGCTCATTGGAATCTTCTGTAAAAACAAGATTTGATTTGGGTTTGCTGTGCATATCATTCAATTCTATCACGAAACCCTGCGAATGGACAGAGTATTCAAGACTGGCATGTAAATCCATACCCCATTTTTTATTTGAATTGGCTTTTGCCTTTCCAACTTTAAAACTGCCTGGATTAGACAGTCGGCTTTGGCGTTTCTCCAAAATAGAGACCTGGGAGTGAACCGGAAAATCTTTCGCTGTATAAAATTCTTGCACCGTATACCCTGTTCTGTGCCTGCGTATATTTTCATTCGGGTATTCTGTTCTTATCACAACTCTTTCATATCCTACGATTCCAGATGGGAAAAACTCTTCCCCTACAGGTCCTAAATCATATGATATACTTTGTGGTTGAATACCATTTTTCTCTTTTATTTTCTGTTTTTCTTTTATTTTTCCCAGAATATTCTTTTTGTAATACGTCTTAGGATATTTAAATGGATTCTCATTGCCTCCATTCATAGGTTCATATGAAGCCACACCACTGGTTTTGCCATCCTTCTGAACATATTCATATTTCACTGCATAATGAGCATCAGATTCAGCGCCTGACATAGTGTTCCAGTTGTCAGATATAGTAACCCTTTTCACACGGTGTCCACCACCATATTTGACACCCCCCGGACATTTTACCCGTACAAATGACCGGTTCAAATCTGCACGCTGACAAAAGTTTCGATTCATAAAATATTTGAACTTATTGATCAGCATGGACTGAGCATCAGGAATGAAACCAAACAACATCGAAATGAGCTTATTGATATCCGTGGTGTGCTGGCTTCTAAGCCAATCAGAACCCGGATAAAACAGAAACGGTACCCTCGCTATACCCTGCTGCAGCGCATTTCTTACAATTGGATTTGTGCTCCACATTCCGGCCAGTTCAGCTTTTAGCTTTATAAACCCGTATGTATTATTTACATCACCAACCTGTTCTATTTCACAAAATCCGTTTACTTCTTCATATGTTGAGTCAGATTCGGAGAGACCGCTTCTACCCATTTGTACCATAAATGCATAGTGCAACATTTCATCTTCGTCTACCAGTTCACTCATCTGTGACACGCCAGCTGGTTTCTTCACAATTAAATAACGCCGCTTGGCCTTGGCAAAAGGAATAACCTGGTTGTTGATATACAATAAACGATTATCAGGATTGGAATAATCATAGACTGCTTCATCTGTTATAGCTTTTACTTGAAGCATTTGCATTGCTTCTTTGTTTTGCACAAATCCATAGCTGTCACTTTCATATTCAATATTGATTTTTCCTCCTGAAGGCAGGGAAATATCTGACAGCATCCAGCATTGCGATCTCATATCCGCAGAATCCTTATTTTGAAGCGTATAGGGAAAGTCCGTATTGGAAATCGCGTTGATATTGTTATAACCAGCGCTGTGCGGTTTATACACCCCCCACCGGTCTACTGCATGGTAGCTGTAATTGGGATTTGGCGTATTATATTCAAAAACATAGGGTGCGGAAGTTGGAATGTCCTGTTTCCCATAAGTTACCCATATTTTGTGAAGGGTGAGTTTCCCTCCGCGATTGAAATCTGCGGTATTTCCTGTTAACGGATGAGGTAACCCCATTGGATTTTTAGCCGCTAACGAATTATCATAAAATGCGATATTCCCTGTGAAATTCCGGCACAGGTCATATGAGTATTGAAAATGAATAACCTTTAAAGGCTCAGCTCCGGTGCCATTCTTTTTAAATTCCTGTCGGGCATAGACTTCAACCTTGTCAAGACAATATAAAAATCTGGCACCATTTGCAGAAACACCCCCATCCCGGCTTTGCACTTCTGCTGCATCAAGCCTTCTTTTCAAATAAAATAATGCAACTTGATCTTTAGACTCTATACTGTGCAGGTACCAAATTTCTTTTGATCCATAGCTAAAACTAGCCTGGTCATCCTGTCGGTCTGATTTATTGCCTAATGAGAGATCAGCTTTATTTGCATCCATCAGATTTCGCCATTTATAACCAGCTGCTTCAAATGACGCAGCATTGGTTTCGCTTCCATATAACATTCCGTAGTTCATTTGTACGTAATTACCCAAATCATCTTCGGAGGGTCCATCCCCTGTTATGTCCACATAATCACCAGACAAAACGGCATTCAACAAATAGGTACTGGCATATGCAGGAATCCTTTTTGTAGCGGCATGATGTGTTATTCCTTTTGTATTGTTTTCAATATCCTGACTGGTATAGGTAGATAATCCTGTATGATAATCATAGTTATTCTTTGTCCTGTTTGGATGAATGTCTGATGTGAGCAAATCGTGGGTTACATTAAACTGATATTCGTATTCTGCATAATTATAAACAGGGGTACCATAATAATATCTTGAT
>JAEUUL010000036.1 GCA_016787485.1 Bacteroidota bacterium
GGGTGATAGGTTTTCCGAAAGGATGGATTTATCCACCCAATTGTTTTGAATGCTTGAATTATATTGAAGCGTGTAACCACCCGCATTTATAGTTGCGGTTGAAACGGTTCCTTCCGGAGCTATCCACCCATTGGCTGTATACGTGAACCCTACATATAGGTAATCCGTTGCTTCACTTTGCGCACAAGCCTCACCTTTATCGTTTACCGGCTGCCATTCCCTACCTTCCAAATCAATCCCATCAATCACTCTATTCTCCGCAAACGCATATGTACTATTCCAGGGGTATTGGGGCGCCAGCGGGTCCACACTCAAAAACCGGCTCAGCCGGGTGTCGTGCACCCTGTACTCAAAGCTGTAGTAGTCTCCCAGCTCGGATTCCTGCTCCTGGTTGTTAAAGCCGAAACGGTATTTTTGGGTGTAGGATATGGTGCGTTCCTTAACGGTACTACCAAAGGAAGTGTAATCAAAATAGCCATGAGCCCTTGCCCCACAAGGGTTAGAGTGTGCATGAGAAGAGGCAGAAAGTGACCATTTTTGCATGTTTCAGTGCATTTTTACCACCGGATTTCCGCCCGCAACAATCCCGACCATGCCGGCTGATGATATATGCCCCACATTCGGTGGTAGATATCATATCCTGCTTTCATTGAGATTTTCAGGTTTTTATGAAAGGAAGTGCCAAAGATAAAAGAAACTCCCTTTCGGTACGCACCGCTGAGAAACTGTGCGTAATGGCACTGCAATTGCATTTGCAGGCTCTTGCCCGACCAGGAAGTGCGCAGTTGCCAGGTGTTTGACTGTGTGCTGTCTACCCCTGGCCTGGTGCGGGTGAAGGTGGTAGTAACTCCGGCGCTGAAGCCCCTGCCCACCATCAGATCCTGCTGAATGCTCAAATTCTTCATGCCAACCCTCAGGGTATCTGACATTGACATTGCACTGGAAGAACCCATACTATATATAATGTATTGAAAACCCGGCCTTTGCAGGCGCCAGGATATACCCCCATTTACTAAATTATACCTGCTGTTTACCCGCAACAGGGAATCCGGGTGGTTGTTGCCCTGCTCATAGGGAGAAACTGAGAACTGCAGGTTGGGTATGGATTTCTTTTTAAAACGTGTTTGCATGCTGATACCATACCCCTGATTCAAATGTGTAACTGATTCTAATTTGCCCGGGTTGTCATGAAACCGCTTGTAAAATGCGGCCAGTTGCAATTGACCTGCAAACACAGCGCCTTTCAGTTTCAGGCCGTGTTCTTCAAAACGGCTGCGCATAAATGGATTGCCCAGATTGCGAAAACCTGCACCGGCAAACTGGGTTAGAAATTCTGCACTCAGGCCTTTCACCAGTTGCTGTTCCCACTTGAACCGGTATGCTTTATTGATCAAGGCCGCCTTTCCACCGGCAGAAACCCTGTTGTAAACCACCTGTCTCACGCGCGTGTTTTCTACCCGAAAACCGGCAGTAGCCGCAGAAAATTCCACCCACATGCCTTTCCGGGGATTCCCTTCAGCATAGACACCCAGAATTTGATTATAAAATCTTTCAGTGCAAGCCGCGGCAGACCCTGTGGGAAAATCGCGGATCTGGTGCCCAAACAAACCGGTTTTCCATTTCAAGCCTCCGGTGGACAGCTTCAATGCAGCAGCTCCCCTTTTAAAAGGAATCCGGTTTCTGTCAAACTGCATAATCCCCACTGATTGTATGGCACCAGCCGCTACTTCCACTTCCCAGCGCCCGGATTGATAGGCGGCATCCAGCCCACGCATGGAGGTACCATTCAGTGAATAGGGATGAATCAGTACCTGTGCAGAGCCCAGTTGCAATTGCCTGAAACCGGAAAAGGCTTTTTCGGCTTTCCCTGTAAGTGTGGCCCTGGCCAGTTCGGTTCCGGTAGTCGGGTAACCTTCATATCCGCGTTTCAAAGCTCCCAAACGGGCTGTATCTGTTTTATACAGGCTGTCCAGGGTGCTCAGCTGCTCCTTGTATTGTATTATATGGCTTTGGGCATCGGCAAGATGGCTGTGCAACTGCTGTGTATCCAGCGCCAGATAATGCAGTTTCAGACTATCGTGGGTCCGGTTTTTCCAATAATCCACATCGGTGTTGGGCTGCAGGGCGCCAATTCTCTGTGAAAGACTATCTGCAGGCGGGACTCCATTATAGATATATTGTTGCTGCCAGCTTGTGCTTTTGGCGGCAAGTTCTGCTTGGGTGGCTGTGAGTTCAGAGCCGGCCTGTTCTGCCTTGTTCTGCCAGGAAGCCAGCTGGCTTTTTTGTCTTTCCAGAATGGCTTTTGTCTGGTCGGCCCTGCCTCTGGCTTCATTGAGTGCGCCCTGCCTGCGCTGTTCCAGTTGGGATCGAAGGGCATCTTTATCCAGATAAACCCGCACAAAGTTGCTTGCATAGACCGATTGAGGTTCTGTGCTGAAGTACCCCAATATCCCAACTGGAATACCTGCTACCCTGAGAGTTTGTTGAGTGTTGATCCGTAAATAGGTGGGCTGACTGAGCACGCGCGGATTCTGAAAACAGGTGTGGTAGGCCTCAAGTGATGCACGACCTGAAAAGGGGCCAAACAGACTGCCGGGTTTTGCCTCTTTGAGCAGTTGCCCATGCAGAGACTGGCTGCAAGCGCAGCTAAATAGGACAAACAATATAACAACCCTGAAAGGATGCATTTCCCCTTTTTAAGCTTCTGAATCAGAAAGGTGAATGAATGCCAGCAAAATATATTGACACCCATCCACACAATCCATCATTCAGGAAGAGCAATAAAGCAAAACTATCATGGATCGGGTTAAATTGTTACAACATTGGCATTTTTTTACAATGTACAAATTTTACAAAAATATAACTGACAATATGACTTGAGTATAAAATACTAAAAAACAAAAAGGGCGACTTTGTGAAAGGCATGTTTCGCTTTACGAAAACCCTACCAGGCTTTACAAAAATTTCTCCAAATTTGCTTATTAGTCAATATATCAAACATTTAAACAGGTTTTAGTCAGTTGTTTAAATTGATTTAGTATTTTATACTCAAATTAAATAACACACATGTCAAAATGACAATTGGAATTTTCTTATACCACTTGATTTTTTAAAATATATGTGATTAAATCGTGTTTGAATTGTCTGACTAATATTGATAAAATGAAGGTCCATAGGTCCACCATACGTAGTTTCTTTTCATGTCCCCCAGAGAAAAGAGGTATCCATGTCTTGCTCTTGGTTGCTTTGTTCCTGCTGCAGTATGCGGCCTATGGGCAAGGCGGGTACAGGATTACCGCCGGATACGGTGGGGGGTACAGGTTCCGCACCTCAGAGGTATGGAGTATCAGCTTGTTTTATTCAGGGAGTAAGTCAGTGAATGCAATATTGCAGGCAACCATCACTGGCAGCAATGGCCGGAAATGGATAGAAATGAGTTCAGAGTCCATTCAGTTGCAACCCGGAACCAATGCGCTGAGTGCGGCCAGCACCGGGACACGGTTACAGCAGTATTTTCTGCCGGGTCTTGCGGAGTTTGAGCAAACCAATGGTTCCTTGCCGGCAGGCATTTATACCATATGCTACCAGGCCGGCTGTGCTTCACAGGATTGTGACGGAGCTGGTCAGGGTGCTTTATACAATGAATTTCCAGAGTGTGTGCAGTTGACCGTGGAACCTCCAACCCCATTGCTTTTGGCATGGCCCGGAGATGGTTCTGAAATAGAGTCCCGCAGACCCGCGTTTGGCTGGATTCCTCCCATGCCATTGGCTCAGGTTCAGGGATTCAGTTATACTTATAGTCTATACGTGGCTCAAAAGGGACAAACCTGCAATGAGGCTGCACTGAGCAATCCGCCATTGTACCGCAGCAGCGGTTTGGAGCAGCCATCCCTGGCATATCCCCCCGAAATGGATGACCTGGATACCGGTAAAAATTATTGCTGGAAGGTGGATGGCATGTTGTCTGATGCGCAGGTGGCACAAAGCGAAGTTTGGAGGTTTCGTATCGGGACTTTTCATGAACAGAAAAGGAAATTATCCATAATCCATTTGAATTCAGTTGCCAGTTTGGTGCCGTACAATGTGAAACTGACAGACACACTAGTGCTTTTGTGTACTGAGGTTTATCAATTTTCACGAGATGCCAACTGGACCATAGAAATACGAGAAGAGGGCATCCCCGAAAGTCAGAACTTGCGCAAGATTTTACTTGGCAGGAAGCTTTCTGGATCAGCAAACCTATATACAATACCCTCGGAATCAGCCAAAATTGAGAAAAACAGGCAGTACATTCTAACCGTATATAATGAAAAGTTGGAGTCATTCAAGGCAAGAATAGTGTTTCAATGAATAGGGTGTGGTTGGCCATTGTATTTGCACTGTTTATCTGGACATGTAATTCAAAACAGACCAGTGATTACGTGAAATGGTATGGTGAAATCAAACCCCTTGAAGAAGAATTACCCTTTGGAAAGATGTCTCTAAAGGAATACCCTGCGGAAATGGGATGGATTTCATTCTATGGGCGTCAATTGACCCAGCCCCTGGTCGATAGTTTGTATAGAGAAAAACCTTCTGTATGGCAAGTCATGGTTCTGATTCACCAAAGTACGACATCTGACATAAACGGGCAGGAAACAAGCAATTCACAGGTGAATCTAAAATTTAATACTCAGAACGCCCAGTTGCTGGATGTGCAGGCACAACGAGGCGTCACAAGCTGTAATAACGGTTATTTATTAGTCTTCAAAAGCAGCACAATAAAGCCGGACGCCAAGTTGCTGATAGAATCCGAAGACAAAACTTTTCACAAAGAAATATCTCTCGAAAGAATCAAAATTCCCTCCCCCAAAAGACTGAAAGTATGAAAATGCTTCAAACCATAAGAAACTCCAGACTTACAAAAACAATAGCCATTACACTGGCAATACTTATTCTGGAACCAGCAACAAATTATAAATCCTTAATGGCATCCGCCGGCGGTCCAA
>JAEUUL010000034.1 GCA_016787485.1 Bacteroidota bacterium
CGTCCGGGCTGTTGGCCAGATTTTTTTCAAGCTAAACTTGATTGCCACCATAAAGGGCAGATTTGGCCAGTGTAATATGGGTATTGATGGGAGTAGCGAGTACCTCCGCATCCACTTCGGTGGCGTTAAAAACGTATGTGGCATCCTGATGCAGGCGCATGGATGGGTACAGGCTCTGTATTCTTGCCCGCCGTTTCTCGTCCATATCGGCCACACAGGTTACCACAGCGCCGGGTGCCTGTTGAAAATTCCTCACCAGATTCGGGCCCCAGTAGCCCAATCCCACTATTCCTACTTTGATCATCGGCCCGCAAAGAAAATCAATCCTTGCCAATCCACAGGGCTTTTGGTTATGTTTGCCAACAAATATGGCAAAAAAAGGAACCCCGACATCTGTAAACACACCCAACCCTTCCATCCGTGTGGCATTGGCTTTCCTTCAGGCTCCGGGACCGGATCATGCAGACAGTGTGAAATCACTTTCAGGCATAGATGTAATACCGGGCGCTGGCGCACAGGCCATTGACGGGCTTTTACAGGCTCAGGCTGATGCCAGAATTCTGGTTTGCGACCCACATCGTTTTCGCCATGCACACCTTACAGAAGCACTGAAGCAACTGAAAGGTGAAATCCATACCGATTGTGTTTACACAGCAGTCAGCGGCAATCAGAAATCACGGCTTACCGAATGGATCAGCGGATTCCGCAACAATGAACATGACAGTCATTTTGTCGTTTTTGGTTCTGATGCATTTCAGCGTTTTGCCGGTGAAAACGTGGTACCTTCCTCACCCTACGAACTGTGTTATATCGCAGAAAAAACCTGCGCCCGCTATGAACTGCTGGTGGTGGAAGACAAGCCTGCGGCAAAAACCGGCTTTGGTGCTGCACTGAAAGCCAAAGCAGGTGCCACAGTGAAATACTATACCGGTGGAGGATTAAAGGCCATTCACAAATACCTGTTTCTGGCACTTGCACTTGTGCTTGGTTTTACAGCGGTCCAATTCAGCAAAAAAGCGGGAATCTCCGGTGACGAATTCACGCAATATGAATATTCAAAACTCACTGCCAATGTTTTCCTGGAAAAGGTGGGCATGCATATACCCATCGATACACTGGGACTGAAAGGACAGAAAATGGCCACTTTGGCAAGACTTGCCAAAGGTGAGGATTCTGCATGGCTGGCCACACTCGAGGATCCGGACCGCCTGATGCATTTGTACGGAAGCAGTTTCGACACATTTACCACCATTTTGGGCCATGTACTGAATGTGAAGGAAATGATGGATTTCCGCCATATGTGGAATGCCATTTTTGGTTTCCTGTGCATGTTTTATGGTGCACTCATCATGCGCCGCATCACCCACGGAAACTGGAAATATGCCTGGATTGCCCTTGTACTGCTTTTCTTCACTCCCCGCCTGCTGGGTGAATCGCTGAACAACCCCAAAGATGTTCCGTTTGCCCTGGGTTATATCATGTCTTTGTACTATGCCATTAAAGCGTTTGGCAACCTGCGGCTCATGCGCATTTCTTCTCTGCTCGGACTCATTTTCGGCACAGGTCTGGGCATCAGCATCCGTATCGGCGGACTGTTATCCATTGCTATTTTCATCATGTATGCCGGATTGCAGTTCATCCGTCAGATTGGCTGGCCGGCATTTATCAAATTCAGGTGGACCGGTTTTTTGCCAGTACTTATCACGGTGGTGATATGCGCGGTCGCTGCATTCCTGATAGGTATATATCCATGGCCCTACGGCTGGGAAGCTCCGCTTACAAATCCCTTCGCGGCACTCAAGGCATTTTCCAATTATGCCGGCAGTATCCGGCAGTTGTTTGGTGGAAAAATCTATGATTCAGATATGTTGCCGGCTCATTACCTGGCCACGTATATCCTTATTACCACTCCGGTTGCCATTATGCTGGGCTGGCTCCTCAATCTGGCTGTTCCGGCATGGAAAAAGACAGGTTTCCGTCTTGAACATTTCCTGGTGGTATTTGCTGCCATTTTTCCGGTGGTTTTTATTTTTATTCAGAAATCACAGGTATATGGCGGATTGCGTCACATTTTATTCACCATTCCCTGCTTTGTGCTTACCGGATTGCTGGGCTATTATGCCATAGAAACCTGGCTCAGGGAGAAAAAGTGGGCACAGTATGCCATACCTGCTGCAGTTCTCGGTTTGGGTGCATTGCCGGCTTCTTTTGTGCTCCGGAATCACCCGTTGGAATACATTTATTTCAACGAAACAGTGGGTGGTGTGAAAGGTGCTTTCGGACAATATGAAATGGATTATTACCTGGCCGGATTGCGTCCCAGCACAGAATGGTTCCTGGAAAATGTAGCCCGCAAAAATCCGGGACAGAAATACGAATTGCTTACCTATGGAATGGATCAGGTAAAATACTATTGCAGAAACGACAAGAACGTGCATGTGGGTTTTACCCGTTACGATGACCGAAGTGAGAAAAAATGGGATTATGCCATTTTCTACAATGCATATCTGGACAAAACCCGTTTGTTGGGCGGACACTATCCTCCCGCTGGCACGGTTTATAGCCCTATGGTGGATGGCAAACCCATGGGACTGGTGCTTAAACGTCCCGGCACGCAGGATTATGAAGGGTATGCGGCGGCTGAGAGAGAAAAAAATTACCGGTTGGGAATTGAAAAGTATCAGGAATATCTGAAGCTGGACCCCAACAGCAATGAGGTGTACTTTTATCTGTCTACAGCATATGCCAATACAGGCAATCTGGATTCGGCCATATGGGCTGCAAAAAAATCGGTTGAATTGTATCCTGAATTCACCAAAGCATTGTTTGCATTAAATCAGTTTTACATCAATAAAAAAGATTTTGACAATGCCATAAAAGTGATGGAGCAATACCTGCAGGCCCGGCCCAAAGATGCAGAAGCATGGTGGGTAAAATCCCAGTGCGAAGCGGGAAAAGGCAACCTGCCCGATGCAGTCATCAGTTTGCACACAGCCATTGAAATCAGTCCGCTGGATGGCCGTTTTTACAATACAGGTTCACAGATTTATGCGGCAATGAAAGACAATATCAATGCAGGACTGTACAGCACCGCTTCACAACTCAATTCTGCCAAAGACCAGGCCACTCAGCAGAAGGCGTTGTCTGCCATAATGGGCATTTACAATACCATTACAGGCAAAGACCTGGATCTGAGCAAGTTTCAGTAAAAGCAGGAACCATTACAAAGTAACCGCGTCACCCGCGCGGAATTGCCCTTTCTCATTCACCTGCAGAGATGTGCAGGCCACAACCGGATCGTGTTCAAAAAACAACAGGGCATTTTCACTCATCACTTCCTGATACAACAGGGATTTTTCCTGCATGGTCTTCAGTGGCTCTATATCATACCCCATTACATAATTGAGAGGGATATGATGACTGCTGGGAATTAAATCTGCACAATAAATGATTTTTTTATCCGGTAAAGAAATTTCCGGACAAATCATTTCAATGGTGTGACCACCCACAACCCTGCAGCGGATATTCTCTGTAAGATATTCTCCCGGTTTTACGAAATTCAGCACTCCTGCTTCCTGCAAAGGCATAAAATTTTCTGCAAGAAAGCTGGGTTTTTCACGCGGATTCGGTTGATTGGCATGGTTCCAGTGACCCTCTGTGAGATGATAAGTTGCGTTTGGAAAAGCAGGCAAATATCCCGTGCGGTCTTTGTTCCAGCGCACCGCCCCTCCACAGTGGTCAAAGTGCAGATGGGTAAGCAGTACATCTGTAATATCTGCAAATTCATACCCCGCTGCATTCAGCGACAATTCAAGGGATTCATTGCCATTTAAATCATAATAACCAAAGAATTTTTCGCTTTGTTTTTCACCAATTCCTGTGTCAATTAAAATGCGGCGGTTGCCATCCACAAGAAGCAAACAGCGCATGGCCCAGTTGCACAGATTGTTCTCATTGGCGGGATTCAGCCGGTTCCACAACACTTTGGGCACAATGCCAAACATGGCACCTCCATCCAGTTTGAAATATCCGGTTTGAATGATGTGGATTTGCATTTCAGAAGAACAGTTTACCCGGGTTAAAAATCTCCATACACATCGGTAAGTGCTTCATATCCGGTATCGGTGATGAGTATGGTATGTTCGTACTGAGCACTCAGTTTGCCGTCAATGGTGCGGGCTGTCCAGCCATCTTTGCGGTCCACCTTGGCTCTGGCCTTGCCCGCATTGATCATGGGCTCTATGGTAAAGGTCATGCCCGGTTTCAGTATGGGTCCGGTGTTTTTTTCTGCTATATGCGCCACCTCTGGGTCTTCGTGAAACTTTATCCCAACCCCGTGACCGCAGAATTCATACACCACACTGTACCCGTGCCTGTGGGCATATTCTGAAATATGGTAACCGATGTTTCCCAGATGATTGCCGGGGAAACATTGCTCCATACCCTTGTGCAGGCATTCCTTTGCAACCTGACATATTTTCTTGGCATAATCGGATACCTCACCCACAAAATACATACGGCAGGTGTCTCCGTAGAATCCATTGAGGATGGTGGTGACATCAATATTCACGATATCGCCGAATTCCAGCACATAATCGTTTGGAACCCCATGACAGATCACATCATTGGGCGAAATACAGGTGCTGTGTTTGTATCCTTTGTAACCTTTGGTGGCAGGCTGGGCGCCGTGGCTGCGCACAAAATCCTCGGCCAGTTTATCCAGTTCTATGGTTTTAATACCCGGTTTCACAAACGGTTCCAGGTATTTCAGGGTTTCAGCAGCCAGTCTGCTGCTTTTTCGTATGCCTTCTATTTGCCCGGCATTCTTGATTACAATGGCCACACGGCAAAATTACTGCCTTTTGTGCTGTGGCTGTAATATTTATGGCCGGAATCCTGATTGATCTGTAAAATAGCTTACCCGCAACACGGATTCTTCTATATACTCGTCATCGTACAAATCCTGTTCATCGCTTTGGTCTTCTTCCCATTGGGCATAGTGGCATTTGGGACAGTGATTGATGCCGTGTACGTAAAGCATAACACCGTAGTAGCCGCAGCAGGCGCATATTTTGTTTTCCATATGCACAAAATTCCACACTACCCAATGCCGCCAAATTCACATTAAGTCAACACCACAAAAAGATAATCCTGCCGAAAAACCCGGGTATCATTCACCTAACCTGAGCACCATCAGATTATGCGAACATTAAGACTGAATCTGGTTTCTCAGGTCTCTGAAATATTCCGGTGCTTTTAAGAGCCGGCTTCCGTACCAGCTGAACATTTCACCGTCTGCCAGACAAATGGCCGCACCGGGTATCAGGGTTTGCAACTCCTGTATATGCTTTTCACGGAAGGGATAGGGTTCTGAACTGAGCAGGATGACCCCGGGGTTCAGGTCTGCCATTTCTTCCGGAGTAAGCGCGGGATAGCGGCTTTCCGGGTAAGGCAGTGCATTTTGGAAACCCGCGCGCTGCAGCATATCGTGGATAAAGGTTTTGCGCCCAGCCGCCATCCAGGGATTGCGCCAGATCAGGTACAGGGCAGTTCTTTCAGGCATTTCTGCCAGGCCGGCAAAGGCTGCTTCAATTTCCTGCACCAATTGCTCAGCCTTTTCCCCGCAACCGGTGATGAGGCCCACACCCTGAATCATATCCAGCGCATCGGGCAGGTTGTAAATATCACTCATCCACACCGGAAAACGTGCAGACAGCCATTCGATCTGGCTTTGCTCATTTTCCTCTTTGTTGCCAATGATTAAATCGGGCTGTAAACCAGCTATTTTCTCCAGAGTTAACTTTTTTGTACCACCCACTTTTGTGGCCTTTTTCCAGGCGTGGCGCGGATGAATACAGAATTGGGTCTGCCCCGCTACCCTGTTTCCGGCTTGCAGGTCGTACAATAGTTCTGTCTGACTGGGAACAAGCGATACGATCCGCTGCGGCGGATGATGCAGCGCGACCCTCCGACCCATCTGATCGGTACATTCCATATCAGGGTTGTATCAGCGTAAAAATTTGTGATGAAGCACTGTCGCCATTCTGCAGCAATGCCCGCACCTGCAGACGAATGCGGCTGATGCCCGGCACGGGTTGGTTCATTTTTATCACATGATAATCCATGGGCATACTGTATTTCCAGTTGTCACGCAGGTTCAGACTATCCATGCTTGTGTTTTGGGTATAAAACCATGCCGACAAATCCTGCCCGGGTTTATAAACGGATATCACGGAATCTGCACTTACCACCTTCAAACTTACCGGGGCAATCTTCCAGTGCGGCAGCACCGGATCACATGCCACTGCACTGCCCGCAAACTGATACGATTGGCTTGCAACCTTTTGCAGATTGAAATCCATTGAGATATTTCCAGCTTGTAAATCACCCAGCATGACTGAATCCAGGGCTGCGCCATTCTGTTTTTTCACTTCGATGCGCAAGAGATTGAATGCACCTCCCTTGCCGCCTTTGCAGCGGTTTACACATTCCTGAAGGATAAATGGCAAACTGATAACAGTTAAAAAAATGAATGCTTTTTTCATGGTTCTGTTTTTTATAAAATCCAGGTGCACGGCATGGTTTCAAGGCGGGTACCGTTGCTGATATACAAGTTTCCCGTTACGGTTAATTGTTTCATCCCTGCCGGCATAGAATCCAGTGTCAATGTGAATCGGGAACGCGGGTAACCGGTGCGCCAGAGCAGTTGACTGTTCGCTGAGTCACAGCGTACGGTTTTCCCCATCAGAGGATTGACATGAAACCAATCACTGATGTTTTTGCCTTTTCTCAAATCCGGGGAAACAGAGTCTGCAATATTCATCGTAAAAGAATCCAATGCATCTTTAAATGAATACCTTGTATAGCATTTGCAGGCCATTAAATCAGCACACCCGGCGACGGACTTCATGGCAACGCTGGTTAGTTCCATTTCCATGCTCACAGCACTGTCAGAATGATAATGCAGGGTATCAGGACTGATTTTTCCGGAAAGACTGCGGAAATAAATCTTTTTACAGGTATATATGTGGTTTATCCCATTTTTGGGACAATTGCAAAAACAGGAATACACCAGGGGAACAACAAATACCAGGATGAGAATCAATCCCTTTTTCATGCCAGTGCACTGATGATGTCATGGCGGGTAATGATGTGCCAGTTGCCGCCCAAATCCATCACCAGTACGGCATTGTTGTCTTTGTGTATCAGCGAGGATATTTTCTCAATGGATTCAGAGCCCTGCACTATAGGGAAGGGTTGTTTCATCACCTGCCTCACAGGGGCCTGCATTAAGTCCCTGTTTCTGAGCAATGCCGCGTACAGGTCGGCATCTTCCAGTGCACCGGTAAATTCCCGTTTGTCGTTCAATACTGGAATCTGACTCACATCGTATTTCTGCATTCTGGCAAATGCGGTTTCGCAGGTTTCTGATTCATGTACTGTAACCAATGGCAGGTGACTGTGGTCTTTCACCAGATCCAATGCAGAAACTTTGGGGGCAGCAGGCAGAAAACCACGGTCGCGCATCCAGTCATCGTTGAACATTTTGCCCAGATAGCGTGTACCATGGTCGTGGAAAATCACCACCACCAGATCTCCCGCTTTAAACTGTTCCTTCATCTGTAACAATCCGGCCAGGGCTGCACCAGCGCTGTTACCCACAAAAATACCTTCCTCCCTTGGTATCCTGCGGGTCATAATGGCGGCTTCCTTATCGGTTACCTTCTCAAAATGGTCTATAAGGCTGAAATCGACATTCTGTGGCAGGAAATCCTCCCCTATACCTTCTGTGATATAGGGATAAATTTCGTCTTTATCGAAAATACCTGTTTCCTTGTATTTCTTGAACACCGAACCATATGTATCAATTCCCAGGGCTTTTACGGCCGGATTCTGCTCTTTCAGAAACTTTGCCGTTCCACAGATGGTACCACCTGTACCCACACCCACCACCAAATGGGTTACTTTTCCATCGGTCTGCCGCCATATTTCCGGTCCGGTTTGCTCATAATGCGCCTGGCTGTTGCTCAGGTTGTCATACTGGTTCGGTTTCCATGCATTGGGAATTTCCTTTGCCAGCCTTGTACTTACACTGTAATAACTGCGCGGATCTTCGGGCTCCACATCCGTGGGACAAACAATCACTTCCGCACCAAAGGCTTTCAGCGCATCTACTTTTTCCTTGCTCTGTTTATCTGTGGTGGTAAAAATGCACTTATACCCTTTGATCACCGCAGCTATGGCCAATCCCATACCGGTATTGCCGCTGGTTCCTTCAATGATGGTGCCACCGGGTTTCAGGGCTCCGCTTTTTTCCGCATCTTCTATCATTTTCACCGCCATGCGGTCTTTGATAGAGTTTCCCGGATTTACGGTTTCAATTTTGGCATAGACTTCACAGGGGAGATCCCGGGTAATGCGGTTCAGCTTCACCAGGGGTGTATTTCCTATGGTTTCCAGAATGTTGTTAAATACCTGCATGGAAGCAGCAAAATTAGAAGAGTTCTGCTTTAATCCTGACTTCCGATATATTTGTAAGATGAAAACAATCACTCACTGGGCTGTGGCCATTGCTCTGCTATCCGCAACCACAGCATTTTCACCATCATCTGTCCAGGGTTCCAAAATCAAATTCAACGGACTATACCGTACACATGCGGTGATAAAAGATGGGGATACCACAGCGTCATATCTGCGTTTTTATGCCGGAGGCAAAATGATTGCCACCACCTCTACCGATAATACCGAACAAATCAGAACCTGGTTCCAATACGACCAAATGGTAAAAGCCAATCAGGGAACATGGACGCTGAAGAAGAAAAAGTTCAACGCCAGTTATGGAATGCCCGGCAAGGATATCATCCTCAACGGCAGTGTAAAGGGAAAAACGATAAAAGTGCACATCAAAAGCAATATCAACGGCTACGAAGCGGACAAGGAATATTATTTTGTGCCTGATAAAAAATAACCCTGTAATAATGGGTAAACCGTTATAAGGGGAGCCTTTCATTTCCATATCAATACGTTTAACATTGTACGGACTTATTCTGGCCGGTGGATACAGCAGCCGGATGGGAACAGATAAAGCCTTCATTTCCCACAAGGGGGAATTGCGCTACCGGCATACTGCCCGATTATTGGATGCTTGCTGCACTTCCGTTTATCTCAGCTGCCGGCATGAACAAGAGGTCCTTTTCCAAGATATACAGACCATTGCAGATGACCCCATACTTTCAGATACGGGTCCTCTCAATGGGGTCGTTCAGGCGTTCCGGCAGCATCCCGGGCCATGGCTGGTATTGGGTGTGGACTATCCACTGCTTACATCAGAAGATTTGGAACAATTGATACAGGCGCGGGAGAAGCAAAATCCGGTAACAGCGTTTCTCACTCCGGGTACAGCGCTGCCCGAACCCTTGCTGGCAGTTTATGAGTCTGACTGTGGTAAGCTGCTGGAAACCTGTTTAGCCCGCGGAAATGCAAGTCTGCGTCAGTTTATCCTTCAGGTGGGCTTCAATGCGGTAAATGCCCGGAATCCCGATCACATTCAAAGTTTCGATACCCCGGAATCCTGGGACAGGATAGTGTAAATTTGTAGCATGGACACAGTGGGTGTGCAATCATGGGAAATCCATCGCTTGCGGCAAAACAGGCTTGAAGAGGCAGTGGATGATCTGGCAGTGGAAGAACCGCTGGAAATACAGGTGGAATGGGGCCCGGAAAATGCCCGCAAAAAACAGTCACTGTCCATAACGATGCGCACTCCGGGTGCCGACGCCGATCTGGCGTTGGGTTTCCTCTTCACTGAGGGAATCATCCGGAATCCCGGCGATGTAACCTACATCAACCATGTGCCTGCTTTTCCGGGTTCACCCGCAGAAAACAATCAGATTCTGGTCCGCCTGCATCCGGATGTGCTGTTTGCCCCGGCCAAACTGGAAAGACACTTTTACACAACCAGTTCCTGCGGGGTATGTGGCAAAACCAGCCTGGAAGCCCTGCACACTGTATCCCCACTGCAACAGACCGAAGTGCGCACATTGAAAACAGACATTCCTCTGCTGTTGTCATTGCCCGACAAATTGCGCGCGGTGCAGGATACTTTTCAATCCACCGGAGGCCTGCATGGCTGTGCCTTTTTTCACACAAACGGAGACTTGATTGCCAGTCGGGAAGATGTGGGCCGGCACAACGCCCTTGACAAACTCATCGGCCACTGTCTGAAAGCCGGCAACGATATGCGGGAAAGTATATTGCTGCTCAGCGGACGGGCCAGTTTTGAGCTCATGCAAAAAGCAGCTATGGCGGGAGTACCAGTGGTTTGTGCGGTAGGTGCACCCAGCAGTCTGGCCGCATCCGTTGCTGCAGATTTCCAAATGGCACTTATCGGCTTCCTGCGTGAAGACCGTTTCAATGTGTACCATTTGCCTTCAAATATTGAAATTATACATTCATGAAAATCCGTATCAGCGGACCTTCTCTGCGTTTCAGGCTTTCAAGATCAGACCTGCACACCCTGGCAGAAACGGGAACCATACAAAGCAGCATTCAACTTGGAACCGGGAACGACCAGCAGTGGATTTTTCAATTGGTAACAGGCAATGTGTTTGACATGGATTACCACTCTGGTTTGCTCACCTTAACCCTGCCTGCAGAGGAAGTAACTATCTGGTCAACCGACAACCGGGAAGGTTTGTATTTTTCGGCGGAAACAGCTCCAGGTGTAAGGATAAAAATTGCCGTGGAAAAGGATTATGCATGCCTGGATGGTAATACTGCCCAAAAGGATGTGTTTGAGAATCCACTGAAGCATACGCAGGACCCGGGTTAATCTGCTATATTTGCGCTGCACCCGTTTTGGGTTCAACGTATGTCAAAAAACCTCAGTGAATTATCCGGCCGCAAAGGCCTTGAAAATAATCTTTTTGAAGAAATTGGAATTGCGGCACGCCCCACCGGCACACCCTCCAAAGAGAAACTGGAGGAACTGGCCAATGCATTTTTAATTGGCAAAGCCAATACATATGGCACCGCTACCTTTTATGATTTTACCCGCCCGGAAAATCAGGGCAAAGAAGTGTATGTGTGCAATGGAAGTGCCTGTCTGACCGCGGGTACACAGGATGAAGTACACAGCAAATTGTGTGGCGAATTCGGTGCAGACAAAGTGGGCAGCATGTATTGCCTGGGCAGATGCCACGAAAACCGGGCTTTCTATTTCAATGGCCACAATTATTCGGGGTCTGCCATAGACAGGATATCAGAAATCCGGAAAGGCGATGCTTCGGCTTCTGCAGATCAATATGGCAGCACCCATCTCGGAACTGCGGTCCTTACAGAGTCTTTTCCCGGACTGGAAGCATATTATGAATTGCTTCCGGCGGCATTGAATAAGTCGCGGAATGACCTTCTGGAAGAGATTAAAACCAGTGGTGTGCGCGGCCGCGGTGGCGCAGGATTTCCCATGGGTATGAAACTGGAAACCTGCAAGAACACAGAAAACGAAACCAAATTTGTGGTATGCAATGCAGACGAGGGAGACCCCGGGGCATACAGTGACCGCTGGCTGCTGGAACAAAGGCCGCACAGTGTGCTTCTGGGGATGATGCTTACAGGTTATATCATCGGTGCACAGTGGGGTGTGGTTTATATCCGGGGCGAATACCCGGAGAGTATTGAAATATGCAATGCCGCTATCTCTGAAATCCGCAACCGGGGATGGTTGGGTGAGAATATTCTGGGTACCGGATTCTCCTTTGATTTTAAAGTCATCGCAGCTCAGGGTGCCTATATATGTGGGGAGGAAACCGCATTGCTGAACAGCATAGAAGGACAGCGCCCCGAAGTACGCACGCGTCCTCCCTTCCCGGCCCAGTCGGGTTTATTCAACAAACCCACCGTGGTAAACAATGTGGAAACCCTGGCCTGTGTGCCGTGGATTCTGCGTGAGGGTGGAGCCAAATATGCTACCATTGGCCGGGGACGAAGTACCGGTACCAAACTGGTTTCGCTGGATGGGTATTTTCACAAACCGGGTGTTTATGAAGTGGACATGGGTACCCCTCTTCAAACCGTATTTGACCAACTGGGCGGCGGATTAAAATCTCCTGTTAAGGCCATGCATATCGGCGGACCGCTGGGCGGACTGGTACCCAAGCACAAAGTGCCGGAACTAACCGTGGATTTTGAAAGTTTTCAGCAGGCAGGATTTTTATTGGGACACGCTTCTGTAGTGTGCATTCCTCAGAATTTTCCCATTGTAAAATATATAGAACATTTGTTCGAATTCACTGCGCATGAAAGTTGTGGCAAGTGTTTCCCTTGCAGGCTGGGCAGTACCCGGGGCAAAGAATTGTTTCAGAAAGCCATAAATGAGGACAGGAAAATAGACCGCACCCTGCTGGACGATTTGCTGAATACAATGGAAATCGGAAGCTTGTGTGCATTGGGTGGAGGGCTTCCCCTGCCAATTAAAAATGCATTGCAATACTTTGCAGATGAATTAAATCCATTTCTGGAGAATTAACCCGGAAAATAAATTATTTTTTCCGGAATTTCGGTTTATTTTTATTTGAAAATTTTGGTTTACCGGTAGATTTTGCGGCAGGGTTATACTCGGGCCCTGCGGGTATTCCCTGGGGATTTGTCAGTTTTGGTACAACAGACTCCATCAATTGTTCTATGCGGTTGAATTTGCGCATATCTTCCCCGGTAATAAAAGTGTATGCTTCCCCTTTGCTTTCCGCACGGGCAGTGCGGCCTATGCGGTGAATGTAATCTTCTGCATCGCCGGGCACATCGAAATTGATAACCATACCTATGTCTTCAATATCTATCCCCCGTGAAAGCACATCGGTGGCCACAAGTACAGGCAATTTCCTGCTGCGGAATTCCCTGAGTACTTCTTCCCTTTCTTTCTGATCCAGGTCTGAATGAATGCTACGTGCGTTTACACCCGATTTTCGCAGGTCGCGTTCCAGTTCTTTTGCCTTTATTTTTCTTCCTGTAAAAATAATTACAGAAGGTAGTTTCTTCTCATTCAGAATTTTAACAGCCAACGCATTTTTATCCTTGTCATTTACCAGATAGGCTCCCTGAGTAACACCTGCGGCAGGCTTGGAAACAGAAAGTGAAATCTCTTTGGGCTCGTGCAGCAATTTGGCAGCAAACTGCCTGATTTTTGGAGGCATGGTTGCAGAAAACAGGAGGGTTTGTCGTTTTTTGGGCGTTTTGGAAATGATTTTCATGATATCATCCACAAATCCCATATCAAGCATGCGGTCGGCTTCGTCCAGTATCAGATGTCTCAGATGTTCCAGTCTCAGGTTGCCCATATTTAAGTGAGCAATCAACCTGCCTGGTGTCCCTATCACTACCTGGGCACCGTGTTCGAGTGACCGCTTTTCCTGTTCAAAACTGATACCGTTTGTACCCCCATACACCACCTGAGAATTGATTTTTGTATGGTATGTAAACCCCTGCAATGCCTGATAAATCTGCAAAGCCAGCTCGCGGGTGGGAACAATGACCAGGGTATCGGTATGCGGAATGGGATTCCATACCATGTGATTAAGTACTGGAAGAAGAAAGGCCGCTGTTTTGCCGGTACCTGTTTGCGCACAACCAATCAGGTCATACCCATCCAGAATAATAGGAATAGCCTGCTCCTGTATGGGGGTGGGTGTGGTAAATCCCATATCGTCCAGGCCATCCTGAATGTCGTACTCAAATTTAAAATCGTGGAAATGCAATCTTGAAAATAAAAGACAAAGATACGAAATGTTTTGCCACGGCCATTTATGCCTATATTGGACCTGGTAAATGGATAAAAAAATTGACAAAACAGGCAGGGGTGTCAAGTCAAACACAGACAATCCATTTCTGAAGAACCGCCTTGTAACAGAATTTCCAGAGGGGCTGGATGAGCCACTGGAAGAAGCGCGGCGCCTGACAAATATCCATACAGAATTTCCAAAAACCGTGGTAAACCGGGTAGATAGTCCGGATGTTCCCCTGAACTGGAGCCTGAACCCCTATCAGGGCTGCGAACACGGTTGTGTGTATTGTTATGCACGCAACAGCCACACCTACTGGGGATACAGCGCCGGACTTGATTTTGAACAGGAAATTATGGCCAAACCCAACGCCCCTGACTTGTTGAGAAAGTATCTGGGCCGCAAGGGGTATGTACCGGAAGCCATCAGTCTGAGTGGGAATACTGATTGCTACCAGCCGGCCGAACGAAAACTACAAATCACCCGGCGCCTGCTGGAGGTTTTTCTGGAGTACCGGCATCCGGTGGGTCTCATCACAAAAAACAGCCTGATTTTGCGGGATCTGGATCTGTTGCGTGAACTGGCTTCCTACCAGTTATGCGGAGTGATGATCAGCATAACCACCCTGGATGAAGAACTCCGGCGCAAACTGGAACCGCGCACTCCAAGTGTAAAAAACAGGTTAAAAACTATTGAAACTCTCAATGCGGCCGGAATACCTGCAGGAGTGATGGCAGCGCCGGTTATCCCCGGTCTCACCTCGCATGAATTGCCTGCCATACTGAAAGCTGCGGCTGATGCCGGTGCCGTGAATGCCGGATATACCCTGCTGCGGCTCAATGGACAAGTTGCAGAACTCTTCTCAGAATGGATTCGCACCGAATATCCGGACCGGGCCGACAAGGTACTGAATCAGACTGCAGAAGTCCATGGGGGAAAACTAAATGATAGCCGGTTTGGTACGCGGATGAAGGGCCAGGGTCCGTGGGCAGATGTGGTCCGCCAATTGTTTGAGCAGGCCAAAAAACAACATTTCAACGGTAGAAAAATGCCCGGATTCAACTGCGACTTATTCCGTGTTCCATCCGATTCCAACGGACAAGGCAAGCTGTTCTGATTTAAACATTCACCGAATTTTTGTACTCTTCTTCTAACCTTTGTGCCATGGGAAACAGCAGGTTATTTTCCAAATGCACGTGAGTATGTAAATCATTTTCAAATTCTTCTAGTTTCGCTAAAAGTACAACGTAAGTGTTACAGGCATCATCCGGTGGTTGGTAATTATGACTCAATTGCGAAATTAACCGGAGTTTTTCCCCGGCTGATTCATGTTCTGTTTCCATCATACGAATCGGATCAGCCACGGTTCTGAAGGGTGTAACCGATTGAATCTGACCGCTATCTATTGAATTTTCAAGATTCATAATATATGGAAAGAGTATATTCTCTTCTTTAAACATATGAGAATTCAATTCTTCGCATACATCCAAAAACAACCGCGCAATTTCAACCAGTTCCGGGTGTCTTTCACCATGTACCCGGGCTACTTTGGTGGCGTACGGTGTAATTATTTCAATATTTTCATTTACATATTGATGATGTTTCTCAACGATATACTCACACAGTTTCGAAGCCGTTATATTTCTAAATATATCAACAGTTTCAGCTGAACTTTTGCTGCTCTGTATCGCACTGAGAATTTCATCCGTGGCAATATTCTTTGTTTGGCATACCTCTCTCAGAGAAACTTTACCTCCACAGCAAAAGTCAATTCCGTATTTTTTAAATACTTCCGCTGTTTTGTAGCTTTCTACCACGATTTCACCTACGGTTTTGTTTAGTAAATTATTCATTTAATGTTATTGGTTTATTTTTTACAGATTTTATTCATTTTTGCCATTGAACATACATATTTGCCAGTTTTCTGGCAGACAAAAGCTTTTTATACTTCATTCAATTCAAATTTTTTCAGGGCCATTGCCAACGCAGTATGTGTGTAACAATATAGGTACTGACGACAGACCTTCACCCGTATTGGATTGACCCAGTTTGTCAAAAAACTACCCATTGTTCTGCACATAAATATTTCTTAGCTTATGTCAACTTTTCAAACTGAGCCTGAAAAAATCTCAGGTATTTAGGTTCGTATGTCATAGCAAGTCCTTTGATTTTGTTCCTTTTTTCAAATACACTTGCTGCGGACTCTGCCACAACATCCATATGGGCCTGAGTGTACGCCCTCCGGGGAATAGTAAAACGAACCAACTCGAGTTTCGGGTAATAATTTTCTCCATTGGCTTTGCGGCCTGCTGAGACAATGCCTCGTTCCATAGTCCGCACTCCGGAATCGAGATAAATCTCGGAGGCAAGTGTCTGTGCAGGAAACTGATCTTGCGAAAGGTGTGGCAGGAAGGCCTTTG
>JAEUUL010000039.1 GCA_016787485.1 Bacteroidota bacterium
TCTGTAACCACTGGCGGCCGCACAAGGCCATCAACAGAGACAACGCTTACCGCACCGGCAGGCGGAAATGCTGGTGAAGTGAAATACCTGACCCAGGATGCTGCGATGGAAGACAGTTTTGTTTGGGTTTATACGAAATACACAGACCTGGGCAATGGCTGCGATACCACCATCCGTATTAAAATCAAAATCAACGGTAAGGTTAAAATTGTCTTGGCCGCGCCCGCATTTATTGGTCAGGGAGATACTGTAAAATTCATCAACAACAGCACTGTAGTCAGCGGAGGCATTGATTTCCTCTGGAATTTTGGTACCGGCAAAACAGGAGATACTTCCAACCTGGTCAATCCGGTATTTATTTACAATACTCCGGGAACCTATAAAGTAAGGCTGACTGCCTGGACCAACCCCTGGCATTACCCGAGTCGTGACAGCCTCACCATTGTAGTGTGTACCAAACCCCTGGTGGGTTTTACCCGCAGCACGGCCTGCCTGGGCACCAGCACCCAGTTTAACAGCACGACCACACCTGGAAATTCGACACTTATCTGGGATTTTGGTGATGGAAGTACCTCCACACAAACCAATCCCACCCATACATACACCGCAGCAAACCCCTTTTATGTAAAACTGGTAGCCACCTATAACGGTTGCAAAGACAGCATCACACGGAAAATACAGGTATATGCACAACCCAAAGCCTCATTTACGGTTGTTGGCGGTCGGTGCGAAACCGATATTTTTGAATTCAGCAACTCCAGCACACTGAGCACCGGGGTGCTGAGCAACTATTGGGATTTTGCAGACGGCAGCAACAGCAACCAGGAAAACCCACTGCACAAATTTGCCCAGACGGGTACACTGAATGTGAAGCTGCGGGTCATCAGCGATTTCGGCTGTAAAGACTCAATCATCAGGCAGGTGAAGGTATATACTTCTCCAAAAGTGGCCTGGACAAACAGCGAACCATGCAGTGTAAGACCCACCTTGTTTTCCAACCAGACACCGGATGTTTCCGGTGCAGTGGCCAATTACCGCTGGGAGTTTGGCGACGGCGGCACATCAGCTGCAAAAAGCCCTGCACATGCCTGGTCAACCGTAGGTCCTAAAAATGTGAAACTGAAAGTGAGCCTAGACAACGGTTGCACCGATTCTCTCTCCCGGGCAATCATGGTAAAAACCCAACCCACATCCGGATTTACCACAAAAAATGTATGCAGTGGAAGTGTGGCACAATTTGAAAACACAACCACCTATCCCCAGGGCACCATATCCTATGCCTGGAATCTGGGAGACGGAAACCTGAGCACACAGACAGACGTAAACCACATTTACAACGTGAACAAAACCACCACCTACAATGTGCTTCTCATTGCCACCATTGCGGATGGCTGTTCGGATACCTTCATAAAACCCATTACTGTAAATCAACTCCCGCTGGCCTGTGGATTCGTTGCTGAGCCTGACTATGCTTATAGTTTCTATGGAATAAAAATGCAGCCGAAATCACTCGGTTCCGGGACCATAGGCGGAGAAGATGGCGTGGATTACACCTGGGTTATCGGTTCAGATATCCTGAATGCTTCGGGCTCAGGGGCATTCGTCAATCATGCATTGAATGCCGATGGCAATTATGCAGTGAATTATACCGCTAAGGTAGTATCCACCGGGTGCCAGTGCAGTAATTCCATGCAAGTAACCATGAACCGGGCTGATGTTAAGACCAGTAATACTACATTGGTTCAGTTGTATCCAAATCCCACTACCGGCCTCTTTCAACTGATTACTCCACCTGGTTCAAACTATATATACAAATGTCTGAATGGCACAGGAAAAGAACTGATATCCGGCACAACCCAAACTTCAGGCTATACCTCAATTAATCTGGGTGAATACCCTCAGGGTTTGTATATGCTGAATGTTGCAGGAAAGGATACGGGCAAAACATTCAAGGTGCTGCTCACCCGATAATAGGATCAGCGGAGTGTGTAATTCATGTAAATCCGAGTCAGCCACTTTGAAGGATCTTTTTCTTCTCCGGGGTCGGTGATGTATTCCTCTATACCTGTAGAACCCGGGATTTTACCTGATTTCATTATATAGGTGGCCAACGCGCCATACGCTTCCTTCATTTTTGGGTCTGTGTAATTGCCATAATAATCCAGAGACGCGGCAGACATGTCCGGATATTTTGCCACCATTACTCCGCCTTCTGCAGGACCGGTTTTGTCCACGCCCATGCCAATTCCCACATCACTGGTTTGCGTTGCAGAATCCCAATGCATATAAAACGCCAGGGGTGCAGTGGTGGATTTCATGCCATGTTTTTCCATATATGCACCCACCTTGGTATAGGCATCACTGAACACAGATTGATTGATATCGGACATTTTCATTTTGATCTTCTGCACAATGGCAAAATATCCACCTTTAAAAATTTTATCCGCCGGATTCCACCCGGCACCCGATGCATTTTTGGGATTTTCAACAATTTCCTTCAATGTTTTCAATCCCCTTTCATAGTCACCACCCACTGCTTTATCAATCCCACCCATAAGAAACATGAATATCCGGGCCATAAATCCATTCTCGCCGGTCATGCCCCAACTCAGGGTAACCTTGCCATCTTCACCTTCCAGTGTATGGTACACATTTGCTTCACTTTCAAACGGCTTAATAAAATGAAGGTGGTTTTTTATGCTCTTCATGTCCTGCAGCTCCAGACGCTTCATCTCTCCTTCTCCTACCTGGTCATTGCCGGTCCAGTGGTAAACACTGCCCACCTCTCCGTCATTGCCGGTAATGGTTTGTTTCATGGCTGTATCCAGTTTGGCCCAGGGGCTCCAGCTATTAAAATTCTTCCAATAGTAAACCTGCTCCCACACAGCCTGTTTCGGGGCGTTGATAACCACAGTGCGTTCAACTTTGTAGCTTTTGGGCAATACGAGGCCCAATACCAGCAGCGCTGCTATCAGAAACAGTACTACATACAAGATCCATTTTAAGATTTTCATAGGGTTTGTTTTTTTTTGCCAAATACGGTAATTCAGTTGAAAAAACCAGACAATATTCTATAAATGTAAAAAAAGAATGATTCATCATTAACCATTCCTTAACAATACACTCATTCACCTTTGTTACATTGGGTAAGATATTTACATCCAACTGAGTTACCTTTGCACAATCTTTGCAATCCATACAAACATAACAAGTGAAAAACAAGTATCTCGACCTCATCAACCAAACCTTTTACTTCCCGCAGGAAGAGTTTACATTGAACGACAAAGAACAACTGGAATTCCACAAAATTCCATTGATGGAACTGGTTGCTCAATATGGAACCCCACTGAAATTCACCTATTTACCCAAAATATCCGAGAATATCCAGAAGGCACGCACCTGGTTCAACGTAGCTATAGCAAAGGCTGACTACCAGGGAAAATACTACTATTGTTATTGCACCAAGAGCAATCATTTCAACTATGTCATTGAAGAAGTCTTAAAAAACAATGTACATATTGAGACCTCATCGGCTTTTGACATCAACATTCTGGAGACCTTACATGAACAGGGTCTCATCGGCAAGGACAAATTTGTGGTATGCAATGGGTTTAAACGCGAACCTTACATAGACAACATAGCCGGACTCATCAACAATGGCTGGAACAACGTTATCAGTGTGCTCGACAACGACACTGAACTGGATCAGTTGCAGGCAAAGATAGAAGTGCCCTTTACCTGCGGTATACGAATAGCCAGTGAAGAAGAACCCAAGTTTGAGTTCTATACCTCCCGACTCGGTATTGGCTACAAGGATATACTTCCGTATTACCGCAACCATATAAAGAAGAACAAAAATGTAAGACTGAAGATGCTGCACTTCTTTATCAATACCGGCATTTACGACACTGCATACTACTGGAATGAGTTGCATAAATGCCTGAAAGTGTATTGTGAACTGAAAAAAGAGTGTCCCACCCTTGATACCCTGAATATTGGCGGCGGATTCCCTATTAAAAACAACCTGAACTTTGATTATGACTACGAATATATGGCCACTGAAATCGTGTCACAGATCAAACAGGTTTGTACAGAGAATGAAATTCCGGAGCCGGATATTTTTACAGAATTTGGCAGTTTTACTGTGGGAGAAGCGGGTGGAGCCATCTTCAGTGTGCTGGACCAGAAAGCACAGAATGACCGCGAGAAATGGAATATGATTGACAGCAGTTTTATGACCACACTGCCTGATTCATGGGCCATCAACAAGAAATTCATCATGCTGCCCATCAACCGCTGGGACGAGGAATATGAACGTGTGCTGCTGGGTGGCATTACCTGCGACAGCGATGATTATTACAACAGTGAGCAGCACGTTAATGCGATTTACCTGCCCAAGTACGATAAAGAAGACACCCTGTATCTGGGTTTCTTTCACACCGGAGCCTATCAGGAAAGCATTGGAGGGTATGGCGGTATACAACACTGTCTTACCCCTTCACCCAAACATGTTATCATAGACCGCGACGAGAACGGAGAATATTATTTCCGCCTGTTCAGCAAAGAGCAGAGCTATAAAAGTATGCTAAAGACGCTGGGGTATCTTTAATCTGTTTCAACCTTGTTTTACAGTGACCCGTGGTGCGGGCTTTTTCCCTTTGCGAACACCCTCGGGCCGGTGCATCATTTTCATCAGTAAAACGTCCCGTTTATAGTCATCTGCAGAGAATTGAATCCCCCCGTTTTCTCCCTGCCAGGCTGTAAAATACACGATATAGACAGGCAGGTTTGAATCCAGATGAAAATACTTGTCGTGCTCAGGTTTAAATTCGGATTTACCGCTGGTATCCTTTGAAGCCGCCAACTTTTCCTTTTTCCACTTTTTCAGCAATTCTTGATCATGTTCCGGAGGCAAACCGGCAGACATCAGCACCCGGTCATAGTTATCCTTCCGATTGAATGATGTAAGAAATTCAACCAGTTTAAAGGGCTTTTCCAGACGAACGCAACCATGGCTCACATGCCGTTCATCCAGTCCAAATACAAATTTATAGGGTGTATCATGCATATAAATGCTGAATGGATTGGGGAAATGGATGACCACCAATCCCAGCGAATTCGATGAGCCTGTGGTTTGTTCTACCCGGAAATTCATCTGCGAAGGCCTGATGCTGTTCCAGTCTATGTCAAATGGATTGATTTCATTTCCTTTCTGGTCTTTTAATACATACCCCAAACGAATCAGACTATTGGGGTCTTTTCGTATTTCCGGCAGCATTTCTTTTACCAGAATATTATGCGGAACATACCAGGTAGGGTTTGCTACCAGGTGCGTAATTTTACTTTGAATCTGAGGTGTTTCCAGATTGTCCGGTGGCAACACTTTACTGCCCGGCTTTTTCGACGCCTCCAGCTTTTCGTACCATGCCTTGTTTCTGGGCTCTCCGCTGCAGGTATTCATTTTCAGTATCAGACTGTCATGCCTTATTGCGAAGAGTTTGTTGGCAGCCACATTCACCCATATCCGGTTTTCCGGCAATCCGGGCCCGAACCAGCGCCATTTTTCAAGACTGCCTCTGAGGTACCTTACCATCTGTTTATAGGAATAATTCAAAGCAAAAAGTGTTGCCTTATCCAACTCTCCGGTGACCGTGAGGTCTTGTGAAAATTGGAAACGGCGCAGCGCAGAGGCCAGATTTTCATCCAGCCTGGCTGATTTGCTTAAAACGGTATCGTGCGTAGAGAGCATGCCCCGCATTTTCAACCGGCGAATCAATGGTTTCCGAACATGAACCGGCATCTCATCTCCCTCCTTAAATGAGGAGATCCATGGAACAGGCACATCTCCCGCTGTATCGGTAAATGCAAGCAGGCGCTTCAACTCTTTGCGCAGAGCATTGTATGCAGGAAAATCAGGTACAATTTTTTTCAGATATGCGACAGACTGTTTTTGGTTTAACACGTCCTTCACATCCGGCGCTGGTCTTGTCTTCAATGTGTTTGCTGTTCCGGAATAGCCACTGTGTACCCTTCCCGCCGAAAAATCATGATACAATCCCATACAGGCATCGGCACTGAATAAAATATACAGCGCAAGGCTGTCGTATGGGATTTTACCCGCTTCTGACCAATGATTGCCCTGAATTCGCTGATAGGCCCGTCTCAGATAAGCACCGTGATAAAATTCATCTTCCAAACCATGCGATGGAATATCGTCCAACAGGCGCAATAAGGCAGAATCCTGTTTTTGAGAAATGAGGTTCTGAAACCATTTCCAGGCATTTCCATTCTTCGCCAGCCACCATTTCAACGTATCTCCAAAATTCAGGTAAACACCTGAAAAACTGCCACTGTCCGATATGAGTGGCAAAATGCCCTTTAAGGATTGTTCCACCCTGTCCTTTCTTGCATTGTCCAGCAAATTCCCCACAGGCGGTGAAACAACTGGTTCGGGCCCGGAACAAGACCACAGTCCCAACACTATCATCCAGAGGAAGAATAAAATGTGTCTCACCCAAAGCGAAAGTACTTTATATGCCCTGAATTTCATAACAACAGGCAAGTATTCCATAAATTGAATAATTTCGACGCATGATAAAAAGTGACTACATAATCCTCACCGCACTCATTTTACTTACCGCATGTCAATCCGGGACAACAGAAAAAACAATGGCACCGGATTCTCCGGATACTGCACTCATACGCAAAACAGGTGCAGACCCATATGGCATGAGAAAATACATATTTTGCTATCTCAAAAAAGGGCCCAACCGGAAACAAGATTCCGCCACTGCTGCCAGATTACAGCAAGGGCATATGGAAAATATAGGCAAACTGGCCGAAGCAGGCAAGCTGATCCTGGCAGGTCCCTTTCTGGATACAGGAGAAATCCGTGGTATTTTCATTTTTAACTGTAAAACCCTTGAGGAAGCCAGAGCACTCACCCAAACAGACCCGGCGGTTCAGGCCGGCAGACTCACCATGGAACTACACGAATGGTATGGATCTGCAGCCCTAATGATGGTGAACGAACAGCACAATAAACTCGAATCTAAAAAAATCACCGATTAAGAGATCAGGCATCTACAGCAGGAGCCGGATGAACACCACGGTTTTGGAGCCGGCCCAGTAACCACAAACCCAAAAAGGTAAGCGATCCGTTTACTATCAGCAGTTCAAATCCGAATTTGTAGCCTCCAAGCCATTCAGCACTGTTTGCACTCAAAATCCAGCAAAGTGCAGGAGACAGCAGACATGGCAGCCAGGCCAGAGAATCGGATATCTTTGTCCGGGTAAGAAAACCAAATGCATATAAACCCAACAAAGGGCCATAGGTATAGGTTGCCGCAACAAACAAATTACGGATAACCGCATCGTTATTTATGACCCGGAATAGCAGAATCACACCCAAAAGCAATATTGCAAATCCGATATGAACTATGTAGCGGATTTTCTTCTGTTTCTTTTCGGTGAAATGGGGTTTGTTCTGAATACCCAAAAAATCAAAACAAAATACAGTGGTCAGTGCAGTCAATGCTCCATCTGCACTGGGGTATGCTGCACTGATCAAACCAATCAAAAATATCAATCCGGGTACCACTCCCAAATATTTTAATGCTACAGTAGGAAACAAATCATCGGTATGTTTCGGGTCTATAGTGATTCCTTTTTGCTGAGCAAAGAGAATCAATGCAGCTCCCAACAAAACAAAAAGAATATTCACCACAACAAGCACTGCGGTAAATGAAAGTACATTTTTTTTCGCCTCTTTAATGTTTTTGCAACTCAGATTTTTCTGCATCATTTCCTGATCAAGCCCTGTCATAGCCACAGCGATAGCAGCACCGCCCAGAAAATCCTTCAGAAAATGATTTTTATGCAGATAATCCCAATTGAATATTTGTGCTTTTCCCAGATTTCCAATGGAATCAGTAAATGATACGACCTCCGCCTTTAAGTCCTGACCCAGATAATGATCATACCAAATGTACCACAGCGTAAAACCCAGAGCCACCAACATGAATGTAGTTTGCAGTGTATCTGTCCAAACAATGGTTTTCACTCCGCCTTCATACGTATAAAGCAAAATCAGAAGCATAAATACAGCCACTGTTATCACAAAGGGAATACCCAGGGCATCAAATACAAAATTCTGCAGCACATTGATAACAATAAACATGCGAAAAGCAGCGCCTATGACCCTGCTGAGAATAAAAAATGCACTGCCGGTTTTGTGTGAAACCGGACCGAAACGCTGCAACAAATAGGTATATATACTGGTCAATTGTAACCTGTAATATACCGGGAGTAAGACAAGGGCGATGATGGTGTACCCCACAATGTAACCCATAACCACCTGCAGGTAAGTGAAATTTTTATTAAACACATCTCCTGGAACGGACATAAAAGTTACACCAGACAAGCTGGCACCAATCATACCGTATGCCACGAGCCACCAGCGGCTGGACCTTGAACCAATAAAATAGGCCTGATTATCTGCTTTGCGGCTGGTGAGCCATACCACAACAAAAAGTAAAATACTGTAGGCGGCAAAAACTGTGAGTAACAATCCGGGAGACATAGGGCAATGAAAATTTGAAATTATATGGGTGGTATGTTACTTATTTTTTATTCCAAGCAATGTATCTAATTCCTGTGCACTTTTTACCGCATGCGGAATTTCGGTAAGAGGCAAATAAATAAAACTATTGCCTGATGCACCTGCCGTTTTAAAGGTGGATGCATTCATCACATACACCCGGTTTTTCGAATCCACGCAGGCGATATATTGCAATTTGGCGGGTTGAATACGACCGAAATACACATCTGCAGCTCCAAAAGTCTGGTATGAAAACGGGCTGCTGTGTGCAATCCATGCGCGTTTCACATCCAATGGAATGCCTCCGGCATCGGTCATTTTCAGTGTCAGGTTGAAACTATCCGGCTGCAACACAGGCACTGCCCATGCAAAAAGGCCGGTAGAACGAACGCGGAATTCCCTGACTGCGGTGCCGCGTGGTTTTATCTGGCCATAAAACAATACCCTTTTATTGTTTGCCGATGTGCTTTCCAGAAATTCCCTTTCCCAACCTTCTGCGGCAGCATTCTTCTCCTCAACTATCGCAAAATATTGTTTCATCCGGCGCAAAAATTCCTGCTGTTGTGCCCTTCCCTTTCTGCTCTTTTTCTTGTACTTTTCGTAGGGCTGCAACAACTGCAACCGCCAGTATCCGGTTTCTGTGCGCAAATCCAGGAACCAGTGCGCCCCCTCCTGTACGATGCGCACATCACTGTATACTGCACCTCTGATAAAGTGTGCTGTAAAATCCCTGCTATTCATCGCTGTACGGATTTCAAGCGCATAATTTTCCAATGCCTTTAATTCCGGAAACAAATTGGCGGTTTTATCAAATATCTGAAAACGTATGATTCCTTTTTCGCTGCGTTTATCGGCATACTCCCGCTTAATACCAATCAGGTTGCGCCCTCTGCGCAAAGTATAGGCACCGGCTTTTGGAGCCCGGTCTGCTACCGGAGAAACATAAAAACCCTTCCAGGATTCCAGACTCTGCCTGTTTACTCCGGGTGGCAGCGAATAAAAATACCCCTCAGTCTCAAACCTTTGCGCAGCATGTGTTTGATCTGCTGAAAGCACTTCGGTGGCTGTGTGTTTATTGCTATAAAACCCATGAAAATCGATGGGTTTTATTTTACTGTCATCAAAGTTGTAATCATAATCATAAAAATGCATCCACCTGCCCTTGTTCTTGCTGTATGCATAGAATCTGGAAACTGTATCGGCCTGAGACAGGAAGACAAACTTAACGAAATAGCCGTCTTTGATCTGTAATGGCATATTTCCGGCAGCAGCAGACAATTCAAACAAACCCTGTGGTGCAAGATCATAGGCAATTCCACTGCTGTCAAACTGCAGGGAATACCCTCTGCTAAACATCTCCCGGGGTTGATTCAACCACTGGATTCTGAGGCTGTATGAACCATTCCACAAGCTGTCTCCGGCAACCTCCATGCAACCCTTCGGTATCAGAACCGCTGCATCTGTTCCCAAATAATATATTCTGTCCTGCTCATTGTTACCTGCAAACCGATATTCTCCGTCTTTGAATTCAGGTAAAAGACTTTTTTGTCCGGCTACCTGCGAAAATGCCGGCTCTTTTGGCGGAAATATTTTAACAAAATCTGCAAACGAGGCGGTGATACCGGAATCTCCGCCTGCACTCATCAGCGGTGCAAACCGGGAGGCCGGAAACAGTGAGAGCAAATGCTCATGCTCCCATTGGGTAAGTTCTGCATCTGTGGCTTTGTATGTAAAATCGAGATAACGGTAGCCATTCTGGTATTGGTACTCCAGATTCTTGTGCAATACTGACAGGTCTTCCAGGTATTTCTCACTCATCCAGCTCAGATTGTCTATGATGACAAGTTTCTTCAATCCCTGAATGGACTTTACAGAAGGCGGAAGATCTGTCAGTTTATCTGTGCTGATGCCGAATGACTGAAGTCCCGGCAGGACAGCGGCAGCAGAAATGGCGGCCGGAATCTCTTTTGCAACATAAGGAGCTACCAATGTCAGCTCCCGCACTTTGGTCCAGCCGGCCATGAACTGATAATCTTCAGGAACGACCTCAAAAATCAGGGTGAGTCCCGGCAGTTTGCCCAGGTAATTGTTCAGCAATATCTGGTCTTCTTTGCCATTGCGGAGAAAAAGGGTAATGTTTGAAACCCACTCCAGTTTTTCCAGGTCATCGTCGGTCAGTTCTCCGGTAAATTTCAGCAACTGCACATCTTCCACTTCATCCAGCAGCGACAGTGTGCCTGCAACTTTGCTGATATCCACATTGCCATTTACCCGCACATGCTGTACACCATAAAATCGCTTTAAGTTCTTACGGATAAAATCCAGATCTTTTTGCTCATTGATTTCAAGGTTCAGGGTGATTCCTGAAGCTACTTTCCGCGGATTCAGGTAGGGCTGCGCACTGGCAATCGGAGCCCAAACCGCAAACAATATTGCAAATAAGAATTTAAAACGGATGATTTTCATACTGAGCCATTTAAGCAAACGCATTGGGATGCATGCACATTGCGCAAAGATGCAAAATGCAGGGAAATGGCCTGCAAAAGGTTTTGCAAGTGTATTTAATACAGGACGTTGGCGGCCCGGATTAGCGGCGAAACTTGCTGAACAAGCCGCCAAACTTGCCGAGCAAACCCAGCATGCCCCCATCCAAACCGATAAAACTGAGCACACCCTGCAAATCGTTTGAATAACCTCCGGCTTCAAACCGTTGTTTCAACCCATTCAACGCAAATGCCAAAGCTGTTTCTGCAAGTTGTTGTTTTTTATCTGCCGTCCAGTCCAGGCCATAGTATGTATCCGTAATTTTTTGCATCAGTTCCTGATAATAGCTGCTGCCTTTGATCGCATCGGCACCGCTGCTGAACATGTTTTGCAATTCTCCCATTTTACCACTCATGGCCAGTCCCTGAATATACTGCATGGCGGCCTGTGTGGTAAGGTCAAAATGCGCCTCACTCTGACTCTCGGTAAAACCAAATTCAAACCCATGCCTCAAATGAAAATCTTTGGCAATTTCTTTCAGATACTCCTGTAATTTCATGTAATTGTTTTTTTGTTTTATTCTTTAAAACCAGGAAGATTTGCGTCTTCTGGTTCCACCGATTCCGAGCACGCCCAGCAACCCACGGGTGAGTTCTCTCACCACAGTTCGGCCCACACTGCTGTTTACGGCCTGCTCTATAATAGATTTTTCCTTGCGCCCTCCTGTTTCTTCTTTCTTTTCCTCTTCCTCTTTTCGGGATTCTTCTTCCTCGTTCTTTTTTGCTTCCAGTTTTTTGATCAGTATTTCTGCAGCACTTTCCCGGTCAATGCGCTTGTCATATTTTCCATGAATTTTACTCCCTGCCACCATGGCATTGATTTCTGATGCTGAAATCACATCCATTCTGCTACCCGGAGCACACATCATACAATGCACCAGCGGAGTGGGAATGCCTTTTTCATTCAGTACAGTGACAAAAGCCTCACCAATTCCCAGTTGAGTCAGCAATTCATCGGCATCATAAAAATCGCTGAGGGGATAATTCTCGGCTGCCTTCTGAATGTCTTTGCGGTCTTTGGCAGTAAATGCCCTGAGTGCGTGCTGCAACTTAAAACCCAACTGACTCAGCACGGCATCCGGAATATCAGCCGGATTCTGGGTAATGAAAAATATGCCCACTCCCTTACTGCGAATGAGCTTGACCACGGTTTCAATCTGATCCAGAAGCACTTTCGGTGCATCCTTAAAAATCAAATGGGCTTCATCGATAAATATAACCAGTTCAGGTGCATCCACATCCCCGCGTTCCGGAAGGGTTGCATAGATTTCTGCAAGCAGGCACAGCATGAAGGTACTGAATAACAAAGGCTTGCCCTGCACATCGGTAAGCCGGAGTATATTGATATATCCCCTTCCATTGTCGTCCAGCCGCATCAGATCTTCCACTTCAAAACTGGGTTCACCGAAGAATGTATCGGCACCCTGACTTTCTATCTGCAAAATATTGCGGAGTATGGTACCCACACTTTGTGTGCTTACCAGTCCGTAGTTCTGTTCAATTTCATCTTTTCCATCCTGACTGATGTGCTGCAAGGCTTTGCGTAAATCCGCTATATCCAGCAGGGGAAGACTGTGGTCATCACAATACTTGAAGAGCAGAGAAATGGTACCGCTTTGCACATCGTTCAGTTCCAGTATTTTTGAGAGCAGCACAGGCCCGAATTCGCTGACAGTTGCGCGCATACGGGTACCCGGCTCATCGCTGATACTGAGCAATTCTGCTGCATTTTGCAAAGACTGCCAGGGTACACCCAATTTGGCATGTCTCTCCTCTATTTTCGGATTGCTGCTGCCGGGTTGAGAGATACCGGATAAATCGCCTTTGATGTCCATAAGCAATACCGGAACCCCTTTTTGGCTCAATTGTTCGGCAATCATTTGCAGACTTTTTGTTTTTCCGGTACCGGTAGCCCCGGCAATCAAACCGTGCCGGTTGAATGTGCGAAGCGGTGCGGATACCCGGAATCCGGAAACCACCTCGCCGTCGAGCATGGGTCCGCCCAGTACGATGCTGTCTCCCTGAAAAGTGTATCCGGCACCCACCTGGGAGAGGAATTTTTCTTTATCTGCCATGCAGGCAAATTTCAGGAAAATTCAGCGCTAAAATGAAAATTTCATCGACAAACCTGACTAATCTTTTACCCTGCCGGCAGATCTGAGAAAATGACTGAATTCCTGCCTCTCCTCATTCCGGATTCCTTCGGGTTTCAGCGCATCCATACGCACTTTGCCATGGGCATGGATAATCTGCATATCCGGGCCGGCTATACCCACATGTGTGGTTTTTTCTTTGCCGAAAAACACCAGATCCCCTTCCGAAATCTCATGAAAAGACACGGGAGAAACAACCTGCTCCTGCTGCCATGCGTCACGCGGCAATTGCACCCCATGCATTTTGTACACCACCTGTGTCAATCCGCTGCAGTCCATGCCGCAATCGCTACGCCCACCCCACAGGTAGGGCACTTCCAGAAAACCCAGTGCCTTTTCCCACAGGGAAACAGGCGGGATTTGCTCACGCACCAGCAATTGCCAGGTCTTGCCATCCAGTGTGAGGGTGTCCGCTTCCGGCAGGCCGGAGCCGGCGGAGAGGTGAATGCGTTGTGCGCCGCAAACCCAGCTGGCGCCCTGTGCTTTCAACACGCGCGGGAACTGCAGTTCTGACTCATGCAGGTAATAAAAGGGTATCCATCCCGTATAGCTGTCCCAGTCGCAGCTTACCAGCAGCCACTCTCCTTTTTCTTCAAGTACGGTGCAGGTTTCTCCAAAAAGAAGGCTGCTCACCATTTCTGATGTGGAAGAAGGTTCCTTTCTCAGCGGACACCAGGTTTGAAGCAGTACTTTTTGCATGCAAAAACAGGATATTGAATGAGGCTGATGGGTGGAATCCGAAGTCTGTGCGGTTTAAACGTGTAGTCTTTCCTTTCGGTCGAGCAATACTTCCTTGCTCTCTACATGGTCCGGGTCGGGTACACAACAATCTACAGGGCAAACGGCAGCGCACTGCGGTTCTTCGTGAAAACCGGTGCATTCCGTACACTTGTCGGGCACAATGAAGTAAACCTCGTTGCTTACCGGACCGAATTTTTCATGCACATCCACAACACGCCCGTCTACCAATTGAAAAGTACCGGTAACCTCGGTACCATCAGCGATAGACCAGTCCACCCCGGCTTCATAGATGGCATTATTGGGACATTCGGGCTCACAAGCGCCGCAGTTGATGCATTCTTCAGTGATTATAATTGCCATTTGTAGGAAAAGCGGTGCAAAGTTACAACTCTTGTGTATTTTCGGCCTGTAAATTATAAGCTATGATTTTTGGCGTACTAAGCGATATCCACGACAACCTTACAAATCTGGACCGGGCACTTCAATTGCTGAAGGCAAAGGGTGCTGAGGCGCTGATATTCTGCGGGGACTTCTGTGCTCCGTTTGCTGCGGTAAAACTGGCAGAATCCGGATTGCCGGTGCATGCAGTGTTTGGTAACAATGACGGCGACCGCTTTGCGATAAGAAATCTCACATCCGGTTTTCAAAATTTCACGCTTTACGGAGAATATATCGGAGACACTCCGAATCCTCTGGAACTTGATTCTGTAAAAATAGGGGTTACTCATTATCCCTTCTATGCAAAGCCATTGATCAAGACAGGATGGTATGATTGTGTATTTTTCGGTCACTCCCACAAGGCAGAAAAGCAAAAATACGGACAGAACCTGCTGTTAAATCCGGGAGAAATTGCCGGCATTTTTGGCCAGCCCAGCTTTGCAGTTCTGGATACAGCCCTGCGCAGTTCAGAAATCGTGTATTTTTAAGCAATCCCTTTCTGTTGAATCAGTCGGCCGGGTGCCAGTGTTGCTTGCGGTAGGCATAAAGCAGATCTGTGATGATATCCACCAGAAATTTAAGCAACATAAACAAATAGAAAACAGAAAAACGGTGAGAGAGAAATGCGCCGCCCAAAATAACCAAATGCATGGGAATGATGCGCAGATACGGGGTAAAGAACATTTTCATGATGTCCATTTTGCGTTTCGCATTGTCGCTGATTTCGTAGGGAAGTTGTGCGATCATAGCTGCGAAAAGCAGCATGGCCGTGAGGAAAGTATTGTGCGCATTTCCCAGCATGCTGCCGGGTATGGATTTCGAAACAAGAATAAACACACCGTATACAAGATGAAATCCTCCGAAATGTATCGCAAAAAATAAAGCCATTGAAATTTTAAGGGACCATGAAGGACCCTTCATTTCTCCATTTACTTCAACAGGTGAAAAGTCCTTCAGTGCCAGCATCTGCACGAAATTACTCATGCCCAGGCAAACCGATTGCCACCAGAACAACATGATTACACTGCGGATTCCGTCCGGATCATTTCTGTATTCAAACAGGATATAAATATTGAATAAAATATTCAACCAGAGCTGAGGGGTGCGAAAATATCCTTTCCAGTTGTTCATGATGGGATTGTTCTGAGGCCGGTTTTAGCCGCAATATATTCCCAAAGAGACTGTATTTCCATGGGTTTATCCTCTGCGTTCGGGATGCAATACTGGCATTGGTTACGATAGGGTAAAATATATCGTTCGTAAGCCGGAATGACATGATGCATCCATTGATACATGCTTTTACCGGCATCAATCCCCCTTTCCAGTTCGTCGCGTTTCAACCGGCGCGACAAACCGGTATCCGTGGATGATTCTACAAATACACGCACATCAAGCAAACTGAAACAATCAGGCTCACTGAATACAAAGAGCCCATCGGCAAGAACCACTGGGGCTGGCTCAATAATTTCCACCGTTTCCGGGGCAGCGTCCAGTTCAAAATGGTACTTTTTCACCAGCACCGTATGTCCGGCTTTCAACAACCGAAGGTCGTGAACAAATTGCTGCAGATTGAGTGCGCCGGGGAGATCATAATTCACGTACCCGTTTTCATCAACCTGCTGCTTATGCCGGGGCAGATAATAATCATCCATAGAAAGACAGACCACCGAATGGCCGCCTCTGGATTGAAGCTCCCGCACAAGAAAAGTCTTCCCCGCACCGCTAAGTCCGCTGATACCTATGGTGAGGATTGGATTCACTTCTTTCGTTTGGGTTTGCGATAGTGTTTCTCTTTGAGTAAATCTCCCTCATCGCTGAATTTCTGCTTCATCAGCAGGTCGCCATCCTTGTCATAGAATTTCCACTCACCGGTCATCACACCGTGGTCGTAGGTACCTTCCCGCATCTGCATGTGTGAAATCTGACCATATATCCAATAACCATCCGGTTCACCATCCGAATAGGTGCCTTCTGTTTCGATACCCCTTTGCTGACTGAACAGGGTAACCTTTCTGTCGGTTCCCTTCACCCTTACTTTCACCGGCTCTGTAACCACACTCCATTGTTTAAACATCCCATCCCGCTTTCCGCGCGACCATTGTTCCAATTGCAGCGTATCTCCGGAAAAATCGAACTGAATAAACGTGCCGTGCTTTTCCCCGGCCAGATACTCTTCCACCGCCAATGGATTGCAGTTTTGCTCATTCCATAGCCGCCGTATGCTATCGGTTTTCCCCGATTTGAAATAACTTTCCTCTGCCGGACAGCCACTGCGGTGATACCTGTAATACCGGCCATTCCGTACCCCCATTTTATAGTCTGCCACATAGCGCAAACTGGAATCGGGATACCAGGCGAGTACTTCCCCATCCGGCAAATCATTTACAAAAAACGATTTCTGTTCAGGTGCTCCGTTCTTATGCCAGGTAAAACTCTCCCCTTGCCTGATACCGCGGTAATAAGTATTTCGGTAACGCAGAAATCCATTAGGGTAAAAACCTTCTATAACTCCATCCAACTGGTCATGAAAAAAGGTACCGCGGCTTTGCAGGTGTCCTTCAGGGTCATGGTACTCATAGGGTCCGTTTTTATATCCTTCCTGCCAGGTTTCCATGGTATATAGGACATGTTCCTCGGTGTATTCACGGTACTCGCCATCTTTCAGCCCGTCGCGGTAGCTGGTTTCAGTATTGATCTGCTTGTTGTCCCAGAAAGAAAATGCAGTTCCGGTGTAGGGCTGATTTTTGTAGTACGCCACCCCATTCACCATTTCAAGTGCGGAAGCCAGTATTCGCTTACCGGCAGTATTACCCGGCTGTGCCTGCGCCACGGAGGCTATAAGTGTCAATAAGAAAAATGCCTTACCTCTCATTTATCAAAGTATTTTTCAAAATTAGTGCCGTACTGTAGTTTTGCCCTCCGGCTTTTTCCCACATGTGGTTCGATATCGTCAGAGATTATTGCGTTTCCCTGCCCGGGGTAACTGAGGAGTTTCCCTTCGGTCCGGATACGATTGTGTGGAAAGTTGCCGGAAAAATGTTTTGCCTGGGAAATGCAGAGCAGTTTCGTTCCATCAATCTGAAATGCGATCCGGAACGTGCCGCAGAGCTGCGGGAATCCATAGAACAAGTACAACCTGGTTATCACATGAACAAAACGATGTGGAATACCGTTGTATTGGATGGCTTGTCATGGAATTTTGTGCAAGACCTCATCCGGCATTCATATGATGAAGTGGTACGAAAATTGCCTAAGACTACCCAAACCATCCTGAAACAGAAACAATGAAACGGATATACACATTTGCCCTGGCAGCTGCAATCGCAGGTTCAGCCCTGGCACAGAACAACAAAAAAACAAAAAACCAACCTGTAAAACCTGTGGAAGCACAACAACAATTGCCTGAATTTATCAGCAAACAACCCGATGGCATGTATGCCCGGATGGTAACCAACCGCGGAGACATTCTCCTGCGCCTAAATTTCAAAGAAACCCCGATGACCGTATGCAACTTTGCTGGTCTGGCCGAAGGGAAAATCAACAACCGGGCAAAAGAGGCCGGCAAACCGTATTATGATGGCCTTACTTTTCACCGTGTGATTGCCAACTTTATGATACAGGGCGGCGACCCGGCTGGCAATGGCAGCGGCGGACCCGGCTACAATTTCGACGATGAATTTGTAGATACACTGAAACACAAAGGACCCGGTGTTCTTTCCATGGCCAATGCCGGACCCGGCACCAATGGCAGTCAGTTCTTCATCACACACGTGGCCACCCCCTGGCTGGACGGCAAACACACCGTGTTCGGTCATGTAGTGGAAGGACAGAACATTGTAAACGCCATTGCACAGGGTGACACAATAAAGAAACTTGAGATTTACCGTAAAGGTGCAGAAGCCCTTGCTTTCAACTCAGACAATGCAGCGTTTGAACAACACCGCAATGCCGCTGTGGAACGCAAAAAAGCTGCGATTGCCAAAGCGCAGGAAGGTTTTGCCACCTGGGTGAAAACCAATTATCCCACTGCCAAAAAGACCGAAAGCGGACTGTGGTATGTGGTGGAAAAAGAAGGAACCGGTGCCCAGGCTACTGCAGGTAAGACTGTATCTGTGCACTACTCCGGTAAACTCACCAATGGATCGGAATTCGACAACAGCTACAAACGCAATTCTCCCCTGGAATTCATGCTGGGGGTAGGACAGGTAATTCCCGGCTGGGACGAAGGGATTGCGCTGATGAAAGTGGGTGCCAAATACAAACTGATTATTCCTTCTCATCTTGGATATGGAGAAAGCGGTGCAGGCGGAGTTATCCCTCCCAATGCAACACTGGTATTCGACACCGAACTGATGGATGTGAAATAATTTTATTTCTCAGATACTGAAAAGGCCGCCTGTCCAGGTGGCCTTTTTTATGCGGCATACAGACTGAAAATCCTTATATAAAAGCACTTTGATATAAAAATCTGCCTCCTCTTATCCGACCACAAACGCTTACAAATACTTGTAACCGAATGTAAATGATTCCATACCGAATCGTTTCTGAAAGCAGCTAAACCTTTGTATCACCAAAACGGCAAATCCAACTCACCTGGCGCCGGTGAACAGGCAACAACCGCTGAGGCACAACAAAACATTTTTAAACCAAACACACACGTAAAAACACACATTATGAAAAATTCTGTTAATTCTGTACGACTGATCGGAAACGCTGGCATGAACCCCGTGGTTCGCCAATTTGAAAACGGTGGCAAAGTGGCCAATCTGAGCCTGGCCACCATGGAAGGCCGCAAAGACATTCAGGGCAACTGGGTTTACAACACCAGCTGGCACAGCCTGGTGTTCCGCGGTAAGCAGGCCGAAACCGTAGAAAAACTGGTAGGCAAGGGCACCAAACTGGCCATCGAGGGAAAACTGAACCACCGCGATTACGTGGACAAGGAAGGCCAGAAACGATATGTAACCGAAATTTTGGTAAATGAAGTGCTGCTGCTGGGACAGCCTAAAAATGCAGGCAAGGCGGAAACCTTGAAGGAGCAAGAAGTCCTGCCCTTCTGAGACATATACTTCACCAAAGAAAAGCCCGGATTTCTTCGGGCTTTTCTTTTTTCCCCAAATTCAGCCACAGCGTCTTTTTTAAGTTTTCTGGATTTAATTTAATCCCCGAACTTGCGCCCATGCATACAGTCAGTTCAGAACACTTACGCAAAGAGTTTCAGGAAATCACCGAATCGGTAAAACATACAATCATGTCCTTTGGAGAAGACCGCTTTTTGTGGAAGCCAGGTCCGGACAAGTGGTGCGCCGCAGAAGTGGTGGAGCATCTCTGGATCTCTGACCGTTCGGGCTATTTTGCCATGGTAAAAAAGGTGGAACCCAGCGAACGGGATCCGTTTCAGAAAATAGCAGAACTGCAGGCCCGCATGGAACAACCCGACCTGAAACTACAGGCCCCCGAAGGGGCCCAACCCAAAGGGGCATTTGCCACTATTCCGCAGGCTGTGGAAACCTGGTATGGTTTACGGCTGAAAATTTCCGACCTGGCACTGACGGAAGATTTAACCCTCATGGCATTGGGATTTGAACACCCCCGGTTGGGTTTAATGACCCGGGCAGAGTGGCTCAAGTTCCTTTCCTGGCATGCCGGGCACCACCACAGACAGTTGCAGCGCCTGTTGCTCTGAGTGCTGTTGAAAACTCCGTAATTTCTTTTCCGGCCACTGGCTGAAGTCATTGTAATTTTGCATCCCGTAACGTCAGGTTCCATGAAAAAAGCGAAATATGTGTTTGTTACGGGGGGAGTAACCTCGTCATTAGGAAAGGGAATTGTTGCCGCCTCACTGGCAAAACTGCTTCAGGCGCGCGGCTACAGCGTTACCATTCAAAAATTCGACCCTTACATCAATGTTGATCCGGGAACCCTGAATCCCTATGAACATGGCGAGTGCTATGTTACGGAAGACGGAGCCGAAACGGACCTTGACCTGGGCCACTACGAACGATTCCTGAATGTACCCACCTCCCAGGCCAACAATGTGACCACCGGCCGGGTATACCAAACCGTAATTGAAAATGAAAGGCGCGGGGAATATCTGGGCAAAACCGTACAGGTAATTCCGCACATTACCGATGAGATCAAGCGCAGAATGCGGCTTCTGGGTGAAACCGGGCAGTACGACATCATCATTACAGAAATCGGTGGTACCGTGGGCGACATTGAGTCACTGCCCTACGTGGAAAGCATGCGTCAGCTGATTTGGGACCTTGGGGAAGAGAACACAGTTGTGATTCATCTTACCCTTGTACCCTACCTGGCAGCCGCCGGTGAACTGAAAACCAAACCCACCCAGCACAGCGTAAAAATGCTGCTGGAATTGGGTGTGCAACCCGATGTGCTGGTATGCCGGGCAGAACGCCACCTGAGTACCGAAATCCGGAGAAAAATTGCACAGTTCTGCAACGTGCATCAGAATGCTGTGGTAGAAAGTATAGATGTAAAAACCATTTACGAAGTTCCGCTGATGATGCTCAAGGAAAAGCTGGACCGTGTGGTTCTGTCCAAATTAAAACTCAGCACACGCAATGAGCCGGATTTGGATACCTGGAGGGATTTTCTTTTCAGATTAGAACATCCCAAAGGGGAAGTGAATATCGCCCTGGTGGGAAAATATGTAGAATTGCAGGATGCCTATAAAAGCATCAACGAGGCCTTTGTCCATGCCGGTGCCGCCAATGAGTGCAAAGTTTCTGTCAAATTCGTACACAGCGAGTTGATTACGGACAGCAACGTGCATCACAAACTGGCAGGGTATGACGGAATACTGGTAGCCCCTGGTTTCGGGCACCGGGGTATAGAAGGCAAAGTGCATGCGGTTCAATACGCCCGTGAACACAACATTCCGTTTTTCGGAATCTGTTTGGGCATGCAGTGTTCTGTGATCGAGTTTGCCCGCGATGTATGCGGATTGAAAGGGGCACACAGCAGCGAAATGGAGTCTCAAACACCCTACCCTGTGATTGACCTTATGGAGGCCCAGAAACAGGTGACCCATAAAGGCGGAACCATGCGTCTGGGTTCCTACAACTGTGAGTTGGTCAAAGGAAGTCAGGCATACAAGGCGTATGGAAAATCGCGCATTACCGAACGGCACAGACACCGTTACGAATTCAACGATGCTTTCAAACAGCAGATTGAAAATGCAGGTATGAAAATTACCGGCACCAACCCGGAAACCGGACTCGCAGAAATTGTAGAAATTCCTTCACACCGCTGGTTTGTAGGGGTGCAGTTTCACCCCGAATTAAAAAGCACTGTGGCAAACCCGCACCCTTTGTTCGTAAAGTTTATCAAAGCGGCAACAGAAGCCCGCAATGATCAGTAAATTCAATTGCTGCTGAATTACAGGGATTCTGCCAGCCAGGAGTATATTTCCTGTTGACTGCGCACCAATTGTTTGCCCTCTTCTGCCTGCAGATAGACATTCGACAATCCTGCATCGAGCTGTCTGGCTTTTACATTGTCCGAAAGTTGAATTTCAAGCATTTTCAGCAACTGCTTACGCAGGGTCTTGTTTAATACAGGTGTGGTAACTTCCACACGGTATTTCAAATTGCGGGGCATAAGGTCAGCACTTCCCAGAAAAACTTCCGGCTTGCCCTGATTCTCGAAAAAGAAGACCCGGGCATGTTCCAGATAACGGTCAATCACACTTACAATTCTCAGATTCGGAACATTGCCTTCCAGTCCGAGGCTGCAACTTCCACGAACAATCAAATCCACCTGAACGCCCGCTTTTGCCGCCAGATACAAGGCGATACAACATTCCTCATCTACCAGGCTGTTCACTTTTACAATCACACGTGCTTTTTTTCCGTTAGTTGCGTGTTTCACTTCTCTTTGCAAAAGTTCCAGAAAGCGGGATGTGGTATTTACAGGGCTTACCCAAAGTGTGCTGAATCTGAATTTTTCCGGTTTGAAATTGTGGATCATATCAAACACTTTCAGACATTCCGCTGCAATTTTCTCATGTGTGGTAATAAGGGAATAATCGCCATACAGCCTGGCTGTTTCTTCATTGAAATTGCCGGTTCCAATGTGCGCAATGTGGGTGGTTTCAAAATTGCGCCTCCGCGAAATCACTATCATTTTTGTATGCACTTTGCGGTTATGCACCCCATGAATAACATGGGCCCCTTCTTCCTTCAGGCGGTTTGCCCAATAAATATTGTGCTCTTCCATAAACCGCGCCCTCAGTTCCATGACCACCGTTACATGCTTACCATTGTGAACGGCATTGATCAGTGCATCACAAATACTGCTGTTTTCTGCGACCCGGTACAGGGTCATTTTAATCGCATATACCGTGGGGTCGATGGCCGCTTCACGCAACATGCGGATGATATAATGAAAAGACTGGTAAGGATAGCTCAGCAGAATGTCATGCTTTTCAGCCACATTCAGAATACTCTTTGCAGCATCCAGTTCCTGAAGGTGCAAAGGCTGTAAAGCAGGGTAACGCAATTCTGCCGGTCCCACTGCTGGAAAACGCATATAGTCCCTGAAATTATGGTAACGTCCGCCAGGAATGGCTCCGTCTGCATCTATTTTCAGTTTGCGCAATAAAAAGTCGAGTAAATCGGATGGAATGTCTGCATCATAAAGGAAGCGGGTGGGTACACCAAACTTGCGTTGCTTCAGGCTTTTCTGAACCTTTTCCATCAGTGGTGATGCCATTTCGCTGTCCAGATCCAGCTCAGCATCCCTGGTGATTTTTATGGTATGTGCTGTGAAAGTATCGAAATCCAGACTTGAAAAAACAATCTCCAGGCCACAGCGAATCATGTCGTCCAGCAGAATGAGTCTCGTTTTACCCTGTGTTTCCGGGAGACGATAGAAGCGGGGAATTACGCGGGTAGGGATATTAATCAATGCAAACTGAACGTGCGCAGTGGCCGAATTCTGCATGCGCACCGCCAGATAGATTTCACCGTCTTTTAATTCCGGAATGGCTTTACCCTGCTCCAGAATTAATGGAAACAAACGGGGAGAAATCTGCTCGGCAAAATAATTTTTTACATGCTGCAATTCCTTGCGGTTCAGGTCTGTTTCCTTTACAATATAAATGTGATGAGAGGCCAGCTCAGGCAGCAGTTTTCGGGTATAAACCTCATCAAACAACCGTTGCTGCTTCATTACCTCCTTCCGGATTTTATCCAACAATTTTTTCGCTTCGGTTCTTTCAGAAGCTATGGCTTTGTTTTTCAACTGTAAAACCCTTCGGATACTCGCTACCCTTACACGAAAAAACTCGTCCAGATTGTTTGAAAAAATACCCAGAAATTTGAACCTTTCCATCAGCGGAACATTTGGATCTGCAGCTTCCTGCAACACGCGGGCATTGAAAGAAAGCCAGCTCAAATCCCTGTTGATCAGAACAAATTTATCCTTATCCTTTTTGAGTACTACTTTCTTTACTGGCGCATTTTTATTCTTTATCAATACCCTGCTCCGTGCACCCGTTTTTACTGATTTATTAACAGATTTTACTGATTTTGTTGCGGTATTTCCCGGCTTCTTTGCCGTTTTTTTTACCCGCGTTTTATTTTGCCGTTTTGTCTTTTTTTCAACGTTCATAATTAAATTTTGCCAATACGGGAAAATGATCACTATACCCGTTCAGATACGTGTTACCTGAAAAAGTGCGCAACGGGCTGCCCTTTTGTTTGCCTTCCGCCACACGCATCCACTGGGGTGAAAACACCACATGGCTGTAATGCATGAAATGAATGAAAGGTGCGGCAGCAGAGTCCCATAGCGAACGTGACACAATCATCTGATCAAACAAATCCCATCTTCCATTGTGCCGTAAACTTCCCCCTTCCCTCACATTCAGTAAAGCTGTAAGATTGAGCAGTGTTGCGGTGGTATTCTTACCCGGCCTTGCGGAATTCAGCACATGCCTCACAGAACTATCCCAGGGATTGTCATTCAAATCCCCGCAAATCAGCACAGCCCGGGATTCAAGTCTGCGTGATGAGATGAACTGCTGAAGCGTGCGGGCTGCGGTGCATCGCTTGGGTTCCGAAATAGCTTCTCCCTCTCTGCGGGAGGGCCAGTGATTTACAAAAACATGCAGGGTATCGCCAGTTTTTTTCAATTTGAATTGGGTGTACAATATATCCCGGGTTTTATCCCCTGCATCCAAAGTCACGGCTATTGCCTGCGAGTTCAGTACATCGCATACTGCACTGCGGTAAATAACACCTGCATCTATTCCCCGTTCATCCGGCGAATCGTAATGAACAAAAGCATATCCTTTGTTTTTCAATTCGCTTTCTGCCAGTAAATCTTTGAGCACCGCTGCTGATTCCAGCTCGCAAAGGCCCAGAATATCTGCGTCCATAGCATGTATGACCCTGGCGGTATGCTCAAGTTTGTTTTTATATCTTTTTGTTGTCCAGTTCAGTTTGCCAGCTGGCGTAAAATCGTCGTCATTCCATGCATCATTTCTGGTATCGAACAGATTTTCAACATTCCAGAACCCGCAAACCAAAACAGAATCTCCGGTATTCACCAGCGGTTCCTTTTCCTGAGCACTTGTACAAGTATAGCTGGCTAAGAAAAACATGAGCCCCAAACCCAAAATCAAAAATTTATTGGAATTGAACCTCTGCACAGTGTGCGAAAATAATTCTGACATGAAAAGTTTAACTTGAAATTAACGTTAACATTGTGTTTCCCTCTTGGAGGGAATCACGCCTTAACGGCTGTAGTTTGGTGCCTCGCGGGTAATGGATACGTCGTGGGGGTGACTTTCCCGCATGCCTGCATTGGTAATCCGGATGAAGCGGGCGGTTTGCAGTTCTTCAACGGTTTTCGCCCCGCAGTAACCCATGCCCGCGCGAATTCCACCCACCAGTTGGTACAGCACTTCACTCAGGTTGCCTTTGTAGGAAACCGAACCCACAATCCCTTCCGGCACCAGTTTGGCCACTTCGTCTTCTGCATCCTGAAAGTACCGGTCCTTGCTTCCTTCTTTCATGGCTTCTATGCTACCCATACCACGGTAGTTTTTCACTTTTCTTCCCTCGAAGAAATTGGTGTCTCCCGGACTTTCTTCTGTACCGGCAAACAAGCCTCCGGCCATAATTGCACCGGCTCCGGCCACCAGTGCTTTTACGATGTCGCCGCTGTAACGAATGCCTCCATCTGCGATGACCGGCACTCCGGTTCCTTTCAGGGCTCCTGCCGCTTCCATCACCGCGCTGAGCTGAGGCATTCCAATACCTGCAATGATGCGGGTGGTGCATATACTGCCCGGGCCCACACCCACCTTTACAGCATCAGCACCAGCTTCGGCCAGGGCTTTGGCGGCTTCTGCTGTAGCAATATTGCCTGCGATAATCTGCAGGTCCGGAAAAGCTTTTTTCAATCTGCGTACTTCATCAATCACGCCCTTGCTGTGTCCATGGGCCGTATCCACTGCGATCACATCCACTCCCTCAGCCACCAGCGCAGTCACACGGTCCATGGTTTCTGCTGTAACGCCAACTGCAGCGCCTACCAGCAGTCTGCCACGGCTGTCTTTACATGCCCTGGGGTAATTTTTCACCTTCTGAATATCCTTAAAGGTAATCAGTCCTTTCAGGCGGTTTTCTGCATCAACAATCGGTAGCTTCTCTACCTTGAACCTTTCGAGAATGTCTTTGGCACCTTCCAGGTTGGTACCCAGAGGAGCCACCACCAGGTTTTCCCGGGTCATCACATCGCGCACCAGGCGGGTGGTATCGCGCTGAAATCGCAGGTCGCGGTTTGTGATGATTCCCACCAGCTTATGATCCAGGTCAATCACCGGTATGCCCCCGATTTTGTGGTCACGCATCAGATTCAGGGCATCTGCCAAAGTGGCATCCGGGTGAAGTACCACAGGGTCTTGTATCATGCCGCTTTCGCTGCGCTTCACTTTCTTTACCTCTTCCGCCTGCCGGGCGATACTCATGTTTTTATGAATAATGCCTATGCCTCCCTCCCGGGCCATAGCTATGGCCATACGGCTCTCGGTCACCGTGTCCATGGCAGCGGATACCAGAGGGATGTTCAGGCGCAGTCCGCGGGTAAGCTGTGAACTGGTGTCGGTTTCGCGGGGAAGTACCTCTGAGTATCTGGGGGCTACCAGTACATCATCAAAAGTGAGGCCTTCAAAAAGAATTTTATCAGCTTGGAAAGACATGCAAACAACTGTTTGTTATTTGCGGTGCAAAGTTAGCGAAAAAAGATGACAACCCGCATATGCCTTCTGAGAGGGGTGAATGTTACCGGCAAGAACCCCATGAATATGAAAGAACTGGCACTGTGCCTTTCCCGGACCGGAATGGATAATGTAAGCACCTATATCCAGAGTGGGAATGTATTGTATCATTCTGACAAAAGCATCGCTGCAGATACTGAGACGATACACAAAGAAATCCTGGCACAATGGGGGTATGACCTTCCCGTGCTGGTGTTTGATGCAACCCAACTGGGGAAGTGGATTGAAGAAAGTCCGTTTGCAGGGAAACCAGAGGTAAACCCGGAAAAGCTGCATGTTACCTATCTGCATGCAACCCCGGCTGCGGCGCTGCTGACAGATCTGCTGCCAACTGTCTTACCCGGCGAAGCATTCGCATTCGGTGACCGGGTAGTCTATCTTTACTGCCCGGGAGGGTATGGCAATACCAAACTGGATAATACTTTTTTTGAGAAAAAACTGAAAGTGGCGGCCACCACGCGCAACTGGAAAACCACCCTGAAACTTTTGGAACTGAGCCGGGACTATTGACGGACCAGACGACTGAGTTACCTTTGTGCCATGGCCGGATTTGAAACCATCTATCTGGGTGAACTGCGCACCGAAAATACGCACCTGCAAAGCGGAACCAAAATTATTACCGACGCACCCACCGACAATCAGGGCCGCGGCGAGGCCTTCTCCCCCACAGATTTGTGTGCCCTCAGCCTGGCCAACTGCATCATCACCACCATGGGTATCTATGCCCAAAATCAGGGCTACCATATGGAAGGTACCACTGCACGTACCATCAAACATATGGCCAGTGACCCGCGCCGCATTGCCCGCATTGAGATCCATATGGAAATCAAACTGCAGGAAAAAGAGGATGAACATGCCCGCGAAGGGCTGCTGCGTATCGTAAAAACCTGTCCGGTGGCGCGCAGCCTGCATCCTGATATAGAGCAGGATGTGCAGGTGGCGTTTGTATAAGGCTCATCCGCCCATAATCCAATTATCTTATGAATATTCAGGGTAAACTTACAAAATCTCCTTAGGATATAAAGTATACTCCTTTATCCCCTTCAGACAGGATTCATTCTTCTTTAAAATATCAAATAATTCAGGCAACAGAACTAAACCTTCTTCTGTCTAATGTAAAACCGACATGAGACCTACTCTCCTTCTTCTACTTTTCATTGGATACACTCTGGGAAAATTGCATTCCCAAAATTTAAAAGCTGACATACAGATAGAATCACCAAGCAGTAAAGTCCTAGTTCTAAAATACTCTCTCTTTCGGCTATGTGTTGATACTACAATTCCTAAAATCTATATGCATGTGAAAGGCAAAAATAACAATGGTGAGATCCATGACTCCATTGAATTAAAATATATTGGCAAAATTGATGTAACAGACTGCTTTAAATACTTCACCGGCGCTTCTGTCTGCAATTCTTCCGGAGGATCATTTCAGTCCCAAAAAATAAACAAACTCATTTTTGCTGATTCCATTTTTAGTAATTCCGGGAGATGGACTTTATTCATTTCGGACACAAGTATTAAAAGTCTTAATTTATTTGTAAGTCATTGTTGCAGGTCTGACATATACACCAACTTGAAAGGCTCTAATAATTTATATACACATTGCAATATTTATCTTGACAAAATCAGACGTTGCTCTTCCCAGACTATTAACTTTCCCACTTCTAATAATCCATGTTTCAAACCCTATAAATATACTAATTATTACTACAGTCCCGAATATACGGATGCTATAGAAGGAGATTCCGTTGCATTTCGGATTACTCCACTTAAGACGAACCCTGATTCTGTCCTGAAGTATTACACTCCGTATAGCTTTGATTACCCTTTTACCGGATTCTGTGTTCCAACCGGGAAAATAAGGTGTCCGGCTAACACGAATACAAAACCTATCCGAGGCTTTTATTTCGACAGCTTATCAGCAACTGTGGCATATTATCCCACCCGGGCCAAGGAGATTTCAAGTTTTGGTATTCTGGTAAGGGAGTTCCGAAAAACCAAATCCGGAACATTTGTACAAATTACTGAAAATTACAATGAAATCTTCGGATATACTGATTCTCCGGGCATCAACTTTGAACCTGTTCAATATGGATTCAAAACGCTATCCAATGCTTGCCCCGGAGACAGCCTTCATTTTGAATTTTATGTATATGACAGTTTTAATCCATATTTCAATTATACCAATGATACTATAACCTGCAATGTTCCAGGAGGTAAAACAATTACTAAGAGAATAAGTAAATATGTTTATCATGTTATTGGAAGTGTTTTTATATCTGCGAACAATTCCGGGAAATCATTTCCAATCACAATATCTGTTAAGGACAATTTTCCACTGGAATCAAAATATTTGACTAAAGTATACTCTGTTAATGTAAGAAATAAACCAGAAAGAAAAAGAAATTATAATACAATTGGAAACCGGCTCTATTTTGACTTTAATGATTCGGCAATTCGTTATAATATATGGGTCATATCAGATGTTCTATCCGATTCTGTTTTGAGAAAAACCAATACCAGAAATTCTTTTATTGACACCCAATCTATGAAAGTTGTTGGTGCTAATCTCATTATTGAAGATTCATTTGGCTGTTCTAATTTATTCAATGATACCATTTTTTATATACCCAAAAAATATCCATGTCTGAAGGACAGTTTCATTGGCTGTAATAAAGTACTGATTTACATGTGCGATTCTGGGGATATTAATTCAACCTATCAATTCATAGCTACGGACAACTTTGGGAGAAAAGATACAATTATCACAAAATACCCGGGTGTAATCTTAAGAATAAAAGATAATTCATACAACAAATTCAATCTGACAATAACAAATTCAAACATATTTTTTTATCCTGTTTCTGATAGTTTGTACAATTCAAAAAAAGGCTTAATCAAAATAATCCACGATACAGTTATTTGTAAAAACAAATACACCCAACTGAACACAAAATACAAACCATTCAGCAGATGTGACAGCATTCGTTGGACAAGCAATCATGGATTGTTTGACTCGGGCGTGTCAATTATATATTTTGTATCGCATCATACAGAAAACTTTAAGGTTGCCGGCTATAAGGATTACTGTGTATTTACTGATAGTTTAGCAATATTTACACACGAAACTCCTTCTGCTATATCTATTCATCGTACTGGCGATAGTCTTTATTCTGACTCTCCTGCTGCTCAATATCAATGGTATCTGAATGATACTGCAATTGTCGGGGCAGTCTTCTCTTCAATTGCCTTGTCAGGGACAGGACCATACAAACTACGGATATGGAACCAGGATGGGTGCGATACAATAAGCCCACCTTTTCAGGTTACAACCTTGAGATATAATAAATCGCACATAGTAGGTATCCGCATTTCCCCTAACCCCAGCACTGGTGATTTCCAGATCACATCATCTCAAATTCCCATTTTTCGGGCAGATATTTATTCAGCAGAAGGCCGCAAACTGCAGGAAAACTTGTTTTCAGGCACTAAACAGGCATTTATTTCCTTGCCCGCAACTCAAGGACTCTATCTGGTGCAAGTGAATGGCGCGTATTGGGAAAAGATCTGGATATTGTAAATCCTCCACCCTGATATTGAGCAGGATGTGCAGGTGAAATTTGTGTAATCAACTTGCAGATCCCACCGGGGTTTGCTAATTTCGAACCTGCCATGTTTCGCCAATTTCTCTTTATTTCATTTATAATCAGCACCTTACTGCTTTTGCAGAATTGCGGCAGTAGCCGGCAAACCATTACCCATGGCACCGTGCAATGGCGGGACCAGTACCCTTCCTCAAATGCATCAGAACCAAGCTTTGCAGTAAAAACAACTGAAAATCATCTGTCTGCACCAGCTCAAACCGTTGAATCAGACCCGCAACCTCAAAAGATGCCTGCATTAAAACGGGCAAAACTGGCGATAAAAACTGCCCGGGCTCTGATGAAAACTGAAAATCCAGCTCGCAGTTTGGCGGACATGCAACCGCTGGCACAAAAGGCATTGAAACAATTGCACAAAAAAGAAGTAACCCCTGGTGACTGGCTGTTGTGGGGGCTTATATTGCTGGGACTGTTGGTGGTTATTTTGCTTGTTTGGCTCCTTCAAAAAGTGGGCCTGAGCAGGGGTTGGGCCTGGACACTGATGATCCTGGCCGTACTTGCAGCCCTGGCCTATCTGGCGTTTTCCTGATTGTTTCCAACTTTTCTTAACGTTCTTATGGCCGGCATTTCTGCGAAGATGCCACGAAGACCCGAGGGGGAGTTTTCAAATTACTTAAACCCGTTCTGCACCTTTTCCTGGTCCAGGTCAAACGTAAGATCCAGAGTGCCTGATTTTTTCAGGGTAAATTCCCCTTCGTACACAGCATCCATAATGTACATGTTAGCAGTGTTGAACTCTTCCCACTTGTCGTTGTATAACACCCAGCTCACCACCTTGATTTTATGGGTGCCTTTTTTCAGTTTATAATCCGCATGATTGGGAACAGTACACTTGCTTGCGGTGGTCTCACCCATGTCTTTGCCGTCAATCCACACATGGCATTTGCTTTCGTAGTCAAACAGTTCGTAAACTCCTTTGTACACCCAGGCCAGGGTAAATTTTCCTTTGCAGGTTTCATCAGCGGGTTTGGTGAAAGACATGCTGCCGGTACAAAGCACGGCGGTGAGGGCGAACAACAGGATGCGGTTTCTCATGCAGGTTCAAAAATAGGAATTCCCGGCCTACCTGAACAAGCGAATTCCATCAATTTGGTTTGTATCCACTTACCACCCAGGCACTGAGTGGGGATTGCAGGGGCGCGTCTCCCAGCTTCAGCGACAGTTCTGCGGTGACTGCATCCAGTATCCGCAGTTCCATTTCCTTTCCCTGCTTGCGGATAAAATGGTACAAATGGTTGGCTGTGACCATGCCGGTGGCAGCATCCCTGGCAGTGGGGCTCACACCTGTTTTTTCCAGCAGTTGTATTTCAGTATTCTCAAACCCGGCCTGCTGCATCCATTCCTGAAATGCCTCAGGATCGTACATGGAAAACGGCAGATTTGAATTTTCGGGTTCTCCACCGGGAAAGAATGTGGCGATTGTATTGCGTGAAATGTCGATGGCCTTGCAATAATCCCTTCTGTTCCATGTATTGAAGCAGAGTATTCCACCGGGTTTCAGCACACGCCACATTTCATGAAGGGCTGTCTTCCGGTCCTCAAAAAACATGAGACCAAACTGGCAAACCACTGCATCGAAAGAATCATCTGCAAACGGCAGGGCTTCTGCTCTGGCCACCAGCCAGCTTATGCGTGCATCGGGTAAGGCATTGCGGCCTACCTGCAGCATGGGTTCACTGATATCCGTTGCCGTGATGCGACCCTGTGCCGGCAGTCCCGCCGCCAGATGCCGGGTAACCCTGCCCGTGCCACAGGCTATTTCGAGTATGTTTTCTGCACCGCTTTTCAACACCCGCTGTGCCATATCCACCGCAAAGGGCTCGAATACAAAGGGGCCCATGAAAGTATCATACCGCTGGGCGACTTCTGCATCAAACAGCAATTTTTCTGCTTCTTCCATGCAGGCAAATTACTGTGTTTTGCCGGTTTTTTCTATCTTCGTGTCTGCATGAAAACCCTGTACACTTTTGCAGGCATTGGCCTTACAGCGCTGAGCCTGACTTTTCTGCTGACTTCTGTGCAACGCTACCCCGACCCGGACAGCCTCAGGCGGGGCAAAGCCCTGTTTGAAATGAAATGCACACCCTGCCACGGCAGTAAAGGCGAAGGAACCGCTGGCCCAAACCTTACAGACCGCTACTTTCTGCATGGCAACCACACCCATGGGATAGCCCATGTAATCCGGCATGGTGTGGTGAATAAAGGCATGCCACCGTTTCGGGATATGCTTACCCACCAGCAGGTACACGATCTGGCGCACTATGTGCACAGCCTGGCAGGGACCCATGTCGCCGGAGGCAAGGCCCCGCAGGGGAAGAAGCACTAGTGGTTCGTTGCTGGTTATTGGTTGAAAGACGGGAGAATGCGACGTTTCATTATGGGATGATGAGGTGGACGAGTAATGAATTAATGTTGGGCAGACAATGAATCAGTTTGGCCACCACAATCAACAACTGCAGGACATTCATTATCTCGGATAAACCAGCAGACTAAATATGAAAATTACAATGAGGAGAAATGCAGTGAAGCTGCCTTCAAAACAGATCCACTTTCGATAATTCTTGGATAAATCCCAATAACTATAAATTTCGGGCTTCCAATTTGTTTCCTTTGAACTAATTTTAAATCCAGCCAACTCTTCTATCTGGCACATATAACTCCTTATAAAATAATTACTGGTTGCCTGCGATTTTGAAATTGGAAATAACCAAAGTAGATAATGAAAATATAAGGTAGCCGAAGAAATAAGCAAATAAATTAAGATAAATTTTTTCTGATTACAACTGCATAGATTTGGTAATATTTCCTTTAATAAAACAGCACCGGAAATGGCAATCAATGTCCAGATAGCAATATTTACTTTAAACTCAAGTTCCACCAATGTTTTATGCCTTTGGGACTCATCCTTTTGTAATTCAATCAGGCAATCGGCTTTTTCCTTATCAGTCATGTCAGGTACAATTTAGCTATTCAATAATAGTCCATCCTGTTCATATCCTCAATACTCTTTTATCAGCACGTCCGTAGATATCCCCAGTGAGGCATGAAGTTTTCGGATCATATCAACGGTTAATTTACGTTTCCGGTTCAGAATTTCACTTACACGGCTTTTCAATCCAATTACCCGGGCAAGGTCCTTTTGCTTATAGCCCATTTGCTCCATGCGGAATTTGATGGCTTCAATCGGATCCGGCATATCTATAGGGAATTGCTCATTTTCATACTTTTCAATCAGTAACGTTAACAGTTCCAGTTCATCAGCTGCTTTTGAATCCTTTTTGACATCAAATATTTCTTCAAGCCTCTTCAGGGCTTCCTGATATTGTTCTTCAGTTTTAATTACTTTCTGTTTCATGTTTCTAAATGGCTAGTGCGTTAATTTTATCATATTCTGCATGAGTGCCAATAAAACGAATCCAAACGATTGAATAATCATAATTTATTTTAACAATTAAACGATAATGGTTGCCTTTAATATTAAAAACCACTCTGTTGTCTTGTAAAAAACTCGCCGTGGGATATTCTTTTTTTATATCCTGTGGTGTTTTCCAAATCGCCTCTTCCGCTTCTTTGTGCCATGCTTTTAATCGATCCTCAACATCTCCATGTTTGAGCCAAAACTCCTTTAAAGTCTTTTTCGCTATGACCCTCACACAGCAAAGTTACTTCAAAGTTCCCAAATATGGAACAATCGATACGAAAAGTTTCAAATAACCCAATTTATGTGCTACCTCTTTCCTCCTCCCCAGTTCCCTCCGGCTTGCCAGGAGAAGATGATGGCAAATTCGCTGCTTTTGGGGTACAGGGCAGAGCTTGCCCGGTGCATACACCAGGCCTGAAGGGAAAAGCGGTGGATTTTGTGCAGGGTATAAGCGGCACTGCTACGCAGGTTCCAGGTGCCGGGAACCCAATCCCTGTTGCGCAGGGTTCCCGCATAACTGGCTGAGGCCTGCCATATTCCGGCTTTGGCAGCAAATGGCTGTTGAAACTGCAATACCGGAGCCATTGTCCACAAGCTGTTTTGCGACCAGTCGCTGCGGCTGGTGTTGATACCTGCACTGATGCCCCGGCCGCTGCTTTGCTGCTGTGAAGACCAGGTGAAGACGGCATTTACGAATTGATTGCGCCGTTCACCGGCATGGCCGGCATCTCCGCTTTGCTGCCAGTTGAATTGACCATTAAATGCAGACATTCCTCCTGCTCTGCGAAAGGACCGGGTCAGGCTCACGGCTGCCTGCCGGGCCACCTGCCTGAATTGCAGTGTATCCACCCATTCATACGGCTTCAGGGTGAGTACATCGGTTATGGCCCGCAGATTGGTGTAGCTGATGAAGTTGCTGTAAGACAACTGGAATTGGGTGTGAGAGGCAGGCCGCAGCCCCAGATTCACCGACCCAACCCTGCGTAACATGCTGCTGAGCCGCGACTGGTTCAGATTGTCATGTTGCAATCCACCTTGCAGGGCGACAGAAACTTTACCCCTTGCCAGCCTGAAATCACTGCTGATGTGCAGGTTTTCCAGGTCATTGACAAAATAATAGGCCCCCAATGTGCGGTAACCAGGCGATACACGTTCGTAGTTGAGACCCAGATTGAAGGCAGAAGGGCTAAAACGAAGACCGGCCTTTACAGCAGGGTACGTGCTGATTTTTAGTCCTGAAAGTTGGCGAACTGACAACCGGGGGCCCGCCTGATACAAATCTTCATTCAGAATGCTTACTGCACCTTCTGCCTGAAGGGAGAGACGGCGGCTAAGTGTGTGCTGAACAGAAAGACTTGTTGCCAGATTGGCCATGGGTGTGATACCTGAATACGCAGCGGGTGGGGGAATGGATTCCACATGATCGTGAATGCGAATACAGACGCCCTGCACCAGTGTCTTTCCCGGTATGGCGTATCCTGCTTTTATCCCCTGTCCGGTGCGTCGAAAGGCTGGCAATATATCTGCGTCTGAAACACCCGGTTCAGGAATAATGGCACGCTGAAAACGACCGGTAAAAAACCCGAACTGAAAGCGACCCGGACTTAGCTCTGCGGCCACGCCGTCCATAAGGTGACCGTTTAGTGTATAGCCGCTGTAAACAGGACTGATGCGGCCAATGTTCAGGCGAATCCATTTCCATTGCGGATGCAGGGCCACCTGATTGAAGCCAGGCTGGGTATAGCCGTTCCCCTGATTGCTGAAAAAGAAAGTAAATGGTGCGTTTACAAAGCCCAGAATCTGAAAATTGAGGCTGCCATTGAGTAAAAATCCCACCGGTTTGCGGGCAGCAGACATGCCCCGGGAATGCGAAAACCATTGCTGATACCCCAGATTACCCGAAACCTGCAGCAAATCTCCCTTTGCAATCTGCTCAAGGTTCTGCGACTGCAGCCCAACAGTCAGGAAACAACAAACGGATATCACCCACCTTTTCACCGGCTTTCCCTCCCATCTTTCCATACCGCGCGGATAAATACATCCCCAGGCAAAACACCTTTGTATGGCCCGTTCCAGTGTTGTACACCAGACGGACAGGGTTCAAGACTCTGTAATACTGTTTTTGACGCCCCACCCCCTAGCAAATAAATCCTGTAAAACCGCACCTGTCCATCGAAAGGATAATTCCAGTTGATCTGCAAAGTATTCAGTGTGGTATCCACCTGCCAGTGAATGTCATTCACACGGGGGACAAAATCAGCAAGGGGATTATTCACCATGATACCCTGAGAAAAGCCACTGATGTTGCCATTGCGGTCGCAGGCCTGAAGAAAATACTCAGCGCTGGTACCGGCAACAGGAAATGAATCTAGCCAGTGATTGACGCCTGCTCCCAGTGATACAAGCAAATGCAGAGCCTGATTTTCGTCAGCCCGCCAGATCCGGATATTCTTTAAATCGGCACTCAATGGATTTTTCCACTGCAACAGCGTTCCGCTGTCTCCGGAACGCAGGTGTACAAATGCCGGTGCAGGCGGCGGCATTGTATCAGGTAAAGGAATTGCATGCAGATCACTGAATGCACTTGGATTGTAGCGCCGGTCGAAAGCACGCAGCGAGTAGTACAGACTATCCCGGATCATACCTGTAGCTACTGTATCTGTAAAAACCGTATCTGTGACATAAGTAGAAACCGGAACAGCCTCAGCGTTTCGGGACATGGCCCTATATACCCGGCAGGCATACAAATCCTTATCTGCACCCGGACTCCAGTGAAGAACGACTACCCCATTGCGATTGCAGGTGCCGGTAAGCCCCAGTGGAGGTGCCGGAGGAATTGAATCCGGTTTCTGAAGTAAATACGGAAGCGAAGTCTTTTTTAATCCGGATGTATTTGAAACGGAAATTCTGTAATAGCCATCGGGCAGCAATGTATCGGGCAGGCAAAAACTGTTAAAATCCTGAAGTGAAAATGTATACGTCTGCATGAATGCAGCACCCATGGTATCTGCATGCTCCAGCTTCCATATCCAATCCGGATGACTGACAGCGGGACGATTCGACCATTTGACACAGTACAGATTTTTTCCAGCCGGCAACAATGTCAACTCTTCCGGAGTCTCAGGCAGGGCAGCAGGGAAAATGATGGCCATTGTATCTGATTGCAAAGAAGTATCTCCAAAGAAATCCACAGCACACAGACGATAGGTATACCTTCCACCCTCAGCGGGTATGGTATCTGAAAAGGAGAATTCTGCCATTCCCGTATCCGGAATAAGCAAGCCTTTATGAATTGCTTTATCATCCTGCTCTGCACCTGATTTCTTATACAGAATATAGCCCAAGACCTTACTACTGGTTGGCAGAACCCAATGAAGTCTGACAAAAGGGTCTGTTATTTCTCCCATCAGTTTCGGCAAACCTGTTATCCTGTTATTTATCGTATTTTCAACGTAAACGAATGCAGTATCCATAGTCTCTGCTGCATATATTTTATACACGTAATGCATGCCGGGCTCTGCCGTATTATCCCGGTATCCGAGTGCCAATTGCTGAGCCAGTGAAAAATCAGCTCCGGCAGCCAATCCTATCAGTGAATAGGCATTTTCAGATTGATTTATCTGTTCGTTTACAGGCATTGAACCCATCGCATTTTCTGCACTGTCTAAAAGTTGTAAAAAAGCTGAACCCAATGAATTGTTTATTATATTCCGGTTCGGCATTAACGGTATTTGATTCAATAAATATCTGGGTGCAGAATGATACATATTTTCACCGTTTCCCAGAGTAATTCTCTCAATAAAATATCCCTTATGGATTTGGTTGATCAAAGATTGAAATCCGGAGGGAAACCATCGTAGTTTTATGCCTTCTGCAGAAGGTTTTGCCAGAACATGAAGACCCTGAGCCTGGGTGCTTGCATAATTAAAACAAAGAAAAAAAACGGGGATTATCCATTTGTAAATTCTCACGGATATTTTCCTTTCTGTGTAAATATTTCTGTTGGTTTCCCCGGTACAGAATAATAGAAGGTCACCGGAAGTTCTGAATTTTTAACCGGAGGTGCCACGGTCCAGTCTTTAAGAGCCTTCAACAGAGCCAGATCCGGGATCTTTACCGGTGGCAATGCGACTGCTCCTGAACCCAATGGTGCGGTACCCACCGAACCTGACATACCTGGTCCCGCGGACCCGGCTGTGGCTGTTCCCGTTGTAACAGGCGTTCCTGCATTTGTAGCAACCAAACTCCGGATAAATGTTTCGTTCTTGCCCGGATTTGCCGCCATATACGCCAACAGGGTTTCTTTCAGATGCTGCACATCAGCCTGGACCTCAGATTGCAGGGTGCTTGCAAAATCAGGGGCCTGACCCGGCCAGCGAATATCCTTGGAGGTTTTATGCGCTGTATGCAGAAACAAGGAATCTGACCAGGGTTGGCGTATGCGAATGGACTTAACTGGTACAAAACCGAGTAGTGAAGTGTCGCGGCGAAAACCGGTTACGGCAGCCAGATCAGGAGGCATTTTTGCCCAACGCTGATATAAAGCCGGTATAACCGCAGTGGTTAACCAACCTGTCGTATTGCCCAACTGTACCCGCAACAAAGGGCTGCCTGCAGATACCTCAGCTTTGTCAAAAGAAGCTTCCACCGGGGCTATTCCTGGTAAAACATCCATGTTACCCAAAGCAGGGTCGGCTTTCACGGCAGTACCAATACTGATGGCACTGAATCTATCGGCAGCACTTGCATAGGTGCTTGTCCGGAATCTCCATTCAATTACCGGAATTGTGCCGGAAGATCCCTTGCGAAGAACCAGATGGTAAATGGTCCCGGGTTTTAAACCTGCCGGCATATCAAAATTCAGGGTATTACCACTGATTTTTACAGGCCCGGCTGGCATAGTCTGTCCAGTTTCATCTGTAAGCTGCATTTCAAGACCTGCAGTCGCTGCAGGTTGCTGCTGATGCAAGAGAATCTGGCCCTGAGACTGCCCGGCAAACCACTGGAGCTGGTCTTTTACAGGCCAGGTCATCGAAACGTTGCTCCATGGTATTTCCAGGCGCTGGTCTGTGGTAGTGAATTCTGTAAGCCGGGTTTCCAACAATTCCTTTCCACTTTCTTTCAGGACATTCCAGGCATTGTCCGGTTCGTAAATACCTTTGGACTGAAGTGCAGCCACTACCTCTACACGAAGGGTGGCATTCGGAGGCAGTACTTCCGTGGGTTTGAGCAATAATTTGCGGGACTCTGTTTGCCAAAACCACTGACAGGCCAGTGTTTTACTGCCGTTTTGTACAACTGCTTTCTGAATATGCAACCTGAGTAGTTTGCCGGTACCTGGTTGTTCCAAAGCTGTTTCCGCAGGCATAGTAAACTCAATTACAGGCTGGGCGTATACAGACTGAAGACTGCCCTGTCCGGGTGAAACCGACTGAATCAACGTTCCGGATGTTTGATTGCTGTTTTGCAACACGCACTCCACGCCCAGTTTGTATTTCAGGGTATATCTGCCACGCAAAAGACCGCCGAGTACATTGTAACTGGCTGCAACAGCGCCTCTTGTATAGAAGGGATTTGGACCCTGCCATTGCAATTGCGAAGCAAAAACAGCATTGAGAATATCAAAACGGAATGATTTGTAACCCAATCCGATGGCCACATTCATCCATGCGTATAAATCACCAAAAGCATACCAGCCTTTGATTCCTGCCTGACCGGCAGAACCTGCGCAGGTTGCTTTCTGTCCATAGTCGCGCAGCATGGCTTCACTGCCCACTCCCATGTGAACGGTGGAATAAAATTGCAATCCCAGTAATTTTTCATCCAAACCCAGCCGGGCGTTGAACTCATTGCCGTAGGCAAAACCTGCACCGGCTGCCATGGCCTGAATTTGGCGCAGTTTATCAAGATACACTGTGCCCATGGCCGACCTGACACGGGCTGGCGCTGGCAAGGCAGGCAGTATTTCCGTTCCGGCCATGAGGTAACTGCGGGTTTGCAATTTCACCACTACAGCATCTACGGTCAGTCCCAGAGGATTTTCGGGCGTTCCTGCATGAACAAACCATTTGGTTTCGCCAAAAAACAGACTGATTTCCCCGGCTCTTCCAATGGGTCCATTCCCGGAAACCGCACCTTTTCCTATATCGTTAACATACAATCCAAACTTGCCATACAGCGAAGGTTTGCGAAAATCCAGTGATAAAAATGCGGCGCCCGCCAATTGGCCCTGTGGCTTGTATGCATTCAGAAATGCATCGGCGCCGGCAACCTGTAGCATGGGTCGGGTCTGACTAACCAGTGCCGGCTTCTGAACCGGTGTTGAAACGGGTAAAATTTCCGCATTGCCATATAAATTGATGCTGCTGAGTCCGCCACTTCTCCAGAACTGGAATTCCATTACTACCATCGCCTTATATGCCTTTGCACTGGGTCCGCTGTTTTTCAGATAGACACCGGCTTTCAGGCCCAGACCTGCATCTGCATCCGGAACATAAACCAGTCCACTGAGCCCTTTTCCCAGTGCAGAAGCTGGCGCTTTATCACCAGGCTTCAATTGCCGCACCCTGCGCCACGCACCACCGGTAAATCCATTGATGTCGCAGCCCGGGAAAACGGGCAGGCCCGCGCTTTCCAGGACAAAAGAGGCATCGGTAAACCAGTAGCGGTAAGAAGGTTTGTTTTTGATTTCCGGCATTTTCCCGAATAAGACCATAGCACCCATTTCCATGCGTGGTTGTCGTATTCCCAATTTAATGCTGCCCGAAAAGCCCTGGCCATAACTGACATCTGCGGAAAAGTATTGAAGCCGTCCATCCAGACTAAAAGCAGCAGTTTGGGCACGCAGCAAAACTTCGGTGAGTGTAGTGCGCTGATACACAAAACGATCCTTTTTTCCCTGCTTCTCATACCGGAACAGAAGTTTTAAACCCACGGCGCCGGCTATTTCCTCACTCAGATGTATGTCAAGTCCTGCTTCAAGTAAAAATTCACCGGGAACACCGGATTTGCGCAGCCCAATACGGTTGATTGAAATGGGAAAATTGTGAACCCGACTGCTGTCCGCACCCCTTGAATAGCCCAGATAAGACACATCAATCCTGGGTTCACGGTTTGAAACCCTTAGCTCCTGAAACTGCACTGCAGGAATATGGTAACTCAGTTTTTCTGCACCTGTGGCTTGGGGAATGCCTATGGTCATACTTCCCGTCATATTGGCAACCAGGGTTGCTTTGCCGCTGTCAAGCCTGAGGGTGAAATAACTCACCGGATCTAATCTTACCCTTGAGGCCTTCAACGCATCAAACTGAAGGGTGGATGAAGGTTGAATTGCAAATGCGTACCGGTCGTAACAACTCACGGCAGCTGAATAGCGCAGAGCAGAAGTATCAGGCAACAGTGGCATGCCCAGCAACCCTTTCATGCTGCCTTCCTTCAACTGATTCATGGCAAAGCGAAGGCGCAGTTCATCTATACTGAAAGCCCAGCCGCCCAGTTCGCCTTCTTTGAAGGGAAGCATCTGCCCGGCGACTATGGCTCCACTGAACCCCCATGCATCAACCAGCATCCCATTTACTCCCAACTCCAGCCGTTGTGCATTGCTGCGTTTGGCCCAGGGCGGGAATTTCACTCTGCCGGCTTTCATCCATACCCCTTCCCAGGCGCCACCCTGGGTCATCGCCTCTGGTATCTGCCGGTATTCTGGTGGGAAGAGCACATCCGGGTCGTTGCCGGTTTCACTCAAATCCAGCACGCATTGCTGAAGTTGGAAGGAAAATCCGGGCAGGGCACGCAATTGAAAGGCAGGCAGTGACAAGTTGATGAGCATGTCATTCCAGCGGCGGGCAACAAACCGGAAATCTGCCTGCAGTGGATTGTCCGGATCCGGTGTGCCATCGGTTTTTTCAGGCACCATCAGTGTGTTTCTGAACTTCAGGTTGCCCACAATGGAAAAAGACTTCAATCCCTTACACTCCATCACTGCATAGGTATTGCCCGGTCCCGGACTGAGTTGTATTTCCGCACTGCGGCCCAGATGAAAAAGAAGGGGCGATAAGAGTTCAAGGGTGGCATCTCCGCTGAGTCCATGGGTATAGCTGAATACCACATCCCGGGCCCGGAAAGCTGCTACTTGTCCGCTATGGGGTTCACGGAACGCGATACCTGCTGTAAATAACGCTTTGTCCGGGTAAATGCGGATCTGATAGATGACGATGCCATAGCGGAAATCCCCATTGTCTGGCATGAGCAGGAAATTCTCCCCGGCGTGCTGCCGGAAACCGTCTTTGAGGTCGCCCACCACCCTGCCCTGCTGCAGGGCAGATTCCCGGCGCAGCAGCAAAGAATCAGCCTCTGAAAGGCTCTGTGCCCTAAGGGGAAAATGACTGAAGGCCAGCAGTGCGGCAATGAAGGCACACCCTATCCCGGATCTGAAAAAATATCCCTCCATATTCCCTCCGAATCGTGGGACAAATACATAAACTATTTCTACAATTTCATGAGTATAAAATACCAATTTGACTAGGTATTTATACGCATCCCCATCCGACTACAAACGCTTACAAATACTTGCAACCGACAATAACTGTTTGAAAACCGGATGAGGAAAAGCAGGTGCTGAACCTTTGCATCAACAAACCGAAACAAAATCTATTGATCACAAACGCTTATGAAAAATTCTGTAAATTCTGTACGACTGATTGGAAACGCAGGCATGAACCCTGAAATCCGCACCCTGAACAACGGCAAAAAAGTGGCCAACCTGAGCCTGGCCACCACCGAACGCTACAAGACCGCGAATGGCGACTGGGTGGAAAACACAGACTGGCACAAGCTGGTGGTGTGGGGCAACGACGCGGCCATGGTGGAAAAGTATGTGACCCGTGGTGCGAAGCTGGCCATAGAAGGCAGGCTTACCCAGCGCGATTATGTGGCCAAAGACGGGAGCAAACGCTATGTAACCGAAGTATGGGTGAATGAGCTGTTGCTGCTGAACGCAAAAAAACAGGAAGACACCCCAGTGGCTGATGCACCGAAAGAAAAAGAAGAATTGCCCTTTTGAAGAACGGGTGTAACCCCTTACGATAAACAAAAAAGCCCGGTGAAATCCGGGCTTTTTTGTTAAAACTGAGGCAAACGGCATACAACGAAATATTTGAGCAGCCGGCGGTTCAAAAGCCTTCCCCGGACATTGTATATCAGTTGGGGTTGCCATAGTCTTTGCGGGTTTCTGGTTTCGGCCCTTTCTTCTTTTTCCACGTACCATACAAACCGGTTTCGCAGTCGCTGATAATCCAGTGTAATGTCTGTAACCCGGCCATCCCAACGCTTGTCATTCAGTGCTTTTTTGTAAATGGTACAAGGCCTTGCAAACCGGCCCTTATTTCCTTTCAGGCCCTTGCGGGGAATCTGGTGGGCAAACAGTCTGTGGCCCTTGGGGTTGAAGGACAGGGTAAAATAGTACCGGAAGTCGTTTTGGATGGTGAAATAAAACTGCATGGCATATCTCTGCCGCCGGGCACAATGTCGGGATCGTTTCCAGGGATGAACCTGAAACAGGGAATCGCGCAGGGAGGGCTCGATCAACTGGCATTGGTACAACGAAATACCGGAGGAAAAAGTCTTGCCACAGCGCCGGCGCAGGTATTGTCTTGCTTTATGGTGTACAAATGCCGGAATGTGCTGGGAATCTGTTTCAGCATAGGGACAACAGAGCACATGGTCAAAATGGTTATAATGACCATTGCTGCACCGCACCTTCACAGAATCGCAGACGACTGACTGCGGGAAGGCTTGACATGCCAGCAGAAACGAACACAGGAAAGCGAAAATCCCCGGCCACTGCATGGTCAAATATACAATTCACCCGATAAACCCACTCGCCGGCAGGCTAAGCAGGTGGATGACAATGGCTACCTTTAAAAGGGTATCGGCGATGGAATACACTGCGGAACGTTCCGTTTCTGACGGAAAAAGGCAGATGAATGATACCAGCAGGGAGGTAATGATACTGAATCCGCTTACCGCCGAAAAATACTCCAGACGGGGAATAAACGTCAGGAAACCCACTAGCCATGCGGAAGTGAGCAGCAAATTGATGGCTACAAGCCAGCGCCGGGTAAATACAGAGCCTGCGGCAACCACAACCGTGGTATAACCAAAAATGATGTTGCCCTTGTTGCCCTCGAGATCTTTGACCACCTCGCGGGTGAAACCCAGCACCAGCAGACTGCCCATATACAGCAATACCCCGAAGTGATACGTGGCATAATGCAGCCAGACAGCGAACAGCGGGGCTGTGGCCAGCAGGCTGGCACTCACTTCGCGCAGCAGGGGCATTTTCTGCAGTTTGTGGCTGTAGAACCAGAACAGAAAGATGAGTACCGCACAGAACACAAATACTTTGGTGGAAGCCAGCAGTGCCAGAAACAGGGAAATCACATTCAGTCCTGCATATACATTCAACAGGAAATCCTGCCCCAACAAACGGTTGAAAACCACCTGCCGGCTGTGATTCACGAGGTCCTTATCCACATCGTAGAAACTATTGATGATAAACGCACCAGCCACAGCGAAGCTGGTTGCAAAAATGAGCAGGTGCAACTTGGGATGCAACAGAAAATCAAGTATATCCAGATGGGACTGAAAGACAAAACGGGCCAGCAGGTATTGAGACAGCACCAGCAATCCCAGGTTGTACCAGCGCACCACCCGCAGCAGCAGAATGAGATTGTAGGTAAGGGACCGGATACGGCTGGACATGGGGCTGAAACGGGAAACTTCCGCAAGTTACGTGCAACGGGTGGTTTCCAGAAATACAGCAGCCTACGGGGAGTTATTGGTTATAGGTGATTGAGTTATAGGGTTATTGGTTATTGGGGGTACTCAAACCATCAAATATGATTTCATATTTTCATAATTACACATTTACAAAATTTCACAGTTTCACAATCCCACAAATCAGTCCACCCGGATTACACAAAGTCAAAACCGCATTTCACAAAAAATTATGACATGGATAAACCCGTGTTATTTTATTCGCAACATGAGAATACAAGTTGCAGTCCTTGCTCTTACCCTTGCCGGTGTTACCGCCTGCAAAAAAGAATTATCGCATGTGGTGAATTCAACCACCCCCACCGATGCGCTGAAAACTGAGAAAACGCCTCAAGCGCAGGTGCTTTTCCTGAATTCCTGGCTCTATGGCAGCGAAGGCCGCCGTATTCTGCGCGTGAAGGTAGCCAACAATGAAAACCGCGTGCGCCGCATTAAAGCCGAAATGTACTGTGAAGATATACGCTTCTCATACAGCAGCGCCTGGGGCAAACCCCTGAATGACAATACCATTGCGGCTGCCATGGATTTCAAAGCCGTAGGCACCGACAATGACGGCAACGACTATATGGATATTGTGCTTCCCATAGAAAAAGGGGATATCGTTGGTGCATGGGTGCAGGGCAGTATCACCCTGCTGGATGAAAAAGGCAGTCAGCTTGGCAAAACACTGAGCATTGCAGAACAGGCAACTGTGCTGGATTTTGACAAAAAAGAAGACCCCGAAGTAAACGGGATCAAATTTGTGAGTTATGACAAAGGCAGCACCTGGAACCTGATCATTGCTGTGGACAATTTTGGGGGTGGTCTGGACTCCGTTACATTCCAGTTTGACAAGGAAAGCCGGAATTTTTACGGTAAAAAAGGCGGCGGCAAAGTGACCAAAATTGTGGTGAGCAGCGGGGGGCTGGATTACAATGCTTACCGGCAAACCTATACCGCATCGGGTCTGGTGTTTGAGAAAGACCCCACAGGACAGATACTGGGAGGAAATGTATACCTGTTTGGCACCGGCACCCGCACGACCGCCACTCAAGCCAACAGTAAAGCAGAACTGTTATAACGCCATGAATACGATTGGAAAAAGGCTGACTCCGTTCAGCTTTTTTTAGGGGTTACAGTTTGAGACGAAACGATAAATCCTGTTCATGCAGAAGAACACAGGGAAATATCCCTGTATTCATGGGTCGGTGCAGACACCCCGTTTAAAACTTATGGATGACCCGCAGGTGCTGATCCTGCAGCAATGACTGGGCTTTTTCCAGGTCTTCGGTGAAACCGAGCACAAACCCACCGCCCCCGCTGCCGCAGAGTTTGAGGTAATAGGCATTGGTTTCAATTCCTTTGCGCCACAACGCCTCAAAATGATCTGGAATCATGGGTCGGAAATTCTCAAGAAACAGGCTGGACAACTCCTTGAGGTTGGACATCAGTGGTTTGGTGTCCCCTTTCAAAAATGCCTGGATGCAGGCATCGTTGTATTTCTTCAGGCGGGTTTTTACCAGGTGCCTGAAACCTTCATCCTTCAGTTTTGTAAGAAACAGGGAAACCATGCTGTGGGTTTTACCCGGAGTGCCGCTGTCCATGAGGAAAATGCCTCCTTTACCTTCCAGATTTTCAGTAGGAATAGCTACTGTACCAAGGTCTGTTTTGCCTTTGATAAGGATAGGCAGGTTGAGGTAACAAATGAGTGGATCCAAACCACTGCTGCGGCCGTGGAAATAACTTTCCAGTCCTGCCAGTACTGTTTTCAGCTTGAGCAGGGCCTCTTCACTTTTGTGTATATCCGCTTCAGTGATTTTGTCCAACGCATAGCTGTCGTAGACTGCAGCCACCAATGCCCCGCTGCTGCCTACGCCGAAACCCTGGGGTATGCTGCTTTCAAAACAGAGGCCCATGTGAATGTCTTTGCGCAAACGCACCAAATCCAGACGGCAGGGCAAATTGCCTTCTGCCTGCAGGTCTTCCAGGTGGCTGCAGTAATCTGAAAGGCTGCGGTTGCTCTGTTGCTCTGCCCTGGTGGGTGATGCCTGTGGCCTCAGCAGTTTTCCCTTGTAAAATGTATACGGGATGCTGAGACCCATGGAATCTTCGATGATTCCATATTCCCCGAATAGGAGAATTTTGGAATAGTAAAGTGAGTCCTTCAGCATCAGTGCAATTTCTGGGGTGCCACCCCGGTGGTACTGCAAAGGTACTGCCGGTTCTGACAATATAATAACAAATTGCCTTCAATAAAGTTTGTGACCTCACTGGTATACATTTTCGGAAACAGCAGATGCACATTGGCTCCCGCATCAAGGGTAAACATCAGTGGTACCCCGGTATTTTCTCTGAAAGCCCACACATTTTCGATGATAGACAGGGTTCCGGGGCGCATGAGGATGTAGTAGGGATTGCTCACCATCATCATGGCATGCAATTGCAGGGCTTCACTTTCCACAATAGAAATGAAACGATGCAAACTGCCGGTTTCCAAGGCATTGCAGATTTTTATCAGATTGTCTTTTGCCACCCCATAGCGGGCTGAGGCATAGGGGTTTTGCTGAAGCAAACCATGTCCTTCGCTGCTGCTCACTTTTTTCTCTCCGGCATCCACGATTAGCACGGCATCCATCAGGATCTGCAGTTCGGGGGCTATTTCCCCGGAAAAAGGAATGGCGTATTCATCGCTGCTGCCAGCTATTTTCTCATGCTCTCCCCAAATGGCAGGAGCTGCGAAAAGACTGCGGCAGGCAGAACCACTGCCCAGCCTGGCAATGCGGCTGGCTTCGTGATGCGGGGAATCTGGCAATGGATACAACTGCTGTTGAAGGTCATAAATACACAAAGCAAGTGCGCCAAAACCGGCTGCAGAACTGGCTATTCCTGTGCCGTGCGGAAAATTGTTGGTGCTGCGGATAAGCAGACGGTGGTTGCGCACCAGTTCATAACCGTCCCAAATGCGGCGAAAAAACACATCGAGCTTGGGTGTAAACGAGGGTTTGGGCTGATCCTGAAACAGAAAATCGAAGGCAGGTTTACCACTCACATTTCCACTTACAATTTCCACTGAAGTATCAGCATACAAATCTCCGAGTGTGAGGCTTATGCTGGGATTGGCGGGCAATTGGGTCCCCCCCTCTTTTTTGCCCCAGTACTTGACCAGGGCTATATTCGACGGACAACGATAAGCGGCTTTCAACGCTGCAAAGATAATTGTACACCCGGCAACAAAGACCGGATTTTATCCGGCAGTGTGAATCGGTGACACAAGTCATATTTCATTTTCTGATCATTTCCTTAATTGCCGCGAAATGACGAACAAAGTGCGCAGGATACTGCCCGGTTTCACAGCTTTGCTGATGATACTCCCACTGTTAACCTGTATAGAAAGCTGCAAAAAGAAGGAAACAACCTCAGACCAGCCACGGGTTACCATTACAGGAAGAATAAACAGGCAATCGCCTGTGCGGAGGGGAGATACTCCCACTCTGGCCGACGCTGCAAAAGTTCTGGTTTTTAAAGGGGTGAGTATAAAACGTGCTGAAGAGTTTGTAAGTGCCGAAGTTGTGTCCATTAACAATGACAGTTTCTCATTTTCCACCGCGATAGGCAATGCCACAGCCCTTGTGTTTATAACCTCCAACAACAAGTTTATCGGCAACCTGAATGTACAGGGACTGAATGTGTTGCCTCTGGGTAAACTGCGCGATGGTGAGAGGGCTGTAATCAACCTGAGTGAACTTCAACTTGTGGGAACATCTGTCATACCTGCGCACGACCCGCTGGGTAATGAAATCATCATAACACCAGAAGAACTGGCAAGCTTGCAGGAGCAGGACAGCTATTTTGAGGCGATGGTGCAGAATCTGGATGCCGACAACGACGGAATCATAGACTGGACACAGCAACAGGATAAGTTTATCACCACACGGATTGAAGTTATCGGTGGCAAATATGGAATAGGCTCAACGCTTCCTGTGCTCTCAGATACCCAATCGAAATGGGTTGGGTACCTGGTGCAAATATGGGCCCGAGGTGCATGGACTGCAGACCAATTGAAAGGCAGTAAACTCAACGGACCCGAAAACAATCCGCATAATGACATACAATACCAGGGCTGGCGGGAAGGAATGGAATTTTACCGTCCGCCGTTAAATCCTCAGGTTGGGGTAATCAATACCTTCAGACCATACAGTAAGGGAAAATATAATCTCATACTGGATGGCAAAAACTACAATTTTATCTATTCCACCACGCTGAATATTTCCAAACTTGTGGTCCCGGTGCCAACCCTGAGAACAAACGTTAACGGTTTGATTACCGGAATTTCACTGGCTTATAAAACGAATAACGGGCAAAGCATAGCCCCGGAACACCTGATTACATGGGTTAGTGCGGTTGTAAACCATAAGCCCAGAAATATGAATGGGAAGACATTGGCCGCCCTGCCGTCCATGTTTGTGTACGACCCCAACCGCATAAAGGATCCGAAAGCCCCTAAAGAAAACTTTGGCTGGTACAAAGTAGGCATAGAGGGCGGAGACTTTGCCACACCCCTGGATCTGAGTCTGTATGACCCGTCAGAAATTCAGGTAGTATGCTCCTGTTATGATATGATGGGTAACAAATATGATTATTTCTGGCTGAATTAGCGGCACTGCAGTAAGCTGCTGCTTTCAGATTTTTGTAATCAGGATTATCTCTCTGTGCAGAATACCTTTGGAATCGGTTACTGTAATAAAATATAATCCATCTGTTTGGCCTAACACATTCATTTCTGTCTCCATTGAGTTGGATTTTTCCTCTTTAATTATTCTACCTGAAGCATCTGTAATCCGGATGATTAATGGTTCAGAATTTTCATGCCTGATAAAAATTCTTCCTGAAGAAGGGTTTGGGTAAATTAGAATGTGGGGATTGTTCTCTTGATAAATATCGGCATTTGCAACCGTATAGCAAGGAGACTGCACCGTGCATTCTCCGGCATTTAACACAACAGAATAAATTCCGTTCACAGTAGGAATATAAGTTGGATTAACCTCGCCGGCTATGGGCAAGCCTGTGGCGCAATTGAACCACTGAATAGATGCGCCTGACACATTTACCGCAAGTGTTCCCCCGTTTTTTGTAATTGTATGTGTAACCGGGCAATTCAGCTTCTGCAGATATACATCCATTCCACCTTTCGGGTACTGAACCGAAGGAGCAGAATTCAATGCAAAATCTACGGTGTCCATGAAATGACCAAACTGAAAAAGTTCGCCATATTTCCCCAAACAGGATCCAAATGATGCCAAATAATTTACACCATCTCCATGTCTTTTTGCAAACACAAAATCTCCGTTGATTTTGTATTTAGCCGTAAATGAATTCTTAATAAACTTACCCGAGCCCAATTTGTATTTTTTGGGTCCCGGGTCAAAATCCAAACTGTCATTGTACGTGCCGGATATGATGATATTACCGGCACCATCGCAATGCAGCCGTCGGATAAAAGCCGTGCAGTAAATGTCTACAGGCAGCACTTTTACCCAGCTAAAATTCCCGTTTTTATCCAACTTAAAAATAAACTGATCTGAATTGGAAGTGGATTCCATTTGAACTCCTGTACCAGGGTCAAAATCCACTGTGGCATAAAACGTTCCGCCCGCGATGACATTGTTATACAAGTCTGTACCAATGGAATAAATCTGCATAGAACTGGCTTCAAAAGATTTTGCCCATATATATACTCCATCCTGACTTAATTTACAGATATATCCTTCCTGAAAACTTTCGGAGGCCACATTGTGGTTTTTCGTGCCCGTTCCGGGATCCAGATCCACAATATAATTGTAATAGCCACAGGTAAGTATATTCCCGTCTTTGTCTATGGCGGCATCATTTAATTCTACCACATACTTATCTGTTCTGAACTCTTTGGCCCACAGGAGTGCACCAGTAGTGGAACTGTACTTGCATAAAAAGGCATTTTGAGCATCCGGCACATAAATGGTTGATACGGTAAGTACTTTTGTACCGGCATCCGGGTCGAAATCCACACTCTGCATATAGGTGCCGGTAAGCAGCAAATGCCCATCACCCGTTACAATCAGTTTGCTGACATTTTGAATGCCCCCCTGCAGCGTTTTGTGCCAAACATAATTGCCATTCGAATCCAGTTTAATCATAAACCATGCGGTTTGTTTGTAGTAACTCATTTTCCGCGCAGTCCCCGGGTCAAAATCCACCGAGTCTGAAAAATATCCGGCAGCATATACATTGCCATCATTATCCGTGGCCACAGAATAACAACCTTCGTCGCTTTTTCCACCCCAGGCGACGGCCCACTTAACTTTTCCGGCAGCATTCAGTTTCTGAATATAACAATCAGAAAAACCAGTGCTCTTTTTGTTGAGTGTACCGGCAGAGGGATCAAAATCCACAGTATTGGAAAATGTACCGAATACAATGGAATTCATGCGGTCATCAAGAACAGACTGTATGAAACCTTCATCGCCTGTGCCGCCATTGGCCACCAACCACTGGTGGGTTAATTGCTGGGAACAGACTGTGGCAGGCAGAAGACAGACCCACATAAGCAGCAGTCCATACCTCCGCATTGAATTTATGCAAATCATCCTGCCAATTACGGCAATAACCCTACAAATGCCAACAAATACTTTGTCAGGATATTATCCGGAACTCCTCCAGACAAATCCGGTAAGGCATAAATCCGGTTTTCAGAATTCGCGCTGGTGAGCAACGCAGTCTGCCCATCTCATTACTTCCATTGCGCCGAAAGTTTCACTGTATTTTGAAACAATGGTTTCATTCACAAGGAGCACATCGCCCCCCCAGGCACCCAGCCACTTGCACAGTCCGCCCTGAATGGGTTTTATACCGAGATCGTCATAGGCTTTGGGTAAGCCCAGTGCCTGAGCCAGCAACGCCTGATACAATTCCAGCATGGCCTCCAGCATGGGTATACTTTGCGCATTTTTTACTGCCAGAATACAAGCATTCAGTTGTTGCATGAGCAGGGCATCGTTCCTGAGCAGATTCAATTTTTCCCGCGTATCGGAAATTGCCTCCCGGCTGTCCGATTTATGGCCCGGAAATGCCAGATACCAGTTTTGAGTAAAGTCAGCATTCAGGAGCCATGGAGACCAATTGGGTTCGCCTTCCTCCAGCCAGTAGGCTATGGGTTTTCCGGTGCTGCACACGGCGGCATCGTATCCACTGCCACCAAATCCAGCTTGTTGCAATGCAAACACATCCACACCGGAGTAGGCAGATAAACACGCCACAAGTGTGCTGCTGCTGCCTAATCCATGGTTGCGGTTGAATTCACAACGGGTTTCTATCCGAATGGTTTTGTGTTCAAAAAAGGCGGGTTTGTGTGTTTTGATTTCGCGCAGCAACAGAATGAGTCGTCTCGCCGTTTCCTCATCATTGGTTTCTACCACATGCATAATATCCGAATCTATGCGGACATCACACCATGGTTTTCCGTCGGCTTCATTTCCCTGCCATATCACTTTTCCATTGCCTTTTGAAGGCATTTCCCAAACAGAAAGCCATTGACCGGAACGCACAGGGAGGGCCAATACTTCCAACCCCGCCAGCACGGCATACTCTCCGCAAAGAAGCACTTTACCCGGAGCAAAAAATGTGCGTTGCATTAATGACCCTTTCTTGCAGCAAACACTTCCTGACTTATGCCTCTGATCTCACAAAAGACTTTAACGGTCTCTGAAAAACTCACAACATGGTCTTTAAAGTAATCTACAATTTTCAATTTTTCTTCATCGGTGGCTTCCAGTTGATTGAGGATATTGAGCAGGTGCATTTTCATGTGCCCTTTCTGAATACCACTGGTAATGAGGCTTCTTACTGCACTGAAATTCTGGGCAAGGCCTGCAGCCGCGACAATCTGCATGAGACCCTGCGCATTTGGATGGCCTAGTATTTCATGGGCAAATTTCACCATTGGATGCAGGCTGGTGATGCCACCTACCGTGCCCAGAGACAGCGGAATCTCCATGCTGAAGACGAACAGGTCATCCACAATTTCTGCATGGGTAAGGCTTCTATACGAACCGTTTCTGGCGGCATAGGCGTGAATGCAGGCTTCCACTGCCCGAAAATCATTACCAGTAGCCAATACCACAGAATCAATGCCATTCATAATGCCTTTGTTATGCGTAACTGCCCGGTACGGTTCTATTTCTGCGATACGTATGGCACGGCAGAATTTCTCTGCAAATTCCTGGTTGCCAATACCGCTGCCCTCATTGATTTCCTCCACCGGACAACTTACTTCTACCCTCACCAGACACTCCGGGGTATAGTTGCTGAGAATGCTCATAACAATCTGCAATTGCCTGTCGTCCCCTTCAAGCAAAGCACTGGTGGCCATTTCTTCCTGAAGCGTGTGCGCGAAACTTTCCAGGCACGAATTGATGAAATTAGCCCCCATACTGTCACAAGTCTCAAACTGAGCTTCTAACTGGTAATACCCGGGCTCCAGATGGGTTTTATCCCTGAGTTTCAGGTCTGCAATACCACCACCCCGGCTTTCCATATTTCGGGTAATTGCCTGACTGTTTTCGTAAAATTTCGATTGAATATTCTCGAAAAAATGGAAAAGGGTTTCGTGATTCTGCCCATGCCAGATAAAATGAACATGACCTACTTTCCGGGTGCTGAGAATAGTTGTTTTGAAACCTCTCCTTTCCAGCCAGAAATTGGCCGCCTTACTGGCCGCAGCTACCACGCTGCTCTCCTCTATTGCCATGGGTATGGCATACAACTGGCCATTGATTAAAAAATTGGGTGCGATACCAAAAGGCAGATAAAAATTACTGATGGTATTTTCAATAAATTCATCGTGCAGTTTCTGTACTGAAACATCCTGGTGCAGATATCCCTGTATCGTATCCAGTGCTTTATCCGGTTGTAAACTGTAGTTGTTGATTAACCACTCAATCTTTGCCTGTTTGCTGAGTTTACTAAATCCTTTTACCGGTTGAATCTTTTTCATTTTTTCAGGGTTAAAAACGTATATGCCAACTCAAGACCTTTGATCTGTGCGGCAGTAAATTCCATCACTTCTTTTTCACCAAGCATTGCATACTTCAAAAATGCAGAAGCCTGGGCATACATCGTTTTCCAGGGAATTCCCCTGAGGTAATAATAACCATCCAGAAAATTGCGTACTCCTCCGGAAACGATATATGCGCGGGTTTTAATGACGTTCTCTGACCGATTGCACAAGGCAGTTGCCATTTTAACCATTTCATGCGGACTGTGACCTATATGGGTCACAGGTTCATACATATCCTGGTGAAAAGCATCACTTCTCAGGTTTTCAAGAAGGGCAAAATTGGTTCCCCCCTGAGCAGCAAACTCAATGGCCTCCAGCGGCAAGGCCGACAATGCTTCCATACTTTTCGGGCCAAACCCCTGCCCCACTTCCTTTACCATTACAGGAAACCCAACTTCATCGAGCAAATGGGTTATTGTATCCAGAGGACTCATTGCAATGCGGTCACCTTCAGGCTGAAGCCACTCCTGCAATGGATTCACATGCACGATTAATCCATCCGCTTCCAGACGTTCTACCAGTGTGCTGATTTGTTTTACCTTACCCAGTGCCAGCATTTCCTCGATCTGCGCAATGCCAAGGTTTGCAAAAAGGGGTTGATCACCTATGTGTTTCCTGATGGCAAAATCGGGCAGACTTTCATCACTGCCCAGCAGAGGACGGCAGCTGCCCAGACCCATTCCCAGTCCGAATTCACGGCATGCAAGTGCAAGGTTCCTGTTGATGGTGCCGGCAAGCTGCGCACCACCGGTCATACTGCTAATCCATAATGGTGCCTTTAATGTTTTTCCTGCAAGTTGGAGGGGTGGAATGCAACCGGCAACCGGGTGTGCGTTCAACATGGGTTCATAGTTGAAACGGTCATCCAAATTTGTGGCCTGAGCTTCAAAGGCCAGTTGGATATGGTCGGTTTTGCGGGAGTTTAAGTTTTCGGGTTCCACCAGTGTTCAAAGTTAACGAATCAATGCGGCGATTGTTTGGAACCTATCGGCAAACAGGCAGGGAAATTGGTTTGACGTCAGTTATTTCAGTTTTTCATTGTTCTGATGCCGGTCCTTGTCCCTTGTATTTTTCTTTTGCAAATTCTGTTCAAACGCTTCAGTGAGGTCCACTCCTGTCTGATTGGCCAGACATATCAGCACCCAAAGCACATCTGCCATTTCATCGGCCAGGTTTTTCTCCAAATCGGTTTTTTTAAAACTCTGATCTCCATAGGTACGCGCCATAATTCTGGCTAGCTCGCCCACTTCTTCTGTGAGTATGGCCATGTTGGTCAGTTCCGAAAAATACCTTACCCCTACCGTATTTATCCATTCATCCACTCTGGACTGGGCTTCTTTCAATGAAAGTGCAGACATCTTGCAAACTTAATCTGCAATGTATAACATTGTATAGTCATGAATGATAAACCAGCCCGCATTCCCCCCTTGCTTCTGCACCCGGAAGGGTATTATTTCCGGGAAATGGCGTCTGCCGACGCTATTCCGATATGGGAGATAAACAGCGACGGTGAAACCCGCAAATACACGCGATTGCTGAGACAGCAATCTCCGGAGGACATTGCCTCCTGGCTGGCCTATTATCCCCATTACAACCGGCATGGTTACGGGATCTGGGCTATTATAGACCCAAACGGCGGGACTTTGGCAGGCCTGTGCGGTCTGCGGGTAAGGAAAGACATGCAGGAAAAAACGGATATAAGCTACCGGATTCATCCGCACTACCGCAGGAGGGGTATTGCCAGTGCAGCAGTGAAATCATGCACTCTGTACGCGCAGCACATACTCATGTTGCCGGAGTTGCTGGCACAAATCCATACCAATAATGCAATTTCCTGCCGGATTGCAGAAAACCAGGGATTCCGGTGCACAGGGCAAGAGGATGTGTGGAAAAACTACATTCTTACCTTTCCGGTCAGTCAAACGGAGAATTGAACCCGGAAAACTCAGGGTGCAATTCATCCTTTGCAGACAAAACCGGATTCTCAACCTGCCAGTTGATATTCAGAGAGGGACTTTTCCACAGGATGCCCCCTTCCGCTTCCGGATGATAATACTCGGTACACTTGTACTGGAATATGGTTTGATCCTGCAAAGTGACAAAACCATGTGCAAAACCCTTGGGAATGAGAACCATCAAAAAATTATCTGCTGTAAGCTCAATGGAAAAATGCCTGCCATAGGTGGGTGAAGACTTTCGGATATCCACCACTACATCCAGCACAGCCCCGGTTACCACCCTCACCAGTTTATCCTGTGCATAAGGCGGTGCCTGAAAATGCAAACCCCTTACAATTCGGCTGTTGCTAAGGCTCTGGTTGTCCTGAACAAATTCTGCATGCAGATTGAGTTTTTCCACAAAATCGTGTCTGAAACTCTCAAAAAAATGGCCTCTGTGGTCGGCAAAAACCCTGGGTTTTATGACAAATAGGCCTGATAATGGTTCCTGAATAATTTCCATCTGATTGGACAGTGGCAAAGTTGATGGTTTTGGAAGGCTTTTTGTAGTATTACTTTGCAAAAATCGAAAATAATCATGGAAAACAACCCTGTAAACAACTCTGGTGAGAAGAACAAGAACAGCAAAGCCTTGCTTTACACCATTATCGGCATTCTGCTCGCACTAAACGTAGGCTTGTTTTACAAGTGGCAGAAATCTGACAACGAAAAAGACAAACAAGGAACTGAGCTAAAAACGGTAAGTACAGACCTGAAAGAAAAAAATGAAGCCCTGGCAGAAGCCGAGCATCTGCTGGAGAAGTACAGGGTGGACAGTATTGCCCTGTCCAAACATGACAAGGAGGTAAGCGAGGAACTGATGGCTAAGAAAAATGAAATACTTGCCCTGGTTACCAAGCTGAAGAAAACCACCACTGCTGATGCGGCTGAAATTGCCAAACTGAAGGAGCAACTTGCAGACTTGACCAGCCAATTGGCTAAACTGCAACAGGAGAACAAAGAACTGGTAGCTGTAAATGCAAAACTGGAAGAGGACCGCAGCAGACTTGAAAGTGAAAATCAGGAAGAACGCAGCAAAAACCGTGAACTGAGTGCAGAGAAGACCAAATACAAGAGTCTTGCACAGAGGCTGCAGGCATCTGCAATCAAAGTAGAAACACTGAAGAAACGCTGGATTTCCGGAAAAGAAGCAGGAACCAAGAAAGCCAAGGATGTGGAAAGTTTCCGCACCAGCTTTACCATTGCCGAAAACAATGTGGCCGAACCCGGCAACCGCACCATATACGTAAAAATCACCGGACCGGAAGGAGTAACCATGACAAACCCGGGCAATGAAAGCGGAACCTTTGAGTATGAGAATGCGGAAAGCAAATACACTTATAAAATCACCACAGCCTTTGACCAGGAGGCTAAACAAGTAGCTGCCACAACCTGGAAACCTGCAAATACCCTGAAATCGGGTAAATACACTGTTGAACTTTACAGTGAAGGTTTCAAGATGGGAGGAACCACCATTACTCTGGAATAATAAACGATTCTCTTATAGAAACAAAAAGGGCTGTCCGTGGCAGCCCTTTTTGTTTGTTCCTATTGGTCCGGATTGTCTTAACGTCTTGCAACCCTTGTTTGCGCGTTCGCTAAAACAAAATCAGCGGTTCACTGAAACTGATTCGGCAGATTGTTTTTACTCGTCTATGATGTTATTGGTGGCCTTTTTATTCTTCAGTTTTGCCAGTTTTTCTTTGGCTTCGTTTGCTATTTCGGGAATGCTGAAGTTTTCAACCACACTGTTCCAGGTAGCTTTTGCACTAAACTCATCACCACCTTTCAGGAATGCATCGCCAAGCAGCAACATGGCTTTACCCACCCAGAAATCATAACTGTTGAACTGATCCAACACATCGTAGCATGAATTTTTACAGGCCTCAAGACTATCCAGTGTATAATATACCAATGCCTCACGGTATTTGGCTTCGGCAGCATACTGGTTGTTGTATCTGGTATATACCTCGGCAAAACGATCCATCGCACTCCGGTACTTTCTCTCATTAAAATCCGCTTTACCCAGGTACACCAGTGCCTCGGCCTTTAATTCATCCGGAGAGCTCAATTCATTGCCCACACGGGTGGCAACATCCCGGGCATCGGTCAATTTACCCAGCTTGTCGTAGCAACGCAGCAATGCACGCCAGGCCTTGTACTTTGTATCGCGGGTTTTGGTGAGTTTTTCTATTTTTTCCAGATATACAACCAAATCCTCACATGGTCCGTCGGGCCCATACAAGCGCAGTAAACGCAGCACCGCATCTTCCTGGAAAGGACTTCCATTTGCGTCGGCCACATACTTGTAGTCTTCCATGGCCTGCTTGCTCTCATTCAATTCTTCATGGCATAAAGCCTTGTAGTAATGTGCATCTACCACCCGTTGACCGTTTCTCATTTTGTTCAGGTATTTCTCGAAAGAGGTAATTGCGTTTTTGTACTCATCTTTTTCGAAATAAGTAAATGCTGAATTGTACATCAGGCTATCCAGTTCGCTGGATGAAATGCCTCCACGCTTGGCTGCCCAGTTTTCATATTCCTCGGCCCGGCCAGTGCTTGCATATATGGTTTTTACATTATCCGCTGCTCCTCTGGCTTCAGGTGTTCCGGGAAATTCATCGTACAGACGGGTGTACATTTCTATGGCTTTGTCATTCTTGCCTTCATTGCGGTACATGCGTCCAAGTATGTTGTAGCAATTAGCCACAAGGGGATTTCCCTTGAAATCATCAATCACCAGTTTGCAGTATTTCTCAGCCTCACGGTTGTTACCCGAAAAAAAGTACTCAGAACCCAATTGAAAATACGCATCTGCCATATAGCGGCTTCCGGGATAATCCGTTGTCAGGCGCTTCATGGTCACAATTTTTTTCTCCCTTTTTTCCTGTAACCCATTGATCATACCACTCTGAAAAAGGGCATAATCTGCATCTGCACCCCGCTTACCTGTAACATAGGCATACGCTTTAAGTGCATTTTCCAATTGCTGATCTGTGCTGCTGCTTTTGTTCATGCCCAGCCTCAGGTTGCAATCTCCCAATCTCAATTGGGCGTCGTTGTATACTTTTTCATCGTACCTGCCCCGTGTGGCTGTGCGTGCATATTTGTCAAAATATGAAACTGCGTCGGCAAACCTCTCCTGCTTATACCGCGCGTAACCCAATCCATAATAGGCATAGGGAGCATAGTCCAGATCCTCGGTACCGTCGGCATCCAGAAACTTTTGATAATTCGCGGCTGCCTCAGCCCAAATCTCCATTTGCATCTGGGATTCTCCCTTCCAGAATGCAGCCTGTCCTGCAAGACTTCTGTTTGCGCGTCTTTGCATGCATTTATCAAACAAAGCAATTGCTTCATTCCATTGCCGGCTTTTAAACAATTCCATGCCCCTTGCCAGGGTTACACGCTGGTAACTTTCTTCCGTCTGCGCATCCAGATCGCCAATACTCTCAAGCACGGCAACTGCATCACGGTAATTGTCGGTATTGAGCATTAACCTGGCCAGCAATTTCTTGGCCTCTTTCGCATCGGGCGATGAAGGATAATTGTCTACAAATTTTTGCAGCAAAGTACCTGCATTGCTTTCACCCAGTTCTACTGCCAGTTTGGCCTGATTAAACAAAGCCTGTTCTGCCACTTTTTTATCATAGGCTGCACGATAGGCTTCGGCGAATGCGTTCATGGCGTCGCGCTTGCTTTTCAACCGAAGAAAGCAATCCGCCAGGTTATAGCTGGCCAGTTGACTCAAGCTGTCTCCCTGATAGGATACCATTTTCAACCACTCACCTGCCTTGGTATAATTGCCCGCTTTATAGTTTGAATATCCGAATTCATAAATCTCATTCCTGTCCAGGCTATCGCTGCTCATTGCACTCTGATTGTAGGCATCTGCGGCCAATTCGTATTTACCCAGACGATACTGGCATTTCCCTTTCAGAAACTGAACCCTGCTTTTGGGAACACCGCTGGTTATCTTATCCGCTGCCATAAGGGCTTTTTCATACTGTCCCTGCAGGTAATAAATCTGAGCAATGTATAACCTTACATATTTGGGACCGTCGGCTTCTATTTCCTGAAAAGCACGCAAAGCCTCGGTATAATTACCGGTATAATATGAGCAATACGCATAGTAATAGGTTGCCAGAGTGCGGAATTCATTTTCCTTTTCAGTAAGCGGCCTCAGGGTTTCAGCAGCATCTTTGTATTTGCGTGTAGCCACCTGGCTGTACCCTTTGCGGAAATAGAACCTGTCTTTATCCTGGTTGGCTATAGCAAGGGGATCTACCTGTTTATAATAGCTGAGTGCTGTGCTGAATTTGCGATTCAGGTAATAGTAATCACCCAGTGCAAGATTGGCCATATGGGTTTTGTGCGATCCGGGATTCTTCTCAACAAAATGCAGCACGGAAGTTTCCCCATCCGCATGGCCTGCATAAAGTTTGCTCATGGCCATATAATAATCTGCTTCAGCGTATTCTCCCGGACCCGGATTGGACTGTATAAAAAGTTGAAACTGTGTGATGGCCGCATTGAACTTTTTCTCATCAAACAGTTCTACACCACGCTGGTAGTGAACAGAGGGATAGCGAAATACCGCATTTTGCTGTGCAGTAAGTTTTACACCAAAACCCAACAAGAACAGGAAGATCAGTTTCCTCATAAAGCTTTCAAAAATACAACGGCAAAACAGCCTGCTTTCATTTATTTACAAACAATTGAGGCACAGCAGGCTATAAAACTAAACCAACCAATCCAGCAGTTTGCGGGCATTTGTCAGGTTGTCGAAACCGGCCGCCAGCCCTTCTTTCCTTCTTGAAAGCATTTCCGGAGTAAACTCCTCTTTCCAGCACTGTTTTATCAATTTTACCAGTTCGTCGGCAGAATCACCAATCTGCACCAGAGATTCCAGGCCCGTATTCTCCACCATCATGGTATTGGCAACACAATGCCTGCCGCGGTGCAAACTGTTCAGCAATTTGAGTTTGATTCCTGTATTCTGAAAAGTGACCATCACATTCACCTGCGCTTCCTGAACCAATTTCAGTATATCCCCACTGCTGATATGGTCTGCCAGACTGATATGTGATTGCCCGGATACCGCCTGTTGCAATTGTCGGGATGGATTGTTTCCGGCAATAATGCAAGGTAGCTCCAGTTGTGGAAACACTTCGTGGACGAGATACAGGGCGGCTTTATTGTTTTCTCCCACACCCATATTCCCATGATACAAAACAAACTTGCCTTTACCCGGTTTGCAAAGCAACTCCATATTGCTATGAAATGCAGGCAGATATCGGGTATTGCCAAATTTTCCGTCATAATAGCCAGTGTCGGAAGGTGAAATTGCCGCAATACACTGGGCATTGCGCAAAACAGGTTCATATTTTTCCAGTCTTTCCGCTTCTATCCGGAAGAAATATTTTTTAAAAAAACTGCTTTCTGAATCCTCAAGTGCCCGGTAATAAGTATGCTCCACATTGTGGGTGCGTACGATTTTGAACCGGTTGCGAAGCGCAGGATGAGGCAAAAAACTGGTGGAGTGAAGTCCTTCAAACAGGATCGGATGTTGATCCGTTCGAAGATTGCGCAACAAGTCTGCATCGTTTCTGGTAGCAACAATATATGGCAATTCTCCACTGAAAGGATTCTTAAATCTGCGGCGTGGATAATAATAAACCTTTGTGCATAATTGTTCCAGCATGCGAGAGGGTTCTTTTCCGGCATACAAAAACACATGTAAAATGATTTTTGCACCCATTTCATGCAGTGCTTTGATTTTGAAAAAAATATCGATTACGCCTCCATATTCCGGAGGATAAGGCATGTCGAAGGCAACAATATGCAACGTTTTATTGGCCATTCTTCAAATTACCATATATATCCAATAACCGCAACGATTCCTGCTCCCAATTCCATTTTTGAGCAGCTAAATTACAATTCAATCTCAATTTGCGATGCAATTCTTCGTTTGTGAGCAGCAGGGTTGCGTTCTTCGTCAAATCGTTTGGATGGGCTTCTGTAAGTATCCCCACTTCACATTCCGTCAACAACCGTTTGTATTCAGGAAACGGATTGATGAGTGACGGCAGACCGGCATGCACATAATCGAAAAACTTGTTATTCAGTGATAAGTAATAACTGAGACCTGCATTTTCACTCACATTCAGGCCAATCCACGCCCGGGCTGTAAGTGCAGGCAACTCCGCCGGCGGAACAAAGCCTAAAAACTGTACTTTGTCAGTAACGCCCAAATCAGAAGCCATTTTCCGCAATTTCAGACTCAAATCGCCCTCGCCGGCCAAAACCAGTTTGCAGTTTAACACACACATGGCCTGAAGCATGGCCTCCAGACCACGTCCGGCATTCAGGGCACCCTGATAAAGGATAAACCGTTCAGTATCTGGCTCCCATGGAATTTGCCGGCTCAGCAAAGGTGCATTTCTAACCACCTCCACCTGAACATGATAGGTGTTGGTAAACCATTGTGCCAGCTCGGAACCCACTGTATATGCCTTGTCTGTATGCCGGAATGCCAGTTTCTGCAACCAGCCCCACAGCTTTTTTACTGTCTTGCGGTTTGCCACCTCAGGTACTTCGGTAAACAATTCATGGGCATCGAAAACATGGTTTTTCCTGCGCAGTCTGGCGGCCAGCAATCCTGCGCCAACGGTATCTGCATCTATACTGCATATGGTATCAACAGGTAAAAAAAGAAAGAATAAAAAAAGGCGCAAATTGTATTCCAGATAAAACAATGGTCCGCGGTGAAACCAGCATTTCAATCTCTTCTGAATATACGGATGTTCCGTTACCGGTCTGGAATCAGGCAAAACCCTGCCCACCAGCACACAGGTATATCCGGCCTGACTCAACGAAGTGCAGATGCGATTCATCCTCTGGTCGGATGACAAATCATTGATTACAGAAAATACAATTCTCATTCCCGGCCCCAGTATAATTGTTGATTGGCATCTATCAGCACATATCTGTTATCCATAAGCCACCGCAGCACTTCCCTGCCCTCCGTGGCGTGGTCAGTGTCCATTTTTCCCAGAATCTCAGTGCGAGTCATCGCTTTCACCAATAACCATTCTCTGATCAGCTCCCGCCATTGGTCAAAGGTAGGCCCTTTCAGTGCTTCCTTTTTACGACGGGTGCACAGGTCGCACAGACCGCATTCAGCGCCTGGAGTGCTGGTATAATGCTCAATCCAGAAAGCAGATCTGCAATGGCTTTTGTGGATATAAGACGCCATTTTCTTTACCCCGTCGAGTTTGCTTTTTTTCAGAGGTTCCAGTTGCCTCAGGTTGAATTTTGGGTACGGGCTGCGTGGTTCAATGATGGTGATGCGGGGAGCATCAGATGCTGGAAGGTATTCCAGTATACCTGTCTTGTGCAGGGCTTGTAAATCTGCAATAAGCGCAGCTTGTGTGGTGTGTAACCTGCGGGCCAACACCTGTTCACTGATTTTTATATAACTGTCAAATACACCTCCGTAACTGCGCAGCAGCATATCAATAATGGGTTGAAAGCGGGCGTAACGCACTTTGAAATCGTATACGCTGGAATAGTCTGCGGTAATATGCAGACGTGATGGCGCCAGCACACCTTCAGTCAGCTGCAGCATTTCCAGCAGTTCCAGGCATTTCAACCCATGATAGACGAGACCATTGGGCAATTGATAGGTTTCTGCGAATTGATACAAATCCATTTCGAACTGCCGGTTTTCACCGCCGCCGGCGGGAATTCCCAGATAATTCATCAGCCCAGTATACACCCTTTCCAGATCTTCCCGTCCGGGAAACATCTGACGAATGCGGTTTTCCAATTCTTCCAGATCCTTCTTCCGGTATAACAATATACACCAGCTATCCTGCCCGTCCCGTCCAGCGCGGCCTGCTTCCTGATAGTAATCTTCAGGAGACGGGGGTGGCATGGTATGGATAACCACACGCACGTCCGGTTTGTCCACACCCATGCCGAAAGCATTTGTGCAAACCATAACCCTGACATGGTTTTGCATCCATTGCTCCTGCCGGCGGCTGCGTTCCGCTGCGGGCAGACCAGCGTGGTAAAACTCCGCAGATACTCCCTTTTCCTGCAGGTAGCGCGACAATTCTTCGGCATCACGCCGGGTATCGGTGAAAACAATGGCGGCACCTTTGCTGCGCAGCAGTGCCCGGGTGATATACCCTGTTTTGTTCTCAGTTTCCACACACCAGAAATGCAGATTGGGCCGCTGAAAATCCCCACGATACAGGAAAGGCTCTCTCAGCATGAGCCGGGAAATGATGTCAGATGCTACACGGGGGGGAGCACTGGCTGTAAATGCCACCAGTGGCACACCCGGCAACCATTCACGGCATTCAGCGATTTGAAGGTAAGGAGGCCGGAAATCGTAACCCCATTGAGATATGCAGTGCGCTTCGTCCACCACAAGCAATCTGATGTTCAGATTTGGAAGGTAACCTCTGAAATTGTCGGTCGCAAGGCGTTCCGGAGAGATATACAAAAAGCGGTACATCCCTTTCAGGGCATTTTGCAGTTTGAGGTCCATTTCTCCTTTGCTATGGCCACTGTGCAGGCTTGCGGCGGGAATGCCGTGTTTCATCAAACCTTCTACCTGATCCTTCATCAATGCGATTAAGGGAGAAACGACCAGTGTAAGACCGCCCCGCATGAGTCCGGGAACCTGAAAACAAATGCTTTTGCCACCACCTGTGGGCAACAATGCCAGGGTATCCCTGCCCGCAGCGATTTGCTGGATGATGTCCGTCTGACCCGGGCGAAACTGGGTGTATCCCCAATACTGTTTCAGTATATCACCAGCGGTCATTGTGGCAAATTTAAGGGATGCGGGCCAAGTTGGGAGCCGGAAAACAGGGCAATAAAAAATCCCGTCTGGTAGCCACGATAGACGGGATTTTTACGGGCTCCAATAATATCCTGATGTTCGCCCCGGGATCAAATATCACCGGACTGACCGACCCCGTTACACGCGATAACCCTCCAGAAATGCGAAGCTAAGGGGCCGGTCATATCCAATCCGGTGAAGTGATGGTTCAAATTAAATAAGCAATTTATTAAAAAACATGAGTATAAATACTCAATTTCTATAGGATTTTATACCTAAAAATGGCCGGAATACCCCTTTTTCCCTTTTGGAGGCAAGTTAAAATTCGAAGAAAATCAGGCAGAAAGTGCCTTGTTCGCGGCACGCTTGCGGTCGCTTTCCTCAAGTATGATTTTGCGCAGGCGTATACTTTCAGGGGTCACTTCCACATATTCATCTTCCTGTATATACTCCATGGCTTCTTCCAGGCTGAATTCCACGGGTGGGGCCAAAACTGTGTTGTCATCCTTGCCCGCCGCGCGGAAGTTTGTCATCTGCTTGGCAGTGGTAATGTTCACCACAAGGTCGCCCGGTTTGATATGTTCCCCGATGATCTGGCCTGTGTAAACTTCTGCGCCGGGGTGTATGAAATATATACCCCGGTCTTTCAGTTTGTCCATACTGTAACCGGTAGCCGTGCCTTTTTCTTTGCTCAGCAATACACCGTTGATCCGACCGGGCATTCCGCCCTTGAAGGGTTCGTAGGCTTTAAACCGGTGTGCCATGATGGCTTCACCCTGCGTGGCGGTGAGCATATTGTTTCGCAGGCCCATGAGTCCGCGTGCAGGAATATCAAATTCCAGACGCACCATATCACCCTTGGGCAGCATACTCAGCATTTCTCCCTTGCGCTGACTCACCAGTTCTATCACTTTGCCGCTGTGGTATTCAGGCACATCAACGGTAAGTACTTCCACAGGCTCACATTGCACACCGTCTATTTCTTTCAGGATTACACGGGGTTGTCCCACCTGCAATTCATATCCTTCCCGGCGCATGGTTTCCACCAGAATGCCCAAATGCAGCACACCGCGTCCAAAGACCAGAAACTGATCTGCACTGCCGGTTTCTTCCACACGTAAAGCCAGGTTTTTTTCGGTTTCCCGCATCAACCGGTCGCGCAGGTGTCGGCTGGTAACAAACTTGCCCTCTTTGCCGAAAAACGGACTGTTGTTGATGGCGAAAAGCATACTCATGGTTGGCTCATCAATGGCCATGGCTTTCAATCCTTCCGGATTCTCGTAATCTGCAATGGTGTCTCCGATTTCAAAATCCTCAATACCGGTAACTGCGCATAAATCGCCAGCATCCACAAATTCGGTTTTGGCCCGACCCAGACCATCAAACACAAAAAGTTCCTTAATACGGGACCTTTTTACCGTACCATCGCGTTTTACAAGACTTACCGGCATATTCTCCCGCAAATGACCGCGGTGCACACGGCCTATGGCAATACGACCTGTATAGTTGCTGAAATCGAGGCTGGTAATCTGCATCTGCGGGGTACCCTGTGCGATAATGGGTTCGGGAATAACCTCCAGAATGGTATCCATAAGGAAAGTGAGATCCGCTGTGGGCTTTTTCCAGTCGGCACCAAACCATCCCTGTTTTCCACTTCCATAGATGGTGGTAAAGTCCAGCTGTTCTTCGGTAGCTCCCAGATTGAAGAACAGGTCAAAAACGTCGTCGTGGGTTTTGTCCGGGTCGCAGTTGGGTTTATCCACCTTGTTGATGACTACAATGGCCTTTTTGCCCAACCCCAGCGCTTTTTGCAGCACAAAACGGGTCTGGGGCATTGGTCCTTCAAAAGCATCCACCAGCAGAAGTACACCGTCTGCCATATTCAGCACACGTTCCACCTCTCCGCCAAAATCTGCGTGGCCCGGGGTGTCGATGATGTTGATTTTGGTACCTTTCCAGTTTACACTCACATTCTTGGCAAGAATGGTAATGCCGCGTTCGCGTTCCAGGTCGTTGTTATCCAGAATCAGCTCGCCTACTTCCTGGTTTTCACGGAATAAACGGGCCTGATAGAGCATTTTATCTACCAGGGTGGTTTTTCCGTGGTCTACGTGGGCAATGATGGCGATGTTGCGAATGGGCATGGGTCTCTGAAAAAGTCCGCGAAATTACTGCTTTTTTACCGATTTTTCAGTTTAATCTTACAGGAATCCTTCCGGCTGGCAAATGTGACATCCATGCGCTTAAAAAGCGGATTCACCTGCAAATTTCATTTACTTCGCAGCACCTGAAAGTATTGTTCTTATCACCAACCACATCATCATGAAATATTGGATAATCCTCACCCTTTTGTTCGCCGGCAACGGATTTGCCGCAACTGACAGCATGGGCACAAAAAGTCATTTGCGCCCTTTGATCCGCAAAACCGACACCCTGCACAAAGCAGATACCACAAAGATAAAAGCGATGACCAAACGTATGCTTGCTGCCCTGCAGGCCCAGGACCCCAAACCGGTGTATACACCCAAAGCATGGTACGAATACCTCAATACCAGATCCTGGATTACCATTGGCATTGCGGTGCTGATGATACTGGGCTGGCTGGCAAAGAAAATCTTCTGGTAGCCCTTAAACAAAAAAGCCGGCAACAGCCGACTTTCTTCACATTCTCATTCGGGAATCAGCGCTTGAATTCAAATGCCCACTCCTCGTTGTTGTAGGTGTAGGAATATTTGAAAGATTTGCGCTTCAGTTCTTTTACCTTGCACTTTACAGTGGGCTGAGCTTCATATGGGTAGTTGAACACAGCATAACGGGTAAACTCTTCTTTGGAATGTGGTCATATTGAAAATATCTTCCTCGTTATTAAAATGAATCCTTTCAATGCAGTTGAATACAGATACGAATTCCAGTTCATGATTATTATAGATTGGAATTTAACATGAGTAAAAATGTATTTGCCGGTAAGAAGGAGAATTCCACCAAAGTTAAGCTATTCTGAAACCTTCGAATACATGCCAGAAGGACAGAAATTTTTGCATGCCAATTCATTGTATGTTTAAATGTTAAAGATAGTCGGATCAAACCCGTAATAAACTAAATCCCCGTATTCAGAAAGAATATATTGCTGTTCGATAAATGCTAGGCGATGGTTGATATACTGCCGAGTAAATTTGCAGCATCGATGAGATGCCGGCTTCAGCACACAATACATATCTATCTTTTTATCAATTGATTAAGGATTTCTGGGTTGGGGCGAATAGAACCCAGATAAGTATTCTCCTTTCCATGATGACTCTTCCCACAGGAATGGCATCTGGAAAAGGCCGAATATCCGGTTTAGACAGTATACCAACCATTGTAGGCACATATTCAGTTCCAGATACATTAAGTGTGGTTTGTATTTATACAATATCAACTAATAACAGATGCAAAGAGAAATTCTTGTTTTATCAAGACAGCATTGGGAAAATAGTAATACTATTTGTCTCAACAAATAGATCTGGAGCACAAGAATCTGTCCAATGTGAATCACGTTTGACAAATGATTCCATTTTAGCCATAGTAAAGTCAGTTGAAAAATCTGCTAGAAATTGGATAAATACAGAAGACTGTTCAACAATAAGAAGTGTAAGATTTCAAACCAACAAATACTTTATGGAGTTTACTGATTACACCTGTTTATATCAAGGATTTCAGTCTCTTAAAAACACCTTTATTTCTGAAGAAAATGATATAATAAAGCGATTTGCTTTCCAATAATAAAAATTCAATCTACCATGAAAAAAATAATACTCGCCACATTTGTACTCATCTGTACAAACCTGTTATTCGCAAACAATGTTAAAATCACAAACGTTGCATTAAAAAATGATTCAACATTAACTTTTAAAGTGAGTTGGGAAAACTCCTGGCGCATACAGGCTAATCCGGGAAACCATGATGCTGTGTGGATTTTTATCAAATGGGAAGAGTGTGCGGTTCCAACTCAATGGAATCATTTAAAGTTAAAGAATACTGGCTATTATGCTGCGCCACCTTTAGAAGCGAAAATGCCGGCTGATCGTGTAGGCTTAATGGTCCAAAGAAGTGGATACGGAAACGGTAATATAGTAAATGATTCAGTTGCTGTACAATTTAACTTATTGGGTGCTGGCGCATATAATTTTCGGGTATTTGGTATTGAAATGGTATACGTGCCTCAAGATTCTTTTTATTTGGGAGATTTAGGATATACTAACTGGTCTTTTTGTAAATGGAATGGTACAAGTAATTTTTCTCAACCATATTTAATCAATTCAGATACATTAAGGATCGGAGCTATAACAACAGGCAACCATTTAGGAGTAGCAGGGTCTTCCTTTACTCTTGGTACAGGCGTATCCGTTAAAATTCCAAATACATATCCTAATGGATACTCAGCTAGTTATTGCATGAAATATGAAATTACAAGGGCAGAATGGGTGGCATTTTTAAATACTATAACTTCTGTACAAGCAAATACTATGTTGCCAGATTTCTATAATCAAACTTTAGCATCAAGAAATTATCACTTTAGGGTAACTGGAATTTATCCTGCTTATACTACAGACTACCCCTTTAGGGCAGCTGATGGATTGGATCCACTAAAGTGTTTTTCATATTTAGATTGGTGTGGTTTGCGGCCAATGACTGAATTGGAATTTGAGAAATTTGCCCGTGGTAGACAATATCCTGTTCCATATTCTTATCCTTGGGGTAACACCCTTGCAACACAAACTTCTACATTTACCAACTGGAAAACAAATAGTGAGAAAATGAGCAATACAGTTCCCATTGGTTATGGAGCAATTCATTGCAATAGAACATTTAACATAACTGATACAATTGGGACAACGATTCGTGGTGGATTCAATGGGTCCACAGGTTCTACAAGATTAACGATTGGGGCTGGTTATTGGGGTATTTTAGAATTGGCTGGTAATCAGGGAGAAGCAGTAGTGCCACTTTTGACTCAAATTCAAGGCGCACCGACAATGCTTTTTTGTAATAGGTTTAATAAATATTCACATGGCGATGGAAGTATTGCCGCTTCAACTGGGTATTATAACGACACCAATTGGGTTAATACTTTTGGAACACCGGGAACATCCTACTTTTTTGGTGCAGTTTCTGCAACGACTAAATGGAGAGTTAATATGCGCGGCGGCAAATGGTGTACTAATCTTATTCCTAGTGGTACTGTCGGAGATTCCTACCAAATTTCATATAGGGGTGATTTGTACCAAGTTGGTGTAAACACTGGTACGAATGTTTCAGTACATGTGAACACGGCAAATAACGAAAGAAATTATGCAAATTTTGCCTCATATATGACTAGGGGTGTTAGAACGGCAAATTTTTGAACAAAAATAGTATGTTTAAAAAAGCTAGTTTCGGGCTGTACGGCTTTTTGCTGACAGTGGCATCAATTAATTCTGTACAGGCTCAATGGCTTAGTGGATATACAAACCGCAAAGCAATTATTATACAAGGAAGTAAAATTACAGGATCTCTTACAAATTTTCCTTTACTAATAAATCATACGGATGCAGACTTGAAACATACCAGCAGTGGTGGTAAAGTAAAGAATACAAATGGATACGATATCAGATTTACCAACTCAGACGGTACAACCTTATTAAATCATCAAATAGAATCGTATACATCTTCTTCAGGGAATTTAGTGGCTTGGGTTAACATTCCATCCTTATCTGCCGGGACCAATAAAACCATTTATATTTACTTCGGCAATTCATCTGTTGGTTCTTCAACTTCTACAACTGCAGCATGGAATAGTGGTTTCGACGCAGTGTACCATTTGGATGTCGCCAATACTACCGATGGTACCCCAAATGGTAGAACAAGTACATTAACTGGAAGTTCAGATGTTACCGGTAAAATCGCCGGAGGACAGAATTTTCCGGGTGCAGGAAATAACATGAATTGTAATTTTACCGGTGGCAGTACCTTTACTTGGAGTACTTGGGTAAATTGGAATACGTTGTCTGGTTTTCAGACTGCTATGGCCATAGCTACAAATTATCAATTGATGGATATGAATGGTGCGGATTTTAATCATTGGGCCAGTGACGGGCCTTCCGGCAACACCTATTCTACCACTAGTTTATCAAGCGGAACCTGGTACTTGTTTACGTTAGTGAGAACCGGTAATTCTACAACGAATGGATATAAATTTTACTTGAACGGAACTTTAAAAGGACAGGCAAATACAGGGACTTGGTCTCCCGGGTCTAATATTTTCCTCGCTACAAGACCGGGTGTCGGCCAGGACGGAAATCTTCGCATGGATGAAGTGCAGATTTCAAATGTAGCGCGCGACAGCGCTTGGAATAGGGCAACTTTTAACACCCAAAATGCATCCTTAGGAAGCTTCTACACCTTGGGAAGTTTACAGTTTGGAGGTACACCTGTAATTTTAAACCCGTTTACTAATCTGCCTTTGGTAAATAAAACGCTGCGGGTAAATGTTAATCGATGTGGCGTAAGTTCAGATTCTATACTGTTAAGATTTCCAATTATTGATTTATTAAAGCCCGACAGAGATTCAATTAACCGAACCCTTTTGAAAACGGCAACAAAAGGTACAATTAAATTTTATGGTGACACTTCGTTCAGATATATTCCAAATTCTGGATCTTCTGGATTTGATACAATCAGATTTCAGGTAAATGATACAGCGACAACTACAAACCCGACTAGGTTGTTTGATACAGCCTGGGTTATTTTTAATATTGGACAATTTCCAGATGCTACGGGAAAAATTATTTCCATTTCTAAGCCTGTCACAACTTGCGACGCTAATGTTTTATTCAGGATTTATAATCGCAGTAGATGTGGCACACTGCCTTCTTCCACGCCTTATCGAATATATTTAGGTGACCCGCGCACAGGTGCTGTTTCTTCCAATGGCTCTGGTACTATCGGAACGGCAATAAACGCAGGTGATAGTTTGAGTTTATCACTTAGTCTGAATTCGTATGGTTTGGCACTCTATTTTGTTTTAAACGATAATGGTTCTGCATCTACGCCGTATGTACCTACTGTAACATTTACAGGTGGTGGGGTTACTGAAACTGATTATACGAACAATTTTATCCTAGTGGATACTTTTAAAAGTTGCGGTGCAAATAATTCCAATAATGCATTTTTAAATGGCAATGGATATGGAACCGATTATGTTACAGGAAATCTGGCCACCTACTGTGGTTATACTTTTGGGACAGGTCCGGGTTTTGGATTCTCTTTTGATACGTATGAAGCTCCCTTTGCAGTGTGTTATATATCATATGGGTTAGGTGGCGGTATGGGAATAGGCTTTGATATGAACAAATGTTTCATAGCCAACTGTGACCAAGACGATGACAACGATGGAATTCCTGACGTAGTGGAAATTTGCGGTGCGGGTGCCACGGAATTCACATGCCAACACCCCAATGCAGACCATGATTGTGATGGCGTTCCTAATTACCAGGATCCGGATTTCTGCACCTTGAATTCAAAAGGAGTATGTGCCTCAATGGATAAAGACAATGATGGCATTATTGCTTCCTTAGACTTGGATTCTGACAATGATGGAATTCCTGATATTATAGAAACTGGAGGTACCGACATCAACGGCGACGGTATAGCCGACAATGTTACGGACGCTAACGGAAATGGAATCCCCGATATTTATGATACCAAAGTTATAGGAGGAGTGGCAATTGCAAATTTAGATTCAGATGGTGATGGAATTCCTAATGTATTCGATTTGGACTCTGACAACGATGGCATTCCGGATATTGTAGAATCTGGAGGTGCAGATGATAATAACGATGGAATGGTAGATACAATGAGAGATACTGATAACGATGGTTTCTCGAATTTATACGATTCCGATACCGATAATAACGGGACAATAGACAATGCCCAAGTGATTACGAATGGCTTGGTTTCTGCCGGGCCAATGGTCCGCACAGGAGCAGATGTTAATGCAGATGGTAAACCGGATTCTTACTTGGTGCAAACAGATAAAGATGGTGATGGAAAGCTTAATGGTTGGGATATTGACGCAGACAATGATGGAATTGTAGACATCCTGGAAGTAGGCGGAACTGATGCCAATAAGGATGGAAGGGTAGATTCCTATTCTGATTCAGATGGAGATGGTTGGAACAATGCCCAAGATGGTACCACCTCTGGAACACCTTGGATAAGACCATACTCTGACATTAACAATGACGGATACCCTGATTTAAGCAGCGGAAACCCTTGGGCAACTGACAATACAGATGCCGATAGGTTTGCCGATTTTTTGGACATTGATGCCGACAATGATGGTATAACTGATAACACTGAGGCACAAAGGACTGCTGCTTATATTCCACCATCTGGTGTCGATACAGATGGCGATGGTTTAGACAATGCCTACGATCCAACCAACTCAGGAACCTATATAACTCCTGTTAATACGGATGGTACAGACAATCCGGACTACACGGATTTGAATAGTGACAATGATTATCAAAGCGATTTAATTGAAGGCCATGATTCCGATAACGACGGAATCGCTGACTCCGGAAGCCCTGCATCAACTGGTATAGGTGGCAGTGCAGATGTTGATTTAGATGGACTTCTTGATGGATTTGATAACAATACAAGCTCCACAGACCCTACCAACAGTGGATTAAGCCCCTCCAGTTTTCCATTGTTGGATGGGGGTGTGGACAGAGATTGGCGCGATTCATTGGCACTTACTCCAAATTTCCTTTACGCCTACAACGATATCAACCAAACGTTGAAGAATGTAGCAGTAAGCGGTCAGGTGCTGACCAACGATGAGGACCCTGAGGGCAATATCATGACAGTGACCACCACACCATTGGCCAATCCGGTACATGGCAGCGTGACACTGAACAGCAATGGCACATACACCTACACCCCGGCTGCCAACTATGTGGGCAACGACAGCTTCCGCTACCGGGTGTGCGACAATGGCAGC
>JAEUUL010000013.1 GCA_016787485.1 Bacteroidota bacterium
AGTGCTGTCTGCTACATGGAGTGCAGAACCGGCACAAAGGGTATCCTGCACAAGATGCAAATGCGCCCCCGGAAGCGGCAGAGGTTTGAGGAGCAGGGTATCGGATTTGTTTACGCTGCAGTTGGTGTTTTGTGCGCTGAGAACAATGGGTGCCCTGGCCACGGAACGCGGGTAAAAAAACCGGAAGGTAACACTGTCCTTTACTCCGTTGGCAATGGTATCGTAGTAAATACCTGCACTTTTCAACAGGCCCCAGTTGGCGGTAAACCGGCTGGCATTGCCTGCCCTTAAGCGCAGTTGCACTGAGTCACCAGTGCAGGAAGGGTGGTGGGTAGCGGTGTAAGACAATGCAGTGGGTGGTTTGTAAACGGTGATGTTTGATGTGTACCAACGGGCTGAATTACTGCTTGCTTCCCAGGTGCGAATTGATGCGGGAAATGATCCATCAGATAAGTAACGATGTTTAAAAATAACAGTTCCTGTCAAGCTGCCATACATTTCCGCCGTATCACCATCTCCAAAGTTGATTATTACTTTTTTATATTGACTATTCAATTTTATTAAAAACACTACAGTATCTATACAAGAATTATTTGTATTATTAGTAGTGTAATATGGTGGTGTAATTCTATTCAAAGATGTTGGAAAAGTCCAAACCAACAAATTGTATGAAAAAGTATCGTACTGCCACCTTTTAAATCTGGATTTAGTTCCGTGTAAATTTGGATTCTCCACCACCCATAAGCTGGCTGGCTTGGTAAGTGTTCCATTTGCTTGGCTGTAGTCTTTGCAATATATTTTACCATCCGGAGCCATTGTCGTAGCCCAATAACCAGTTCCTGACAAATACGGTGGTGGTACATAATTGCTGGCTAGTCGTATTTTATTTTTGGTAAACCGATTTATTTGATAGAAATATGAATTGATTCCTGGTTTTGCAAAATCACGATAACTTGCAACTCCAAAGTAAATAAATGTGTCATTCCATGATATTGCAGCTGTTTGAGTTGAAAATCCGGAATCTGACACATCTTTATAATTAAAGATAGATACCGGATTGCTCAATTTGCCAGAATTGTTGTCAAAGTCATAAATTAAGGCCGCTGCAGTGGGGTGCACTGATTTTATGAGTCCGGTCACAATCAACTGTTTTTTGTCCCGAGTTGGAATAAATGGCGCATTTAGGATTTGGTAATCGTAATCACCTGAACCACCTAAGCAATAAGTTGTTTGATTTTTATATCGATTGAAATATCCCTTGCTGACTATTGGTGTATAATTCAAACCATTATCCGTGAATAAATAAGCGTAAACTGTAATGCTATCTGGCGCATACATAATCCAATAATCCCGTTTATTGGCATGAGGAAGTATTGACAGAACAGTATTTGGTGCATCTGCGATTCTTACAAAATTCTTTACAACTTCACCTCGCCCGGAATCTTTAGCCAAATTCACAATAGAATAACCGAATGAAAAAGGGCATTTCCCGCTTTTCAAAAGAGAAGTATCATAGAAATCATGACAAATTACAACAGAATCTTTAGAACCTGGATATGGAAATCCATCGACCAAAGAGTAAGGCTCTGCATATGTTTTACCACTACCTTTCATTACCCTTTCAGAACTGTTATAAATGTAATTTCTACTAAGTGCCACAAGTTTCAACTTCCCGTCTAGGTCAGTTAACACAAACTGGCCATCATTGCCACATGGAATTGCGCTAGTTTTGAAAATCGGAGCAGAGTTATTGAAATCCAATTTACCATTGTAAAAGAACCAGTAATTATTAGAGTATTGACCCAAAACGGTATAATTGGAAATACAAGAAATAATCAATAAAAGCAAATGACGCAACATTTACCTTAAGAATTAGAATTTGATAATCTTGTATTTTTCTTCAATCCCATTCTTATATTTAATAAAAAGAATATAGAAGCCGATGGGAATATCAGATGTGCTAATAACCATGGGTTTTATTGCCTCTGAATATGAATATAGGGCTATCAATAAACCTGCGGTGCTAAATATTGATATTCTAGAAACATCAGAACCCAAACGCCAATCTAGATTTATTTCTGAATGAAATGGATTGGGCCAAATAATCGTTGATTTATCTTTTGCATTAGGGCTTAAACTTAATGCAGCTGGCCCCGGGGTCTGACATGTGTTAGCTGAACTTGCAGGTTGTCTGGCAAGACCTATAGTAATATAATTGCTAGAGTTGAAAGCCGTTCCGTCTAAATTTAAGGAAGATCCTATATAGACATACGGGTGTTCATTTGTATTTACTGTAAAATACGAACTAGTTGAAGAAATTATTGCAGTACTCCATTCTGAAATAGAATTGAAAGTATTTCCAACTGAAGTCCCGGAACTCCCCTGATTTGGATAAGTACCCGTTCCCACCCAACCATACTCACAAGTAGAAAAGCTGTTGCATTCCGTGGCCAGGTTTACCTGTCCGCTGCTATTGGCATAAGGAAAGGTTGAGGTAAGAGGGTTTTCAAACATAGCCGAAACCAGGCCGTAGGTAAGATTTTGGAAAGTATTGTAACGCACCCTTGAAGTTGTACCCGCGTTCTGGTAAAATTCAATACCGTTTTCGCAATTTTGAATGGTATTGGTTTTGGCGGTAGTATTGGGTGTTTGGTTTAGTACAATACCCACAGGAGCCAGATATCCGCTGCCTACAGTAAAAAAGGAATGGTCATTGAAAAGGGTGTTGCCATTGCAATTGTTGGTTAAACCCCCGTTTATTTCAATGGCCATGGTAAACTTTCCGGTATATTCATTTCCCGAAACCGAACTGCTGCTTAAAGCCTCAGAATAAACACCCCCTTTTGCCGGAATGGGGTTGTGAATGGATGAATAAAATTCATTATTCACAAAATTCACATGGTCTGCATTTTTAAAAACCACAAATGTATCAAGCGGGTAAATAGGCGGCGTGGTGATATACGGATTTGTGCAGGCATTGGAAATTTCCGAACCTTCATTGATTGCCCCGAGTATATTTTGTTGCATATCATGGCTGCCGTTGAGATAATTGGTATTCCTGATAACCATATGTGTATAATTTAATCCAAACTCGCTTTCTGAAATCTGGCAACTCCCGGTATTGTACGTAGCAACGCCGATGGTTGCATTTTCAACCAGGCAATTATCCAATGTGATTTCCAGCGCAGCATCTCCTTCAATCCCTTTCCATTTATCACAAGCTACGAAATAACAGTCCGTGGCAATTAGTTTACCGCCATTTGCAATTTTTAATTTAGCACAATTGCTGAATACAAGACGGCAATTGGTTAGGTTTACTGTGATTCCATTCGGAATGATTAAATCCCCTCCTACTTCAAATACATCAAACGTTGTATGCGTAATTGTAGTACTTGAGGTAAAGGTATAACCTGCATCCCATCGCTGGTCATATGTAACATTTTCACATTCATAGCGCAATTGAATTGTTTTAGAGTATAAAGGTTTATCGTTATTACAACCATTGGTTATAACCACCTTATACTCCCCGGGAGCCGGTGAAAGCAAGACATGGCCATTGGTGGCAGAATACACCGGAATTCCATTTCTGTACCAGGTAAATGTCATGTTCAGGTTATCCACCCTTGTACCCGGTGATAGTATTTTCAACTGAAATGCCCCGGCCAGTGGATTGAAATAAAAGGTGGTTGAATTGTCTATCACCGTATTCACAGATCCCTGCATGAAGCGAATATCAATTTCCTCAGCAAGTGCAGCAGTCACAGCATTTGCCGCATTGATTCTGCCATAACCCAATTCACTGCACCATGTGCCATTGGGCTGGTTAGCAGTGGTTGAATATGTGTATCCGCCTACTTTATCGCAGGTGCTTTCCAGGCACTTGCGGGCCTGCACATTACTTAAAAACGGATTTGCACTTAATATCAGACCCATTGTTCCGGCAACCAAGGGGACCGCAGAACTCACTCCATTAAACAGATAATATTCATCATTGGATTTCCCATCGGTGCCTGTAACATCGGTTGAATATATATTGTGACATGGTGCTGCCACATCTACTCCGGTTCCATGTGAAGCCATCAAGGTTGTTTCTCCGGAGCAGTCATCCATGGTGCAAACCTTTAACTTGTCACAACTGGTGGATCCAGTAACAGCAATCGTTTCAGGTATCGTAGATGGGAACAATATACCCGTAGGTGTACACGGGAAATCCGACTCCCCATTTCCGGCACTATTAACCAAAATGCTGCCAAGTCCGTTTCTCCCTTTTGAAATAGCGTAAGTCACGGCATCGGCTATCGGTTGATTATACATGGGCCAAATCCAGGATGAAGAGAGGATATCAGCGTTAGCAGAGTCGATTGAATACCTGATTCCGGCAGCCAACACTTCTGGTTCAGAAGTACCTTGTTGTCTGATACACTTCATGGGTTCAATCTGAGCCCCAAATGCAACGCCGGCAAGGCCTTTACTGTTGTTGGCAATTGCCCCGGCTATCCCGGCACAAAGCGTTCCATGGGTGGCGTCTTTTGTGACTCCATATCCCCAGATATTACCTCCATTTACAAGGTAACACCTGTCATAAAATGTATTGAAACAAGGATATTCGTTCCAGTAGTTTTTCCCTGGGTATGCATAAAAAGCGTTGTAACCTTTGGAACTCAATTGTAAATCTTCATGACCAATTTCCACTCCCTCATCCAGAATTTCAATTTTAATGGCCGGACATCCCGTGACCTGATCCCAGGCGTCTTCAATGTTAATATCGGATCCTTCCGCACAGTTAGTTACAGGTGATTGGCAATTACTACCTGTATTTTTCAAACCCCATTGATTACCATATAGCGGATCATTTGTTGTTAAGATATTGTTACACTCAAGACTTGGTTCTGCATATTTACAAAAATAAAGCGAATATAACTTTGTTGACAATACCGGAGTTGATAACTTACTTGTATTTTTAGAAACTACCCAACAACTGGAATCGAATAGTTTCATTGCTCGGACACAGCCATTGGCCGCGCACCAGGAATCAAGGGCATTTATTCTGTTCTGGTTTTTTAGTTTACATATCAGGTAGTTCTTTTCCTGACAGTTGCTGCCTTTTATCTTGTATTCATTCAATACATTTAATACCAACGCGGGTTGCGAATCTCTAAAGTACCTGAAACACCTGACAAATAGTGAGTCAGTGATTAATGTAGTGTCAAATCTGATCTGAATATGCCAAAACAGCGCATTGCTGTCTAAAATGTCTGAGTTTTGAAAACTATCAATCGGGTAAAATGTACTATTGACTAAAGTAGATAGATAACTTTTTGCAGTGGTTGGATTGATAAGCAATTCTATTTTTTGCTTTGAGGCATTGACAGTTTGTGTTCCCACTGCTGTTGGCCACGATTCTGACAATTGCCCTTTAAGATTCTGAATATTGCAAATGACAAGAAAAGAAAAGAGCCAAATACAGAATGCTGGTGATTTCATATAAGAAATAATTTGAAAATCAAAGTTATTGATATTTTTGGCAAATCCAAACATGCGGAACAACTGTGACTATAAAACAACAGAAATGTAATATTGAGACGTACCTAAATAACCAGGTTATAGACACTCAAATCCCCCAATCCGTTGCCTACCCTCCCAGCCCGAAAGCATAGCCTATATAAAAGGTGGGCAACACAGATTTGTTTTGATTTTGGGTGTACAAGATGGGGAGTTTTTTGGACCAGGCTTCTATACGCGCACCAATGGTGACTATGTTCACATCTGTGCGGTAATTGCCCCACATGAATTCCACGGCCGTATGCAGGCTCAGACCCGGTATGAGCTGCCCCTGACTGAAACCCCGGTGAAAAGGGGCCCTGCCGGCAATCTGACTTTGTGGATGCACATCCGGATTGTAACGGACAATAGAAAAAACCTCATTGCCACCGGGATCGGGGGTAAAAAGACGAATGTAAACCGGCCATGCCCAGGCCATGGGTAGTCCCACTCCTGCCGATGCCTGGATGCCAACTGCCTTTTTATCAGGCCTGGGTGCCAACTGCCAGCGGGTTTCCCATGCAGGCCGGAATGCCCACACATAATTGATTTTGCCGAATTTGTAGATGCTGCTGGATTGCAGGGTGGTGTTCAATAGCGGCAACTCGCGGCTGTGGGTGATGTTGCCCAGTTCAAACCGGAAATCGCCCATGGTGCGGTTTGAAGGAGCATGATCAGGCTTATAAATTTTCACCACGGCACCAAATCCATTGCGGTTCAGCCCAACTCCCAGCGAGGTCATTTTCTCGGATTGTGCACCCAGAAACCGGGTCACAGTCAGAAGAGAGAACAGCAAAAACAACCGCATGGAATTACAAATATAGGAAATGACCACCGGATTGTGAATCCGACAACCAAATCCACTGACCGGGCAAATGGTTTAAAATGCCCCACTTTATCCCACAAACCCATTTTAGCAACATCATCAAGGCTTTTGGGCTATATTTGCTGCGGTTTCAACTGTGAAAAAATCCGCTAGTACCGCAACAAAACCAGCCCTTTATCCGTTGTGTGGATAAAAGGTGATTAAAAATGGGAGAATGTGGGAAACTGTGGGAAAACGGGTTTTTATTTAGCAGACGGAATTCCAAGGTCAAATGAACGGTTACATCGGTGAGTACAACTGCAGGCTGGACGAGAAAGGACGACTTTCTCTGCCGGCGAAACTGCGTGCTCAGTTTCCTGAAAGTGCAGGAAATGTGCTGGTGGTAAACCGTGGATTTGAGAAATGTCTGGTGTTGTACACCCGCGAAGACTGGATGAAGGAAACCGCCAAACTGACCGCCGTGGATGATTTCATGAGCCCGGAGATACGCCGATTCAAACGGCTGTTCACCAACGGAGCCAATGCCATCAGCCTGGATACGGCGCAGCGCATTCTCATTCCCAAAAAGCTGCTTGACTATGCAGAAATCACCGATGATGTGGTTCTGAGTGCCAATGGCAGCAAAGTGGAAATATGGAGTGCGAAGAACTACGAGTCTGAAATGGCCGTGGATTCTGCCGAACTGAGTCAGTTGGCGCAACAATTCTACACCCAGCAGGAGGTACAACGCAAAACGACATGATGGAATTGCCGTATGCGCAATGAGTAACTATCACAATCCGGTTCTGCTGCACGAAAGCGTGGATGCCCTGGTATACAATCCGGATGGCATTTATGTGGACGTGACCTTTGGTGGAGGCGGCCATTCACGCCTCATCCTGAGCAGGCTATCCTCTGCGGGCCGCCTCATTGCCTTTGACAGGGATACCGATGCCCTTGCCAATGTGCCCGATGACCCGCGTTTTACCCTTGTGAACCACAATTTCCGCTATCTGAAACAATTTCTGCTGTACCTGAAAGCCATACCTGTAAACGGCATTCTGGCCGATCTGGGCATTTCCAGCCACCAGATAGATGAAGGCACAAGGGGATTTGCCCACCGCCTGGATGGCCCGCTGGACATGCGCATGGATTCCCAGAGCCCGCTTACAGCAGAACATGTGGTGAATACCTATGATGCGGAACGGCTGCAGTTGGTATTTCAGCGCTTCGGCGAAATCCCCAACGCAAAAACACTGGCCACAACCATTGTGAACGGCAGAAAAGCGGCACCCATCCTCACCACCGGCAAACTGAAGGAAGCAATAGCCAGCTGCACACCCAGGCAAACCCCGGCCAAATATCTGAGTCAGGTTTTTCAGGCCCTGCGCATAGAGGTAAACGGCGAAATGACCGCACTGGAAGAGTTGCTGCAGCGCAGCGGTGAACTGATTATAACCGGCGGCAAACTGGTCATCATCAGCTATCACAGCCTGGAAGACCGGCTGGTAAAGCACTACCTGCAAACCGGGAATCTGGAAGGAGAAAGACATACCGACCTGTACGGACATGTGAGTAAACCCTTTACCATGAAGCCCGGAAAGGCCATTGCACCCGGAGCAGCCGAAATAGAAAACAACAAGCGTGCCCGCAGTGCCAAAATGCGGATAGGAATACGAAACTGATATGGAAAACCAGGAAAAAGAACCCGTGGAACTGCCGGAAACCCCGGAAACTCCGCAACCAGAGGAAACCGCAGCAGTTGTGCAGCCGCCAAAGGCCATTGGTCCTTGGGGATGGGTGCGTTTTGGCTCTGTGGTATTCCTTCTCATGGTCTTCTATATCTACAACCAGCACCATGCCAATAAAGCCCTGCGGAAAAAAGACAAATTGCTGAAGGAACTGAAAGAACTGCACAGCGAGAAAATAAGTCTGGAAAGCGAAATCACCAATGCCAGCAAGCAAAGTGAACTGGCAAAGAAGCTGGAATCCACCGGTTTGAAAGAACTGAACCAACCCCCTGTAAAAATTGAGTACTACAAGGAAAAAAAGTAAGGCGGCAGCCAAGCCGAAGGTAAATACCCGCAGGGCCATCCTGGTGCGGGCCTACCTTGTATTCGGCCTGGCTCTTGTTTTTGGGGTTGCGGTATTGGTATCGGCAGCCCGGCTGCAATTGGGCAGCGACAAACAATTCAGCGAAGCCCTGAAACAGAAAAACACCAGAGTGGTAGATGTCAGGGCTGTACGCGGAAATATTTATGCAGACGACGGCAGTTTGCTCGCCACCAGCATACCCCGTTACGATCTGGTATTCGACGCCTGGTCTGACGGTATAGCCTCAATGCCCGGTAACATTTACAAACGGCGCATGGACAGTCTGTGTTTGTTCATGGCGGCCCAGTTTCCGGATAAAACGCTTGAAACCTGGAAAAGCTACTTTGCCAACCTGCGCAAGAACAAGGTTCGCTATGTGGTGGTGCGCAAAGACCTGGGTTTTGACGTAGTGAAGCGCATGAAAACCTGGCCACTGATTGATCTGGGTAAGTTCAAAGGCGGATTCTGGTACGAGGAGCATGGAAAACGCCTGTATTTTATGGGTGACCTGGCCAGGCGCACCATCGGCTACATCAAAGACAGCGTAGCCATTGGCCTGGAAGGTGCTTTTGACAGCCTGTTGCGTGGCCGCGATGGCAAGCGGATGGAACAAAGAATGCCCGGCAACACCTGGCGGCCGGTTCAGGTGGGCAATTACAAAGACCCCCTGAATGGCTACGACATAGTAACCACACTGGATGTGAACCTGCAGGACGTGGCACAGAACGCCCTGAACAAAGTGCTTGCAGACAATGAAGCAGACCATGGCTGTGCCGTGGTGATGGAAGTATCCACCGGCGCCATCAAAGCCATGGCCAACCTGAAGCGGGGCAAAGATGGCACCTACGGAGAAACACAAAACTTCGCCGTGGACGAATTCAGCGAACCCGGTTCCACCTTTAAACTGCTGGCAACCCTTGCCCTGCTGGAAGACGGACTTGCCAAACCCACAGACAGTGTGGATATCAACTGGGGAGAAGTGAAAATGTTTGGCGAAACCATGAAGGACGCCCATAAGCAGCCCAAACGATTCTTTACCCTTCAGGAAAGCTTTGAACAAAGCAGCAACGTGGGAATCAGCAGGATGGTTTTGAAACACTATGGCAAACAACCCGGCAAACTGGTGGACCATGCCTTGCGCCTGGGTCTGAATCTGAAACCTGAATTCGATATAAGAAGCAGCGGTCAACCCCGGATAAAAACTCCCAAAAGCCCGGACTGGAGCAATACCACCCTGCCCTGGATGAGCATAGGCTATGAAACCAAAGTATCGCCCATGCAGATCCTGATGATGTACAATGCAGTGGCAAACAATGGCCGCATGATGAAACCCTACATGGTAAAGGAAATACGCAAAGAAGGGCTTACCATTTCGAAAATAGAACCCAGAGTGCTGGATGAAAAAATAGCAGGAGAAGAAACCATTGCCGCATTGCGGAAAATGATGGAAGGGGTGGTAGACCATGGCACCGCCAAAAACCTCAAAAGCGAGGATTTTCTGATTGCCGGGAAAACCGGTACTGCAAAAATCAGCAAAGGCAAAAAGTACGAAGAGGGCTCTTACAAAGCTTCGTTTGTGGGTTATTTCCCTGCCGACAAACCGCAATACACCGTGATTGTGGTTATCAACGAGCCACGCAAAGGAGCATACTATGGAGGCCTTGTGGCCGGACCTGTATTCCGGGACATTGCAGAAAAGCTATATGCCACTTCCACCGCCATCCTACCTACTCTGGGCACCAATCCCCTGCCCAATGCACCTTATGTGCTGAAAGGAAACCTGGGAATGACCAAAGTGGTACTCAACAGTCTGGGCATCAGCTCGCAGGCAGATAGCGGACAAACCGGGGTAACCGGCTGGATAGAAGCCCGCAAAAAGGAATACTCTGTTGCACTGAGTCCGCTGTCTGTATCCCCAAAACAAGTACCCGATGTGCGCGGAATGGGCCTGAGAGATGCTATACAACTGCTGGAGAACAGGCGTGTTGCTGTTACCTATGACGGATACGGACGAATCACACAACAAAGTTTACCCCCGGGCACTGCATTGCAGGATGGGCTTAAAATTCACCTAACCCTGGAACCCTTCTGATGACAAACCTGAGAGACATCATCGCAGCATTGCCGGATTGCAGGGTGACCGGTAATACGGATCTGGAAATTGCCGGACTGGAACTGGACAGCCGCAAGATACAGAAGGGCTTCCTTTACGCAGCCATGCCGGGCACCCGGGCAGATGGACATGACTTTATATCCCAGGCGGTAGAAAACGGAGCAACTGTGGTTCTATGCAACCACATCCCTTCAGTCACTTCAGACGTCACCTATCTGCAGGTAGAAGATGTGGCGGAAAGTCTGGGACAGGTATGCAGGGTATTCTTCAAAGACCCATCTGCCACACTCACACTGGTGGGAACCACTGGCACCAATGGCAAAACCACTGTGTCAACACTGCTTTTCGAACTCTTTTCAAATATGGGGCACACCTGCGGTTTGGTTTCCACGGTGGAATACCGCATTGGCAGCACAGTACTGCCCAGCACCCACACCACGCCGGATATTATAGGACTGTACAGGCTGCTGCGCCAGATGGTGGAGCAGGGTTGTTCCCATTGCTTTATGGAAGTGAGTTCGCATGCCGCACACCAGAAACGAATCGCAGGCCTCAGCTTCAGCGGTGGCATTTTCACCAATATCACCCACGACCACCTGGATTATCATGGCACATTTGCCAATTACATCGCAGCGAAGAAATCCTTTTTCGACCGACTGCCTTCTACTGCCTTTGCCCTCACCAACAAAGACGACCGAAATGGACAGGTGATGTTACAGAACACCAAAGCCAGCCGGTACACTTACGCCATGAGCAATGCGGCAGACTTCAGTGTGAAAATTCTGGAAAGCGATTTCAGTGGTACCCTGTTGCAGCTGAATGGTACAGAAGCATGGGTGCAGCTTGTAGGAGGGTTCAACGCATACAATCTGGCGGCAGTATATGGCGCAGCATTTCTGCTCACCGAAGGGCAGGAAGACCTGGTGGTGCAAATGAGCAAACTGGGCAGGGTGAACGGGCGGTTTGAAACGGTAAAAGGCCCCAACCGGATCAGTGGCATCATAGACTACGCACATACCCCGGATGCACTTGAAAATGTGCTGAATACAATCAACGACATACGCAGCGGCAATTGCAGGCTAATCACCGTTGTGGGTTGCGGCGGTAACCGCGATGCGGCAAAGCGTCCCGAGATGGGAAAAATTGCGACCCGCCTCAGTGACAGGGTTGTTTTCACCAGTGACAATCCCAGAGATGAGGATCCTGAAGCCATTATTCAGGCCATGGAAGCTGGTGTGGAAGGTCAGCATTACAAGCGCATGCTGAAAATAACCGACCGCAGGGAAGCCATACGGGCAGCTGTGCTTATGGCAGAACCCGGAGATGTGATTCTGATTGCCGGCAAAGGACATGAAACCTATCAGGAAATCAGAGGGGTAAAACACCCGTTCGACGACAAACAAATACTGCGTGAAACATTTGAACAAATCAACTGATGCTGTACTACCTCTTTGAATATCTGGATAAAATAAATGTGGCGGGCGCCGGGGCGTTCCGGTACATTTCATTCCGTGCTTCACTGGCCGGTATCCTGAGCCTGCTGATAGCGCTGCTCGTGGGCAAGCAGATTATCCGCTGGCTGCAGAAAAAACAAATAGGGGAAACCATTCGCGAACTCGGATTGGAAGGACAGATGCAGAAAAAGGGCACTCCCACAATGGGGGGCATAATTATCCTGCTGAGTATTCTTATTCCTACATTCCTCTTTGCCCGTCTGGACAATGTGTATGTAATCCTGATGGTGGTAAGCACAGTTTGGATGGGCATCATCGGACTGATTGACGACTATATCAAGGTATACAAAAAAAACAAGGAAGGACTAAAGAGTACCAGCAAACTCATAGGGCAGCTCATGCTGGGTGTAATTATCGCTGTGGTTGTGGACTATACCCACAAGCAGGCGCATATTCCACTGGAGACCAACCTGCCGATGTTCAAAAACCGGATGAGTTACACAGATCTGATTCCCGGCGACAACAATGCCTGGTGGATTTTTCTGCCGGTGATCGTTTTCATATGTATGGCTGTGACGAATGCAGTAAACCTTACAGACGGCATAGACGGACTGGCTGCGGGCACAACCGCCATTGTTGGTGTGGGCCTTGGAATTCTGGCTTACGCCGTGGGTAATATCAAATTCTCCCAATACCTGAACATCATTTATGTCCCCAACAGCGGTGAAGTGGTGGTTTTCATGGCTGCGGTTATCGGGGCCTGTCTGGGATTTCTCTGGTACAACGGGTATCCTGCACAGGTATTTATGGGAGATACCGGCAGCCTGGCTCTGGGTGGTGCCATTGCAGCAGTAGCCATCATCATAAAAATGGAATTGCTGATTCCGATTTTATGCGGAGTCTTTTTTGCCGAAAGTCTGAGTGTCGTATTGCAGGTTAGCTGGTTTAAATACACAAAGAAAAAATACGGGGAAGGTCGTCGCATTTTTCTTATGAGCCCTTTGCACCACCATTTTCAGAAAAAGAATATTCCTGAAAGCCGCATCACGCTGCGTTTCTGGTTGATTACGGTAATTCTGGTACTTGCCACCATTGCACTTTTAAAACTGCGTTGACAAAAAAACTGGCCATATTGGGAGCAGGCGAAAGCGGTACAGGCACCGCCATTCTGGGCAAAGCCCGGGGCTGGCAGGTATTTGTCTCTGATATGGGTCAGATTAAACCTGCTTACCAGGAAGAACTGGATGCACATGCCATCCGCTGGGAACAGGGAATGCACAGTACGGATGAAATTTTATCTGCCGATGAAATTGTAAAAAGTCCCGGAATTCCGGATACAGCGCCCCTTGTGGTTGCGGCCCGTGAAAAAGGCATTCCGGTAATCTCTGAGATTGAATTTGCCGGCCGGTATACCCAGGCTAAAATGATTTGTATAAGCGGCACCAATGGAAAAACCACCACTACCCTTCTTACATATCATATATTGAAAAATGCAGGCCTCAATGTGGGTCTGGGAGGCAATATCGGAAAGAGTTTTGCCCGTCAGGTAGCGCAAAATAATTATGATTATTATGTATTGGAAGTAAGCAGTTTTCAATTGGATGGAAATATTCATTTTCATTCTCATATTTCTGTGCTTACCAATATCACACCCGACCATCTGGACCGTTATGACTATAAGCTGGAAAACTATGCCCACAGCAAATTCCGGCTGGCCCTGAATCAAACAAAAGCAGATTATTTTATTTACTGTGCAGACGATCCGATCACAATGGAATATCTGCCGGAATCTAATGTGCAAGCCAAACTGATTCCCTTTGGTTTACATGGCCCCAGAGAATCAGGGTCCTGGGTAGAAAATGAAACCCTCTGCATCAAAACTGAAAAACAAAACACAACTATACCTATGCGAAATCTATCACTACGCGGAATTCACAACACGTACAACAGCATGGCTGCCGGCATTGTAGCCAATGTACTCGAAGTGCGTAAAGACATTATCCGCGAAAGCCTGAGCAATTTTGAAAACGTGGAGCACCGCCTTGAATTTGTCGCCAAATTCAACGGGGTGGAATTCATCAACGACAGCAAAGCCACCAATGTAAACTCTGCATGGTACGCGCTTGAAAGTATGGAGAAACCCGTAATCTGGATTGCCGGCGGCGTGGATAAAGGCAACAACTACAGCGAATTGAAAGCACTTGTGCGCGATAAAGTGAAAATTATCGTTTGCCTGGGTATCGACAACATGAAAATCCATCAGTCCTTTCAGGGCGATGTGGACATGATTGTAAACACCCTGAGTGCCAAGGAAGCTGTGCATGTGGCCAGTCGCCTGGCAGCTTCGGGAGACGTGGTACTGCTTTCTCCGGCCTGCGCCAGCTTCGACTTATTTGACAACTACGAAGACCGTGGCCGGCAATTCAAAGAAGCGGTAAGAAACCTCTAAACCCGCAAAATGAGCAGAAGACTGCAACATATCTTTCGTGGTGACCCCTGGATCTGGGCCATTGTGATTGCCCTTTCGCTGATAGGGATTCTGGCGGTTTACAGTGCCACAGGAACCCTTGCCTTCAGCAAACAGGGAGGCAATACTGAATTCTATTTCCTGCGTCACACGGGTTTTCTGCTCATCGGTCTGTTTTTCCTGTACCTCTGTCACCTCATCAATTACCAGTATTTCTCCCGCCTCAGCCAGCTGTTCCTCTGGATTTCCATAGGTCTGCTTGTGGTTACGCTGGCAGTAGGCAGTGAAATCAACAATGCCACAAGGGTGCTGCCCATTCCCGGACTGGGTATCACCTTCCAAACCTCGGATATGGCAAAGCTTTTTCTCATTATGTACATTGCACGGTATCTGAGTAAAAACCAGGATGAAATTGACAGTTTTAAGGTATTCAGAAATATCCTTTTCGTCATTCTCATTGTTGTAGGGCTTATAGCTCCCGAAAATATGAGTACCGCACTGGTGGTTTTCACCACCTGCTGCATGCTGTTGTTTATAGGCCGTATCAACACAAAGTATCTGGCCATGCTGGCCGGCGGTGGAATTCTTATGTTCACCATTCTGGTGGTTGTATTGCTCAACCTGAACACCGACAATATGGGCAGCACCCGGATTCCTACCTGGAAAAAACGTATAGAAGTATTTATGGGTAAAGACGGGGGGGAAGGAAGCTACCAGCAGTTGCAATCGAAAATCGCAGTAGCAACAGGTGGGATATTGGGCAAAGGACCTGGCAACAGCACACAGCGCAACTACCTGCCCCATCCCTATTCCGATTTTATCTACGCCATAATCATGGAAGAATACGGGTGGATGGGAGGCGCCCTCCTTGTGGGCCTGTTCCTTCTGCTCATTTACAGGTGTCTCAGAATTGTGATACAGAGTCCAAGGGCTTTTGGGGCCTTGCTCGCACTGGGTCTGTGCTTCAGTATGAGTTTTCAGGCCTTTGTAAATATGGGTGTGGCTGTGGGTATACTCCCGGTTACCGGTCTCACCATTCCATTGGTAAGTATGGGTGGCACCAGTCTTGTGTTTAACAGCATTGCCTTTGGCGTCATTCTGGCTGTGAGCCGTACCATTGAGGAAGACCGGAAGAAAGAAAAGGAGGAACCCGTTGCAGCCGCGTAAATTCATATTGTCAGGTGGAGGAACCGGCGGACATATTTTCCCTGCGGTGGCTATCGCACGTGAACTGGAAAGGGTATTTCCCGGTTGTGAAATTCTGTTCATCGGAGCCAACAACCGCATGGAAATGGAAAAGATTCCACAGGAAGGGTATCGCATTGTCGGGCTGAACGTTGCCGGTTTAAAACGCAGCATTTCTCCGGCAAACCTGAAAGTGGCCTGGCAATTTTTAGGCAGTTGGTGGAAAGCCCGCAAAATACTGAAAGATTTTAAGCCTGATTGTGTGATAGGTACCGGAGGGTATGCCAGCCTGGCAGTGTTGTATGCCGCAAGCGGTATGGGTTTCAAAACCCTGATCTGGGAAGGAAATGGATATGCCGGTCTTACCAATAAAATACTGGCCAAACGGGTCAATACCATTTGCACAGGATTCCCGGGTATGGAGCAATTTTTTCCCCCGTCAAAAACCATATACACCGGCAACCCGGTAAGGGAAGAAATGTTGCATTTGCCAGACCGCACAACAGCACTGTCATTTTTCGGATTGAATGCAGAACAACCGGTCATTTTTATAACAGGAGGCAGCCTGGGAGCCCGCACCCTCAATATGGCAGTGCAAAAAGCCATGGATAAAATAGCCACAGAAAACATCCAATGGATATGGCAAACCGGTAAAAACTTTACGCCGGCAGAACCCCTGCCAACCCACGTAAAGGCAATGCCATTCCTGCGGGAAATGAATATGGGTTATGCCGCTGCCGATGTTGTGATATCCCGTGCGGGAGCACTCAGCATTGCAGAAATTGCTGTCGCAGGCAAACCCTCCATTCTGGTCCCGTCGCCCAATGTTACAGAGGACCATCAAACCCAAAACGCACTGAAACTTACGGCCAACCATGCTGCCCTGATGGTGCGTGATACCGAGGCGATGGACCGTCTGATTCCAACCGCCATTGACCTCGCAGGAGATGCTGCGAAACGACAAGCCATACAGCAGGCACTGAAACCATTGGCAAAGCCCAATGCCTCAACTGAAATTGTACTACAAATAAAAAAACTAACCGAAAAGTGAACCCGGCAGAGATAAAATACGCATACTTCCTTGGCATAGGTGGCATAGGCATGAGTGCCATTGCACGCTATTTTCATGCCCGGGGTATATCTGTAGCCGGATATGACAAAACCCCCAGCGACCTTACCCGCGAACTGGAAGCGGAAGGCATGATGGTTACCTACGAGGACAGTCCGGCCACGCTGCCCGGGTTTGTCCTGGCCCATGCCGAAAACACGTTGCTGGTATACACCCCGGCCATTCCCGCCGACCATAAGCAATTGCTCACACTGCGTGCCATGGGCAAAACACTGTATAAACGCAGTGAAGTGCTCGGGATGATTTCACGCGATGCCTACTGCATAGCAGTTGCAGGAACCCATGGAAAAACCACAACAAGCACATTAATTGCGCATTTGCTTTATGCGTGTAATATCAATTTCACTGCATTTCTGGGCGGAATTTCTGCCAATTACAACACCAATTATATCCATAAAACAGACGGCAATAATCTTTTTCAGGATAAACCCGTTGTGGTGCTTGAAGCCGATGAATTCGACCGCAGTTTTCACCGTCTTAGTCCGGATATTGCAGTAATTACCGCCATAGATCCGGACCATCTGGACATTTACGGCACCCCGGAGGCTTTTTTTGAGGCATTTGAAATATTTGCTTCCAAAATCAAACCCGGTGGAACTTTGATTGCAAATGCCCATCTGGAACAACATTGGCCGGAAAATACTGAAGTGCTTGAATACTGCATGGATTCGGGTATGGCACCGGATTTTCATAGCATGTTTGCACAAATCAGCCAGGGTAATTTCCTGTTTGATTATATAGGTATCCGCAAAAAGAACGGAGAAATCCATGCCAGTGACCTGCAACAATTGTATTGCGGATTGCCTGGTTTTCACAACATTGAAAATGCCACAGCTGCGCTTGCGGTGTGCATGGATATGCTGAATCTCGATCCTGAGCAGATTAGAAACGGATTGGCTCAATTCCGTGGAGTAAAACGACGGTTTGAATTCATCGTAAAAACAGAAAAATATGTGGTGATTGATGATTATGCGCATCACCCCGAAGAATTAAATGCTATTCTGACTTCTGTGAAAGAATTGTATCCTGATAAAAAACTCACGGCCATTTTCCAACCGCATTTATTTACCCGAACCCGCGATTTTGCAGAAGGTTTTGCACACAGTTTGTCCATCCCCGATGAATTGATTCTCATGGAAATTTATCCGGCCCGCGAATTGCCCATTGAGGGAATTCATTCTGCCTGGTTGTTGCAACAAATTCAATTACCGGAAAAACAAAAATCATTGTTGAATACCGAAAATATTCTGCAAAAAATCCGCAGTGAAAAACCGGAATTGCTGCTCATACTCGGAGCCGGAGATATAGACAGAATTGTACCACTTGTGAAGGAATTGTATAATGAAAATTAAACAGTTGCTCAGATCCCGTGCGGGCATGCTGGGTCTGCTGGCCGTGCTGGTGGTGATTGTAGCCATTGTGTGGGGCAGTCTGCAGTTTGCCGGCAAAAACCGCTTGATCACTGCTGTGGAAATCCGCATACAGCCCGATACCGGTGTCTATTTCATCAATGCCGCAGATGTAAGTGATTTGCTGAGCAAAACGGTAGGCAACCCCACCGGCAAAGCAGCCAGCGCACTGAACCTGACCCGGGCAGAAACAAAAATAAAATCACTTCCTTTCGTGCAGTCTGCACAGGTGTATGCAGGCCTGGATGGCAAACTGATTGTAAAAGTAAACCAGCGCATACCTGTAGTAAGAATTACGAATGCGGCCGGTGAAACCTGGTTTGCCGATACATCCGGTATCAAAATACCGTTGCGCGGTCATTATGCACCCAATGTGCTTATCGCCAACGGGAATATTCAGGAAAAACTCTCCGATTCAACCCGGATATATAGTCCTGTTTGTAAAGATATTCTTGCATTGTCCCGCTTTATTGCATCAGATGTGTTCTGGAATGCACAATTTGAACAATGCTATGTAGACAATTTTAACGACCTGATATTGGTTCCCCGCGTAGGAAAGCATAGTATCGTAATAGGCAACGCTGAAAATCTGCCGGAAAAGTTCGCAAACCTGCGTGTTTTCTACGAAAAAGGGTTGAAAACCATGGGTTGGGATAAGTACCGTTCCATCAGTCTGAAGTACAGAGGACAGGTGGTAGGAATCAAAAGTGTAAGCCAAACTGAACAGAAGAAACCAAACAATGTCCAAAAACCACAACACTAAACAAATTCATCCACATATGGCAGCTATGAATGACATCATCGTAGGCCTGGATATCGGCACCACAAAGGTGTGCGCTATTGTAGGCCAACTTACCGAAAATGGTAAAATCAACGTACTGGGCATGGGCAAATCCCCCAGCCAGGGCGGCGTATCCCGCGGCATGGTGGCAAACATCAGCAAGGCCGAAACTGCCATTCGACTGGCTGTGGAGGAAGCGCAACGGCAAAGTCAGGTGGAAATACGCACTGTATTTGTGGGTATTGCAGGCCATCACATCAAAAGCATGCAGCACCGTGGCACCCTCTCCCGGAAAAATGCCTATGAAGAAATCACCAGCGACGAACTGGCAAAAATGGAAGCCGATATGGGCAACCTGGCCATGGAACCCGGACTGGAAATTCTCCATGTGCTGCCACAGGAATAC
>JAEUUL010000011.1 GCA_016787485.1 Bacteroidota bacterium
CTCATCTTGCGCAGTTTCATACCTATCAGTACCCAGATAATCACGAGTACAGTAGGGAAAATCAGCAGCATATTCGAGTTCAGAAACCAGCTTTTGCCGGAAAGAATGGCATCAAAACCGGCATCACCCTTTTTCAAACCCAGGTGTTCGTAATGCACCCAATGATAAAGGTCGTTTTTACCCAGTAAAATCACCACAAATGTGAGAATAAAGGCAACCGGAATAAAGGTACTCATGGCCTCCGGTACGCGCTTGATTACGGCACTCCAGCCTGCATTGGCAATGTACTGTACCGCGATGAAGAACAAAGCAGCCAGTGAAATCAACAGCAGGAAATAACCAATGGTGAGCAACGCAGTATAAATGCGTGTGCTGGCTGGTTTATCCTGTGGGTGATATTCTATACGCGGGCCGAAATTCGGATTGTCTGTGTTGCTGTGTTCTACAGCAGCATGGCCTTCTGTACCGGCATGTGCCACTGCATCATGACCGGCTTTTTCGCCATGCGCAGGTGCAGCAGCTTCATGGCTTTTTGCGGCCTGTTCTGTTTTTGCATGGCTGTCATGTCCGCCGGCTTTGTGTTTACCCAGTGTGGCCACACCTATACCGGTGAGGATTAAACCCAATACCATCAGAACAATGGCGAAAGTTTTCCCTTTGGACGGAACGCTGAATTGTTCCTGCTTAATTTCTATATGATGTCCGTGTCCCATTGTGTCTGATTTATTTGGTTTTCTTCATAGACGCTGAGTCAGCAGGTGCTGCGGTTGCAATGCCAGCCCCACTCAACTCTTTTACATAACGCACCACTTTCCAGCGGTCTTCGGGTTTCAGCACATACGCGTGGCTACCCATCAGGTTTTTGCCATAGGTCAGGGTATGGTAAATCTGTCCCACGGGAATGTTCTTGATGTAATCGTCCTGGTAATTTTTCCAGGAGGGTTTACCCAGTCCGCGTTTAAAAATTTCACCATCGTTTCCACCGGTTGCACCGTGGCAGGGTGAGCAGTAAATCCCGTAGAGGTATTTGCCCCGGCCTTCTTTGTCTTCCAGTCCGGCAGGATAGTTCAGACCTTTAGCGGCCTCGTACCCTTCAGCCGTATTGGCATAAGGATACAGATATCCTTCTTTGCCAAAGGCAACAGTACCATGCACAGGTTCACGCATATTCATTCCATGCGGATTGATGGTATTGCTGTCGCCCTGACTGTAAGGTTCATATCCTTTGGAATAAACCATATCGGGGGCGTATTCCCAGCCCGGATTGTTGCCACGGCTGGTACAGGCCGAAATCATCGCAGAAAGTGCTGCAACTCCGGTAATTATATGAATGCTTTTCTTCATGAATTCCATACTTACAATGTGGTTTGTACGCCTCCCACGCGTTCGCGCAATTCGGTGGCACCGTTGCTTCTCATAATATCCAGTACTTCTTTTTCATTCACCCCTTCGCCGGTTTCAACGGTTACAATCAGGTAATCGTCGGTTTGGCGGGGATCAATGAGTTCGGGCTGTATACCATGCACCATGCGGCTTCTCCAGAAGAAGAAGAAGGCCATACCGAATGCTGTACACAGCACAGTACTTTCAAAAAAGATAGGTACCCAGCTGGGTGAGAACCTCTCTGGCTTGTTACCGATGTTCATTGGCCAGTCGTACACGTACATGTACCAGATCATCAGAATGGCAAGACTGAAACCGGTTAAACCGCAAAGGAATGCCACAATGGACAGCCAGCTGCGTCTTACACCAATCACACGGTCAAGACCATGCACCGGATAGGGTGTGTAAACATCGTGTACTTTTACACCGGCATGCACCAGTGCATGGGCGGCTTCCATCAGTTTGTCTTCATCCTGCCAGATACCTACAAGCATTTTGTTGCGGTTGCGCAGGCTCAGATTTTTATCAATAATCATGAATGATAGTCTCCAGTTTAGATTATTCGCGGTTTCTCAAAATAGATTTAATCTCGGCCATGTTAATCACAGGCAGGAATTTGGCAAACAGGAAGAAGCAGGTAAAGAAGATACCAAAGGTTCCCAGGAAAAGGCCAATTTCTGTAAGTGAACCGGCATACATTACCCAGCTGCTGGGCAGGTAATCGCGGTGCAGTGAGGTTACTATGATTACAAAACGTTCGAACCACATACCCACATTCACCACGATACTCATGATGAATATAAACCATGGGGTGGTACGTGCCCATTTGAACCAGAATACCTGAGGAGCAAGCAGGTTGCAGCTCATCATACTCCAGTAAGCCCACCAGTATGGTCCGGTTGCACGGTTAATGAAGGCATACTGTTCGTATTCCACACCACTGTACTGGGCAATAAAGAACTCGGTAAGGTAAGCTATACCCACCAGCGTACCGGTAAGCATGATGATTTTACACATGGCATCGAGGTGGCCAATGGTGATGTAGTTTTCATAGTTCATCACTTTGCGGGCTACCACAAGCAGAGTTGCCACCATACCAAAACCGGAGAAGATCGCACCGGCAACGAAGTATGGTGGGAAGATGGTGGTGTGCCAGCCGGGAATAACCGATGTGGCAAAGTCTGTGGATACAATGGTGTGTACCGAAAGTACCAGTGGTGTGCTCAAGCCGGCAAGAATCAGAGATACCAGTTCATAGCGGGCCCAACTGCGTGTGCTGCCGGTCCAGCCCATAGAGAAAAAGCGGTACCAGAATTTCTCGTACTTGCCTTTCACCTGGTCGCGGATGGTTGCGATATCAGGAATGAGACCAATGTACCAGAATAAAAGCGACACGCTGAAGTATGTGGAAATCGCAAACACGTCCCACAACAGGGGTGAGTTAAAGTTCACCCAAAGTGATCCGAAAGCATTTGGCAACGGCAGTGCCCAGTAACCAACCCACACACGTCCCATGTGAAACACAGGGAACATGGCAGCACAGATTACCGCAAATATGGTCATCGCTTCTGCCGAACGGTTGATACTCATCCGCCATTTCTGACGGAACAAAAGCAAAATCGCTGAAATGAGGGTACCGGCGTGACCAATACCCACCCAGAATACGAAGTTGGTGATGTCCCAACCCCACATTACGGACTTATTGATGTTCCATACGCCAATCCCTGTCCACAGGGTCCAGCCCAGGCTTACAATAAAAATCCCCAGAAATATGACCGACAGGGTAAATCCTACCTTCCATGAAGTTGAGGGTTTGTTCAGAATGGGTCTTGAGATATCGCGTGTTACGTCGGCGGCAGTTTTGTCACCAATTACCAGGCGTTCCCTTAATAATGAATCGTGTATCATTCTTGCTTTTTTCTGGGGTTAAACGTTTTCAGTGTTACGGATTTTGGTCAGGTACATCACAGAGGATTGTACGTTCAGTTCTTCCAGTACCTGGAATCCGCGTTCGTTGCGGTACAATTTGCTCACTTCGCTGTTCTTGTCGTGCAGGTCGCCGAATACAATGGCATTGGCCGGACAAGTGCGCTGGCAGGCTGTTTTCACTTCACCATCGGTTACAGCGCGGCCTTCGCGTTTGGCTTTCAATTTGCCTTCCTGTATACGCTGCACGCAGAAAGAACATTTCTCCATTACACCGCGGGTACGTACTGTAACATCAGGGTTGATCACCATTTTACCCAGAGGGTTGTTGAAATGGAAATCAAAATGGTCATTGTCATTATAGCGGAACCAGTTGAAACGACGAACCTTATACGGGCAGTTGTTACCGCAGTATTTGGTACCGATACAACGGTTATAGGTCATTTGGTTCAGTCCCTCGCTGCTGTGTGTGGTTGCAAGTACCGGACATACAGATTCGCAGGGTGCCTGTGAGCAGTGCTGGCACATCATGGGTTGGTGTACAACCTTTACATGCTCCCAGTGCTCATAGTTGCCTTTGTCGCTGGCATCCACTTTCTTCATTTCCTTTTCACGGGTAATGTAGTTGCCTTCCACTTCCTTGCCGGGGTTTGCCCATGCATAGTAGCGGTCTATGCGAATCCAGTGCATTTCGCGGCGTTTCAGTATCTCATCACGACCTACCACGGGCACGTTGTTTTCAATAGAACAACTTACCACGCAGGCGCCGCAACCGGTGCACGCATTCAAATCGACTGCCATTGCCCAGCGATGGTTTGGTTGACCGTCTTTCAGGTAATCGCGTTTTTCCCAAATGGTATATACATGGGTTTTGGGCTTGTCGTTGCCGGCATTCGGGGCTTTTTTCCAGGCAGAGAAGGTAGATTCACGAACGAGATCGCGGCCTTCTATGCTGTGGTGGGTCTGCGTTTGGGCCAAACGATAGGTCTCATCGCCTTTGGTCAGTTCCACATTCTTTACCACACGCTGCCTGCTGCCACCGGATACGGTCATGGCAGGATACAGGTTGAATCCGATGGAATCGTAATTTTTCTCCTTGCTTCCGCCCACTTTACCTGCGGCTGTGCGTCCATATCCCAGTGCGATACCAACGGTATTGTTGGCTTGCCCGGGTTGAATCAGGGCAGGGATATTGCTCAGGCTCAGGCTGCCGGCTTTCAGGTTCACTGTATCTCCCTCACCCACACCCAGCTTAACCGCCAGGGCTTTGGGCAGGGCTATGTAGTTGTCCCAGGTTACTTTGCTAACCGGATCCGGCATTTCATGCAACCAGGGGTTGTTGCCATGGGCACCATCGCGTACACCTACTGATTCGTAAAGCACCAGGTCTACCCCATCCCCTTTGGCACCCGCTTCTACTGCACTGGCTACTTCAGCTATATTGCCTTCGTATGCAGGAGCTGCAGCTTCTTTGGCTTCAGCACTCCATACACCATCGTGCAGGCACTTGTTGAATTTCTCATCCAGATCACCCTCACCCAGCATCCCTTTCCAGGTATCTTTCATGTAGCTGTAGTAAAGGCTGGTATTGAATTTCTGACCGTTGTTGCCTTTTCCGTCAAACGGGTCAGCTTCACGCTGTGGCAGTGCTCCCGCCCAGGTGAGAAGAGACAATGGAGCCTGACGGGTATTAAATACATTGCTTATGGTAGGCTGAACAAAGTGGTAAACACCGGCTTTGGGTTCTGCATCACCCCAGCTTTCCAGATAATGATTGTCCGGGCATACATAGGTGCAATGAGTGGCTGTTTCATCTTTGGTAAGGCTGAAAGACACACTCAGTCGGGCTTTTTTAATGGCTTCTTCCCAGCGTTTTCCATTGCTGTTGTAAACCGGATTTGTACCCCAGAAGATGATACCTGCAATTTTCCCGGCCGACAAATCATTCAGCACGGCTTCTTCGTCGCTATCGGTACCTTTATATTGGTTGCTGTGGTTTGTAAGGTCTATGGTCTTGCCATAGTTTTCCAGCATCATATTGATGCCGTTTACAACACACTGTACCGCCATATCGCTGCTTCCGGATATCACCAGTGATTTTCCTTTGGCTGCGGCCAGCAGTTTGGCAGTTTTGGCAATTCCGTTGCCTGCCACTTCCATATTCTGGGCTACAGGCATGGGTTTGCCACCGGTTTCCTGGGCTACCGCATTGTACAGACTTGCGAGGTATAATCCTTCCTTACCCGCTTTAATCGGATAACGGTCGTCTGCATTGGTACCCGTAAGGCTCAGCGTGCTCTCAAACTGAATGTGTTTGCTCATTTCACGACCGGCGGTGGGGATGCGGTTGGTGGTATAGTCTTTGGTAAACTCTACCGGAGAAATCCATGTACCCAGGAAATCTGCACCGAAGCTTACAATCAGCTCAGCTTTGTCAAACTTATAGGAAGGAATGGCAGATTTGCCAAAGTCCTTCTTGTTTGCCTGGAGAATACCGCTGTAAGAAATAGCATCATAGGTTACATGCTCTGCGGTGGTAAATGCTTTTTTGAAATCTTCAACCGCACGCAATGCAGAGGGGCTGTGCACAGTGTTGCTCAAAACCACAATGCGCTGTCCGCCATCCGCCATGCTTTTCAGCGCGGCAGAAATTTCACTGTCCAGCTTGGCCCAGTCGGTTACCTCAGCACCATTCTTTGTAGGGTTGGCCAGTCTCTCGGTATCGTACAGACTGAGAATACCTGCCTGACCTTGGGCACACAAGCCACCTTTGCTGATGGAAGACCGGGGACTGCCGTCGATTTTGATGGGACGGCCTTCGCGCACCTTTACCTCCACACCGCAACCCACACTGCATGATCCGCAGGTAGATGAGTAGTAGTTGGCCACACCCGGAGTAACATCTTCGGGTTTTACCAGGTAGGGAACGGCTTTGCGCACCGGAGTGCGATAGCAGGCAGCAAGTGCCACCGCGGTAACGCTGAAACCAAAATATTTCAGAAAATCGCGGCGGTTTGAATTCAGTTCAAATCCATCTTCACTCAGTACTTCATCCAATGGAAGCGCTTCGGGAAATTCGTTCTTCTGTACAGCTAAGAAGGAAGGATCTTTTACAAGTTCTTCTTCGCCTTTCCAGTATTTGATATGATTGGACATGTGTGTGTTCTTCTCGGGTTAGTTAATGAAAGGAATAATGAAAGATTAATAGTGGCATTTAGAACATTCCAGACCACCATTCAGGGCAACGGTAACTTTAACCTTGCCATCCGGACCGAAATATTTGCTCCTTGACTTGTTTTCTTTCATATCTTTAGATGCCTTCTCGTGCAAGGCCAGATAGTAGTTGTTGTTTGCCACATCAATTCCGGTGTTGCGGTGACATTCGATACACCAGCCCATCTGCAGGGTACTCCATTGCTGTACCACTTCCATTTTTTCGATAGGACCATGGCAGGTCTGGCACTGCAGTTTGCCCACTTTCACGTGCTGACTGTGGTTGAAATAGGCGTGGTCTGGCAGGTTGTGAATGCGAATCCACTGAATGGGTTTGCCATTGCTGCCAAACTGCTCAGCTCCTGATTTTTCGGGATGGTAATCCAGTGCAGTATAGATTTTCTGAATTTCGGGGGAAATGTCAACTCCGCTTTCGTCGTCCTGGCGTTTCTGAATGCCTTTGTGGCAATTCATACAAATATTGGCAGAAGGAATGGTGGCAGATTTGCTCTCCTCCACCCCAATATGACAGTATTTGCAATCTATTTTCAGGTCTCCGGCATGCAGTTTGTGACTGTAGGCTATAGGCTGCTTGGGTGCATACCCTTTTTGCACACCCACTTCCGTGATACCAAAAGAGTAGAGGTAACCGCCACCCAGAATGACCACGATGGCGAAGCTGAACAGAGCAAGTACCACCTGGTTCATATTGGCCAGTCTGGCAGGCAAAAGGCGCTGCAACCAGTTTTTATTGCTGGAAGCGAGTTCTTCTCCTGCAGCTTCTGCATTCAGTTTGCGCAGGGTATTTTTAACCTTGTTCAGGATGAGCAGCAATACAAGGAAAATACCAATCAGTGCGAGTAATATATATAATGTATTGTCGCTTTTCGGAGGTTCTGGTACACCCGGCTTTTTAGCACCACCAGTCGGAGGAGGTTTGGGCAAATCCAGGTATGCTACCAGGTCCACAACCTGCGCAGGAGTAATGTTCTCAAATGTACTCATCTGCGCACCGCCGTATTCCTTTAACAATGCGTTGGCATCTGCGTCTCCACTCTTAATCAGAGCCTGGTTGTTGCGAATCCATTTGGTAAGCCATGCAATGTCACGGCGCTTGCCCACACCACGAAGTGCAGGTCCTACCACTTTTTTGTCCAAATTGTGGCAGCTACCACAATTGTTCGCTTCGTAAATCTTTTTACCTTCATCGGCATTTCCCTTGGTTTCGGCACCCAGACTGAGGGTGATTGCGAGAATGGCGGAAAATACCAATGGTTTGAAGTGTCTGATCATACTGGAATGAAGGCTGTTTTTAGCGCTGCAAATATAGAAGCAGGTCAGGAGCAGGTAAAATATTTTGTACACAGGCTAAACAATTTAAAATCTATCTAAATTAGATATCTATCTAATTGTATATATATAATTTAATAATTGCAGGTTTCAATTATTTTTACACCTGTCCACGAAGTGTTCCGGAAACTGCACTTTTCGGTATACGCAGAATTTGAAGCAATTTTGCCCCATGATTTCGGGTAAAAGGATTGTGGTGGTACTGCCTGCATACAATGCACGCAAGACGTTAGAGAAAACTTACAGGGAAATCCCCTTCGACATTGTGGACGAGGTCGTACTGGTGGACGATGCCAGTCCGGATAACACAGCTGCACTTGGCCGGGAACTGGGTTTACAACATGTTCTGGTGCATGATAAAAACAAAGGGTATGGGGGAAACCAGAAAACCTGCTACAACAAGGCGCTGGAACTCAACGCCGATGTGGTGGTCATGCTACACCCCGATTATCAGTACACACCAAAACTCTTGCGCAGTATGGCTTCGCTGATTGCGGAAGGCGTTTATCCGGTGGTATTTGGCAGCCGTATTTTGGGCAAAGGTGCGCTGGCCGGTGGCATGCCATTGTATAAATATATAGCCAACCGTTTACTTACCGCGTTCGAGAACATCATGCTCAACCGCAAACTGAGTGAATACCACACTGGCTACAGGGCTTATTCCGCAGACGTTTTGCGCAGCATACGCTATATGTCCAATTCCGATGATTTTGTCTTTGATAATGAAATCATCGCACAGGTGGTACATGCAGGGTTTGACATCGGAGAAATCAGTTGCCCGACCAGGTATTTTAAAGAAGCTAGCAGCATCAATTTCCGGCGCAGCGTAACCTATGGACTGGGAGTATTGCGCGTATGTATGCAATACCGTTTGCAAAAATGGAAACTGGCCCGTTGGGCCTATCTCCAGCCGGTAACTTAAAATTTGTTATACACCTTTGCAGATACGAATGTGTGGGGCGACACGGACTTTTCGTATTCAAGATAACAAGCCAGCGCAAGCTGAGAGTAATTTTGTGCTTCACTCCTGAAATACCCCGCAGATGTATGCCAGAGTGTTTTAATGAGAGTGTTTCCCTGGGCTGTGCGCGGAACAACCGCCATGGCCTGTTTCACGGTGCCACTGCCAGCGTTGTAACAATGCAATGCCAGCAATTTGAACCAAAGTGCTTTTTCGTCTACAGCAAACCCATACTCCTGACACCAGCGCCGGGCATAAGGAACACAAATTTCACGGATTAACCTGGCCGCAGCATAAGCACTGCGGTCAAAATTCTCTCTCTCGTCTATATAGGCATCCACGCGCAAACCATAGCTGCGTGCGACAAAAGGCATCAGCTGAAAGTTGCCGTAGGCACCAGCGATGGATTTGGCCTTGTTGGTTCCCGGTGACTCAATCAGCAGCACACTCTGGGCATAAAAAGGATCTACTCCCAGACTGTCGAACACTTCTATGGCACGGTGCAATTTCATGCTCACACCTTCATAATTGTAAAACCATTTTTTACCCCCTGTAAAGCGGATTCGTGTGCCTTCAGGCAGGTTAAACCTGCGGCAGGTTTGGTTCCGCAAACTATCCAGCCTGCCTTTGGCATCCAGACTGTCCACCAGTTTTTTGGGATAAACACACAGCATCCGGCGGGTGGCATCCACATTGGCCAGACTGCTGTCTTCACTCAAACTCACAACTCGGCGCCAGAACTGAATTTCGGGCATGGTGTCCCATCCTTCATTGGCAATACAGGGGATCCGCAGATAGGAAAGAGTCGCTTTGTCCGGCCTCTGAACTGTGCGAATTTCCCGGTCGCAGCCGGCACCAGCCACTTCTTTCCGACCAGGCACAGCACTGGAATTGCAGGCCAGTATCAGACCCAAAACTGCATATCTTTTTATAATGTGTAATCGCACGGTTTGCAAAAGTATCAACGAATGAAGTGTCTCTTTTATTTTTTACAATGTTTGTCCAAATATTCCGAGGCTCGCTTCTCCCCCAGCATTTTTCCCTTTTCCCAATCCTGGCAGGCTTCTGCAGTTTTGCCCTGATTGTATCTGGCCATGCCACGGCCCAGGTAGGCATACCCCGGTGAATCGGCCTTTGAACGAATAGAACGGGTAAGTATTTCTTCGGCCTTAACAAATTCACCACGTTGCAACAGGCAGTGACCATAATCGGCCCACAAACTACCGTTGCTGCTGTCTTTTCCAAGCAGTGCGGTATATATCCCTTCCGCTTCGGTAAACTGTTTGTTGTAGAAATAATTGTCAGCTTTCAGCTTCAGTGCCTCGGCATCCCGCGGCTGGCGGAGCAGGTATAAATTGATATCGTCCATTGAGCCAGAATAATTTCCTGCTGCGGTTCTCACATACGCCCGGGACAGGTAGAATCCCACTTCATCGGGATATGCCGATAAAAGTTCATTGTACCATTTTTCAGCGCCGGGATGATCTCCCGTCTGGCTGCACAATTCCGCCAGGCGCACAAGCAATGATGCGTTTTCCGGTGCCAGTGTATGCAGGGTTTCAAGGTCTTTTCTGGCCACATCAAATTCTTTCATTTCAATGGCCAGATCTGCCCGGGCATCCAGTGCAGTAACATCTCCCGGCCTGCGTTTCAGGTATTCATCCAGGTCTGCCATGGCAAACATGTAATTGCTGGTTGCCTTGTACGCCAAATGACGATTAAAGTAGGCGTCGGTAAGGCTGGTATCCAGAAAAACAGCTTTGTTGAAGTCGACCACAGCCAGACTTGCCTGTTTCAGATGCATGCGGGCTACCCCACGGTTGTACCAGATTACAGCCAGGTCGGGTTCCAGCTCTATGGCCTTACTGAAAGATTCCACAGCTTGCTGGCTCTGGCCTGCACTGTCCTGTTTCAGCCCTTTATTGACCCAATCCTCCACACCCTGTGCAGATAAACCCGTAAACGAGCAGAATGTGGTGAACAATACAATTGATCCTGACAATCTCATATACAATGGTAGGTACTGCAAATTTTCAGCCGGAAATGCATGCAGGAAATAAAAGATGTGCAGAATCCCTGATGCTGTCCAGCAGATAATGCACCTTTGGGCCGGCGGTTGTATTTTGCGCATCGAAACAATGAAAATTACATTTTACGGCGCTGCAGGCCGGGTTACCGGCAGCAAGCATTTGGTAACAACGATACACGAAGAACGCATTCTGCTGGATTGCGGGATGTTTCAGGGCGAAGGTGCAGAGGGCGACCTGCTCAATCGCCATTTTGGATTTGACCCGCGCACAGTAAATTATGTGATACTCAGCCATGCACATATAGACCATATCGGCTTGCTTCCCCGCCTGGTTCGTGAAGGATTCAGCGGTCCTGTATATGCCAATGCAAGCACCAAAGATTTGTGCCGCCTCATGCTTGAAGACAGCGCACATATACAGGAAACGGATTTGAAAAGGATAAATGTGCGCAGAAAGGAAAAGGGACTTCCCGCCCTGGACCCGATGTATGACGTGAATGATGTGCGCAAAGTGATGGCCCTGATGGAAATTGTGCCCACGGGAAAACCTTTTGTGGTAGGAAGGGATACAGAGGTGATTCTCACACGAAATGCCCATATTCTGGGTTCGGTGGCCATACACCTTACGGGAACCAATGCAGAAGGCGAAAAAGTGAGACTGGCGTTCAGCGGAGACATTGGCCGGCCCGGCGATGCCATTCTTTCGGGCCCCGACCCCTTCCCACAATCAGATTATATCATATGTGAAAGTACCTATGGCGACCGCAGGCATCCTGAAGCTGAAGACGCGATGCAAAAATTGCTGGAAGTGGTGCTGAAAACCTGTGTTGAACAACGCGGAAAAATCATTATTCCTGCCTTTTCAGTGGGGCGCACACAGGAAATTGTTTACCACCTGGACCGCTTGAGTTATGAGGGTAAACTCCCACCTATAAAGGTGTATGTGGATAGTCCACTCAGTATAGAAGCTACTGAGGTGATAGGCCGGCACCGCGATGAATACAACCGTGAAATCCTGGAATACATCACCCGCGACGGAGATCCCTTCGATTTTCCAAATCTGCACTACATCACCAAAGTGGAAGAATCCAAAGCCATCAACGATGAGGACGAACCGAGCATCATCATCTCCGCAAGCGGTATGGCAGAGGCAGGCCGGATTAAGCACCATATTGCAAACAATGTGGAAGACGCGCGCAACACCATACTCCTGGTGGGCTATGCAACACCGGAAAGTCTGGCCGGCCGACTAAAAGCAGGACTGCCGATGGTGCGCATTTTCGGTCAGGAATTTCAGGTAAGGGCCAGTGTGGAGAATATGCCCAATTTCAGCGCCCACGCAGATTACGTGGAAATGATGCAATACCTGAGTTGCCAAAACAAACACAAAGTGCGCGAAGTGTTTTTGGTACATGGCAATGAGAAAGCACTCGCTGCGTGGAAAAGCCGTCTTATGGATGACGGATTTTCAAAGGTGACCATTGCCAAAATGGAAATGAGTGTGGATTTGTTATAATCCCTGCGTACTGATTGAATAATAAACCATTCACGCATGTCTAAATCCAACCGGTTATTTCTCGTACTGGGATTCTTCTTTGTCACCAATGCACTTATTGCAGAATTTGTAGGTGTAAAAATCTTCTCTTTGGAATTAAGCCTCGGTTTCGAACCGGTCAACTGGCATTTTCTGGGAGCAGACCGCAGTTTCACCCTCACTGCGGGTGTCATTCTCTGGCCGGTTGTGTTCATTATGACCGATTTGATCAATGAGTATTATGGAAAAAAAGGGGTACGCACTTTGAGTTACCTCACTGTAGTCATGCTCATTTATGCCTTCATTATGGCGTTTATGGCCATGAAGAGCACACCGGCCGACTGGTGGGTGGGCAGCAAATCGGCAGATGGCATTGCAGATTATGGCAAGGCCTTTAACAGTGTTTTCGGGCAGGGACTCAGCATTATCATCGGTTCACTTGTCGCATTTCTTGTGGGCCAACTGGTGGATGCCGGTATTTTCAGCAAACTCAAACAACGCACAGGGCAAAATCTTATCTGGCTGCGTGCCACCGGAAGTACAGTTGTTTCTCAACTCATAGACAGTTTTGTGGTGTTGTTTGTAGCCTTTTATCTGGGTGGCAACTGGACCATGGACCAGATTATAGGCGTAGGTATCATGAATTACATTTACAAACTCACAATGGCCATTGTACTGATACCTGTTTTATATGGAGTGCACAATATCATAGACCGCTATCTGGGCAAGGAACTCAGTAAAGAAATGATAGCTGGCGCGGTGGCGGAATAGCGGAATCACACACCGGTTACAATGCCGAATCTGTAAAGGGCAGAAAACTGCACAAATATTGGCCATACCATGCCAAAACCCCTGGTTCCGTTACCGGTGATTGCATTGTAACCCGCACTGAAAGAAAACTTTAACTGTTTATTCATATCCATACCCACACCAGTTTCTGCCGATAACAGTAATGAACTTGCCGGAATATCGCGAAAAACCGATGAACCATAGCGGGAAAAGGCCAGACCCGTGTTTAAACGCACAAGGGGTTGAATCCTTTTAGCAGATCTGAAATAATGCAATGCGGAAATCTGAATCTCATGATAGGCAATGCCGTGGTTTAAAAAGGCAGAGCCCAGTCTGCTGGATAACAGATTCATTCCCAGCGTAAGTTTTTGATTGAACAGATGTGGTGAAGAAAATTCTGCGGCCACACCGTTATTGCAATAGAAACCTATTGATTTTTGCACGCGTATTCCCGCATTCAGATTGTAATTCTTTGCCATTTGTGCATGAATCTGCGCACTACTTAAAGCGAAACCAAGTATGAGGAGAAGTGGATTTTTCATTTTATTTCACCCGGTTATAAATTTCCTGAAAAACGCGGACTTGCGTGGCAGAGTCTTCTGAAGTGAAGGAGTTTCTTCCTCTGAGTCTGGTAAAAACATGTAGATTGGATTCCACCATTTCTACTTCAATTTCTGAACCCTTGGCATGGCGCAATCCCTTGCGCAATTGCACTGCACTCAGCGGATCCACCGCAGCGTCCTTAATGGATTTATATACCTTTACCGAGATGCCCTCATTCAGGGTATATCCGGTTTCCAGGGCTTTGCGTTCCCGCCTTGCCAGTTTTTCCAGTTGTTGCAGTGCTTCTGCCGGTCTGTACTTATACCAAAACCCATCCTCCCCTTTTTCCATTTCTGTTTCAGTGTATGGCAGCGCAGCACCCAGCGCGGGAATCAGCGACAATTGTTTGTTTGCAGGAATGATAATGGGGTCAATCAAAATCAATTGATTCAATAACGCGGGATTTACTTTGTTTTCACGTAGCATATTCAGTACCAGCGGACAACCGGTAGATGACGCCACAATATGTATTTTGTATCCAAAATTCTGCAGTTTCTGATATTCATCAATAATGGGCTGCTGCCAATCCTGCCAGGTTGCTTTTTTAAAGTCGGCGTAGTCTCGTCCATGCCCTCCCAGCAGCACCAGTGAGGTGTGCACATCTCCTTTGGTTTTTACCCAATCGCGGAATTCCAGCCACTCAAAGGTGGTGGCCGAAAAACCATGAACGAGGATGACTGCAGGCTTGGCAAGGTCTCCGGCCGAAGGGACAGGTACAGCGGCAGACAGCAGATAATTCTGCGGAAAGGAAAGGGAAGAATCATTGACAAGTTTTCCGTCAAGGTCTTTGTTGTTGTCTATCGGAGGCATTTTGTCTGCTTTCCCGCAGGAACCCAGCGATAAGCACAGGAAAAGGGTCACACATAAACTCTGAATAACCCGTTTTTGTCTTTGACACATTGCACGAAAATAGATGAATATGCGCAAACAAACCTAAGTTCGTTCGCAACAACCGCTGACCGTTCTGCCCTACCTTTGCACCCCGTTTATGTGGTTTGAGTTCAGTGGCGCCATCCTAATCAGTCTTTTGCACGGGCTCATTCCCAGCCATTGGCTTCCGGTGGTGGCACTGGGTAAAAAACACAACTGGAGCCAGGGACGTGTGTTGCGTGTAGCGCTTCTGGCAGCGGTTGCCCATTCTCTCAGCACCGTGCTCATTGGACTGGCCGTCGCCCTCTTCGGCCATTATCTGTCTTCCTCTATTGAATGGTTTACCCGCCTGGCACCGGCAATTCTGCTATCAGGACTGGGATTGTGGTTCATTTACAGGCATTATACCCACCATCATTTTCATCTGCAACCCAAGAGCAGGGAACACAGTGGCATTGTATGGCCGCTGTTACTTGCCATGTTTTTAAGCCCGTGCATGGAAATTGAGGGTTACTTTTTTCTTGCCGGTACCCATGGCTGGGGTTTGCTCGCTTTGCTTAGTGTCACCTACGTTTCACTGTCTGTGGCCAGTATTTTCCTTTGGGTTTATATTGCCTGGAAAGGCGCCACACATATAAATGCCCATCGCTGGGAGCACAGCAGTGGTATACTTACCGGCATCGTTCTGCTCCTCAGCGGACTGCTTTTTTTGTTGGATTAAAGGGATTTCAATTTCAAATTGTATCTTTGACTTTCTAAATCAATCATTCATACTATGAAAACCCGTGTACTTCTTGCCGGACTGCTCGTTGGAGCTGTTCTGCTCTTTTCCACCACCGGTTGCGAAAAACTGAAAAAGAAACTGTTTAAAGCCTTTACGACCGGAGCTGTTACTGAGAATTTTACCATTCCTGTGATTACAGACACCACAGTAAAAGCAGACTGGGGGACCATCAACAACCCTTACAATATCGACTCCATCATCAAAGCGGAAACCGGCAACCTGTTCAGCCTGAACGACATTAAAAAAATTACAGTTGACGAGGTTAAATTGGAACTGACTGATGCGGACGCCGATAACAATTTCGCCAACTTCAGAGAAGGATATTGTGGCTTTTACACAGATGTGAACACAACACCTGTAGAAATTGCAACCGGTGTCAATCCGGATGTATACTCATCTACCTGGATGTTGCCGCCCATTGCAGATATCAATCTGAAAGATTACCTCAGCGGTCATTCACTTACTTACCTGCTGGCAGGCAAAGCACGCAGGGCAACCAACAAGGTATTGCATGGCAAAATTCATGTAAAATTCCACGTGGAGTAAACAACCAATGACTTTTCATAAAAAAAGCCCGTTGAACGGGCTTTTTTTATGGTTATCCGGTATCCGTTAAACCTGTTTAAGCACCTCCAGCAGATAACCCCAGAATTTCTGCACACTGCTGATCTGCACGCATTCATCCGGACTATGGGCTCCGCGAATATTGGGACCAAACGATATCATTTCCATACCCTGATAATGCCTTCCGAGTATACCGCATTCCAGGCCGGCATGGCAGGCATTTACTTGGGGTTCGGCATTGAATTTCTGCTGGTAAATATCCCGCATGAGCTTAACAATGCCTGAACCCGGGGCCGGAGTCCACCCCGGATAGGATCCACTCAACTCCACAGCGGCACCACAAAGTTCAAAGGACTGCCGTATGGCCTCTGCCAGATCCGTTTTTTCTGAATCCACAGCACTACGGGTGAGGCAAAGTGCAGTCCAGTTGCCGTTACCAGCCAAAACCCTCGCCAGGTTGTTAGAGGTTTGCACCAGTCCGGCAATATCCGGACTCATGCGGTAAATGCCATTGGGACAAGCATAGATTGCAGCCAGAAATTTCTTTTGAAATTCAGTCTGCATCACAGATTCAGGCCTTGGTGCGGGTTCCAGATTCACTTTCAGCCCGGGATCGGTTGTGGCATACTCTGCCTGCAATGTGGCACGCAGTGCGTTTACCAACTCCTGTATGGTACTGTTTTGTGTGTCATCCACACAAAACAGGGCCTTGCTCTCTCTGGGTATGGCGTTGCGAAGCCCACCCCCATCTAGCGAAGAAAGTCGCATACCCGCTTCACGCTGAAGAGCTGTAAGTATGCGGTTAATCATTTTATTGGCATTGCCCCGGCCCAGGTGTATGTCCATACCGCTATGGCCACCGGTGAGTCCGCTTACCGTTAATAAATAGGCTGTGCCTGAGGCTGGTTCTGCACTGTAGTTGCCAGTGGCTGTTACATCCACCCCTCCTGCGCAGCCTATAGTAAGCTCCGTGTCGTCTTCCGTATCCAGATTGAGCATAATGCGGCCCTGCAATACACCGGCCTCCAAACCAAGGGCGCCTGTCATCCCTGTTTCTTCATCTATGGTGAAAAGTGCTTCCAGAGCTGGGTGTGCTATGTCTTCCGATGCCAGAATGGCCATGATAGAGGCGACTCCTATTCCATTGTCGGCCCCCAGCGTGGTTCCCCTTGCACGCACCCAGTCTCCATCCACCCGCATCTGTATGCCTTCTGTGTCAAAATCAAAGACCGTATCGCTGTTTTTCTGGTGCACCATGTCCAGGTGACTCTGCAAGACCACCGCCGGGCGGTTTTCCATTCCAGCAGTGGCTGGTTTGCGAATCAGCACATTGCCGGTGGCATCCACTGTGGTTTCCAGTCCCAGATTTTCGCCAAAAGCCCGTGCAAAGGCAATGACCCTTTCTTCCTTTTTTGATGCCCTGGGCACCGCATTCAGTGCACTGAAATAGCCCCACAGCGCTTTGGGTTCAAGATTTTGTAATTCGTGATTCATAGGATTCTGACTTGTGCAGCAAAGTAACAGCCAAGAAAACAAAAAAGGCTGTCTGCACGCTTGCAAGACAGCCTTTCTTCATTCATTGTCTTAATCTATTACCAAACGTATTGCTTCTTGTTCATGAGCATGGCCTCGCCTGTGGTGCACAGGTTATCTGTTCCGGCCTCATAAATTTCAGTGGTGTACAGTACGCGGTTCTTTTCAGGGAAAATTTCTTTCACGGTCACACGGGCTTCATACTGCTGGTCTGCAAACATGGGTTTAAGAAAGGTAAAGCTTTGCTTCATATAGACATTGCCATCCCAATACAGCAAAGTACCAAATATCTTGGTAAACACACTGGCCCCCAGATATCCGTGCATGATGCGGCGGCCAAACATGGAATTTGCCGCGTATTCAGCATCCACGTGCAGGGGATTTGTATCTCCGCTTACGCGGGCAAAAAGGTCTACTTCTTCCTGTGTATAGGAAAATGTGTGGGTAAAGAGGTCTCCGGTTTGAATCATCTGTTTTTCGTTTTTTTAAGACTGCAAAGCTACCCTGAATTGCCTGAATTTTGAACAATTTTTTCAGCTAAACGGGCAAAATCGCGAAGAAATAACAGGCCCTACAACCCCTGTTTATCGAAAAATGACCCCGGTTCACAAAATCTTAACCCCAATGTAACCCAGGTCACATTGGGGTTGAACAAAAATGTTAACCTTTGCATATCAATTAATTACAAAAATATTTTTGTGACAATTTTCAACCCTTTTGCGAATCTGAAAATTATTTTCACAAAACTATTGACTTTCTAAAATAAAAAGACTTATTTCGCACCAAAATTCACACCCCCCCATAAACCAAACCCTAATGAGCACAACAAAAGCAAAAAACTGGTACGAAAACATGTTGGATTCCCAAAAGAAAATGGCTGAGTCAATCAACGAGTCTGCCAAGAAAATGGCTTCCAACGAACAAGTAAACCAGGCGCTGGAAAACGGTTCTGATTTCTTCAAGAAATGGCTGGATTTCCAAATGGATTTCGCAAAAAACACCACCGCAAACGAAGCGGTTTCGGCGAAAAGTGTTCAGGATAACATGGAGAACTGGAAGAAGTTTTACGAGAACCTGTTCCAAAATCAAGCCGAAAATCTGCAAAAGATGTATACCCAAAACCAGGAAATGTGGAAAAACTGGACCGGTTCTATGGCCCAGAACAATCCTTTTGCCGGCAATATGAACGCCTTTGGCAACTGGAGCACACAAATGAATGAGATGTATGCCCAGATGATGAACAACTTCAACGGTCAGGGAAACACCAAAAGCGTATTCGAAGGCATGTACAACAACATGCAGAGCTTCAGCAAGTTCTATGAACTGATGAATCCCCTGTTCAAAGCCATGCAGAACAACCAGTTCAACTACGAACAATTCACAAACTACTTCAAACCTGAGGCTTTCAAAGGCTTTATGGATTCCTTCTTCGGATTTATGCCCGAGCAAATGCAGGGCATGATGAAAGAGAACATGAACAAATGGACCGAAGGCATGCAGAACTGGAACAAAGAAGGCATGAACATGTTTGGTAACATGCAAATGCAGTTTCCCTGGCAGCAATTTATCCCCGGCGGAAACCAATTCTTTGCTGAGATGCTGAACAACTACAACAATATGTACAGCCAGATGCAAAATGCTGTGGCTCCTTTTGCCAAACTGATGACTCCGAACAGTTTCAGCGCCACCGCAGAAGAGACATCAGCCATTCTGGATATGATGAACCGTTACCAGATCAGCAACGCACAAATGCAGTACATGACCTATACCACTGGTTTGAAAGCCATGGATGCCATGGGTAAGCACATTGCTGAAATGACCAAAGAAGGTAAAACCTTCGGCAGCATGCAGGAAATGTTCAAAACCTGGTTGAACACCAGCGATAAGTTTTTTGTAGAACTGTTCGAATCGGATGAGTTCAGCAAAACCCAGGCTGAAAACAGTGCACTGAGCCTGCGTATGAAACACGCCATCGACGGACAAATGGAAAAAATGTTCTCTCATTTTCCGCTGGTTCCCCGCAGTGAAATGGAAGAGCTGTACAAGACCGTGTACGAACTGAAGAAGCGCATCCGCACCATGGAAAAAAGCATGGAGAACACTTCTGAAGTGGTTGAAAAACCTGCCGCTGCCACCAAAAAATCAGCCAAGTAATTTTAAAACTCTTATAATTGCGAAAAAGCCCTTTGGAAACGAAGGGCTTTTTCACAGAAAACCTCAATTATGAACCACCTTACAGATATACATCAGGAATTCCTGCACGCCGGACAAAAACTGGTAGAAGGCTACAAAACCTTGCAGGACATTGAAGACGTTGACGTAGCCACCTCTCCCAAAGAGCTGGTATGGCAGTGCGACAAAGTAAAACTCTATCATTACCACAACGACAAAGCCACCTGCAAGGTTCCCGTACTGGTGTCTTTTGCCCTGCTGAACCGCCACGATGTGCTGGACCTGCAACAGGACCGCAGCCTGGTAAAAAAGCTGATGGAAGAAGGCCTGGACCTGTACATTATGGACTGGGGCTACCCAACCAAACAGGACCGCTACATCACCATGGAAGATTATATCGATGGCTACCTGAACGATGCTGTTGATTTCATCCGTAAAACGGAAAAAGTAGACCAGATCCACGCCATGGGCATTTGCCAGGGCGGTACTTTCTTCACCATTTACGCAGCATTGTATCCCGAAAAACTGAAATCCCTCACCACCTATGTGGCTCCGTTTGACTTCAGCACCAACAAATGTATGCTGTACAAGTGGACCAAAGACCTGGATGTGGATGCTATGGTAGATACCCTGGGTGTTATCCCTGCCGATATGCTGAACGCAGGTTTCGGTATGCTGAAACCTTCTATGGACATAAGCAAGTACTTTGGCGTGATGGACAGCCTGCAGGACCGCGAAAAACTGCTGAATTTCCTGCGCATGGAAAAGTGGAAGAACGATTGTCCGGATATCGCCGGCGAAATGTTCCGCAAGTACATAAAGGACCTGTTCCGCGACAACCTGCTTATTCAGGGCAAGTTTGAACTGGGTGGCCGCAAGGTGAACCTGAAAAACCTGACCATGCCTTTCCTGAACGTGTATGCCACCGAGGATAACATCATCCCCAACGAAAGCACTACGGCCATTATGGACAAGGTAGGCAGCAAAGACAAAGAAGAATATGCCTTCCCGGGCGGACACATCGGTGTGTTCGTGGGTGGCAAATCGCAAAAGGAACTCGCCCCCAAGGTGGCTTCCTGGGTAAAAGAAAAAAGCAAGTAAAACTGCTCATATTTGGTTTGAAAATCACCGCATCTTTGCGGTGATTTTTTTTTTGTGTTTACTTCTTATACCCATTCCGGTTTTTCATTTTACGACAATCAGTTGCCCGGTCAGGCCATTGTTTTTGTTCACGGGCTCGGTGCCAATGCCATGTTTGCCGATTTTCTGCTCCGCGCTTTTCCGAAGCGCAGATTGTTGCTGTGCGAATTACCCGGGCACGGACAGGCCCCGGAGCCATCGCTGCCGGTTGATATTTCTGTGCTGGCCCTTCAACTGGCGCGGGTGCTGGAAGAAAAAGGCATTTTCAAACCCATCATGTGCGGGCACTCCCTGGGCGGACAAATCTGCCTGCTTGCAGAGGTGGTGCGGCCCGGACTGGCAGACCGGCTATGGCTCATTTCACCTGCAGGTTTGGAAAGTTTCAGCCCCTCCGAGATTCAAATGATCAGCTCGGGTTGGCAAATGAGTGGTCTGTTTCACCCGTATGTGGCACCCAAATACCAATCAACCCTGTTAAATGAGCCCATGAGGCTGCCAACACCCACTGTGCTGAAACAGTATGTGGAATCGATGATGACCCGGCCGGTAATTGACCTCTTGCAGCACATCCACTGCGATGCCCAGGTGTATTTTGGCGAACTGGATCTGCTCATACCCAACCGGCTGTTTCGCCCTGAAGCCTCCATCCCTTTTGCACGCCGCACCCTCAAAAACTGGCCCCACTTTCACGTATTCGGCATACCCGGTGCCGGCCACTGGCCCATGTTGGAAAATGCAAAGGCTCTGGTGCAAAACCTGCAGGACCACAACCGCGATATCTGATTATTTAATCACCGCACCAACACCACCGTCCAGCCCACCTGGGTGATGTTTGCGTTGCCTTTCAGCCGGGCTTTTACGGCACAGGCATACAGGCCAGGTAAAGCGGGTTTGCCATTGGTGGTTCCGTCCCAACCCCGGTTCTGCCCTTTGCTGTTGTACACTTCCTCTCCCCAGCGGTTGTACACCCGCATATCGGTAATTTCAAACAGGTCCGGCGGAGCCACTTCGTCGTTCAGCCCATCCCCGTTCGGGGTAAAGGCATTGGGAAGCAAGTCCTTCAAAGGCAGGATGCGGGTGATGCCGGCGGTGTCCTCGCCTGTGCAGCCTCTTGGGTCGGTTACAGTGAGTGTGATATACGGT
>JAEUUL010000017.1 GCA_016787485.1 Bacteroidota bacterium
AGGCTGCACTTGCACAGCGATGGGAACAACATTTAGTTGTTGTCTTCTGTGCAATGAATTTTTTGCCGCAGTGCTGACAGGTTTTTTCTACTTTAATCGTACTACTCATTTTGTTGCTCTTTGTGGCTAACTGTTGCAGGTTGTAGCAGTGTGTAGCACTATTTCACCTCTTACTGAATTTTTGTTGCCCGGAAACATGGGCAACAAATCAGGGCAACAATTAGGCAACGAATATAAGTAAAAAAGTAGAGATTGGCAACAAATAAAAGAAAGAGAAAACCGTTAAAACCTATGAAAAACAGGTACTTAACAAACAAAGGAAAGATAATTACTTTCCGATACAGAATTTACTAAATATGTTGTCCAAAAGGTCGTCAGTCGTTATTTCACCGGTAATGGCGCCCAGTTGATGTAAGGCTTCGCGAATGTGAAACGCAAGCAAATCACCTCCGATTCCCTGATCCATTCCTGTAAGTACCTGAGCCAGAGAAGTTTCGCATTCCTGCAAAGACTGTGCATGGCGCACATTGGTAACAACCACTGTATCCCCGGCCGTATAACCCGATTCCACAGTATGGCTGAACAGCAAATCTTTCAAAACCCCGGTTGTCTCTTCCAGGGTAGCACTGACCCAAACCGGCAATGGCAAACCCAGTCCCCCGCAAGTCATTTCCAACTGGTCTCTGCGCTGATGGTCTGACAGTTTATCAAGCTTGTTCCCTACCGGCAGGATATTGGTGGCATGCTTGCGTAACAACAAAATATCCTCTGCCAAATCCTCCGGAGTTAGCACCACAGCATCGAAAATGTACAAGGTAACTGTGCTGCGTTGTACACTGTTCAGTGTCCTTTCTATTCCTGATTTTTCTATGGTATCCGTAGCTTCACGAATGCCGGCAGTATCTACCAGCCGGTAGGTAATGCCTGCAATATGGAGTATATCCTCAATTGTGTCCCGGGTGGTACCGGCAATGTCACTCACTATAGCCCTTTCCTCATTCAAAAGACGGTTAAACAGAGTACTCTTACCTGCATTTGGCCGACCCGCCAACACCACTGTCACCCCATTCTTCAGCACATTTCCTGCACGGAATGAATCCCGCAATTGTTGCACACGGGTGAGAATTTGACTCACCAGCGACTTCAACTCACTTCGGGAGGCGAATTCCACATCTTCCTCTGAAAAGTCCAGTTCCAACTCTATAAGTGAGGCAAAATCAACCAGTTTTTGTCTCAGTAGTTTTATTTCAGCACTGTACCCTCCCCTGATCTGATCGAGTGCCGCCCTGAGTCCCGCATTGCTCTCTGCTGCAATTACATCGGCCACCGCCTCGGCCTGTGCCAAATCCAGTTTCCCATTTAAAAATGCCCTGAGGGTGAATTCTCCGGGGCCGGCTGGCCTTGCACCGGCATCGGTGAGTGCCATAAGCAGACGTTGTACAATCCATTCACTGCCATGAACGGAAATCTCTATGGTATCCTCTCCGGTATAGCTGTTGGGCCCGGCAAATACAGTGCACAAAGCCTGGTCAATATTCCCCCGGTTGTCCTGCAGCCAGCGCAAATGGGCTGTATGACTCTGCACTCCGGTCAGGGGCTTGGCCAGAATGCGGTCTGTAATGGCAAATGCATTCCTGCCGCTGATGCGCACCACTGCAATGGCTCCTGTTCCGGCCGGGGTAGCCCTGGCTACTATACAATCGTCTGTGCGCACCATGCTGCAAATTTAGTGTACCGGCAGGGGTAAAAGCGGAAGCATAAAAAAAGCCCTCCTGCTCCGGAGGGCTTTTTTTATGATATGATGGCCTATCAGTTGCCGCGTATCAGGTTTACTGAACCAGATACTGTCTTTTCCTTTTTACCCTTGAAGCGGTAAGTGAACTGGTAGAAGTATGTTCCTTCCGGACACTCAGGTCCGTTGTTATTCACTTTTCCGTTCCACTGGTACTTGGCATCTTCACTGTGGAAGACACGTTCACCCCAGCGGTTGAAAATCTTCATATCATACAAGTCCTGACCTTGAATGGGCACACGGTATGTGTCATTCTTTCCGTCATCACCAGGTGTGAATACGTTGGCCAGGTAGATGAAGAGATCCACGGTTACCGGCTTGCAAATGGTATCAGAACATCCTGTGGCATTGGTTGCAATCTGGCATACCCAATACACATTCGAACTGTCGTATGACCATTTCACGGTTTTGTCGTTGCTCTTCAGGTGCTCAATGAAATCCTTCTGCGGACCTACGGTGATGTCATTCCGGTGGCCAAAGCCCCAGCGGAAGGTTACACCGTTGATGTCAGTACGGGTGAATGAGAAATCGGGTTTGTTGCTTGAGTCGATATCGAATCCGGCAATTACACTGTCTACCAGGAAGCTGAGTTTCTTCATCAGTGTCGGGCACCATGGTCTTGGCTTGTTGGGATCGTAATCCACCAGGTGGGTCACCTCATAGGTACCATGCACATCAAATTTATGTCTGAAGGTATCTGAAGTGGTGGTGAAACTATCCACTGCACCTGTACTCAGGTTCTTAAATATCCATTTGTTCGATTTGAAAATGGTGTCACTGAAGTCAATGAACACGTTCTCATCTCCGGCACAAATGGCCACTTTCTCAATCTTACCACGCACACTGTCACGCGGCCAAACGGTTACGATAAAGGCAGCCTGACCACCTGCAGTATCAGGGAAGGTAGCAGGACAGAACCTGCGGATATTCGGAGGCACAATCAAGCTGTCGTATTGCTCCAGGAAGATGTAGTATTTACCGGCATCGGGGTAGGTATGCCACAGGTTCTTAATCGAAGTGTTTGCAATTTTACCATCTCCGAATCTCCAGAACCATGCAGCACTTGAGCTGGCAGAGTCTGTGAGGTTTGTAAACTGTATGCTGTCACCAGCGCAAATGGTTACTTCAGTACCAGCCTTATCGGTGTATTCAAACTTAGGACGTGGTCCCGGAATTTTCACCCATTGGCTGATGGTATCCTGACAACCTTCTTTGGTACGCACACGATACTGAATATTGAACCATCCGTTGCGGCTGTACTTGTGACCGATACGGGCAGGCAATCCGCCTTCCTTGCTGGTTGCACGCTTGAATTCGTTGTTCTTGCCATCTCCCCAGTTGATGTACCATTCTGTGATAAAGTCACACTCGATGGGGGTAGGACCAGCACAATTCTTGCGGGCCCAGCTGCAGGGGTCAAACAGCATGGTGCTGTCGGTAAACTCAATGATGGAGTTACAACTCGGGGTATTCAGTCCCAGGCCGAATTTGGCATCCAGGCGGGTAATGAACACCTTCTTCTCGATGGTATCCTTACAACCGGTACTGTCGCTGGCAGAGTTGCGGAAAATATACACACCACTGTCGTTCTTATAATAGAGTGCAGTCATTCCACCACCACCGAGCTGTACCCAGGGGTTGGCAACAGTTCCTACACCATTTCCGCCGTAAGGCGCACCACCAAAGATGGTTTGGGGCTTGGTGATGTCATCATCCGCTTTGCTCCAGTCCCATTTGGTAAAACCTTCTACATTCTTTTGTCCGGCTTTTGCCTGACGGGCAGGATCTCTCCAGTAGTCGGTAGGATCCCAGGTTCCGAAGTTGATAGGATCCGGATGGAACATACGGTAATCCGGACGGGCCTGAAGGGTATTCGCCTGATCCTGACAAACGATGGAGTCGGGCAATTCCAGCATCATAGCAAAACCAACAATTACAGGGTATGCAGCAAATTCGTCGCATTTGCCATTGCTGCTGGTCATGCTTATGCTCACCAGGTGATAGCCAGCCCATTTCGGGAAAAAGGTATAGCCTTTCAGCCATTTGTTACCCTGCTTAAAGCTGTCGATAGGACGAATGCTTGTATCGCGGGGGTGAATGATTTTGGTAAACTTGGGATCAGGGTTCAGATAGAACTTGATGAACCGTCCGAAACCATTGGTATCGATACAACCACGGGCACCACTGCTGGGGTTGCCAATGATACCCTTGTTATTCCAAATCATTTTGGCCAGGGTAACACCATCTACAGCAAAGGGATCAAATCCGCGTGCTTTGAGGCGTTCCTTAATATTATCCCACACAGCAGATACATCTGCCGCGGTATCCCATTTGGATATAATCGCCGTTACCAGTGTATCCGGTTTCTTCGTGAGTTTGGTATTTCCGTCATTCCATATATCTGTGCAGGGCACCTGTACGGGATCTTCTCCACCACGGCTCACTACCCAATAGTTATATATCCTTGTGGGTGTACTATCTTTTATGCGCTGTCCGTAGAAGTAGTCTTCCTGAACAAACCTTCTCCAGCCGCGGCTGTAAGAGGGACTTGCGTTACCGGTAGCCAGTTCCCAACGCAGGGTTTTCAGGTCGCGGTTGCGGGTTTTGTTGGCACCGATGGGGCGAACAATGATTGAGTCACCGCGGCATACTTTGCGGTTAAGTACCGCATTGGGTTTGGGTCTTACTACTTCAAAGCTGGGGTCAATCAGGGGGAAGCAGGCAAAGCGGCGGTACCACTGGGTATCGGCACACAGCGGACGGTTGCCGGTGGCTTTGTCCACACCATTGCCCACGATAATTCCTACTGTGATACAACCACTTGGATCGCACACCTCGCTGGCATTGTACTGCTTGGAGTATCTGCTGGGAGGATTACCCGCCAGCTGATAACCGGGGTACGGAGGTCCGGGAGGGCGGTTGCCGGGAGACAATCCACTCAGGGGAACAAACGCTTTGGGATCGCATGTTGAGTCAAAGTTGATGGCCACATGGCTGAAAGTACAACCCGGTTTCAGATCACTCAATATAAAGGTGATACCATAACTGGGGCTTTTACCACCCAGACACTCAATCGCATCTTTTACCAGACCGGATCCCACGCCACCTGCATTTGCATGCATCATAGCCAGTTGCTTGGTAGCCTCACTGGTACAATGCAATGGGTGGCAGGTATCTTCATGGAACAACTTCACATTGTTACACTGCGGAATTTTGGCGTAGTACAAATCGCGGAAACGCTGATAATTGATCATGTAATCGAAACCAGCGATACCAGGAGGGGTTCTCTTAAAGAAGCTTACGATTTTCGGGTTCTCACCTTTTTTCTGGCGGATGCGCAACAGCGGAACCGGCAGGGTATCAGGTTTCAGGTAAATGGTAAACAGGTAGCGGACAGTATCCGTTTTGCTTTTCAGTTTAACAATGTCATTGGGTTTCAGTGAAATGGTCTTTTTGCCTTTTTGCAATATATAAGGACCTTTTTCAGGGCCAACCCAGGCCGAGTCACCCGCGTTAAGCTGAATGTCTACATAGTCGGTAATGAACCTTTCACCAGGACCGGTTACGATTTTTTCACGCAGGTAAAACTTCGTTTTAATCTTGGAATATTTGGGATCAGCACCCGAAGCACTGTCTGCGCCATTTTTCGGGATGGTGATAAAGGTATCCTGAATCACATAGAAACTGTCTGAAGGCCACACATTGATTTTCTTACACAGACGATTGCTGTCAATGAAGATGGCATCTTCCATGGGTGCATTCTTAAACTTATCCAACAGCACCAGATCCCATGATTTATAGTAGTGGGTAGGCAGCGAATCGCGGCTGTACTGGCAGTTGGTATTTACGTTTTTGTTCTCCAGAATGTCTGTGGTACACTTTGGTGCATATTGGTCGCCAAAATCCCACAAGCGGGTAGCGCATACACGCTGACGGAAGAATTTGTCTACAAATCCGGAGTATTTACCCTGAGGATCTTTGCCTTTGGGTTTTACCCAGGTTTGGGCATTGTCAAACACATGACCCAGTGAACCATCTTTTTTATAGAAGGTACTGTCATCATTGGTGTAGTCCTTGTCGTTGTGATAGAACTTGGAGAAGTTCTTGAAGTGCACGGAATCCTGCACATCTTTAGGACACTGGAATACCTCAAATTCAGCCAGACGATTGAAGGGAATCTCAATGGTAGATGACGGACCCAGGATGATTATGGTATCATAGCTGATACGGTTACCACAGATGGGGTGACTGTAGGTCAGCTTAATCTGGTAAGGGCCAAGGCCTGAGAAACTATGGGAAGGAGCCCAGGTTTTGTTGTCAAAGTTCTGGGGGCCTGTTGGTGGATCTCCGAAGTTCCAGAGGAACCCGGTGGCTCCGCTGGGGATTTCGTCCACGCGGAAGTCAATTTTCGGATCTGAGATACATGTAGAATCCTTATTTGCCAGAATATTGGCGTTGGACTTAAACACGGTTGCAGTTGCATCCAGACTGAATGAATCCTTACAACCGTCAATGGTTTCAATCACCATTTTGGCCTTATAGGTTCCCTGTCCCTTGTATGTATGGGTAATGTTTGGACCCCAGGTTGTTGAGGTGGTGCCATCTCCCCAGTACCAGATGATACTTTTCACCTGTGAACTTGATATGCGGCTTATATTTTTAATTACAGCAGTTACAGAGTCGCACTTCACCGGTTTGTTACTGGTAAATGCGGCTCCGATTTTCTCACGCACTTTTACAGCACATTTTCCGGTATCGATGGCAGTACAACCGTTCTCGTCGGTGTACTCCACATACATGTCGAAGCAACCACCGCGCTGGTCTTTTACCGAGAAGCAGAACACCTGCGGCATTCCGGGGTTCTTAAACTCGAACAACTGACCATCGCTGATTACATACTTGATGTTTGCGATCTTGGCACCGTTCGGGTTGGCTGAGCTGTCATCGAAGCAGAACAGGTTCTTTTCAAAACACTGCTCTTTGATGCTTTTCAGCCTCAGTCTGGGTTTCGGACTGGCCTTGATGGTGAGATCCAGGGTTGCGGTACATTTACTTCCATTGATGGTGGTAATGTAGCGCACCTTGTAATTTCCGGCCGCTTTGTACGGGTACTTGGGCAGGTAAGTACCAGTGGTTGTGTTGCCGTCACCAAAATCCCAGTCATGGGTGGTACCTACCGAGGCACCGGTGAACTGAATGGGGGAATTGATACAGGGTGAACCGTCCCACTGTATGGTGCACTGGCTGTAAGCACTGCCTGAAAAAACAAGCAGAGCCAGCATGGCCAGCATTCCCTTTAATTGTTTAATATACCCTTTCATATGTGTGTTTTTCTGTTTTTAGCAAAGTTCAAAAATATTGTATTCAAGCCCAATTCCCGCGCGGAAAGGTTTCATTTTTTTCCATACCTCTTCGGCAACTGCAATTCTGCTGCACGGCACCAAAGTCTTTTCAAAACATAACGCCTTGCTATTTAAAACGTTACGCCTATTGATATCTGAGTGTTGCATGCTCTTGTAAAAAGACGCCACAGCACTGTTTCGGGTTGTCTGATGTTCTGTATTTATTCTCACTGACCTCATCAATATACGTTTAACGGGTGAGAAGCAGGTTTCTGCGCAACAATACTGGCTCTGAGGCTCCGGCCAACTGGTAACGAAGCACTACGCGATACGTTCCTGCCGGACAATCTGTGCGGTTACAGGTACCGTCCCAGTGCTCCTGTGGATTTGAACTCCGGAATACCTGGCGGTCCAGCGGGTCGAAAATGAGCAAATCGTAACTGCTTACAGGTGGTAAAGTGATGTAAAAATCATCGTTTTTGCCATCTCCGTTCGGTGTAAGATAATCCGGTACGAACACGTTCACCGCTTCGGTTTCTGCCTTCACTACCACCTTGTACACTGCGCTGTCTGCACAACCGTTGAACAATTGGGTAATGGCTTTTACCAGGTAGGTACCTTCATTTCCGGCCGGGTAGCTATGGGTAACCACGTATCCGTAATTTGGGTAACCATCGCCAAAATACCAGACAGGAACAGAAGTGGCATCTTTCGCGGTAAACTGGTAATCCGTTCCTGATAATTTTTCGGCCAGTATGCTCAGGCTGTGTTTGCATGGGTTTTTACCGGTATTTCCAACGTTACCGGGCTTGACAACTGGTTTCACTGCAGGCAGTGGTTGCTTGTCCGGTGAATGTGGGTCGGGTGTGTAGAGTCCGTTTTCCGGGTTGTTTTCAGGAACCTGTATCAGGGATTTTTCCGGGGTATTTGCACCAGGCCGGGTCGCATAAAACCCTGCAGTGGGTCTGGTTTCTGCATCAGCAGAGCTTGTTTTTGGTGAATCGGCCCCAGCCTGTCTCGCTGAGTGGACCGCATCAGACGGGGCTGGATTTACCTGTACAGATTGATTTGTAACTGTAACTGTATCTCTGGTTTTGTCTGAAAGCAAATGATAGCTGAGCCATGCAGTACCGGCAACCGCCAAAGCACCTGCACTGCCCAGAAACCACTTGCCGGCATACCATGCAGTTTTAACCACAGCGGCAGACTGGGAGGCAGCTATCCCTTCCCACACACCGGATGGTGGTGAAATACGGGCACCTGACAGCTCGTTGCGGAAGAGTTCGTCTATGGGGTTTGTATCCTGAGACATGGTTTATTTTCTGTTCACCCAGTCCTGTAGAAGTTTCCGGGCTTTGAACAATTGGGTTTTACTTGTGTTTTCACTAATGGAAAGCATTTCTGCGATCTCCTGATGCCCGTAACCCTCAATGGCGTAAAGGTTGAATACAGTCCGGTAACCGGTGGGCAGTTTTTGCAAAAGGCCTATCAGATCTGCGGCCTGGAGATGATGCACCACACTGTCTCCGGTTGCCAGTTGGGAATGTCCGTCCAGTTCTTCCAGAAAGGGTTCGGTTTTGAGCTTTTTATAAAAATCGAGACAGTGATTCACAGCAAGGCGCTTCATCCAGCCTTCAAACGAGCCTTCAAAACGGAAGTCCCGCAGCCGTCCGAATATTTTTATGAAAGATTCCTGCAACATATCATTTGCATTTTCGGAATTACCTGCGTAGCGCATACATATGGCGTAAATCACCGGAGAGTATTTGTTGTACAGTTGCTCCTGAGCCCTGGCTTTTCCTTCCAGACAAGCCTGCACCAGTTCTTTCTCTGTAATATCCGGTTTTATTGCCATGTATGCGATTCATGGTATCCTGAGCATCTATCAGAAGAAAAAAAATGCCCCGGGGTTGCCTGAGTCTCTTAATTTTTTTTCAATGCCCTGGCCAATTTGTAAGAAAGGTCGGCCAGTATCATCTTTCCGTTGCCATTCCTTTCTATTTCATAAATGGCGTCGTTGATGGCGCTGTTCATGAATTCCAGCTGATCTGAAGACTGTATGATGCGGCTGAAATTGGAAACAAAGGTGGCTTCGGTTTCTGTAAGTCCGCCCTTGTTTCCCATGATGGGATACACGGCAATGGCGCGCAGCAATTCCAGACTGTACAACAAAAAAGCTTTGAGCTTTTCCCTGCCCAGGGTTCCGTATTCTTCGGCCCAACCCTGCGCACCGGCCATATCCCTTTTGTAGCAGAATGCCAGCCAGTTTCTGAAAGGTTCCAGATGCACATTTTCTGCATTTTCTGCCAGTTCCCGGGCTTTCACCAAATCTCCGGCCGACATCAGTGCAACCCGGTCTGCGTCTCCCGCTTCTGTACCGGCATGCGTCTGCAGCCAGGCAGAAATCGCCGCATCTTCCAAGGGAGGCACGCGCACCAATTGGGTTCTGCTGAGTATGGTGGTGAGAATCTTATCCGGATTCGTGGCAACCAGTATAAACAGGGTTCGCTGCGGCGGCTCTTCCAGCATTTTCAGCAACACATTTCCTTCTGATCCCAGATATTCCGGCAACCACATCACGAGCATCTTGTATCCGTCCTCAAACGGTTTCAGCGCAAGATTGCGCAAAATGGCATGGCACTCTTTGGTGGGTATGTTTCCCTGTTTATTCTCAGATGACAGGCGGGACATCCAGTTTTCGTAAGTAATGAATACATCGTCCAGCACGGCTTTCCGCCACTCTGCATACAACTCACTGCACACATCGGCCTTGTTGCTTGGGAACGGAAAAGTAAAATGCAGATCAGGATGGGTAAGACTTGAAAACTTGCGGCAACTGCTGCATTGCCCGCAACTGTCTGTTTCTGAGACTTCACTGCAGTGCAGATACTGGAGGTAAGCAAGGGCCAGGGCCAAATTTCCGCTTCCTTCAGCCCCCAGAAACAATTGGGCATGTGGAACCCTTCCGGTACTGCGGCCGGAACGCAACCGATTCTTTAAAGCATCCTGACCGGGAATGTCTGCAAACAACATCAGGCAGATTCCTTTCCGGCCTTGCGCCAGCGAAGAAAATACAACAAAGCACAAACCCCGAATACCGCCAATGCGATGGCCTGACTATGGCTGAGCAATCCGTTCAATACAAACCCGCGTTCCTCATCCCCCCTGTATTTTTCAGTAAAAAACCGACCAACCGCATAGACGAGCCCGTACAGAAGAAACAATTGACCGGCAAACTGTTTACGATTCAGGAGATACCACATCACGGCAATGGTGAAAAAAATGATTGCGGCATCCCACAATTGGGTGGGATACAGGGGAAGTCCGCGCGGCTCTGCACGGGTGGCCGGATCGGTAAAAGTAACTGCCCATCCTCCGCTGCTGCAAACTTTACCATGACAGCATCCGGCCATGAAGCAACCGATTTTCCCAAAACCATGCACCAATGCACCGGCAATCCCAGCGAGGTCAAACATATCCCAAACGGGCAGCTTCCTGCGACGAAACCACCATATCAGAATAGGCACCGTGCATAAAAACGAGCCATAAAAGACAAATCCGGAACCTATATCGGAAAAAAACTCAGATGGATGGGCGATATACCTGCCTGGATTCTCAAAAAAGAAAAAGAGTTTGCCGCCGCCAAACACGCCCACAATACACCACAGCATCAGTTCGCTTACCCTGTCGGAATTCAGGCCATATGGCCTGCCATAATGGTTGAGAAAAAACCAGGCCGCAACTACCCCGAGCAGAATACAGAAACCATAGCTGTAGATGGTGATTCCACCCAGGTGAAACAACTCGGGATGCATGGGTACAAATGTATGGGAATACCGGCAGTGGTTTGCCTGAAATTACACCAGAAATGACCGCACAAGGGCAGCCGTTTCAGCCAGTTCTTCCTGACCGGGTTTGAGCTTTGGACGCGTAAAGTTCAGGTCATCAGCGGTTTGCATGGGCACCAAATGCACATGGGCATGCGGCACTTCCAGCCCGATTACAGCAATCCCTATCCGCTTGCAAGGCACAGCTTTACGCAGCGCTGTGGCTACTTTTTTTGCAAATACCATCAAACCGGACAACTCATCATCACCGATATCAAAGATGTAATCGGTTTCACGTTTGGGAATCACAAGAACATGACCGGTAACCAGCGGCTGCACATCCAGAAAGGCGAGGTATTGATCATCTTCCAGAATTTTATGGCAGGGTATTTCGCCTGCTGCGATGCGGCTGAAAACAGAAGCCATGGCTTACAGACCGATTTCGAGTATCTCCAGCTTCACGATACCTGCAGGCACCTGAATTTCAACCACATCACCCACGGATTTTCCCAGCAGGCCGGCTCCGATGGCACTTTTAATTGAAATTTTGTTCTCTTTCAGGTTAGCTTCCTTTTCAGAAACGAGCTGGTAAGATGCCTCTTTGCCCACATTGTGGTTTTTCACCTTTACGCGGCATAGCACAGAAACTTTGCTTGTGTCTATCTGCGAAGTATCAATCAGGCGGGCGTTGGCCAGCAGGGAATCCAACTGCATGATGCGTGCCTCAAGGTGCCCCTGGGCTTCCTTGGCTGCATCGTATTCTGCGTTTTCACTCAAATCGCCTTTGTCCCGTGCCTCGGCAATCGCCTGGGTAATACGGGTGCGTTCTTCCGTCTTCAGCTGTTGAACTTCTTTTTTCAGTTTTTCCAGGCCTTCTCTGGTAAAATATTGAATCTCACTCATTGCAATCGAATCGTTTTTCTGTAATTAAATGTGATGGGTCTCTATAAAAAAGGTTGCACCAATGACGGGTCATTGGTGCAACGGTGCAAAGTTAATACAATTTTCGGGCTCTGCTTATTCTCCTCCGCCAAGTCCTATACGTACCCCAAAAGAGTGGGTGCCGTTGAATGGATTGGTTGCACGATAAGAATAGTCAAGGGTGAACACGTTACCACCTCCGGAACGCCAGTCGTAGCTGATGCCACCGCTAAATCCGGTGTATGCACTGGTGCGTTTGGTATAGTCAGATTCAAAAGTGCCTTTCTGAATCACATAACCGGCCCGCAGGCACAGGAAATCCTTATATCCGTATTCAAGTCCCAGCGTGGTTTGGTTTGCACTGTAGGCAAAGTTGGTAAACCCGAATCCTACAGTCAGGCGGTTGTTGTACACATCGGGACTGCCATCCAGTTTCATATCATACGATCCGCTGATGCACAGCAGGGATGGCAATTTGATTTTGTCCACCTTTACCTGCATGGTCTTGTCAAAGGTTCCGTCCTGCAGCAGGGCTTTGAAGCTGAGACCGTCACCGGTATGGCGCATATCGGGTCCGATGTTTTTCACCGCAATACCAAAATGTATGTCATTCTTTTTCACGGCTTTGGCAGCAGGGCGCAGGGTGGTGCTGTATTGCACGCCTGCATCCAGGCTCATTCCCATGGCTTTTGCATCCGGAATTCCTTCAGTTACGGCACGGAATACGATACCGGCAGATATGTTGTTGCTAAAGCTCTTGCCGTAGCCCAATCCGATATTGGTCATATTTACGCGGTAGGTGCCCAGACCCCCATAGGGGTTGGTTTCAGTGGTAATATCGATGGGCTTGATACCAAACTGCATAACAGACACACCCAGGCTTCCGCCTTCACCTTCTGAACCTATGCGTTGTGTAAAACCGAAATTGTTTACACCAATTCCCGAACCAGACAGCCATTGTGTGCGGCTGAAAATGAGCTCGGTTCCATGTTTTGCATTGTCCAGGCCGGCAGGGTTCAGGTACATGGCTTCCACACCGGATACGCCGGCTGCATTGGCCCAGCCCCAGCCAGAACTGCGCGCAAAACCGTTTACGGTGAGTTGCATGGCGCCGGACTGTCCCTGACGTTCGGGGTTACCTGCCATAGCACTTCCGGCCGCAAGAGCCGTAAGTGCCGTGAATATAAGATTCTTTTTCACTTGTGCTTTTTTCATGTGTCAGGGTATTAATACGTATCCAAATCAATGCTGTGCATAATGCCATACCAGCGAATAACCTTTTCACCCAAATCCTTGGTTTTGATGTGTATCAGATACAAACCACTGGAAATAGGTACGTTGCTGCCATTTTTCAAATCCCACTCATAGTAGGTTTTGTCGTCTGCCTTGGGTATGGTGCGTATGAGGTTACCGGCCATGTCGTAAATGGTGATACTGCAGGTAGGCGGCAGGTTGGTTATTTTCACACGGCTGTCTACCGGGCTGGTTTCGTACTGGCTGTAACCGCGGTATGGGTTAGGCACAACATTCACCAGATCCAGGCTCTTTTTGCCATTCTCCTTGCTGATATCCGGCGAAATCTCATTGGCATCGAACGTATAGAAACCACGGTCGTTGTTCTTGGAAGCCGGTGTGTTGTAAGTAGTATACGCCTTTTTCACGCTGATTTTAAACTTGACTGTTGTAGGAGGCACTCCTGCATCCATACGGTAGCCGGATGCCAGATAAGCAGGAATCACATACATCAGACGTCCCAGCATGCGACGTTTGGGGGTAGGGCCTGCGTTAGCAGCCAGGTTATTTTTATAGTCATTGAAATTGCCATCGTCATCTCCCAGGTAGCGCTGGCCTTTCTCATTTCTCAATGGCCAGCTGTGACCTGTTCCAAAGATGTATATGAAGTGCTTGCCGCCGATGGCCGGGTAATTGCCATTGTCGTTATAAACCTTGTCAGTCGGGTTCCAGATCATATCTGAACCGTTTTCTCCTGTCAGGTAGCTGTCCTCACCAAAGGCAATCACCAGACGTTCTCCGGTTTCCAGATTGTAGGCATAACCTGGGAACCAGCTCAGACCGGTACTTCCACCCTGCTCATTCAGGTTCTTGTCGCGCGAGGTGCCGGCACGAATGCTGAACTTGGGCACCTTGCCCTGATTGGATTGTGTAAGTTCATCATCACACATCTCCAGTACCGGCGCACGGCTCCACAGATTCTTGTCCGGAGTAATCACCAGTTCAATACTGGCCAGTTCACTCAGCGGATTGTCTGTGATACCGTTACCCGACCAGGCAAAACCAAAGGTGTTTCTGCCTGAAGTAGAATTGTACTTTTCACGGGCAACCAAGCCATAGGGTGCAATTCTGCCATTCCACAATTTCTCGTAACTCTGATTTGGGTCTAAAGCAAGTTCGTTCGGGGATAACTGTTTGAAGAAATCATGGGCAAATGGATCAAATGTTGCACCCCGGCCATTATTCCCTGCCCGGATCCAGTTTGTCCATGTAACTCCATCCTGATCAGGAATGGCGGTGAGCCATTGTTTACCATTGTCTTCCCATTCTACAGTAGCGTCCAATAATCCATTTGATGGCTCTGCAACTTCATTTTCACCCGGATTGTAGACCTGTTTCACCTGAAGGCTGAAGCCCCAGTCTTTCAGGCTCACATTCGGATTTTTATTGTTAAAACTTCTTTTCACCAGCGGCTTGGTTCTGTCCATGTTCTGGTGAATCTGTTCATAAGTTACACCTTCCACAGATTCATAGTCCTGAGACATGGGCACTTCTCCCGCTATGGTGTCGCCACTTGTGGTATTCACAAGCACCCAGTAACTGTTGCTGGTGATTGAATCTTTCAGATTCAGTCCGTTGGTTCCTACCAGAGAGTTGGACCTTTCCTTGAAGTACAATTCAAATTTGGCTTTGGGCACTTTCAGCGGATCGATAACTTTAATGGCCACCGGACCTGCACCGCCCACATAGGTAGGATTCGGTGCGTAACCATCCTTCATTATGGTTTTGATGGTTTCTTCGCTGAACTCGAGCACGTTGCCACCGTTGCCACGTCCGTCCAGACGCGTAAGGCGGGGACCGCTGCCATATCCGCTGCGCAACTCTGTTCCGAAATTCTCGGGCTGGGTTTTGTGCGGCACAGCACGGTACACCTGTATGTTTCTGCGACCTGCCAGGAACTGGGTTGGGTCACTTTGTGTCGGGTCATCCGCAATAATGGCATAGGACAACACCATATAATAGTAGGGTTTAAAGTCTACCAGATTGGTATTGGCTGTGGTTGCAAACAAGTCCTGTTTGATGCTGTAACTGTGCAGAACACCTTTATCAGCACCTTCTACTTTGATTACGGGAATCAGAGTAGCCAGTTTGGGATCGAATACTTTGTTGATAATCATACCACGGCCATTGCTCATGTCGGCTTGGAAAAGCAGACGGGCTTTGTCCGTGTTTTCCAGGTCACCTGTGCTCACTGTACCGTCTTTCAACTGATACACCAGGTATCCTTCGAATTTGTAGGTTTTGGTATTGTTCTGGGCATCCTTATAGGTTTCGGTATACCCTTCCACTTTGTCGCTGCTGGTGTTCAGCAGTTTCATTACCAGTTCACTTTCCAGTTCCTGCATTTCCACATCGGGCGCATTGGGACCATCAAGAATTTTAAAATTGTTGTTGAAAAGGGTTTGCGCCTTATCACTGGCCAGTTTCAGCAGGCTGAGAGAGCCCTGTGCTGAAGAGTTGCAGGGGCTGCCAGCGCCACCACTAGTCGTGCGGGCCCAAACAACACCTACGGTGATTCTTTGAACAGCACCGGGTTTCAGCAGGAAGGGACCGGTACTTTGCAAAAAGCGACGGTCACTTGGTTGATTGCCACTGCTCTTTTCATCCCAGCAGGAACCCGGGAAATCGGGGTCCGTGTCTGCAGGGAACATATATTTTGCAGGCTGACTTCCTCCATATCCTGTTCCGCCGCGGGTTACTGTTTGTCCGCCCAACCATTTGCCCTGCAACAGGTTGTAGTATCCTGTGGCATTCGTGGGGTTACCGCGAATGGGGTCAAAGTTGTTGTTGTAGTACATAAAGTGACTCAGACCAAGCTCTTTGTTAGAAGTGTCGCGCGGTCCTTCGAAGTAATCAACACCTACACTGGGGGGATTCAGTCCATAGCCCAGCACACCTTCGTCATCGTCATCACCATTGTAGCAATAGCCCAGGCTGCGGTTTACGTCGCAACCCACATAGTCATCGGCATAGTTACCCAAATCCGCGTCCACCCATTGACCCATATAGCAATCGTTCAGGGCAGTGAAACCGCGGTTGATGATTTTGGTGGTATAGAAGGTCATGTTATTCACCTCATCGTTGGTGGCAAATGCAAACGCGGTTGTTTGGCATTCCACACCAATGGGCTGACCCTGGGTTTCTGTGTGAATGTTTCCTTTGTCATTGTACACATACCAAATGAACATATCCGGTTGCTTGTCCACTCCGTTTTCGGAATTGGGGCGGCGTTCATCGAGTACCGGGTGCTCTCCTATGAGGGGATCATAGATTCCATCTGCTACAATTTCCTTATAGGGTGCCAGATAGGCCGCTTCGTTTCCTGTGCGCACAGAACGTGTGCGACCAGCAGGCCAGTCACGGATGGCCGCACTTTGTGCACTATATCCCTGGGAAGCACTGGCCTCAAAATCTTCCAGTTCATCGCGGGTTACTTTCCACATTTTGTCGTAGGTTTTACAACGGATGGGGTCTGTGCTGGAAGTGCTGGTATCCAGTGGTCCGGGCCAGAAGTCAGATCCACCCTGGCGGTATGTCATCGCCGCCAGTTTAAGACTGCCTCCGTTGTCTTTGCCACCAATCCAGATGGCACCGGCAAACAGGGAGTGCTTGCGCACCGCATTGGGATCAGATACCTTGGGTACTTCATACTTGGGGTTGTTCAAATCCCACCACATGTCACCACCGTTAAGAATTTTGGTTCTCACGTTGTTTACATCCAGGTCGGCACTTTGGGTCGCCGGCTCGCAGGTATTGGCAAACATGATGGTTCGCTGATCATCCGCAGACTTTGTCCGTTTCGGATTCAGGTTGGCAATGGGTCTTGCCAACAGGCTTTGGGCCAGAAGCCCTGCAGCCATAAACATTACAATCCTTTTCATACTTTATCCTTTTCTTTTCCTCGTGTTAATTAAAATTGATACGCACACCCAGACGGACAGTGCGGGGAGAACCCCAGTTGCCGGCTTGTGAATTCAGCAGAATCTTATACAAATCGGTATAGCTCTGTGCGTTGATCTGGTTCTGAACGGCCAGTTTGCCCTGGGGTGAGTTCAGGAAACCATCGTCGTCGGCCTGACCTGTGTAGGGGAACACACCCACTACATTTTTGGTATTCAGCACATTGTTCACCCACAGGAATACATTGAATACAAGCGGGTTGTCTTTTCCTGCACGCTTCAGAGAGAAACCTTTGGTGAAGTTCATGTCCAGTGTGTACTGCCAGGGAAGGCGGGCACCGTAAGGCACACCTTTGATCTGGGCACGGTCTACAGCACCAATTTGCACAGGACGGGTTGTAGGTGTATAAGGGCCACCGCTGTAGGTGTTGCCAATCACGTTCAGGCTTGCATATTCAAGCAATTTTTTCAGGCCGGCAGGGCCGATGTACAGGCTTTTCTTGCGTACCGGATCAAATCCACCGCCCCAGGCCCATGTAGCAGAGGCTTTGATGTTGTGGCGGATATCCAGTTCACCCAGAGGAATCACATTCCGCAGGTTGGGTTGATTGCTGGCGATCAATGCGGCCTGACTGTTGATGTTGGAACCGGTACCATCGGCAAACTGCAACATATAGCTGCACTGGAATGAAAGTGGTCCGATATTTTCCATAATATAGCTTGCACGGAAACCGGTAATGGTTGCGAAGTCTATGTTGCGGTAGGTGGTATAGGTAGAAGGGTAACCGTTTGAGATTTGATATAAACCAAAATCATTGCGGATTTCGCTGTAGCTGGCTGCCAGTTCGAGACCCTTATTGGCTTTTTTACCAAAAATCTGCTTATAACCCACTTCGTAGTCGGTTTTAATCCGGCTTTTCAGGTCACCGTTGCTGATGGTGCTACCCTGACGGTTTTTAAGGAAGTACAATTCGTCGATAGAAAGGAATGAAGCTCCACTGTTCGGGCGCTGAGCCAGCACATCGTAGCTCACATAGAATGTCTTTTTGCGGGGCTCCAGCGGGAAGCTGAACCATATGCGGGGCAGCAGATTGATGGCCGGAATAAAATCACGCAGAGACTCTTTGGTCAATACCTGGTCTTTTACATCGGGTTTTACCAGCAGGGGAGCAATTTTACCATTGCTGGTCTGGTTGGCCAGAAACTCAGAACTGCGCTGCTCACTGCCGTCTGCATTGTACCATTTGTCTCCGTTGCGGTAACCTACAATTTTGGTAGGTGCCTGTATGTCGTTTACATATACTTTAAAGTCTGAACCAATGTTGTCCGGATGAGATACAGCAAGACCATTGATTTTGTTCACCTCGCCGGCGGTTTTGATGGCATACAGACTGTATGGGTCTTTCAATACGGACTGATTGGCGTCGTAGCGTTCCATACGCAGACCCATGCGGAAGATAAGGTCTTTGAACTGGAATTGATCCTGCAACCAGGCAGCCATATACACGGGCTGGAAAGCACCAATTGTACGCTGGTCCCTGTTGTTCAGAAAATCTTCAATGGCAGGCTTGCCACGCTGCTTGCGGCCCAGGTAGTCGTAACCAAAGTAACTAACATAGCCATTGCCGTTGTTCAACAACTCATCGGCGTTGAACATATCCAGTTTAAAATCACCGGGTTTGTAGGAATTGATATCTACAAAGGTGCGTTCATCCACAGGCTTGCCATACACATCCACTGCACCCTCTTTGATGAGTTTTTCGCGGAAAGCGCGGTCAAAATGGGATTGCTCGCCATAATTCACCAGACGGTTGTAGCGCACGGTATCCATAAACACACCATTTGCGTCGTAGCTGAGAATGGGGTTGTCTTTATCAAGATTGCTGATGTGCTTGTTCATCAACTGGTTCATCAGAATCCACAGTCCGTTGGCACCCAGGCCATAACCGCGGTTGATGAGTTGCTCATAGTAAAAACCTGCCTGCAAATCATGCGGGGTGCGTTCGCGGCCGCCCACAGTTTTGGGTTTAACCTGCATCTGACCCATGGCAAACACAGAGTATTTTTCGCTGTTGCTCTTGCTCCATCCGGAAGCATTGGCACCGGGGGTTCCCCACAGGGAATAAACGTTGCTTGGGTTATACCCGTTCAGCAGGCCCAGGCTGTTCTGGATTTGCTGGAAGTTGCTGATTTTGAAGCCCCGGCTGTTATAGTAATCGTAAATACTCTGGGTATAACGGGCACGAACCGGGTTGAGATCACTGGGTGCAAAAGTCATCAGTGTATCGGCATAGCCTACCTGCTCCCAATAGTTGCGCAGTTGCACATAACGGCCATACTGGTCACGCACGATTTTGGGGTCTTTGTTGGGGTTCTGTTGTGCGTCATAATCGCTGTAGGCAAAAACCGGAGTGGGGTAAGAGGTGAAAGAACCCAGGTATCCGTAATCAAACACATTGTCGAGGTGCTTTGCATCTCTGCTGTTTGAAGAGGCATTCTGGTATTCAGCGCGGATGGTATAGAAGGCAGATTTGATGCTGCTTTTCTTATCGGTTTTGAAGTTTTGGGTGAATTGCAGGTAACTACGCAGGGTGGTCGCATCGCTGCGTCCGTTTGCGGCCTGGTTCATGATAGAACTGCTCACGCCCAGACCCTGACTGTAGTAGTAACTGGCAAAACCAGTCACAGTAATCAGATTGTTCGGACGGAACTCCAGTTTACCATAACCGCTACCTGTATACAGGGGTGAATTCGGGTGATACTTGAGATGGTCAAAATCACTCATACGAAGGTTTGTAGCCGCGTGAACAAAACCAGTGGGAGTAGGAATCAATGGGTTTTGTTCAATCTCTTTTAACTTTTCTTCCTTCACCTGGTAAACACCGGTGCGAACCGGAGAAGGGTCTTTGTAATAACCCAGATCGGCATTCATGGTGAAACCCAGTTTCACAATCTTCTTGGTGGTTCCGGCTTCATCTTTATACTTCTGCACCCACAGCGGGCCGGAAACAAATCCGGAAAGGGTGTTCATTCCGTATGGATCAAGTCCGGTGGAGGTGATTCCTTCCAAAGCAGTAACCAGTCGTTCCGACGCACTGCGCGTGGTATAACTGAATGCGCCACCGGTAAGGTCACCATACTGAGCCGGGATACCGCCGATGTTCACAGAGATTTGCTCTGTTCCCAGGGTAGACACAGCGCCGGAACCGATAACCATCACACCGTCTACAAAGGTGCGGTTACCATCTGCACGGGTTCCTCTTACGGAAATACCCTGTGCCGTGGCCAGCACCGCTGAGTTGGTAGAGGTAATGGCGCCAATACCCCGGTTACTACCATTGAGCAGCTGTTTGTTGCTTACAGATTTTTCATTTTTTTCTATATCAATGACACTTTTGCGCTTGGCGAATACTTCAGCTCCCGGGAGCACCACCACGTCTTTGCCCATCTGGATTTCCAGCGGAGTGTTGAGACCTGTGGTCAATTCCCGTTCAAAGGTTTTATCCGGCAAACCTTCTTTGGTAGCCATGATTTTGTAGTTGCCGGGCTGCAATGTCTGGAAAAGGGCGTTGCCGTCTGAATCGGTGGTATCCGAGGCGACTTCAATGCCTTCCAGCATCATGGCAATACGCACACCGCTGAGGTTGCGTCCATCCTGATCCGTGGTTTTCACCCGGAAATCTGCAAAAGTGGTCTGTGCCCACGCGGCACCCATGCCTGTAAGGCTAAGGGTGATAAGGGCAAGGAACCTGTGTATTATATGCTTCATACTCCTGTTTTACGTTCGTCGTTTAAAGCCCGATTTTCATCGGGGATATTCGTTGGCAAGTTTACCCAAATTTCCATGATTTACCAAAGCCCGGGCGAAATACACCTCTGAAAAGATTCATGCAATCTGACAAACCTGTGAATTAAAGTTGAAAATCAGTCAATTGCAGCTACAACGAAGCAGCCACACAAAACTATCTGATTGAATGACTGTCACTTATGAAAATATTGAATTATTTTTGCTGCCAAAACCATGGAAATACGCTGATAACTTTCTGCGGTCCAGCCTCCTATGTGCGGACTTAAAACCACCCTGTGTGAAGCAGTGAGTTTATCAAACCATTCACGGTCTGCATCTCCCATACTGCGCGGATCTTCATGTTCCAGGACATCGGCTGCGAAGCCCCGGATTTTGCCGGATTCCAGTGCAGAAATCACCGCCCGTGTATCTACAATTTCTCCCCGCGACAGATTCAGTAACCAGATATTCCTGACACAACCCTGAATAAAATCTGAATTTACCATGTGTTTAGTATGACGGGTTAATGGCACATGAAAAGTGATAATATCCGCTTCATTCTGAATCACTTGCAGCGAAACTTCTTCTATGCCTGCCTTTCCGAATCCTTTTTTGTATTTATCATAGGCCAAAACCTGCGTTTCGAATCCTGCCAATTTATTGGCAACTGCCGAACCGGTGTTTCCATAACCGATGATTCCCACTGTTTTTCCTTTCAGTTCAACACCGCGGTTTGCTTCCCGCTGCCACAGTCCCTGCCTCACTTCACGGTCTGCCCGGGCCAGATTGTGCAGGAGTGAAAGCAGCATACCCAGGGTATGTTCACCTACTGAATCACTGTTTGCTTCACCGGCATTTACACATAGTATACCCAGGTCAGTTGCCGCAGTTTCATCAATATTGTCCATACCTGCACCCCCGCGTGCTACCAGTTTCAGTGCTGGTCCTGTAGCGAGCAATTCACGATCGGCGCGGGTTTTGCTGCGCATAACCAGTACTTCTGTACCTTGTTGCAGATGTTTCAGAATGCCTTCGCGCTTTAACTCCGGCAGATAGACAAAATCGAGATCCGCCTCCTCAAGAAGCCCGGTTAAGCTTGGGTGAAAATCATCGGCAATGAGTATGCGGGCCATGGTATGCAGTCAGGGCATTCCCTGAAGTGGTGTCAGGAGTAAAAAGATTTGCGGTTTCTGTGCCAGGAGCTTGGCTCATTTTCCGGCTTGCCCAGGGCAGTATGCGTTGCATCCACAGTGCGGTCAAAAAAGGTTGCTGCCGCTGCGGCCAGCGCGTCTTTTTCTGCATCGGTCCATTCCGGAACCAGCATGAGGGGCTGAAAATGGTCTCCGATAAAATGTGTATCAAAAGTGCCGGCTTTGAACAGGGGGTGGCTGAGCACAAATGTTCCGAACGAAAGGGTGGTTTCTATGCCCGTAATCCGGTATTCACCAATTGCCCTTTTCAACCGTTCAATGGCGGTGGTGCGGTCTTCTCCCCATACCACCAGTTTGGCAATCATGTTGTCGTAATAAATGGGAATTTCAGCACCTGGCTCCATGCAATCGTCTACCCGCACACCGGGGCCTTTGGGCAGGCTGTAATCACCAAGTGTGCCTATGCTGGGCAGGAAATTGTTTGCCGGATCCTCTGCACATACCCTTAATTCTATGGCATGTCCGTTCATTCTCAGGCTTTCCTGGGAAAAGCTCAAACGTTCTCCGGCGGCAACACAGATTTGCTCTCTCACCAGATCTATGCCAGTGATACACTCGGTAACCGGATGTTCTACCTGCAGGCGTGTGTTCATTTCCAGGAAATAGAAATTCCCGTCGTTGCCCACCAAAAATTCCACGGTACCGGCACCCGTATAGTTGCAGGCTCTGGCCACATTAACTGCGGCTTCGCCCATTTTGTGTCGCAGTTCAGGGGTGAGTGCGGCACTGGGCGCTTCTTCCACCAGTTTCTGGTGCCGGCGTTGTATACTGCATTCGCGTTCAAACAGATGACAGATGTTTCCATGTGTATCAGCCATGATTTGAAACTCGATATGGCGGGGACCTCCCACATATTTTTCAATAAAAACAGAATCGTCGCCAAAGGAGCTTCGTGCCTCGCTGCGGGCTGTTTGCAGTGCGCCCAGAAACTCAGATTCTGCAAAAACGGCGCGCATGCCTTTTCCACCCCCACCTGCACTTGCTTTTACCAATACAGGAAAACCAATACTGCGTGCAATGTCCAGGGCAGCCTCATCATTGGTAATGGCCTCATTGATTCCGGGAACAAGGGGTACTCCAAACTTTTCCACTGCCTGCTTACTGGCAATCTTGCTGCCCATTACTTCCATACTTTCAGGCGATGGCCCGATAAGCACGATACCATGTTCTTTGAGCAAGCGGGCAAATCCTGCATTTTCACTCAGAAAACCATAGCCGGGGTGAACTGCCTGTGCACCGGTTTTTTTACATACTTCCAGAATACGGTCCATACGAAGATAGGAATCGCTGCTGGCAGCAGTGCCAATACACCAGGCCTCATCAGCATAACGCACATGCATGGCTTTTCTGTCGGCCTCGCTATAGACCGCTACAGTAGCAATGCCCATTTCCCGGCAGGTGCGCATCACCCGTATGGCAATTTCGCCGCGGTTGGCTATCAGTATCTTTTGAAACACGGGATATCAGGCCTCTGCGCCTTCGGGATTCTGTATCATGGGCAAATGCACCCACTCCTGTTCTGCCGGGGTTATGGCATTCACACCCCAGAAACCGCCTTCGGCAGTAGCCACATAGTGGGCAAACTGGCGCAAACTGTGGTATAACTGACGTGCAAAGTGTTTTTCAAGCTTGGGCATGATGCGGTTTAAACGAGACAGCATGTCGGAGAGGTATTGGTTGCGTTCCGCTGTATTCTCCGGAAGCGCAGCAATCAGGGAACGCAGTTCATTGGCCGCATCATGATCCAGCTCACGGTACAATTCCCGCAGTTCGTATTTTTCACTGAACGTTTTGGTATGTATCAACTCTAAAATGCGTTTTTTCTCTACATCATCCACCAGTCCGTCGGCACCGGCTATGAGTACAGAAACATACATGGGAGCATGTAAAACAAGGTCTTTCTCTTCCTGGGAAAGGGATTTAATGTGATCTAACATTGCGCTTGGCTGGATTAAAATTACCTTCGCGAAGGTAAACAAAAAATCGTGCGGAGTTTGGGCAGACAGATACAAGGGATGTTGAAGGCAGAACTTGCCATGGACATACGCAAACCTGCAGTGCTTGGTGCCGGTGGATTGCAGTTGCTGGCCACAGGCTTGCTCTGTTATCTGGGAAACCCTCTCATACAGCCCAAAGTCTGGAACAGCCTGTACTGGATAAGTATGATTTTTGTAACCCTGCAGGTGGTGGGAAAAAGCTTTATGCAGGTAAACCGGGGACGGTGGATTTATCTGAACCAACTTGCCTCTCCCCTTGCTGTGATTTTTGCCAAAACCCTTTACGGCTGGCTTCTGATGATATTGCTGGGACTTGCCAATCTGTTGGTCTTTGCTGTGCTAATGGACTTTCCGGTGGCACACAGCACAGTATATATAGGAGCAGTTGTTCTTTCTTCCATGGGGATTAGCACGGTTTTCACCCTTATTTCAGCCATTGCGGGCAAAACCACTCAGCCCGGGTTTATGCTGCCTGTGATGAGTCTGCCTGTGGTTCTGCCTATAGTGCTTGTGGGTATCAAAGGCAGTGTAAAATGCCTGAATCCTGTTCTTGTGAGTTCCGTGTACACAGATTTACTGTTGTTGGCGGCACTCACGCTTTTGGTGCTCGTTCTCACCGCGGTGCTGTTCACACCCCTTTGGCGGGAATAACAAAACAGGGAGCCTTATGAGCTCCCTGCTATATTCTGATTGAATCGGGTTACCTGATTAAATCCTGCATAAGCATGATACTTTGGTCAAGGGCTGCGTCCTTCTGGTACATTTTCAACCACTCTTTGCGCTGGGCTTCGCGGGTAGCATCGCCTTTCACAGCATCCAAATCGGACTGAAGGGGTACCAAACTGGTAATGACAGAAGCATAGGCGCTGTCTGACCAGCTTTTTTCCTGCTCTTTCAATTGTTTCTGCTGTGAAGTATAGCCCTGCAGACTCAGGCTGTAAGTATAGCTGTCACGCATCTTTTTCAGATTGCGGGCGCGCTGTTTCACTTTGCTGTAGTGGTCTGATGCATCAACCCGGGCCTGAGCCGCCTTGATGGCAGAACCCATTTTACCGCTGAACGCGCCAGTATACACATTGTATTTGGCAGGATTTATTTTATCGTACTCCAGATGGTAGTCCATCTCCTTTTCACCCTGGTCTATTCCATCATACAGGTCGGGAATAATCACATCGGGAATCACACCGCGCAATTGGGTGGTTCCGCCGTTTATCCGGTAAAATTTCTGTATGGTCACCTTCAACTGACCGTAACCTTTTGGGAACACAGTGCTGCTGCCTCCGCCAATGGGCACAAAGGTCTGCACGGTGCCTTTTCCAAAAGTACTGCTGGTACCCACGATCACTGCACGCTTATAGTCCTGCAGTGCAGCAGCGAGAATTTCACTGGCTGAAGCGCTGTAAGTATTCGTCATCACCACCATGGGGCCATCATACACCAACGATGGATCGGGGTCCTGGCCTTCGCGCACACGTCCATCAGGGTCGCGCACCTGCACAATAGGACCGCTGGGAACAAACAGTCCACCCATATCAATGGCATCGGCGAGGGAGCCACCGCCATTGTTGCGCAAATCCATGATAATGCCCTGTACCCCGGCTGCTTTCAATTTCTCTATTTCAAATTGTACGTCTTCACTGCTGTGACGGCCCCTGCCACGTTCACTGAAATCCGCATAAAAACTGGGCAGGTGAATGATACCGATTTTCTTTCCTCCGTATTCTGCCATGGCACTGCGTGCATAGCTTTCTTCTATCACCACCACATCCCGCACAATGGGTATCACTTTCAGGGTGCCATCGGGTTTCTTAACGGTAAGGCGCACTTCGGTGCCTTTCTTGCCACGTATAAGCTGAATGGCGTCATCCAGTTTCATGTCTACCACATCCACAGGATCTGCTGCGCCCTGGGCCACTTTTACAATCAGATCACCGGCTTTCAGTTCGCCCTGCTTATAGCTGGCGCTGCCAGGCACAATGCGTTCCACTTTGATATAGCCATCGCGTTCTGTAAGTGTGGCACCTATCCCTTCCAGCTTACCAGTCATACTGATGTCAAAGTTGGCCTTATCTTCCGGTGGGAAATAATTGGTATGCGGATCATACACCTCGGCAACACAGTTGATGTAAAAAGCAATCTGGTCCCGGCGGTCCATTTTGCGCCAGCGTTTAAACCAGTCTGTGCAGAATTTACGGGTCTCAGCGCGGGACTTCACTTCCAGCGTATCAAAAGGTTGCTCCTTAATGGGATTGCCCGTTGAGTCTTTTTCTGTACTGCGGTTTTTCTGTTGTTCGGTTTTGCGGTACAGGCGGTCTACGGTCTGGTACTGCAACCACCGTTTCCAGTCGGCTTTCAGCGCAGTGAGGTCCGGCTGGTATTTTTCGACTTTATCCGCTACTGTGTAGGTCGCAGTGGTATTATAGTCAAATGGTTTGTCCAGGGTCTCATTGATATGAGACTCCAGGTAGCCCAATCGCCCCATGAGGAGACTCCAGGCAGAATCAAAGAAGTCGAACCGGCCGGATTTGATCTGGTCGTCCAGGCTGGTTTTGTACTTTTCCAGCCGGGCCACATCTTTGGCTGTGAAAAACCGCTTGTCGTTGTCCAGTTTGTCCATCACATTGGCATACACCTTCTTGCTGAATTCATCATTCAGTTTTGCCGGGTTATAATGTTGATCTCGCAGGATATTTGTAACCTTCACCAACAGAGAATCTGCAGATGATATTTTCTTGCTGCTGCAAAACACAAGAAAGGTAAAAACAAAGGCCAAGGTTGATACCGGAAGCCAAAATCGGGTTCTGTTCGTCATATGTTGTTCATTCCTCCAGCTGCCTGCAGGTAAAAAGGTTTCTTCAATTATTTCAATCCCAGCACATCCACACCTTGTTCGAAAACCAGGTCTACAGGTACACCGGCTTTTTCTATCTTTTTCAAATCATCAGCCAGCGGGCTCGCCACCACTGCTTTGGAAGCCAGCAGTGATTTCACTCCATCTGCATTGCCATCGCCCTGCAGCATCAGCAGCTGACCGGCCAGTTCCTTAATCACTCCGCGCATTGCAGCAACATCTACCTTATAGAATCCATTGCTCTGGCGTTTCACGGCGCCCTTGTCAAGCAGTGTGTTGAAGGTGATCATGTTTGCTGAACCGTGTGCATTGCCGGCACCAAAACGTACCGACCTGAAAACACTGGCCACAAAGGTTACATAGTAGTCATCCAGTTTGCCGGTAAGTTCACCTTTGTCATACAATTGGGTAACCATGTACAGACCCAGCACATCGGCCTTGCATTCTTCAATGGCACTGTATCCTGCTCCCAGTGCTTCACGCACTGTGCCTTTGCCATTGATGGTGTTTTTGATACCCAATCCATGGGCCACTTCATGAAACATCACATTGCTGAAAAACGCATCGAAAGTGATGTTTGCCAGTTGTTTGGGCTCTATAAGCAGTTTAGAAATGGGCACCACCATGTTGTCGAACTTGGCTTTCATCACATTTTTCAATTGTGAACGACGGGTACCGATTTCCTGCTGCAGTCCCTCGTCATTGGGCAGATTCACTGCAATGGTTTTGGAACCGGCATTGCAATCTCCGGCATAATACACCACATCAAATACAGCCAGTTGATTTCCTGCTTTTATGCTGCCTTCCGGTGGACCTGGTGGGGGAATGTTGATTTCTATACCCCGTTCCGGATTATTCGGATCGGTGGGAGGCATCGGGGGCACTTCACCATTCCCCGCTGGCATGGCTGGCGGGGTGGCTCCGGGCAATTCAGGCTTATACTCTTTGGCCACAGGCAACTCACGCTGCAACTCGGGCAGATATTTCACGTATTTCTCCAGTTTTGCACCCCATTCCTTGTCGCGGATCAGCACATACCCCTCAAAAGCTGTTTTTTGACCATTCAGTTTGTCTTCATAATTCTCAATGGGACCCAATATCAGGTCAATGGAATTGTCTTTCAGCCCCAGCCAAAGCCGGTCACTCATATTGTATTCATTCTGCATGAGACCGGCCGCGCGCATTTGCAGAAACTGAGCCAGAGCAGGGTCTGCAGACATGAGGATTTCTGCTGCTTTGTTCAAAAGGAGCTGCATTTCCCACAATTCTTTGGCGTAAGCTTCGCTGTATGGGATCACCCTAACCTCTTTGTCCCCGACACGCTGAAGCACTGTGTACTGGTTTGCTTTATCCGGCATGGGCAGATTGTCATATTCTTCTTTGGTCATATCCGCGGGGTAGAAATTGGCGCCCAGCGGCTTGGGTCCCACCCCTTCAACAAAGGGTTTGTCATTGTTCATGCGGTCCCAGGGGCCGTAGTTGATTTCCAGATATTTTTTCAGTTCCGGGTCTTTGGCCAGTTTCAATAAGGAATCTTTGTCCCCATAAGCCTGTTTCCAGAATATACGGTCGGCAATCGCTGTTGCCTCAATCATCAGTTTCAGGGCTTTGGCCTCTTCCGGTTTCAATTTTGTCACATCAGCCGTAAGGCGTATGGTTTTGTAGGAAGCCAAACTCTGGGTAAGCGGAAAACCGGACACCGGTTTCAACTGAGCTCTGGCTGGCAGTGCGGCAGTAACCGCAAGCAGTAAAGGTAAAATCCGTTGCATGTACGTCTGCATATTCAACAATCGTGCAAATTTATGCGTATGCAGATACCAACACAGTCCGGAGCATGTAAATTGTGCCAAAACCGACCAATAACAAAGAAATACAGACCAACAGGAAACGAATGCAGAATTGGTTTGTTGTAATTTGCAGCAATGGACGCTTTGGGGCTTGAACTAACCAATGACATTCCTGTGATAAACACAGAAATGCACAGCGGGTTGTTCACCCGGTTTCCCAACTATTCCGGAGAGGTTGCATTCGGAGGAAGAGCCTACCCAATGTCCTGGCTTGAACTGAGTCGCCCTACAGGCAAATACATCGCACGGTTTCCTCTGTATGTACTCAATGCGTTTATTCGCAGACACAGCATATGTGTGGCAGGTAATGCCTGTGCCCCGGGTTTTGTGCTGCCGCTGCCCGATGCAACACAAGGCATGGAGCAGTTTCAGTTCGATGAAAGGGAACACTGTGGCACGCTTATCCTCAATGTGCCGGGCATCCCCATCTTAAAGGATGCCATTGTTTTTCAGGCACATCCGTTCATGAAATTGAATATCCACAGCCAATGGGAGAATCTGGAACAATATCTGGGTGCCATGCACAGCAAATACAGGGTGCGCGCAAGAAAAGCACTTCAATGCAGTGGACACCTGCAAACACAATCCTTTTCCGGACAGCAGCTGGATGCCTTATTGTTGTCGCGCTGCGCCTGGCTGCTGGCAGAAACGCTGCGGAACAAAACCCTTGCGCTGAGCCCGGATCTGGCAGGGATGCTATCGGCTTTCAGAGACACATATAAAGAACGCTTTGCCATTCATACTTATACTGAAAACGGAGAACTGCGTGGATTTATCAGCACCCTGGAAGATGGCAAACAATTGCATGCCCTGCATCTGGGCTATGATGCTGCCATAGCCCGTGACACCCATATCTACCAGCGGATGATGTATGACAGGGTGGGGCAAGCCATTGAATCACGGGCTGAAGTGTTGCATCTGGGCCGCACTGCCACTGAAATCAAAAGCACACTTGGAGCAGTGCCTGTACCCAACAGTTTTGCAGTCTATGTGCGGAACCCAATGTTGCGTGCCATGGTGGCATGGTGGAAAAAGCGCTGGTACAAACCCGCAGAATACACGTTGCGGGAGCCGTTTAAATAGCAAAAGCCCCGGGTTCTCCAGGGCTTTTCAAATAGCTATCTTATTTACTGTATCAGTTCAACACCTCTTCCACCGGAGTATAGGCCAGGTTGAAGGCATCGCTTACACCTTTGTAAACCACTTTTCCATTCACCACATTCAGACCCAGCTTCAGTTCGTTGCTGGCGCTGCAGGCGGCTTTCCAGCCGTTGTTGGCCAACTGGATGGCGTAAGGCAGAGTGGCATTGGTAAGGGCAAGGGTACTGGTATAAGGCACTGCGCCTGGCATGTTGGCCACACAGTAGTGAATCACACCGTCAACTACATAGGTAGGTTCAGCGTGGGTTGTGGGTTTGCTCGTTTCAAAGCAACCTCCCTGATCAATGGCTACGTCTACAATCACAGAGCCTTTTTTCATGGTAGGCAGCATATCGCGGGTAATCATTTTGGGCGCCTTAGCACCGGGAATCAGCACGCCACCGATCACCAGGTCTGCGGTTTTTACCGCATTGCGCACATTGTATCCGTTGCTGAACTGGGTTTGCACATTGGCCGGCATGATATCGTCCAACTGACGCAGGCGGGGCAGGCTGATATCCATAATGGTCACATGGGCACCCATACCGGCAGCCATCTTCGCCGCCTGAGTTCCCACAACACCACCACCCAACACAACGACTTCAGCAGGTTTCACACCCGGTACGCCACCCAGCAATATGCCGCGGCCTCCCATGGGTTTTTCCAGGTACTTGGCACCTTCCTGCACACTCATGCGGCCGGCAACCTCACTCATAGGCACCAGCAGGGGCAAACTACGGTCGGCTTTCTCAACGGTTTCATAGGCCAGGCAAACCGCATTGCTTTTAATCATAGCATGGGTAAGGGGCTCATGACTGGCAAAGTGGAAATAGGTAAACAACAGTTGGTTGGGCTTAATCAGGCTATACTCACTTTCAATCGGCTCCTTTACCTTGATGATCATTTCGGCAATGGCATACACTTCTTCGATGGTGGCCAGCATGCGGGCTCCGGCTTCCACATATTCTGTATCGTCAAAACCGCTGCCAATTCCGGCACCAGCCTGTACATACAGGGTATGGCCATTTCTAACCAATTCGCTTACACCTGCGGGCGTAACGGCCACGCGGTTTTCATTGTTTTTGATTTCTTTGGGTACTCCGATGATCATGGGTTCAAATTTGCCGCAAAGATAGGCGCGGTATTACCAATTGCCAACCTGTTGAAAAAGGACGATATTCGCGGCATGATTGGGGTTTCCTCCCGGCGCCTGGCGCTGAATCTTTCCTGGTTTATGCTGTGTTTGGGAGGCATTTCCCTGTTTGAAAAAGGCGCATGGGCATTTGCAGGTGCCTTATTGCTTATCGCGGGTCTCGCTATTTTGGGCTATACAGCTTACACCGAATACCTGAAAAAAGAAATTTCCATTTCCGGCAAGCTCCCCATGCTTACCGCTGCTGTTGCCCTTATTGGGCTCGCTGCCCTGGAGGCTTTGTTCCGCCGCTGGGAACTTGCCATCATTTTTATGTTTGCCGCCGCCTTTGTTTGGTATGTGCAGCGCAACCTGCCCCAGACCGCGCCCAAAAAAGCCGGGCGCAAAGGCTGAGTATTGCGTTGGCGCTTACGCCGGCAGTTCGTAGTTTTGAACCCTCATGTTCCACAAAGACGCCATCATACAGCGCTTCAGCACCTACGCGCAGATAGACACACAAAGTGACCCCGATTCCCCCACCTGCCCCAGCACCGAAAAACAGAAAAACCTGGGCCGCCTTTTGGAACAGGAACTGAAGGACATGGGCCTGCAGTCTGTGGAAATGGACGAAAACGGCTACGTGTATGCCACCCTGCCTTCCAATTCGGCGAAAACTGTACCGGTGGTATTCTTCTGCAGCCATATGGATACCTCACCCGACTGCAGCGGGACCCATGTGAAACCCGTGGTGCACAGCAACTACGATGGCCGGGATCTGGTGCTGCCCGCCGACCCCACGCAGGTCATCCGCATGGCGGAACATCCCGACCTGGCGGGGCAAATGGGCAATGACATCATTACCGCAGACGGCACCACCCTGCTGGGGGCCGACAACAAAGCCGGTATTGCAGCCATCATGGAAGCCTTTCAGTACCTGGTGAAGCACCCTGAAATCCCGCACGGAGAGCTGCGTGTGTTGTTTACACCGGATGAAGAAATCGGGCGGGGTGTAGACAAGGTGAACCTGCAAAAAGTAAATGCCTACTGCGGCTATACCCTGGACGGGGAAACCCTGGGCACCATAGAAGGCGAAACATTCTCCGCCGACGGGGTAACCCTTACTCTGCACGGAGTAAGCACCCACCCCGGATTTGGCAAGGGCAAGCTGGAAAACAGCATGAAAATCGGAGCAGATATTCTGGCAGCGCTGCCCAAAGACACCCTGTCACCAGAGACCACTGAGGGGAAAGAGGGTTTTGTCCACCCGGTGAGCATCAGCGGACTGCTGGAAAAAACCGTGGTAAAGTTCATCATCCGCGATTTTACTGTGGACCGGCTGCATGCCCATGAAGCCTATCTGGAATCTGTGGTGAAGCAGGCCATAGCCCGTTATCCGCATTCTACCTACACGTTCGAGGTACAGGAACAATACCGGAATATGAAAGAAGTGCTGGACAAACACCCCGAGGTTACAGCCCATGCCGTGGAAGCCATGAAACGGGCCGGCATGAACCCTGAACCCCGCAGCATACGCGGTGGAACAGACGGCTCCCGCCTGTCATTCATGGGACTGCCCTGCCCCAACCTCTTTGCCGGCGAACATGCCTTTCACAGCAAGCTGGAATGGGTGAGTGCCCAGGACATGATGAAAGCCGCCGAAACCGTGGTGCACCTGGCACAGGTTTGGGAAGAAAGGGCGTGAAGAAAATATTCGCACCTAAGGGTTTATTTTTTATTTTCTAATAAAGTGTTGAGCATCACTCCAGCACCAACACAGCCCGCTTCTCTCCTTTTTCCGTTTGAATGCGCAGGGTGTATATGCCCCGGGCCAGGTTTTGCACAGGTACAGATCCTTGTTTAACAGCGGGCAGGGGATATTCCAGCACCTGTCTGCCAGTGGCATCGGAAACAAGCACCCGGGTCATCTTTTCTGTCGAAGAAATGAACACTTCGGTTTGTGCCGGGTTCGGGTATAATGTGATGTGTGAATCCGTTGAATCCGATGATTTTGCAGTCCCGGCGGCCAACCCTGCCACGGATTCTTCATCCTCCCATTCGGGCAGATAAGTGGCTGTATCCTCTGCGGGGGTGTCGTACTCGCACAGACACACAGGCCGCCATTGCAGGCTGTCATATGGCAAGTCTCCATCCAGCCATGCCTTTTCCCGCTGCAGCATGCATTTCCAGGCCCGCAGGGCTTGCCTTTCTGCTGTATCTGCAAAGGATTCCACCACCTCCGCTAAATGGTCAATGGCTTCACTGTGGTTTGCAAAAGCACGGTGTATGAGTGCCAAATCCCGGTGCGCCTCAAAACGGTAGTTGTACCATATGTTGTCTGAATCATCACTGCGGGATACCAGCGTTTCCTGCAAATCTGTGCAGGCTTCATATACATCTTCCCTTATAGCCTGGCGTGCACTGTCGGTAAGCAGGGTATCGGCAAAATGAGTG
>JAEUUL010000014.1 GCA_016787485.1 Bacteroidota bacterium
CATTTCGGGGAGTACGAGCTATCTCTCAGTTTGATAGGCCTTTCACCCCTACCCTCAGCTCATCCGAAAACTTTTCAACGTTTACCGGTTCGGACCTCCATATCATGTTACTGATACTTCATCCTGGCCAAGGGTAGATCACAAAGTTTCGCGTCTACCCCCACTGACTATGCGCCCTGTTAAGACTCGCTTTCGCTTCGGCTGCTCCCGTACACGGGATTAACCTTGCCAGTGAGGAGTAACTCGTAGGCTCATTATGCAAAAGGCACGCCGTCACCACGAGCAAGCTCGCGGCTCCGACCGCTTGTAGGCGTACGATTTCAGGTTCTTTTCACCTCCCTGTTCGGGATACTTTTCACCTTTCCTTCGCAGTACTAGTTCACTATCGGTCTCTCAGGAGTATTTAGCCTTACCAGATGGTGCTGGCAGATTCACGCAAGATTTCTCCGGTCCCGCGCTACTCAGGATACTCGCCAAATGCAAAAGTTTACGCATACGGGGCTATCACCCGCTATGGCCTAACTTTCCAGAAAGCTTCTGCTTAGCTTTTACATTATTATGCAAGTCCTACAACCCCCCGGATGCCGTAACAACCGAGGTTTGGGCTATTCCCTGTTCGCTCGCCACTACTTAGGGAATCATTAAATTATTTTCTTTTCCTCCGCTTACTTAGATGTTTCAGTTCAGCGGGTTGGCTATAAATTCCGATAAATCGGAAGGGTTCCCCCATTCGGAGATCTCCGGGTCACAGGTTTTTAGGCACCTAACCGGAGCTTATCGCAGCTGAACGCGTCCTTCATCGCCTCTGAGAGCCTAGGCATCCGCCGTACGCCCTTAGTAACTTATCCTATGAATTTCTTATAGAATATCTTATTTCCAACATGTCAAAGAACTCTTCCACCGAAGTGGACGGAGGTAAGCAACGGAATCGAACCGAACCTGCCGAAGGGCAGTACAACCATGTAAAAACCTGATAAAGAACGAAACTGCTAGCAGTTTTGGTGGAGAATAACGGATTCGAACCGTTGACCCCCTGCGTGCAAGGCAGGTGCTCTAGCCAGCTGAGCTAATTCCCCGAAGAGTATTTGTAGTCCCGAGCAGATTTGAACTGCTGACCCCTACATTATCAGTGTAGTGCTCTAACCAACTGAGCTACGGGACTGGGCAGATTCAGCAGCTGAGTTACAACCACTCTATCGGTTGATGTAAGCTTAAGAACGTCTAATATTTGAAAGAAAGTAAGAAATAACGAGCCAGCCGGTATTGTAATATTACTAGATTACTCTAGAAAGGAGGTGGTCCAACCACACCTTCCGGTACGGTTACCTTGTTACGACTTAGCCCCAGTCATTGGTATAACCCTAGGCGACTCCTTGCGGTTATCGACTTCAGGTTCTCCCAACTCCCATGGCTTGACGGGCGGTGTGTACAAGGCCCGGGAACGTATTCACCGGATCATTGCTGATATCCGATTACTAGCGAATCCAGCTTCATGAGGTCGAGTTGCAGACCTCAATCCGAACTGAGATTGGTTTTTTGAGGTTAGCGCCTTGTTACCAAGTGGCATCTCATTGTACCAACCATTGTAGCACGTGTGTAGCCCTGGACGTAAGGGCCATGATGACTTGACGTCGTCCCCGCCTTCCTCACTACTTACGTAGGCAGTTTCTTTAGAGTCCCCAGCATAACCTGATGGCAACTAAAGATAGGGGTTGCGCTCGTTGCGGGACTTAACCCAACACCTCACGGCACGAGCTGACGACAGCCATGCAGCACCTTGCCACTTGCCCCGAAGGGAAGGCACCTTTCGGCACCGGTCAAATGACATTTAAGCCCAGGTAAGGTTCCTCGCGTATCATCGAATTAAACCACATGCTCCTCCGCTTGTGCGGGCCCCCGTCAATTCCTTTGAGTTTCATCCTTGCGGACGTACTTCCCAGGTGGATTACTTAACGCTTTCGCTTAGCCGCTGACAGTGTATCGCCAACAGCGAGTAATCAACGTTTAGGGCGTGGACTACCAGGGTATCTAATCCTGTTTGCTCCCCACGCTTTCGTGCCTCAGCGTCAATCACAGTTTAGCAGACTGCCTTCGCAATCGGTGTTCTATAACATATCTAAGCATTTCACCGCTACATGTTATATTCCATCTACCTCAACTGTATTCAAGAAAACCAGTTTCAATGGCAGTTCTCCCGTTAAGCGGGAGGCTTTCACCACTGACTTAGAATTCCGCCTACGCACCCTTTAAACCCAGTAAATCCGGACAACGCTTGGATCCTTCGTCTTACCGCGGCTGCTGGCACGAAGTTAGCCGATCCTTATTCGTATGGTACCGTCAGCCCCGGACGCATCCAGGGGTTTCTTCCCATAAAAAAGCAGTTTACACACCATAGGTGATTCATCCTGCACGCGGCATGGCTGGGTCAGACTTGCGTCCATTGCCCAATATTCCCTACTGCTGCCTCCCGTAGGAGTCTGGTCCGTGTCTCAGTACCAGTGTGGGGGATCATCCTCTCAGACCCCCTATGCATCGTAGCCTTGGTGAGCCATTACCTCACCAACAAGCTAATGCACCGCATGCCCATCTATTACCGCCGGAGCTTTAACTGCAAAAAGATGCCCTTTCGCAGTGTTATGGGGAATTAATTCAGATTTCTCTGAGCTATGCCCCAGTAATAGGTAGGTTGCATACGTGTTACGCACCCGTGCGCCGGTCTCATATCGTATTGCTACAATATTTACCCCTCGACTTGCATGTATTAGGCCTGCCGCTAGCGTTCATCCTGAGCCAGGATCAAACTCTTCATGGTAAAAGATTTTGATCGCCAGCTTTTTCCCAAAAGATTTTGGGCGGCTCGCTATTCCTTACTTGTTTCTTTCAAAGAACTTTATAAATCGTGCCGTTGCACGTTTATCTCTTTATTCATTCCCAGAACGGGGCTGCAAAGGTAAGACTTTTTCAAACTAATTGTCAAGTCTTTTTTTTCGAAAATTTTCAGAACCCTTTTTACCTCCCAAATGGGGGTGCAAAGGTAAGTGAAGTCTTTTCAAAATGTCAAGAGAAATTTTAATTTATTTTCTCCTGCCTTTTTTCTCCTCAGCATGTCACCAGAACGGGGGTGCAAAGGTATGCTTTTTATTTTGAGATTGTCAAGTAAAAAATAAACTTTTTTACTTGACTCTAAAAAATCATACACTGTGCCAGAACGGGAGTGCAAATGTACAACAAATACTGACATTTGCCAGCGATGAAAACTGTTTTTTATATATTTATGCTGTTTTCGGGCTGAATTACTGCCGTGCAGTCCCCGAATCAGGGATGAAAAGACAGGCGTCGCCATAGGATAGAAAGCGGTACCCATTGCGGATTGCCTGATTATATACCTCACGCCAAACCGGACCTATAAATGCCGCTACCAATAGTACGAGTGTGGAAGCTGGCTGGTGAAAATTGGTAATGAGTGCCCTGGAAGCTGAAAATTGGAATCCTGGCATGATAAATATCGATGTAAGCCCCTGTAAATGCCCATGAACCTTGCAAATACGTATGCATTCGTTCAGCGCCTGGGGCCATGGGACTTCGAGTAAAGCAGGGTTATAGCCATCGTCTGCTTGTATATGCAGGTAATCCTGCATACCCAACAAGCTGCGTGCGCCCACGAATCGCAGGCTTTCCAACACACGCATTGAGGTGGTGCCCACCGGCACCATGCCATTCGGCAATGTTTTGAGCCTTTGAAGCAACTGTTCTGAAACCACAAACCGTTCAGCGTGCATTTGGTGGCCTGCGGTTCCGGGCGAACTCACCGGTCGAAATGTACCTGCACCAACATGCAGTGTGAGGAATTCAACAGAATGGCCTTGTATTTCCAGTTGTTTCCACATGTTCCTGGTAAAGTGCAATGAAGCAGTAGGAGCAGCGACGGCACCTGCATTTATTGCAAACACAGACTGATAACGTTCCCAGTCTTCAGTTTCCGCCTCACGATTGAGGTATGGAGGTAGTGGTACTTTGCCAAAAATGCCCAGGCAATCTTCGATTTTATGTCCTGAATTAGATTGCAACTGAACAATATTTTTCTCTCTGTTCCACCATGCTACAGATAATGTAATGGTTTCTCCGGAAACAATTTTGCTCAATTCCAGCATTTCATCCTCTTTGAATTTACTGCGATTACCGACCATGGCCTCCCATATCCAGCCAGATTCATCCACGGGTGTAAGCAAGAATATTTCAATCTCAGCCCCTGTATTCTTGGTAAACTCCAGCCGCGCTGGAATTACTTTCGTGTCATTGGCGGCAAGTACAGAGTTTGCGGGCAGCAGACCCGGCAAATATTTAAACTTCTGATGATGTATATGGTGACCATTGTAAACAATTAGCCTGGAATCCTCTCTGTTTGCCAGCGGATATCTGGCAATTTGTTCGTCTGGCAAATCATAATCATAGTCTGCCATGGTCAGATTGGGCAAGAAACCAGATCCCATTATTCCACCATTCGAAGTCTTTGAGCCAGCAGTGTAACCGCACGATTGCGATGACTCATTGCGTTTTTTTCTGCTGAATCCATTTGTGCAAATGTCAGTGTTTGGCCGGCAGGCAGAAAAACCGGATCGTAACCAAAACCAGATTGCCCGGAGGGTTCAAGAGCAATGTGACCTTCCACCCTGCCTTCGAAATACTCAGCTGAACCAGCCGGTGAACAAAGGCAAAGTACACAAATGAACGCAGCTTTGCGATTTTCAATGGATTGCAAATTGTGCAACAGCAGTTGAACATTGTCATTATCAGTGGCTGAGGCTCCGGCATACCTTGCTGAAAACACTCCGGGTTCTCCATTCAAGGCATCCACTTCCAGACCACTGTCATCTGTCAATACCCAATAATCCGGGAAATGTGCCGTCAGTGTTTTGCACTTTTGCCAGGCATTTTCATGGAACGTATGTCCTGTTTCAGGAATAGGTTCATGAAAGCCAGCATCCTGTAAGTCGAGAATCCGGAAATTCACCTGAAGCATCTCTTTCAATTCTGATGCTTTGTGCCTGTTGTGGGTGGCTATCAACAGGGTTTTTGTCATAATCAAGGGTTGCGGGGGCGGGTTGTACGTTGCTCAATTCGCTTTTCGTACCCTGTTCCCTGAAAAATACGGTGAACAAAAATTCCCGGTGTGTGAATCTGGTCAGGGTCTAAAGAGCCAACGGGCACGAGTTCTTCCACCTCGGCAATGGTGATTTTTCCGGCCATTGCCATCATGGGGTTGAAATTACGTGCGGTTTCCCTGTATATCAGGTTGCCCTGGGTGTCACCTTTCCAGGCTTTTACAATTGCAAAATCGGAATTGAACGCATGTTCTAGGAGGTACATTTTACCATTAAACTCCCGGGATTCCTTTCCTATGGCTACCTCTGTGCCAAAACCTGCAGGGGTGTAAAACGCAGGAATACCTGCACCGGCTGCACGGCATCTTTCGGCAAGTGTACCCTGAGGGATGAGTTCCACTTCCAATTCACCCGAAAGCAATTGGCGTTCAAACTCTTCATTCTCACCCACATAACTGCTGACCATCTTTTTCACCTGATGGTTCTGCAGCATCAGCCCGATTCCAAAATCATCCACACCTGCGTTGTTTGATATGCATGTGAGATTATTTATACCTTTAGTTACTAGCGCAGAAATACAATTCTCAGGAATGCCGCACAGTCCGAAACCACCCAACATGATAACAGCACCACTTTGAATATCGAAAATGGCTTCTTCTGCGTTTGAATATACTTTTTTCATTGAGGTATTATTGTTCCAGTCTGGCAGACAGTCCCTGATCACAGAGGGCTGAGCATACCGGAATCATTTCTTCCAAATCACCGGTTTTCACGGCATATTTCCCTTTGGTATGAACCAACCAGGCACATTGTTCTGCCTGAAGTGCATCATGCCCGCAATAATGAATCAGACACTCTATCACCCAATCGAAGGTATTTACCTCATCGTTATACAACACGATTGCCCATTGAGATGCCACATCTGCTGCAAGTGATGTTTCTTCTAATATATAAGGAGTATATGCAGGCATACAATCAGGCGTTGCGATAATGACGAGGGAGCAATCTGGCTTTATTTTCGTTTCCGGTTAACAACCGGTTAATGTTTTTGCGGTGTGTGAGAATGACCATGAGTGCCGCACAGATACCAAAGGAGATGAACAATGGCTCATGTTTTTTGAAAATCCAGATAAGCAGAATGGGGAACATGACTGCGGCAAAAATTGAACTAAGGCTTACATACCGGGTAGACATGAGCACACCCACAAAAATACCCAAACACAGCAATGCGCTGAGGTAGTGAATTGCGATGAGCATACCAAACAGGGTGGCAATGCCTTTGCCGCCCTTGAATCCGGCGAAGACCGGAAACAAATGGCCCACTACAGAAGACAAGCCAAAGAGCAGTTGAATATTGACGTACAGTGTTTTATTTGTTACGGGGCTGATATCCGGCAGGTAGTTTACCAAACATGCGGCGGTGAACCCTTTAATAACATCCATTGCTAAAACACCAATACCGGCTTTTTTCCCCAATACACGAAAAGTGTTGGTGGCACCGGCATTTCCACTGCCATGCTCACGTACATCAATGCCATAAAACGCCTGGCCAACCCACACAGCACTGGGAATAGAGCCCAGTAAATAAGCGAGTATTGCCAATGCTACAATAGAAACGGGAATCATGCAGATAACAAAATAAGGGTGCAAAAATAACAATTTGATGTTTGATGCAAGTCGTAAACCGGATAAGAAGGAAACTAAAATCATGTAAAAAAGCGCAATTAGCCTTTCAGAGTAAGGGAAATTGCACTTTTAAAATTGCTGTACCATTCGAATCTGGCCAGCCCTTTTAAATACTATGCCCATATATCCCGTGGGCGGAAAAGCCGAAAAACGATTAGATTTGCGATTTATGATTTTTTCAGAAACAGCTAAACATATTGGGATAATCACTTTTATCGGGGTGCTGGTTACCTTTATCGCATGCCGAAAAACACCTGATCCCGTGGCAGATTTTGCACTGAACACCCTAAACCCGAAAGAAGGTGAAGTGGTGCTTTGCACACAGAGAAGTAAGAATGCGAGCCAATATGAATGGAGGACAGATAACGGCAGCTTCAGCAGTAATGAGGCTCAGCCTGCCATTCATTTTGATTTACCGGGTTCCTGTAAACTCACATTGACTGTTAAAAACAAGGATGGAAAGGCTGCTGTTAAAAGTGTGGATGTTGTAGTTCTGCCAGACACCATTTGGCGTCTGAGTAACAATGATAAAAAAGTATGGCATATAAGGAGTATTGTGTATGCCGGAAATGAATTGCTTACCGAAGATTGCCAGAATGATGACGAGTTTATCTGCTATAAAACAGGCGCAGACACCTTTCAAATTACCGAGGGCAGCAAAAAATGTCCGGATGGCAGCTATCCATTTGCCATGCCCGGAAGCGGACAGTGGAAATTTGATACGAAAAAGAGGGCTCTGCAATTTGCACTTGTTGCATTCGGAAGCCCTATAAACCTCAGCTTTGCAAGTACAAAATGCTCACGCGACAGTTTTATAGGCTATGACAGTGTGAATGACGTTTACCTGAAAATGGTGCGGAAATAGGGTTTCTATTTCTTCACAATCCTCGATGTCATTTTTTTATCCGGCAATTCTGTTTCAACAAAGTAAATACCAGCAGGAATATCGGCCAACCCGAGTACCCATGCTCCACCCTGCAATTTTTGCGCTTTGCAATTTACCCTTCTGCCATCGGCAGAATAGATTTGAACTGAAAGGATGTCCGGACAATTTGCAGGTTCTATGGTTATGTGGTTGCCTGCCGGATTCGGATAAATCCTGACTTCCTGCAACCCGTTTGTCAGCGGATTTACTTTGTTGATGCCCGGTGGAAGATCGTAGGCTTCTTTGCCATCACCGGTGTTGTTTGCACTTCCCTGACTGGCTGAATACCCCAGGCCGCGACGGGCAAAAACTTCCCATATCAATTTGTTGTTTGCGGCACCATACAGCAACGAATCAGCTTTGAGAATCGCATTGCGCCCATCAACAAATCCCGGACTGCATTTCTGCAAGATCAACCCCTGCATAACAAGCCGGATTGCCATGTTGTTGCCGCCGGTTCCACGATACAAATCCTTGTTATAACCGTATTTCTCTACCAGGCTCCAATGCAAATCCCAAAGCATGGCACACCATACTTCACCCACATAGTGTACTTCGGTTCTGCCCAAAGTTGAGTTTAGAATGATGTTTTTATAGGTATGTGGATTTTTGGACATGTTGGTGGTGTATGGGTAATCCCGGATTCCGCCCCCGTTTTTGTCTTCGCCTATCAGCCAATTCCCTACTCCTCTGGGTGTGGAACCCACATCTCCGGATTTTACAGTAAGCGCCAGTGCAATAAAATCACTCCAGCCTTCCCCCATCTGCTCTGCATTTGCAAGTGCTGTGGTGTTGGACGGGCCGCAGGTAAGCCGGTTTGAAATGCCGTGGGTGTATTCGTGGGCAATGACCGCCATATCCAGATCACTGTCTGTGCGGGGCTGAAACCCTGAACTGTCGTACAAACTCACATTCACAGGACCTGCCAGCAATGATTCCATGAGATTGTTGGCATCAGAATATTTGATAAAAATGGCAGGAATGGTGATGAGGGAAGCCTGGGCGGTATTGTCTGAAGCCATAGTAATGGTGCGGTCTGCCACTGCAGTATCGAGTATAACTGCCGCAATGGCGCCGGCCAGCTGGGCTTTATATACTTTCTGAACGAAGGAACAATTTCCTCTCTCGATAGCGGCAATGTTGTTTTTAAGCGCAGAAGCATTCTTCAGAGAATTGCAACCTTTGTATTTGTCATTTCCTGCACCATCATTCACAAGCACCATATTGCCGGTAACCTGTACAACACCCAGGTTTCCACCCCATCCGCTGGCGGTCCGGCCCGCCGTGTACACGTCAGGTATGCTTTTGTTTACACGCAGTGAAACCCCAGAACCGGCATCCCAGATAAACATCTGCATGCGTGGATTGCTTCCATCCGGCGGGGTGCTGAAGTTGGCATTGTTGGTACCACTTCCGTCCTGTGCGTCGGCATTTACGGCATCACTCTGCTCACCCAGACCTGTGTAATTAAAATCCTGAAAATTTCCTGCTTCTTCTGTAAATCCATAGTGGTGCATCACATCGTGAATCTGATTGTTCACCACAAATAGGTTGGTAATGGCAAATGTCTGATAATTCATTGGGTCGGGCTCGGCCGGATTGTAGGAAAAGTCAAAGATCAGCGATGAACCGCCCGAGGGACTGAATCCCGGCAAATTATCGGCATCTGCATCTTCACTTGCATACACATTGTTGCCCCGTGTAATGGTGTACTCAGCGCCCTGCACCCCATTTGCATCGTGCCATCCATAGGGTGAGGCAGTCGTATCATAGGGGTTTCCCAGTTTCATCCGCGTTCCGTATAAAGGACTTTCCGTATTGATATGGAACGCATTGTATTCCGAAGATTCTGCACCCGATGCTCTTCGGCTAAGCTTTTTTACAGACTGGGTGCAGTGTGAAGTCCAGTTTGCCCGTGCCAATTCATTGCCAGCAGCATCCAATACTATATTCCACCAATCACCTGTTTTCAGATTGTAAATGATAAAATTATAACCACTGCTTACGTTATCCCCTAAAGCAACGGCGCATGGATAATAATATATTCCCGTTTCCAGATACTCTGCAGGCAACGCAGGGTCAGCAAGATTTAATACGGCTTCATCTGCAATGGCTATTCCGGATTGTTTTGCCAGTGCGGGCAACAACGTTGAAGGAGATACCTCCACAGAAGGCGTTCGCCATTTATCCGACAAGTTGTGCACCAGGTTGTCGGCCGTGTGAACGACTTGTCCTTTCCGATTGAAGTGGATTCCGATTCTCGCATTCAAAATAGGCAGTCCATGCATGTATTGTTGTACCCAACTATGGGTAAGACCCGTAGATTTTTCGAAAAACAAATCGGTTACCTGTGCATCCTGAACATCTTCACTTGTGAGTCCCAGACTGGTATGGTTGGTTAGCAACCAATCATGAACCATGGTTTTGCTGATGGATTTTAATTCCGCAGTTTGTGCAAGGATGTAAGAATTACCTGCCGAAAGCAGGATGAAAATCAATGAAAATTTCCTGAACATGTTGAATCAAAATTAAACAATATGATTAATTCTCTATTACAATTTGTCAGCAAATGACAAAAGACAGACGGGAAACTGCCATGCGGATGATAAAAATCAGGCTGCAAACAACTCCAGTTCCCGGGCATTGCTGCGCAGAACCTGCTGTTGCCAATCGTCCGGAATTTGTGGAAATGCTTTTTGCAATTCCTCCACAAACCGAAGCCAGCCGTTTATTTCCTCGTTGACTTCAAAAAAATGTCCCTCTGTCCATTCCAATTTAATGGCAATGTCATCATCATTGGTTACCACGTCTTCCACATGGGCAGAAATACGTCGAATCCGGCTCCATTCAACACGAATGACATTTCCAACTTCAGGGGTAAATTCAAATCCATCGGAGACGTAAACAAAACTTCCGGTGTCCTGTCTCATGGATTCATACCGTTCCTGCATGTATGCATCAAAGTCTGGGCCTTTGCGGCCGATAAACCGGTATTTGCGGTTTGCCAGCATATATGTCAATCCCATTGCAAATGCGGTCATTACTGTTTCTGCCATCCAGAATTGCCAGTTTCTGGATGGTACAGAGAAAGTGAGCAGACCGGCCAAAACCAGCGACCAGCAAACCACGGCATACAAGATATATTTCCAGCGGTACTCTGCAATTACGAAGCGATGATTGATATTGTCTGAGGCCACAATTACAGATTAGTCGTTTTATTGTAAGGGTCCGTCACGGGGAAAAACCTTATACTGAATGGGTAATGCCACAATATACCATCACCCGCGCGGATAAGTCCGAGGATGGAAAAAACCAGATTGCACACAGCAAGTGCAAGCAGGACACCTATTCCCACAAAAACAAATGTAAGGACAAGGCCGGCAACTGCGATAATCAGGGCAGTCAGCACCCAGTTCATAACAACCTTTCCATGGGCATCTATGCGACTGCTTTTGTCCTTGTTCACGAGCCATAGAATCAAAGGCACAACAAAACCTGCGTAGGGTATAATGAGCCCAAGCAAAACTGAACCATGCAAGACCATGCAATAGGTGCGTTCATCCATACCCATAAAATCACCGGAAGGTGCAGTGCGGTTCAGCAATTTCTCCTTTTGTGCCTGAAACTCAGTTTCACTGATAATGCCCCGGTTTTTCAGATCATTCAGTTTTTCGAGGTCTTCATATACACTGGCCATAATTTAATTTTCTCTGCGGATTCAGCGAACGAACGAATCTTATTAATACAAATGTAGCTAATTGCGAACCGGGTTGAATCATTAAACCAAAATTAGACTACAGTGTCACCCACGGTGTTTGGTGACAAACTTATTGGGCATAGGAGACACAAAAAGCGAACCCTCAGGCTTTGGGAAAAAACTTCCAGTCGGTACCCAGATAGCGGGCCGAAGCGCCTAGTTCTTCCTCAATGCGCAGCAGTTGGTTGTATTTGGCCATACGATCGCTGCGGCTTGCTGAACCGGTTTTTATCAAACCGCTATTCATGGCCACACACAAATCTGAAATGGTGCTGTCTTCTGTTTCTCCGCTGCGGTGACTCATCACATTGGTATATCCACCTGCGGTCGCCATTTGTATTGCGTCTATGGTTTCAGACAGAGAACCAATCTGGTTCACTTTCACAAGAATAGAGTTTGCAATTTGCTTATCCATTCCCTGTTTCAGGCGTTTCACATTGGTTACAAACAGATCATCTCCCACCAGTTGCACTTTGCTGCCAATGGCGCGGGTAAGCATTTCCCAGCCAGCCCAATCATCTTCTGCGAGTCCGTCTTCTATAGAGAGTATCGGGTATTTGCCGGTCCATTCTGTCCAATAAGCCACCATGGCTGCAGAATCCATGGTTCTTTTATCGGATTTTTTAAATGTATACAATCCGGTTTCTGCCTGATAAAATTCACTGGAAGCGGCATCCATGGCAATACAAATTTCAGAGCCGGGCTTGTAACCTGCTTTGGAGATAGCCTCGAGCACAGTTTCAATGGCTTCTTCGTTGCTGCGTATTTCGGGAGCAAATCCCCCTTCATCCCCCACATTGGTGCTGTAGTTTTTCGATTTCAATACCGCTTTCAGGTGATGAAAAACTTCTACACCCATGCGCAATGCATCGCTGAAGGAGTCTGCCTTCACCGGCATAATCATGAATTCCTGAAAGTCTATGCTGTTGTCTGCATGTGCACCACCATTGAGGATATTCATCAGTGGAATGGGGAGAGTATTTGCATTTACCCCACCCAGATAACGATACAGAGGCATTCCCAGTTCATCGGCAGCTGCGCGGGCTGCAGCCAGTGAAACCGCAAGGATAGCATTGGCACCCAGTCTCGATTTGTTTGGGGTTCCGTCCAGATCCACCATGGCAGAATCAAGTTCATTCTGTGCGCACACTTCCATTCCTTCCAGTGCATCGGCAATGACGTTGTTTACATTGTCCACCGCTTTGAGAACACCTTTGCCTAAATAAAGGGACTTGTCGCCGTCTCTCAGCTCGGCGGCTTCATGGATTCCGGTGCTGGCGCCCGAAGGAACTGCTGCGCGGCCGAAACCGCCATCTTCTGTAAACACTTCTGCCTCTACGGTAGGGTTGCCACGGCTATCCAGAATCTGCCGTGCATGGATCAGGGTTATTTCACTCATAGCTTTTGCTTTGCCTTATGGTTTTGGATCAGGTTGATAAATTGGTCGAATAAATACCACGAATCGTGTGGGCCGGGATTCGCCTCCGGATGGTGCTGAACACTGAATGCGGGAACATCGGTGCGGGAGATACCCTCCACTGTGTCATCATTCAGATTTACATGAGTCAGCTTAACATTGGGCACAGACGTGTCAAATTCCACTGCAAATCCGTGATTCTGACTGGTGATTTCACTGCGGCCCGTAACCAGATTTTTTACTGGATGGTTGCAGCCGCGGTGACCATGGTGCATTTTAAAGGTTTTGAGCCCGCTGGCAAGAGAAAGCAACTGATGTCCCAGGCAAATACCAAAAGTAGGAATACCCGAATCAACCAGCGTTTTCACCGTTGCAATGGCATAATCCATGGCGGCAGGATCGCCGGGGCCATTGCTTAGCATAAGCCCGTCAGGATTCCATGCCTGGATATCGGCAGCAGCAGTTTTTGCCGGGAAAATACCGACCAGTGCGCCTCTTTCGGCAAGGCAGCGGGCAATGTTTGCCTTTGAGCCAAAATCGATTAAGGCGATACGAAGTGCAGAATCCAGAGAGCCCAGTGTATGAAACTCACTGCAGGTTACTTTCGAAGCCAGTTCCAGGCCACTCATATCCGGGCATTCGGCAGCCATCTTTTTCAGGACTTCCACATCGGTGTTGTCGCTGGAAATAACGGCATTCATGGCCCCGGCCTGGCGTATGTGCCGCACGATTTGCCGGGTATCCACATCGGAAATCCCTACCAGATTGTTGCGTGTAAAGTACTCATCCACACTGTAGGCTCCCATTTTTCGGGAAAAGTTGTGGGAGAACTTCTTACAGACGAGGCCCGAGATTTTAATCTCATCGCTTTCTACCTCGGTATCTGTAACCCCATAGTTTCCAATATGGTCATTGGTCATTACCAGGAGCTGGCCGAAATAAGACGGGTCTGTAAATATTTCCTGATAACCGGTCATACCGGTATTGAAACATATTTCGCCATAGGTAGTACCTATCTTACCAATGGCTTTGCCGCGAAAAACTGTGCCGTCCTGAAGTACGAGCAGAGCTGGGATGGATTGCGTATTCACTTCAGGGGTGCAAATCTCGTATGAATACACCAACAAACCGTGAGATGTGGGAAAGTTGTGTACCCCTTATGTATTGGATTCGATTCCCTTGTTTTTTGGAAACAGCAATGCAAGGGCCACCGTGAGGGAAAGAATGCCGCCCAGCACCAACAAATTGTGCCAGTGATTGAAACCCATATAATCAAACCATTGGGGAACCAACATCTTTACTCCTATAAAAATAAGAATCAAACTCAGCCCGTACTGCAAGGTATGCAGCTTTTCCAGGCTGTGGCCCAGCAGAAAAAAGAGACTGCGCAATCCCATAATGGCAAACATGTTTGAGAAGAAAACGATATACGGATCCTGAGTTATACCGAAAATGGCAGGGACGCTGTCCACGGCAAAAATCAGGTCTGTCACTTCCACCACAACCAATACCAAAAACAGCGTAGTGATCATTCGCTTTCCCTGCTCCCTTACAAAAAACTTTCCTTCGGGGTTGCCCCTGTACACCCTGAATCTTTTGGACATAAGGCGTACAACCCAATGGTGGCTGGCATCCATTTCCTCGTTTTTATCCTTGCCAAACAGCAGTTTTAGTCCACTGAAGACCAGCAACCCGCCAAAAAAGTAAAGGATCTGATGAAAAGACTGAATGAGGGCTCCACCCAGAAAAACAAACAGAAAGCGCATGAGCAGCGCCCCGGCTACTCCCCATACAAGAATCCGTTGCTGATCTGCCTGTTTTACCCGAAAGGAGCCAAAAATGAGCATGATCACAAACAGATTGTCTACACTGAGACTGTATTCTACAAAGTAACCGGTAATATACTGTATGGCAGCTTCCGTTGCAAAAGCGGTTTTCAACCGGGCAAGGTCTGAGTAAAGGGTAAAGCTTGAGTTAAACTGGTTTTTATACACAGTATAATCAGCCACAGTCTCCAGTCCGTGCAATCTGTGATGCAGAAAATACACAGCCTGTGAAAAAAGGAGACCGGCAGAAACCCAGATAATTGTCCGGAATCCACTGGAACGCAAAGTGCGGGCCTTGTTCTCTTTGCGGCCGAGCAAGCCAAGATCCAGCGCCATACCGGCCACCATAAGCAGCAGAAAACACACTAAAAACAGGGGACGGGAGAATTGAAGACTGAGTAACAATTGTGCCGCGAAATTATAATACCGCAGTTAGGAGGTGGCAATTATTTTTGCGCAATATGAATATGCTGAGAAAATTGACCGGGAAGTCGGCTCCCTTCCTTATGAGCACTTTGCTGGCACTGTATGTGCTGCTCGCCTCGCATACCCACGAGGAAGGCATGTTTCCACTGAACTACCTTAACGAAAAGGAACTGCAGCAGGCAGGCATGAAACTGGGAGTAAAGGAAATTTTTAATCCCGGAGAGATAGCACTGACCAATGCCCTGGTAAAAGTAGGTGGTTGCACCGGTTCGTTTATCAGCAAAGACGGACTGATTATTACAAATCATCACTGCGTATATGGAGGAGTGGCCGGACTAAGCACGAAAGAACACGATTATCTGGAAAATGGATTTACAGCCAGTACCCGCGAAATGGAATTGCCCATAGACATGCCCTGCCGCATTACCCAAAGCTATGAAGATGTGTCTGCCAGAGTGCTTGCCGGCACAGACGATGCAACAGACCCGGCAGTAAGGGCGCAAACCATCGCTGCCAATATTAAAAAAACCATCGAAGAAGAAAAGAAGGAAACTCCGGACCTGAGTGTGGAAATTTCAGAAATGTTCGTGGGAAAAAGCTATACCCTTTTCCGCTACTTCCTGATTACCGATGTGAGGCTGGTATATGCGCCCCCGGTAACCATAGGCCAGTTTGGCGGAGATCTGGACAACTGGGAGTGGCCCAGGCACAACGGTGATTTCAGTTTGGTACGGGCATATGTGGGCAAGGATGGTAAGCCAGCTAAATTCAGTACCGACAATGTACCTTTTCACCCCGCCAAACATCTGAAAGTAAATGCCAATGGCACCAAAGAAGGCGATTTTGTGTTCATTATGGGATACCCCGGACGGACATTCCGGCATGAAAGTGCCCCGTATATGAAATACCAGCAGGAAATACAGTTGCCCACCATACAAGGCTGGTATGCATGGCTTATCAGACAAATGAGAGACCGCAGTGCTGAAGACAGAAACAAGTACCTGGCTTTTGCAGGTGAGATTCAGAGTCTGGAGAACGTAGAGAAAAATTACCGCGGAAAAATGCAGGGACTTACACGCACCAATCTGGTACAGCGCAAGTATGCGGATGAAGATGCCATGGCTGCCGGCGGTAATGCAGAAACAAAAACGCTGGTAAACCGTATACGTGAAATCTGGACAAGGAAAACACAGTTGGCGGCCAAACGGTATGTGTATTTGTTTATGCAAAACCATAGCAACCCGTTTTATGCTGCCCAGCAGATTGAAATGGCAGAAGATGCGATGGAAGAAACCAAATCCAAGTCGACCAAAGAGACCATTCTGAATTCAATGAAAAAGGCCCTTTCAGCAGGGTACAGTATTACAGATGTGGGCTATGAAAAAGCCATACTGAAAGAATTGATAAAGCGGCTTGAAACACAAGGGGTAAACCTGAAAGGCCTTTGCGGGAAAGCCGGCACGGCCCAATGGGTTGAGAGAAAACTGTTGCAGGATAAATTGTTTGACACAGCCTGGGTTATGCAAACCCTGAGAAAAAAACCTGCTGCGCTGGCTGCTTACGATGGTCCGTTAAATGAGTTGCTGGAGTTTATAGAGTCAGATATGCAAACAACAGAAACTGAATTCAGTCAACTGGACCTGGAATTAAAAGCACTGATGCCCAGATATCTGGATGCAAAGGAGAAATTCAAGGCCGGACAGTTTATTCCCGATGCCAACAGCACACTCCGTCTCACTTATGGTTATATTAAAAGGTACAAACCCAATGATGCAGAAATACACATGCCATACACCACGTTGAACGGCATCTTTGAAAAAGCAAATACCCAACCTGATTACAGACTACCGGCGGTAGTGGCAGACAATCTGCGGGTGGAAAACGTACCTGCCATGCTCCGCGACCCCGAAACCGGTGAAGTTACTGTGGCTTTTCTGTACAATCTGGATACCACTGGAGGGAATAGCGGAAGTCCGGTACTTGACGCAGAAGGCAACCTGATAGGTGTCAATTTCGACAGGGCTTTTACTGCAACCATCAACGATTATGCCTGGAATGACAAGTATAGCCGAAGCATAGGTTGTGATATACGGTATGTGCTGTATGTGCTGAAGTATGTGGGAAAAGCAGACCATTTGCTCCTGGAAATGGGTGTGGATATCTGATGCCGGTGGAGAAACAGACCCAAAAACCACAAATCGCTGATAATCTATCACTTAAATAATATTGATACAACAACAATTAAACACCAGACAAAACCAAAACGGGATTTCACAAAGTCAAAACGGCATTTCGTAAAAATGTGAATTAGTACTTTAATACTAAGCCTAAGTTTGTATTGTCATTCAAACGAATGGCAGTTTTTAATGAAAACCCTCCTCCTCAGCACCGTGTTTCTTGGTTTCTCGTGCTTTCAAGTGCGAGCCACCGGGAACCCGGTGACTGATGGAAAAACCCGTCATGTATGCAGCAATTCCGCGCCGCAAAATGAGTGGATACGAACAGAGTTGATCGCGAGACTCGCAGGCACTGCTTCTGGTGGAATCATCAACCTGCATGATGTAATGATACAAACGGATAAACTGAGTGCTTCTCAAATTGAAGTAACCAGTGGTCATTTCCTTGCCAGTGAGAATATACAACATCTCATTTCTATTGCAGGAACTGCAACTAACAAATCCCGGTTTGGCTGGGAAAATCATCTGTGGTTGCTGGTAGAGTGTGATGCAGACTCCGGATACAGAGTGCTGCAAACCGGGCGGGGTGATGCCGTAGGACAATATAACTTTATCGATGCGGACGGTGATGGACTCATGGAAGTGCCTATGACCAACCGCACCACCTCCGATTCCGGAACAGATTGCATTACCTACAAACTATACAGCTTTCAGAAAGGTGGTTTTTTGTATCAGAGCAGTTGCTCCGATTATAATCCCGGGTTAAGAAAGCAGGGGAAGAACAAAAAATGGAAAAAGGGCAGTGCTATGTACAGCATCATGCAGGTTGAATACAAAGACCTGGACAACAATGGTACAATGGAAATCCTGGAACACTGGATAACCTACTGCTATAATGGGGGAAAACGCCAGAATGAAATAGAGCAGCGCAAAACCACTAAACGGCAAACGCGCACACTTTATCTCACAGATGGTGCATTCAAAACCATTAGCAGCCAATAAAGACAACCCATAAACCCTCCATAGCCGGCTACCCGTAACAGGGGGTCGGCTTTTTTATTATGGATGTCCGGTGAGAATTTTGCCCGTAGCATAGAACAGTATTAACAGGTTTTTCAGGCCAGTGAATAAAACGGGGCGTCATTATCGCTGAATTGTATTTACAGAACCTGAACCAGGCACACCAGCAGTGTTTTCCCAGCTATAATCACCAGAAACCGGTAACTGGTCCCTGTTATTTAACACGAAAATACAGTCCTGGTTCCATGTCAACGGCAATTATTCAGAAACACCAGCGCTGAGCAACAAAAAAAGCACCTGTTCTCAGGTGCTTTTTTTGTTAGATCTTATTTTAATTTCAGGCGATGCGTGATTTTGCCTCGCTGATCCAGTTCTGCCATTCTTCAGGGCTGGTCATGCTATCCTGTTGCTCCAGTTCAGCAATCTTCTCTTCGGTAAGCGCGGCCAAATCGGCAAAGGTGTGAATACCCAGAGCATTCAAACGCTGAGCAAAAGCAGGACCAATACCGTTGATATCTTCAAGATTGTCACCGGCAGGGGTTTCAGCAACCACTTCTGCAGTCTGAACTTCAGCTACGGGTGCAGCTGTTTCTTCAGCTACCACTTCCGCCACTTCTTCAACGGCTACTTCTTTAGCAGGAGCTGCAACACGGGCAGCAGTCGCTTCAGTAGTTGTCTTACCGCGACCACGACGGGTGCGTTTGCTGCCAGCATCTTTCTTCTTGCCGAAGCCTGTGAAGTATTCGTTGAAATCTACCAGCTCAATCATCGCCATATCGGCATTGTCACCCATACGGTTACCGGTTTTCAAAATGCGTGTATATCCTCCCGGGCGGTTGGCAATTTTCTCACCCACTACCGTAAACAGTTCTTTTACCGCATCTTTATCACCCAAATAGGCAAAAACCGTGCGCATGTTGTGAGTGGTATTGCTTTTTCCGCGGGTAAGCAGAGGTTCTACATAGGTGCGCAGCGCTTTGGCTTTAGCTACAGTAGTAGTAATGCGCTTATGCTTAATCAACGATGACGCCATATTGGCCATCATGGCTTTGCGGTGTGAGGACGTGCGCCCCAGGTGGTTAATTTTCTTTCCGTGTCTCATTACTCAATCAATCGTCATTCAGGTTATACTTGGCCACATCCATGCCGAAGTGCAGACCTTTGTCGCGTACAAACTCTTCCAGTTCGGACAGAGATTTTTTACCAAAGTTGCGAAATTTCAGCAGGTCGTCTATCTGATAATTTACCAGTTCGCCCAGTGTTTTTATTTCTGCCGCTTTCAGGCAATTGTAAGCGCGAACACTCAAGTCCAGATCGGCCAGGGGCGTTTTCAGGATTTTGCGCATCTGCAGGTATCCTTCGTCTACTTCCTCCACAGCCTTGGTGGCTTTGGATTCGGGCATGATATTCTCATCGCTGAACAATACAAAGTGCTGAATGAGGATTTTAGCAGCCTCTTTCAACGCCTCTTCGGGATGTATGCTGCCATCGGTGCTTACTTCCAGAACCAGCTTTTCAAAGTCTGTCCGCTGCTCTACACGAAAATCTTCTACTGTGTACTTTACGTTGCGGATAGGGGTGTAGATAGAATCTATGGCAATAAGACCAATAGGAGCATCTTTTACCTTGTTTTCTTCTGCAGGCACATAGCCACGTCCTTTACCCACAGTGAGTTCCATTTCCAGGTTCACGGTAGGCTCCAGATTGCAGATAACCTGCTCAGGGTTCAGGATATTAAACGCATTCGTATAGCGTCCGATATCACCGGCCAGAAACTGATCTTTGCCTTTGATGGAGATGTAAATTTTCTCCTGGTCTTCGGCAGAGCTGTTGGCTTTAAAGCGAACCTGTTTCAGATTCAGCACAATTTCCACTACATCTTCCACCACACCTTTGATGGTTGAGAATTCATGGTCTGCACCCTGAATTTTCACTGAGGTAATGGCATGGCCTTCCAGGGAAGACAGGAGGATACGACGCATGGCATTGCCAATGGTTACGCCGTAACCCTTTTCCAGGGGACTGAATTCGAACACCCCGTGGAAGTCAGTGGCTTTGTTCATTACCACCTTATTCGGTTTCTGAAATGGTATTACACCCATGTTTGTTTTTTCTGTTTTTAAGGATTATTTGCTGTACAATTCCACGATGAGTTGCTCCTTGATATTCTCAGGAATCTCAGCGCGATCGGGGTAGGTCAGGAATTTGCCGGAAAGGTCGTTTCCATCCCATTCAATCCAGTTGTAACGTTTGCGCACATTGCTTACACTGTTTGCAATCACTTCCAGAGACTTGGATTTCTCGCGAACAGCCACAACGTCGCCAGGGCGCAGTTGGTAGCTGGGAATATTTACCACTTCACCATTCACGGTAATGTGGCAATGACCTACCAATTGGCGGGCACCACGTCTTGTAGGAGCAATACCCATACGAAAAACTGTGTTGTCCAGACGTGCTTCCAGGAATTTCAACAGGTTTTCACCGGTGATGCCTTTCTTGGAAGCTGCTTTTTTAAACAGGTTACGGAACTGACGTTCGAGCAGACCGTAAGTGTATTTGGCTTTTTGTTTTTCTGCCAATTGAACGGCATATTCAGACAATTTGGGTCTGCGGCGGCTGTTGCCGTGCTGTCCCGGTCCGTAATTCTTTTTTTCAAGTGCCTTATCGCGTCCGAAGATTGCTTCTTTGAAACGACGGGCTACTTTTGATTTTGGGCCTCTATACCTTGCCATGGATTCTTCTTTCTCTGATTAATTGGGTTGGGGTAAATTATACACGACGACGCTTTGGAGGACGACATCCGTTGTGGGGCAGCGGAGTAATATCCATGATAGACATCACTTCAATACCTACGGTTTGCAGATTACGAATGGCACTGTCTCTTCCGCCTCCGGGTCCTTTAACGAACACATCCACCTTGCGCAGACCTGCGTCAAAAGCAACCTTGGCACAATCCAGAGAAGCCATTTGGGCAGCGTAAGGGGTATTCTTTTTGGAGCCACGGAAACCCATTTTACCCGCTGAAGACCAGGAAATTACCTGACCTTCGGTATTGGTTACCGAAACAATGATATTGTTAAAAGTGGCATGAATATGCACCTGACCGATAGGGTCAACTTTTACTTTTTTCTTTTGTACTTTTTTCTGATTCGCCATTACTACACTTTATTATTTAGTGGCTTTCTTCTTACCAGCAACAGTTTTGCGCTTGCCTTTGCGTGTGCGTGAATTGGTTCGGGTACGCTGTCCGCGCAGAGGCAAGCCTTTGCGATGACGCAGACCACGGTAACAACCAATGTCCATGAGTCGTTTGATGTTCAGTTGAACTTCACTGCGCAGTTCACCTTCGGTTTTCACACCTGCGGTGATATATCCACGGATTTTAGAAAGCTCGTCGTCATTCCACTCGCTTACTTTTTTATCCTGGCTGATTCCGGAAGCATCCAGAATTTCCTGTGCTCTGCTGCGACCTATACCATAGATATAGGTGAGTCCTATCACACCGCGTTTGTTTTTTGGCAAATCAATACCTGCTATCCTGGCCATTTTTTGTTAACCTTGTCTTTGTTTGAATTTGGGGTTCTTTTTGTTAATAACATACACCTTTCCCTTACGGCGTACGATCTTGCAGTCTACACTGCGCTTCTTTACGGAGGTTCTAACTTTCATATCTTTTACTTGTATCTGTAACTGATACGACCTCTGGACAAGTCGTAGGGGCTCATTTCCACCTGCACCCTGTCGCCGGGTAGTATCCTGATATAGTGCATTCTCATTTTGCCACTTATGGTTGCGATAATCTCATGTCCGTTCTCCAATTTCACACGGAAAGTGGCGTTAGACAAGGCTTCGGTTATGGTACCGTCTTGTTTTATCGCGTCCTGCTTAGGCATTTGTCAAAAGGGCTGCAAAAATAGTGTTTATTTTCTTATAAATCAACCTGTGAATATTGGTTTGTCATTCGCCCTTTCATGCGACCTCCACCACTCATCAGGCCATCGTATTTGCGCATGAGCAGGTAGCTGTCTATCTGCTGCAACGTATCGAGCACCACTCCCACCAAAATCAGCAGGCTGGTACCACCATAAAACTGGCTGAATTCCTGGTTGATTCCCACATTTACCGCAACCACAGGCAATATGGCCACCACCGATATAAAGATGGCTCCCGGCAAGGTAATGCGCGAAATGACATCGTCGATGAAATTGGCTGTCTGCTTACCAGGTTTGATACCGGGTATAAAACCGTTGTTCCGTTTCATATCATCGGCCATTTGTACAGGATTGAAGATAATCGCTGTATAGAAATAGGTAAACAATACAATCAGGAATACAAGCAGTGCATTGTGCCAGAAACCGTTGGGGTTCATCAGTGCCATCAACCAGCCGGGTGCAGCGGTTTCATTATAGAAACTGCCGATTGTAGCCGGAAGGAACAGAATGGCCTGTGCAAAAATGATGGGCATAACACCCGCTGCCAGTATTTTGATGGGAAGATACTGACGCACACCGCCGTATTGTCTGTTTCCTACCACCCTCTTGGCGTAGTTGATTGTAATTTTACGTGTACCCTGGGTCAAAAGAATGACTCCCAGAATAACCATGAACCAAACGGCCAGTTCCACTACGAAGAGAATGAAACCCGAACGCTGTGACTTGAAGGCAACTTCTGAAATCAACGCTGACGGGAGTCGGGCAATGATACCCACCATAATCAACAGAGAGATACCGTTACCCAGTCCTTTGTCTGTTATTCTCTCGCCCAGCCACATGGTAAACATTGTACCACCGGTAAGCAGGATTACGTTGGTAAACAAGAACATGCTTTTGCTCAGCACCTCGGGTGCAACGTTGAAGAGCAAAGCAGCTCCATTTCCCGGAGTTCCGATGATGTTATTCAGATAACCAATTGCCTGCACTGCAGTAAATGCAATGGTGAGGATACGGGTAAACTGATTGATTTTTCTGCGTCCCTCCTCTCCTTCTTTTTGCATGCGCTGAAATGCCGGAATGGCAATAGACACAAGCTGCATAAAGATAGATGCAGAGATGTAGGGCATTATACCCAGAGCAAAAATGGCTCCGCGGGCAAAGGCACCACCTGCAAAAATATTGATCAGACCCAGAATATTGTTCTTTGTCTGGCGGTTTAGTCCTTCGAGGGCCTCACTGTCTATACCTGGCAGAATAACATAGGTACCCAACCGGTAAATAACCAGCAGTATGGCGGTATACAGTATCCGGCGACGCAGTTCGTCGATGGACCATATGTGCTTGAGTGTTGAAATCAGTTTCATGGTTGCTGTCAGGCAATCAGATTGGCAGATCCTCCGGCTTTTTCTATGGCGTCTTTAGCAGCCTGGCTGAATTTGTGTGCATGTACTTCAACACCTGCCTTGATTTCTCCGCGGCCCAGTACTTTTACCAGGTCACGTTTACCTATCAGATTTTTGCTTACGAGCAGGGTGTGGTCAATTTTTGACACATTCAGGCTCTCAGCCAGGTTTTGCAACACATCCAGGTTGATGGCAGCATATTCTACACGGTTGATGTTTTTAAAACCACCTTTTGGAATACGGCGCTGAAGGGGCATCTGACCACCCTCAAAACCTATTTTGCGGCTAAAACCGGTACGTGATTGCTGGCCCTTATGACCTTTGGTGGATGTACCACCGCGGCCAGAACCTTCACCACGACCTATGCGTTTTCTTTTTTTAACGGAACCTTCTGCAGGTTTCAGATTACTGAGATCCATAGCTTAGTCTGCGTTTTCTACTTTAACAAGGTGATTCACAACATTGATCATTCCCTGAATCTGTGGGTTGATTTCCACAACACGGGAAGCATTCATTTTACGCAGACCCAATGCCTGCAAGGTGGCTTTTTGATTTTTGGGGTAGCCAATTCCGCTTTTTATCTGGGTTAATTTTACTTTGGTCATGGCTATTATCCGTTAAATACTTTTTTCATACTGATGCCACGCAACTGTGATACGGACCATGGGTCGCGCATATTGATCAGTGCATCGAAGGTGGCTTTTACCACGTTGTGGGGATTACTGCTGCCTTTGGATTTGGCAAGTACATCGGTAACACCGGCACTTTCCAATACAGCACGCATTGCACCACCGGCGATTACACCGGTACCATGGGCGGCTGGTTTCAGAAACACATTACCACCACAGTACTTACCTATTTGCTCATGAGGCACAGTTCCATTAATCACAGGAACTTTAATCAGGTTTTTCTTGGCGTCTTCAATGCCTTTGTTGATCGCATCGGTCACCTCGTTTGACTTACCCAGACCATGGCCAACAGTGCCTTTACCATCGCCCACCACAACCAGTGCGGTAAAGCTGAAGGTACGACCACCTTTGGTAACCTTGGCCACCCGGCTGATATTCACTACCTTTTCGGTAAGGGTAAGTTCACCCGGACGAACATGTTTGATATTACGATTTGACATTTTTCTTCAGATTAGAATTGGAGACCTCCCTCCCTGGCGCCGTCGGCCAGGCTTTTCACACGGCCGTGGTAGAGGTAACCACCACGGTCAAATACTACTGCGCTGATACCAGCTGCCAGTGCTTTCTCGGCAATTTTTTTACCTACCAGCCCGGCTTTGGCCACTTTATTGTCTGTCACAGACTCGATGCCATCCTCGCGGGATGAAGCAGCGCAAACGGTTACGCCGCGGCTGTCATCGATAATCTGCGCATAAATATCCTTATTGCTGCGGAATATGCTCAGTCTGGGTCTTCCGGTGGTACCGGCCAGGCGACCACGAATTCTGCGGCGGATTTTGGTTCTTCTTTGTGTTTTACTTTGTGCCATTGCTCTTTTCTCCTTACTTAGATGCTGACTTACCGGCTTTCTTCCTCAGGATTTCTCCGGAGAAGCGAATACCTTTTCCTTTGTATGGTTCCGGCTTACGGAATGACCTGATTTTTGCAGCTATTTGCCCCAGCAGTTGTTTGTCTGCACATTCCATGGTTATGGAGGGGTTCTGACCTTTCAGGGTTTCTGTAGCCACTTTAATTTCTTTCGGTACTTCCAGCATGATGCGGTGAGAGAAACCGAGGGTGAATTCCAGCAGGTTGCCCTGGTTGGATACCTTGTAACCTACACCCACCAGCTCTTGCTTCACCTGGTGACCCGTGCTTACACCTACCACCATATTGTTTATCAGGGCGCGGTACAAGCCATGAAGGGCTCTGTGTTGCTTGCTGTCGCTTGGGCGATTGACTGTCAGCACGCCATTCTCAATCTCGATGGTAATATCGGGGTTCATGGCTTGCGACACTTCTCCTTTCGGACCCTTGGCAGTAACCAATCCATCTTTTACAGTGATGGAAACACCATTCGGGACGGTGATGGGTGATTTTCCTACGCGTGACATATTCTTATATTATCTCTATGATTCAGTTTTCAGGAAACGTAACACAATACTTCGCCACCCACACCCATCTGACGGGCTTCCTTATCGGTCATCACACCTTTGGAAGTGGTTACTATGGCAACACCCAGTCCGTTCAACACGCGGGGAATCTCATCGTGGCCTGCATAGCGGCGCAAACCGGGAGAACTCACACGTTTCAGTTCACGAATGGCGCTTTGCTTGGTTACCGGATGGTACTTCAGTGCAATTTTGATTACGCCCTGTTTGTTTTCGCTATCCTCGAATTTGTATTTCAGGATGTAGCCTTTTTCGTACAATACCCGCGTGATTTCCTTTTTCAGGTTATTTGCGGGAATTTCCACGATACGGTGTTGTGCTTTTACAGCATTGCGTATCCTGGTGAGGAAGTCTGATATTGGATCAGTCATTTTTTTCTTTCTTTTTTCTTACCAACTTGATTTTGTCACACCCGGAATTTTTCCGTCACTGGCCATCTGGCGGAACTGGTTCCTGCAGATACCGAATGTGCGCATATAGCCTCTGGGGCGACCCGTAATTTTGCAGCGGTTGCGCAAACGAACCGGTGATGCATTGCGGGGAATGCGCTGAAGGGCTTCGTAATTGCCTTCGGCTTTAAGGGCGGCGCGCTTCTCAGCGTACCTTGCTACCAGTGCCTCACGCTTTCTCTGCCTGGCTTTAATTGATTCTTTTGCCATTTATCTTCTTATTTGCTTTTGAAGGGAAATCCCAATTGTTTTAACAGTTCCAGACATTCTTCGTCGGTTTTTGCATTGGTCACCACAGTGATGTCCATACCGGTAATGCGGTTTACCTTGTCAATGTCAATTTCAGGGAAAATGATTTGCTCGGTAATGCCCATGGTGAAATTTCCACGGCCATCGAAACCTTTCACATCCAGTCCCTGAAAATCACGAACACGGGGTAGTGAAATGGAGATGAGTTTTTCCATAAAATCGTACATGCGGTCTTTGCGCAGGGTAACTTTTGCACCGATGGGCATATTCTCACGCAATTTGAAATTCGAAATTGCCTTGCGTGAAAAGGTTGCCTGTGCGCGTTGTCCGCTGATGCGTGACATTTCATCCACTGCGGCATCCACCAGTTTCTTATCGTTTACCGCTGCACCCACACCCTGATTCAGGCATACTTTTACTACCTGGGGTATCTGCATTACGTTTTTATAACCGAACTTCTGCTGAAGTGCGGGAATAACTTCTTCTGTGTATTTGGTCTTAAGCCTGGGTATGTAGCTCATGATGTCTTTCGTTATTTAATAAAGTCCCCTGTTTTTTTGGCAAAGCGCTGCAGCTTTCCATTCTCGTTCAGTTTGCGTCCGATACGGGTAGGAGTACCTGCTACAGTCACCATCAAATTTGACAAGTGAATGGGTGCTTCGATTTTTTCAATTTTGCCACTGGTATTCTGGGCACTGGGTTTAAAGTGTTTGGTCACAAGATTGAGACCTTCCACTACGGCACGGTTTTCTGAGGTGATTACGCGCAGAACCTTACCGGTCTTGCCTTTATCATCACCGGCAATCACCTTTACAGTGTCGCCTTTTTTCACGTGCAATTTTACTTTTGCTTTGTTCTTGGTTGCCATTTCTTACAATACTTCAGGTGCAAGTGACACAATTTTCATGAACTGCTTATCGCGGAGCTCACGGGCTACCGGTCCGAAAATACGGGTACCCCGGGGCTCGTCGGACGCATTCAGCAGTACACAACTGTTTTCATCGAAGCGGATATAGGACCCATCCGGACGACGGATTTCCTTTTTGATGCGTACAACCACCGCTTTGCTCACAGCGCCTTTTTTCATGGCACTGCCGGGGAGGGCATCTTTCACACTCACTACTATTTTATCGCCCAGGCTGGCATACCGGCGGCCAGAGCCACCGAGTACACGAATACAAAGCACCTCGCGGGCACCGCTGTTGTCAGCTACTTTCAGTCTTGATTCTTGTTGTACCATTTTACTTCGCTTTTTCTACGATTTCTATCAGTCTGAAACGTTTGGTCTTACTCAGCGGACGGGTTTCCATAATGCGAACGATATCATTTTCACCGCATTGATTGGTTTCGTCATGTGCTGTATATTTTTTGGTCTTTTTGAAATACTTGCCGTATTTGGGGTGCTTTACATTGCGCACCACAGATACCACAATGGTTTTATCCATTTTGGCACTGGTTACGGTACCTGTAATTTCTTTCCTGGCGTTGCGTGCAGTTTCCATCAATTTTCTTCGCTTATATTTTTCAGGTAGGCCGCATTTTCTGACTGGATCCTGCGGGCATTCATTTCAGTAAGCAACTGCGCCATATAACGGCGGGTAGCTTTCAGTTTGTGGGGCTGGTCGATTTGCGACACAGCATTCTGGAACATCATTTTCTGAAGGCGTTTCTTCTCCTCCTTGTATTGTTCCACGAGCTCCTTATTGGGCAGTCCTTTGATTTCTGTGTTTTTCATTTTTATTCCTCCCCTGCGTAATCCGGACGTACAATAAATTTGGTAGTCACCGGCAGTTTCTGAGCCGCCAGGCGCATTCCTTCCTTGGCTGTTTCCAGCGGAACACCACCCACTTCAAACATAATGGTACCTGGTTTTACAGTAGCCACCCAGTATTCCGGAGCACCTTTACCTTTACCCATACGCACTTCTGCGGGCTTTTTGGTTATCGGTTTATCCGGGAAGATGCGGATCCACACCTGTCCTTCACGCTTAAGATAACGTGTCAGGGCAATACGCGCAGCTTCTATCTGGCGGGCGGTAATCCAGTGGGGTTCCATAGATTTGAGGCCAAAGCTTCCGAAATCCACGGTATGTCCGCGCTGGGCAATTCCTTTTACCCGTCCTTTTTGCTGTTTCCTGTATTTGGTTCTTTTAGGGCTAAGCATTTTTTCTAATCAATTAGGGGTTATTGCGTCTTGGGCGGCGGTCTCCACCTCGGTTGCGGTCGCGGTCACGACGATCATCGCGGCCAGGACGGTTACCATCACGCTTGCGTTCTACATCCTGTTGTGGAGCCAAATCTACTTTTCCGTAGATCTCACCGCGGCACAACCATACTTTGATTCCGATTTTTCCATACACGGTCTGTGCTTCCACATTGGCATAGTCAATGTTCGAACGCAGGGTGTGCAATGGAGTACGGCCATCTTTATACTGCTCACTGCGAGCAATCTCATTTCCGTTCAAACGGCCGCTTACACGTATTTTGATTCCGTCAGCACCCATCTTCATGGTACTCTGAATCGCCATTTTCAGCGCACGCTTGTATGAAAAACGATTTTCAATCTGCTGTGCAATGTTTTCGGCAACCAGGCGGGCATCCAGTTCCGGACGCTTGATTTCATGGATATTGATCTGAACGTCTTTACCTGTGATTTTGCGGATCTCTTCACGGATGGTGTCTACTTCCTGTCCGCCTTTACCGATAACGATACCGGGACGCGAGGTATGCACTGTGATGGTAATCCGCTTAAGGGTACGTTCAATCACAACCTTGGCGATACCCCCTTTGGGAATACGCACCTTCATGTATTTGCGGATTTTATCGTCCTCTATCAGTTTATCACCGTAGTCCTTTCCTCCGTACCAGTTGGAGTCCCAGCCACGGATGATTCCCAGGCGTAGTGCGATAGGGTTTACTTTTTGTCCCATATTAGTTTGCTGCCTCGCTTTCTTGTGCTTTGTTTTTCAGACTGTCTATAATCACAACAACGTGATTGCTGCGCTTGCGCTGACGGTAACCGCGACCCTGGGGTGCAGTACGCAGCCTTTTCATGGTGGTGCCACCATCTACCATAATGGTCTTCACATACAGGTTGCTGTCTTCAATCCGTTCTCCGGCATTTGCCTGAGACCAGTTTGCCACTCCGCTGCGAATCAGTTTGCTCAGAAACAGGGCATAACCCGGTTTTTGGTTCCACTGAAGGATATTCAGGGCGCGTTCTACCTTTTGGCCACGCACCAGGTCAGCTACCAGACGCATTTTGCGCGGAGACAGCGGACAGTTGTTCAGAATTGCTTTTGCTTCCATCAGTTTCTATTATTTAGAGTGGCCCTTGAATGTACGTGTAGGAGCAAACTCACCCAGTTTGTGACCAACCATATTTTCGGTTACGTACACAGGGATGAATTTGTTGCCGTTATGAACAGCAAAAGTGTGACCCACAAAATCGGGGATGATGAGGCTACGGCGCGACCAGGTTTTTACCACGGTCTTTTTGCGCGATTCGTTCAAAACATCCACTTTGCGCATCAGTTTATGATCTACGTAGGGTCCTTTTTTTATTGACCTTGCCATTTTCGTTTGCTACTTTATTTGTTCCTTATGCTTTTCCTTCGTTCAATAATCATTTTGCTGCTAGCCTTCTTCGGCGCACGGGTTTTCTGACCCTGTGAGTAAATCAGGTTGCGGCTTCTGGGTTGTCCACCTTTGTTGCGGCCTTCACCACCACCCATGGGGTGATCCACAGGGTTCATGGCAGAACTGCGGGTACGGGGACGGATACCCAGCCAACGGCTGCGACCGGCCTTACCCAGGTTTTCCTGGCTATGGTCTGAATTGCTCACTGAGCCAATGGTTGCCAGACATGCGGCAAGAATCAGGCGGCTCTCGCCACTGGGCAGTTTTACTGCCGCATACTTGCCTTCACGTGCCATCAACTGGGCATAGCTGCCCGCGCTGCGGCAAATTTTAGCACCCTGTCCCGGAGCCATTTCTATATTGTGAATCAGCGAACCCAGAGGAATATTGCTCAGGGGAAGGGCATTGCCGATTTCCGGCGCAGCTGCAGCTCCCTGCTCTATCTTCTGTCCAACTTTGATTCCGTTGGGTGCCAGAATGTAACGCTTGTCTCCATCTGCGAATTCCACCAGACTGATAAATGCGGTACGGTTAGGGTCATATTCCACGGTTTTCACTTCTCCAACAACACCAAAGTTGTTGCGCTTGAAGTCGATAACGCGGTAGCGACGTTTGTGTCCGCCTCCGATGAAACGCATGGTCATGCGACCCTGGTTGTTACGTCCACCGGATTTTTTTACCGGCGTAAGCAGGGATTTTTCCGGTTTGGAAGCCGTCAGTTCGGTAAACGCATTGGCTACGCGAAAACGCTGACCGGGGGTAGTGGGTTTAATACGATTTACTGCCATGATCAAATGTTTTCGTAAAAGTCAATGTTAAAACCTTCTTTTAAAGTCACGATGGCCTTCTTATACGCGTTGGTATAACCGGAGATCTGACCAGTGCGACGGTTACGACGCATCTTCCCCCGGGCAATCATTGTGTTCACCGAGTTCACCTCCACACCATAGAAATCTTCGATAGCTTTCTTGATTTCGTCTTTGGTGGCTTTTTTGTCCACCACGAAACCATACTGGCCACGTTTATCCATGATGCCGGTCATCTTCTCGGTAATCAACGGCTTCTTGAGTATCATTTGCTTATTGTCTCCTCTATTTTGGCGATAGCATTCTCAGTAAGGATGAGGTTTTTGGCCTTCATCACTTCATATGTATTCAGATCCGCTGCACGCATCACGGTGTTTCCTTCGATGTTGCGGCCAGACAGGTATACATTTTTATTTACTTCGGGTGTAACAAACAGGCTGCGTCCGCTGATATTCAGTGCTTTCAGCATACCTGCAAATTCTGAAGTCTTTGGTGTGTTGAAATCAAAATCTTCCACAACCACAATATTGTTCTTCTGGGCTTTGTAAGACAGAGCTCCGATACGGGCCAGACGCTTCAGTTTCTTGTTCAGCTTGAAGGAATAATCGCGGGGACGGGGACCGTGAATGCGACCACCACCTACATAGATACCAGACTTGAGGCTACCATGACGGGCTCCGCCTGTACCTTTCTGGCGGAATACCTTACGGGTACTTCGTGAAATTTCGCTGCGGTCTTTTGTTTTGTGGGTACCCTGGCGCTGATTTGCCTGGTACTGTTTCACATCCAGATAAATCGCGTGGTCATTGGGTTCCGCGCCAAATATACCTTCCGGCAGGCTCACTGTGCGGCCTGTTTCTGCTCCGGCTTTGTTTAATACCTTAACTTCCATGATTAACGTTCTACTATTACGATGGAACCATTGTGACCTGGTACTGAACCTTTTACCAGCAACAAATGCTGGTCAGGCATGATTCTCAACACCTGCAGATTTACCGCTTTCACGGTGTCTCCACCGGTGCGGCCTGCCATGCGCATACCTTTAAATACACGGGCGGGAAACGAACAGGCACCAATGGAGCCCGGCGCACGCAAACGGTTGTGCTGACCATGGGTAGATTCACCCACACCTGCAAATCCGTGACGCTTTACCACACCCTGAAAACCTTTACCTTTAGAGGTACCGATGATGTCCACGAACTGACCTTCTTCAAAGATATTTACATCAAACACATCACCTTGTTTTGCACTGGCTTCTGCCTCATCGGGGTTACGGAATTCGAAGAATTCACGTTTTGCCGAGGTATTGGCTTTTGCACAATGGCCGGTGATAGCGGCGTTTGTATGTTTTTCTTTCACATCGCCCCAGGCCATCTGAATAGCACTGTAGCCGTCTGTTTTTTCCGTTTTCACCTGGGTAACCACACAGGGTCCTGCCTCTATTACAGTGCAGGCAACGCTGCGACCATTGGCATCATAGATGCTGGTCATACCGATTTTTTTTCCAATCAAGCCTTCCATGGTGCTGTCTTACAGTTTAATTTCAACTTCTACCCCGCTGGGCAGTTCAATTTTCATCAGGGCATCCACCGTTTTGGTGCTGCCATTATATATGTCTATCAGTCGCTGATAGGTGCAGTATTGGAACTGCTCCCGCGCTTTTTTATTCACGTGGGGTGAACGCAATACCGTGAATATCTTCTTGCGGGTAGGCAGCGGAACGGGTCCACTTACCACCACACCGGTAGTACGCACAGCCTTCACTATCTTCTCTGCCGACTTGTCCAGCAGGCTATGATCGAACGACTTCAGTTTTATGCGAATCTTTTGGCTTACCATTTCAATTATTGTTTAGCAACGGAACCGTTAACTTTTTTAAGTACTTCTTCTGCAATGGCTTTAGGTGTTTCAGCGTAGTGGCTGAATTCCATAGAGCTGGTAGCGCGCCCTGATGTGATGGTACGCAGGGTAGTTACATACCCAAACATTTCACTCAGTGGCACTTTTGCTTTTACTACCTGTGAACCTGCGCGTTCGTCAATTCCTTCCAACTGACCACGACGACGGTTCAGGTCACCCATAACGTCACCGGTATTGTCGGCAGGAGTTACTACTTCCAGCTTCATGATTGGTTCCAGCAATACCGGACCGCAAGTGCGGGCAGCTTCGCGGAAACCACTGCGGGCAGCAACCTCAAATGACAGAGAATCTGAATCCACAGGGTGGAAAGAACCGTCAAACAGGCGTACCTTCATGCGGCTGATCGGGTAACCGGCCAGCACACCATTGATCATGGCAGCTTTAAAGCCTTTTTCTACAGAAGGAATGAATTCACGGGGAATAGAACCACCCACTACATCATTTACAAACTGCAGACCTTCACCTACAAAATCTTCATCAGCAGGGCCAAGTTCAAACTGGATATCGGCAAACTTACCCCGACCACCGGTTTGCTTCTTGTACACTTCACGGTGGGTGTTCATGCGGGTAATGGCTTCTTTGTAGGCAACCTGAGGAGCTCCCTGGTTACATTCCACTTTAAACTCGCGACGAAGGCGGTCTACGATAATTTCCAGGTGCAACTCACCCATACCGCTGATCACGGTTTGGCCTGTGTCCTGATCTGTGTGCACACGGAAGGTAGGATCTTCTTCTGCCAGCTTGGACAGAGCAGTTCCCAGCTTATCGGAATCCGTTTGCGTTTTAGGCTCGATGGCCAAACCAATAACCGGATCAGGGAATACCATGGCTTCCAGTACGATGGGGTTTTTCTCATCGCAAAGGGTATCGCCGGTTTTAATATCTTTAAATCCAACAGCTGCGCCAATATCGCCGGCACCCAGAGATTCCACTGCATTCTGTTTATTTGCATGCATCTGGAAAATACGTGAGATACGTTCTTTGTTGCCACTGCGGGTGTTCAACACATAAGAGCCGGCATCCAGCTTACCGCTGTATGCGCGCATGAAAGCCAGACGACCTACGAAAGGATCGGTAGCAATCTTAAATGCCAGTGCGGCAAAAGGTTCGTTGTAATCCGGCTTACGCACCACTTCGTCTCCGGAGTTGGGGTTAGTCCCTTTTACATTTTCTTTATCCAGCGGGCTGGGCATCAATTCCATCACCAGGTCCAGCATGGTTTGTACTCCTTTGTTTTTGAAAGAAGAACCACACACCATAGGAACGATTTTCATTTCCAGGCACGCCTGACGAAGGGCATTCAATATTTCACGTTCGGTAATGGAGGTAGGGTCTTCAAAGAACTTCTCCATCAGGGTCACGTCATATTCAGAAACAGCTTCGAGCAATTTCTCGCGCCATTCTGTAGCTTCCTCCAGCATTTCGGCAGGAATGTCAACCACTTTGTAGGTCATGCCTTTGTCGTCTTCATTCCAGATCATGCCGCGGAAATTGATCAAATCCACAACTCCTTTGAAGTTGTCTTCAGCACCAATAGGCAATTGGAGGGGAACAGCATTGCTACCCAACATTTCGCGAACCTGTTTTACCACGTTCAGGAAATCAGCACCGGCACGGTCCATCTTGTTGACGAAACCAATGCGTGCTACATTGTAATTATTGGCCAGGCGCCAGTTGGTTTCACTCTGGGGTTCCACACCGTCAACTGCGCTGAAAAGGAACACCAGTCCATCGAGTACACGAAGTGAACGGTTTACCTCTACGGTAAAATCAACGTGACCCGGGGTATCGATGATATTGATGTGGTATTGGTTGGTTTCAGGAATGGCTTTTCCGTCTTTCATGGGGTAATTCCAGAAAACGGTTGTAGCTGCCGAGGTAATGGTGATACCGCGTTCCTGCTCCTGTACCATCCAGTCCATGGTAGCAGCGCCATCGTGTACTTCACCAATTTTGTGATTCACACCGGCATAGTACAGAATGCGTTCTGTAGTCGTGGTCTTGCCCGCATCAATGTGGGCAGCAATTCCAATGTTTCTTGTATAACGTAAGTCGCGTGACATTTGTGCCTTGGCTTATACCTTAAAGTGTGAGAAAGCCTTATTGGCTTCGGCCATTTTATGGGTGTCTTCTTTCTTTTTAACAGCAGCGCCTTCACTTCTGGAAGCTGCGAGAATTTCTGCGGCCAGTTTTTCTGCCATGGATTTCTCGTTGCGTTTGCGGGCATACGAAATCATCCATTGCATGCCTACAGCCAAACGGCGGCGTGGGGGTATCTCAGTAGGAATCTGGAAAGTAGAACCACCTACACGGCGGGCTTTCACTTCCACACTCGGCATCACATTATTCATGGCCTTGCGCCAGGTTTCCAGTCCGGGTTCTTCCGTGGCTTTCTTTTCTACCAGTTCCAGGGCTTTGTAAAATATGTTGTATGCCAGAGACTTCTTGCCATCATACATCAGACTGTTCACGAAACGGGTAACCATCGTGTCATTGAACTTTGGGTCGGGCAGAAGAATGCGTTTTTTGGCGCGGGATTTTCTCATGGTTCAGTTCCTCGTATTATTTTTTCTTAGGCTTCTTGGTTCCGTATTTGGAACGGCGCTGATTGCGGCCTTCCACTCCAGCAGTATCAAGGGCACCGCGAACAATGTGGTAACGCACACCGGGAAGATCTTTTACCCTGCCACCCCGTACCAGTACGATACTGTGCTCCTGCAGGTTATGACCCTCTCCGGGGATATAGGCGTTCACCTCTTTTCCATTGGTCAAACGCACACGCGCAACCTTGCGCAGAGCAGAATTCGGCTTCTTGGGCGTAGTGGTATATACACGTGTGCAAACCCCACGACGCTGAGGACAAGAGTCCAATGCTGGGGACTTACTCTTCCAAAGTGTCTCCTGTCGGCCCTTGCGAATTAACTGTTGAATGGTAGGCATATCTCTCGTAAAAAGGACGGCAAAATTACGCGTATTATTTGGGAAAATCAACAGGGGTTCTGAAATTTTTTAGTACTCATTTTCACCACATGCCCCGGAATGTGCCAAATTTGCATCCCCGTTGGGTTTCATGCATCCGATAATATCCCGATTTCGCACCTTTTTTCAGCTGGCCATCATCAGGCAGCTGCTTTTTGCACTTGCTTTGCTCAGTCTGAGCCGGCTCGTTTGGCTCCTCCTGAATACAAAAGGCATGGGACAGACCGAACCTGTTGATGTCCTTTTTGCCATTGCATGGGGCGTGTACTTCGACTTACCGGTAATAGCCTATGTTTTCAGCCCGCTGTGGCTGTGGATGGTGATTTACCCTACCGGACATATCCGATTTCCCCGCATTTCACGGTTGCTCTTTACCATCCCGGCTGCCCTTTGCCTCACATTGAATGCCATTGATTCGGCCTATTCCCGGGTTACAGGACGCCGAAGCGGACCGGAACTGTTCACCAACCTGGCAGACGAGGGTAATCATATCTTGCCTTATATTACTGAATACTGGTATGCTATAACAGCCTTGCTGTTAATCATCGTGTGTATTTACCACCGGGTACCACTCAAAAAACTTTCCTTATATATATACGGCAAACCCTGGTATGCTCCACTTTGGATCATTCCGCTGTATACCGCCGTCTGGATTCTGGCAGCCAGAGGCGGTCTCCAACTGAAACCATTGCGCAGTCTGGATGCCGGGTTGTATGTTTCCCCTGGACTCACCAACCTTACCACCTCTACCCCATTGCAGATCCTTTCCGGGTGGGGACACGCCAAACTGGCTCCTGTGCAATTGATGAATCAGGATTCTGCAGAAAAACTGATTCTTCCACTAAAAAAAGGCCATCAGGCAGCTACACCTCAAAAAAACATTGTTCTTCTCATCGTGGAAAGTCTGGGCAGGGATTATACCGGATTCATGAATGGCCGACCCTATACCCCGTTTTTGGACAGCCTGAGCCGGCAAAGCCTTGTCTTTCAGTATTGCTATGCAAACGGAACCCGCAGTATAGAAATGGTGCCAAGTATTTTTTGCGGCATACCCGGCTTTATGGAAGAACACTATATTACATCCGTCTACTCAACCAATAAGGTGGAGAACGCTTTTGCAAGTTTCAGAAAAACAGGTTACAGCACCCAGTTTTTTCATGGTGCAGCAAACGGGACCATGGGGTTTGCCTCCTTTTTGGGCCACACAGGCGGCGTGCAGTATTTCGGGTTGAATGAATACCCAGCCCAATTGAAAGAAAAGGATTATGACGGTGCCTGGGGGATTTACGATGAACCCTGGCTGCAATATGTAATCCATTGCCTCGATACTGTGAAAAAACCATTCTTTTCAGCTGCCTTCACCCTGAGCAGCCATCATCCCTATCAGATTCCGGACCGGTTTAAAAAACAGTTTCCCGAAGGGCCTTTGCCCATACACCGCAGCATCCGTTATGCCGATTATGCCCTGCAATCCTTTTTCAAAGAAGCAGCTACAAAACCCTGGTTTAAGAATACGTTGTTTGTCATTACCGGTGACCATACATCTTACGGACTGGATGATTATTTTTACAGTCCAATCGGGCATTTTGAAATCCCGCTTCTGATTTATGGCAGCTCTGTAAAACCTGGCAGCGTGGACAAAACCGTGTCCCAATGCGACATCATACCCACGCTGGCAGAAATGACCGGTTTGACGGCACCAGTGTTCAGTATGGGTCGTTCCGCGTTCGACAGCACCTACCCCGGCTACAGTTTTCATTTTGAAAGTGGCTTGTACTATATGGTTCAGTACCCACTGGCCATGGCTATGGATGAACAGGGCAGGGTAAAGGATTTTCACAGGCAGGTGCGCAATGAGAAAGTGCGGCAACCTTTGGCACGGCATGGTACGGAATATGTAAAAATGGAAAAGATCCTGCGTGCGGCCATTCAGGTTTTTCACACCCGGTTGAATGAAAACACATGGAATACAAACACAGGCAACCCTGATTGATGCTTCCGCGTCTGAATAGGTATAGTTTTTGATATATCACTGCAACATGAGATTTGGTATCATTGCCGTATTGCTGTTTTCACTGATGGATGGATTGGCTCAAACCAAAGCCACCGGTGGTCCGCAGATTATGTTCCGCAAACGGCTTCACGATTTTGGCAAGGTGAAGGAAAGCAGCATCTATGCCACCACCCGCTATACTTTTGTCAATACCGGCGACAAGCCTCTGTTTATCAGCAGTGTACAAAGCAGTTGCGGATGCACTGTGCCGGACTGGACCCGCGACACCATCAGACCTGGTGATAGTGGGTTCGTTCAGGCCAAATATGAAACGATCAACAGGCCGGGAACCTTCCAGAAAACGGTAACTGTCTACAGTAATGCAACCAATGCTCCTTTTTATCATCTTGATTTTGTGGGAGAGGTTATCAGGGATGAAGCGCCGGAAGGAGCACCTGCCATTCCTGATTATGGTAAGGTCTATTTCAGCAAACCCACAGTTGATTTTGGGGTCATTTACGACAACCAGACGGATACACAGGAAATACGGCTGGTGAATGGTTCTGTTTACACCACTGAGTTTCAACCCTTACAAAACATTCCCGCCTGGTGCCGCGTGCTGGGATTTCCGAAAAGCCTGGAACCCAACGAAAATGCTGTAATTCAGGTTATTCTGGATGGAAAGTTGCTCAAAGGATTTGGGTTTGGTGCCTTTGAAATTCCGGTGGCAAGCGACAATGCCATGACCCCATATACAGGCATGTATATCACCTATACCCGCAAACTGTGGTTCCCAAAACTGAATGCCCGCGAACTGGCCAGAGCACCCAAACTTGTGGTTGACAAAAAGCTTCATAACTTCGGAGAAGCAAAAAGCGGCGATTTTCTGAGCACCGAATTTCTTTTTACCAATACCGGTAAGCAGGAACTAAAGTTATATGAAATGCACCCCGACTGCACTTGTCTGAAAGTAGAATATGACCGGGATGTGCTGAAACCGGGCGAAAAAATGAAAGTGAAAGTCACGTTTGATACGGTGCTGAAAAACGGAAATGCCAATCAAAGTATCTGGGTTGTATGCAACGATCCGGTTACCCCGGAAAGATTTATTTCAGTACATGCCCACTTGCCGGAGCAGGTGTACAATTGCCCCACTTGCCCCAAGTGAACCAATTGTAAAATTTGGCGTAATGGGGGCTTCCCCGTACTGAACAAAGGGAATAACCCTATACATTTGCATATATGAAAAAACTTGTACTGTTTTCTGCAAGCGCGCTTTTGTTTTTCGGACTTGGTGCACAAATGGTTCCCAACGGTGATTTTACCGTAACCACGGGCACCACAAACTGGAAAGGCACCGCTGCCACATTGGTTCCGGGTGTGAATGTAACTGTGAATGGCACACCCCAATATCTGAAAGGTATTGACGGCGGGAGTTATGCCTTTTGCCAGAATACCCAGGTGGTTTCCACCATCTTTACTGACCGGTTCGCCTTTACCAACCGCCCGGTGGCACTGAGTTTCCTCACCTGCTATCTCCCGGCCGCCGCAGGCGAAACCCCAGGTGTAATTGTTTATCTGAGTAAATGGAACAGTGGCACAAACAAACGTGACACCATTCTTTACAACATGATTGCAATTACCACAAACACCATTTTCCCTTGGAGAGAGCTGACCCTGAATCTGTCCAATTATAAATCAGCCAGCAACCCTGATTCTGCTTTTGTGCAGTTCATCACCACTGTAAACAGTGCACCCAAAGTATCTACTGCACAGTTCATTGACAATGTAAAATTTGTTGACTGGGCTATGAACAGCACCCAGATTGATAACCACTTCAGCGGTGAAATTAAAGCTTTCCCCAATCCTGTTGCCAACGGCAAAGACCTTTCTGTAAACTATCTGCTGAATGGAGAAAGCCAAACCACGATTGAGCTGTTTGATATGACCGGACGCATGGTAAAACCTATTTTCACCGGCAAAGAAGATCTGGGCAACCAAAATCACAGTTTCAGCACAGCTGGCTTGAATGCAGGCACTTATCTGCTATCGGTAAAAACCGGCTCATTCGCCAAAACCCAAATCATTTCTGTAAAATAAACGAATCAGATACCAAAGAAAAAGGCTACCTGTGGGTAGCCTTTTTTTATGCTCTTCACTGCAAGTGCTTCATCTCAGATTGTGGTATACGTTCTGCACATCGTCATCCCCTTCCAGACGTTCTACCAGTTCAAGAACGTCTTTGGCCTGCTCAGCATCCAGGTCTACCCAGGTGAGAGGAATATACTGCAGTTCTGCGCTTATTGTTTCTATTCCCAGTTCTTCAAGTCCTTTCTGCATATTCCCAAAATCAGTGAATGAAGTATAGATGTAAACTTCCTCCTCATCGATGGCAATATCCTCGCAGCCAAAGTCTATCAATTCCAATTCAAGTTCATCTGTGTCTTTACCTTTGAGAGCAGACTTGGCAATTTTGAACACCCCCTTGCGGGTAAATACAAAATCGAGGCTGCCTGTTTTACCCAGTGAGCCTTCGCACTTATTGAAATGGCTCCGGACATTGGCAACAGTACGGGTATTGTTGTCTGTTGCGGCCTCAATTAAAATGGCTACCCCATGCGGAGCATAGCCTTCGTATTTAATTTCTTCATACCCGGCAGTGTCCTTATCGCTAGCCCTCTTTATCGCGGCATCTATACGGTCTTTGGGCATATTAACGGACTTGGCATTCTTTATAGCCACACGCAACCGTGGATTGTAATCCGGATTGGGACCACCCTGCCTCACGGCTATGGCGATTTCCTTGCCAATGCGGGTAAACTGCTTTGCCATGCGGTCAAACCGGGCAAACATGGTGTGTTTTCGCTTTTCAAATATGCGTCCCATAAGAAATGAGGGGCGAAATTAATACTGCCAACTCATCAAAAAATCAGTTCTGGTTAAAATCGTGGAAACAACCGGGCCCGGCGTTTCTTTTTATACATAAGAACTTCTGCTATTGATTCAGAAATCTGGTGCTTAAAAACCAAATCAATCCAAAAATACTCACCTCCGGAATTCACTTCCAAAAAGTATAAGTCCCCTTTGTGATTTTCGATAAAGTCAAATGCCCCGTAATTCAGCTGGTAGATATCCATAAACTCCAGAATTTGCTTTTTTAGTTTACCTGGTATATCATACTCATACCAATCATATAAAAGGGTTGTACCTTCTTTTCTCCAGTCATCCCTTGCATTTTCCAGCTTTTGAGAATCCACAGCAGCGGTAAATATTTTATTACCGGCAACAGTTACACGCAATTCTCTTCGCTTGTCAATATTTGCCTGAAATGTAAGCGGACAAAGTTGAAGACCCATCTTATCTTCCAAATATGATTCGGGAAACTTATTTGTAAAAACCACATTCTCATTGCCTTTCTCGTCATAAATCGCAAAAGAGTGATGCATTTTCATAATGATCTCTCCCTTCTGATTTTTGAAAAACCGCTTCAGTTGACTGTTGTCATTTGTCACAAGGGTATTCGGAATTTGCATACCAAGAGATTGGGCAACAGTGAGTTGTTTCATTTTATTCGCCGCAATTCTGTGCTTCATATAAGTATCCAGTATAAATGTATCGCAAGAATCCAAAGCTCCCCAGAACGCAGTAAGACTTTCATCAATTGTCGGTTTTATAAAGGCCGGTTTCATATAATGATTGAGATTCTCTCCCAATCGCAATCGACGGTACCAAATGGCATAGAATTCACTTATGTCATGTGTCGTTCCATCAGTGGATAGAAAAAAACGAAATTTTCCTTTTTGATATTTACTGCTTATATGGGTTGAAATGGGATATAAGTCTGTGTTGAATCTTACAACCTGGGTATTTTGTCCGTTCAGAATTTGAGTCACTACATCAACACAGTCATTTTCTGCCGTATGGGTAATAATTAATATCTTTTTTTTCATTGTGATAGAAACCTTGCTATAGATTTTGAAATGGGCAAATGAAGATTTTTCTCAAGCATACCCCATTCTCCGGTAGGATTCACTTCTAAAAAATACCATTCATTCTTCGGCGTATGTATCAAATCAATGGCTCCGAAATTCAATCCTAATTCTTGCATAAACCGTTTCAATTTACCTCTGATCGGTGCAGGCAGTTTGCCGGTCTGCCATTGAAATTGTGTTCCGGGAATGCGCCAATCGGTCTGCCTGTCAAAGATGTTCCCCGGAATTACTCCGCAGTGGAAATCTCCATCTACATAGATGACCCGGTATTCTTCTTTCTTTTCAACTTTTTCCTGATAGGTCAATGGTGCATTGAGCAACTCCTTGTATTGGGAAGTCTCAAAATCAGACCAATCTGTGGTATAAAAAAACTCTCCGCCACCATCCATAGACCAGGACAGTGGAATTTGCAATTTCACCACTGTTGCGCGGGATTGGGTGAATTCCCGGGAGTAATAGGGATGGTTTGTTATAATGGTATCCGGAACAAGTAAATCACATTTTTTCGCCAGCACCATTTGAACCCACTTGTTTTCTGAATTTGAAATGCATTCCAGCGAGTCCATGATTTTGGTTCCGGGCTTTAACGTAGTTAAAAATTGTCTCAAAACACGATCTGACTCAGGGAATATTCCCGGATGATAACCTTCCGTTACGAAAGAACCTGGTGATACCCATTTTCTGATCCATACCGCGGAAATCAGGTCTGCCGGAATGAACTCCTGTTTAATAATGATTCCATGAACACCGGAAGTAGACAATAATATTTCATAATCCAGAGGAAAACGATCTGTATATACAATGCGGTAGGGGAGTTGATTCTTGTCCAACTCCCCTGCTACCAAAGGCACACAGTATTCATCCCCTGAATGGGTGAATAACAGTATCAAGGTGATATGCTTTTTAACCAGTTACTCAGATGCGGGGTTCATCCCCATCGGAAGGATACTTCAAGGTCATCACTGGTGGATTTGACACCTCGTCCCTATCCGAAGGGTATTTCAATGTTACAACTACGGGCGGTTTCATAGCTCTTTCCAGTCTTTCCTGCTGGGTAGTTGGTTCCTTTATATCCTCATCCTGGTCGCTGGGTGATTTCATGGTTGCCTTACTTGAGGGGTCTAGTAAAACGGCCTCTTCATCGCTTGGCCATTGCGTCGTGGCAAAATAATTCACCAATTTCACATTTTCATCATCATCAGACGGAGCTTTCATTGTCATAGGACCATCATTATTTGCAATAACGGAACCTGTAAAATCTCCCGGTTCCCTGCGATAATAACCGTCATCGCCGTCAGAAGGGTATTTAAGGGTTACTGATTCATCTGAATCTGAAGGGTACTTTAACGTATGATAAATGGTGTCTTTCTTTTTATTTGTTGCCTCTACACGTGTCACCTGCATCTGACCCGTATTGCCCATAATATCTGCATTGTCATGCGGATATTTTGGAGTATCAATTACATCATTTTTTTTGTCCGTACCCAAATTTCCAGGTTTTTGATTTTCCAAAAATTTGGCAAACAATGGATCACTGTAAAGCACCTCATTCCCTGATGCACTTTTGCTTTCTTTGGTTGTTTTTTTATTATTTTCCATAATTCCTCCTTGTGGATGCAATAATAGCTCTTATGGACTCATAGATTATCTCCACACATGGCTCAATTCACAAACTGTCAATTTCACTTTGTGAAATGCCGGTTTGACTTTATTAAACCCCAGCATAAAACCATGGCTAGAAGCCATCTCAAAATTCCTTCTGGCCAATTTATGCAGTTTGCTAATATTGAACGAAACTTCGCCTTTTTGCGTAATCCTGCGTCACTTCTTTTGTCCAGGCTCCCAGCCTGAACTGCAATAAGTTCCTTGTCTTTCACAAAAAACCTTGAAATTGACTCAAAACTCATTTTTGAGATAGCTTCTACTCAGACCTACAATTTTCAAAAAAATGAATGGTAGTAAAAGTAAGAGGATCGCATTGAATCTAAAATGCACAAACAATTACAATGTCGAATATTCAGGCAGTCAAAAAAAAAGGTCGGATATCATCACATCAATGCGGCAATGAATCCCGAAACTTTCCATACAACCATGTTCCCGCAATGGCGCTGAGCAGAGTAATGGCAATCACACTGAAACCAGCTCCAATCTGCGCAAATAAAGGTCCCGGACATGCTCCGGTGATGGCCCAGCCTATGCCGAACAACAATCCGCCATAGATCTGACCTTTGCTAAATGTTTTGGTTTCTATATGTATGGATTCGCCATAAATGCTTTTCAGCTGAAAACGCTTAATGATCCAGATGCTGAAAGCAGCTACAATCACTGCTGTTCCTATAACACCATACATGTGAAATGACGTGGCCTGAAACATCTCCTGAATGCGGAACCAACTCACAATTTCTGCTTTCACAAAGGTGATTCCGAAGAGAATACCTGCCAGCGTATATTTAAAATTGTACCACCAGGGGTGCACCAGTTCAGAATCATTGGCACACATGGTATCCAGATGACGGATTTCAAATTCTTCCGGCGTTTCGGTATGCGGATTTATTTCTTGTTGCATTTTAAAGGTGTTTTAACAAAAATGGAAGAATTACATTGGCAGATAAAAATCCTCCTGCCATGAACATAATTGTGGCTACGAGTGAAGGCCATTGAAGATTTGCCAATCCCATAATGGAATGTCCACTCGTACAACCTCCTGCCCAACGGGTACCAAATCCTACAAGGAATCCACCCAGTACAAAAAATACAAATCCTTTCAGACTAAACAGATGATCCCAGGAGAAAATTTCTGACGGCAATAAATGACTGTAGTCTGTGATACCATAAGAAAGCAGGCGGGCTTGTGTTTGCTCAGCAACGACCACAGGTTCAGGATTTGCAAGCCAGAATGCTGCAATGGTTCCACCCAGCAAAACCCCACCCACAAAAAACAAGTTCCAGACTTCTTTCTTCCAATCGTACGTAAAAAAAGGAATTTTCGCAGGCAGACAGGCCGCACAAATGTGACGCATCGAGGAACTGATGCCGAATTTTTTATTGCCGAGTAAGAGCAGTGCCGGCACTGTGAGGCCTATAATAACACCGGCGATAGACCAGTGCCAGGGCTGAGTGAGTATTTCCATCTGTTATCAGCTGAGTGTGGAAGGACAAACGTAATCCGTGCGAGGTACATCAGTTTTGCTGATGGCCGAAAATCCCCCATCCACTTCGGTAAAATTATCCCAACCGCGCGCTTTGAGTATACTGGCGGCAATCATGCTGCGGTAACCGCCGGCGCAATGAAGATAAAAGTGTTCATCTTTGGGAAACCCTGCCAGATTATCATTGATAAAATCCAGAGGCAGGCTCTTGGCCTTATCTACATGCTCGCTGGCATATTCACCCGGTTTGCGCACATCGATTACTTTGGGAGCCTCTGCTTTGTACCTGCCTGCAAATTCATCGGCAGAAATGCGGTGAATGCTGTCTGTCTCTTTACCGGCAGCCACCCAGGCTCCATATCCACCCTGCAAATAGCCAATCACATAGTCATAACCCACACGAGCCAACCTTGTAACCACTTCTTCTTCACGGCCGGGTTCTGTAATAATCAGGATTTGCTGCTTTACATCCGGAATAAGGGCACCTACCCACGGGGCAAACTGCCCGTCGATACCAATATTGATGCTGTTGGGGATAAAACCTTTATGAAAATCAGCAGCCTTCCGGGTGTCCAACATCAGGGCTCCTGTTTCGTTTGCGGCAGCCTCAAAAGCTTCCGGACTCAGCGCTTGTAAGCCACGCTTTAACACGTCGCTGATGCTGTCATATCCCTGCTTATTCATGGCCACATTCAACGGGAAATATGCAGGGGGAGGCAACAATCCATCCGTAACTTCCTTTACAAATTCCTCTTCGGTCATATCGGCACGCAAGGCATAATTCAGACGCTTTTGTTCTCCAATGGTACTTACTGTTTCCTTGCTCATGTTTTTACCACAGGCACTGCCAGCCCCATGGGCAGGATATACAGTTACGTCATCGGGTAAAGTCATTACTTTTTCCCTTAATGAATGAAACAAAGTTGCTGCCAACTGCTCCTGTGTCATACTTGCCGCTTTCTGGGCAAGATCCGGACGACCTACATCACCGATAAACAAAGTGTCTCCCGTAAACAGTGAGTGCGGATTCCCGTCTTTGTCCTTCAGCAGAAAACAGGTGCTTTCCATGGTATGCCCGGGGGTGTGAATGACATGGAGAGTAACATCGCCCAGCGGAAATACCTCACCATCCTTGGCTATGTGTGCTTTATACCCGGGATTTGCGTTGGGTCCATATACAATTGTGGCTCCCGTGGCATTTGCGAGGTCAACATGCCCACTTACAAAGTCCGCATGAAAATGAGTCTCGAAAATATAGCGTATGGTTACTCCATCCTTGGAAGCGCGGTCCAGATACGGTTGTATCTCGCGCAGCGGATCAATGATCGCGGCTTCATTTCCGTCTGTAATGTAATAGGCTCCCTGAGCCAGACAGCCTGTGTAAATCTGTTCGATTTTCATAGTTCGATTTATTTTTTTGGTTTGTTTTTCTGTTTTTGAAACTGGTAATTCACAACCAGATTGGATTGAAACAAATTCACCCGGTTGTATTCATATCTGGCAAGCAATGTGCCGTCTTCCATGTTCTTCTTGGCTACAAGTAACAGTTGTACTTCCAGACCGGATATTCCAGGGATCTTGTATACAAAATTGACATTGGCCTGCAAATAATCATTCAAAGTATATTTATTCAGCAAAGGACTCCCGGTAACAGGTGGCATGCGATAGTATCCACCGGCAATTGAAAACTGTAAGCCTTTAATGGTTCCTTTGTTCTGGTAACCAGCAGTAAATGCCCAAACATCTGCGGTTCCCTCGTTGCGTTCTCTGGGTAAGAAGGTATAAAAGGGTTCCCTGCCCCACTCTCTGGGAAACAAAAAGCGGCCCTGTTTTCCAATTCGTGTGGCATTCATATGAAACAAGTGTTTTTTCCATCCATACGCCACCCTGCCGCTGATTACCATGCTGCTTGTCTGTTCAAAATATCTTTTCTCTGGCAAAATATCCCCACCATGAAATAGCCGGTCTTGTCTGGTCATTTGAAGGCCAAACATCCAGTTGCCGGCATTGTAGCGACCCTCGGCAAATGCAGTGTTCATTACATCCCACCAAAGATAGTCCCAAACTTCAACCTGCAGTTTTTTACTCCTCAGACTCCAGGAATAGATCCCCAGAGAAGTCAGCGGTAAATTTCCCTGATATGCGGAGGGTTTATCCTTCAGGGTGCGTCCCGCCGGGTACAAACCCACAGACTGATCCATGCTGTACCATTTTACAGTACTGCGGGGAGAAATGCCCGATATATGGGATGCCGATAAAGACTGTCCTCTTCCCAGGGGAATTGTGGTATGAAATCCCTGCACCAGGGTTCCGCGCATCCGGCCATCCTGTGCATTCAAAAACGGAGTGTTCAGCATAAACCTTCCCCCCTGAAATTTCCAACCGGGTATCAGTGAGATGTTTCCATATACAAACAGTTCTTCAGGTCTCCATAAAAAATTCCGGGTACCGGGCCGCGCCACATCATAGAGTCCCACTTCGTAACGGTTTAATTGCCCGGTTTGCGGGTCTGCACCTTCAAGGTGCGAAGATGCAATATTGGTTTGCACCCAACCACTGAGTCCAAAACCCAAGCCGTGGTATAGAGGAGAAACATAACCAACGGATGCACCAGCTGCTATTGCGTAATCGTCTTTCAGCTGTCCGTTTTGGTAATTATCTGTCATCCAGAATAGCCGGCTTTGCAGTACGGGCTTTCCCCCTCTGAGCCATTTACCCATAGGTCCTTTGGATTCAGGCATAGAATCAGGCAAAATCCCTCTGGGTTGGGCCGAAACCGCAGCGACCAGAAAGAAGGCGATATGGAATAAACAGGTTTTCACTTCTTATGGGCAGCTTCTATGGGTGAAAAAGGTCCGAACTTATGCTGTGTGGCACTAAATCCGTCAGCAAAGGGGCCAAAAGGATGGTCCACCGGCTTTTCTTCCAGTCTGGGCCAGTCTCTGGACAAATCTGCAGCCGGCCTGGGCATACTGCTGATATAAGCAGCTATATCCCATGCCTGCTCTGCGGTTAATTGCGGATTGCTTTGGCTGCTTCCCAGCGGCATATTGCTGTGTATAAAGCCGGCCAGCCTGCTCAGCCTGTACAATCCTGCACCTGAGTTAAAACTCTGAGATCCCCATAATGGTGGAAAGGTATATTCGTTTGCGGCAATTACACCTTGTCCTTCAACTCCATGACAACTCTGACATTTTTGGGAGTAAATTTCCTTTCCCGACTCTGGACTGGCGGCACGGTTCATATACGGCAAACGTTCAATGCCTTCCTGCATCTTTATTTTTCCATTTTTCACATCCCGGCCTACCCACAGTACCCAGGCTGCAATAGCCTGCATTTCCAGGCTGCCGGTATCAAGGGCTTTTCCGTTTAAACTGCGTTCAAAACAATCGTTGATGCGCCTTGCCACACCTTCAACCCTGCCGCTGCGGGGCCTGTATTTGGGATAGGTGGAGGCCACAGCCAAAAAATTGTTGCCATACGGCCGGGTACCTGCATCCAGGTGGCAGTTCTGGCAATTCATGCCATTGCTATTTTTGTTTATAGAACCCGAAGGGCCAAAATATTTGCCGGTGTGCTGCACCAGTTCCCTGCCGTAATTTCTGAGAGAATCTGCACTGATTTCAGGCGCACCTGCAAAAGGATGTTTGCCCCCCAAAGCAAGATATACTGCAATAAATATCAGAACCATTCCCAGAAGAATGCCTGACTGTGCCATGCGATATGCAGTTCTCTCCAAGGTCACTTTTTATGTATCTCCACCCAAAATTCCTGTCCGGCCCGCTTGGGATGTGAATCCAAGCAAGGGGAAAAGGAGAAATCAAACGCCGTTTGAAAAAGAGACTCATACTCTGATAGGGTGCCACCGAAAGGAGGTCCCTGGAAAGGGAACTCCACATTGAAAAGCAGGCCGCAAATTCTTCCACCCGGGGAGAGCAATCGGGCGGCCTGTTTTACATAGGCTGGTCTCAATACGGGGTCCAGCGCACAGAAAAAGGTCTGTTCCAGAATGAGATCGTATTCTCCCTTGTGTTCGAAAAAATCGCCATGCACTACATGTACAGCCGGATGGCCTGCAAATTTCTCACGAAGTGTTTGCACTGCGCCTTCAGCAATATCAATCAGTGTTACATTTTTACACCCTTTTTCCAACAAATATTCCGCTTCCCAGGCATTGCCGCAGCCCGGAATAAGGATGCGCACTGAAGTATCAGAAAGAGTATCTGCAAAAGATACCATTGGCGGACTTGGTGCACCCAAATCCCAGCCGGTATCGCCGGTTTGATAGCGTTGCTGCCAAAAAGCAGCATCCAGATGTTGTGGGTTGTTATCCATGAAAAACGGTTTCCTTTAGAATGATGTATATACCCATAGCCAAAACGAACCAACCAAAGGCGGGTTTCAGTTTTTCGCCAGGTATGCGTTTTGCGAGTTGCTGTCCGATAAAGATACCTCCAATGCTGAAGGCAGTGAAAATCAGCAGCAGTTGCCAGTCTATAGCCATTTTACCCAAATCTCCGGTAAAACCAATCAACGATTTTGCGGCGATGATCATCAGTGAAGTCCCCACGGCCTGCTTCATGGGCAAGCCGGTAAACAGCACCAGTGCAGGAATGATAAGAAATCCACCTCCTGCACCCACGAGTCCTGTGATTACACCCACCACTGCACCTTCTGCAAGAATCATGGGATAATTAAAACCGCCGGAGGACTCTTTTGTCTCTGCCTTAGCACGGGGCTTTCGCAGCATACTCCACGAAGCCAGAATCATGAGTATGGCAAACAACCCAAGCAAAAACAACCTTTTGGTAAGTTCAAAATCACCGAGATGCAGCATGACCTGAGGAATATGAGGCATAATCCATTGCCGGGTTGCATATACTGCCAGTATACTGGGTATGCCAAAAACCAACCCCGTACGTATGTCAAGCAAACCCTGGCGCCAGGCAAAAATGGCCCCCACCAGACTGGTACTGCCCACAATAAAAAGAGAATAGGAGGTGCTCAGTTCTGCGTTTACCCCCAGAACATACACCAAAATAGGAACAGTAAGTATACTGCCTCCACCACCAATGAGACCAAGTGACACCCCGATTAGTATGGCAAGTAAATAACCCAGAATTTCCATTATTTCACCATGTTACAGGATTCCATACAATCGAAAATATGCAGTATGCTGCGGTCCTGCAAGCGGTAGCGCATGTGCATACCATCTTTTTCACAAGACAACACACCCTTATCCTTCATTTTTATCAGGTGGTGCGACAATAAACTTTGCTCCACCGGCGTTTCCAACCGTTGTTGAATTTCCGAGACACACAGCGGCTCCTGCGTTTCCAGAATTTCCATAATTTCCAGTCGCACAGGATGTCCTATGGTTTTCAGCAGCTCAGCAACTTTGATAATCTGAGTGTGGTTGAGCTTTCGTGGAGGCAATGCGATTCCCATTTCAAGTGCAAAATTATGACTATATGAACATATATTCATGTGATAAAAATCACGGTTATAAAAAAAGCCGGACTTTCGCCCGGCTCTTCCCAAGATTCAACCTTTAATCATAAACTTGCTTTCAAGCTGATTGTAAGGTTGCGACCCGGAGCACTCATACCACTGCTGAATACACGGTAGTGGAGGTCCAGGATATTTTCCAGTGAAAATCCCATGCTCAGCCTTTCATGGGCTTTCCACAGTGCACGCAGGTTCCATGTTTGCCATGATCTTGTTTGCCCACCCGCGCTGTATTGTACATTGTCTTCACCACTGGGGCTGTATTCTCTGGCACGTTTCCAGCCATTGAAAAGCATAAAGGCTTCCAATTGCCAGGCTTCTGTAGACCAGCGAAGTCCGGCACGGCCATGATCAGGAGCCACATGATCCAGTGGTTGCCAGGCTGACTGCTCAGTAGATCTGTACCTGCCATAGGTACTGGTGTAGTTCATATCTGCATACAGGTGCTGAATGATTCTGAACTTGGCAGCCATGTACAGTCCGGTCACATACCCTCCGGCAGTATTTGCCATTTGATACACCGGGGTTTGTTTACCATCGTACATAAATGAGTCCATGCCATTGTACCGGGCTTTTTGATCTATAAGCAAATTTGAAATATGGGTGTAGTATGCCCCACCTTCAAAACGCATATTGCCGCCCGTATAGGAGATTCCCAAGTCGCTGGTGGTGGTCCGTTCTGGCTTCAGGTCCTTATTGGGAATCACCAGTTTGCTGCCCGAAACAGATTCGAACAACTTGGTCATGTCATCCACATTCGGGTTGCGAAATCCGTTGCTCACACTGGCTTTCAGATACAACCCTTCCATATCCAGCTTTTTGGTAAGTCCGGCATGAAATACAGGGGCCAGGCTGCTGTTCTCTGCTTTGGTATAGGGCAGTTTCAGAAAATTATCTGTGCTGAAATTTGCAGTCAGATTGTATTGTGTGATCCGGAAACCATATTCCAGAATCAGATCATCCGGCGTCAATACCGTAGACATATTGGCATAAACGGCCATGGAATTGGTTGATGCGCCACCGTCTGCGTAGCGGGTGTCTTTAATATCGGTTTTTACCCCTGTCATTACATTCAGGTTGGTTGCCGATGAACTTACTTTATTCATGGCAATTTCTGCCCCGCCGTTCAGTTTACCCCATTTGCCCAGATCGTAAACCAAATCATAATTGATGGTATTCATGCGCACTTTGTCGAGTTGGGTTTTTTCATTGTCATTTCTGAAACTCCGTGTGACTCTGCCAACTTCTGTTCCCTGAGAAGCGATAATCAGCCTGTGGCGGAGTTTTGCTGTTTCCGGCAAAGTAAGGGTATAGGAAATCAGATCGCGGTTTTGGGGGGTATAGCTCCATGTCGCGAAACGCAATGCCCCGTTTCGCACATCAGTAAGCCGGTCATAACGGGGAATCTCCGGGTTGCGGCTCACCTGTAAATTCAGCATATGGGTAAAGTTTCCTGTTTTCACCGATACTTTCGTGAGGATATCGGCTTGTTTATACGCTGTACCAATCTGAACAAACGGGTCTGTGTTTTTCAACTGTGTATCCCGTCCATTAATACGATCGATGTAATAGCCGCGGTAACCAAATGTATCCCTGCCGCTGAAATTGCGTTGCTGACCGCTGCGTAAATCCCCGAAATCACTGTAAGTGGCATTAACCAACCAGGCCACTTTGCGGCCACTGAATTCAAGACTGAAGTTGTTTTGCCAGCCATTGTATGCAGTCATATAACGGCTGTTTACATTGGCAGAACTCAATCCGAATTTGTGGTCACGGAATTTGGGGTCGCGTGTTTTGAAATAGATTACACCTCCAAGGGCATCGCTGCCATACAGGGTGGAACCAGAACCGAACAACACCTCTGTGCGTTCCAGCATATATGGGTCTACTGTAATTACATCCTGGAGGTGACCGGCACGGTATGTGGCGTTGTTCATGCGAACTCCGTCCACCACCATAAGAACCCGGCTGGCTTCGAAACCACGAACCACCGGACTGCCGCCTCCCAACTGACTTTTTTGTACAAATACCTGACCTGTCTGGCTCAGCACTTCTGCCATCGTGGGTTGTTGGGCCAGCGCAATTTTCCGGCCATCGATCACTTCTATCTGCCGGGTAGAATTCCGGCGGGTTTGTCCCAGACGCTGCCCGGAAATTAATGCCTCATCCATGCTTTCAATTTCGGTCGAATCTTCCTGATTTTGTGCATTTACTGCTGTGGCTGTAAACACGATTCCCGTGTACAACACCATTCTTATGATTGTTTTTTTCATTTTTTTTTCAATTGTTTTGCTTTGTTGTTTTATTAAAACAGCATTCGCATGTTGCATGCACGTTGAATATCATTGTGCACACAGTTGATTTTCTTTGTATGTTTGGTTTAATGAATGATTAACCCAATTTCTGAATTGGGCTGCGTGAAGCAAAGGGATAAAATCTGATGCATGAAAAGGTATACTGTAATATCATTTCTTAAAAAACAATACAGAAAACCCCATCACTGGCGCAATAACGCTGAAGGCTGAAATCGTTCAGCTTTTCATGCAGCAGAAAATATGAATCAGGCCTCCGGCGGTTGCACGGCAACTGCAATCGCCTGCTGAATAACCAGATATTCTTTTACAGGAAATTGCATAATACATACCGGAGAAACTACCGGTTGAACGGATTTCTGATGAATATCCCAATCCGGAACTTTAATAGAAATCAATGATTTGTTTGCACTGCGTTGTGTTCCATTGTCAGCCGACAATCTGAGGGCGGTTTCTATTTTATCCCTTACGGCAAGCACATGCAGCAAATCGCCGTTGCGAACAACAGAAATCACATCATAATCGGCATGCTGCCACTGAATTTCACCACCCGGTTTCACGCTTTTGAACTTTGATACAGGCAAATGGATGACTACCGCGGATTCCCGTGGCAGGTTCTTTATCCAGGTGCAGTGCACATAATGCTTCCGAACCAACACCCCTGCAGTTTGCAATACCGGAAGCACGGCCAAAAGGGCTGCTGCCAGTATCCAGAGAATATGGATTCGTTGATTGCGCATAGGTTACAGCAAGTGCGTCTGCTCTTTGAACCGGCACAAATGTAGTAAAAGGTTGGAAAAATCGCATTGCAGCAGTGAAAAGGTGATAAAACAATGAAAATAGATGAATTTTGCAGTCAGTTCAGAAAAAACACATGTCCCAGGTTTATATAATTGATGCATTGCGCACCCCGGTGGGCAAATTTGGCGGGGCTCTTGCCTCTGTTCGCCCCGATGATATGGCGGCTCATGTTTTGCGCGCGGTAATGAACCGCAATTCCACCATTGACTTTTCAGAAACAGACGAAGTCATTCTGGGTGCAGCAAATCAGGCCGGGGAAGACAACCGCAATGTGGCTCGCATGGCGCTGCTGCTGGCAGGAATGCCCGTACACGTGCCCGGTTACACCGTAAACAGGCTGTGCGCCAGTGGCTTGCAAAGCATAATGAATGGCTTCATGGCCATACGAAGCGGTACAGCACACCTGATTCTTGCCGGTGGAACCGAGAGTATGACCAGAGCCCCGTTTGTAATGGGAAAGGCAGCCGATGCCTGGCAAAGAAGTACTGAGATTTATGACACCACCATAGGCTGGCGGTTTACAAACCCCGCGTTGGCCGACATGTATCATCCTTACAGTATGGGTGAAACGGCCGAAAATGTAGCTGAAAAATATGGAATCAGCAGAGAGGCGCAGGACCAGTTTGCCTGGGAAACCCAGTTAAACTGGAAAAATGCACAGGAAGCAGGACGTTTTCATGACGAGATTGCCCCTGTGCATATTCCACAACGCAAGGGCGATCCCCTGCCATTCCATATAGACGAACACCCACGTCTCAGTTCCGTTGAGGTTCTGGCCCAGTTGAAACCGGCGTTCCGTAAAAACGGAAGCGTAACCGCTGGCAACAGCAGTGGAATCAATGATGGTGCTGCTTGTGTCATACTCGCATCCGAAGAAATGGTAAAACGCTACAACCTGCAGCCCATGGCACGAATTGCCGGCATTGGCGCTGCTGGTACCGACCCGGCAATTATGGGCATTGGTCCGGTTCCTGCCACCCAAAAAGCACTGAAACATGCAGGAATTACCGCACAGGATCTGGATGTGTGTGAGTTGAATGAGGCTTTCGCCTGCCAGGTACTGGCCAGTATGCAATTGCTGGATATCCCGCGGGAAAAGGTAAATCCCAACGGCGGAAGCATTGCAATAGGTCACCCATTGGGTGCAAGTGGAACACGCATTACCGCTACCCTGCTGCACGAAATGAAACGCAGGGAATATGCACGTTACGGTTTGGCAACCATGTGTATCGGGGTTGGACAGGGTTGCGCCATTGTTTTTGAGAAAGCCTGAACACGTTTGCAATTACACAAGAGAAACCGCCTGGTTGCGTTTTACAACTGATGAGATACGCCCTGGAACTGGCCTATAACGGCAACGGATTTACCGGCTGGCAAAGACAGGCAGAGGGTCCGGGGGTGCAGGGCACGCTGGAAAATGCCCTTTCATTGATTTTAAGACATCCGGCAGAGGTTACCGGCTGCGGACGCACAGATACTGGGGTTCATGCCCGCTATTTTGTGGCACATTTCGATTCTTCAGAACCGGTGCCTCTCAATCTTCCATACCGCCTGAACAGCATGCTGCCCCCGGGAATAGCCATCTTTTCCTGCCATCCGGTGCCCGTTGATTTCCATGCCCGCTTTTCTGCCATCAGCCGCAGCTATGGTTATTATATCACCCACCGCAAGGATCCGTTTGCCATTGGCATGAAATGGTATCTCCCTTTCCAGCCAGATGTGGATCGCATGAACGAGGCGGCAAAGCTCATGCTCACCCATGAGGAATATCCCTGTTTCTGCAAAGGCAAGCCCCCACATGACAATTACAAATGCACGGTAACCCATGCCGAATGGAGTGCAACAGAATCCGGACTTGTTTTCCGCATCAGTGCAAACCGGTTTTTACGGAGCATGGTACGCAGCACGGTTGGAACTTTGCTTCAGGTTGGGTTTGGAAAAATGACTGTACCCGGATTTGCCCAGCTGCTGAAACACGGAACCCGAAGTGATGCCGGCAAGTCCGTTGCTCCACAGGGGCTCTACCTGGAAGCCGTGGAGTATCCGGAAATTACCGGCTGGGAACCCTTGAAAATGGATTAACGACTTTCAAACAGCGGTCTCCTTCTGATGGAACACAGCTTGGGTTTATTCCCCAAACTTTGCCAAAAACCGTTCCACCTGTTTCTGGGTAGCCTGCCGCACGTAGAAATCCTCAACAGGTAACTTTTCTGCTGTGTTTATCAGAATTTCATTCAGTTTGGTATCACTGCTCAGAATGTAGGCTGTGGTTTTGGTCAGGTTTACATATAACCACTCGCTGCCGCCCAGATCCAGGTAAATATACATGTTCTCTCCGCTGCGCTTGTGTTCGAGCAACATCGTTGCCTTTATGTTTTTATTCACCGGCGTTCCAGCCACACTGGCCACACTCACATTGTCATTGCAGTACATACCCCGTCTGCGGCTGTCCCAGCGGAATGTGGCATCACTCAATACAAGCTTGTACTCTGCTTCATCCTTGCCAGTAAGATTCCCGGTTTTTTCAATATTCTTTATCATGGCCCGGGCGGATTTGTCGTCGGTAACCATTTCACCCAAGGCACGCTTGAAAAAGTCATTGTTGATATTTACGGAAGCTCCGGCACTTGCGGCCATCATCTCTTTGAGTCTGGCCACATAATCTTTGTGCAACGGGAAATCCAGCATCATCGCCATGTTAAAGGTGAAGGTGCTGTCATTCTCAAAAAGGTCTGCCACACCGGCGTTTTTGAATTTGATGTTGGGCGATTCAAGTCCAAAATCCAGCGGGCCTTCGGCATGTACTGTATGGTTACTCTCATTCAGTTGCATAAAACTTCCCTTCAGCCCGCCCTTCAGCAACTTGTCTTCATTGCCTGCAAAAAAGCTTTGCTTGGCATGGTCGTAATACAAGACACCCGTGTCATTTGTCACATCCGGGTCGCTGTACCGGCGTTTCCAGCTAAAGAACAGGGGATAAACAAAGCTACTGTCATTGGCCACAAACAAGCCCACGTACTGCTTCTTATTGTCCTTGTCTCTGGGGTCACGCACATTGATGACCACATTCTTTGGATCCACACGGTCATTATACCGCAACCATACACTGGGCAGCACATTTTTAAACGTGTGCAGGGGTTTTACATAACCGGTAAACTGGATGTTCTTTTCTGTACTCAGTATCTGCGCGAAACCTTTGTACCCGATTTTGGTATCCAGGGTAAAATTCTGGGTTTCATCTATGCGACCCCAGCCTTCCACTTTTTTATCCCGGTTTACAATTACGCTGTCCAGGAAAAACTCCTGCCTGTTGCCCAGCTTATTAACGTATTGGTAGTTGCCTTTTCCACGCAATTTGTTCTTTCCGTAAATTTTTGCGGTCAGATTGTAAATCTCGTGGAACTTGTCAATCCGGTTGGCAATGATTTTGGCACTGTCCACCTGGTCCATATTGGCATTTTCGCGTATGGTCACTTTGCCGTTTTTCAGGAATACACGACTGTCAGCAATATCGATATAAGGAATTTGTTCCACTTGCAGCGTGTATTGATTCAAATCATAAATGCCCTTTTTCCCTTCAAACCGCAAACTGTCCTGGGTGGGGTTTGTGCTCAGCCAATATGGGGTGGTTCCCACCATGGCCGGTCCCATTTTGGCCTCTATGGTCTTCGGATCCATATTCCACTTGTAATCGTTCAGATTGGTCACATACATATTGAACGGAAACTTGGTCATGGCATCTTTCTTATTGGTGGTAAATACACCCTGGCGTTTGTCAAAATCAAGGTTGCCCTTTACATCATCAGTTTCAAACGCAATTTTTGTGCTGTCTGCTGCATATATCTTCAGGGATGCTTTTTCTGCGCTGGTCTTGTTGGGGCCAAAAGTCATTTCCTGACTGGCAAACTTTGCTTCATTCCAGCTCAGGGTTCCGTTGCCCTTAAGATTCACCGGTGTTTGAGTTAGGTTCCCATAGAAATCGTACCCCATCTTAAATACCTTGATAGGATTGGCTCCCTGGGCAACATGGAATTCATCCTTGTAAGGATTCCACTCCATTCCTGCATCCGCGGCATACACTTTCGGGTATTTGGCGCCCTGCGGAATTTCATAACTGTCTACTGTTCCCACTGCTTTGTCGGGCAGCAACAATACCTGTTTAAACTTACTGGTACTTCCACTGTAGTCTATTTGTCCGGCAAGGCCGTACAACCCCTCTTCACTCAGGCTCATGACCATTTCGCCCTTGCCTTTGCCGCGATACATGGGGTATCCTCCGGGCGGTGTGGGTTTCACAAATCCGAGTGAATAGTCTTTCTGAATACTCACATGGTATCTGAAATCCGGGAATATCCCATCGCTGAGAAACGTACCGTCAAACTGCAAACCTTCGATGGTAAAGTTGTCCAGACTGTCTATGGTAAACGGATCCACCACAAACTTGAATTTGTCTGACTTATAAGCCCCGCCATGGATATGCGGTTTATCGTACAACACCTCTGAACCTTTACTGGACTTAAAAATGGGATATTCCGGGTAGTTGATCAATCCCGATTTGTTGTTCGGTTTGTCTATAAATAAAGTCCCGTAAATATTTCGCAATACCGATTTAATGGGAATGATTTTCCGTCCTGTACTATCCGGAAAATACAGGCGCATGCTGTCGATATTCGAATAAGCAATTTGAAAATTGTTGTAATCAAATTCGAATTTTTTACCAAAGAAATCAAAACGGCCGGCGCGAATCATTCCACCGAAACGCAACCTGCGGTTTTTAAGGATAGTCACTTGTTGTTCGGTGGGCACTACTACCACATTCTGAGAGTCGGAAAAGTAGAATTTAAGCACCCCTTCCATGTTCAGTTCGTTGCTCAGCAGGTTGAGGGTCACGTTCGGCCTTTTGCTGATCAGACTGCTCAGCCGGATTACATCATAGTCTCTTGTTTTCTCATGGGCCTGCACATATTTAAACAGTTTGGGCAAAATCAATGCACTGTCTTTTTCCTGATAGTAAGTAAGGAATCCGGCGTCATGCAAATCAATAAACACACTGTGCAGATACTCGGGCTGAGTTTTCGAAAAATCTGCATAATCGCGCAGGGAAAATTTCAGCCGGTCTGCTGCTTTAAAAGATTCGCGCAGTTCTTTTTTCCGGGCCTGCAGTGCCTTGAGTTTGGCATCTATCAGTGCCTTGTCTTCCGGCCTGTTTTTGGCCATCAGATCCCGTATTTCAAGCTGCAGCTTGTCTGAATATTCATCCGGTGGTGTGCGGTTGTAAAACGCATTCAGCGTTTGCAACGGGTGTGAACTCAGCGCACCCTGTGTGCGGGCATAAATAATCTCACGGTAAAAATCCGAGGAGGCTACTTTGGCTTCCTGGTCTTTGTTGATGTTGTCGAAATCCACAAAGGGCTGATCTATTTTCCAGCGCACCTGCTGCACATCAAGATCCACCTTATGAAAATCATCAGTAAAAGGCACACGCATCAGTCCGGTTTCACCCCGATTCACCAGCAGTTTTCCTTCTTTAAAATTGAAATTCACATTGGCATTGGGGTGCGAAATCGTTCCTCCGCTATCCAGCAGCAGTGTAAATCCAGCAGAGGGGCTTACCGCAGCGCCGTCGCTGATTTTGAAGGTTTTGCTGCGCAACACAGCCTTCTTCTTCAGCTTGTAATAAATGGTGATTTCGGTTTCCTGCCCATTTGCAGTCTGGGTATTGATTTCCTTTCCATTCATGGAAAATCCTCCCTTAAATGTAGCGTTCGGACCTACAATGCCCTTTATCTCAAGGCTGTTTGCATAACTCGCAAATCGCGGATAGGTGCTCTTGCGCACATCAGCAGTGTCCGGCGAGAAACTGAGTTTGTCTGTAAATTTACCCAGCACCTTTACCGCACCAAAGTATTTGGGGTGATTGAGCCTGGCACTGTCAATGGTATATTCGCTTTCATCCAGATTCAGGGTAAACTTTCCAAATTCCACCGTGGCATTTTCTCCCGGCAACACCCGGTTGAAATTTGCCTTGCCCTGGGTTCCCATCCACATGCGCTTACCAGGCAGGTAATACCCGCTGGTTTGCAATACATGCAACCTGTCCACCGGGCCTTTACAGGTCAGGGTTACCGATGCGAATTTGATGGCTATCTGCCCCTTTTCATAAACGATGTCGTAGGCCGTGTTGTCTGCCACCCAGCGTTTGTGGTCATCAAGCACCAGTATGTTTTCTGCAAACAGCAGGCTGGTCATTTTCAGAAATTCCAGGTAGTCCTTATTGTCTTTCCCCAGCAGGCTGCGGGTTACCGACTGCCACTGCACCAGCACCTTATCCGGAAGTTTACGGGCAAGAAATGCCGCCAGTGAATTCAGCATCAGGCTGAAATGGGGCTGTACTGGCATGCCCTCTGCCAGCATATCGTTGCAGATTTGTATGATGGATTTCTGTTGCAGGGGCGAGAACTTGCCCAAATCCCAGTTTTGCCGGAATATAGCAAAGTCTTCGTTCAGGCTCTTCTGTCCGGCTCCCTGTACAAAGGACTCCAGTTCCTTGATAAATACAGCGGGTTCCGGGCTGAAACTCTTGATCTGGGCATTTGCGGCAAATACCGAAAACACCATAAGGCCTGTGACGAAAAATCTGCGCAGCAACAATTTCACCATACTACAACGTTGGGAATGCATTCGGATTGTATAAGGAAAGAATCGTGCCGGAAATTAGCGCATTCCTTTCACGATATCCACAAAATCGCGGGCTTTAAGGGCTGCACCCCCTATCAGGCCGCCATCGATATCCTCCTGACCAAAAAGGGTGGCCGCATTGTCGGGTTTCACACTTCCACCGTACAGGATGGAGGTATCGGCTGCAATTTCATCGGTATAGTGGGTAGCAACCACTTTGCGGATGTAGGCATGCATCTCCTGCGCCTGTTCCGGACTTGCGGTAAGGCCGGTGCCAATGGCCCATACCGGTTCATAAGCGATCACTACCTGGCTGAATTCTTTGCGGTCCAGGTCAAACAGGCCGTCACGCAATTGGGCTTCAACAACCTTGAAATAGGTTTTGTCTTCCCGCTGTTGAAGGGTTTCTCCCACACAGAAGATTACTTTCAGCCCGTGTCGTATGGCGTTCTTTGCCTTGCGGGCGGTGATTTCATTGGTATCTCCAAAAAACTGTCTGCGTTCGCTGTGACCAATGATCACATAGCGGGCTCCGGTGCTTTTCACCATAGGGGCAGAGATTTCTCCCGTATAGGCTCCCTGGTCTTCGAAGTGGCAATTCTGGGCACCCAGACCAATGTCGGTACCTTCCAGCAGACGGCTGGCAGCAGTGAGTGCAATAAACGGAGGACATACAATCACGCGGGTTTGGCCGCGCAGTTCGTCGCGGATGATTCCGCGGATTTCGGTAATCAGCGCCTGGCTCTCTTCCAGGGTCTTGTGCATTTTCCAGTTTCCGGCTACAATTTTTTCTCTCATATGCGGGTGCAAAGGTAAGGTTTATCAAATAACGGGTATGGGGGAAGCCTGCCATTGTTGTTTATCTTCGCAATCCCTTCCTGTTTGCAGCAAAATGTCAACTTTCCTGTCCGCCCAAATCTTCACCATTCTCACCGGCGTTGTTGTGTTATTTCAAGCCGGACTGGCCGTCGGCATGCCCTGGGGTGCGGCTTCCATGGGCGGAAAATTTCCCGGGAAATACCCTCCCCGCATGAGGTGGGTTGCTGTGATCAATATTTTCGTTCTGGCATTTCTTGCATTGATTGTATTGTCGCGGGCACATCTGCTTTTACCGGGTATGTTGTCTTTTTCTAAAATAGCCATCTGGTTCGTGGTCCTGTATGCCCTGGCCGGAACCATCCTCAATACCATCACCCCCAGCAAAACAGAACGCATCTGGGCCCCGGTTGCATTCATTCAGCTGGTTTGCAGTCTGATGGTTGCGTTGGGGTGATCCTGGATTTTTTCAGACTGAACTGGTCTTAACAATTGTAATATCCGGGTTTGATGATGAATTACCTCTAGCAGCTTTGAACAAAACCGAAGGAGGTATTGAAGGGATTTTCATACATTTACACCATAAATAACTTCTTTCATGATGCGAAACAGAACATGGCTGATATTCCTCCTTTCGGGCCTTTGTGGATTGCTGATTTCAGCTTATCCTGCCACACACGGCCTTAAGATTGCCTTCATCATTTCCATAACCTTTTCGGTTTCCATTTTGTTTCTGGGGATCTCCTTTCGCGCCATCCGGGCAGAAAATGCGAAACAGAATAAATTGAGGTATATTTTTCTTGCCATTTCCATTTCCCTGCTTGTTTTCGGATTGATATCCAAATACCTTACCTGGCCTGGTGCCAACATCGAAGTCTTCCTTGCCGTGCTTGGCTACTGCTTTATGTATGCCCCTCTTGAATTGCACCATAAAATTACACGATGGAGTGAATATGCCAAAAATAAATGGGAAATGTTTTTGCTCAGCTCCCTTGATTTTGTCGGGACAAATCTTGTCCTGATCGGCCTGTTATCCCTCAACATGCAATGGCCTGGGAAATATTATCTGCTATACACCGGTTGCGGTCTGTTATTCATTGGCATCATAGCATGGAATACAAGACTCAAGCAAGAAGTTATCCGCCGCAAAAACGCAGAGGATAAAATAATATTTCAGTATCATGAAATTGAAAAGGAAAAGGAGATTTCTGATAATCTTTTATTGAATATTTTACCTGCAGAAGTGGCAGATGAACTCAAAGCCAAAGGAAGAACAGATGCAAAACAGTTTGAAAAAGTAACCGTCCTTTTCACTGATTTCAAAGATTTTACAAAACTGTCGGAAAAAATGACGGCCAAAGAACTGGTGGAAGAAATCAATGATTGCTTCATCGCCTTTGACAAAATTGTGGAATCCTATGGAATAGAAAAGATAAAAACCATTGGCGACAGCTATATGTGTGCAGGAGGCCTGCCCGTAACCAACACCACACATGCAGAAGATGTGGTAAATGCCGGCCTGGAAATGCTGAAATACATTTCAAACCGGATCATTGAGAGAACAAATTCAGGAAAAGAACCCTTTCAAATACGCATAGGAATTCATACAGGCCCGGTAGTGGCAGGAATCGTGGGCATTAAAAAATTCGCCTACGATATTTGGGGCGATACCGTAAATACTGCAAGCAGGATGGAAAGCAGCGGGGATGTGGGTAAAGTGAACATCAGTGAGGCAACTTACGCACTGGTTAAAGACAAATTCCATTGTGTTCACCGCGGAAAAATTCCTGCGAAAGGAAAGGGTGAAATCGACATGTATTTTGTAGACAACCAGATTTGACACAGACTTTCCTCATCAGACTGTCAGCTGCTCTGCGCGGTATTTTCAAGCCATGCAGGCCCCGCAATGCCAGCAGCCACTATTGATTATTAGCCATTCACTTTTCGATCCAACCCATTCTGATTGCGAAGTGGTTTTCATGATTTATGTGTGAATTATCCGGCATATGGTTGCGATTCCCTTTCAGGCCATTGGAAAGACGCAACTAACCCTTTTGGGGTTCGTTTTGAATACCACCGTCATCCCCATTTTTCGGACCCGGGTTTTTGAAAGGTGGTTCACCCATTTGCCAACTTGTCCTTATTACCAGTTGTCAGGTTCATCAGTTGTTGGTTGCCTGCAAAGCCGTAGTTCCCTGAATTTTCAGCGTTCTGATTCCACGGGATGGGTGAGCCTTTGGTCATCCTGCCAGATCTACCCCGGATGCGAATATATCTCTTTGTATTTCTGAGTGGAGTGAGCACAAATGAATTGAACGAAATCTTATCAGGATTGATCTTCCAAGGCAGTTGAAAGGAATTAAAAACACATTAACAATCCAATCACCATAGAAAAGTAGTGATTTATTCAACGAAATGTCATATCATTGAATACCAAATATTATGGCAAGAAAAATACTTATTACGGGAGGCACCAGCGGAATAGGCCTGGCCACGGCTGAAGCACTCTCTGAAAAAGGGCATCATGTGATTGCAACCGGACATACGGAAGCAGATGTGGCTGCTATGAAAGAATATGTTCAATCAAAAAATTTGCCCATAGATAGTTTCAAGCTGGATATAACCCAGGAGGCTGACAGGAAACTCATTTCCAATTATCAGATAGATGTTCTCATCAACTGTGCTGGTATGGGAGAATCCGGCTCACTTGCCGAAATCCCAATGGACCGTCTCAGGAAAAATTTCGAAACCAATGTTTTTGGAACCATCGCCCTTTGCCAGGAAGCATTCAAACAGATGATACCCAGAAATTCGGGCACCATTGTCATTATCAGTTCCCTGGCAGGAAGAAGTCCGCGGCCTTTTCTGGGTTCATACAGCACAAGCAAATACGTATTGTCTGCAGCAGCAGCTATTCTGAAACAAGAACTCAGGTATATCACCAAAAACGTACATGTTGCGGTAGTTGAACCCGGCAGTTATCACACAGGATACAATCAGCGAATGATGCAAAACAAGTATGAATGGATGGGACCTGATACCTCCTATTTCTGGAATGTACGCGACAAAATAGAAAAGGCAGAACAATTCATGTTTAAAATGACGGAATACAAGTCTTTGAATTCCATTGTGGCCAAAATTGTGCGCGCCGCAGAAGCAGAAAATCCCAGGCTGAGATATGTGGCTCCCTGGTGGGAAGGAGCAATTGTTCAACTCTCGCGCATATTTGGCACCTGACGCATCATCCGACAATGAATTATGGCATCCATAAAAAAGTTTATTGCCGACCATGCTTTTGATTTTTTCACGCTTTTTCTGGCGGTGTTGCTTGGTTTTTTTGTAGACAATTACCGCGACGACCTGAGAACCAAACAAGTGGCGAAAGAACTTTCTGCCGATATGATTAATGATATAGCGCAGGATACGGCGAATATCAATCTGATGGTTAAACATGCAGAAATAAAAAAGAAAAATCTTGAAACACTCTTTCATCTTGTAGACGATGGTGTCCGCAAAATCAATGATTCAGATTTGTATGTATACAGTGCGCATTTAAGCCACAGGCCCTGGTTTCAGAGAAATTCAAGCACCTTCAACCTGCTTATCAATACCGGGTATCTGAGGAATTTCACCAAAACCACGGCTTCAGCACACACACAATACAATGACGATTGTGAAAATACCCTATTCCTGTTATCCGAGGAACGGAATCTGTTAAATACAAAAATCACGACATTCCTGCAGCAAATTTTTCACATGGAAAATTTCCAGTCCATCATTGCAACCGGCTCATTATCCGCAAGGCCCGAACTCAGAAACTGGACCCCTGAAAACAAATGGCTGTTTCATAATTATGTATTGCAACTTATGGTTCTCAATGAAAGAATTCTGAACAATTATGTCGAATTGAAACAAAGAGCTGTTTTTACATTAAAGAAACTGGGGAATGACTATGTTGAGCCTTAGACATGCGTTTTAAACCCAAACATCGTGCGACCCACCCAATGTTGAGATATATTGAACAATTCACTTACATTTGAAAAACAACAACCCCAAATAGCTATGAAATACTTATCCAACCCTGCAGAAGAGTTACAACCTGCATACGAAATCGTTGTTATCGGATCTGGATACGGAGGCGGCATTGCTGCGTCCCGATTGTCAAGAGCAGGCAGACAGGTATGCGTTCTTGAACGTGGTCGGGAATTTCAACCCGGAGAATATCCTGATACGCTAATTGGCGCTACTGAAGAAATGCAGGTACATACAGCGGGTGGACACAAGGGTTCTCCTACCGGGTTGTATGATTTACATGTGCATCCGGGCATCAGTGTTCTCGTGGGTTGCGGATTGGGCGGTACTTCACTCATCAATGCAAATGTGTCCATACGGCCTGAAGAACGTGTGTTTGACGATCCAAACTGGCCCCGTCAAATCAGGGATGAATTTAAAAACCCTGAAAGTTTGTTGAATAAAGGTTACAGCCTGGCTATGGATATGCTCAGGGCTGCCCCCCTGCCTGATTCAATTCAGCTGAACAAATTAAAGGGTCTGGAAACTTCGGCAAAAGCACTGAATGAAAAATTCTACCGAACCAATATCAATGTCAATTTTGAAGTGGACGGAATAAACCACGCTGGTGTGGAACAAAAACCCTGCAACCTTTGCGGTGATTGTTGTTCAGGCTGCAATGTGGGTGCAAAAAACACACTGATCATGAATTATTTGCCCGATGCAAAAGCACACGGAGCAAAAATCTTCACCCAAACCTGGGTAAGTCATATTGAAAAAAGAGGGAACAAATGGCTGGTTTATTATTCCATCACCAGCAGCGGACAGGAAAAATTTGATGCTCCGGACCAATACGTGGAAGCAGATATGGTGATTCTTTCCGCCGGAACCTTGGGCTCGAATGAAATTTTGCTCAGGTCCAAACAAAAAGGGCTGAAAGTATCAGACAGGGTGGGCTATGAATTCTCGGGCAACGGAGATGTGCTGGGATTTGCCTACAACACCGAAAAACACATAGATGGTGTGGGAGAGGGTACCCATACACTCGATGATGAGAAGAAGCCCGGACCCTGTATCACCGGGGTCATAGACATGCGCTACAAAGACAACCTGAATGACGGGATGATTATTGAAGATGCCGCTGTTCCTGGTGCAATCGGCTCTCTGTTGCCCCTTGCCATTGATGTGGAAAATAAAATCATTGGCGAACGCGAGAGACAGGATAAAGACAAAGGCTTTATCAACCGTCTGAAACACGAATATGAGACCTGTGACAGCGACATCAGGGGCCCGTATTTCGGTGCTATACGCAATACCCAGACCTATTTGCTCATGACCCATGACGGTGAGCATGGAAAAATGACACTGAACAATAACCGGCTGAGCATAGACTGGTCAACCGTTGGGAAGGAACTCATTTTCAGAAAAGCCAATGACAAACTTGCTGAAGCCACCAAAGCCCTTTCCGGCGTATATGTGAAAAACCCGGTTTGGGTAAAGGAAATGAACAATGAACTGGTTACCGTGCATCCATTGGGTGGTTGCACCATGGGAGACAGCATTGAAACCGCGGTGGTAAACCACAAGGGGCAGGTGTACTCCGGCGATTCAGATACCGGTGTTTTCGAGAACTTCTATATCACAGATGGCTCTGTAATGCCCCGGTCGCTGGGTGTGAACCCGTTGCTTACCATATCTGCCGTATCTGAAAGATGCTGTGCACTCATTGCAGCAGACCGCAATTGGACCATAGATTACGATTCAAAGAAAATCCTTACCGTTCCCGAGGTGGCAAAAAAGGTAGGTGTGCAATTCACTGAAACCATGAAAGGGTTTTATAGCAAAGGCATTTCAAACAATGATTATCAGGCCGGATTGGAAAAAGGAACAGAATCCAATGAATCCCTGCAGTTCACTCTCACCATCAGCAGCACGGATGTTTATTCGATGATTGACAATCCGGACCACAGTGCCGAAATGAGTGGCACAGTAACGGCACCAGGCCTTTCAACTGCGCCGCTGACAGTATCAAGCGGCGTATTCAATCTTTTTGTGGATGACCCGGATACGGTGGATACGAAACTGATGAAATATGCCATGTGCCTGAACAGTGAAGAAGGCAAACAGTATTATTTCAAAGGATTCAAATTCGTACATCACGACCGCGGACTCGATGAATGGCCGGATACCAGCACCTTATACATCACCCTTTTCGACGGGCCTGACGACAAAAGCCCGGTATTGGGACAGGGTATATTACACATAGAAATGGCAGATTTTTCACGGCAGATGAAAACCATGAAAGCCATCAATGCCTCTTCCGTGGAAGAGGGCTTAAAAGCCATTGCCGCGTTTGGGAATTATTTTTCAAAACAACTGTTTGAAGTGTATGGGGGCATTTTTGCGCCCAATCATTTCGACAACCCTGATGCAAAACCCAGAAAAAAACGCGAACTCCGGCTGTGCGATCCCGAATATTACCCCATTAAAACCAAAGACGGGGTTGAATTGCTGCTTACACGCTATAACGGCGGCGGAAGTCCTTTGCTGATGGTGCATGGTTTCAGTGGCAACCGTCTCACCTTTGCCATTGACACCATAGACACAAACATGGCCGAATTTTTCTTTGCCTATGGATTTGATGTATGGCTGTTTGATTACCGGCTGAGCAACCTGCTGCCCTCCTCAAAATCGCAGCATACGGTAGATGAAATTGCCATGTATGATTATCCGGAAGCTGTAAACAAAATCCGGGCTGTTACAGGGGCAGCGCAAATAGATGTAATGGCGCATTGTGTGGGTTCCATTTCACTGTTCATGGCCCTGCTGAACGGAATGGAAGGTGTGCGTTCCGTGATCAGTGCCCAGATTGCCAGCGATTTCTATCCTGCACCCCAGGTAAAATGGAAAGCCGGCCTGCACATTCCGCAGGTACTGGATGCACTCGGAATCCACTCATTGAGTGCCTATGCAGATTCCAATGAAGGCTGGCTCAGCAAACTGTACGATAAGTTTCTGGAGATGTATGCGGTACCTGTTGCTGGGTATTGCAACAACCCCACCTGCCACAGAATGACCTTTATGTTTGGGCCGCTTTATGAACATAGTCAGCTCAATGATGCCACCCATACGGCAATGATTGAAATGTTTTCCATTGCCAATATGCGCACCTATGAGCACCTCACAAAAATGATCCGTGCCCACCATTTGCTAACTGCGGATGGCCAGGACATTTATATGCCCAATTTGAAGCGTCTGGCCCTGCCTGTCACTTTTATCCACGGCGAAAAAAATCAGGTATTTGACCCCGAAAGCACATTGACCACTTACAACAAATTGTGTGAAACAAATGGTAAGGATTTATACCAGCGGCATGTTATTTCCGGGTACGGACATAATGATTGCATGTATGGAAAAAATGCAGCCGGAGATGTTTTCCCCCTTATTCTCAAACACCTCGCACAAGTAAGTAACCAGCGGGCAAGGTCATAAACTGCTTATCTTTCATCCAAAATCACAACCCATGTCTGAAATCCGATATATTATTTTCTCCGATCTGCACCTGGGTGCAGAAAACAGCATTCTTACCCATCTTGACCCCGATTCCACTGAAACAGACAACACAGAGGCAAGTGATGTGCTGATAAAGATGGCGCAATGCCTGAGAGAGGTGGTGTCAAAAAATTCCGGTACCGTGAAGCCCAAACTGGTATTGAATGGCGACATCATTGAACTGGCGCTGACGACAACCAACAATGCGGCTATGGCCTTTCAGCGGTTTGTTGAAAATCTGTTTCCCGCCGGAGAAGAAATTCTCTTTGACAGGGAAATATTCTACATGTCTGGAAACCACGACCATCCGCTGTGGGAAAGATCAAGAAATCACTACTATTTTAAATACCTGGAAAGCCTGAAAGCCGGAGAATATATCAAGGACAACAGCCATACCACAAATTTATTCAATCCGGAAAAAATTGAAGTTCCACTGTTGAATATACTGCTGCACCGATATGAGCACCTGAAGGACTATAATATTTATGCAGCCTATCCGGGGCATGCTGTTTTAAGTGAAGACAAAGAACATTGTATCCTTATTTCCCACGGTCATTATGTAGAGAGCATGTACTCATTAATGACCAGTTTGCGATTGAAAATTTTCCCGGACAGACAAACACCACAGAATCTGGAAGAACTGGAAAGTGAAAATTTTGGATGGATTGATTTCTTCTGGTCTACCCTGGGAAGATCAGGCGGCGTGGGCAAAGACATCAACCTGATCTATGACAAACTGCAAGACCCAAAGGAGGTAGAAATTTTGATTGAAAATATGTCTCAGACTTTTACCAGCGGCACAAAAAACACAGTAAAACACTGGATAGAGAAAAAAATACTTCATGCGATTCTGGAACTAACCCTGGGCAAACTGGCCTCAAATGAAAGAAATGAACCGGAGGTGCAACTCACGCCCGAGGCCACCGAAGGGTTAAAAACGTTTCTCGAATTCTATATTCTCAATCATATCAAAGAAGAATTGGGGGGAAATGTGCCAGGCCAGGTTACATTCATATTTGGCCATACTCACAAGCCCTTTCAGCGATATATGGATCTGAAGGGATACAGAAACAGGGTGAAGGTGTACAACAGCGGTGGTTGGGTTGTAGATACATGGAATGAACAACCTCTGCACGGGGGCTCCATTATCCTGGTGGATGACAACTTCGAAACGGTCGCGCTGCAGATGTACCGGGAAGGAAAAACAGAGGTGACCGTGGAAGATGCAAATCAACCTGCAGAAGAACCCGGTGCTTTTTACAATCAGATTGAATCGGCCATTCATATGGACCGCGAACCATGGTCAGGTTTTTCCAAAGCTGTGTCGTTTGAAGTTCAGCGGCGCAGAAAGAATCTTGCCCTTATCGCAGAAAGCAATAACTAACGCCTTTTGAAACAGACGTACAGAAAAATATGGATTCTGTTTCTGATACTGTCAGGATGTTTATGTCCTGCAGTGCATTTGCGTGCAGGAGATCGTGTTATTGTCCTTGATAACAGCCAGGAGTCGTTTCGGATTGGCAAATTTGTATCTTACATAAAAGACACTGCTGAAAACATCACTTTTCATGATATCGTTTCTGGAAAACTCGATGCTGCATTCGTCCCGTGCAACCAGGATGCGCCCAATTTTGGCAATGTACAACTAACCACATGGAATAAATTCACTGTCGTCAACAAATCAACCCACGAATGGATTTTAACTGTCGACAATTATTCCCTGGATACATTGTATTTCTATTATGCAAATGCCAGTGGCCAATACAATAAAATCAAATCAGGCAGGTGCTTGCCACTCAGCAGCCGCAAATACAAAACATGCACGTACGTTTTTGATTTGCCCGTAGCCGCAGGAGACACAGCCATATTTTATCTGAGGGTATCTTCCTTTTTTATGCAATATCCATTGAAGATCTACACCAAAGAAGCTTTTATAGAATCTGCCCATAAAAAAGACTCACTGGAAGGGATGTATTTCGGCATGATGCTGCTCATTGTCCTGTATAATTTGTTTCTGTTTATATACGTAAGAGACCATGCCTATTTTTATTATATCATTTATGTGCTTTTCAATGCATTAATGATAGCACAATTAAAAGGGTATGTGGCAGATTTGTGGGGAGACCGGTTCCATTTCTTCTGGGCCTACTCGCCTGCGATTATTGCGCTTTCGTCATTTATGGCAGTTGTTTTTTCACAACATATTCTTGAATCGAAAAGGTACACGCCCCGGCTTCACAAAATCATGAGTTTCGTCTTCAAGCCCTTGCTGATTCTTGTTATTCTGTTAAGTATTTTCGGATACAACCTTGAAGCATCACTCATGAATCAGATTGTTGGTCTTCCTCTTGCAATCATCATGTATGTGACATCTATTGTGATTTACAGACAGGGAAACAAATTTGTCCGATTTTATATGGCCGCCTGCTGGGCCTATTTCCTTGGAGTTATTATTTATGTGTTAAAAGCATTCACTGTTTTGCCCTTTACCGAGTTTACAAACAATGCAATAGAAATTGGTTCTTCGGTTCAATTAATTATGTTCTCCATAACCATTGCAGATAAAGTAAATGAATACAGGAAGGAAAAAGCGGCGGCTCAGCAGGAATTGGTTGAGTCCATGAAAAAGAATGAAATGCTAATCACCGAACACAACCGCATGCTTGAAACCAAAGTGAGTGAGAGAACCAGTGAATTAAAAAAATCTCTGACCAATCTGGAATTGTCTCAGATTGAATTACAGGATAAAAACCAAATCATCACCCGGGAAAAACAAAGAAGCGATGAACTGCTCTGGAATATATTACCTGAAGAGGTTGCAGAAGAATTAAAACAGAAAGGCAGTGCCGAAGCAAAACACTATGAAAATGTGAGTGTTCTGTTTACAGATTTCAAAGACTTTACAAATATTTCTGAAAAAATGTCACCCCAGCAACTTGTATTTGAAATACACAATTGCTTCAAGGTATTTGATGAAATTGTAGAGAAACACAACATAGAAAAAATCAAAACCATAGGAGATAGTTATATGTGTGCCGGCGGATTGCCCAATCCAAATAACACGCACGCATCGGATACGGTAAAAGCAGCTATTGAAATTATAGAATTCATGAACGATTTAAACCGCCAAAAAAAGGCAAAAGGTTTATATCCGTTTGAAATCAGAGTAGGTATAAATTCAGGACCGGTGGTGGCAGGAATTGTTGGGATTAAAAAGTTTGCCTACGATATCTGGGGTGATACAGTAAACATAGCCAGCCGCCTGGAAAACAGCGGAGAACCCGGCAAAATCAATATCAGCGGATCTACTTACTCTTTGATAAAGGACCAATTTGATTTTACCTATCGGGGCAAGATTGCGGTAAAAGGAAAAGGCGAAGTAGATATGTATTTCGTAAATCAACCCGATATATGAATCTTCCACTTTGGCAAAGAATTCTCAGGGTCTCAGGACTTGTATGTCTGGCATTTCCTTCTCTTACCTTTATCCTATGGCAGTATGCCAGTGGTGTGGGAAAAAATCAGGCGCAAAGAGTACAGATTTATCACAGTTTTTTCCCGGAATTCCTGAATGAACCGTTTGTTGTTACGCTGGTCAGTCTGGGCTTTTGTGCGCTGGGTGTTCTGCTCAGTGCAATCAGTCTGTTTGTGCCGGGTATCACCTGGAAGGTATTAAACATTGTGAATATTGCTATTCTGGGTTTGTTAACCCTGTTGTACCTGTTTTGGCTGATGTGAGATTCGCAGCATCACCGCAAGCATACCCGGCCTGGCAGGCCAACTGTTACAATCCCATCGCTTCTCTCACCCACCCCATGGCCCGGGCAAACTGCTCTTCGCGGCTCAGGTGTGAATTGTCCAGCACATGGTAATCGCTTGTCATCGTGAGTGGGCTGTCTTTGCGGGTACTGTCAATGCGGTCTTTGCTAATTCAACAAATTGTATTATTTAAACTTGACAATATAGTTCTTTCTGACAAATCCATTTTTAATTCCCTCCTTCTCAATGTAAACAACTCTATCATAAATTTTATCAAAATAAATTTTATCTACAATTACTATCAAGTCTTTATCAATAATCTCCATAGGGCCCATATCTTCTTTTTCTTTAAATACTTGTGTTCTTTTTAAGGTTACCTTAAATTCGAACCGAGATGTATCAAAATTATTAAATGTCGTAATATTTATTGAATCTGTCATGATATTCCCTATCCGTTTATTCAATAAGCTATCCAATCTTATTAATTCATTAATCCTTCTCATTTTCTCAGCTAGATCATTCTTTAAGCTATTCTCCATCCATTCGCTTGCGACGAAATTAATTGCTGTTGTAGAACCCGCCAATGAAAACGAATAATCACTTTGACCGCATTCACTTTCCAGACGAATCTGGATTGTAGACATTATCTGCATCTTTTTTAACAATTTGAACATACTCAATTGTTGCCCGCTTTGATTCATCTCACTGGAAAAATCAAAAAACCAGACATTTTTGTCATTGTTTGTAGAAGAAGAATAACTATATATTGAATCCTCATTATCGAATTGAACCAGTATTTTTTTATTGTCACAACCAGCATAGCCAACTTCTGAGATATAAAGGTTTAGGTCAAGTGCGTTTTCAAAATGATTTAACACAAGGACTGGTTGTGTATATGGGAAACTACCCCCTGAACCAATTATGGAGCAAGTTTTATATTTTCCGTCAAAAGGATTCTTGTCCTGCTTATATGTCCATACCTGGGCTTGAATAAAAGAAGAAAATCCGATAAAGAAACTTGTGAACAGTGCAAATCCTCTAATTTTCATATCGTTGAATTTTAAATCAAATTTACGAATTTCCAAAGAAAATACACTTAAGTTTTCTGCGATTTTAATCATTCCTTGCGAATATCGGGTGCATAAATAGTGTCTTTTCCGTGTATAATAATATATGAACTTGCGCAAACTGACAAAATTGACCCATTATAAAAATTTAGCAATAGAAAAAAGCGATCCCCGAAAGATGGGCAGTGAATTATTTATTATTCGTCTGCCTGAGTGCAACACAATTCCACATTTTCACTATTTCATAATTTCACCCCCCCAAAGAAGCTTCCCTCACCCACTCCATTGCCATCTCAAATTGCTCTTCCCGGCTCAGGTGTGAATTGTCCAGCACATGGTAATCGCTTGTCATCGTGAGTGGGCTGTCTTTGCGGGTACTGTCAATGCGGTCGCGTTCCTGCAGATTGGCCAGCACTTCTTCATATTCTGCGTCGGCCCCGCTGGCCTTTAGTTCTTCATAACGGCGCTGTGCGCGCACTTCAGAACTGGCGGTCATAAATATTTTCAACTCAGCGTCGGGAAACACCACAGTCCCTATATCCCGTCCATCCATCACCACGCCTTTTTCACGCCCCATGGCCTGCTGGGCCTGCACAAGAAACCTGCGTACTGCGGTTATCCTGGCTACCTGGCTTACGGCTCCCGCCACACGGAGGGTGCGTATCTCCTGCTCTATATCCCTGCCATTGAGCAAAACATCGTTGCGTCCCGTGCTGCTGTTCACTGCAAAGTCAATCCGGATATGGGGCAAACAGGAGGCTACGGCAGCCTCATCCTCCGGATGAATGTTGTGGTTAAGGATATACAAGGTCACAGCCCGGTACATAGCACCGCTGTCTATGAATTTATAACCCAGTTCGCGGGCCAGTGCTTTTGCCAGCGTACCCTTGCCGCAACTGCTGTATCCGTCTATGGCGATGTTGATTTTGTTCGCGTTCAAATCAGGACCGCGAAGATGCAGGTTTACGCCGGAATTCGGAAAGCGTGGCCGCAAACGTGAACAGATTTGCATTGAAACCCGGGAAAAACGTGGAACTGCTGTAGGTAATCTGTATGCGGCTTACACGAAACATAAGGCCCCAACTGAATCCCGACAGACCCGGCCGCACATCCGGGGCCATTTCCCGCCTGCGCTGATGGTTGTACCCGCCCAAAACGCCGAAATTCTTACCCAGAACCAGTTCTGTACCCACAGCAAAGTGCCGCATGAGCTTGTCTCCGAATTTTGCTTCGGCAGGCGTAACCGGTTTTCCACTCAGGTCTATGGTTTGGTTGGTTTGTAAATACTGATTGTATGTCAGGTCCCACTTCTGCAGGTTGTGTGCAGTGATATTGAAGCGGAACGGCATATGCTTTGGCTTGAAATTGACACCTGCCTCTGCAGAAAAAGGTAGTTTGTCTCCGTTTCCACGGTTATAGGCCAGCACCATAAATCCGGCATTCCGCAATACTGCACCCACCGAAATTACGCTGTCCCTGTTATGCCAAACCATACCAACATCTGCTGCCACACCGGCCCCGATGTATGGTCCCAGAATGGAATAAGTCATTTTCAATCCGCCACCTACATGCAAGTTTGGGGCTATTTCCCGTCCCACAGACAATCCCAGAACGGTTTCATTGGCAGAAACGGTGCCCTCGGGATTGCCGGCAGCATCGTAGGCATTCATGGTTCCGTAATTGATATGCGCCACGTTCAGTGCCAGGGTACCCAGCTTTTCCCAATGTCGTGCATAGGCACCATTGCCACTCCACACCCCTTTTACCTGTGTGTTGAAATTCATGGCCACCCGGTTGTGCATTCCGGCATTCAACAGTGCCGGATTTACCAGACCAAAAGTGGGATCCTGGCTGCGGTAGGAGTTGCAATAGCCACCCCAGGCCGCCTGCCGGGCATTTATCGGCATGGAAAGCGGGGCAAAAACCCCTGAGGCACCACCCTGTGCACTGAGAGACAAGGGCAGCAGGAACAGTAAAAATCTGGAAATACGCATCCGTGGTTTCAAAAATACCAATAAGCTGGCTTACGAAAGAAAGAACGACCGGATGAAGGATAAATTTTTACTCCGCCATGATTTGACGAAATTTGCACCAATTCATGCGCATCTATCATCATTTGCAGGATTTACCGGTTTTCAACAACCTGGTGCTCACCCAGGGCACTTTTGATGGTGTGCACACCGGCCACAAACACGTACTGCAAAAAGTGGTGGAAAAAGCACGAAGTGCCGGTGGTGAGAGCATGTTGCTCACTTTCTACCCGCACCCGCGACTGGTGCTATACCCTGAGGACAATAGTCTGCGCCTGCTGAGCACGCTGGAAGAAAAAGCCCGGTTGGTGGCGGCCTGCGGCATAGACCATTTGCTCGTACTCCCCTTTACCGATGAGGTAGCCCGGCTGAGTCCCCTTGATTTTGTGCGCAGTGTACTGGTAGAAAAGCTGAATGTTCACAACATTGTGGTTGGGTACGACCATCGTTTTGGCCGCAACCGCGAAGGTTCATTCAACGACCTGGTGGAAATGGGGATGATGTTTAACTTTTCTGTAGATGAAATCCCTGCTTCGGAAATAGACCATATCGCCATCAGCAGCACCCGCATAAGACAGGCCTTGCTGCAGGGCGACCTGAAACTGGCCAATGAACTTCTGGGGCACCATTACGAACTGTCCGGCACAGTTGTACACGGACGCAAACTGGGCCGCGAAATCGGTTTCCCTACGGCCAACATCCAACCCACTGAACCTTTCAAACTCATCCCCTCCACCGGGGTGTACATGGTGCGTTGCCATATAGGTGTGGAAAACTTTAACGGGGTCATGAATATCGGGAATAACCCCACCATTCCGGGCAAAGGCTTTAGCATTGAGGCCCACCTGTTTGATTTTATGGACAATATTTACGATATTGCGGTCCGATTCGAAATCATTCAGTTTATAAGAGCTGAACAAAAGTTTGAAAATGTTGAAGAACTCAAAGAAAAAATCCAACAAGATGTCGAGACAGCAAAAGCTGCATTTCAACATCTATAAGATCCTCTTTGTTTTTGGCCTGGTGTTTCTGGCCAGTCATTTCAATGTGGTTTCCGCCAATGCTATTTTATATCATGATACGGACGGGTTCAACCCCGGCATTGATATGAATCAAACGGCGGTGATACCCGGCGTTTCTCCCTTCTTCGATATTTATTCCTACTGGGATACCCTGAATCTGGACCCTTACAAATTCGATTTTGCCACAGTTACAGGTCAGTTCAACCTCACTGTGCTTGAAAGCGATTGTGGATTTGCCTTGCCTGTTGCCGGTGCCATGACTTCAGGTTTTGGCTGGCGTTGGGGGCATGCCCACACCGGAGTGGATCTGAACCTCAAAACCGGAGATACTGTAAGTTCCGCCTTTGACGGGGTTGTCCGCATGAGTACCTGGTACTACGGTTATGGCAACTGTGTGGTCATCCGTCACCACAATGGACTGGAAACCCTGTATGGTCACCTGAGCAAGCGACTGGTAAAACCAGGAGACCTTGTAAATGCCGGGCAGACCATAGGATTGGGCGGCAGTACTGGTTACAGCACAGGACCCCACCTTCATTTCGAAACCCGGTTCATGGGCAAGGCGTTTAATCCGCTTGGTCTGATTGACTTCAAGAGTGACAGTTTGCTGAAGGATACACTGGCATTTGACAAGACTTCCTTTGCCATGCCTGCACCGGTATATTACAATCGCTACCGCAGACCGTATTACCGCAACAGCTACTACCGCAAGCCCACCGCTGCGGTGCGCAAGCCGGTGGCAAAGAAAAAATAAAGCGGGGACCAACCTTCGCACTCCATTCCTTTCTGTAATTATCTTTACCCCATGAATTCGTACATTCTTGGCATAGGCGGTATTCTGTTCCGAAGCAACAACCCGGAGGAAACCCGCAACTGGTATAAAACCCATTTCGGACTGGAAAGCGAAAAATGGGGTGCGTATTTCCAATGGCGGATGCAGGACAATGCCGAAAAATCGGCAGGTACTACCTGGTGTGCCTTTAAAAATGACACAGATTATTTTGGTGAATCAGGTCAGGAATTTATGGTAAATTATATCGTGCGTGACATGGACGAATTGCTGCAGAATCTGGCCAAACAAGGAATCGGGCAGGTCAAACCTGCGGAAAATACCGATTTCGGGAAGTTTGCATGGGTCAATGATTCCGACGGAAGACGCATAGAATTGTGGGAACCGGCAGCGGAATCCTGATCACCAAAGCAACGCAGGGTCATCAGGCAATGCGGCGATTCCCCGGTTGATGGGCAAGAGCACCCCCCGCACACCTGCGCCGGAAGCTGAATCCATATCCCTTTCACGATCGCCCAGCATCACACAATTTGCCGGCTTCAGCTGAAAATGATGCATCGCTTTTTCTATCATCAGACTACCGGGTTTGCGGCAAAGACATTTACCGGAGTATTCCGGATGATGCGGACAGAAATAAAATGCATCTATGGCAAAGCCCTGTGCAGCGCACAACCCCTGCAGATACTGGTGCATAGCCCTTACTTCCGACGCGGAATACATGCCTTTGTCTATGCCACCCTGATTGGTAATCACAATCAAACCCCATCCACTCTGCCACCAGATTTTCAGTTTTTCTACAGTACCGGGCAATATTTCAAAGTCATCCAGCGTAGTTGTATAATCACCCGGATCGTGGTTGATTACCCCATCCCGGTCGAGAAAAACAGCCTTTTCAAATGTGCGCCCTGCCATTGCGCAGCAAAATAACTTATTTTCGCCCATTCTACCGTGGAACAACGCATCGTAATCATTCCCACCTACAACGAAATAGAAAATATACGGCAAATGGTGCGTAAGGTGATGTCTTTGCAACCACCTACCCATTTGCTGGTTGTGGATGACAACAGCCCCGATGGCACAGCAAGCGCAGTGCAGGAATTGCAGAAGGAGTACAGCGACCGTTTGTTTCTGTTGCAAAGACCCGGGAAAAATGGTTTGGGCACTGCCTACATTGCCGGCTTTCACTGGTGCTTGGCAAAGGACTATGCCTACATCTGTGAAATGGACTGCGACTTCAGCCATAATCCCGATGATTTGCCCAAACTGGTTGCCGCCTGTGAACAAGGCGCTGATGTTGCCGTTGGCAGCCGCTACGTGGGAGGGGTTGTGAATGTGGTGAACTGGCCCATGGGCAGAGTGTTGATGAGTTATTACGCGAGCAAATATGTGCGGATGATTACCGGGATGAAAATCTCCGATACGACTGCCGGTTTTGTTTGTTATCGCCGGAAAGTACTGGAAACCGTGGGGTTGGACCGTATTAAATTCAAAGGGTATGCATTCCAGATAGAAATGAAATTCAGGGCCTGGAAACTCAAATACCAAATTGCTGAAGTGCCCATCATCTTTACCGACCGAACACTGGGCACCAGCAAGATGAGCACCAAGATATTCCGTGAAGCCTTGTTCGGTGTCATTGAACTGAAGCTGAAAAGCTGGTTTGGCAGATTGTGATTTTTGTCCTGTTCTCTTTCGGACAGGTTGCATTTGACCCTATTCAGTGATTGATCAATCATTATCCTGTATTAAACATTTTTCGTCCTAATGAATGTGGCCGGGAACCGGCAATTTGCGGACTACCGGACAGCAGCACCTTCACAGTGCAAGCCTGCCTGCTGCGATTAACAACCCTCCGCAAGACGGACAGGGAAATTACACTGCAGTACATGAACATTGAAGCGCATAAATTTTCGTGAGCCTGATTCCGGATATATGTGAGGCCTATATGACAATTGAATTTCAATCATACAGGTCTGTTTGGTGACCTATGTCATATTGAAGACCAATCCCCAGTTCTAGCTTTGTCCTATTCCAATGCCATATTGGTTGAATTCACAGGCTACAATAAACACTAGATAAACAAATCATTCAAAATGAAAATCATTCAATTATTCATCTCCGGCCTTACAACAATGGCCCTGAATGCACAAACCAGCACAACTTTTAAAGATTCGAGAGATGGCAATGTTTACAAAACCGTAAAAATCGGAAATCAGACATGGATGGCTGAAAATCTTCGTTATCTGCCAAGTGTGGTTGCTCCTGATTCCGGTTCGAATACCCTTCCATTGCAATATGTTTATGGATACAAAGGCAATAGTGTTGCTGCTGCTAAAGCAACCGCGAGTTTTAAAACTTACGGTGTATTGTACAACTGGCCGGCAGCGAATAAAGCTTGTCCGGCAGGCTGGCATTTATCCCACGACTCTGACTGGAAAATTTTAATTATCGGGTTAGGTGGATATAAAGTAGCAGGTGGCAAGCTGAAAGAAGCAGGAACCACCCACTGGCAATCTCCCAATGAGGGTGGCACAAACGATTCAGGATTTACAGCCCTGCCAGGCGGATACCGCTATTCCTCAGGCGTTTTTGACGGGCAGGGTAAAAATGGAGCCTGGTGGACTTCCACTGTTTCGGATGCAGAGCTATCCATCGCTTTTTACCGCGAAATCGACTATGATTTCAGTGAAACGATGAAGGTAAGAAACAATTATAACATGGGTTGGTCCGTACGCTGTGTCAAGGATTGATCCCGATTGAACAACACAAATCTGCCAGCATCTGATCCTGCTGATCCGGATTGTTGTAAGTATTTCGTTTGCAATTTTTTGGAAAGGTTTGAACAATTACTTTCTTATAAAAAGAAAGACAAATTCACCTGAACTCAAACTCGATGTGCTGCTTTTATGCTGCACTGAATGAATTGTGCCGAAGCAGAAAAAAAAAATTCCCCATCGATATTCAATTTTCAAATTTATAAGAACAGCTAAAGAGGCATGCACTGTGCTATTCTGAAACTCACAAAATGATAATGTCCGAACAAAGAGTATCGATCAAAGAGATACAGCAATATTGAGTTACATACAAAATCTGCTTACATTTGAAAATACTAAATCACAAAAGTTGAAATCTGCATTTGGTCTATTGGCTGTTGCACTTGTTTTTTTAGCCGGATGCACCAAAGAAAAAGACACGCTTCCAAAAGACATTTTCCCAAATCAAATCAGCAATTTGCTCAGTTTTTCCATGTTTAAAATCACCAAAACAGGATCCGGCAATTATGAGTACGGTTGTGTATTTAAACCCAGGGTTAATGGAAAAGTTACGGCGCTGCGGTGTTTAATGCCGGAAATAGACAACTACAGGGTAACCCTTTGGGATTCTTCAACCAAAACCATACTTGCCAGTGTTACCATTACCGGAGATGATACCATCTATGGAAACACGGTGAACATTGCTCCCCAGGCTGTAAAGTCAGGTCAACCCTATTTGTTAAGCATTCGCAGTATAGGTAAGAAATGGTATGAATTCAGAAATCATGCAGGGGGGCAACTCTCATACCCACTCTCTTCGAATTACATACAAGTTACAGGATATTTATGGAAATCCACGGTGGCCATTGGCGATCCGGTATTCCCGACAAATATCTCCACAACCTATATTTCAGGGCTGGCTGATTTCAGTTTTCAACCGGATTAAATCTGTGTTAACTTATAGCTGAATGCATTAAAAAGTGCATCAGCGATGTGCATTAGCCTGCTTTTTCATTACTTTCGCGCAACATTTCATCAGGGTGGACGGCGACAGTCGATATTGCAATGCTCAGGGTATACTTCAAACGGCAGAACCGCGTGCACAAGATGCAGGCGCTTTCCGAACTGGAAGGCCTTGAGAATGTAATCTGGATAGACCTGCAGAATCCTACACCTGCTGAAATAAAAGACGTAGAAGCCCACTTCGAATTCAAATTTCAGAGCCGTCAGGAACAACTGGAAATTGAAAGTTCCAGCCGGTATTTCGAAACAGATGATGAAATCATTGCAAACAGCAACTTTCTGCAATTCGATAGTTCTGGTGAATCTTTTATCTCCCACGCGGTTTCTTTCATCCTTCAGGACGATGTACTTTTTACCTACCGCGAAGCCGACCTGGGCAGTTTTGCCGAGTGTGTAAAAAAGATAAAAGCCAGCGGGCGTTTCTTTCACACGGGCAAACAGATACTGGCCACATTGCTGGAAACAGGTGTGGATGGCGATGCAGATTTGCTGGAAAGCCTCGCCCGTCAGGTGGGTGCGTTAAGCCGTGAAATGTCTTTTGACCGCAACCCGGATGAGGAACTGATTCTCCATATCAACCGTTTGCAGGAACTCACCATGAGTCTTCGGCAAAATGTGGTTGACAAACAGCGGGTGCTTTCGGCGATTCTCAAAAGCAAAGAATTTGAGGGGGAGGAATACGAGAGGCTACGTATTGTTATCAAAGACATCAACTCATTGATAGATCATACCAATTTCAACTTTGAACGGCTGGAATATTTGCAGAATACATTTCTGGGTCTGATTAACATTGAGCAGAATAAAATCATTAAAATCTTTACAGTGGCCTCAGTGGTATTCATGCCTCCCACCCTCATTGCCAGTATTTATGGTATGAATTTTCATTTTATGCCGGAAATACCCACACGCTGGGGCTATCCATTTGCCATAGGTCTGATGCTGCTTTCCTCATTGGGCACCCTGTATTTTTTCAAACGCCGCAACTGGTTGTAAAACCATTTCGCCGCCGGGTTGTTTACCTATTGTGTTCACTGGAATTTTCATTGCACTGACCTTGCTTACCGCCGACCTGGGAAAGGTGCGTACCTTGTATAAAGAAGCCATAAGCAGCAGCAGCAAGGCTGATGAATTGTACAAACTCACGCAGCCAGCTGCCGCCCAGAATGCGGTGTACCGGGCTTATTTTGGCACTGCCCTTGCCCTGCAAGCCAAGCATGGGTGGTCTCCTGCCTCGAAACTGAGCAAAGCATCAATGGCTATGGATGAACTGAACAAAGCAGTGATTGCTGCTCCCAACGATCTGGAAGTGCGGTTTCTGCGCTTCAGTTTTGAATCGAACCTGCCGGCCATTGTCAGCGGAACGCGCCATCTGGCCGAAGACAAAAAGATGATTCTGGGCAAAATGTATAAAGCACACGGTTTGTGGCCGGTAATGAAAAGTTTCCTTCTCAATTCTGCGCAGCTCACGGCGGCAGAAAAGAAACTGGTGCAGGCCGTGTGATTCTTTAAGAATAAATACCCAGGTCTCACAGGCCCTTCTTTCCGTTTTTCCATCTTAAGCCATTTCAGTACTTTTCGGGAATAATTCCTATCATTGTACTGCTATGTTCGAAAACTACCTGCAAAATCAAAACTGGCTGGCCCTGATATGCGGGGCTCTGGCTCAATTCCTCATTGGCTCCGTATGGTTCAGTGGCTTGTTTGGCCCGATGTGGGCAAAAGAACTTGAAAAACACGGGACAAAAATCGAACGACCGGACACCAAAGGCCTGATGGGACTCATGATTGGCTCCCTGATTTACAACCTGATTACCACCTTTGGTATTTCTTATGTGGTGTATGTGACCGGTTGCGCAAATTTTACCGCCGGTCTGAAAATGGGTGCACTGCTGGGCGTTTGCCTTGCTTTTGCCACATTGGGTGGAACCTATTTGTGGCAATCCCGATCCAACCGTTTGTTGCTGCTGGATGGAGGAAACCATGTGCTGGGAATCGTGGTTTGCACCGTTCTCTTGTCAGTTTGGAAATAACGGAAGTATGAAAAACACCATTGCCAGTATTTGCCACTACGCTGTGGCACTCACTTCACTCATCTTCGGGTGCATGTATCTGTTCAAAAAGGAGTTTATGCCCTATCACAGTGTGGCAGTGGGTCGCAGCTGGGACGAAGTGGATGCCGGCATGAAGGTACTGATTCTTGCACTCATGCGGGCTGTATCCGCCGGTTGGCTCATCACCGCTGTGGTTGTGGCCTGGTTGCAATGGCAATTCAACAAGACCAAAGCAGGATGGATTCCCTTGGTTATTTTGGTTGCCGGCCTGGTATCCAGTTCGGTTACCGTATACGCAACCACAATTGTGCGTGCAGGCTCTGAAGGCAAACCTCCCACACTTCTGGGGGTGGGAATGATGGTTCTGTTTCTCGCAGCCTATTTTTTAAATCGCAGGTATTTGAAAAAGAATCCGGCCTGACTTGTCCATGAAGAATAACATTCTGGCAGTATTCATCTCCACTGTTTGGATTGGCTTTTCGGAGTTCTTTAGAAACGAATTTCTGCTGAAACAGTACTGGACAGACCATTATGCAGACATGGGAATCACTTTTCCGGCCAATCCGGCAAACGGAGCTGCCTGGGGCATTTGGTCCCTTATGCTGGGCACAGCCATTCTGATTCTTTCCCGCAAATACACGATGTGGCAAACAGCCGTATTCAGTTGGTTTATGGCCTTTGCCATGATGTGGGTAGTGATTGGCAACCTGTCTGTATTGCCTTTTGGCATTTTGCCACTGGCCGTTCCCCTGAGTCAATTGGAAACCTTCGTAGCCAGCTGGCTGATATTTAAAATCAGTCCGGTTCAGAATCAGGCCAGGGGCTGACCCAATACTGCCGCTATACCAGGCAGGGTTTTGCCTTCGAAATATTCGAGCAGAGCTCCACCGCCGGTGCTTACATAGCTTACCTGGGAGTCGAAACCGAACTTGTGCACTGCTGCGGCGCTGTCTCCTCCGCCAATGAGGCTGAATGCACCGTTACGCGTGGCTTCGGCTACTGCTTCTGCCACTGTGCGCGTGCCTTTTTCGAATTTCTCCATTTCGAACACCCCCATAGGTCCGTTCCACAGAATGGTTTTGCTCTTTAGTAATACCTCTCTGAAATCATAACAGGCCTTGTCTCCGATATCCAAACCCATCCATCCGGTGGGAATACCATTGCTTTCGCAGTTTATACTTGTGGCATCTCCTGCAAACTTGTCGGCAATGGTACTATCCATGGGAAGGTGAATTTTCACTCCCTTTTCCTTAGCCTTTGCCATTATATCCAGGCAGGTAGAAAGCCTTTCATCCTCACACAGTGAGTTTCCAATCACACCACCCATGGCTTTGAAAAAAGTATAAGCCATGCCACCGCCAATCAATATATGGTCTGCCACATTCAGCAGATTCTCAACAATCAGTATTTTATCGGACACCTTGGCTCCTCCCACTATCGCGGTGAAAGGGCGCTGAGGGGCGCGCATCACTTTGTCTGCGTTTTCCACTTCACGGGCCATCACATACCCGAAAGCCCGCTTGCCGGGGAAGAATTCAGCCATGATGGCTGTGCTGGCATGTGCGCGGTGGGCTGTGCCAAAGGCATCGTTTACGTAGAAGGTGCCCAGCGAGGCCAGCTTTTGCGCGAATTCCCGGTCGCCTTTCTCTTCCTGCTTGTAAAACCGCAGGTTCTCCAGCAGCAGAACTTCACCTGCAGCCAGAGCAACCGATTTCTGCACAGCAGTTTCACCTATGCAGTCATCAGCAAACTGAACAGGGCGTCCAAGAAGTGCAGACAAATGATTTACAATATGTTTCAGGCTGTATTTATCGGTGGGGCCTTCTTTTGGCCTGCCCAGGTGACTCATCAGAATAACTGCACCGCCTTCATTGAGAATTTTGTTGATGGTGGGAATGGCCGCCTTCATGCGGGAATCATCGGTGATATTGAATCCGGCATCCATGGGTACGTTGAAGTCCACACGAATCAGGGCTTTTTCGCCGGCAAATGAAAATTGGTCAATGGTGATCATATCTGAGGGCACAAAATTAGCACAATGCTGCAGAGCCGCCAAAAATCGGATGGTATTCGCTGCCTGCTCATCCTGCTGAACCACAAAAACCAGATCCGGGTTCTTGAGTTTACTATTAAGCAAATCTCCGGGGCTGGCTTATTTGCTGCCGATGCGGTAGCTCAGATTCAGGTAAAAGGCTGTGCGCGTAGTGTGGATGGCCATATCACGTCCCACTTCAATTCCTTTTTTGTCCGGCAAGCGGTAAATGGCGTCCATGCCCAATGAAAACCGGCCAAAATCCCGGAACAGCCCTCCGGTAAACTGCGCACTAACCGGCAGTTTGGGCAATTGTATGCTGGACTGTTTGTAAGGAAATTCCAGGGAAGGCAGGGTCAGGCTTTTGGCAAAGCGCAGGTCGAGTAAAATCCCTGCACCTAACTTATAGCCAACCGGACCCACATGGCCACGATACCCGGCCTGGATGGGAATATACATGGAAAGCACGGAAGGTTTCGCATTTTGCCGTCCCGAATCAGCGGTTCCAAAACCCAGGGTTCCCTGGACATAAACCGGCATGGGTAGCGCGGTGTAACCAGATATCCGGCCTTCGGCATCCTTTACCGGCATGCTGTCCAGCAAATACTCGTAGGTGCCGGATAACACCGTTTTTTTCAATTGGATAGCACCACCCCACCAAAGTCGTTTGTAATGCCATTCAGCATTTACCTGAAAGCCCATTCCCGTGCGGGTTTCCAATCCCTGGTTGATGATGCCGGGCAGAAATTTCGGCACATATACCTGCCGGCCGGATTGTATGGTGGCATCAAATCTCTCATCCACCACCAGCAGACCGGCACCCAGCCTGAACGACATTCCGGAATCCGAAGGACTATGGTTCTTATCCGGCTGGCCTTTGGGGGCATCCTCAGGCCAAAGGACCCATGAGTGGAATGCGGATGCCAGAAAAGCCACAGGCCAGCGTTTGATGCGGAATGGATTCAATGTGATCCAGGGTTTTTCAGGATCCGGAATTTCTGGCACTTCCGGAGAAATCATTGTACTTCCTTCCTCTTTGGTCCCCAATGTTCCGGCCGTTCCAGCTTCGCCACCTGTATTTGATTTCAATATAGGGTTTGGGATCCCGGAACGGTTAACTGAACCGTTATTCCTGGTTTCCTTAACCTCAGTTTCTGCAACCTGAGGTGACTGACTTTTAAATTCTCCCTGAACAACAGGAGACAATGTTTGATCCGAAGGACTTGAAGCATTTCTGTGTTCGTTGGATGATATACCGGCAGATTTAAGTTTACCCGCAATTGGCACCTGTTCAACACAGCAAAACCACCAAAATGCACCCGCCAGCACATAAACGAATATTGTCAAATTCAGCCACAGGAACATACGCCTTTTTTTCTTTTCACGGGCAGCCAGAATTTTAGCAAGCATACCGGCGGGCATGGCAGAAGGTGCCTGCGCCAGCCTGCTGTGCAGAAACTGGTCTATTCCACTTTTATCCGTTTGGCTCATTTGAGTTCCTCCATTTTTTTACGCAGCATTCTGCGTGCCTTAAAAAGTTGCGTGCGACTGGTGGTTTCACTCATTCCCAGTTCTGCCGCTATTTCTGTATGACTTTTGTTCTCAAGTGCATACATATTTAACACCAACCGGTATCCTGCAGGCAATTGTTGTATAAGTTCTATCAAAGTTTCCTGATTTATTTTGGATTCCACTTCCGGTTCCTCTTCATCTGCCATCAAAAATTCATCGTCGGACAGGTTGTTGAATTTGATCTTGTTGTTTTGCTTTCGCAAGGCAGAAATGCAGTAATTACACATCACCCTGTACATCCAGCTGCGCAATGCTGAATCGCCCTTGTAAGAGCCTGCTTTATCCAGAATATGCAAAAACCCTTCCTGAAACAGGTCTTCTGCCTCTTCCCTGCTCCCGCCATAGCGAAGGCAAACGGTAAACAAGACAGGACCATATTCTTCATATACCCAGGTTATGGCTTTGTTGTCGCCCCGTGCCAAGAGCTCCGCAAATGCCGGGGTATCCGCATACCAAACCGTATTATGACGTGAAGCGATGGAACTGACTAACATACCTGTACCGCGATTTTACAAGTTAGACGCTGGTTTTTCCAAATGTTGCCCGGGAATTGTTTTTTTATTTTCCACTTGAAAATCAATTCAATAACGGCTGCTTTTCACCAATTGGGTCTGGTTTTGTAGCTCATTTGCTATCCGGTTTTACCTGGCAACCAGAATCCGTCCATCCAAATGTCCGCGTGTGGTAATGATCTGATACGTATACATGCCATCGGGGAATCCGGAGACACTTATGTCTGTATATGGCAATGCTGTAGCCGGGAAATGCCGTTTGTACACAAGCTGACCATAAAGGTTGCGGAGTTCAATGGACAAGGGCCTGGTTTCACCCGGCCATTGAAACCTGACAAGGTCTGATGCGGGCTGGGGCCAAATCTGCACCTTAGGCTGTACCCATTCGTTCCGGCTTGCCGGATTCAGTGTTGAAACATCCACCGAATCCGTGTTGCCACAGCCCAGCACAGTGTCGTAATACGTGAGCTGAACCACAAGGGGCATGCCGTTGGCCACGGGATGGGAAGCCGGATTCGTGTAGTACTGATACTGACTACCGGAATATATAAACCAATTCACATATCGCCTGGATTTGGAGGGAATGCTGAAATCGATGGAAGAACCTTTTTGTGTGACTGTGGTGGCCACATCCAGCACACAATCTTCCAATGTTACGGTATCCCAGCAGCTGGCAACAGAGTCATAAGCATACAGGGAGATCAGGTATTTCCCTTCTGCTGCAAAGGTGTGGTTCACGGTTTTGCCGGAACCTTTGTTTCCATCGCCAAAATCCCATTTCGCCAGTATGGCCTTTCTGTTGTTCAGGCTCAAGGCCGAATAGGTCTTTGTGAGATTTTGGGAGTACCCATTTTTCAGCAGCAGGAAAAGATTGTCGCAGGCATTGCTGGTGCAGGTAAGCGTCAGCATTAAAAAAGTGATTGTGTATCTCATAGGACTTTTCTTTTAGGACGCCCCATGACATGAATTGTTGCCCGGGTGACTCAAAAAAAAAAGAACTGAGGCAGATTGGTTACGTCCAATTCCTTTAAACCAGCCCGCGCAGCAATGAAGCCATGGAAGTTTCGGATTGCAGCATATCCCGCAATTCAGCAATCTTCACCCGTTTTTGCTCCATGGTGTCGCGGTAGCGCAGGGTTACATCTTCGTTGGCCGCACTGTCATAGTCTACAGTAATACAGAACGGTGTTCCGATGGCGTCCATGCGGCGGTACCGCTTGCCTATGCTGTCTTTGTCTTCTATGTATAAATTGAAGTCGAAGCGCAGATCGTTGTATATTTTTTCGGCAATTTCCGGCAGGCCGTCTTTTTTTGCCAGGGGGAGAATGGCTGCTTTTACAGGGGCCAGTGCAGGATGTAATTTCAGCACTGTGCGTACTTCATTGTCCACCTGCTCCTCGGTATAGGCGTTGCAGAGGGTGAGCAGGAACATGCGGTCCAGTCCGATGGAGGTTTCCACCACATAGGGCACATAACTCTCATTGGTTTCGGAGTCGAAGTAGCGCAGTTTTTTACCGCTGAACTCCTCATGCCTGTTGAGGTCAAAATCGGTACGGCTGTGTATGCCTTCCACTTCCTTGAATCCGAAGGGGAATTCAAATTCAATATCCACCGCGGCATTGGCATAATGCGCCAGCTTCACATGGTCGTGGTAGCGGTAGGCGGCAGGATTGGTTCCCAGTGCCAGATGCCATTTCAGGCGGGCTTGCTTCCAGTATGCGTACCACTCCAGCTCAGTTCCGGGTTTGCAGAAAAACTGCATCTCCATCTGTTCAAACTCTTTCATGCGCATGATGAACTGCCGGGCCACAATCTCATTGCGGAAGGCTTTACCCGTTTGGGCAATGCCAAAGGGAATCTTGGCCCTGCCGGTTTTCTGCACATTCAGAAAATTCACAAAAATTCCCTGCGCAGTCTCCGGGCGCAGATACAGACTGTCTTCCCCACTTTCCACCGCACTCATCTGTGTGCTGTACATCAGGTTAAACTGCCGCACATCGGTCCAGTTTTTAGAACCACTGACAGGACAAACGATGCCCAGTTCCAGGATCAAATCCCGGATGATGTCCAGGTTGCCACTTTCCAATCCGGTTTTCAGTGTTTGATCAATATGGTCAATGGCATTCAGATACTCCACCACCCGCGGATTGGTTTGGCGGTACATGGCCTCATCAAAGCTGTCGCCGAAACGGGCCCTCGCCTTTTCCACTTCCTTATCCGCCTTGGCACGCAGTTTTTCCTGATGCTCTTCCAACAGCACATCCGCGCGATAGCGCTTCTTGCTATCCTTGTTGTCTATCATGGGATCGCTGAAACCATCCACATGACCGCTGGCTTTCCAGGTTTTGGGGTGCATAAAAATGGCGGCATCCAAACCCAGAATGTTCGTATGCAACTGGGTCATACTTTTCCACCAATACTGCCGAAGGTTGTTGCGCAGTTCCACCCCGTTCTGCCCATAATCATACACAGCGGCAAGGCCATCGTATATTTCACTGGAGGGGAATACAAATCCATACTCTTTGCAGTGGGACACTACCTTTTTGAACAAATCTTCGTTTTGCATTTCAGGGGGGCAAAGATAAGGTGAATGGGCTGATTCAGAGGGGTAAATGCGGTCCTGATTCATTTCTGTGCAGCGAAAAACCGCGGGTCTGCTCTCAAATCACTGCACGACATCGGCTATGTTTGTATTTTCCAAAATCAGTTGTATATTTGTTTAAACAAATATGAGCAAGCACATCCTTCACACGGCCTCCTCACGCGGACATGCAAATCACGGCTGGCTGGACTCCTGGCACAGTTTTTCCTTTGCCGGTTATTACAACCCTGAACGCATGCATTTTGGAGCCCTGCGGGTACTGAATGACGATACTGTAGCCCAGGGAATGGGTTTTGGCACACATCCTCACGACAATATGGAAATTGTGAGTATTGCCCTTGAAGGCGACCTTGAGCACAAAGACAGCATGGGAAACGTGGCGGTTATCCGTGCCGGAGATGTGCAGGTAATGAGTGCAGGTACAGGCATCCGTCACAGCGAGTATAACCGCAATCCGGACAAGCTCACGCGTTTTCTTCAAATCTGGGTATTCCCCAAACTGCGAAATGTGGAGCCCAGATACGACCAGATTTCCCTGAGACCGGAGAACATGCAGAACCGGTTGCTTCAAATTCTCTCTCCTTCTGCAGATGACGAGGGTGTGTGGATTCATCAGGATGCCTGGTTTCACATGGGCCGGTTCGATGCCGGTGTGCAGGAGAACTACACCCTGAAAAAAACCGGCAACGGAGTCTATGCGTTTGTGCTTGAAGGCAGTTTTGTGGTGGATGGTGTGGAACTGAACCGCCGTGATGCCCTGGGCATTGAAGACATCGCATCATTTACTGTGGAGTCCAAATCGGACCATTCGTCCATTCTGCTGTTGGAAGTACCCATGGAATTCTGAGGTTGGGGAACTAATTTGCACCCATGACTCAGCACAAAGTGAACGCCCACCTGGGCAGGGATAAATACAAAACTGCGCTTCAGACCTCACAGCATGCCTGGTTTGCCGATGAACCCATCGAAAACGGAGGTCATAACCTTGGACCCTGTCCCACTGAATTCCTGATTTCTGCATTGGCGGCCTGCACAAGCATCACGCTGCGCATGTATGCAGAGCATAAAAACATACCACTGGACGGAGTAGATGTGGAAGTGCAGTTGGAACGGGATCGGGAAGCCGGCGTTACCCGTATAGAGAAAAGCATATTGCTGCATGGCGACCTGAGTGCGGAACAACGGGACAAACTAATGCAGGTTGCAGACCGCTGCAACATTCATCAGGTTCTTACGCACCCAATCGAGATCACAAGCAAGTTGTGCTGATAGACTGAACATACAGCATTCCCATTTCTTCGCCACCCCCTCCTGAGAGGGGTGCGTCCCATCTGATTGTTACCGGCGATTTCCCTTCACGGGTGTGTAAAAACCTGAAAATCTGTTTTAGCCAATCAACTACACACCCCGGGATTATTACACGTGCTCCTCATTTTCCACCGGTCCCCCTCTCCAGAGGGGAAGTTTTTTACTTGTGCAACTTGTTGTAATACCTAAACAATAGCTCTTCGTCATCCCCTCTTGAGAGGGGTGCGTCCTGTCTTGCTGTTGCCGGTGATTTCCACACAGGGGTGTGTTGAAAGCATGAATCGGCAAATAGAACCTAAAGATTAAGTTCTAGTTTTCTATGCTCCACCAGCTTACTAACCTCCATTGCTACTTCCTCAAATGAATCTAAAATACGAGAGGCTGAAATTCGGTAGGTTAACAATCCGTATGCTTCTAAAGAAAGCTGTTTCTTGTCATCACGTTCAGTTTGATTTTGAAGAAAATGTTGAACACCATCCACTTCAATAATTAACAGTAACTCATGGCAATAAAAATCAGCAATAAAATCAAGCAATGGCTTCTGCCTGTGAAAATCGAAACCCAACTGCTGCTTTCCTTTCAATATTTTCCACAATTTCACTTCAGGCAAGGAACTCGTATTTCTAAGATTTCTTGCTAGCTCTTTTAATTTCGGATTGTATGGAATAATTTGTCTAACCACAATTCTATGCAATATTTAAATAAACATATTAAAATGTCAAAGATTTTATGACTTCATTATTTTTGGAAATCACAAACCTCAGGATATTGCATGTGCTTCATCTTCACCACCGGTCCCCCTCTGCAGAGGGGAAGTTTTTTACATGTGCAACTTGTTGCAATACCGATACGATAGCTCTTCGTCATCCCCTCTTGAGAGGGGTGCGTCCCATCTGATTGTTTCCGGTGATAACCCGTCAGGGGTGTGTTGAAACTCGAATTTTTTGGCCTGGAAATCACACACCCCAGGATATGGTATGCGCTTCATCTTCACCACCGGCCCCCCTTTCCGGAGGGGATGATTTCATTAGAATGCTGCGCGATATATACCCAAAAAGGCTGCTCTTCGCCATCCCCTCTTGAGAGGGGTGCGTCCCATCTGATTGTTTCCGGTGATAACCCGTCAGGGGTGTGTACCGGTTGGTACATCAGAATTGATTCTTCCACATCATGCTCTCGATGGGTTTATCGGGCTGCTGGGAGTACTTGGCGTTGGATTTCTGGTTGTATTTCACCTCAATTTCTCCCTCACAGGGAAAATAAATGAGCTGGCCAATGGGCATACCCTTGTACACTTTTACAGGTTGTTTCACACTGATTTCGAGGGTCCAGTTGCCGCAAAAGCCCACATCACCCTTGCCTGCAGTGGCATGGATATCAATACCCAGGCGGCCGGTACTGCTTTTCCCCTCCAGAAATGGCACATGGGCATGGGTTTCTGTATATTCAAGGGTTACTCCCAGATAAAAAATATGGGGGTACAGCACGAAACCATCATCCGGAATTTCGAAATATTCAATCTGGTTGTGCTTTTTGGCATCCAAAATATGTTCGCGGTAAGTGGCCAGGGTTCCTCCCAGGTGTACATCGTAACTGTTTGAACCCAGACAGGACCTGTCATAAGGTACAATTTTGATATTGCCAGCGGCTATTTCTTCCAGGATGCGGGTATCGGACAAAATCATGGTGGGCGAAATTAGGAAGAGAAAACAAGGCTTTGTACCCGGGTGGGAGATTTGTGGACAAAAGAGAGACGGAATAGAACCTACCTTTGCGGCATGGATGCAATCGCCGGAAAATTCAACCGCCTTACTGTAAACCGCAAGGTAGATTTCGGCGTATTTCTGGATGGCGGGGAAGCCGGAGAAATACTGATGCCGGCAAAGTATGTTCCGGAAGGCACAGAGCCGGGTGCAGAAGTGGATGTTTTCGTGTATTACGACACCATGGACCGCATCATTGCAACTACCGAGAAACCCCTGCTGGTAACCGGTGAATGTGCTGCCCTTATATGTAAGAGCATTACCAAATATGGGGCCTTTCTGGACTGGGGTCTGACCAAGGACCTCTTTGTACCTTTCCGCGAACAGAAGACGGAAATGAAAGAAGGCAGGCCTTATGTGGTGACTGCCTATCCGGACAAACTGACCAAACGGATTGTAGGCAGTACCAAAATAGAAAAGTACCTCAACAAGTCAGAACCAACATTTGAACCAGGGCAGGAAGTAAGCCTGCTCATCTTTTCGGAAACCCCGCTGGGTTATAAAGCAGTCATCAACCACACACATACCGGCATTTTGTATCACAACGAAGTCTTTCAGCCACTGGCAATTGGTCAAACCGTGAAGGGTTATATCAAGCTGGTGCGACCCGACGGCAAAACCGACCTGAGTCTTCAACAGACCGGCGGAGTGCACCAGGACGAAATGGCTGAAAAACTCCTGAAGATGCTTGAAAAAGCAGGAGGCTTTATTCCTGCCACAGACAAAACCGGACCAGACGACATTTACGACCAGTTTGGCATGAGCAAAAAGGCCTGGAAAAAAGCAGTAGGTTCTTTGTACAAAGCCCGGCTGATTTCACTGGAAGAAGACGGAATCCGGCTGAGAAAACGCTGAGAATCACTCAAACAAACCCTATTCATCCGAATAAAAGACTGTTATGCATGGTTTTAAAATTATACTATTTTGTTTTATACTTTTTAGAACCATATTTGCACTGCAATGCAAACCTTCAATCCATGGTGTGTCCATTCCCTTCAATGGGGGTTGAGTGAATGGATAGACACCCATCCTGCACAGCATTGCCTTCTGCTTGCTCCAGCCGGCATGGGTAAAACAGGTTATATGGTCTGGTCAGCTGCAGCCAAACCACCACATCAGCATTGGATTGTCATGGATTGTAGTGAAGTAAAATCTCTCCCTGAGTTCTATATGGTATGGTTCGAAGCCTTGCAGCGGGAATGTGACAGGATGCTCATAGATTACAGTTCGCTTCTAGAACCCCATTTTCCGGTTCCGCAGCTGCTGCGACCCGGAAGACAGCACTGGCCGCGTTTGCTGAGTACGACAGAAAAGCTGCAATTGCTGAACTGGCCACAGCGCATGGCAAAAAAACGAAAACAAAACATCACCGTGATTCTGGATTCCATGGAAGTTCCATTAAACCTGTCAGGCTCCGCTGCCGAAATGCGGCAATGCAGGGCGGTTTGGCAATCGCAAAGCAAAGTGCAATATGTGATTGCAGGACGGCCAACAGCAGCAATGCTGAAAACAATAGCCGAAGGCGGTGCGCTGGATGGATTTGCAAATTCGTTGGAATATCTCGTGCCAGTAGCATCAGACTGGTATACATGGATGCAATCCCAGGCCGGATTCAATCCCAAAACCCACCGCAAAGAAGAACTGCTGGCAGTGCTGGAAGCCTGCCATTCACCTGCAGAATGCCGGCAATTGGCCGAAGCCGTTCTCCGGGGTTGCACTCCCGCAGATGCCATACAAATGCTCACAGAAAGGCTGAATCCCGTATTCCGTGAATTGGCAAAATCCTGCACCCGCTACCAATGGGAATTGATATTGGCCATTCATTACGGAGAAAGCCGCCTATCCACAAAAAAGGTAGCTAAAAGCTATGAGTTGGGGACACAGGGTAATTTGCGAAGAATGAAAGCAGCGCTGGAGACAAGAGGCATTTTGGATTTCTCAGGCACTCAGCCACGGTTTGTTCTCCCGTTTTTCAGGCAATGGCTTACACAGACCTATCCCTGAATCTGCCACAAAAAAATCTGACGGTCATCGCTGCCGCTGGCAAGCATATCCTGGTTTAGCCACACCAACGAATTCACCGAACTTGTATGCGCCTGGAATTTGGCAAAATCAATTACCTTTAGTAACTCCATTGAACGGGCATCCCAGATTTTGATGGTTTTATCCATGCTGGCAGACGCAAACCATAGTCCACACGGGCTCAACTGGAGACTGTGGATATGATAAATATGGGCTGCAATTTCCCCTGTACTTTTCCCATCCGGCATATTCCACAAACGCAGCACTGCGTCTCGTCCACCGCTTACCAGGGTTTGAATATGGGGCAACCAGGCCAGCGCAAAAACCGAATGTGTATGACCTTGCAGTGTATTGAGGCGCTTCCAGTCTCTGTCTAACACATGAATACAAAAATCGGATGATGCAAGAACCCATTGTCCGGTTTCTTCAAGCCAAAGGGCTTTTCTCACAGGCTTGTCAGATACCTTGACCCTTTGCAGAATGCGACCTTCTGCATCCCAGTAAATCAGCATTCCATCACCTCCTGTGGTTATAAATCCCTTTTCATGCGCTGTGATACTGAAAAGTCCTGCCCGATGGGCTTCGAGATTTTTTACCCGTTCATCCGTTCCAATCAGAAATAAATTGCCTGCCTGGGTTCCGGCAAGAATCAGTCCCGATTCCTGCAGACAGGCCAGACTATATACCGGCGCGGGAATCTGAGCCAGAACGCGGCCATCACCCGGGTTGGACGCATTCCACTCCACCACATAACCATCGCCGCCGGCGCTGAGCAATGCATCTCCCCTGCCGGCAGTTAGCGCATATACAGCCTGTTTGTGTCCGGTAAAGCGGGCTAATCGGTTTACCTGTATTTTTGCAGTCATGCCTTTGGTGGAAATCATCCGCCCCCATCCGGATCTCCAGATAGGAATCTGGAAAATTGCCGAGACTGAAGCGGAATTGCTGCAAATGTACAATCCGGACGAAGCAGAAGCCGGATTGTTGCAAAACATGCCAGAGGCCAGGCGAAGGCATTATCTGGGAAGCAGGTTGCTGGCCCGCGGGTTTGCCCCCGGTGCGCTGATTACAAAAGATGAAAATGGCAAACCCGGATTTGGCCATGGCAATCCCCAAATGAGCTGGAGTCACAGCGGAGACTATGCGGTAATTGCATGCAATGCCAAAGAATCCACAGGAATTGATATAGAACTTGTGAGGGACAGGATTCTGCGTGTAATGGGCAAATTTTGTAATCAGGCAGATTTACAGTGCATACAAGAACACCATAAAACCGAAAGTCTGCTGCTGATATGGGCTGCAAAAGAAAGCATGTATAAGTGGTACGGAAAAAAGGAAGTGGATTTCCGGAAACACATGACCTGTGAGCCATTTACCATCGGGGCGGAAGGAAGGTTTCATGCATCGTTGCATTTGCCCACTTTGCACCGGAAATTCGATATGGAATACCGAATCTTTGAAGGCTATGTTTTGGTGTGGATTGTGCAGGAAAATCCATCTAGCGAAACCGCCGCAACAACAGTTTGAACAGCACTTTCACGCGCACAACTCCGTGGAATTCAGCATGCGGATTATCCCGCCGGAATTGCAGATACACCAAAACCAGTATGGCAAAGAAACCCGCATCGGCTGCCAGACAGGCACCAGTGAGTCCCATGCGCGGTATAAGCCAGACAGCAAGCAGGAATTGAACGGCAAGTCCGGCCAGATTGCATGAAAGCAGACTCCTGAATTTGCCCACTGCATGCAAATAGTGGCTAAAAAGAGTGCTCGCACCCAGCGAAAGGATGGAGGGAATCAACCAGAGTGAAGCTGATTTCATTTGCGTGAATTCTGCTCCAAAAACCATGGCAAACAAACCGGCCGGTAAAAAGGCCAGCAGCAGACAGGCACCGCCTGTGCCAACTGCAGAAATGACCGCGTAACGAAGGGTAATATCTGCACGAAATGCCACACTCTGACTTTGCAACATGCGCATGTGCGCTATAGTACCAAAGCTATTGCCAAATATCCAGATGGTATCGGCAATCAACAATACATTGGAGTAGACCCCAACAGGTACAGACGTACCTGTCATTTCCTGCAACAAAACCAGGCTGAGCCTGTAATTGAGAAACTGAACCAACTGTCCGTTCTGGGCCCAAAAACCCAATGCAAAGGGTTGTTTCAAAATCAAAACTCTTCCCCTTCCGGGCTGCCACAGGTCCCTGCGCAACAAGATTTCTGAAGCAAGGTAAACCACAAAGGTGACCAGAAGGGTAATATCCACCACCTGATGCGGGTTGAGGAATTGTACACCTGTGAACCAGACAATTCCGCACAGACATGTCAACTTTCCCAGCTCCAATGCCAGTTGCAGTCTGTTTCTCACATACACTCTTCCTAATCCCTGGTACACATTGTAATGTACCGTAAGTTGTCCCAGAGCAAATACAAGCAACCCAAGCTCAGCAGCCATAGAATGGAAGGCAGGACTGATAAAAAAAACAAGCCACGAAACAATGGCCACCAGAGTGGCCCAGATAAAGGCGGTTGGATGCACTTTTGCAGCACCCATGCTGGCAGCAAGATTACCCAGACTGCTGCCACCTACATATTCATTGGCGATCATGGCCAGGTTTACATAGAACAGGATAAGACTGAGCTGACCGCGTCCACCGGCACCCAACCAGCGGGACGTGAGCACCACAAAAACAGCAGCCAGAAATGTTTTCAGCAATTGCAGGGCAAAGGTTTTCAGGGCACTGTTTCTGCTCATGAACGGAGTTGTTGCAGGTAATACGAAAAGGCAGTAAGTCTGAAAAACCAACGCAACGCCACGGGGTCTCCGCTTTCAATGGAGCTCCACTGTTTTTCCCGCATTGCTGCTGGAGACCAGGGTTCCAGGGAAGAATCCATAAAGGCGGGTTTCCATGCCATCATTACACGAGAAGACAAGGCTGCATCCGGCACTGTAAATCCCTTTTTGTCAACGCGCCACAAAACATCCGGCGGTACAAAAGGTTTGGCCGCATTGCGCAATGCGCCTTTCATGTACCCATTGGTCATTTTGTCCTGAAAGGAAATTTGCAGCCATGATGCAAGGCGTGGGTCATCGGCAAAAGGATTTCTGCTTTCCAGGCTGTGTGCCATCCCGTTTGCATCTTCCCACAACAACATCTGACCCAGTTTTTGTCCCCAGTAATCGGCGTGCATGGCATGAAAAGCCGATAGGTGAGCCTGCTGCCAGTGCAAAGGTTCGTAGGTGTGCAAATCCGGATGCAGCCAACCCTCTACCCTTTTCCGGCGAAGAAAACTGCTTGCCGGACCAGCAGATTTCAACTTCATACGAAACCAACCTTTGATGATTTCAGTCTGGGTTAACGGCAACTTGTTGCGATTCTGCCAAAGATAAAATGGCATGTTCGCCCAATCCCGCTGCAGGTAATCCGGGTAGCCGCCAAAAATCTCATCGGCACCCTGACCGTTGAACAAAACCGTAACTCCCTGTTGCCTTACCAACCGACAAAGCTGAAAATGAGCCAGATTGTTCCATGCAACAGGTATCAGTCCGGTAGACTGCACCACCTCCTGCAGCAGTTCAGGTCCGGCCTCACTGATGGATACAGAATGCCACTCACCGCGGGTAAAATCCACCACCTTTTTTTGCCATTCACTTTCATCCGAGTCCGGGTCTGCAGAAGTGACGGAGAAGAGTTTCAGCGGGTGCTCTTCTCCCAGAACAAAACGGGCAATTCCTATGAGTGCGGCACTGTCTATGCCTCCACTCACAGCAAAACCGAGAGGCACATCTGCCATCAGCCGGCTTTGGGTGGCATGAATCAGCTCTTCCCTTAGCAAGCCAGGTATGACGTGGGTTTCACGGGTCCATACATCCGAGTTGGTCTGTCCGTTTTTGGCCTCAATCCACAACCTGCTGAAGGGGGGAACCTCTGCAATTTCTGTAAGCGGGTGTCCGTGTGAAGGCAGGTACATTCCTTCCGCCAGAATATGGGTAAGCGCATGCGTATTGAGGGTGGTAAGACCGAAGGTTTTTTGCAAAACCCGGGCTTCAGAAGCAAAGCAGGTCATCCCATTTTGCCGGGTATAAAAAAGCGGTTTCACACCCGTTGCATCGCGCACCAGATGCATTTTCTTTTCCTGATTGTCCCAGATGGCGAATGCAAAAAAACCATCCAGAACTGACATGGTATTCTCCTGCCGTTGTGAATCCCAGATGGTTAGCAATGTTTCTGTATCCGTTCTGCTGGCATTGGCAATCCCAAAACGGGCATCCAATTGATGGAAATTGAAAATTTCACCGTTAAAGGCCAGGCAAAACCGGCCTGATTGTGAAACCATGGGTTGGTGGCCTGCCACACCGGGTGAAATGATGGAAAGACGCCTGTGCACAAGTGCTGCCTGTACCAGGCCTTCTGCCTGCCGAATGTGTGGCATACCGGATTTGAGTCCACTCAGCGTATCATCGAGTGCGTAGCTCTGCATCCGGCCATCGGCATACATCAGAGTAACTCCGGCATCATCCGGTCCGCGGTGCGCCAGCCCCCCGGCAAGATTGCTGCACAAGTGCATTGCTTCTGCTGCCTCTATGGGACTGACCGCTACCCAACCTGCTATTCCGCACATGATTGTATTACCTTGTAATAAAGTTGGGTGTAGGAATCCAGAACCTTGCCTGGTGCAAAAATTTCACGTGCCATCGGGGCAATCCATTCAGGCTGAAAAGCATTTGAATCCAGCATTTGAACCATAGCATTTTTCAGCGAATCCGGATCATTTGCATCTACCAGAATTCCCATGCCGGGTTTGAACTGCGTTTCTGCCCCACCACAATGCGTATATATACATGGAATTCCGATGCAGACTGCTTCTGCCAGTGTGAGTCCGAAGGTTTCAAACCGGCTGAAACTAACAAGACACTGTGAACCAACGAGATGTGAAATAAATTCCTGGCGTGAGGCCATGGGTGAAATATGCCGTATGGATGATAAATCGGCTTGATGCAATTGCCCTTCAAACTCTCGCCAGGCATTGTCTGGAATGATGAGCAGCAATTCTGCACGATGGCCGGCCAATATAAGATCCCGGAATACCTGAAGAATGACTCCTGTTTGTTTTTGCCGGTGCCTTGCATTTGACACATGAACAAAACGGAAGAATTCTCGAGGGTTGCGGGCTATCGGAACCGAGAAAAAATCCGGATGGATGAGATTGGGAATCACCTGCACTGCTGGCACTCCCTGGTTGATTAATTCATCTGCCAATATGGGTGAAACGGCAGTAACCGCGTTGGCTTCTTTCAGCAATTTCAGGCTTCGGTCCTTTTTCCTTCCCTTAAGTTCACCATCTGCAGGCAGATAACCGGTATAGTGCTCTGTTATAATGTAAGGTATCCCTTTTCGCTTTCTGAGCAGCCAGGCATATAAACCCAGTTTCCAGGCCACCTGTACATGGGAAAGTTGTATTTCGCCCCGGTTGCTTCTAAGCCAATGCACTTGTTTGAAAAACTGACGGAGGTACAGATACTGGTTTCGCAGGAAACCAGACAATCCGGTAAACCGGGGCAAATAAACCACCACAGCCAGGCCATTGTTGGGCAGAGGCTCCGCTACAACTTCTACTTTTTGAATTCCCGGATCAAACACCAGATGCAGCAAGCTGATTTTGCAGCGTGCTGACAGGGCCTGAGCCAGTTCACGGTTGAAAATCCCGTTCAGTGGGTCTACCCGTGTGGGGTACCAACTGGGCAGAAACAATATGTGGGGAATACCGGCCAAAAGGTGCTGCAATTTACAGAGGGAATGCAGCTATGGTGTGCATGGAATTGGGCTTTCAGAAAAAAATCAGGTTTTTACTGCCGGATCTATTGATTTAATGTGGTCTGCCATTGTACCTTTGCACCAGCAAAACGGCGGTTGTAGCTCAGTTGGTTAGAGCATCGGTTTGTGGTACCGAGGGTCGCCGGTTCGAGCCCGGTCATCCGCCCCAGAGGTATTTTTACCATGAAAAGTATTTTAATTACCACCAAAGCGGCTTTTATAGCCGCTTTTTTTGTTGCCTGCGGTGGCGAAAGCACTGACATTGCAAAACCTGATACAGCTATGAGCCACACAGAGAACCACCCGGTCACGAAAGACACCACAACCATTGAAAACGGGCAGGAAGTTTTTTTTGACGGCCTGAAAGAGGGTGATGTTGTAAAAAGTCCACTCACTGTTAAGTTCGGGGTGAAAGGTATGAAAGTAATGCCTGCGGACAGCGGCTTGCTTGCCGGCACAGGCCATCACCATCTGCTTATGGATACATTGGGCTTTGTCCCGGCCGGAAAACCGGTTCCAATGGGAATTGCATCCATTTTGCATTTTGGTAAAGGGCAGACAGAGAGTAAACCACTCACGCTGAAACCCGGCAAACACAGGCTCACACTGCAATTTGCAAATGGTCACCATATTTCCTACGGTGTGCGCATGAGCAAAACCATAGAAATTGAAGTGAAATAATTTTTTGGGGGAATCCCACCCAATTTCCTGTACTTCGCATATCAGCAATCTATGAACATGCGATTTTCCCTCATTCTGGCCATAACAGGTTTATCAGTTACAGCTTCAGCGCAGTCCCGTTATTCGGCAGATTTACCGAATGTGATTATTAAATTCAGTCCACAGCATCTGATAAGGGGTGGCTTGTGGATGAGTGGCGAACTGTTCAATGAAAAAAAGCAGGCAAGCAACCAGATAGGCATAGAAATGCTATATGGAAAAGCCAATCCCGGCAATGACAAATATGGCATTTACCAAACCAGTGGATTCACCTTTGAATACGCCTTCAAGTATTATCCAAACAGATTGCGTGTAGAGAAAAAACTGAGTGGTGAACGAATCGGTGGATTTTATACAGGTTTTTTTGCACAGGCAGGCTCTGTTAACCAAAAGGTCCGGTATGACCGCTACACCGGATTCCCACCCAGCAACCAGAAAATCAGCAATGAGATAAAAACAACTTCATTTTATCCCGGCTTTATTCTGGGCAAAACCCAGTCATTGGGAGAAAGCCTGTATATCGATGTTTTCATAGGTGCCGGGGTGCGTATGGCCAATACAACCCTGAAAACGGATGACGGGGATTACGCCTTCGACGACAGTCCTGAGGTATATGGTTTTTACCGCAACGGGGTAATGCCTAAAATCGGGTTCACCCTGGGAATCGGAATCTGACCCTCCTGCTCTCCGGAACGAAACAATCCGTTTCCTGAGGTTAATCCTGGCTCTGCAATTCCAGATATTTCAGGAACTCACTGCGCGTTTGCACATCATTGAATTTTCCGTGGTAACTGCTGGTCACCGTACTGGCAGTAATGTCCTTAATTCCCCGGCTTGCAACGCACAGGTGTTTTGCATCCAGCACCACGGCTACGTCTTCAGTGTTTAGTACCTTTTTCAGTTCCTGGGCTATCTGAACAGTCATTCTCTCCTGCACCTGCGGTCTTTTGGCAAAATAATCCACTATGCGGTTGAGTTTACTGAGTCCTATGACTTGCCCACTGCTGATGTAGGCCAGGTGCGCCTTGCCAATAATTGGAACAAAATGGTGTTCGCAGGTACTGTGGAAATTGATGTCTTTTTCCACCAACATTTCGCTGTACTTGTAATGATTGTCAAACAGCGTATATGCAGGTTTGTTCTGGGGGTTGAGGCCTTTAAACTGTTCCTTTACATACATTTTGGCTATACGCAGAGGGGTGCCTTTCAGGCTGTCATCATCCAGGTCCAGCCCCATGACCAGCATAATCTCGCGAAAATGCTTTGCTATCAGCTCAATTTTCAGTTCATCATCCATTGCAAAGGCATCCTCACGAAGCGGGGTATCGGCACCAGAGCCAATGTGTTCATTGCCCCACTCTTCTATCTGATTCAACAATTTATTGTCCATGGTATTCTGCGTAATTTCTGGGTGTTTCGTATAGTTTTACGGATAGTTTGTAGTTGTCCGGCAACCGGTTCTTCACCCGGTTCCAAATCACTACACAAATATTTTCAACAGTTGGATTAAGGGTCTTAAAATCCTCTGTATCGAGATTCAGATTCCGATGATCATACCTGTCCATCACTTCCAACTCAAGTATTTCTTTCAGAATCTTCAGGTCCATAACATACCCTGTCACCGGGTCAATGGGTCCGGTAACGGTAACATGTAAATCGTAATTGTGACCGTGAAATGAAGGGTTGGCACACAGGCCGAAAATAAGTCGGTTCTGCTCATCGGACCATTCCGGCACATACAACCTGTGGGCGGCATTGAATTGTGCGGTGCGGGTTACAGAAACCAAGGCTGTCATCGGAATATACTGAAGAGGAAAAGTGACAATACAACCATTTTGAATTCAATATTGTTTGCAGCCTATTTGTTTAATGGCAAATGTTGTCTGTAAACGTTATACAAATTTACGGCCATAATCGGGTAAAACAAGTCGTGGCTTGCCGGGTCTTTGCAGTTCAATGGCTGTCATTGGCGGTCAATGGATTGTAAAGATTGCATCCATACGAGATGGAAATGCGGTATAAAAATATTTATCTTGCAGGCTGTATGAGGTGGAAGGTGGCTATAGCCGGTCTCCTTTATTGTTCTGGTGCGAATGCGCAGGTTCCGGAGAATCTGTATTTCGGGGTTTATGGGCGGCAGGAGAACAATTTATACCGGTATTACAGTGGCAATACCCTGGGCACCTATTATACCACCCGCACATCTCAGGGGTATTCAGCCGGACTGGCCATACACAGTTCCATCAATTACCTGTTCAATGCCTGTTTGGGGTTTGGTTTATCCGAAGCCCATTATTCTCCGGCCCTTTCCAAGGGCAACAGTCAACTGTATCAGGCCAGTCTGCGGCTGTGGCACCTGAACCTGCAGGGTGAACTTAAGTTGGGTCAGGAAGAAAAACACCAGCCGGTATTTCAGGCCGGAGGTCAGTGGATTTTCAAAGAATCCGGCAGGGAAATTTTCAGCAATGGAGATATAGAAGAGTTCAAGTGGCCTCAAACCCGTTTTATGCCTCAACTCGGCGTAGGCTGGAACTTCGTACTAAAGAACAAATGGGTGGTAAAACCGAATCTGGGTATCCGCATCAACACAAAGAACAAAGTAGGATACGATTACAGTGCCAATCAGATATTTTTCGGCTGCACAGCTGTTTATCGGGTGAAAAGTTGGTGATAATTTCCTGAAAATCGTGGATGGCTTGCCCTGGCGCAGGCTTTATTTTGCAGGTGTATGAAATTCTTCATCGATACGGCAAATCTGGATCAGATACGCGAAGCAAATGCCCTGGGCATACTGGATGGCGTTACAACAAATCCCAGCCTGATGGCCAAAGAAGGCATTACCGGCGAGGCAAACATCATCAACCATTACAAAGCCATTTGTGAAATTGTGGATGGCGATGTAAGCGCAGAGGTTATTTCCACCGACTTTGAAGGGATGGTACGCGAAGGTGAAGCCCTTGCTGCACTGCATCCGAACATCGTAGTAAAGGTACCGATGATTGTAGACGGACTGAAGGCCATTTCATACTTCTCCAGAAAAGGCATCCGCACCAATTGCACCCTTGTATTCAGTGCAGGGCAGGCCATACTTGCGGCAAAAGCAGGCGCCACTTACCTTTCTCCATTCATTGGCCGGATAGATGACAGCAGTTGGGATGGAATGGATCTCATTGGACAGATTGCAAATATTTATTCCATACAAGGTTACGAAACCCAGATTCTGGCCGCCAGCATACGCAATCCCCTGCATATTGTAAAGAGTGCAGAGCTGGGTGCCGATGTTGTAACCTGTCCGTTAAGTGCCATCATGGGCCTGTTCAAGCATCCGCTGACAGATATCGGGCTGGCACAGTTCCTTGCAGATCACAAGAAAGCAAACGGGTAAACAACACCTTCAACTCCGGTAAATCAACGATAACCCGGTAAGCAATTACTGGTCAATACTGTTCCCGGTCATTGGGAAAATCCACCGATTTCACATCGCGCACATACTGCTGTACGGCCTCGGTAATGGTGGTGTGAAGGTCGGCGTACTTGCGCAGAAACCGCGGCTTAAACTCGTTGTTTATACCCAGCATATCGTGCACCACAAGCACCTGACCGTCTACATGCGGACCAGCACCAATGCCAATTACAGGAATAGCAATGCTTTTTGCAACCCGATGCGCCAAATCACTGGGAATCTTCTCCAGCACCAGGGCAAAACAACCGGCTTGTTCCAGCAATTTTGCGTCGCCTACCAATTTTTCGGCTTCTGCATCTTCTGTGGCGCGAACGGCATAAGTCCCGAACTTATAAATACTTTGCGGAGTGAGGCCCAAATGCCCCATCACCGGAACACCAGCGGTGAGGATGCGGCGAATACTTTCCAGAATCTCCTCTCCTCCTTCCATTTTTACGGCATGGGCACCCGACTCTTTCATGATGCGAATTGTACTGGCCAATGCCTCTTTGCTATTGCCCTGATAAGAACCAAAAGGCAAATCCACCACAACCAGTGCCCGCTGAACGCCCCGCACGACGGAAGAGGCGTGGTAAATCATCTGGTCCAGGGTTATAGGCAGCGTGGTTTCGTGTCCGGCCATGACATTGCTGGCGCTGTCACCCACCAGGATTACATCAATACCAGCTGCATCGATAATGCGGCCCATAGAATAGTCGTAGGCGGTAAGCATACTTATTTTCTCGCCGCGCGACTTCATTTCGTGCAATACGTGGGTGGTCACCCTTTTTTCGTTGCCTGGGGACTGTGTGCTCATTTTGTGGATTGGGTTTGGGTTTATTCGTCAAAAAGGACAGGTTCTTCCTTTTTCTTTTCTTTCCGGCGTTGCTTGCGGTCTGCGCTTTTCTCCTGCCGGGACTTGCGGGGCATCGAGTTATGGCAATTTGCCAGTGCCTGATCCAGCAGTTCCAACTGGGCTTGCTGTGTGTTGAGCATACTGTCTTTCTCAAAAAGACGGCTCATCAGGTTTATTTTTTCATTGCGCAGCCCATCGGTTTCGTTCTGTTTATCCTGTATCTGCCGGGCCAGGTCTGCTTTATCTGCCTTTTGCTGTTCAATACTGGCCATCAATGCCTTATTGGTAGCCTGCAACTGTTCAATCTGCTCTTTCTGCCGCGCGTTCAGTGTGGTTAGGTTGATTAGAATATCTCCGTTTTCACTTTCTTTGATTTTGTTGCGGAAATCTTCCAGCTTGGTCACTTTGTCTTTCAGTGCTGCATTCTCCGCCTTGATAGTTTCAAGCTCGGCCATCATCCGCACCAGCTTTGATTCTGCTTCTTCTTTCTCCCGGAGTATGGTGGTATCAACTGCCCGGCTAGCGCTAATCTGGCGCACCTGGGTCTCCAGTTCAGTGATGCGTTTGTCCTTCTTATTGATCGTCTCTTTCAACTTAACGATAGCTGCGGAAAGGGCTTTTTCCTGGTCTATCGGGGCCGTGGTACTTTCATTGTTCGCATGGTCATCGTCGGTATGCACCTGCAGTCTGTTAAAGGTAACCTTGCTACCAGCTCCTATGTAGAGACCGAGTGCACCATGCCCGTATTCCACTTCTGCAAACGAATACATAAACTTGTCGTTGATATACAGGTCGTAGATTTTGTCATACGTTCGGATTTGAACTGTGTTCAATCCTTTGGGGTTGATGTTTTTTCCTTTTTTCCAGCCCTCGCCCTCTCCGGATATCGAAACGAGGCGGTTGGCTACTGCGCGTCTCACCCTGAATTGCTTCTTCCGGTTGATTTCCACAATCAGGGCCCCGGTGCCATCTTCCTGAGCCTGCAGCACGATACCTGCTGAGGTGGACTTGGAACCGGTGGTGCTGAAAGTAAAGGTGAGGCCCACACTGAAAACAGAATAATCTGCAGCCTTGGACGGGAAAATAAAAAACCCGGATTTGGCATTTTTGCGCCAGGCTTCGAATCCTGTGCCGGATGCCACAAACAGGTTATCGGCATTCGATTGCTGATTCCACCTGCCTTCAATCCGGACAAACTCGTCATCCACCAGCAAGCGGCCAAACTCCTTGGTCACCTGTTGTGTATGCGCCATGTAAAATTGCGTGAGTAATAAAAAAAGGCAGGATAATTTCCTCATCTTTGCAGTGGAATCGGCAAAATTAGCTGAAAATTCCCACTTTCCTGCGTGAAAACCCGAGTCTTGTTTCAACTGTACACCCTGCCAGCGGTATTCATGCTGCTGTTGCTTTCTGCCTGTGGCAATGAAGTACCCATTAATGCCAAATGGAAAGAAACCATAATTGTCTATGGCACCTTGGACCCACAGGCCAAAACCCAGTATATCCGGATTGAAAAAGCATTTCTGGATGAAAACAGCGGTGCCTTGCAGGTTGCCAAAATTGCAGATAGTTTATACCTGGACAGTGCCAAAGTGACACTTTTGCAACTGGGCAGTTCACCCAGAACCATCCCTATGGTGCGCACACAGGTATTGCCAAAAGATTCAGGCATTTTTGCAAACGATAAAAATCCGCTGTGGACTACCACTGAGCCTATTATTGCCAATACAGAATACCGCATAGAAATACAAAATCTGCGCACGGGAAATGTGATTACAGCCAATACCAAAACAGTAGGATCCATGCAGATTTTCTCCCCTTTCCGCGACAGTACTTCCAAATTCAGTTGTCTAACCGATTTCATCGCATTCTCATTCACCCCGGGAGAAAATGCCCGGGCTTATGATGTACAGATGCATGTGGTATATGATGAGTGGAAACAGGCCGATACAACGAAGAAAACGCGTAAAACCGCCGTGTGGTATCTCATGACCAACTTCAGCACCGAACCAGGCGTTCGTGCGCTGAATCAGGTTCCGCGCAAGGCATTTCAGCAATTCTTAACCAGCACCATTCATACAGACAGTGTCACTTTCCACCGCCTGCGATGGGTTGGACTTACCATGTATGGTGGCAACCAGACCCTGCTGGATTATATCAGTGTAAACGAACCATCCATTGGAATTGTACAGAAGCAATCCGAGTATACCAATATCAATGGTGGGTATGGCATTTTTGCCAGCCGATGTATGCAAAGGATTGACAGAGTGCCCATTGACCCTGCCAGTATTTACTACCTGCGTACTAACAGCCTGAGCAAATCGCTGAATCTGGTACCCTGACAAAGGTCTGACATTTCGTCAGTATTGATTCCTTGGCACTTCAATTGAGAAAAGGTAGCCAAAGGAAACACAGATCATGAGCAAAATTATTGGAATTGACCTTGGAACCACCAACAGCTGCGTGGCAGTGCTGGAAGGCAATGAACCGGTGGTGATCGCAAACAGCGAAGGCCGCCGCACCACACCTTCCATTGTGGCATTTCTCGACAATGGAAACGGAGAACGCAAAGTAGGAGACCCTGCGAAACGGCAGGCGATTACAAACCCGCGCCACACCATTTCCTCCATCAAGCGTTTTATGGGAGAGAAATACAGCAACGTAACCACTGAGGTTTCACGGGTAAGTTATGAAGTAGTAAAAGGAGACAACGACACACCCCGGGTAAAAATCGGCGACCGCAGCTACACACCGCAGGAAATCAGCGCCATGGTGTTGCAGAAAATGAAAAAAACCGCAGAGGACTTTCTGGGTCAGGAAGTGACCCGTGCGGTTATTACCGTACCCGCATATTTTGATGATGCACAACGTCAGGCCACCAAAGAAGCCGGCGAAATTGCCGGATTGAAAGTAGAACGCATTATAAATGAACCTACAGCCGCAGCGCTGGCATATGGACTGGACAAGACCCACAAGGACATGAAAATTGCCGTGTATGACCTGGGTGGTGGAACATTCGACATCAGCGTGCTGGAATTGGGTGAAGGCGTATTTGAGGTAAAAAGCACCAACGGAGATACCCACCTCGGTGGCGACGACTTTGACCAGGTTTTGATAGACTGGCTGGCCGATGAATTCAAAGGCGAAGAGAACATTGACCTGCGCAAAGATCCCATGGCGCTTCAGCGCCTGAAAGAAGCTGCAGAAAAAGCCAAAATCGAGCTGAGCAGCAGCACTGAAACCGACATTAACCTGCCATATATCACAGCAATCGACGGAGTGCCCAAACACCTGGTGCGCAAACTTACCCGCGCCAAGTTTGAACAACTGGCTGCCAGCCTTATACAGCGTACACTGGAGCCCTGTAAAAAAGCACTGGCAGATGCCAATATGAAACCTTCCGATATTGATGAGGTGATTCTGGTGGGTGGTTCTACCCGCATCCCTGCTATTCAGAAACTGGTGGAAGACTTCTTTGGCAAAGCCCCCGGCAAAGGGGTAAACCCCGACGAGGTAGTAGCCATTGGTGCTGCCATTCAGGGAGGTGTACTCACCGGAGAAGTGAAAGACATCCTGCTGCTGGACGTAACCCCGCTGAGTCTGGGTATCGAAACCATGGGCGGTGTGATGACCAAAATGATTGAAAGCAACACCACCATTCCTACCAAAAAGACTGAAACCTACAGCACCGCTGCAGATAATCAGCCCCAGGTGGAAATTCACATTCTGCAGGGTGAACGCCCCATGGCCAACGACAATAAAACCATAGGCCGCTTTATTCTCGACAGTATTCCACCGGCTCCCCGCGGTGTACCGCAGATTGAAGTAACATTTGACATTGACGCAAATGGAATACTGAGTGTAAGTGCCAAAGATAAAGCCACCGGCAAAGAACAGAAAATTCGCATTGAAGCCAGCAGCGGTCTCAGCAAGGAAGAAATCGAACGGATGAAGAAAGAAGCAGAAGCCAACGCCGATGCAGACCAAAAGCGCCGTGAAGAAGTAGACAAGCTGAATGCTGCCGACGCACTTGTATTCAGCACAGAAAAACAGTTGAAAGAATACGGCGACAAAATTCCTGCAGAGAAGAAATCTGCAATAGAAGCTGCCTGTGCCGATTTGAAAAAAGCACATGAAGCCAAAGATTTCGCTGCAATGGAAACTGCGTCTGCTGCGCTGAATACTGCATGGCAGGCAGCCAGTGAAGACATGTACAAAGCCACCCAGCAAGGGGCCGAAACAAGCGGAACTCCAAACGAAGGGGCCACCGCAGGCAACGACAAAACGGTGGAAGACGTGGACTTCGAAGAAGTGAAATAAAATAATTTGTTTTTCATAAAAAAAGCAGGCCCTGTGCCTGCTTTTTTTGATTTTATCCATTCCAAGAATACCGAATCAATTTGCGGGTTGATTCCAAACCGCTTGCCTTAGTTTTGCAACAAAATCCCAGCCCACACCGTTGTAATAGAAAATGCCCCGTTTCATTTATCCCTCTCTGCTCCTGCTTATGCTTGCAGCATGCCAACCCAATACAGGCACAAAAACATCTGCCGACACCGCAAAAACGGCCGGTACAAATACACCCGCAGATTCCATTGCACCGGCCAGTCTGAAAGATACCTCTCTCCTGCTTACCGCCTATGCCAAAGACAGTCTGTTCATCAGCATCGGATTCCAGAGGGCAGTGAATGCCATGAGTTTGGCCTACCGCGACGGCAACCTGGCTACTTATATTTCTTATTTGCATCCTTCAGTGGTGAAAATATACGGAGGAAAAGACTCCACTCTGGCCCGCATGAAACGCCGCGATGCGGTAAACCCTGTTAAATTCACCCGCATACTGTCAGGACCCGCAAAAAAGGTAGAAGCCGCGCTGGACAAAGACGGCTTTGCCCATGGTTGGTATTGTCTGATGCCCGTGAGAAGCTACCGGATGGAAAACGGCAAAGAAGTAATGGATATACGATGGTTGGGCGGGCAAACCCTGGACCGGGGAAAGACCTGCCATTTTATTGATATCACAAACGTACCCAACAACGACATCTACCACATTCTGCCGGATATGCGTTTTGTGCTGGAAGAAGAACCAGGAAATCCATAAAAAAAGCCCGCATAAAACGGGCTTTTCGAAATTTTAAAGTATATAGTCTCTTATTCCGCCTTTGCGGTCAGGCGCATTTTGCGGCGGGTGGTTTTTTCTTCTTTCACCTCTACCTGTGCTTCTATGCCTGTAATGCTCTGGTCTACGAGGATGCGGCCGCAATGCTCACAATCGATGATGCGGAAGTGGGCACGGATATCGCTTTGACGCTGGGGAGGAATTTTAGAGAAACAACCTCCGCAACTGCCACGCACAATGGGGGCAACTGCCACACCGTTGCGCATGTTTGTGCGGATACGGCCATAAGCACGGGCCAGACGCGAATCCAGTGAAGCAGCGGCTTTATCGCTTTCAGCCTGCAACTTGTTCAGCTCTTCTTCGTTCTCTTTTACAATCTCGGTGAGTTCTGATTTTTTATACTCGAGGTCTTTGCGTCGGCTTTCCAGATCTTCCTTGGTTTTGTCCAGAATTTCTTTTTTTGCTTCCGCTATCTTGCCGGTTTCGCGTATCTTCTTTTCAGCACCCATGATTTCCAGTCCGGCAATCTCCTTCTCCTTGGTGATGGCTTCATATTCCCGGCTGTTCTTGATGTTGTTCAGCTGCTCATCGTACTTCTCTATGTTGCGCTGAAATTCTTTGATGCTGTTTTTGCGGGCATTGATTTCGGTTTCCAGCACTTCCAACTCCTCGTTGATGTGCTGTACCCGGGTTTCCATACCCACGATTTCATCTTCCAAGTCGGCCACTTCCATGGGAAGTTCGCCCATCAGTGCATGAAGATTGGTGATTTTGGAATCAATTTGCTGCAGTTTCCAAAGGTCCTGGAGTTTCTTTTCTACGGTTGCGTCCATCTTTCAGGTGTGGTATTGTATCGGGTTGGTAAGGGTGGTTGAAAAAATGGTTGCAAAAGTAGGGAATTTTTGTGATAAAACCCGCGCAAATATCTCTGTGGTGTACTTCTCACTCTCATAATGCCCGATATCGCAGAGCAACAGCCTGCCTTCCGCATCGAAAAACTCGTGGTATTTCACATCCGCGGTCACATAGGCATCTGCCCCTGCTGCCAGGGCTTTGCCCGTGAGGAAACTGCCCGCACCACCGCAAACCGCCACTTTCTGAATCTGACTGAGGTTGCTTCGGGTATATCGGATCACCTGCAACTCCATCCGGTCTTTGAGCCATGCCAGAAAAACTTCCGGACTCAGAGGCTCTGGAAGCAGTCCCACAATTCCGCTACCCACCTCATCCCAAGTGTTTAAAAGCGGGTATGCATCCCAGGCCACTTCCTCATATGGGTGAACTGCTTTCATTGCCCGAACGGCCTGATTCAGTTTAATCACAGGCAACACCACTTCTGTGCGGATCTCGGCTTCGGTATGCAGCACCCCCTTTTCCCCGACAAAGGGATTGGCTCCCTCTCCGGCGCGGAAAGTCCCTTCACCGGCAAGGTTGAAACTGCAGGCATCATATTTCCCTATTTCACCGGCCCCTGCATCATAAAGGCTTTGCCGCACCTGTGCAGCATGGCTGTTCGGGGTAAACACCACGAGTTTGCACAATTGTTCCGGTTTAGGATCCAGAATCTGCAGGTTTTGCAGTCCCAGCTTTTCTGCGATGTGGGTGCTCACACCCTGGCGCAGTACATTGTCCAGATTGGTATGGCAGGCATAAAGGGCTATGTTGTTCCGGATGGCAGACATCACGGTGCGTTCCACATAATTTTTACCGTTCAGTCTTTTCAAGCCTTTGAATACGATGGGGTGATGCGCGATAATGAGGTCACACTGCAATCTTACAGCCTCCTCCACCACCTCTTCCGTGCAATCCAGGGAAAGAAGGGCCCTGCTCACCTCCCGGTTGTATTCTCCCACCAGCAAACCGCTGTTGTCGTATGATTCCTGTAAGGCAGGCGGAGCAACCTGCTCAAGTGCTGCTGCGATTTCAGCCAATTTCAACATGCTGCCTCAAAATTCGGGCAATTGGCGCAACTTTGCAGCCTTGACCCCGAAAAAAGCCATATTAAAAGCCGGACGTGAAGGTTCGGTGCTGCGCGGACACCCCTGGATTTTCAGCGGAGCCATACAACAGGCCGACCCCTGTGAGGTGGGCGACTGGGTGGAAGTCTACGCCAAAAACGGAGACTATCTGGGAGCCGGACATGCCGGAAATGGCAGTATTGCCATACGCTTGCTTACCCATGTCAGCGAAAAGCCGGACGCTGCATTCTGGAAAGACCGACTGCAAAACTGCAGGGCTTTGCGCCAACGTTTGGGTCTGGGTTTTGACAGACCCACCAACGCCTACCGGCTCGTGCATGGCGAAGGCGACCGCCTGCCGGGTTTGATCATTGACATGTACAATACCTGTGCTGTTATACAGGCGCACTCTCACGGCATGTACTTTGCCCTGCAGGAAATTTCCACGGCATTGCAGGAAGTGATGGGTAACCGGCTGAGTACTATTTACAGCAAAAGCCGGTCAGCCCTGCACGAAGAGCAAGCCACGGATGGTTGGCTCCTTGGGGATGAAACAGGCACAATTGCCATGGAAAACGGAGTACCGTTTCATGTGAACTGGGAAAGCGGACAGAAAACCGGATTCTTTTTGGATCAGCGGGAAAACCGCCAGCTGCTGATGCATTATGCTGCAGGGCGCGAGGTACTGAACACGTTCTGCTATACAGGCGGTTTCTCGGTTTTTGCACTCAAGGGCGGAGCAACCCGTGTACACAGTGTAGACATCAGCGAAAAGGCCGTGGCACTGGCGGCAGAAAATGTTGCGCTGAACGGTTTGGAATCCTGGCACAGTGTGCAGGCAGCCGATGTAATGGAATACCTGAAAGAACCGGAACAACTGTGGGACATAGCAGTACTGGACCCACCTGCATTTGCCAAAAACCTGTCGAAAAAACACCAGGCCGTGATGGGTTACAAACGCCTGAACACGCTGGGCCTGAAGGCTGTAAAACCCGGGGGACTTCTGTTCACCTTCAGTTGCAGCCAGGTCATAGACGATGTGCTGTTTGCCAACACAGTCACTGCGGCTGGGATTGAAGCCGGAAGACAGGTGCGCATTCTGCACAGACTCAGTCAGGGCCCGGACCACCCTGTGAATCTCTACCACCCCGAAGGGCATTACCTGAAAGGCCTGGTACTTGAGGTGGAGTAAAATTATCGGACAACCATTACTGTACCCCGGGCAGGAATTTTCTGACCTAATACGGTGTACACATCTGCTTCCCATGCATACACACCCGGAAGTATGTGTTCGGAGGGGAACCACGGCTCCCGGCCTTCATACACCCTTTCACCCCATCGGTTGTAAACCCTGAATGCTTCTAGTCTGCCATTCACCACCACCGGAATAAACCGCGTGTTTACCCCAGAAGGAACAATGGTATTCGGACTCCAGATTTTAATATTGCCCCATATCCGTAGTTGCTTACTGGCTGTGTCTGCGCATCCAAGTTGGTTTTTTGCAATGAGCACAATTGTATATTCACCACTGTCCTGTAAAGTGATTACAGGCTCAGGAATTGTGCTGGATTTCCCATTGCCAAAGTACCACATATACTTATTCGCATATTCGCTGTGATTTTGCAGAAATACGTCGGGCCGGGTAACGTCGGTATTTTCCGGGGTCCAGCTAAATGCTGCCAAAGGTGCGGGTACAACAGTGATATTCCGAATGCTCTGCACACATTTCAAACTGTCACCATCCCAAAAACTGCTGAGTCTTGCCTGCCATGTGCCAGTTAATTTGTATTTATGATGTATTGGAATTGACATACCCGGCGCAACAAGAGCTGTTTTTAAGACTGCCCCATCTCCGCTGTTCCATTCCCATCGCAGCGGTTGCCTGGCAACAGGTGTTACAAAGGACCACTCCCAGGGACTGCACACCTGTGTATCTTTCCATACAGGGATTGGAACGGCCGATGGTTCAAGCAGAATTTTCACTGTATCACGCGCCTCACTGCATCCATCTGATAACTGTATGAACAATAAATGGCTGCTGTCTCCTGTATATTTCCATAATGGTGGCTTTGGCAGGTATCCATCTGCCCCTACTTTCATTTTATAACGCCCTACCCTTCCCCCTGCTGCACTCCAGGCAGGCGTTATCTCTGCCGGGGCACAACTTCGTGGAACCAGGGCCAGGTTTATGCTCACAGCAGTTGCTCCGGATACAATGACTTGTTGAGTATCTGGCAATGCACAACCATCATCGGCCCAAACAAAGGCTGACATTGGTACCACACCCGGGGTGCAGGAAATAGCAAATGGCCCCGGGACCTCTGCGCTGTCCCACTGTGTGCCAAACTGCATAAAAACTTTTGCTCTCCCGGAAGAAAGCACTGAACCATGAATGCTATCTCCTGATAAACAAAGGGTATCTGCTTTTGGCAGAATCATAACCGGTCCGTCAGCCCAAACCGGGTTGAGAGTAGTGTCTTTATTGCCGCAGGCATTCCGAAGGGACAGCGTGATGGGCTTCCCTTTCTTTGCCAGAGGTTTCATCTTACCCGTGGAGCCAAACGAACTGTCCAGCAGCCTATTGCCCTGTTTCAGATACCAGTTATATCGGTTTGTATCACCGCCTGAGGCTTTCGGTGTCCATTCCTTTGCCTGCATTTCGCACAGCGGGACAGGTATGCCTGCACTCAGTATTTGCAAGGGCTGCGCCATTTTTACACGGATGACGGCAGTATCCGGTTTGCTGCACCCATCCTGCAGTATCATCATAAATTGCGTGTCTCTGGACAGCGATAAATCCGGCAGGCCATTTTGCCAAAGATAGGAATACATAGTCCCAGGCTTTCCACCTGATGCAATTTCTCTTGCCCGGAACCGGCTGCCTGTGCAGATTGCGGTATCCCTGGTGCCCGCATATTCCAGTGCCGGATGCACTTGCAGGTAGAGAGAATCACGTCTCCAGGTACCAGCGCAACTATCCCAAACCTGTGCATTTATCCATCCACTTTTCACTGCCACGAGAGCAATAACACTATCCTTGCTGCCTGTAGACCAATGACACTTATTTGCTGGAATTATAGGTGAAGTACGGAAGTTTATTAACTGCCCGTAACAAGCCACTGTATCCCCCACAATTTTTAACTTCAATGTATCGGATTGTGTCACTTGCACAATGGCCTCTTGTTGGGTACACCCATCCTTTTGTAACCGGATACTGTAATCTCCACCATGCGGGATTAAAAAACTATCGCAGCCCCGGCAATAAATACTGTCCTCAAACCACCAATCCGGTCTTTGTTTTTCAGTATAATTCGCTTTTATCCAAACAGGCTGACCCTGACACATTGCGGCCTCTTTTTGCACCCACAGCGCGGGAATACTGTACACATGCACCCAACGTGTGAGGGTATCGCGCCGGGTTTTCCCTTCGCAATCCGTGTCTGATGATTCAGTATAAAAAGTAATCTGCTGCAGGCCGGTATCTTTAAATGAAAACTGCACAGCAGACCCACTGTCTGTTTTGCCTCCAGGCAACTGCCATTTCACATAGGCGGGTTTATACCAGTCCAGCACAGCTTCCAGTTTTACAGGTGTTTTGGCACATACTTCCGCTATAGCACTGAATCTCGTATTCCATTCTCCGTTCACTTTCAACTTTGCCCACATGGGGGCGTTGTCTGTGCCGAACGTAAATATGTTTTGTACGTTCCCTTCCATAAACTCATACGCCCACAGGCCAGTAGCACCTCTGGCACAGTACAATCGGTTGTTGTAGTTATCTATAATATTTACAGTATCGAAATACCATTCTTCTTTCATTCCACGTACCCGCTGTTTTAGTGTTTTGGTTCTGCCATTCACCCATACCTGCGGGTTACCAGGGCCAGGAGCCAATACCCAGGCAACACCTGTTTTCCATGGTCGGTATAGGTTCCATTTTTTATATTGCCAGGCACAGGGCAAATCAAAGGTATCACTGCGCACAGCATCTATATTGCACGCTGGTATCATATACGTTCCCCAGCCCCTTATGCCACCAGGATAATGCATCATTTTTACAGGCTTATCGGCCTCTATGTATGCACTGCTGCGTATGCTGTCTCCTGCCTGGTCACCGGCATTTTTCATAAAATAAGACCTTCCCGCTATTTTTACCTTTGTATTTGGGAATAGTGCCACTACCCGCACGGCACTGTAACCTTTGTCATAAATGGTTTTATACTCATGTGCACCGGGTATTGAATCAATAGGTGTAATTGCGTACGGCACTATATAACGGTATCCATCGCATTGATCTGGCCATAAAGAATTATAATACTTCGGACTGTAATATTGAAAGTCTTTAAAACAATTAAATGGTGTAAATGGGATATTTCTGGATTTTTTCCATAATAGTTCTCTACAACTCAATAGTACACCATTATAAACTGAATAGTTTTTATTATTTGAAATAAACAATCTAGTTCCAGTCATATCAGAGTCATGTGTACCACAATAATAAGACTCGCCCTTTTTTAATAGAAACCGAATGGTGTCTCCTTTTTTATAAGGACCGATAAGTCTGGAACTTGGCAGAATCATCCCTTTCAAACTATCTTCATGTGCAACAATTACAAAAACGCCATGGCTTCCAAATTCCTTCAAATCATCTAATGGAGTATTGTTCCAGCCTAACAAATCCCATGAACTCGCATCGCCATTAATACTTGTATATTTGAAACGGCAATTCGAAACTTCACTTAGCAATCTTAAAGATTGACTGCCATATCGCGGATTTGATATATTAATATTTGGATATTTTCCGAGGCTACTATTGTCGTTATAATCTTCATAATTATTCTCTATAAAAGCACTTATTCCAAAATTCCCGTTTGACCAAAAATGTAACGTACTGTTTTCAACAGGATAATTATTTAAATATTTAATTTTAGGATATTTTGCTGATAATAATGAATAATATCCTGGATTTTTTATCCTTATGGTATCAAAACCTCTTGATGAAATCACAAACGAGTCTATAACTCCAATTCTGGTTAAACTATAATAAATAATTGTGCCTCGCTGACCTTTAATAACAAAATATCCCGACATTCGATAACTTGAATCACCATATTTATAAAATTGATTCTTATAATTTACAAAATAGAATTCTTTGCCAATAAATTTTTGCGCTGTAAGCGAAATGAAAAAAATCATCGTACATCCAATAAATAAAATACTTCTTAACATCACATTATTGAAGGTCAATTTTATAAATTTAATTATTATGAAGTATTGTATAATTAAAATTCACGATTCCTCTGGGAAAGCAAATTATTCAATTGTATTCCCCATCACATTCATATATCTCAATATTGGGATAACGTCTGGTTGAAGAAGAACTTACCGGATCTGCATCAGAATTGCTATTCCACGGGTTGGCAGGGTAACCGTGATCGGGATCTGCCGAATAATAAGATGAACTACAGGAAAACGCATCACAATTTCCCCCGTCACCTGTACCGGAAATGGTACATTTAATCCGAAGTTGATGCCGGTTGGGGTCTCCTCCGGGATTGGGAACATTTATCCATGCCCATGCGGATTGATCATTCTCTCCATCGTACCAGGTAAGTGAAAAAGCAGGTGTGTGATAAGCAAACATTGAATCTGTGAAGGTTCCCCAAACATATGAATGTCCGCAACGCGGGCTGGTAAAATCGGGACCCATTATTCCTATGTAATAATTTGTATTGCCTAGGTAAAAATTCAAATTCGAGAAACTCCGGGTAGTGATATCATATTCTATGTGAAAGAAATTAAAACGTCTGACCATGGCTGAACCATCATTGTAATTATCAGTCCATCCGCTAATCTGATAATTTCCTGAATTCAGCCGTGTGATTTGATAAGGACGCAATGCATTTGTAATAGTAGACCCATTATAAAATGAAGTCCCCTGGAAATAACCGTACTTAATTGCTGTTCCGGAAGTATTCACACTCCAATGCGCTGCGTCAGTGGTGGCTAAGCCCGGACCAATCGATCCGACAATAAAAACAATATCCTCATTCACATCAACCTGAATGTCAGCAGGTATCATTTGCCCCTGGTCTTCATCTAAAGTTCGAATCCAGTTATAGGTTAGTGTACCCGAATTGTTTAGTTGAAATTTGCAGACATATACTTTTGGAATATATCTGGTTGCGCCTGGCGGAATTGTACCATCTATCGTCATATTTCCCGCTACAGCTATGTACTCATTTCCACCATTTGCCCACACGTCTATACATTTTGCATTGTCAAAACGTGGAATGATTCCGGCCGTTGTAAACGTAGGTGTGGTAGTATAAATGCTCTTTCTGCCAAAACTCTGGTCTAAAACAGTAATTACACCTACCCTGGTACTGCAATACAAGCCGGAATCCGGCCTGCTAAATCCCGAAAGTACAATATAATCAGATTCAGGGGCAATAGCCATATCCCAGTATTGATAATCCTCACCCAAAAAATGCACAGAAGTGACCTGACAGGTATTATCAATTTCCATAATAAATGACTGCACAGGAACATTTCCATTGGAAGGGTCCCGGGCAAATCCCAGAACCAGATAATTGTCATTTACCGGGTTAGGTAAAATCTTCTGAAAATCGATTCGTTCAACAATATTTGATGATCCATTATAGTTAACTTCATAGTTTTTTCTATAAACTTCGACACCTGCATCATCTGTTTCAATAACTGCAGTTTGATGGTTATATAAAGATGCATACATATAATACCAAAAAGAAACTGTGACAATCCCGTCTCCGGACAAATTGCGGCAACTTACAGGCACATGGCACCTACCCTTTTCTCCGGGGTCTTCCCACAACAGATTCCAGGCACCTGCAATGTGTGCATACACGCTAAAAAAGAGAATTACCCCCCCCCCTGCAATGTTTGTGCCAGGCTGCATTTAGCAGTCGGTCGTAGTTTTGTAAAATCGTTTTCATTGTTTTCAGGCGTTATTATACTCGAAGTTAAAACAATATTTTTCTCTTTACCAAACATTCAGGATATCCATTCTCAAAAAATGACAAACCTATACCACCCCGAAGGACAATCCCTGAAAGGGCTGGTGCTGGAGGTGGAGTGAGGGGTCAGGGCATATACACATCTCCGCCCTGCGTGGTGGAGGTGCAACAATAATGGTATGTTTTTCCCCTGAACCGGTAACGCAACACCATTTTTCCTTCACAAGAAACAGGAGCTGTGCCGGCAGGGCTGCCCTCTATGCGGTCATTGGGCGGGGTAAGTGCAATATCGTAGGTGGGTTTGTACACGTTGCACTCCCATACCAGGGTATCTTTTTTGCGCCAGGCTGCTTTTTCGGCACTGTGATTCGAGAGCCGGGCCGCACCCAGCAATCCGTCCATCCAGAAACTGTCGGCCTGGAAACTACCCTTTTTGCGCATAACCATGGTAATGGTAATCCGCTTTTCTATGGGTGAGCCCTGCACGCCGGGGTAAGAACTGCGTTCCACGGCCGAAATCACCTTAAAGGATTTCGGACCCGGACCTGCCTGCAGAAAAGTTGTTACTGCAAGTGACAAACAAACAAGCAGCGGTTTAATCATACCATTCATAAGGTTCAAAATAAAAGGTCTTTTTCCATTCCCGGGCACCTTCTTTCAGCGTAAGGGTATAAATGCCCTTTCCGGCGGGTTCAATGGCGGCCGCATACATGAGTCCGCCCTGGAGTGAAAGGCTGCCCTGGCTTACCGTTTTTCCTTCTGCATCCTGGAGGGTATAAAACCAGGTTTTGGCCGGCGACTGCAGTGTACTGATATTGAAAGCCGTGTGCATGGTATCTGAGGGAAGGCCCTGTACAAAGGTGATTTCTTTTCGTGTGTTGGTCCCTTTTACCAGATCCATGGCCAGCCGGAAATCGGGCAGTCCGCCACCCAGCAGCGAATCCTTGCCCAGCGAATGCCTGGCGCTGAGCTCTACCGCCTGCCGCATAGCTTGCGGAGAAACGGTACCTGCATACTGCATAAAACTGGCTATCATGCCACACAGCACCGGACTGGAAAAGGATGTACCGCTTGCACCGGTAAAATATCCGCTGGTGCCGGCTACGATTGTATTCTCGCCCATTGCAGCCAGGTCGGGTTTCATGCGGCCGTCTGCCGTAGGGCCCATGCTGCTGAAATCTGCCCTGCGGCCGGTGCGGTCCACAGCAGCTACGGCAATGACCCCCGGGGCATCGGCCGGTGCACCAATATAGTGCCAGTCGCCATCGCCTTCATTCCCCGCCGAGTTCACCATTATGATGCCCCGTTCCCAGGCCATATTGGCCGCGCGGGAAATCAGGGTGGTGTTACCTGTCAGCTCAGCGTATCTGTGTCCCAGTTCTGGTCGGTCAAACACGGTATAACCCAGGGAAGAGTTCACAATGTCTGCACCTGCGCTGTCTGCCATTTCCACACCTGCCACCCACTGCGCTTCTTCTGAGGGGAATTCGCTGCGGTGGTCTTCTGTGCGAAGTAACAAATAACTGGCGTCCGGGGCCGTACCTACCATCAAACCGGGAACATTTGCGGCCATACAACTGAGCACCTGGGTGCCGTGGTCATCGTCGTTGTATACGCTGTTGTCAAAATCCACAAAATCCTTTGTACCCAGCACACGGTGCGAAAGCATCAGGCTGTCGAAAGCTTCCATTTGGTTTGCCCGGTAAAACCCGGCGTCCAGCACAGCGATGAGTATGCCTTTGCCCCGGTAACCGCGTTTATGCAGTTCATACCCGTTCAACTGATTGATCTGGTCCCAGGCAAGGCCGTAGCCGTTGTTGTCATTGCCATTCAGTTTTTTCGTTTTCACGGCAATCCGGCAGGTATCCTGCACGGTTTCCGTTTCCTTCAGGCCGAAATGTTCAAAAGCATCGGGATTGAGTTCGGCTGCGCCCCCCCTGTAACTCCATATACCCATCAGTTCCACCTTCTGAACCATGGTCATACGACTCAGCTCCACAGCACGTGAAGAATCTCTGGTGGTGACCAAAACGGCATTCATCCAGCGGCTGCTGAGCAATACCTGTACCCCGGTGCCTGAAACGGCTATTACATAAGCGGGGACTACCGGAAGGTCTTCCATACCAACTGGTTTGCCGGCCCGTTTTCTGCGGTCAAGCGCCTTCTGGCTCAGGAAATCCCAGGGTTTGAGAATGGAGTATGGCGTGCCGGATTTGTCCCGGAAACTCACCCAGAATTTATAGGTTTTGGTGCCGGTTGCTGCCGTTGCAGTTCCCAGAAGCAGAGCAGCCAGAAAAAATAGTAAAGTCCTTTTCATCGTTTGGTTTCCCTTCGTTCTCTGGTAATACCTTTACCGGTACAAGGGTAAATCCTTTACCGCATAAATATCACATTATTTATGCCGGATTTTCGGATTCCGGTCGAAATTCTTCAGAAAATCAGTCCGTTCAAAGAATAGCAAAGCATCGGATGACCGGATGAACACCGGCTCTTACCCTGAAAAACCAAACACAGCAAATTGTAAAGTTGCATAACAGATTCTCATCCCATCATGTTGCCCGGCCATTATTCGCCAATGGTTCCGGACCGGTGTACAACATTGTGAAGTGCCAGTTCAGTGCCATCATATGCTTTCAATCTGGCATTAAAACGGTACGCTATGACCCGGTTTTGCCAGGCGGTACTTGTGGAATTGTATTCGGTCACTTCAAGAAATTCCCCTTTGGAGAAATCATTCGCTGCTAAGCCGGACACGTAGGTTTTGCCTTCATACCACACTTCTACCTTTACCGTGCCGGAATCCTGATTGTCGAATTTATATTTACCTACCCGCATAAATTCGAGATTGGGTTTCAAATACTTATTACAAAAAGACACTTTCACTTTGCACTTTTTATCCTTTGTTTCATTTTCATAGGTCCATTTCTCCCTTATTGTATTGCAACCTTCCCGGCCATACTGCCCACCGATATCGGTGGTCACACCCAATTGAATAAATATATTGTAAGTACCCTTTGAACTTTCCACATCTGCGATAAAGTAGGAAGGACTGGCCGATGGAAACAATTTTTTCAGATGGGACTCAAAAGAACAACCATGTTCCACCGGTTGCGGATCGGTCAGTTGATCCTTTATCATTCCCGAAGTCCGCACGAAAAGCGAAGAGGTAATTTCCTTTTCCTGCAGATCTGAGCAGAGCAATTTGCTATCAGAAGTGTTAAATTGCCCTTGCCTGACAGTTGTGTCTTTTTTGCATGCGATCAAAAACAAGAGGGCATATGCGGTGAAAAGGACCAGTGATTTCTTCATTGCTTTGAATTATATTTTGCTTTCTAAAGGTTAGACGCAAGTTTGCAGATTTTGTTGCCTCCGATGTAAAATTCCCTTTCAGTCTTTTCGTAAAACCCATGCCGGTAAAGCATCCGGGAGCAGTCCCTCATCACCCTGCGGGACAAGCCTGGTAACTATTTCTTGTAACTGTACAGAGACCAGACAACCACAAAGCCATCCGGATAATTGTTCGGATCGGTCAGGTCCAGGTTGCGGTTCAACTGATATACCATGCCTACATCTTTGGCATAAATTTCCCGTTCCTGTGCAATGGCAATAAATGTGCTGTCATATTTCTTTTCTACCATTACCGTTTGATCCCAGCTTTGCCAGTTGTTGGCATATGCCCGCCCGACCGGACCGTAAGTGTAACGCTGCTCATCGTCCGTATTGTAAATATTGGCGTTCCACCAGCGCTTTTCTTTGATGGGAAATGACAGGTTTACTATCCTTTTGTTCTGATTCCAGGTTTGCACGCCATACGAATTCCATGTTACAGCCCGCAAATCCATGAAATAATAATTCTTTCCGGTGTCGGGGGTATAATATCTTTCTATGCGGTAATTCAATTGATTTTGCTGATCGGTAAAGGTATCCGTTACCGTTTCTTTTACTGTAAAACGGAATGTTTCTGTTTTTTTCAGCAGAGCATTGTAATGGGTTGAATCATAAATATAGGTGCGTACATTTCCTTTTTCATATGGGAAATACTCTAACCCTACAGCGGTATAATTGTCTTTGATGGTGCGTGTGCAGGACTGGAAAACCGGCAACGCAACCCCTGCAATTGCAAACAATATGAATATGCGTATTCTCACTGTTTTTTCTGATTCTATTTTTGAGCAAACCGGTAAAAAACCCAGGCCACCGGAACAAACAACACATTCAGCATCCATACAGAAATCCAGGGCTCAATCACGCCACTTTGTCCCATGGAAATGAAATATTTACTAAAGAATAAAAAGAAAATAATTACAAAAATTCCAACCCCCAGAGAAAATCCAAGACCGCCGCGGGTCTTGCGACCTGCAACACACACACCTATGGCCACCAATATAAAGGTACTGAAGGGAGAAGCATACCTTCGGTGCAATTCCGTTTCCAGATGCCGGATATTTTCAGAGCCACGAAGTCTTTCACGTGCAATAAAATTTCTGAGTTCGTTCTGATTCAGACTTTGAACATCTTCAATGCGAAAAAAGAAATCGCGCGGATCAAACTGCAAAAAAGTATCCAGGGTTTTGTAATACCGTACTTTCTGGTTGCCGTCGGCCAGATATTCGCGGCTCCAGACCATTTCCATACGCCAGGTTTTTTTCTCTTTATTCCAGCGTAAAAAGCGTCCAAATAAATTGCTTTGCAGGTCTTTACCCTTGTAACTTTCTATATTCACTCCCACCCCGGTACTGTCGTTGTTGTTAAAATATTCCATATACAAAATCACACCGGGTTTTATTTGCCTGTAAATGGTACCGCGGGCCATACTCCAGTAATCGCGCAGGTAGGTATTTTCAAATTTTACACGGGCTTTATCTGTTCTCGGAATCACCCAGGCATTGAGCAAATAACTGCCATAGGCCAGCACCGCTGCAGTTCCCAGATAAGGCATCATAATTCTCCGCAGACTCATCCCCCCGGCCAGCATACTGATAAACTCTGTGCGGCTGGCAAGTCGGCTGGTGAAATACAGTACCGTAATAAAAATAAAAATCGGACTGAATGTATTGATCAGGTTGGGAATAAAATTGGCATAATACGTAAATATAATTCCCTTCACCGGTGCGCTGTGTTCCAGAAAATCATCCAGTTTTTCTGCAATGTCAAAAACGATGATGATAATAACAAACAGCAAAATGGTCACCAGAAACGTGGTAAGAAATTTTTTGGCGATATACCAGTCCAGCAATTTCAAATCAGATGCGTTTGCTTATGGTTTTTACCATATCTGTTTTCCAGGTAGCAAAGGTACCATCCAGAATGTGTATACGGGCCTGCCTTACCAGCCAGAGATAAAACCGCAGATTTTGCAGAGAAGCGACAATGGGGCCCAGCATTTCTCCGGCCACAAACAGGTGCCGCATATACGCCTTGCTGTATTCCGGGGTTAATGGCGACAAAGGGCTGAAGTCAGCTTCCCACTTTTTGTTGCGCATATTAATAATGCCCTCTTCCGTAAAAATGGTTCCGTTTCTTCCGTTGCGTGTGGGCATTACACAGTCAAACATGTCAATGCCACGTTCTATGCACTCCAGCAGGTTTGCCGGGGTGCCCACTCCCATAAGATAGCGGGGTTTGTCTGCAGGTAACAGGGCCGTTACTTCCTCCGTCATCCGGTACATATCTTCGGTAGGCTCACCTACGCTGAGACCACCTATGGCATACCCGTCTGCATTGTGTTTCTGCACGTATTCAGCACTTTGTTTGCGCAAATCGCTGTACACACTGCCCTGAATGATGGGCATGAGAGATTGTTCATAGCCATACAGGGGTTCGGTTTCCCTGAAACGGGTCATGCAGCGGTCCAGCCAGCGGTGGGTCATGTGCATGCTCTTTCTGGCATATTCGTAATCGCAGGGATAGGGTGTGCATTCATCAAAAGCCATGATGATATCTGCCCCGATCTTCCGCTGAATATCCATCACATTTTCGGGGGTAAACAAGTGCCGTGACCCATCGATATGGCTTTGAAAAGTAACTCCCTCCTCTTTCATTTTCCGGCTGCCGCTGAGGGAATATACCTGATATCCTCCACTGTCGGTAAGTACCGGCCGGTCCCAGTTGCTGAATGTGTGTATGCCACCTGCCTGTTGCAGAATATCGGTTCCCGGCCTCAGATACAGGTGGTAGGTATTTCCGAGGATGATTTCAGCTTTAATGTCGTTCAGCAGAAAATCGCGGTGAATGGCTTTTACCGTTGCGGCAGTGCCCACCGGCATGAAAATGGGAGTATGGATAGTACCATGGGCAGTCTCCAGCAATCCCGCACGGGCGCCGGAAGCAGCATCGGTATGTTGCAGACTGAACTTCAATTCTGAGCCATGAGGCTGATACTGAACAATCGCGGAAAAATGGACTGCAGAGAACCCGAATAATAACTGTCAGGTACACGAACAAGAGCATTGGACAGGCCATTGCTCATGCGCAGTTCCAGAGACATGTCCACAAAATCGAGACGGAACTCAAACCCCGCGCCGTACTCATAGTACCATGTATTCTTTTTAACCGCCACCAGGGGTTTGGAATTGCCTATCACCACACCCTGATTGCTTTGAAAATCGTAAGAATACCGCAAGCCTCCCAGCACATAAAAGCGGGTCTTTTTGGGCATATCGCTGTAGTACTTCAAATCCACCGGCAAATCGAATGAAATGGATTCTATTTTCAGATTGGGTCCGGCAGTGTGTGCCCAATTGTACTGCAAATTGCGCTGATGCAGTTGCAGCATGGTCTGGGCCTTAACCTCCATTTTGCGGTCACGGCCGAATTTATAGGCTACGGTACCACCAAATCCGCCTCCGGCCTGCCCCAGGGGCTTAATAGATGAAAGGGAATCTGTGCGTTTGTAAAATTCTGGAGACAATTTCATTTTCATTTTTGCCTGTGTGCCACAAAACGCAATTCCCCAGAAAAAATGCTTGCGAAAATCAATATTCTTGTCGGGCTGCGCCATGCAGACAGATGCAGTACCAAACAACAATATCGCCGCAATTATTTTTCGCATATATACAAGGTGCACACACCCATGGTGAGTGGCTTAAAAGAAACGTTTCTGTACCCGCAATTATTTAAAATTTCAACCATTTTTTCACCTTCAGGAAAGGCTGCCACACTCTGGGGCAAATAGGTATAAGCATTGCTGCTTTTACTGAACAACCGGCCTGCAACAGGCAATATGGTTTTAAAATAGAACCAGTAAAGGGCGGAAAAGACCGGATTGCGGGGTTTGCTGAATTCCAGAATCATCAGGTGCCCGCCAACGGTGAGTACCCGCTGCATTTCAGAGAGACCTTTTTCCAGATTTTCGAAATTGCGCACGCCAAAGGCCACGGTAATGCCATCGAAGGACTCGTCATCGTAGGGTAATTTTTCAGAATCGGCCACCTGTAAAACAATCCTGGAGTTGAGGCCCAATGTCTTCAGCTTCTCATCCCCTTTGGCCAGCATTCCTCGGCTGATATCCACACCTGTGATGTTCACCCCGGGAATTTTTGCCAGTTCAATGGCCAGGTCAGCTGTGCCGGTGGCTACATCCAACAACCGGGTGTGTCCGAAGCCTGCCATGAGTTTGCGTACTTTTTTCCGCCATCCGCGATCGATGCCAAGAGACAGAAAATGGTTCAAAAAATCATACCGGTGAGAAATGCTGTCAAACATTTCCTCAACTTGTTGTTTTTTTGAAGCTTCGGAAGCCGGATTGGGTTTTACTGCAGTGCTCAACTTAAAAAAGGTTGGCAAATATACGACAGCCCCTGCCACTCTTCCGGGAAACAACCATGGAAATACGCAAAGCCGACTTTTTGGGCAGTTGGGAAAAGACCGAAGGCATGCCTCATACAGATATGCCTGAGTTTGCCTTTATCGGCAGGAGCAATGTGGGCAAGAGCAGCCTGATAAACATGCTTACAGGAAAAAAAGGGCTGGCCAAAACCAGCCAGATGCCGGGTAAAACCCAGATGCTGAATCTGTTCAAACTCAACGGGCAATTTCAGTTCTGTGACCTGCCCGGTTACGGATATGCCAAAACAAGCAAAACCCAAAAGGCCAAATTTCAGCGCATGATTGCCTACTATCTGCAGAAACGGCCCAATCTGGTTTGCCTTTTTGTACTGGTCGATTTGCGTCTGCCACCGCAGGAAATTGATATGGACTTTATCAACGACTGCGGCCTGAACCAGATTCCCATTGCACTGATAGGCACCAAAGCAGACAAAATTGGCAAAACCGCCGTACTAAACCATGCTCAGGCCATCGTGGACAAATTGCTGGAATCATGGGAAGAGTTGCCACCATTTTTCCTGAGCAGCAGCGAGACAAAAGATGGCAAGGAAGACATATTGTTGTATATACAGCAAATACTGGAAACCCTTAGTCATGCGTGAGTTCCGGCGTATAATCACCCCCAGAACGGAACTGATACTGCTCATGCCGGAAGACCTGAAATGGGTGCATGAAAACATGACGGAAACAGAAGCACGCGGTTTTTTGGGAATGGAAGATGAAGCCCTGTGGGAAAGACAAAAAAGAAGATACACAGAGGGATATACTGCATTTAATTATTCGGCATTGCTATTTGCCATTTACAGCCCGACTGAAAAAAGAACCATAGGGGCCATTGGCTTTCACAACTGGCAAACCGAGCATAACCGGGCAGAACTGGGGTATGGCATGAACCGTGAAGAAGACAAGAACAAAGGGTATATGTCCGAAGCACTGACCCCGGTGCTCGCTTTTGGCTTCCAGGATTTAAATCTGCACCGGATTGAGGCCCTGATCAGTCCGGACAACCTGCCAAGCCGGCGCCTGGTAGAAAAGGCTGGATTTAAAGAAGAAGGCTTTGTGAAAGAGCATTACCTGCGCAACGGAGTGTACTACAGCTCTATCCTGTATGCCCAGTTGCAGGAAGAGTGGAAGGAATTGCAGAAGAAATAAAATTAACCCAATGCAGCCGCAGCGCGTGCAATCAAAGCATGCATCGGTGTATGGGTATGCTCATCTATACTTAAGTTCAGCTTCTGCAGATATTTGTCTGCAATGCCCCCCTGTTCACCTGATACACGGTAGGCGGCTTTGCGAAAATTCCAGGCTTGTGCTGCACATAGAAACTCAATGGCCTGAATTTGCTGTACATTTTCCATCACTTTCAGCGCTTTAATGGCTGCATTGGCGCCCATGCTCACATGGTCTTCCTGACCGTTGCTGCTCATGATACTGTCCACACTGGCGGGGGTGCATAGCTGCTTGTTCTGACTGGCCAGGCTTGCGGCAGTATATTGGGCAATCATATACCCACTGTCGGTACCGGGATTGGGAGCAAGAAAGGCGGGTAAATCCCGCTGACCGCTTACCAGCAGATAGGTTCGCCTTTCGCTGATGCTGCCCAGTTCTGCCAGTGCCATCGCCGCATAGTCGAGGGTAAGTGCCAGTGGCTGCCCATGAAAATTGCCACCACTGAGCACAGCATTCTCTTCGGGGAAAACGGTGGGGTTATCGGTTACACTGTTCAATTCGGTTTCCCATACGTTCAGGCAATGCTCAAGCGCTGTATAGGATGCACCGTGAACCTGGGGTATGCAACGGAAACTGTAAGGATCTTGTACCGCAGCCCGTGGATGAACCTGAAGTGACCCCCTGCCCAAGCGATCCAGCATTTCTGCCGCCGCCTGTATTTGTCCCGCATGGGGTCTCACATGGTGCAGTGGTGGCAGGAATGGGTCCTGACGACAGAGGTAAACTTCTGCACTCAGGGCAGCTACTTCCGGCAACGCATTGCGCAAAGTCACGATGGAATCTGCCAGCAACAGGGCATGCGCCAGCATAAACTGGGTTCCGTTGATGAGGGCCAGGGCTTCCTTCGGAAACAACACCAATGGCTGTAATCCCAATCCTGATAGTACACTTTCGCTGCTTTCGGTGCCGTGTTCGGGGTGTTCCAGGTTTCCCATACCTATTAGCGGAAGCACCATTTCTGCCAACGGGGCAAGGTCTCCGCTGGCTCCCAGACTGCCCTGCTCGTGCACCTGCGGGGCATATCCCAAGTTGTACAGGAGCAGCATGCGATCCAGTACTTCTGTGCGAACAGCGGAGTGCGCTTTGGAAATATTCAGAATTTTCAGCAGCCACATGCAGCGAACCAGATGGCGTGGCAATAATTGTCCCACACCGGCAGCATGGGTTATGAGCAGGTTGCGCTGCAATTCGTGCAACTCATGTTCGGGTATTCCTACATTCTGGAGGCTTCCAAATCCGGTATTCACCCCATAAACGGGCGAACTGCTCTGTTCCAGATAGTGTGTGAGGAATTCAGCGTTGGCCTGCACTTTTGCACGCATAGCCTGATCAATTTCCAGTGCTTCTCCGCTGTGAAACAGACTGGCAAATTCCGCCAGGTTGTAATGCTCTTTCAGGATTGCCATAAATGGAGGTGGTTTTTGATTTCGCTGATGTTTATGTTTTCCTGATTTCCTGTTTCCAGGTTTTTCAGGGCGATGGTTTGATTCTCTATTTCAGTTTCACCCAAAATAACAGCCCAACCAGCCTGGCGGTGGTTGGCATAGTCCAGTTGCTTTTTCAGTTTGGCAGCACCGGGGTAAACTTCACATGAAATACCCTCGTTCCGCAACATACCTGCCAGTTGGTACGCCATGCCATAAGCCGCTTCCAGCATGGGACAAATCAGAACCCGTGTGGAACTGCCTTTCAGATCAGGGAATTTGCCCGCCGCTTCGATAATATCGTATATCCGGTCCAGTCCGAATGAAATTCCAACCCCGGGCACATCCTTCAAACCAAATACACCGGTGAGATTGTCGTAGCGACCACCGCCCCCTATGCTGCCAATGCTGAACGATTCCGGAATGGCATCGTCAGCAGGCACTACTTCGAACACGGTTCCGGTATAGTAACTGAGACCGCGGGCAAGGGTAAGGTCTAAATCCAGGGGATTGCGGCAATCTTTGCACAGAGAAAACAGCGTTTCCATTTCGGCGATAGCCGGCGCAAGTGCACCCGGATTGGCTCCCGGCCAGTTTTTCAGGGCCTGCAGCTTTTCTGTTGCTGTGCGCAGGGCATTGGTGGTGTGCAGAAAAGTCCAGGTTTCTGTTGCATTGGGAATGGCTTTGGTTTCCAGTTCTTTAAGCACCCCTTCAAATCCGATTTTGTCTGCCTTATCGATGAGTTGCATGAAAGAAAGCAACTGCTCCGTTCCACCCAGATACTCAGCCATGGAATCAAAAATGCCGCGGTGATTGAGGCGTATACGCACACCCAGGCCAAGCCGGCAAAATACCTCATCATAAATCCCGGTAAGGTCTGCCTCGTTCAGCACAGATTTGCTGCCTACGACATCGGCATCGCATTGCCAGAATTCGCGGTACCGGCCTCTTTGCGGACGATCTGCCCGCCATACGGGTTGCATTTGGTAACGGCGGAAGGGAAATTGAATCTGGTTGCTGTTCATTACCACAAAGCGGGCCAGCGGAACAGTGAGGTCGTAACGGAGTCCGCGGTCTGTAATGTGTGAAGTCAGGCTTTTGCTATCTTTTTGTTGCAACAGATTCTCCGGTGCTTTGGCCAGAAAATCACCGTTGTTCAGCACTTTAAAAAGGAGCTGGTCCCCTTCGTCCCCGTATTTGCCCTGCAGGGTGCGCAGGTTTTCAAGGGCAGGTGTTTCCAGCGGGCGGAATCCAAAGAGCCGGAATACTTCTTCAATGGTGCCCATCAGGTATTTGCGGCGCAGCATGGTATCCGGGCCAAAGTCTCTCGTACCCGAAGGCAGGGAGGGTTTTTCCATGGGGCAAAGATAACGGAAGGTTGCCCAGGGGTGAGTGTTGTGAAGCCAGTAATTCTGAGTCCCTTTCTTTCAGGGAGCTCTACGCACCGCCTTCAACTGTATGCGCATCATGCGGTTGTCGTCGTATTCCAGCAGGATTGGGTAACGTCCGGCTTTCCAGACCTTCATGGTAACATCTTCTCCACTTAGCTCCGTAGCCGGCAACACCTGATAATCCGGGGCTACCTCACCATCAACCAGCCAGGGAAATTCCCACATTCTACCCCCTTTGCGGCATTGAAACACCGTGTGGTGACTCTCATTGTACTCCTTTTTCCAGTTGAGATATTCCGCTTCACTGATGCCCATTCCACTGGTATCGGCTTCCGCCGGGTCTAAGGCAAAATGCGGGATACGAAGATCTACTGTATCTGCTGTGGCAATAGCATTCAAATCCTCCGGACCCAACAAAAACCAATTGTTGCGCACGGTGCGCTGATCTCCGGCAGAAGCAAAGAAAACGGGGTCCTGATAGACCGGTCTTTGCAACGCATTCAGTGCCACGGTATACTGGTAATGAAAACTATAGGTATAACTCCCGGCATAATTTCCCGAAAGATCGAAACGGATGGCAGTATCGGTAACCAGGAGGGTTTTAAGGGTTACCTGCGTATGGGTTACGCCCCCTTCCGTTATCATATACTCCAGTTCTGCCCCAGGTTTGAAGTCAAAAGCAGGGTGGGCAATGGAATCCAGTACTTCAGCCAGTCTGGTTTTTTCCACTCCGTTGTAACTGAGAATCAGGGGGTACGATGCATCGTTCAACAATTTCAGCGTTTTTCCGTTGTACCTGGATTGCAGCTTCACACAAGGCCATGTTTGTATTTCCAGGTTCCTTGTGACATGAAAGGTATCCATGCCGGCGAAAAACCAGGAATCCGGACCTTCATCACCCTGCTCCACAAAATTGATCACACTGCGACCACTGTTTTGCAATTCCAGATAATTTTTCAATGGCAACCAGTGGGCAGATTGGGTGTTCATATGCTGCACGCTGCGGGTGTCTTCCACAGGCAGCACCGGATATACCCAGGCAGCAGCTTTCCATGCGGTATCTGCAAATATCAAAGTACCTTTGGTCTCCCCCCCTTCAAAATCGAAAAAGGTGTGACCACCGCCTTTGGGATAAATAAAAACATCACTATATGTTTCAGCATTGGTGCCAAAATGCATGCGCATTGCATTGTGGAGGCCCGGGACGGGTTGATTCGGAAACAAATTATCCGGGGTAACCGGAATTTCTTCTTTAAACTGCAGCCTGAACAACCTGCAGGAACCCATTGAAAGACAGATGAGCAGGAATGCGACCCCGTATAATCTCATGGCCGCAAATTACGAGGTGATTTCCGATAAAAACATGTTTTGGCATAGCTTTTGAAATTACATTTGCATATCTATGAAAATGAAAAACCTGCTCCTGGGATTGATTGCCGTTGCTGCACTGGGCACTGCTTCTGCACAAAGCCAAACCATTCCGTCTGTAAATGTGAAAGACCTGGAAGGCAACACCGTAGACTTAAAAACCGTAGCCGACAGTGGTAAAATCATTGTGCTCAGCTTCTGGGCCACCTCGTGTGCGCCCTGCATTAAAGAACTGGAAGCCATCAACGAAAAATACGATGAATGGAAAACCAAATACAACATGAAACTGGTGGCTGTGAGCATGGACGATGCCCGCAACAGTAAAAAGGTAAAACCCAAAGTACTGGGTTATGGCTGGACCTATGAGGTATATCTGGACGAGAACGGCGATGCCGCCCGGGCCATGAACACCAACAACCCTCCCATGACCTATGTATTGAATGGCAAAGGTGAAGTGGTTTATTCCCATCAGGGTTACACACCAGGTGCCGAAGACGAACTGGAGAAGAAACTCATTGAGTTAAGAAAGTAACATCCACATTGAATCATAACCTGAAAGGCAGCTTTGGCTGCCTTTTTTTATGCCTGAAACTCCGCACAATCTGAATCCCGGATGGGAAAAAATCCCTTATTTTGCAGTCAGATGATTTCCAAACCGATTGAAAAAGCACTGCAACAGCAAATTGCGCTTGAGGCCTACTCAAGTTCTGTATATCTGAGCATGGCCTGCTGGGCTGATGTGGAAGGATTTGAAGGCACCGCCGCTTTCTTTTACAAGCAAAGCGATGAAGAACGCATGCACATGCTCAAACTTGTGCATTTCATCAATGACAACGACGGGCATGCCCAGATTGCAAAACAGGACGCACCGCCCAGAAACTGGAAAGACATTCATTCCCTGTTCAGGGAAGTGCTGGAACAGGAACAAAAGGTGACCCAGAGCATCCATGAATTGGTCAACCTTTCACTGAAGGAAAAGGACCATGCCAGCCACAACTTTCTGCAGTGGTATGTGAATGAGCAGATGGAAGAGGAAAAACAGATCAAAACCATTCTGAACAAACTGAAGATCCTGGGCAACGACGGCAGTGGTTTGTACCTGCTTGACCGCGAACTGGGTGAACGCGCTGCCATGGCAGACCCGGAAGGGGAAGCCTGATGAACCATTAAGCGGCGAATTATCGCTTTTTGCCGGGTAAAGGCAACGTTTTCTCTGTATACAGTGTCAGTCTTTCAGGGAGTGGGTAATGAAAGATGAAGAAACTACAGTTTATATTTGTATTGCTGTTCTGCTGGATTCAGATCAGGGCCGGGCACTCTGCAGGGGGTGAAATTACCTGGAAAAGCCTGGGCGGAACCAAATACACCATCATCGCCAAAATCTACAGGGATTGCCGGGGCATATCCATGAGCTCGCCGGAATTCGGATTTTTTGCTGGGAAAAACGGCGACAAAAGCTGTGGGTTGCAGACATTGGGAGGATTTACCCGCACTTCTATAAAAACAATATCCACGTGGTGCAAAACCGGCAAAGACCCCTGCTACCCGCAGAACACCGGAGGCACTGGAGAAGGAATGGAACTTCATACCTGGGAAAAATCCATTGACCTTACAGATACTCCTTTCTCTAAATACTACAAAAAATCAGGTTGCCCCGAAATGGGTTTTTATATGTCCATGTGTTGCAGACCCGGTTCGATTAATACAGGCATAGGAGGTTCGAATTTTACCACCATTGCCATCATGAATATTGCCAACCTGGAAAAATGTGTATCCAAAATAAATACAAGCCCTATCTGGACAAGAAACCCCGTTCTTTTTATATGCTGCAACAGTCCGTTTTATTATAATCCCGGGGTTACAGATTCAGCCGAAAATGACATGGTGAAATTCAGGCTTGTGCCGGCATTGTCTGATCCTCCCAACAAAGCCTGCACTTATTCTACCCCCTTTTCATATCTGATTCCGTTTACTCCGTATTGCACTCCGAATACGGTAGTGAACTGCACGCCGGTGCCCTTTGGCAAAACACCCAAAGGATTTTTTGCGGACAGCATTACCGGTGACATCATTTTTACACCCACCAAATGTGATGAATTTTCCGTGCTGGTGCAGGAAGCCATCGAATACCGGAAAGACAGCGCCGGCAACTGGCTTGTCATTGGACAAACCAGGCGTGAAAATCAGTTTATTGTAATAGACAACTGTGGCTACAATAAACCTCCGGCCATCTCCGGAAATTATAAATATGTAGTGGCCGCTGGAGATAAAATATGTATTCAACACAATATCGTGGACGAGTTGTTTTCTCCCAATCAAAAAACAAAAGATACCGCAATAGCCGAATGGTCTGTGCCTTTGAAAAATGCATCGGTTACTGTAACCCGGGATACATCCAGAAACAAATTCAGCATAGAAATGTGCTGGCAAACTTCCAGTTCCGATGCCAGTCCATATCCCTATGTCTATTCTATAGGCGCCCGTGATGACAATTGCTCAAAATCACAAATAGCTTCAAAAGGCATTGTCGTTCAGGTATCACCCAAAGACAGTGCATGGTTTACGGTATCGAAACTGAATTGCAACCGCATTTCTTTCAGTGCATTCACAAAAAGCAAAAACAAGTATTCACCATTGGCTTACTGGAAGGTTACAGACAGCGCAACCGGGGCTCTCACCGGTGAGTATTACCGTATTTCAGACACCACACTGCCTGCCAAAAAAGGAACATTGAAAATTGTTCTCAGCTTAAGTTCCTCTGATTATTACTATGCACCGGTTACAAAATTTATTCGTATTGCCAATCCGGAACCTCTGGTTGAAATCACAAAAGACACTCATGTCTGTCTGCTTCAGAAATGCCTGATTTCTTCCAGCGTGAAGTATGCCACAGCGCCATATGTATATAATTGGTACACAGGAAATACGCACGCCCCCGGCGATACTCTGGCTGATTTCCAGACATTGCCGGTTACCAAAAAGCAGAATTATACATTGTCCGTAACGGATTCAAAAGGCTGTATTTTTTCAGGGTATACTACCGTTACACCCAGACAACTACCGGTAGTTGCCTGGACCAATAAAACACCGGCAACATTCTGTGCCAACTCAGACCCCGTAACACTGGAACCTTTTGCCACGCCGGCAAATAAAAAGGCGTACCGCATCTGGTCGTCAGACGGAAATATTGACAGCCTTGCGCCTGCCGATCATCAGTATATTCCCAAAAAAATAAACAATCAGTCAATCCATCCGGATTCGGCCTATACACCTGCAGTGTATCTGCAATATGCTGACAGTTTTGGATGCATCGCCACAGACACCGGATACCTGAGGATTCATGCCTTTCCGGAAATTCAACTGCGCGACACTTCTGTGTGCCAGAATACCGGAGATTTCCGCATTCAATCCATTTTGTCCGCACCCAAAAATCTGAATGCATTGTATTACAACTGGAATTGCATTCAGGCACCGGCCGGTGTGGACAAATACAATTGTATCGACTATAAGAACGATGAGTACTGGCTGTACCCCGGAACCAAGGGCGACAATGCATACTCAGGCACTTACCTGCTGCGGTTTGTTGCAGAGCATACCTCCACAGGTTGCAAAAACCAGGATACGGCTTCGGTAACACTGAAACCACAGCCAGTGCTAAGTGTGGTTACCATGAACGAAGTGTGTGAAGGCAAAGGATATCTTTCACTGCTACCGGCTGTGTTGAAAGATGGGCAAACACCCGAAGCCGGAGATGGCAGCTTTACCCTCACCGGTTATAGCAAGAACCAGAACCGGATTTCTTCCACGAAACTGAAAGACGGCTACCTGATGCCCAAAGACAGCGCTGCCGGCGGTACATGGACTGCCATGTATACTGCCAGTAAAAACGGTTGCCAGGCAAAAATGACTTTCTCATTTGCATTTGCCGCATTGCCCGTGGCTGCATTCACCTGCACACCGGATTCCATTGCGCCTTCCGGTATGCCGTATTTTGACATGCACAATGCGAGCAGGGTGAAAGGAAACGAACCCCTGAACCACCAATGGAACGGAGGCACTGGACAGACCCTGAGCACAGCTTTTGAACCGCGTTTTACCTACCCTGATGTTCCCGCTTCTTACAAGGTACAGCTGATTTCCACAACCCTGAAAAATTGTGCAGATACTTTCTCCAGAATATTGCGGGTTACAGGTACAAATGGTGTTTATTCCCTGCACAATTCCGGACTGATTATCCATACAAACGGCACCATGGAATTTAAGGGTAAATTGCAGAACATTGAAATTTTCAGAACGGATGGAAGAATGGTCTGGTCTTACCGCGGACAGCTTGAAAATGGCGCCCACATTCCGGATTTTATTCCCAATGGGACCTATCTTTACAGGTGCGGACGGTCAGAAGGAAAACAGACGCAACAGGAAAACGGCAGATTTGTGTTGTTGAGATAAACGCAACCCATTGGCGAGAAACATCAAATACCTGGTTTTAATGCTCCTGGCGGGTTTCTGCCTTCAATCCAGAGCCTACCACATGACGGGCGGGTATATGTATTACACCCACCAGGGTGGCACCCAATACAAAATCACCGCCGTGTTCTGGAGGGATTGCCGGGGTATTGCTTTCAACAATCCGTATTTCGGGGTGTATGCAGGCACTAACGGGGGCAGCGGTTGCGGATCTTATACTCTCAGCGGTTTTACCCGCACATCCATCCGGGATGTGACGTACATCTGTTCTGCGGGTGCCAAGCCCTGTAACCCAACCAATACCGGGGGAACCGGTGAAGGTATAGAAGAACATGTGTATGAAAAAACGGTGGATTTTTCCACCACTCCCCTGAGTAATTTTACCGGAAAATCCAGTTGTGCCGAGGTGACATTTTATGCCGGAATTACAACCAATTGCACCCTCCCTTGGCCACAATCCCCATGCTGTGGTGATTATGTGTTAACTACCACTATACAAATAATAAACATTCAAAAAACCGTTAATAAAAAGGGAATAAACAACAGCACACGGCTCACCATTCGGCCACAGATTTTTCCGTGCTGCAATGCTGCGTATTTTTATGATCCCGGCATTCTGGATACTCTGGACAGAGACAGTCTGAGTTTCAGACAAAGCTGCCAGCTGTGTTATTTAAATTCCGGTTGCAGAAGTTATCTAAGTCCTTTTTCCTATAAAGTGCCCATAACACCCTACTGCGTAGGAGGTGGAACAGTGACCTGTACACCCAACCCCAATACCAATCCACCCCGTGGATTCTTTTTTGATACCGTGAATGGCAGCACCATTTATACACCCACAAATTGTTCTGAGGTTGGCTATATAGCCTTTGAAAGCCTGGAATACCGCAAGGACAGCAGCGGAAAATGGCTGAACGTGGGCAGGACCTATTATTCTTTTATGAATATAATATCCTCCTCCTGCGGATATAACAAAGCCCCGGTTATTTCCGGTCCGTATGAAAACAAAGTATGTGCCGGTGATAAAATCTGTTTTTCCATAAACGCAAAAGATGAAACTTTTACCCCCAACCAAACCATACCGGATACGGTAAAACTGACATGGAACGGACTGATTCCGGGTGCCACCTTTAAAATAAAAGACAGCACGGCCAGGGAAAAAACTGCGGAATTCTGCTGGCAAACCAGTGAAAAAGACATTTCTGATGTGGCCTATACTTTCAGTGCAATTGCAACTGACCAACACTGTAGCAAACCCATCCAAAGTTCACGTGCCTTCAGAATTAAAGTGTACAAAAAGGCAAAGGGAAAGTTCAGTGCCAAATATCTGAAATGCGGCGGTTATGGGCTATATGCCGCACCAGACAGTGGAATGAATGGCAGTATAAAGTACAAATGGGAAATAAAAAATACAGCTGGTAAAACCATTGGGACGAGCAATAAAAAATCAGATACTTTATTCTGCAATCAATCAGGTAAAATTTACATCTTCTGCGAAATTGCATACCCTTATGGCTGCCCGGCTATACTGAAAGACAGCCTGGCAATCCCTGCCCTGCTGGATGTAAAGCTGCCTGCCAAGGACACATTTGCATGCTACAAAACTGCCCACAAATATACCACCAGCGTATTCAACTCAGCCGGTAATGTGAAATACAAATGGAGTTATCCGAAAACAGAATCTGTTGCAGATACCTTCGACAAAATAAATATAACCATTGACCGTGATACAGTAGTGGTGGTAAAAGTTACGGACACTCTGGGCTGCACAGACCGGGATACCCTGCGTGTGAGCATGAAACCCCTGCCGTATCTGTCTGTGGGTAAGGACCAGAGAATCTGCACTTACCAGCAGGCAACATTTACTGCTACAGTAAAAGACACCACAGCCGGCATAAAATGGAATACAGGAGACACCACTCGCCAAATCACAAAACATATAGCCGGAGATTATATCGCAGTGCTGACTGAAAAGAAATTCCAATGCAGGAAATCCGACACGGTACATTTATTTGTAAATGATACAGTAAAAAGCATGGCGGGAGCTGATGCAACAGCCTGTGCGGGAGACACATTGCACCTCACGGCCAATTATTCTCCAAAATCATCTTCTGCATTGCTGGTTTGGTACGATGTAAAAACCGGGGCATTTCTGAATACAGGTACACGTTTGGATGTCATCAATCCATTTAAAGGAACTGATGGGGCACCGGATGAAACCTACGCATACCAGTTTTATACACGCATCATAGAATCGGGGGTAACCTGTATTTCACGGGATACAGTAAAAACCACCTGGCATTCCCGACCAAAACTGATATGGTATACCAAGCCATTAAATACATTTTGTCCTGTTCCCACAGCACAATTGAATGTTAAAAACGAAATCAATTCAGGCAATCTGCCCGGTTGCGTATTCTGGTCTGGTAAATTATTTCAGCCCGATGGGATTGTAGATAACGGAATTCTGCATTATTCCAAAATATCCGCCATTCAACGCATGTTTCCCGAATTGACCGAAAACATTTATGTTCGGTATACAGATTCAAACGGATGTACAAACAGAGACTCCAATACACTGAAAATAAAAAACATACCCATAGTTAGATTCTCTGAAAAAACAATGTGTCAGGATGTGGGAAAGATACCTATGAAAAATTTAATTGATACGTTGTATGAGTCACAAAAAGTATGGTATGAATGGAGTGTAATATCTGCACCGGCAGGCATTCCAAAGGATTCCATCATCCGTGTTGACAGCAGTGCAGGAAAAAAGACGTACTATTTTTATTTTGGCCAAAGCAATGAAAACCATTACGATGGAGAATATCAATTCAGATTTTGCAGCGAATACAAAGGAAATGGATGTATGCAATGCGATACCGTTAAATCATCGATTATCGGCGAATCCGTTGTGAAAGCGAATGATGCTGAAAAATTGTGCCGTGGTTTAGGTTGGATTTCGCTGAACCCTTTTGTGCAATTGGATGGTCAACCCATAGCAGACAATGAAGGCAAATTCAAAATTCTTTCATACGCCGGAAACAGGAGTCATCCTTTTCTCAAAGACACACTTCTGCTGAAAGGCCATACATTCAACACTGCGCAGAAAACAGGAGCCTGGCAGCTGAGGTATGAAATTGTGAACAAGGGTTGTCCTGCAAGAGATAGTTTATATGTGTATGTTGACTCTGGCCCTGTGGCCAGGTTCACAGCTGTTCCGGATTCCATTGTGTACCCGTTCAATCCGAAAGTCCAGTTCTATAACCAAAGCAGTTATCCTACAGCACCTTTGCTGAGATACCATTGGGATTTTGGTACAGGAAATCCGGCTGATACCTCCAATGATAAGGATCCGGAGTTTACCTACTCCGAAATGAACCGATTCTGCAACATAAGACTAAAAACTTACAGTTCCAATGGGTGTGAGGACAGTTTTGCAAAACGCCTGCAACTGGGAAATCCATGGCTGAATAACACGAAATCCATTTCCGGTGAACCGTTGATTCTTACCAGGCAACTTGCCATATTGAATTCCGGCATTCAGCAACTTTCCGGTTTTCTTTACGACCCTGCAGGCAGATTGGTCCTGAGTTGGGAAGGAAAACAGGGACCGGGTCAAAACGCAATCGACCGCTTGCCCGCAGGTATTTATTTATACAACATAAAAGCTACAGCCAAACCAGGTGTGCAGAACTGGTATTCCGGCCGGATTGAATTGCCCTGAATCACATCATTTCAACAAAATTTGTTTCATTTTTTTTCCAACCCTCAGACAACAATTGTGCACTTTGTTCGTCTGACTGATAATGATGAATAAATTTCTTTGCATAGTTACGGTATTGCTTTTTGCAGGCACGCATGATTCAAAAGCCTCTCACCTCATGGGGGCCGACATGCAATACACCTCACTGGGAAACGGCAAGTATAAAATCACAGCGAAACTCTACCGGGATTGCCGGGGTATTGCGCTGAACAACCCTGCTTTCGGTGCTTTTGCAGGCACCGGAGGTGGATCAGGCTGCGGTTCCTATTCACTGGGCATTGGTCTGCGTTCCATCCGCGATATCACCCCCATCTGCAAAACCGCTTCCAAACCCTGCAGTCCGCCAAATACAGGGGCAACAGGCACCGGGGTGGAAGAACATGTGTTTGACACCATTGTGGATTTCAACACGGCCCCACTGAACCTTTTTACCGGAAAATCTTCCTGTGGGGAAGTGACTTTTTATATCGGACAGTGCTGCCGCAACGGAGCCATCACCACTGGCGCCGCCGGTAACGACTTCTTTGCCACCTGTACCATCAACTTCAACAACCTGGGCGCCATTTCCGGTTCGGCCACCAACAGCAGTCCGGAATACAGCAATTCCCCCATTATTTTTACCTGTTGCAACCAGCCCTATCGCTACAACCACGGCAGTAAGGACCTGGCTGAAAGGGATTCCCTCTCTTATCGTCTGGTACCCGGTCTCAGCACGGCTTCCGGCGTTTCCGTGAACTACTCATCTCCCTTTTCCTACAAATACCCCCTTACATCCTATTGCGCCACCCCCGGGGTGATAAACTGCACACCCAATCCCAATGCCAAACCTCCCCGCGGCTTTTTTCTCGACACAGGCAATGGAGACCTTGTATTTACGCCGGTCAATTGCAGCGAGGTGGCCATCATTGCCGTGGAAGTAACCGAACACAGGAAAACCCCTGGTGGCAACTGGGTATGGATAGGCAAATCCCGCAGAGATATACAGATTGTCATCCGCGACGATTGCGGGCCAAACAATCCGCCGGAAATAGCAGGACCTTCTGTGATTTCAGTCTGTCCCGGGGACAGCGGATGCGTGACCTATACCATCACCGACGCGCAGGCCCTGCCCAATCAAACCAAAGCAGATACCGTGACAGCAATCTGGAATCAAGGCGTTCCCGGTGCCACATTCCGGATCAAAGACACCACAGCAAGGGAAAAAGAAGCAGTTTTCTGCTGGAAAGTGCCACAAGATGCTGCCGGAAAGACGTTCTCGTTTACAATTATGGCAGAAGACCAGGCTTGTCCGGTTAAAAGCCAGACAATCAAAGGTGTTCAAATTAAGGTATGCGACAAAACCTCGTCACTTGCATCGAAGGCTCAAACCAGACTGCACCTTTATCCCCAGCCATGCCATACAGGTGACTTTCTGCATGGATTGGAAAGCGGCCGTGCATGGTTACTGCTCGATTTCAATGGCCGGGTTTGTGGAGAAGGAAGTAATCCGGCTACGCTGAAAGCTCCTGATAAACCGGGCATTTACCTGCTGCGCAGCGGAAACTCAGCCACCCTGATACAGGTATTGCCCTGAAAACAGCCCGGTGGGATTCCCACCGGATTGTCAAAAACAGGACAATACACAGCTATGTGCATGATTCTGGCTTTTTCCCCGTTACTACAACAGTCCTGATGGCTTATTTTTGCCACCGATTCTGTGAGTATAGAGGTTCAACAAATCACCAAAAAGTACGGGGAGCAACTGGCGGTAAACGACATTTCTTTTACCATCAGCAAAGGGGAGATTGTGGGGTTTCTGGGTCCGAACGGAGCCGGAAAAAGTACCACGATGAAAATCCTTACCTGTTTTATACCACCCAGCAGTGGAACAGCCCGTGTATGCGGATTTGATACCGGCGACAACAGCCTGCAGGTGCGGCAAAAGGTGGGTTATCTGCCTGAACACAACCCGCTGTACCTGGACATGTATGTAAAGGAATATCTGGCTTTTGCGGCAGAATTGGGGGGTGTAAACAAGGTTAGAAAGCGTGTGGCTGAAATTGTGGACCTGACCAACCTTGGCCGCGAACAACACAAAAAACTGAAACAACTGAGCAAGGGGTACCGGCAGCGTGTGGGCCTTGCCCAGGCCATGATTCACGACCCGGAAGTTCTCATTCTCGATGAACCCACCAGCGGACTGGATCCAAACCAGGTGGTGGAAATCCGCGACCTGATAAAAACACTGGGCAAAGAAAAGACCATTATGCTCAGCACCCACATCATGCAGGAGGTGGAAGCCATCTGCGACCGGGTGATTATCATAGACAAAGGCAATATCGTTGCCGATGACAAACTGGCCAACCTTCGCAACAACCGCCAGGGAAGTGTAATTGTGCGGGTGCAATTCGGAACCCGCGTCACTCCAGAAGATCTGCTCACCATACAAGGATGTATGTCTGCGAAAGAAACGGGCGAAAACACCTGGAAACTGGAAGGGAACTTCGATGGATTCCGGGCTGCGGTTTCACAGTTTGCACTGGGAAGAAATCTGGAAGTGCTGGAACTCGTCACCGAAAAAAATTCACTGGAAGAAATATTCAGAACCTTAACCGGACATGTGGGTCATTTATAAAAAGGAGATTCGGAGTTTTCTCAGTTCACTGATTGCCTATGTGGTGATGGTGGTCTTTCTGCTGGCCACCGGTTTGTTCATGTGGATAATCAAAGGCACCACCGTATTCGATCTGGGGGTTGCAAGTATGCAGGTGATGTTTGACATTGCCCCGTATATTTTCATCTTTCTGGTTTCAGCTGTCACCATGCGCAGTTTCAGTGAGGAAAGAAGACTGGGAACCATAGAAACCCTTACCACCCGGCCGGTTTCAGACATGGGAATCATCATGGGTAAGTATCTGGCCTGCGTCACGCTGGTTCTGTTTGCCCTGCTGCCCACACTGGTCTACTATTATTCCGTACACCAACTGGGAGACCCTGTGGGAAATGTGGATACAGGAAGTATGTGGGGCAGTTACTTTGGCCTGCTCTGGCTCGGCGCGGCCTATGCCAGTATCGGCATATTCGCCAGTGCAGTAACAGACAATCAGATCGTAGCCCTGATTCTGAGCATGGCTGTGTGCCTGTTCTTCTACATGCTCATTGGCATGGTGGGAGATATCAAAGCCCTGGACAGCATAGGCAAAAGCGTGGAGTGGTTTGGCCTGGATTACCACTACGACAGTCTGAGCCGGGGGGTACTGGACACCCGTGATGTGCTCTATTTCGCCAGTTTCAGTGCGTTGTTCATCTGGTTTACCAAGTTGGTTTTTGAAAGCAGGAAGTGGTAATGGCAAAGCGAATTTTAACAAGAACCCAATCCGTTACTGAACTGCTGGTGGTGCTGGTGGTGATTGTCGTAGCCAATGGCCTGGGCAATGTGTATTACAAGCGATTCGACCTGTCTGACGAAAAACGGTATACCCTGAGCAAAACCAGCCGGAATCTGGCAGGTAAGCTAAAGGAAAAGGCATATTTCAAACTGTATCTGGACGGTGAAATGAGCAGTCGCTTCAAAAGACTGCGCAACGAAATCCGGGATATGGCCTATGAGTTTCGTGAAGCCAGTGGCAAAAAACTTGAAATAGAGGTGCAGGATCCATTTGCCGGGAAAGAGAAACAGGAACTTTCCAAAATCATGGAAACCTTTGCCCAGCGGGGCATAGAACCCTGCAGAGATATAGACAATGAGAATCCTGATGAGACAAGGATAAAATATCTCCTTCCGGGTGCAGACTTTGTGTATGCCGGCAAGACCATACCGGTTACCTTCTTCACCTTTGACCCCGCTAGCGATATAGAAACCAACATCAAACGGGCCATTGACAACATAGAATATGAAATTGCCAATGCACTCCGGCAATGTGTGTCGGATAAGCCCAAGCGGATTACCCTGTCAGAAGGTAGTGGCGAAATGCTGGACGCAAGGCTCAACTCCTTTGCCCAGGATCTGAGCAAATACTATTCGCTTGAAGCACTGAATATGAATGTAGCAGACCCTGAAAGTGGCAGGCCTTTTCTGGAGGAAATGAAGAAAAACCCCGACAGTGCTGAAACTGTGCTGATGAAAGGTCTGCAGCAGCGACTGAATCTTGCCGACCTGTTGATGGTGGTAAAACCCATCAAAGACTTCTCCCCTGCGGAGCTATACCTGATAGACCAGTACCTGATGAAGGGTGGCAAAATCATGTGGATGGTAGATCCTGTACACATTGAAATTGACAGCTTTATGAAGGCACCGACCGTAATGGCTATGGATTACGGACTGGAAAACATACAGAGCAGTCTGTTCACCTACGGTATTGGCCTGAACAACGACATGCTTACCGACCAGACCTGCAACCGAATACCCATACCGGCCGGAGGCAGACAGGAACTGGTAAATTTCATGTATTTTCCGCTGTTTACCAGCAAAGGACTGGACCATATCATCACCAAAAACATGGGAGCCGTATGGTGTCAGTTCCCAGCGACACTTAAGCCCAAAATCAGGCCGGACATGAACATAGTTCCCCTTCTGAGCAGTTCGGCTTATACCAAGGTAATCAATGCCCCCGCAACAGTAGAACTGATGACATCCTTCATGCAGGTCCGCGACCCGGAATACCTGAAAACCATGAAAGGCGGCAGTCAACTCACGGGTGCCCTGCTCGAAGGGAAATTCCACTCCCCGTTCGTCTATCAGAAAAAGTATTCCGGTGCCTTCCGGGCAGACGGTAACAGCAAGATGATAGTAATCGCAGACGGAGACATTGCTAGGAACTACGTGAGTTCCAGAGGCGGCTCATTCCCTACCGGATACGACCGTTACAGCCAAACCACTTTTGCCAATAAAAAGTTCCTGCTGAACTGCGTGGATTATCTGATAGACGACAACGGACTCATAGAAATCCGTGGCAAGGAGCTCACACTGCGTTTGCTGGATCAAACAAGGTTGCGCACAGAAAAGAACTATTGGCAAATGTTGAATTTGCTGGTTCCCATTGGCATTGTGGTTTTATTTGGCAGCATCAATTTTGCCATTCGCCGGCGCAAATACGCAAAGGCAGGCTGAGTTCCCGAAAAACTGCATTCCCGGTTGTTACACTGACGTTTTTGTGACATTCAGACTGCAATAAGTCGGCCTTTCAAACGTTATTTGTAGGCTGTTTCCCACAGCACCATGTACGATTTCATTGAAGGCAATATTGAACGAATCAGTCCCACCCATGTAGTCCTGGAAAATCAAGGCATGGGCTATCTGCTGGCAATCAGCATTTTCACCTACGAAAAAATCAAATCACAAAAAAAAGCCCGCCTGTTTGTTGAACAAACTTTTAAGGTTGAAAATCAAAATCCTGTGGCTATACAACTGTTTGGATTTTCAGACCCGGCAGAACGCGAGATGTTTCAGTGGCTGACCAGTGTAAGCGGTGTGGGAAACAACACAGGTATGCTTATGCTGAGCAGTCTGGACAATGAAGCGCTGAGCAGTGCAATACTCAACGGGAATGTAGGTTTATTGAAAAGCATAAAGGGTATTGGAGAAAAGACAGCACAACGCATTGTGCTTGAATTGCGCGACAGACTCGGGGGCAAATCGCGTAAAAATACAGGGTTGCAGGCAAGTGGCGTGGCAGACCATATGGCAGAAGCACTGGCCGCCCTTACCACTCTGGGTTATAACAGAAATGCCGCAGAAAAAGCCCTTGCAAAAGTTGCAGCACAAAACAAAAATACCCAGTCCGTAGAAGAATTAATCCGTGGATCACTAAAAATACTGTAAATTGCACCTTCGCCCCAAAATCTGCTTATAGAAAAAACACTTACGCATCTTGTCCGGTCAGAAATGATGATTTTTAAAGAGTTACAAGTAAAAGTACAGGGCGCAAAGTCGCGTTTATATGGGGTTATCGCAGCTGCATTCTTATTGCCGCTGTCTGTATTTTCCCAAACCGATACCTCAGGGTTGAAGTACAACATCCATGAACCCAAACCCTGGGAGAAAAAAGGGCATAGCACCAATGTAGACCTGAAAAATCCGGTGCAGGGCGAATGGAAATACAACCCCAAAACCAATCGCTACGAAGAATTCACCACAGTAGGTGGACTCACCTACCCTTCGGGCCGGAGTCTTTCGGTTACCGAATACTACCAAAAACTGAACCGCGAAAGCCGCGACGCCTATTACCGGGAAAAAGGACAGAACACCAGCTATTCTGCGGGGAGCAAAGGCAAAAGCGGAATCAATGACTATATACATCCGGTACTGCAAAACCCTACCATCAGCAAAATTTTTGGTGAAGGGGGGGTGGATTTCCAACTTTCCGGCTCTGCCATGATCAAGCTGGGCGGGAATATGAACGTAAACCGCAACCCGAACTTCAGCAAACGCCAGCAGCGGTATTTCGTGCCTGTTTTCGACCAGCAACTTCAAATCAGTGCAAACGGCAGTATAGGACAATATGTAAAACTGGGCATCAATTATGACACGGAAGCGGCATTTGAATTTGACAATCAAACCAATATGGGCTGGAAAGGCAAACCCGACGGCATACTGAAAGATGTGCAGGTGGGAAATGTGAGCCTGAACCTGCCTACCCAGTTGATAAAGCCCACCAATAACCTGTTCGGCTTCAGCACCACCATGCAGTTTGGCAAAACCACTGTAAAATCGGTATTCAGCCAGAACAAGGGGCAAAGCACGGAAACCGTGCTGCAGGGTGGCGCCCAGTTGAACGAATTCCGCATCACCAGCGACAACTACGACCAAAACCGCCATTATTTTCTGTCACAGTTCTTCCGGGACAATTACAACAAGTCTCTGGAAAACATGCCCATTGTTGCCAGTGGCGTGGTCATAAACCGTGTGGAAGTGTGGGTAACGAACCGTAATGCCAATGTGGAAACACCACGCGACATACTGGCTTTTCAGGACCTGGGAGAATCTTCACCTTACCGCACATCACTGGGCGGGAGCACAGACCCCGCGGCAGACAACAACTCCAACAATCTGTACAACCTGATCCAGAATGATCCGGATGTGCGCATGACAGGGAAAGCCATAGACCGTGTAAATGCGCTGTTTGGCAACTTTGAGCAAACCGTGGATTACGACATGCTTAATTACGCGCGGCAATTGACCCAAACGGAATTTTCCTTTCACTCCCAGTTAGGCTATATCTCCCTGAATCAGCCACTGAACAACGACGAGATACTGGCAGTGGCGTTTGAATATACCTACAATGGCAAGACTTACCAGGTGGGAGAATTCAGCCGTGATGTGCCTCCCGGTGACCAGAAATTGCTGTATCTGAAAATGCTGAAAGGCAACACCATCCGCACCCGGCTTCCCATCTGGAGGCTGATGATGAAAAACATTTACACACTGAATACCTACAGCCTGTCTCTGGAAGATTTCAAACTCAACGTCATATACCATGCAGACACCAGTGGCACAGATTACAATTACCTTCCGGTGCGCGATGCTGTTCCTGCCTTTGCCAACGGCAATCCACTGATACGGGTTCTGGGCCTTGACCACCTGAACAGGCAATACGAAGCCAAACCCGATGGGATTTTTGATGCCATAGAAGGTTTGACCGTACAAACCCAGTATGCAAGGATTATTTTCCCGGTAACGGAGCCATTTGGCAGTTATCTCCGCACGCAGTTCGGCTCCCGGACAGACCTGGCGGACTATTACGCCTACGACGCACTGTATGACAGCACCAAATTTCTGGCGGCACAGGATGTGCGGCACAACAAATTCTTTCTGGTAGGTAGTTATAAAAGTCCGAACGGGGCTGAACTGTTTCTTGGTACCACCAATCTTCAGAAGGGATCGGTGCGTGTAACCGCAAATGGCCGGCCACTGGTAGAAGGCTCGGACTATGAGGTGGATTATGCCTTGGGACGGGTTCGCATCATCAATCAGGGTTTGCTGGCCGGAGGTGCTGAAATCCGTGCAAGTGCAGACGGACAAAGCTTCTTCAACATTCAACAGAAAACCCTTGTGGGCGGGCGGATTGAGCACAAATTCAACAACCACCTGCTGGTCGGTGGCACGCTGCTGCACCTGTATGAAAGGCCTCTCACCACCAAAACCAATTTCAACGAAGAACCCCTGCTGAATACCATTATGGGTGCAGATGTGGCCTACAGCAACAAAAGCCGGTTCATCACCAAACTGGTAGACAAGCTTCCCTTCATTGAAACCAAAGAAATCAGCAACATCACGGCTTATGGCGAATTTGCCAAAATATTCCCGCACAATCACAAATCCCAGGGCGGACAGCGGGGCGTCTCCAATCTGGACGACTTCGAAAATGCGGAATTGCCGAATGACTACAAAATGGTAACCAATTGGGTTGTGGCAAGTCCCCCCCAAAAACAACCTGATTTGCTGCCTGAAACCCAGAACACCGACAAAAAGAGTTGGCTGTACCGCCATGCACGGCTCAGTTTTTATACCATAGATCCGCTGTTTTACCGCGATGCCGATATGCCAGACAACATCAAGAGCAAGGTAGATATAGTGCTCAGTGATCCTTACCAGCGGCAGGTCGATCAGAGGGAGGTATTTCCACAGCGCCAGTTTCCGCAGGGTACCCCAACCATATTACCTACACTGGATTTGGTATACAATCCCAGAATACGCGGTCAATACAATTTCAACACAGACGCCAGCCAGATCAATGCAGAAGGCAGACTGCTTCAACCGGAAAAAAGCTGGGCCGGCATCATGCGCCGCGTGGATCAGAATGATTTTGAAGCGGCCAACATTGATTATATCGAGGTATGGATGATGGACCCACTCATCCGCAACCAGAATCTGAAAGGTGATTTCTACCTGAACCTCGGCTCAGTAAGTGAAGATGTGCTGCCCGACCGCAGGAAGTCTTTTGAAAACGGCCTTCCATCTGACGGGAACTACAACAATACCGACACGACAGAAATGGCGCTGGTTCCAAGCACACCCCAAATCAACTACGCCTTTGACAACAACATCAATTCACTGATCAAACAGGATGTGGGACTGGATGGCGGAGACGATGACTGGGAAAGAGATGTGCTGGACAAAGATTATCTGAACGACCTGGCCACCAAGTTTGGCACCAATTCCCAAATCTATCAGGAAGCACTTGCCGATCCGGGGAACGACAATTTCCGCCATTATCTGGAAGAGAGCTTTACACAAACCGATGCCGATATCATTGGCCGCTACAAATACTACCAGGGGCCGCAAGGCAACAGCAACAGCACCCCTTATCAGGGCGGAAAATACAATGGCATGCCAAAATCCAGCACTTCTGTTCCCAATGATGAAGACGTAAACCGCGACTTCACCATGAACCAGAGTGAAGACTACTACCAGTATCACATAAAGATAGATGCTGCCAACCTGGAAATCGGCAAAAACTATGTTACCGATGTTGTGCGCAACAGTGTGAAACTGCGCAACGGCAAAGAGGAAATCATCAAATGGTACCAGTTTAAAATTCCCATTCGCCAATATGAAAAAGCAGTGGGTAACATCAGCGATTTCAAAAGCATTCGCTTCATGCGCATGTTCATGACCAACTTTAACGACAGTGCCATTTTCCGTATCGGATACATAAACATGGTGCGGGCAGACTGGCGCCGCTACACCAACAGTCTCAAAACACCGGGGGTGATTGTACCTGCCGACCCGAACGACGGGACCAAATTTGTAGTGAGTACTGTAAATCTGGAAGAGAACGGAAAACGCAGTCCCATTGCATATGTGACTCCTCCGGGCGTGGTGCGTGTTCAAAACATGGCCAGCCTGGGTACTGTGCTGGAAAATGAGCAGAGCTTGTCTTTGCTCACCTGCAATATGAAACCCGGTGATGCCCGCGGGGCATTTAAAACCACCCAGGTGGATGTGCGGAATTACAAGCGTATGCAAATGTTTGTGCATGCTGAATCTGAAGAGGCGGCAACCATTCAGGATGGTGAGCTCAGTGCATTTGTGCGTTTCGGAACAGACCTTACCAGCAATTACTACGAATACGAAATTCCACTGAAACTGACCCGTGGCTTTATCAATAAAACAACCCCCGGTGCAGACAAGCTGATTTGGCCCGATGAGAATTTCATTGACATTGAGTTCGATGAGTTTTATGCACTGAAAATTGCGCGCCTGAATGCCGGCTGGCCAATGACTGCGCCGTTTATACGCCCGGGTGGCAAAGGCAAAGTATCCGTAATGGGATTGCCTGATGTGGGCAACATACGTGTGATGATGGTGGGTATTAAAAACAACGGAACCACCCCCCATTGTTTTGAAGTATGGCTGAATGAACTGCGCGTAAAAGACATTGCCAACAATGGCGGCTGGGCTGCTTTGGGCAATGTGCAGATGCAACTGGCCGATTTTGGTACCCTGAACATGGCCGGCAGTATCCGGACCATTGGTTTTGGTGATGTAGACAAGAAACTGAACGACCGCAGCCTGAGCACCAATATGAACTATGACATCAGCAGCAACCTGCAGCTGGGCAAATTTTTCCCTGCCAAAAAAGGGGTGAGTATGCCTATGTATATTGGTTACAGCGAAAACTATATACGCCCCAAATTCAATCCACTGAATCCGGACCTGGAACTGAAGGAGTTCCTGTCGCAGATTACAGACCCTGCAAAGCGGGATGCTGTGCGCAAAGCAGCCACCGATTACTCATCCCTTTACAGCTTCAATCTTAACAATGTACGCATAGCCCAGCCTGCTGGTAAAAAGGCCAGACTCTGGAGTATTTCGAACTTCAATGCAACTTACAGTTACCAGAAAAACTACCGCCGCAACCAGCAGATTGAAGAGTACTTTGCGCAGACAACACAGGTAGCACTTGGTTACAACTACGGATTTACCCCCAAATCATTCAGGCCATTCAAAAAGCTGAAGGGCTCATTGTTGATGCCCCTAAGGGAATTCAACGTAAACCTGCTGCCAAGCAATATACAGACTCAGTTTCAGGTGAACCGCTACTACAGTGAAATGCAGTCGAGGAACAACAACAACTTTGTACAGGTAAATCCCAGGCTGTTCGACAAGAATTTCACCTTCAACCGAACCTATATACTGGCATTGCCCTTGTTCAGCAGTCTCAGCATCAACTACAATGCAACTGCCAATGCACGTATACAGGAACCTTATGGCCGGCTGAACACACAAGAGAAAAAGGATTCGGTGCGCACAGAATTCCTTACCCTGGGCCGCATGACCAAATTCAATCAGCAAATTGCGGCCAACTACCGACTGCCTTTTGATAAATTCAAATTCCTGAACTGGATGAGTGGCAATGTGAACTATACAGGCAGCTACGAATGGCAGCAGGCTCCACCGGCATTCAGCTCCCTTGGCAACAAGATTCAGAATGCCAGGAGCATTACCGTTCAGACCAACCTGAACTTCACACAGTTGTACCAGAAAATACCCTGGCTGCGCGACCTGGAAAAACCCAAAAAGAAGGGTAAGACTCCCGAGAAAAAAACAGAAGAACCCAAGTTTGAGTCAGCGCTGGACCGCGGCAAAGAAGAGAAGAAGAAAGCCAACCCGGCCAAAATATTCGCAGGCAATTTTATCAGTATGTTTAAAAATGCCAGTGTAAACTACGACCGCAAGGAAGGAACTGAGTTGCCGGGATTTGCATACAAACCTGATTATTTTGGACAGAATTTCCTGCACAACAAACCAGGATTGCCTTTTGTCATTGGCTGGCAGGATACCAATATCCGGTACAAACTCGCCAATTCCGGATCGTTGCTTAAAGACCCCAGACAAGCAAACTTTTACCGGAATACCTTTACCGAAGGATTTACCGGAAACGTAACCCTGGAGCCCATTAAAGCATTCCGCATTCAGTTGGATTTTGCCAAAAACACTACGCGCGGCTCACAAAGCGTGTTCAGACATGATGGTACACAATGGGTAGACCAGGGGCTTACCGAAACCGGTTCTTACAATACCACAGGCTGGTTCTGGAAAACCCACTTTGTAAAAGACCTGGTGACCAACAAGGATGCCAAGAACCACCCGAACCCGGTATTTATCCAGATGCTCAACAACCGGTATTCTGTAAGTCAGTATTTGGGCAACAGGGATTCGAGAAGCCAGGGCAACGGACAATTTGGAAACGGCACAGATACCGTGACCGGCTACGCTGTGGGATACTCAAAAACTTCACAGGATGTGCTTATCGGAGCATTTTATACCGCTTATTCAGGTCTGGATCCCGGCCGCACAAAAGCAACTGCCTTCCCGAATATTACCCTGCCAAACTGGAGTATCAACTACAACGGACTCACCCGCATCAAAGCACTGTCTAAGCACTTTACGAATATCAATATCCGCCATGGCTATCAGGGCAGGTATACGGTTGGCAACTACACCCGCAATCTCAAATATGATATGGGTGAAGCATGGACCCCCGGTAAGGATTTCACTCCAAGATACCAGATTTCTGATGTCACCATTTCAGAAGGATTCTATCCCCTGCTTGGTCTGAATGTGAGTACCAAGAACAACTGGACCCTGGGTATGGAATACAAACGCACCCGGATTCTGAAATTATTTGCTGCCAGCTTCAATGTAACCGAAATGCGCAACAATGAATTCACGCTGAATGCGGGTTACCGTATTGCCGGCCTCACGTTGCCCTTCCGCCGCAACGGACGCAAAGTATATCTGCCAAACGATTTCCGTTTCGACCTCGCAGTGAGTGTGGGAGACAACGTAACCATCATCCGCAAAGTGGATGTGGATGTGAACAATTACACAGCAGGCATGCGCAATATCCGCATCAACCCTTCCATGAGTTATCAGGTAAACCAGAAAATCAATCTGGCACTGCGCTACAACCGGGTTGTAATGGACCCCAAAGTGGCCATGCAATTCTACACTGCTCTTACCGATTTTGCACTTGAGGTGCGCTATACCCTGCAATAAATGATGATGCGGGGATTGTTCTGGATCTGTTGCCTGATGGCGTGGGGACACAGCGCGGCACAACCCATACCCACCGGTGCCTGGCGGGCCCACCCTTCTTTCCGGGACACCCGATTGCTGGAGGCAGCAGGCGACTTCATCTATGCAGCTTCCGTAAAAGGCTTCTACAAAGTAAAAATTCAAACGGGAGAACTTGCAGTGCTCGGCAAACTGCAGGGGTTTCATGGCACCGAAATCACAGCCCTGCGGTACAATGAAGCGAAAAATACACTCTTCATCGGATACTCCGACGGATATATTGACTTGCTGAAAAATTCCGGCGACATTATTCCATTACCAGGCTTTTACAACAAATTGCTACAGGGCGATAAGTCTATCCTTCATGTGTGCTTTGAGGGTAATCTGGCTTATGTCTCCACCCGTTTTGGCATTCTTTCTGTAAATCTGGACCTCGAAGAAATCAGCGACAGTTATACCTCCATCGGCCCGGGTGGCACAACCCAGGCCGTACTGTCCTGCACCGTGGCCCGAGACAGCCTTTTTGCAGGACTGCCGGACGGTATGATTGCTGCCAGGCTCAGCTCTACGGTAAACCTGAATGATTTTAACAATTGGCGCAGGGTAATCTCAGGCACATCCTGCCGGCACCTCAGTGCATTTCAGGATTCTGTTTTCTTTAGCAAAGACAGCCAGGTGCAGATGTATTACAGCGGCAAAACCGTACAGAGGTTCTCTGCAGCGAACAGGAATATCGTAAGAATTGACAATTTGCAGGACCGGTTATGTGTTTTCCGGCCCGGCGGCATTCTCACCATGACCGCACAGGGCTCCTTGTCCACGGCAGCGGTAAACATTATTGCACACGGAACCGTAGATAAAAATCTGAACAACTGGTACTGCACGGGCATTGGCGGGGGAGCCATCCGGCTTATACCCGGCGGTGAACTTGGTTATCTGCCCAATGGCCCGAATTCGAACAGCGTATTTGCCATGACCCAGCACGGAGAGACCATGGTGTGCACCGGTGGCGGGGTGAACAGCACATTTGGCAATGCGTATAATGATGCGGGGTATTACATTTTCACGCCTACAGGCTGGGGCACCAGTCCCGCATCTCCCCTGGTTACCAATATGTACGACTTTACCTTTACCCACTACAATCCGGTAAGTGGTAAGATTTATATAGCCACGCATACAAACGGTTTGCTGGAATTGAACGGCACCGTGGTAACCAACAAGTGGGATGAGAACAACGCCCCGCTGGAACGACTGCCCGTGGTGAATTTCATCCGGGTATCCGGTTTGGCATCCGATGCAAAAGGCAACCTGTGGGTAGCTAATTATGGAGCAGCGAACGCGCTGCACAGAATGGCCCGCAATGGCACCTGGACCTCCTGGACCCTTCCCGTAAACACAGTGCGCAATCTGGTGGTGGACAAGTACGGGTACAAATGGATGATCAATACGGCCGGTGGGGTGCTCGTATTTGACGACAACAATACTGCCACCACCGCAGATGACCGCAGCAGTCTGATAACCACCCAGCGCGGCGGGCTAATCACCAATGACGTATTGTCGCTGGCAACGGACGAAAACGGCTATGTATGGATAGGCACAAGTCAGGGTTTGAACGTAATCACCAACCCCATGGATGCCTTTACAAATCCCAGGGCCGACCGTTTTGTGATTGATCAGGGTGGCTCTGTGGGATACCTTCTTGGTGAAGAAACCATCAACGATATTTGTGTGGACGGTGGGAACAGAAAGTGGTTTGCCACAAACAACGGTCTTTTTCTGGCTGAGCCGAACGGGCAGAAAGTACTGCTGCATTTTAGGGAAAAAGACAGCCCGCTGCCCTCAGACAGGGTATATTGTATTGGCCAGAATGGCAAAACCGGTGAACTGTTTTTTGGCACTGAAAACGGTATTGTGTCCTACCGCAGTGATGCAAGCGATGCGGACAGTAGTTTTGGCAACATCAGGGTATTCCCGAATCCGGTGAAACCCGGTTACACAGGCAACATTACCATTGACGGACTTGCCACCGATGCGGAAATCCGCATCACGGATGCCAACGGGATATTGGTTTACCAAACCCGTGCCAACGGCGGAACCGCAACCTGGAACGGACTCCGCCTGGATGGTTCCAGACCCTCAAGTGGTGTGTATTATGTTTTCGGCGTGAATGGAGATGGAACCGAAACGGCAATGGCCCGGTTTATTTTCATTCGCTGACAGAAATTATTTTATTTCCCAACTGTTGATGGAATTCTCTTTGCGCATGGTGGGTTGTTGCCTGCCACCGGTGAGTTGAGGCACAGTATGCAACAGGTAATTTTTAAGTTCAACCACGCTGATTTTTCCATTTTTGTCTTCATCACCCATTTTTTGTTGCAGGCATTGAAGCAAAGCATGGGTAAACACGCCATTGGACAATTCTGCCAATTCCAGGGCAAACTCCTCTCCTCCTGCTGCAGAAATCACCACGGTTCCATTGCCAAGACTCGCATCTTCAAACCTTGATTTCATAAACGCAAAGGCATTTACCGAGTTTTCCTCGGCTATTGCTACAGTTCGTGCTCCGCGGGCTCCGGTTATTACAGGGTCCTCCCCGCCAGCCAACACCATGCCTTCTTTGTCCAGTTCCCCGCTGTGACAGGCATCTATTAACAACAATTTCTGCAGAGCTGGCGTTGAGTCCAGCAATCCAATCAGCGATTCCAGAAGCAAACCATGGGATGAAGGGTCGGTAAAATCCATATCGTGCATGCCGAGATATAAATCCAGATTGCGATCCAGCAGGCCATGGCCGCTAAAGGAAATGATGACCTTGTCGTGCGCCTCAAGTTGTTTCAACTTTAATCCCAACTTTCTCAGGTTCTCATTCGTTGCAGCTTCATTCAACAGGGTATCTATACTGCTGCGTTTTAACCCTGCCGCCCAGGCAGAAAGATCGCGAATGTCTTTGGCGGCATATATCAGGTTCCTGCTGCTGTCGGCATACTTTGAGACGCCAATGCCTATATATACTGTCCGGCCAGTCTGCTCAGGTGCGTTGTAAAAGATTTCCTTATATACAGGCAGGCTGTTTCTGCCACGGATATCTGTAACCCATACAGATATTTTATTTACACCGGGCACCATTTGTATATCCAGAGTGCACCTGCCCCTTCTCTTTAAACTATCCAGCTTTATACCTGCCAGTCCATTGCGAGGGCAACCATTTTGCACCCAATGCAGCGTTTGCACTTCTGCAGATGTGCTGCCATAATTGATATAAATCTGCTGCCATGGATTTCGTGTCATCAATGTTCCGTCTATCAATGGAATGTTCACCATTGGAGCCCCGTCATTGCCCAAAGGTGCGGCGGCACCCAACATCCGCATCCGTCTTTGCCATGCCAGTTCATAAGCTGTTATCTGCTGACTGTCACGGCTTTCTATCTCCCGCAATACCTGGTGTGGCTTATTAAACCAGGGTTCCATGGTCTCTCCGGGTACAATCCGGGTACCCAGCATTGTTTTAATGTCGAAAGAGACCAGACCACTACTGCCTTTGGTACACAGCATATCTCCATCATCTGCAACCATTGCAAAACCCTGTTTCTCAACAGACATCTGATAGGTATGGCCCTTTGTTCCCGGTTCAACAAATTTGAGCTTTCCACCGCTGCCCCCGGTAAATCTGCTTTCCAGACCAGACAAAAGCCAGTATCGGTCCATTCCGGACCAACACATGCTGTGCATTTTATGAAATGGAGGGACTTTTAAACTGTCCAGCGTCAATTTCCTGAGATTCAGGAGATATGGAAATTCCTGATCCGTTGTGAGTGACCGCAATACAACCATGATTTCATCCCTGTTTCTGCCCGGTAGAAATTGTTTGTGTTTATAAGGAACCCCAAAAATTGCCTCGGTTTTGCCTCCGGCATCGGTTACCACAATCCTGTATTGATAATTCAGGTTGGTATCCAGTTGGGCTGTGGCTACAATCCATCGCTTGCCGGAATCGGCAAGGCAATATTCAGCTACAGTGCCCAATGAATCCGGCACCAGATTTTCCCTCACCCGCATTGCGGTCTTCTTGCCTGTAGCCACCGAATAGACCCATATGCTGTCGTCTCCGGTGAAATTGAGGTTGTAATAGGAATAAAAATGTCCGTCTGGCGACAACTGCGGATATCCACTCATGATTCCGGGTTTGCCTGGTGACTCACTCCGCACGGCCAGGGTACCTGCATCTACCACACAAATGGTTCCCTTATCGGTACAACCCACTATAGCATTGTAATACGGTGATAAATACCACTCATGAAATTTTGATAGTGGATTGGGCACCGAATCTTTGGTTCCATCCGGCAGGTAACGATAGAGTACATTGGTAATCCTGTTTGTAATGATCAGCCGTCCATCGGGAAAAATGCCATGGTTTGTATTGCAAGGATACGGCAGTTTGAATGAGTTGATGTTGCTGCCGGCCAAATCAATATGTGCATACAATCTGGCTGACTCGGACAACACGTACAATTGTTTGTTCTCATCGTCCCACCCAAATTCAGATATACTCTCACTGCGTTTTTCCAATTTCTGCACCACACTTTTTGTGCGGGTATCGCTGATCAAGTATTCACCATCGTGCTCAAACATGGCAAGAAGTGGCATCACATCCGATGTGGCAACTATTTTAATTGGCTTGTTGCGCCGGCCCCGCCACACAATTTTGGCTTTTTTATATTCTTTGTCTGAATTGAAATACCGGATTGCCGTGTAAAAACTGTCTTTTACGGTTTCACCAGTGATAAACTGTTGTTGTGGCTTGTCATACACGGCAAAAACCAGGTTTATTTCTTTCGCCAGAGTGCTGGATTTCCCCGTTTTCCCATTTTCAATGCGGTGATATACCAACCTTTTGCGTTTTTTCGATTTCAGGTTTGCCACCTGCACCAGTACTCCTTTTGGCGAAGTGCAGATGAGTTCCACCTTATCTGCTCCATAATTTTCAAGCCATGTAATTTTCAGGCTGTTGCAATCCATTTCATACAGATTGCTTTTATCGTCTCCAAAAAACAACTTATGACTTTCCGGCTCAAAATGAAATACAGAGATCTCTCCCTTTAATTTGACCTTTGCATCCGTAGCCCTGTAGTATCGCTTTCCTGCAGGCCTGTCCGGATAATAGAATAACAATGGATTGTCGCCAGTCTGCCAGGGACGGAATGCCACAAAATACTCCGACCCGTCATGGCAGAGTTCTGATTTGGCCATGGGAAAGCCCGATTGATCCACCTGTTTTACATAGGGTAAATCCAGGCTACCCCGAAAAATGGAATACTTGGGTGTAACCACAATAAATTCATCGCCGTCCAGGAAATAAATTTTATTTCCCGGTTCGGTAAGCCCACCCAGCGGGCTATAATGCCGGCTGCTTTGCAAATCCCATTTCAGCAGTTGATTGTCATCGCCCAAAGTAAGCAACGATGCTCCGGTGCGGCTGAATTTGGCATCAATGACTGCACCGCTGTGTCCTTCCTGGGGCACAACCTGTAATTGTGCCTGAGCAGGAACTGATGTAAAAAAAGTGCACAAAAGAAAGGGAATGAGCCATTTCATATGCAGCAAGTTACAAAATCCTTACCATTCCAGCACCAAACCGTCCCAGGCCAGTGCCATTCCTTCAGGCAGGGTTTCGTTTACCTGTGCATGAAATCCAATCTGGTGACTCATATGGGTAAACCATGTATTGCGTGCTCCGATCTTGCGGGCATGTTCCACAGCCTGCTCCAGGGTAAAATGCGAAATATGCGGTTCATGCCGCAACGCATTGAGCACCAGATGCCGGCTACCTGCGGCCTTTTCCATCTCATCCGGATGGATATAGTTGGCATCTGTGATGTAGGTGAAATCACCCAAGCGATAACCCAACACCGGCAACCGGTAATGCATGACCTCGATGGGAATAATTTCCAATCCGGCTATATGGAAAGGTGTATTTTCAATCAAATGCCATTCAATCTCGGGAATTCCGGGGTACTTTTTCTCGGCAAAAATGTAATCGTATTGCCTGTGAAAAACATCCAGAACCCGCTTATGCAAGTACACAGGTACCGGACCATTTTGCATATAATTAAACGGCCGTATATCGTCCAGACCAGCCGTATGATCCCGATGCTCGTGCGTAAAAATGAGTGCGTCCAGGCGGGTAATGCCGGCGCGCAATAACTGGTACCTGAAATCCGGTCCTGCATCGATGACAATACTGAGTCCATGGGTTTCAATATGCACCGAACAGCGCAGCCGCTTGTCCCGCGGATCGGTGCTGAGACATACCGGCGAATTGCAACCCACCGGTGGCACACCCTGCGAAGTACCTGTACCGAGGAATGTGACTTTCACTGTAAAAGAATCAGATTTCGTCCAGATACGCTTTCAACCGCATGATGATACCCACCTGCATGTTATTCACCCCTTTTGCATCACTCATCCATATACTCAGCCAGTCGGTGGCATGAATCACTTCAAAAAGTGTATTCAGGTTAAATTCAGATACCGGATATTCATAGATACGGTTGGAATGCGATGCGAGTTCATTCCTCACAAACTGAAACCGTGCAGTGGTGCGGTGGTTCAGCTTGCTGTCGAGTACCAGGAAATTGGTATCGTGTGCGCCATAGTAGGATTCAATCATGTTGTGATTGGCTTCGGGCAGCAAACTGATGAAGGCTTCTCCTTTCGCATTTTCCTGAATTTGCTGGCAGCAACGGATGGCCACGCCCTCAAAGGCAAGGTCGCAAATGATCACGAACTTGTTGTGCACGGTCTCCCTGAAATAGTCAAACATCGTCAGGGCCTTTTCCTTAATACCGGCATTGTTTTTCAGGGATTCCATCACAGACTGCAAACGGCTGCGCATATCTGTTCCTGTAAGTTCTCCCAGAATCATAAGCAGGGTACTCAAACTGTATCCCAGAGCCATCCGGGGTTGGTATCCCTGCTCCACGGTGTAAAACCGGTAACCATCTGCCAGGGACTGATCATGAAGTTTGCCGCCACTGGCCAGACAAATGATTTTACAGCCCCTCTTTCTGGCTTCGGCATACATGGCAAGGGTCTCTTCTGTATTGCCGCTGTAAGAGCACAATATCACCAAAGTGTTCTCGCCGGCATAGGCTGGCAAACTGTATTCTGAATACACTTCAACCGGAACCGGAGAAACCGTAAAAAACGCAAGTTTGGCAATCCTGCCGCCAATTCCGCTTCCTCCCAGTCCGCCGATAACAACATTGTTTATGGTTTGTGTGGTATACCCGTGGTTGCTGTAACTGTTCAGTACATATGAAATCTGTTCATGAAACCGGTCCAGCGATATTTCATGTGTAATATCCGACATATTCCGCGAAAATAGCCCAATCTGCACAGTCTCCCAAAAGACAAGGGCAGACCGGATGCAATTTCATAAAAAGTTTATAGAAGGATAACCACAATTCCTGGCAAATGTGGCTTGACGCTTCCAACGGCATTCACTCCAGCACAAACACAGCCCGCTTCTCTCCTTTTTCCGTTTGAATGCGCAGGGTGTATATGCCCCGGGCCAGGTTTTGCACAGGTACAGACCCATATTTTACAGCGGGCAGGGGATATTCAAGCACCTGTCTGCCAGT
>JAEUUL010000021.1 GCA_016787485.1 Bacteroidota bacterium
GTATGAAACTGCGCAAGATGAGTACCCTGGAAGACAGCGCCCCTGCGGGTGACACAACGTATTTCAAAAAGAGCATTCGCTGGAGTGCCGGTTTTGCCGTATTGTACGGTTTCAGCCTTTCTGTAATTGCCTGGCTGTATATGATGAGTATTGATGCACATTGGTTCAGTACCATTTACGGAGTATATAATTTTGCCACCGGCTGGGTTACCGCACTTACCATCATTTGCCTGTTTGTGCTGTATCTCAAGTCTCAGGGTTATCTGAAACTGGTTACCGATGAGCATATCCATGACCTGGGTAAATTCATGTTTGCCTTCAGTATTTTCTGGACCTATATCTGGGTGAGCCAGTATCTGCTCATCTGGTATGCACATATTCCCGAGGAAATGGCCTACTATCAAATCAGGTATGAGAATTATAAATTCAACTTCCTGGTGAATGTGTTTTTGAACTTCCTTTGTCCTTTCCTGATTCTGATGATGCGCAATGCCAAACGCAATCCGTTTGTGCTGACTGTAGCAGGTGTAATCCTGATTCTGGGTCACTACCACGACGTGTGGCTGATGATTGTTCCCGGAGTTTTTGGACCCGGCATGCAGATAGGGCTGCTCGAAATTGGTACACTGTTGCTGTTTGCCGGTATCTTTATCTACTGGGTATTGGTGGCATTGACCAAAAAAGGTCTGGTAGCCGTAAACCATCCGTATATCGAAGAGTCTGCGCACCACGACGTGGGCGTTTAAACCAAAAAAGTGATACAACAGAAAGCGCAGGTATATCCTGCGCTTTTTTTTTGCTCTGCTGCATTTCGACAGGATCCGGAAGGCGTTGCTCCCGTCTATAGCAAGGTGACAGTTTGAGTGCTTAAGGTGTCATTTTGGTTAGCAATTGCGGGCATCCGGCAGGTAATTGTGCCGAATCCATAGGAAATGATTTGTTTTTCAATAGAAATTGCGAATTTTGATCTGTCATGAAAACCACCAGTGCATTCCTGCTGCCGCTTTGCCTGTTTTTAACCGCCGGTGTATACGGCCAGAAAGGATCCCAACCAAAGCCACAGTCGGTCCCCAAGTCTGCTGCCACGCCGGCCAGGGCCACAGCACCGCCCGCAACCAGGCCGGTGACCAAAACTCCTGAGTTAAAAAAAGAGAAAGGCATCCATCTTTCCCGTTTCAGTATGGATATGGCTCCGGGCATATTCATACCCTTTGGCAATCTGAAGAACAGCACCAAAGTGGGACCGCAACTGGGCTATTTCTGCCATTACCATTTCAGCAAGTCCTTTTCGCTGGGCCTGGAGACGGGAATGTCCTTTATGCTCCGAAAGCGGAGTGACCAAACCACGGGGCATGTCATTCCATGGCTATTGCAAGGGGCATGGCACAGCAAGGGGGCTTTGTGGGTGGAAGGAGGAGCCGGTTTCCTCAGAGACCAGGGATTTTACGGAAAGAATGCATTTGTGGTGGGAGGGAAGCAGTATATGGTTCCGCGTTTTGCATGGCGCGCCGGACTGGGTTTGCGTTTTACGCCATCCATCGGTCTTGCCCTTCGCTGGGAATCGGCGAAACTGAACAACCAACTGGGCATTGCCCTTCGTTACACCTTTGTACATCCCCAAAACCATGAAAAAAAGTAATTATATCCTTGCCTTGCTGTTGTTCTGTACAGGTGCGGTTCAATCCCAGTCCATCGTGCAGTACGATGATTACCTGTACACGGTATCCCGGCAACCGGCCAGCACAAGGGCAGAAGCAATGGGATATGCCGGTGTAACCCTGGAAGGCAGCACCCAGGATGCGAGAATGAATCCGGCAGGGCTTGTGTGGATGTCTCAAAAGCTGGTAACTGAATACACGGCTTCCAGTCCCATATTTATTGATTCACGTTCCAATTACCGTTTTTTGGGAGTAGCGGGAATGCTAAACAAAAACATTGCGATTGGCGCCCACCAGTATCGCAGCCTCATTTACCGGCCCATTCTGGGGTTCGACAAGAACGGAAGACACATACAGCCCAACCTGATGCGGGAAGCCAACAATCTGCTTACCGTAGCGGCTAAAATCAGTAATATCCTGAGTGTGGGCATCAATGCCGGGCTTTTTGTGAATGATATTGATCAAAGTGGAAAATTCAAATCTCCGCTTGTGGATGCAGGTGTACTTTACATGCCTGCAACCGGATGGCAGGGTCCCAGGGTTAAAGAATCCCGTTTCAGGCTGGGAATCAGTGCCACCAATCTGCTGGGCAGCAATACCTATTACAACATTCAGGATGTAAAAGACACACAAGCCATAGCAGGGGTTTTACGTGTGGGTGCAGCCTTGCATCATGTCTGGAATGCAGACAATTTTGTTCACGGGCACACGGGCATGGTGCCAGCTCAGAACCGTACATTGGCACTATTGTTTCAGTTGCAGTACCTGAAATACATGCATACGCTTCCAAAGGGCGTTGCGGAATCTGAGAAAATATTGTTTCACGGATACAGCGCAGGGGTAGAACTTGAATTCCTGAAACTGCTATACCTGAGGCTGGGATACAGGTATGAAAAACGGCAGGGAAACAATGACATGAATAGTCCTGTAGTCAATTACCCTTATCTCAAAGGAATGACGCAGGGTCTGGGAATTAAGCTTCCATTTTATTCTCTTTCCCGCTGTCACTTGCCATTCGAAGTTGCCATAGACCTTGCGCACCAGAAACCTTTTCAATGGGTAAAACCATCCTTGCCGTATTTCTATTACCGCACCACCTCGGTGGCTGTGCGGCTTAACTGGCAGTTGCAGCGGCAAGCCCCGGTTCTCAAAGTGGTGCCTGCCAAAACGAAGCCGAAAGGTTGAACTGACTTATTTGTTTGCAGCAATGCGTTCCATTCTGGTAACCAGGTCAGCAGAAAACACTTTGGTTGTAACCAGATTTTTGCGCGTGCCGGCATACAACTTCTCCCACAATTTGCGCTGGATTTCTGAATGGGTTGTTACTGTCATTTTGGATTTCAACCGGTTATAAGCGGCATCATCCTGTGCGCGCAGTTTTGCCATCAGCGTTTTTGCCGCAGTGGCTCCAGTGGTGATCAGGGTTTGTCTCAGTTCTTCAGTCAGGGCATCCAGTTTCTTTTGCGAGAGGGTAAGGGCACCAATGGAATATGCATCCTCTGAGGCGTTTACATGGGTGAGTTTTCTTCCCCATTGCATGGATTCTGCCTGATAGCTATTGCAAATCAGGGTATTGATCGCACCGGTATTCAGATTGGGCAATACCTCAGGTGTGTTCAGTTGCACTGTACTAACAGAACCAATGTACTTATAAAACTCAGGGAATATCACATTGTCTCTCCATTGAAAGGGTTTTTTGCCGCGAAAATCGGCAGGTTGAGTAATGGCGAAACCGTTGGAAAAACAACGCATCTTGCCTGGATCACACCAGCCGATCAGGCTCAAACCCGCATCTTTCAGTCCTTTGGTGAATTCTGACTGAAAACTGTCGCGGGTTTTGTCAAGTGCAGCCCATCCATTGAACAGACCCGGCATTTCCATGGCTGCCACAGGCTTATAAAATTTAGACAATCCGGAGCCGGTAAAAAAGGCTCCATCGAGTTGTCCGGATTTGATTTTGCCGGCCATAGACGATTCATCGCCCTGTGAACCATTGTAGAAAATCTGCAGTTCCAGTTGTCCGCCGCTTTTTTCTTTCACCGTTTTGGCCCATGTTTCGAGTACAGTGCCGAAATCGCTTGTTTTGGGGTACAGGGTACCCAGTTTGATGGTTTGCTGGGCTTGTGCGGTGCTTACACCGAGGCCACAGAGAATGGCAAGGAAAAGAGAATGGCTCATGAGATGGATGGAATGAAAGACAAAAATAGGCAGAAATTGTGCCTGTTTCGGCGGGGACCTGTCCGGGATGGAACAGTAGGCTGGCAGACAGGAATATAGAAGCATGAAACCATTTGATTTTCAACGCAGATTCCTACATTTGAAAATAAAAACCCGATGAAAACCAGGATAATATTGCTCTGTGTCTTTGTATCATGGACCGGACTGAACGCCCAGACAGGGGGCCAACCCGCAGTTGCAGCAACCAACAGATCTGTAACTGCTGATCAAACCGCAAAGGCAGATGCCGTTGCTGAGAGCCTTCAGGATAAAAAAATAGCGGAACTGGAGGCCAGTGTGAAAAATCTGAATGAACGTCTGGCCAATATGATCAAACACATGTCGGAAACGGAAAGTAAGGTTGCAGCCATTCAGGCAGATATCAAAAACCCGGTACAATTTAAAATCAAAACAGTGGTGGCGCCCAGAGAAAACAACCTGAACAAATTGTCCTTTGCACTGAATGATGCCAGCATCAACGGCAAGCCGGACGCCATTGTAATTGTTACCAATGAATCGGGTATACAGTGTACCACCTCTTACAATGAAACCGATAAAAAGTGGTACGTGACAATGAGTAATTATTATATTAAATCGGCTTATGATGCGGTGCTGAAGAGCTGCACAACCTGCGGAGAGCATCCTATAGCCAAGGCCGTAGGTATTGTTGCAATTACAGAAGAAAAACCTGAGGTTACCCTGGTAGTAAATATGGTGTATTAAAGGGGGGGAAGCTGATCGGCTTGATCGGAAACCCACCTGGTGCCGGCGGCATTTAGCGGTCCAAAGCTTTGAGCTCGTTGCCTATTGGGTAGAAGAAACTGTCAGCTAAGATAAAATATTTTGTGAACATATTTCATTTTATCACGTCACCGGCAATGGCGCAAGGCTTGTGTTATGGTTCGTTCTTGTCATCGAATTCCATTCTCATTTTGCTAAGGTATTTGGCTTTTACGAAGATTGATATGTCTTCAATAGACCCAATTTCAAAGGAAAAAGTAGTCTCTAATTGTCCAATTATGTGTATTCTTAGTTCGTGTTGATATGCAAATTCATCACGCTTGTCGAAGACGGTGAGATTTGTCTGATCTTTGCTTGAATCATAATATTTAACAAAATCCATTTCGTGGTTTACATTTAACTCATTTAGCTTTACTTCGATTCTATTTCTAAATGTCGTAGTGTCGGTAATGATAAGTGCGTGGTCTCCAAAATCTTCAATTCTCTTATCAATAAAAGTTCCTTGTCCTGTAAATTCAGTCTTAATTGTAAACAAACAAAACAAATGATTTGCGAGACTCGTTTCATCATACAAATTCAATTTACCTTTTTTGAAAATGATAGGTATTTTGGAACCGTCCTCTTTAAATAATTCTAGCGATGTTAAATGAATATGAGCAGATGATCCATCATATTCGTCTCCACGCAAATTCGTCTTGGAATCTTCAAGATTTCTAAAGTAGTTAACTGTATTACAATATATCAATCCCTTAGAACGCAAGTCGTCCAAGTGTTTTTTCTTTCCAATTTTAATGAAACCTACTATCTGCATTTAAGAATGGGCATATAACGGTTTGCGGCTTGGCGAAGGGCGGGATTTTTAGCACAAATGTTCATTCGAAGCACAAATGTTGAACCTTGCAAAAATGTTTCTACGAAGCACGAAACCCCGCCTTTTGCCAAACCGCTGTTAGCAGTAGTGGTTCTTTGTTCGTCCGTCATTTTGATAGTTTTAAAATTTTAAATGCTCCTTGTCCAACAATGAAAAATACAATTGTCCCAACGATAAGGTCAGGATATTTTGAGTTTGTCAAGTAAACAAGTCCGCCTGCTATAATTACTCCAAGATTTACAATTACGTCATTGGATGTAAAAATCATACTTGCTTGCATATGTGCGTCTTTGCTTTTACTTTTTTGCAGTAAATACAAACAAAGTCCGTTGCCGATAAGTGCAAGAATTGAAATAATTATCATTGTCTGAAATGCAGGAATTGTTTCACTGCCTACAAATCGTCTGATTACTTCAATGAAACCGAAAACGGCAAGTGTCAACTGAAAATAACCTGCTGATTTTGCGATGTTCTTTTTTCGTGTCATTGTCCCACCAACTGCAAAAAGTGCAAGTCCGTAAACAATGCTGTCGGCAAGCATATCCAAGCTGTCCGCCACAAGTCCCATTGAGTTTGAAATAAAACCTGTTGTCACTTCAAGAGCAAAAAAGAAAAAGTTGATAGCTAAAACTTGCCAAAGCAATTTTCTTTCTCGGTTAGTGTTGTCTGTCGTTGCTGTGTAATTGTCTGCCGAAACGCTGTCAATAAGTGAAGTGTCAAATTTTAAGTTATCAAGTCGCTGAAAAATTTGGTCGTGATTGTCTGTGTGAAAAACGGTCAGTTGTCTGTTTGCAATGTCAAATTCTAACGAGTTGATGTTTGTCAAGTCGGCAAGTTTCATCCGTATCATTTGTTCTTCGGATGGGCAGTCCATTTTTGATATTTTAAATGTCGTTTTCCTCATTGTCTATTGTTGTCGGCTGGTGCATCCTACCATTACTGCTAACTTACTTATATGTGCAACAAAATTGCATAATTCTTCCACCAATCGGGAGTATATGTGCAATTGTTACGGCCGTTTCGTAAGTACTTGTAAGCATTTGCTGTCGGCTTGGGTTTCATGCTGTTTACAAGTGTATGGTGCAGCCGGTTGAAAATCAAGTGGCTGCATCTGCGGAGTTACAAAACAGAAGTGCGGATTTGTGAAAGGTGGGTTTACACAGGCAATGTTTCGGTGCAGTGAAAGAAGAAATGATGTGTGGGTTGGCTGTATGTTTCGACAGGCTTCAGGAGGCGCTGATCCTGACTGTGAGCAACATGACAAAAGGGGCCTAGGGTTGCAGCCCGGGTCTCTACTTCAACACCTCCATAAACACCCGGAAACCTATAGTGGGAGAGGGCTTGTGGAATAATTCGGTGGGATGATACCTGGGTGGATGGGTGTAGCTGCTCAGGCTGGGGATTTCGGTGAGCCAGGTTTCGGAATCCCAACTGCCACCTACGGTTATATCTGGTTCCTGTACCATTTCTGCGGCATTGCCAGAGAGGCAATACAGTCCGAAATCGTTGGGGAAATAGCTGCGAACCGGACAGGTAAATTCGGCCCCGTCTGCGCTGCGTGAACGGCTGGAATCGTGGGGTAGTATGGTACGGTAGAAGTTGGCAGACTGTGTATCTGGTTTTACAAAGGCGTCGGGCATGGGGTGGTGGTTGGCCAGCCAGCAGCCCCGGCTGTTCCGGGCGTAGGGTCCGCCCCAGGGGTAAGTGCTGCCTGTGCGGTTTCCGTGCGCAGCAGTGGCCCATTCCCCTGCGGTGGGCAAACGGAAGACCACCTTTTTGTGTTTGCGGGCCGGGTCTGCCAGATAGGTTTGGGTCAACCAGCGGCAGTACGCTTCAGCGCCTTCGCGTGAAATATTCACCACAGGATGATTGACAAAAGCAGCACAGCGGCTGTAATGCAAGTGATACAGGTAGGGGTCTTTCTGCAACCAGAGGGAGTCTGCGGGTGCAAAACGGGATTGTGCGGATGCTGCGAGAAAGGTCTGATACCATTGGTTGCTCACCTCCGTTATCCCGGCATACAAACCGGTATCCGCCCAGGCCATTTCCTTGTCGATTAGTTTGGCATTCAGTGCGGCCAAGGGCTGAATTTCGGGCTTTACAGATACTATTTCCAGTACAGGACGGAAACCAATCCAGTTTTTTGGCAGGGTGTCACCATCTGTTGCGCCGGGCACATCGATGCGGCACTGCCAGGCAGTCTGGCACCACGCACCCCCTTTGGTGCAGCCGGTTTCGGCAATCCATTCGGCCACATTGCCACACATGTTGTACAGTTCAAAATCATTGGGCCAGTATGAAAACACAGGAGTGGTGATGAAACCTGCATCATTGAGGTTACTGGCAAAGCCCTGCAGACTTTCAGCGTTTCGGCTGAAGTTCATCCGGATTTTTCCAATTTCTCTTTTTTTACCTTCGGTAAACCTGTACTCAGTTCCCGGCCATGGGTACAGGGTGTTTAATGTATTTTTCCCTCTGGCTGCATCCATCCATTCTTTCCGGGAGGGTAAGCGTACCCGTATTCCCGTTATCCTTGATTTTTCTCTGCCGGCATATATCATGAGTTCCTGCTCCATCCACCGGCAAAAGGCCAGGGCCTGTTTCTGGGTAATCCCTACCACAGGATAATCACTGTAGGCGGGGTGCTTGAGGTAGAATTCCACAAAGGGTTCATTGTAGCCCTCGGGTCCGCGCCAAACGGTGGTATCGGGCAGGTTGGCATGGTATTCTGCGATGCGGCCCCGTTTGCGGAGTGACTGAAGGAACTCCCTGTACTGCGCGTTGCTGATTTCAGTGGCGTGCATGTACAGATAATCGCCACGGACAGCCATGAAATTGTTAAACGGTGACTTGCGGATATTGAACTGGGCTTGCAGGGAAAGCGCAAAAAACAGGAGAGGGGTGAGTAGGGGTTTCAACACGGAAAAATAACGATTTCCGGGGAAAATTATTGGGAGAGGAATAAAAACCGGAGAAATGGAGTGCGTTGGACCCGGTGCGGCTAAGTTATGCAAATTATAGCGGGGCATTGCCCGCTATTGTAGATGAATAAGACGAACACCTCGCCGGGAGTGGTTTAGAATAAAAAAGGCGGCACCGGGCCGCCTTTTTTATTGGGTTAAATACAATCAGTTCAGGTCGAATCGGTCTGCGTTCATCACTTTTACCCAGGCTGCAACAAAGTCCTTTACAAATTTCTCTTTGTTGTCATCCTGCGCATAGAATTCTGCATACGCACGCAATATGGAATTGGAACCAAACACAAGATCCACGCGGGTGGCAGTCCATTTTGTTTCACCTGATTTCCGGTCTACGATATTGTAAGAATTGGAACCGGTGGGTTTCCAGGAATAACGCATATCCGTGAGGTTTACAAAAAAGTCATTGCTGAGTACTCCGGGCCGGTCGGTAAATACCCCATGGCGGCTGCCTCCATAATTGGTTCCCAATACACGCATACCACCGACCAGTACGGTCATTTCAGGTGCGGTGAGTCCCATCAGTTGGGTGCGGTCCAGCATCAATTCTTCGGGGCGCACGGCATATTCCTTTTTCAGCCAGTTGCGGTACCCATCGTGCAGGGGCTCAAGCACTGCAAACGAGGCGGCATCGGTCATTTCAGCAGTTGCATCGCCACGGCCCGGGGTAAAGGGCACAGAAACTGCGTATCCTGCTTCTTTTGCTGCTTGTTCCACGGCGGCTGTACCACCCAGTACAATCAAATCGGCCAAACTTACCTTTTTTGCCAGTGAAGACCGGATTTCTTCCAGTTTCGCCAGCACCTTTTTCAGGCGTTCCGGTTCGTTGCCCTGCCAGTCAATTTGAGGCGACAGGCGGATTCGGGCTCCGTTGGCACCCCCGCGGTAATCAGATCCGCGGAAGGTACGGGCGCTGTCCCAGGCAGTATTGATAAGCTCGGTGCGCGACAATCCGCTGTTGAGCAGTTTGCCTTTCAGGTCCTCAATTTCTGCGGCAGATAAGGTGTAATCCACCGCGGGAACGGGATCCTGCCAGATGAGGTCTTCTTTGGGCGCATCGGCACCCAGATAACGGCTGCGGGGGCCCAGGTCACGGTGGGTGAGTTTAAACCAGGCCCGTGCAAAGGTTTCCTCAAAGTAAGCAGGGTCTGCCAGGAATCGTTCTGAGATTTTGCGGTATTCCGGGTCCATTTTCATGGCCATGTCTGCATCTGTCATGATGGGATTGCGGCGCACGCCGGGTATGTGGGCATCCATGGGCTTGTCTTCCTCGCGGATGTTGATGGGTTCCCACTGCCATGCACCGGCCGGACTTTTCTTCAGTTCCCAGTCATAGCCCAGCAGCAGTTTGAAATAGGTGTGGTTCCACTTGTTGGGTGTTGAGGTCCATGCGCCTTCCAGGCCGCTGGTGATGGTATCTTCGGCGTTGCCTTTGCCCTGCGGATTGGTCCAGCCAAAACCCTGTTCATGGATATCGGCACCTTCCGGCTCTGGTCCTGCTTTGGAAGCATCTCCGTTACCATGGGCTTTACCCACGGTATGTCCACCTGCGGTGAGGGCCACAGTTTCCTCGTCATTCATGGCCATTCTGGCAAAGGTTGTACGCACATCCTGTGCGGTTTTGAGGGGGTCTGGATTGCCGTCCACACCCTGAGGGTTTACATAAATCAATCCCATCTGCACGGCCGCGAGGGGATTTTCAAGTGACTCTGATCCGGGACCGGAGTAGCGTTCTTTGCCCAGCCATTCTTTCTCGGAGCCCCAGTTGATGTCTTTTTCAGGATGCCAGATGTCTTCGCGGCCACCGGCAAAGCCGAAAGTTTTGAAACCCATGGATTCATAAGCCATATTGCCGGCCAGGATAAACAAATCGGCCCAAGAAATCTGGTTGCCATATTTCTTTTTTACGGGCCACAGCAGCCTTCTTGCTTTGTCCAGGTTGGCATTGTCGGGCCAGGAATTGAGAGGGGCAAAACGCTGATTGCCGGTGTTGCTGCCACCGCGACCATCGGAAATGCGATAAGTTCCGGCAGCGTGCCAGGCCATGCGAATCATGAGTCCGCCGTAGTGACCCCAGTCGGCCGGCCACCAGTCCTGGCTGCTGGTCATCAGGGCTTTCAGGTCGTTTTTCAGGGCTTCGAGGTCCAGTTTTTTGAAGGCTTCCCGGTAATTGAATTCCGGAGCATTCGGGTTGGTTTTGTGGTCATGCTGGTGCAGAATGTCCAGATTGAGGGCATTGGGCCACCATTCCATCACCGAATTCACAGATTCTGTGTTTCCTCCGTGCATTACAGGGCATTTTCCTGTTTTCTTGTTTTCCATTTATTGTTTGAATTGTTTGTTATTTTTTAACAGTGTATCGTCTGATTGGATAGCGATATTACGATATAAAACTGTATCTCAAAAGGATTTTTGTCACACCAGCCGGTGACCATTGCTGTTTCAATGTGAGTGGGGCATTTCATCATCAATTTCACGTACAATGAAACAATTCAATCCTCATATGGTTTTTGTGTTATATCCGTCATGCGGGCAAACGTGTTAAGTGCGTCGGCCGGTTGTTTCGCCCGGGGTAAATCCTTCTGTTTTGTCCGGTTTTATGCATAAAAAAAGCCCTGTTTACACAGGGCTTTTTTGAGATTTACTTTATGTTCAATGTTTCTCGCAGCAGGCTTTTTTAGCAGGTGCTTTGTCTTCCTTGCAGCAGCCTTTAGCGTCATGTCCTTCGCAGGCTTTTTCGCAGTCACCGTGGGCTTTATTCATGTCTTTGCAGCAAGCTTTATCAGTGCCTGTTGTGCAGCATTCTTTCATGCCTTTTGCTTCACAGGCTTTTTTGCATTCTTCCTTGCTTTTGTGCATATCCTTGCAGCAGTCGTCTTTGTCACCCTTGCAGCATGCATCATCGCAAGGTTTGAATTTGCCATCGGCGCCATAGTGGCTCATGCAATGTTCTTTTTCCTCTTTGCTGCAGCCCATGCTGTCGCACTTTTTTGCACATTCCTCTTTACTCATTTTGGCACACTCATTCATATCGCACTTGCCAATCATGCAAGACTTGCCATGTCCGCCACAGTGGTCTTTTCCCATGTGCATTTCTGTGCAATGGCCTTTTCCATGACCCATATGGCCACCTGCACCCTGGCCTTTGCCGGCGATATAGGGAGCAATGATGAGAGATACAATAGAAGTAAGCTTGATGAGAATGTTCATTGAAGGACCGCTGGTGTCTTTAAACGGATCACCCACTGTGTCTCCTGTTACTGAAGCTTTGTGTGGCTCAGATTTCTTGTAATAGGTTTCTCCGTCAATCATCACACCTTTTTCAAAGGATTTCTTGGCATTGTCCCATGCTCCACCGGCGTTGTTCTGGAAAATACCCATCAGCACACCACTAACGGTGATACCGGCAAGGAAACCACCCAGAACTTCGGGGCCGAAAGCAAAACCAACGATGAGGGGAGAAATAAGGGCTATGGCACCCGGAGCCACCATTTGGCGAATGGAAGCTTTGGTGCTGATTTCAACACATTTTTCATATTCGGGTTCGGCTTTGTATTCCATAATTCCCGGAATCTCGCGGAACTGGCGGCGAACTTCCTTCACCATATCCATGGCGGCACGGCCTACTGCGGCAATGGCCAGAGCTGAGAAAATGAAAGGAATCATGGCGCCCACAAACAGAGCAGCCAGCACATCTGCTTTATAAATATCGATACCGCTGATGCCAGCTACACCCACGAAGGCTGCAAACAGGGCCAGAGAGGTGAGGGCAGCAGAGGCGATGGCGAATCCTTTGCCGGTAGCAGCCGTGGTGTTGCCCACCGCGTCCAGAATGTCGGTGCGGCCGCGTACTTCTTCAGGCAATTCTGCCATCTCGGCAATACCACCTGCATTGTCGGCAATGGGACCAAAGGCATCGATGGCCAGTTGCATGGCAGTGGTAGCCATCATACCGGCAGCTGCAATTGCCACACCATAGAGACCAGCAAAAAAGTAACTCACATAGATACCAGCCGCAAGCGTAATGATAGGAATAACAGTAGATTCCATACCCACAGACAAACCACCGATGATATTGGTGGCGTGGCCCGTGCCTGATTTCTGCACAATAGACATTACAGGGCGTTTACCCATTGCGGTATAGAATTCTGTAATCCAGCTCATGATGGCACCTACAACCAGACCGGTAAGGATGGCGAAATACACATTCAGGTTGGTGAAGGTAGTACCACGCAGTTCCATTTGTGCGGGCAGAATCATGGTGGTAGCGAAATAACAGGCTATGGCAGTAAGGATGATGCTGGACCAGTTGCCCAGGTTCAGTGCGTTCTGCACGTTTCCGTTTTCTCCTTTGATACGCACGAAAAGGGTACCAATGATAGAGAACACAATACCCATACCAGCAATCAGCATGGGAAGAATGATGGGGCTAAGCCCGCCAAATTTGTCTGAAGCGAAAGTGGTTTCCTGTCCCAGAACCATGGTTGCCAGGATGGTAGCCACATAGGAACCAAACAAGTCGGCACCCATACCGGCTACGTCACCCACGTTGTCACCCACGTTGTCTGCGATGGTGGCAGGGTTACGCGGGTCATCCTCGGGGATACCGGCTTCCACTTTACCTACCAGGTCGGCTCCCACGTCGGCAGCTTTGGTATAAATACCCCCACCTACACGGGCAAACAGGGCAATGGATTCAGCACCCAGCGAAAAACCGGTGAGTACTTCAATCACGGTTTTCATTTTATCGCCGTCCAGGACACCACCTGTGCTGGCATGAAACATATTGAAAAACACGATGAACAGGCCACCCAGACCCAATACAGCCAGGCCAGCCACACCCAGACCCATAACGGTACCACCGTTGAAGGAAACCTGCAGGGCCTTTGCCAGGCTGGTGCGGGCTGCCTGTGTGGTACGAACATTGGCCTTTGTGGCGATGTTCATGCCGAAATAACCGGCCAGGGCAGACAGGAATGCACCTATAATAAAGGCTACAGAAATAATCCAGTGCGAATGGATTTTGATGCCATTTACTTCATGCACTGTGCCGGAATAGGCCAGCAATGCAGCTGCGATAAGGGCAAAGATGGAGAGTACGCGCCACTCTGCCCGTAAAAAGGCCATGGCACCGCGGGCAATTTTTCCCGCGAGATTTTGCATTTTTTCGTCGCCGGCGTCTTGCTTGCTAACCCAGGCACTTTTCAGGGCCATTACGATCAAACTAAGCACACCCAGTGCCGGAATCAGGTAAAGAATTGCATTCATACTTTTGTGTAAATTCCCAGATTAAGGGGCGCGAAATTAGCCTTTCTTATATAAATATCCATCATTTGCGGTAAACTTGCCAACTGTGGTGTTAAAAAAGACGGTGATTCTGATGATGATATTGGCTGCAGGCGGGGCTTTTTCGGTTTGCAGTGCCCAGAACCGGGCAGACAGTCTGTTTCTCGCCACACACATCACACATGCGGTAAAACCAAGGCCGCTTACAGAGCCCTTTCCCCGCAAAGGCGGCCCGGGCGCAAAACTCATGTACATTCCTTACTGGGTATACAAACAATGTATCAGCAGTCAGGATGGTATGAGTTGTTCTTTTACACCCAGTTGTGCAAATTATGCCATGCAATGTATTCACCAGAAAGGGGCGGTGATGGGCGTGCTGCTGGGCTTAGACCGCATGAGCCGCTGCCACAACATGGACTGGAAACATTACCTGACAGAGCCGGGTAGTCTGCGCTGGTCGGACCCCATGGTGCCAAAACGGGCGAAGCAATGATGCGCAGTTTATGGCTTTTTCCCTTGCTATGCCTGGCCGGTAATCTGAGTGCGCAGGACAGTTCAGTGTTTTCAATGCAGTCCCGGAAGAAGTATTGCGGTTATTTGCAAAAACAGGGCAGGTATAGCGAGTCGGCAACTGAATGGATTGCTATCTATCGTCAATATGCTATGGACTCAGCCCTGTGTGTTGCTCTGGCCGATTTTTGGAAGGCAAAGTCACCCGATTCCATCATACAATATACCGCTGGAAGCAAAGATGCCTGTGCAGAAAAGAAATACCGGCAGGCCTGTGTGATGCTGGGTATTTACAAGGTTCATTCAGCAGATAAAGCAGACACCGCATTGTATGTATGGCTTTCGTTGCTCAATGCCGGCCGGTGGAAAGAAGCACAGGCGTATCAGAAGAAATTGCATCCGGAAAAACTGCACCCTGCAACTGCAGACTTGCAGGAACTGGCAAGGGAACTGGATAGATGCAAATGGAAAAAAAAGGGTGTGGCCGCCGGACTGGGACTTATTCCCGGTATGGGAAAGGTATATGCCGGACATGGCTTTGACGCATTCACATCGGCAAGTCAGATCCTGATAAATGCCGGAGGGGCATGGTATTCATACTCCCGGTGGGGCAAGCGAAGTTTCTGGCCCTGGTTTTTTGCTGCCAACTCCGCAGCCTGGTATGCTGCAGGAATTGCAGGCAGCGGAAGGGCCGTGGCGGCAGACCGCATCGTAAACGCAGAAAGACTAAAACGACATGCAAAGAGCATTACTTATTTGTATTTTCTGGATTGAGTGGGTGTCTTTGCAGGCGCAGACCACAGCCGGGGTGCAGAGGCTGGCCGATAGTCTGCTGGAGGCCGGCCACTATACACAAGCTGCGGCTTTGTATGAACGTTTGCGTTGGTTTGCTCCGGTTGACAGCATGGCCAACAGCTGGATTGTGAAAGAATCGAAGTGCCTTATTTCATCGCAACAAAGCGATAAGGCAATACCCCTGTTGCGCCGCATGCCTTTTGGGTATGATACATTGCACAGAGAAATGGCAGTGTTGCTCCTGCAAGCCTATTTTGATACCCGGGATTTTTCGACCGTAACCCGAATGGGGAAAAAACTGGCGGCCATAGACACATTGTACAAAAAACGTTACCTGACCTATGCCTGCATGGCATGGATGGAACTGGGAAGAGAAGACAGCGCTGTGCAAACTGTCGTTCATCTTATGGACTCCGGGCAGGCCAGCCGGGTGAAAATGGCATACAGTGAGTTTACCCGGAAATTGAAAAAACCGCGCAAAGCATACCGGCTGAGCATGATACCCGGATTGGGACAGTTGTATGCTCATGACGGGCGCAATGCTGTGAATGCATTTTTGTTGAATGGTGGAATCATCACGCTGGTGGCAACCCAAACGGTGAAATCACCACCCCTGGGTATACTGTTGTTTTTACAGTTGGTGCCGCGCTACTACGCCGGAAATATGCGCAATGCGGCAAAAAGTGCAGTGTATTACAATCGCAAACAAAGTGAAAAATTGCGCAGTGTTCTGGAAAGGGAAATATGGTAATCTCCTTGCCGAACAAAGGTTATTGCTGGTCGAAAAGCCATAGCGAGGCACAATAAAAACGAAGGATTGGGCGTTATTCGCGGTTTATTCATGCGCATCTTTTTCTTTGTGTCATTCGTTTTGTTTTCAAGCATACTTCAGGGTCAGTCCGTAGCTGTATTTCGCGGTAAACTCAGTGATTCTGCAAACGGAACGAATCTTAAACAGGCTCTGGTTATGCTCATCCGCGACTCGGATTCGGTGCTTGCCGGTTATGTGCGTTGCCGGGATGCAGGGCATTTTGAAATCAACAACCTGAAACCGGATACCTACCGTCTCTGGTTAACTTATCCGGGATATGCAGATTATACAGACAAGCTTTACCTGCCAGCAGGTGTAACAGAAATGCCACCTGTAAATATGATACGACTGGATCAGGTGATGCAAACCGCATTGGTGCGCGCCCGTAAAGGAGCCATGCTGCTGAACGGAGATACGCTGATTTATGTGGCAGACAGTTTTCGCACCCGTGAGGGAGCCAATATTGAAGACCTGCTGAAGAAATTGCCGGGCGTGCAGGTAAACCGGAAAGGAGAAATCGTGGCACAGGGGAAAAAGGTAGAACGTGTATTGATCGATGGGGAAGAATTTTTTGGCGACGATCCCACCATTGCCACACGCAATCTGGATGCAAAGACGGTAGACAAAGTGCAGGTGTACGACAGCAAAACGGAAGAAGCCCGCAAAACCGGAGTGGATGACGGTGCAGTGGTAAAAACCATGGACATCAAATTGAAAGAAGAGGCCAAAAAAGGATATTTCGGCAAACTGAACGCGGCCCATGATGTGAAGAACCTCTATGAAGGCAGGGCTATGCTCAATGCTTTCAAATCCAAACGAAAATTCAGCCTTTACGGCATTGGTGCCAATACCTCATCGGTAAACATGAACTGGGAAGAACGGCAGCAGTATGGTACTGGTAATAACAGCAGTTACGAAGACGGAATGTGGTATTCATCGTATACCAACGATGAAACAAACTGGGACTATCGCGGATTGCCCACCAGCAGGAACGGGGGTATGACCTACAATAACACCTGGGGAAAGCACAAATTGTATGTTACAGCAGGTTACCAGCATCTGGAGGTGGAAAACCGCACACAAATGAATACCAGCAGTGTGCTGAATGACAGCGTGCTTCGGCAGACTTCAGATACACGCAACAACAGGCTGGCTGATGCCGGAAAATACACACTGAAATACACATGGGCTCTGGACAGCCTTACCACCATAGAGTTTGGCAGCAACGGCAATCTTACCAAAGGAAATACCGTCGAATCCGGAGATGCAGGTACGCGCTACTTTTCTGGTGAGAACCTGAACAAACAGATCAAAACAACAGAGACAGACACACGCAACACCACGCTGGGGCAAACACTGAACATCAACCGGAAAATGAAGAAAGCCGGCCGTTTGCTCAACCTTTCGGGCAGCTACACTTATACAGAAAACAAGAATTATTCAGCATTGGATATTGTAAATACGTTCCGAACCCAACAGCCCGTGCCGGATACGATGCTTACAAACCAGGAAAAAGACGGGGCATCGCACAGCTACGCCGGACAATGGGCTCTGAATTACACCGAACCATTGTCTAAGAAATGGAACTGGACCTCACGTGCACAGCAAGATATTAACCGTTACAAAAGCAACCTGTATTCTTACAACCGCCCGGGAGGACAGCGCAGCTATCCGTTTATAGACAGCCTGAGCAATCAACTGGAAAACAGCCAGAATACAATACAGTGGAAAAACAGCATTTCCCGCAGGCATAAAAAGTTGTTTTTCTCAGCGGGTTTAACCGCACGCCGCATACTCATGGAGCAGACAGAGTTTATCCGCAACAGGAGTATAAACCGTACCTGGAACAATCTCTTGCCAGAAGCTGCCATTTCCTGGGGATTTGCCAAGACCGGCAACCTTCGGCTCAACTACAACTGGGTGGCAAGGGCTCCCTCTGCACAGCAATTGCAGCCGCTGGTAAACAATTCAAATCCGCTGTATCTTGTGGTAGGCAATGACAGGCTGGTACAGAGCCGCAGCCATACCATGAATGTTTCTGCAAACTATAACCAGATCATCAAGCAGCGGTATGTGTTCGCCAATTTATACAGTTCCTATTCAGAAAGGGACTTTGTAAACAGTTCGTATACTGACAGTGTTGGACGCACGGTAAGCACCACGGTAATGGCAGGGGGGAATTACTCGCTTGGCGGTTATATCAGCCTGAGCCAGTACATTCCCAAAACCCCGGTGGGCCTTGATCTTACCTACCAACCCAATCTGAACCGGATGATATCCTATGTGAACGGAAGGCAGAACATCTCTTTTTCCCAGCGCCATAGTTTACAACTCGGAGCCAGTCTGGATCTGGATGAACTGCTGAGTTTTGAAGTATCGTTCGAGCACCAGCGAAACATCAGTACCAGCTCAGTCAACCGCAGTTTCAACAACAACAACTGGACCCAAACGCTGACTGCTGGCTTTGATTTGAGCATACCCGGAATTGTGGAACTGGGTTCGGAACTGGAATACAACATGCGGCAAAAAACGGCAGTGTATAACCAAAACAGCAACAATGCCATCTGGAATGCGAGCATAACCCGGCGCTTCAGAAAAGACAAAAGCTTCATTGTTAGCCTTACCGCGCATGATTTGCTCAATCAGAATTTCGGGTACAACCGTTATGTGACCAATAACCAGCTTACCGAGCAGCAATACGTCACGTTCAGGCGGTACATTCTGTTGCAGCTCACCTGGAAATTTAAAAACAAAGGAGTGAAAGGGGGCGGGGATGAATCGGATTAAAGCCCTGATACTTATGCTCTGCTGTTTGCAGGCAAAGGCCCAGTTTACGGACACGGCAGTGGTGGTCTATGAGAAGAAAACCAACCTGCACAAAATGTTTGAAAACCAGGGCGACTGGTTTGAGCAAATGAAAAAGATGATTCCCAAATACAAGGTGGAATCATACACATTGCAGTTGTTGCCCGGACAGTCCTTTTATTATATGTCTGCCGAATCGGATGCGCGCCTGCCAGCGTGGATGACTGTGAGCAGTCCGGCGGAAATACTGTCGGGGTTCGATAGCAGCAGACTGCTTGTGCGCAAAGAAATACTGGACAAGAACTACCTGATTGCAGATAGTTTACCCGTATACAACTGGCATGTGATGGCAGAAAGGCGCAGCATAGCGGGTTATGAGTGCCGCAAAGCGTGGACGAAGGTGAAAGACAGTCTGCTTTTGTTTGCCTGGTATGCAGAGGAACTTCTGTTGCCTGCCGGTCCGGAAACTGTACAAGGGTTACCCGGAACCATACTGGGTATGGCTGTACCTGAAATGCACACCACCTGGTTTGCCACCAGTGTACAGGTAAAAAAGCCTGTTTTGCAGGTGGAAACGCCCCTGAGCCGAAAAATGAAAAAAGCGAAACCTGTGAGTTACAGGCAGGTAGAGACTACATTACAGGATTTGCTCAAGGATTGGGACAAAGGGTATAAAAAACGAATCATCATGGCGTTGTTATAGGTGCAATCTGCGGGTTGAACTGCAGATTTTCACGATTCTGTTCAAATTGAACAGTTTGTGCATACTGGCTTCATTCTTTTGCATATTTTCGCGCCTGAATTATGAAGTTCTCAAATGCCGTTGCAGCTATAGCTGCAGTTATCTGTTCCCTTTCGGGATTATACGCACAGGGCGGGGGCAAGCCTGCCGTTACCAAAGCCAGGCCGCCTAAAGAGATAGCGCCAGCTGTTCAGATTTATTTCGACCTGAACAAATATGAGGTTAAAAAGAGTGAGGCTGAGAAACTGAACAAGCTCATCAACGACCTTAAATCCAAGAAAGAGTACCGCATAGTGCTCACCGGACATACAGACAGTCTGGGCAACGATGCATACAACATGGAACTGAGTGCACGACGTGTAGACGAAGTGTATGATTTCCTGGTAGAACAGGGAGTGGACACCGGCGTACTGCGTAAAATGTACTTTGGCCGCGCCAAACCCCGCGAAAAGAATGAAGGGGATGAAGAAAAGCGCGCTAAAAACCGCCGTGTGGAAATTACCATAATAGAAAAGGAGAAACCAGTGGAAATACCTAAACCTCCGGTGAAGGATACCTGTGGCCGGGATACACTGGTTTTCATTGGACAGGGAATCAGCATTTCTATGAACAAATGCGAGTATACCCGCATGTGTAAAGCCAAGCCTGGAAGTTGCATTACGGTAGAACGCATGACCGAGCTGGACGAAATTTTTGACAGTGGTACACCGTTGAAAACCCAAAAAGGCGAAGGATTTATCTGGGGTGGTATTTTTAAGTTTGCCATGGCCGGAGACACCTGCCTGAAAAATCCTGCCTCTTTTCAATTCCAACTGGACCTGGATGCTTATAAAAAAGCAAAGCTTGGGGTGTATAAAACAAAAGGAGAATCATCCCTTGAAATGGAAAAAGGAACCCGTGTAAGCATCACCCGCACCAAGGAGTATGTAAAAGTGGGAGTTCCATTGAAGTGTCCCGGACAAATCAACGTTGCCTCTGTTGCCGGTAAGAGCAAAACTGCTGCATTTAAAGATAAGAGTGGCAAGGTAGAAGAAGTGTATGTGGTAACAGCAGCACCGGTATCTATCTTACCAGCAACCAAAAAAGGCAGCAAATGGTTTGTGAACTATACATCTGTGGCTGAGCCCAAAATGTATCTGCGTCTGAAAGACGGCGAAACTGTAGTAAGGGATATAGACCTGAATAGTGTGCGCAAAGCCAAAAAGAAAGGCGAACTGCGTAAAAAATACAAAATCAAGGGAAAACACCTCAAAGGCGCATAACACTAGCGACAAAGCAGGTATGGAAAGACTAACCCAGCGCAGCCGGGACGTGGTGAACAAAAAGATGACGTTCATGGAACGCATCTATTTACCGGCAATTCTCAAAGGCTTATTTATCACCTTCAGCCACTTTTTCCGCAAAAAGGCCAGTTTGAATTACCCGGAGGTAAAGAAACCCTTTGCTCCGGTATACCGCGGTCAACATGTACTGAAGCGCGATGAAAGCGGCGCTGAACGCTGCACTGCCTGCGGTTTGTGTGCCGTAAGCTGTCCGGCGGAGGCCATTACCATGGTTGCCGCAGAACGCAAAAACGGAGAGGAATCTCTGTACCGGGAAGAGAAATACGCCGCAGTTTACGAAATCAACATGCTGCGCTGCATTTTCTGCGGTTTGTGTGAGGAAGCCTGTCCTAAAGAGGCCATATTCCTTACAGACAGAATTGTAGACGCAGAATTTACCCGCAACGACTTTGTTTATGGCAAAGACAAACTGGTGGAGCCGGTGGATGCGCGTATCGATGTGAGCAAAAGACAAGTGTGGTCTTACCAATCTAATTCTACAAACTGAGCATGCCTGAATTGAGTAAAATACCCTGGCCGTTTCTGATATTGTCATTCATCAGTATACTGTGCGCCCTGTATGTGGTTACCAGCAATAGCCCTATTCGCAGTGTGCTCGCACTCATACTTACCTTCTTCAGTATTTCTGCCCATTATGTAATGCTGAATGCCCAGTTTCTGGCCATTGTGAACCTGATTGTATATGCAGGTGCCATTATGGTTCTGTTCCTGTTTGTACTTATGCTGCTGAACCTGAACAAAGAGACGGAGCCGCTGAAATCCAACAAATGGCTCATTGGTGCAGCTGTTTCCGCCGGCTTGTTATTGTTGGTGTTTACGGCTTCAATACAAACCAGCAGCGAGCACATCATGCGGCACCCGGAAGCAGGCACAGGACTGGTAAAGAGCCTCGGCAAGGTGCTGTTTACCGATTATCTGGTGCCATTTGAACTATCGGGAATCCTGTTTCTGGCAGCTATGGTAGGAGCCGTGATGCTTGGCAAACGTGACGCAGCCAATGAAAGTGACACAGAAATAACCGGGAGGGAAGAAGTATGAAGCCAGACAGTATTTTTCACACAGTGGAAATAAGCCACTATATCTATCTCAGCTGTGTGCTGTTTTGCATAGGTCTGTTCGGTGTGCTTTTCCGCCGCAATGCAATCGTGCTTCTTATGTGTATAGAACTTATGCTGAATGCGGTAAATCTTCTGTTTACTGCTTTTTCATCCTACATGGGTGATAGCAGCGGACAGCTGTTTGTGTTTTTTGTAATGGTGGTAGCGGCTGCTGAGGCTGCAGTGGGTCTTGCAATACTGGTTATGATGTTCCGGAATACCCGCACCACAGATGTTAGTTTCCTAAGCAATCTCAAAGGATGATGCAAAACCTGGCACTTATTATTCTATCTCCGCTGGCCGGTTTTTTAATCACCGGACTCATTGGCAAGCGATTGCCCGAAAAAGTAACCGGATGGCTTGGTTCACTGGCCGTGCTCGTTTCTTTTGTATTGTCCATTTCCGTTTTTAACCAGATTGCGGCAAATCCGGCAGGAATGCATCAGAAATTATTTACTTTTCTGTCTGTAGGCAGCCTGCAGATTGATTTCGCCCTGCAGGCAGACCGTTTGACGGCCCTGATGATGCTGGTGGTAACCGGTATCGGTTTCCTTATTCACGTATACAGCATTGCCTATATGCATGGTGATGCCGGTTTCTATAAGTTTTTTGCCTACCTCAATTTGTTTGTCTTCAACATGCTGGTACTCATTATGGGTGCCAATTTTCTCATGTTGTTCTTCGGCTGGGAAGGTGTGGGTCTCTGTTCCTATCTGCTTATCGGATTCTGGTACGAGAATGCGGAATATGGCAAAGCAGCCCGCAAAGCCTTTGTGATGAACCGAATCGGTGACCTGGGTCTGCTTTTGGGACTGTTCCTGATCATTTTTGAATTCGGCAGCCTCGATTATCATACCGTGTTTGAAGCTGCAGCGCGCGGCGATCACAACCTGGGCGTAATTACAGCCATATGCATTCTGCTTTTCGTGGGTGCAATGGGCAAAAGTGCTCAGATTCCGCTTTACACCTGGCTTCCCGATGCGATGGCGGGCCCAACACCCGTTTCAGCCCTCATTCACGCAGCGACCATGGTTACTGCGGGTATCTATCTGGTTGTTCGCTGCAATACCCTTTACCATTTTGCACCCGTAGCGCAGGAGTTAATACTGTACGTAGGCATAGCCACCAGCATTCTGGCGGCCCTTATCGGCCTGAAACAAAATGATATTAAAAAAGTACTGGCCTACAGTACAGTAAGTCAACTGGGACTCATGTTTGTGGCCCTTGGTTGCGGTGCATATACAGCCGCTATGTTCCACCTTACCACCCACGCGTTCTTCAAAGCCCTGCTGTTTTTGGGCAGTGGCAGTGTGATTCATGGCATGGGCGGGGAGCAGGATATACGGCGCATGGGTGCTTTGAAAGCCAGCATGCCACTTACCTTCTGGACATTCCTTATCGGTACGCTGGCCATAGCCGGATTTCCGTTCATGTCCGGATTCTTCAGCAAAGATGAAATTCTGGCAGAAGTGTTTGTACACAATAAAGTGGTATGGGCACTGGCCGTGGGATCGGCTCTGCTCACCAGTATATACATGCTTCGTCTGTTCTTCGTTACTTTTCTGGGCAGTTTCCGCGGTACGGATGAACAAAAGCACCATTTGCACGAATCACCATGGATGATGACGGTTCCACTGGCCATACTGGCAATCCTGAGTATAGGTGGTGGTCTGCTGAACCTGCCTGAAATCGTAGGTGGAGGCATGGCGCATACTCTGAAACACTGGCTTGAACCCGTAACTGGCAAACCAGCCGGGGAGCATGCAATTAGCCACGGCACAGAACTGGCCCTGATGGGGGTAGCCGTAGCTATGCTCCTGGGTGCCTGGCTGTACACCCGGAACAAATACCAGAGCAAAGGGGTAGTGCCTGAGGCGGATGAAGCCCAGGAAGGCACAGGCAGATTGCTGAGCCACAAGTTCTATGTGGATGAGGTATATGATGCTGCCATTGTGCAACCTGTGAATACCACCGGTGAAATACTTTACGAACAGGCCGACCGGAAGGGGATAGACCGCATAGTGAATGCCCTCGGTAACCTGTGGGTATGGCTGGGTGGATTGTACAAAAAGGTACAGAACGGTAATTTGGAGTACTACCTTATTTTCATGGTAGCCGGACTCATTCTCATTGTTGGTTTTAATTTATTCAGATAAGCTTGGAACTCATACTCATTCCCATCATTGCAGGTGTGCTGGCGGCATTGGCCGGAAAACAATCCCGGTGGGTGGCACTGGCCGGATCTCTGGTCTCATTGGGCATAACGCTGTTCTGGCTGGCCGGTTTCCGATATGGCGCCAGTTTCCAGTATGTGTTTGACAAAGCCTGGTTTTCTCAGGGTATCCATTTCCGCACCGGGGTAGATGGTATCAGCATGGTTTTGCTTCTGCTTACCAATATTCTTGTACCGGTGATTCTTCTTTCGGCCTTGCGCAATGATAAGAGGAATGCGGCCACCCTGTTTGCCCTTATTGTAGGTATGCAGGGTGCACTGAATGGTGTTTTTCTGGCGCTGGACGGCCTCATGTTCTACATCTTCTGGGAACTGGCACTTATCCCGGTGTATTTCATCTGCGCCCTCTGGGGTGAAGGGAATGCATTCCGCACAACCCTTAAGTTTTTCATTTACACCTTTATTGGTTCGCTGGCCATGCTGGCCTCTCTCATATTTCTCTATAGCCGCACGCCCGACCCATCGTCGTTTGGCTATGAAGCCTTGCTGGCGGTAAATCTGAACCATACCGAAGCTATATGGGTGGGAGCAGGCATATTGTTGGCATTTGCGGTAAAAATACCCATGCTGCCTTTACACAGCTGGCAGCCGGATACCTACTCTGAAGCGCCGGCCCAGGGCAGTATGTTGCTTTCGGGTATTATGCTCAAAATGGGCTTGTACGGACTCATCCGCTGGTTTTTCCCGCTTGTGCCGGAAGCCCTGAATGTATTCGGTCCGGTGCTGATTGCTTCAGGTGTGATCGGTGTGTTGTACGGTGCGCTGATAGCTATACGCCAGAACGACATGAAACGGCTGGTTGCCTTTTCATCCCTCAGCCACGTGGGACTCATAGCCGCCGGTATCGCCACGGTGAGTGTGGAAGGTATGCAGGGTGCAGTACTGCAGATGTTTACCCACGGAGTGAATGTGGTGGGACTTTTCCTTGCCATCGAAGTGATACAGAGCAGGGCGATGACCCGCAACCTGGATGCACTGGGCGGCATTGCCAAACAGGCGCCTGTATTCGCCGTATTCTTCCTGTTGCTGGTGTTGGGCACTACCGCCGTTCCGTTTACCAATGGATTTCCCGGAGAATTGCTGCTGCTGAAAGCTACATTTGGTTACAAAGCCGTGTGGGGCATACTTGCAGGAATTACCATCATTCTGTGTGCAGTGTATATGTTGCGTATGTATCAGTTCAGTATGCTGGGCAAACCATCGGGCGGTATATACCTGTTTCCCGATTTGCGCTGGAATGAGTGGATGGCTTTTGGAATCCTCGCTTTGCTCGTATTATGGACCGGATTATTTCCGCAATATCTGCTGGACCTCTGTGGTCCGGCCATACAAAAAACAATGAAAGGGATACTTGATTCAACGGGGGTGGTATCATGAGGTCGCTGTTGCTTATATTTTTAGGAGCCATTGCCATTCTTTTTGCCGGACTGGGCAAGAAAGAAATCCGCATGTTGCCCTGGGCCATTGCATTGCTGCTGGGAGCCCTGGTTTTCATTCCCATGGACTGGATTGCCAACGAGCAGCCTGATTGGGTCAATCACATTGTGCCTTACTTTATGATGGTATTTGACCGGAGTGCTCTGGCTTTTATGGCTGTGATAATCATTGCGGCTATGCTTGTACTGGGACTGTTCGGACAAAGGGAAATCACCGGGTCTGATCAGTTGGGTCTGATCCTTTTCAGCCTGTGTGGTGCCCTTATCCTGTGCAGCTTTACACATATGGTTATGCTGTTTCTGGGTATAGAAGCACTGAGTATTCCTCTGTTCGTGCTTGCTGGCAGCCGCAAGAAGGACCTGAGAAGCAATGAAGCTGCCATCAAGTATTTCCTGATGGGCGCATTCTCTACCGCCATTTTCCTGATGGGTTGTGCTTTTGTTTACGGTGGCACGGGAACCCTTGATCTGAGTGTCATGCAGCGGGTAATACCCGGAAGTGCAGCCATGGGTGGAATGACCGGCCTGGCTAAAACCGGTGTGGTACTCCTCATGACCGGACTTTGTTTTAAAATAGCGGCCGTTCCGTTCCATTTCTGGAGTCCGGATGTGTACGAAGGCAGTCCAAACCGGACAACCCTGTTTATGGCCACAGTGGTAAAAATCGCATCATTCTCTGCGTTTTTCCGCCTCTTCAATTTTGCATTTTCCTCACCGCTGGCGCATGGCAACTGGTCGTTTGTTCTGGCCATACTGGCAGCAGCAACCATACTTGTAGGAAATATAGGTGCTCTGGCGCAGCGCAACCTTAAGCGCACCATGGCCTACAGCAGTATCGCGCATGCGGGTTATATGTTGCTTGCCATACTGGCCAATCCGCTGGAATCCTTCTGGGCACTGATTGTATATAGTCTGGCCTACGCAGGCAGCAGTGCTGTGGTGTTTTATATTCTGAACAAGGTACAGGAGAAGAAAGGGAACACAGAATTTGAATCCTTCAACGGGTTTGGCCGGGCCAACCGCTGGCTGGGTATTTTGTTGATTCTTGCCCTCTTCAGTATGGCTGGTATACCGGTAACTGCGGGTTTTGCAGGCAAATTCCTGTTGTTCAGCGCCGCTTTTACAGGCTTTAAATGGCTGGTGATTGTGGCCCTGCTGGGTTCCGCCATCAGTATCGCCTATTATTTCCGCGTATTCAGGCATGCATTCCTTACAGAGGCAGATGGCGATATCATCAAACCAGAGTGGCAGGACAGCGTATTTCTGGCCATTGCAGCCACTGTATTGCTGCTTATCGGCATCTGGCCGGCACTCATTACAGGATTGCAGTTGTTTGAGCTTCACTGATGATGCGCAGCGCAGCCCTCTGCCTCACTGCACTGCTGATATTAGGCGGTTGCCGTTACGAAAAAGGCCCGAAGTTTTCATTGCGTAGCGCGGATAAACGCATAGTGCGCGTGTGGGTGATGGATAAATATTACGACAATGGGGTGGACAAAACAGACTATTACAAGTCACTTTTTCCAGGGTATAAGCTGGAAATAAAGGATGACAACAATTACACACTCACTGCAGAAAGCATTATTCCTTTTAAAGAAACCGGAACATGGGAATGGCAGGAGGGTAAAACCAAACTAAACCTGCGCAAAAACGGAACCGGTACAAATGTATGGCGGGTGTTGCGGCTGACTGCAAAAGAATTTTGGGCCGACCAGGTGGATGGAAACGGCCATACCATCGAATACAGACTCAAAGCGGATTAACGCACCATCTCTGCGCGGTATACGTAGTAAATGCTTTTTCCGCGAAACAGGAATGGCTGTGAGTATTTGCGGTACCACACATTTACTTTCTTGCCTACATGGTTGTTCATAAACTGAATCAGGGTATCATTTCCCTTATCCGCAGAGAACTTCATCACCCGTGTACTCAGACCGTTGGTGGGGTCAGAAATCAGTTCCTGTGTAAGCAGGGTACCTTCATAGGTAATGATCATGCGGCCATCGGAGCCAAAGCTCTGAAGTTCACCAGCAGTTTGTTTATCGCCTACAGCCCAAAAGCGGGTAACTCCGAAAAACACGCCATAAATGACAATAGCCAGCAATGCGATGAGCATAATGACTCTTACGAAACGGGGTGTGCGTTTTTTTGGATTGGGAAGGGCAGGGTTGGTGGTTGTATTTTCCATGGGTTCAGTTCGATTCGTTCATTAGTTCATCGCGGCCTTTTTCCAGCAACAATCTGGTTTCATCGTCAATGGCAGGATAGCGTAGTCCCATATTTTTCAGGGTTTCATGCAGTATGCTGCACACAGTCAGGTGCCGGAACCAGTTACTGTCTGACGGTATAACAAACCAGGGGGCATGCGGACGGGCAGTGGCGGCAATGGCCTCCTCGTAGGCCTGCATATAGCTGTCCCAGTGCTTGCGTTCCTGCAAATCGGCATAGCTGAATTTCCAGTTCTTTTCAGGCTCGGCAATGCGTTCCAGAAACCGTTGTTTTTGCTCAGCCTTACTCACGTTTAAGAAGAATTTAAGGATAACCGTGCCATTGTCTGACAGGTGTTTTTCGAAATTGCGGATGCTTTCGAAGCGGTTTTCCCAGAAATCCTGGTCTATCTGCTTTGGAGATTTTATGGATGGCAGGTGCTGTCCCATGATAAATTCGGGGTGCACCCGGGTAACCAGCACTTCCTCATAATAACTGCGGTTGAATATCCCGATTCTTCCGCGCTGGGGCAGGGATTTGTAGCAGCGCCACAGGTAATCGTGGTCCAGTTCCTCGGCACTGGGTTTTTTAAAGGAAACCACATCCACACCCTGCGGATTCACGCCGGTCATCACGGACTTAATGGTGCCATCTTTACCGGCTGCATCCATGGCCTGGAAAACGAGCAAAAGGCTGAATTTGTCCTGAGCATACAGCTTATCCTGCCAAACAGATAATTTCTGTTTGATTTTTTCGAACTGCTGCAATCCGGCTTCTTTGTTGATATCTGCCTTGTAGGCCGGGTCATACTTCTTCAGCCGGAAACCTTTGCCGTTGGTCACCGCAATTTTCTTATCGGTTAGAAAAGATTTCACGGCACAATGTTAAGCAATGTCAGAATGTAAACCCAATGCGGTATACAAGATTCCCCATGGGATTGATTTCCTGAAAATTGGTATTTGGGGCATAGCCCACCAGCAACCAGGATCCCATACGGCTGCCGTAGGTATAGCCCAGTCCAAAGATGGGGGAACTTACCCATTGCCGGGTGCGGTTTACACCGGAAGAGGGGACAACACCGTTCAGCAACCTGTACTCAGCATGCAGAAAAAACTGTTGACCGAAAATGACCCTGCCAAAGGCATGTGCACCATAATAGCCATAAGCTTTTTGTCCGCCGGTTGGTGCCAGCACACTTCCGTGCACTCCTGCACCCACAAAGACAGGGTCGGCCAGGAAAACCCCGGTAAAGGGCGATAATTCACCGAAAAAAACGCCACTGCCTCCGGTAATCATGAGTTCGGTCCCAAACTCCAGCTTGTCCTTCAGGCTGAAAGACGGCCCGTTTGCCAGTCCGCTGGTGTCAATCCGGGAGGTATCCGCATCATCGGAATACTGCGCGGCAGCAGAGGTAGCAGACAGGAAAAAAATCAACAGCAGGCCGGCAGTTTTGAACATCAGGGAAAATCGTTTGGTTGCGCGAAATTATACATCTAAAATTGTACCGCAATTGAGCCTGATGACCAAAGTTCATAATTTTTCGGCCGGACCCAGCATACTGGCCCCCTCAGCATTTGAAAAAAGCATAGAGGATATCCGCAATTTTGCGGGTACCGGATTGAGTATTCTTGAAATTTCGCACCGCAGCAAGCAGTTTGAAGCGGTGATGGATGAAACCCGGCAGTTGGTGGCCGATTTGCTGAATGTACCATCCAACTACGATATTCTTTTTCTGGGCGGAGGTGCCAGTACGCAGTTTTATATGGTTCCCCACAATTTTTTGCGTACAGCTGCCGCATACACCAAAACCGGAGTATGGGCCAGTGGTGCATTAAAAGAAGCCAAACTGTACGGTGATGTAAAAGTTGTAGCCAGCAGTGAGGATGCGAACTTCAGCTATATTCCCAAAGATTACACCATACCTGCTGATGTGGACTATTTCCATTGCACCAGCAACAACACCATTTATGGTACGCAGATGAAATCTTATCCTGAGTCTCCGGTTCCGGTTTTCTGCGATATGAGTTCAGACATTTTCAGCAAACCGGTGGATGTGAGCAAATTCGGCCTGATCTACGCCGGTGCGCAGAAAAACATGGGTCCGGCCGGAGTTACCCTTGTTATTGTAAATAAAGATTTATACAGCCGCCGCAGTGACCGCCCCATGCCCAGCATGCTGGACTACAAACTGCACGGTGAAAAGGGCAGTATGCACAATACCCCTCCTGTGTTTCCCATACTGGTATCCAAATACAACCTGGAATGGGTAAAAGAGCAGGGCGGAGTGAAGGGCATGGCTGCGCGCAACGCAGCCAAGAGCAGTCTGCTTTACAGTGCCATAGACAGCAATCCCCATTTTACCACAAAAGTCGCTGTGGAAGACCGCAGTGATATGAATGTGTGCTGGGTATTGGCTCCTGGTTCAGAACACCTGGAAGAGAAATTCAACACAGCCTGCAAAGAGGCAGGAATAAGCGGCATTAAAGGACACCGCAGCACAGGTGGCTATCGCGCCTCATTGTATAATGCTCTGCCCATAGAAAGCGTGCAGGCACTGGTACACGTAATGGAAACATTTGCCTGAGATGAGAGTACTGGCAAATGACGGAATCGATGCAGCGGGGAAATCCCGACTGGAAGCTGCAGGATTTGAAGTAATTACAGATAAAATTGCCCAGGCCGACCTGCCATCCCGGATTGGTGAATACGACATCATTATCGTACGCAGTGCAACACGGGTAACTGCCGAGGTGATGGATGGAGGAAATCTGAAACTGATAGCCCGAGCCGGTGTGGGACTGGATAACATTGACCTGAAGCATACAGGCCTGAAGAATATTCCGGTGGTAAACACACCCAATGCGAGCAGCCGCAGTGTGGCAGAGCTTGTTTTTGCGCATATACTCACCGGTTGCCGTTATCTGCATACCACGAACAGGGAAATGCCTGCAGATGGCGTTGGGAATTTCAACAGCCTGAAGAAACTGGCCGGTGGTGGCATAGAAGTGCAAGGCAAGAAACTGGGGATTATCGGTTTTGGCCGCATAGGGCAGGAAGTGGCAAAAATGGCCGTGGGACTGGGCATGGAAGTATTGGTAAACGATTACCGTGAACGGGAATTTGAACTTACCATTACCCTGAATAAAAGTTACCAGCAACACAATTTCAAGGTGGTACTTACGGGCCAAAACCTGCCTCAGGTGCTCAGTCAGGCCGATTTTGTAACGATACACACACCGGGCAGCGACGAGGTGCTGGGTGCTGAGCAACTGAGCATGATGAAAAAAGGGGCCGTATTGGTCAATTGTGCCCGCGGTGGTGTGGTGAATGAGCCAGCACTGGTGGAACTGCTAAAAAGTGGCCATATCTCGTTTGCCGGGGTGGATGTGTTTGAAAGTGAGCCTCCGATATATACCGATATTCTGCGTCTTCCCAATGTCTCTCTGAGTCCGCATATAGGCGCCAGCACTGCCGAAGCCCAGGAACGGGTGGGGCTTGAGCTGGCAGACAGGATTCTCACCTTCTTTAAATAAACCATAGTGCCCTCAATCCATGTACATCCTTTCAGAGGGCTGAGACCCGCCAACAAATTTGCCAATCAGGTAATCACACTTACAGATATAGCAAAGTCAGAAGATCAGTTGCGGCAGGAACTGGAAAGCGAACCGCTGTCATTCCTGCATCTGATGAAGCCAAACCTGCATTTTGCAGAAGGCAAACCCCTTACAGAGCAACATTATGCGTTTTCCCGCAACTACCGCAGGCAACTGCAGGAACAACAGGTACTGGTGCTTGACGATATTCCATATGTGTACATCTACAAGCAGATACTGGCAGATGGAACTGTGTTTGAAGGTGTAATACTGGGGATAGAGGCACGGGACTACGCTGAAGGCCGGATCCGCAAACATGAACATACCCTTACGGCCAAAGAAGACGGGCTGGTAGATTACATACAAAAACTACAGATGGTGGGAGAGCCTGTTTTGTTGGCAAACCCGAATGAATGGTTTTTCAGTGAATGGATGCATAACTTCGATGAAAGGCCGCCAGCGCAGGAGTTTACAGATATGCGGGGAACGCAGCACCAACTTTGGTTGGTTTCTGAGCCAAAGGGGATTGCCGACTTGCAGATGAGTTTCGCCAAAACGCAGAACCTGTATATCGCAGATGGTCATCATCGCATTGCGGCCGTAGCGCGGTATCAGCAGGAGCATGAGTCAAAGGCAGAAACGCAGCTCATTATGGCTTTTGTGCTGCCCGAGAGCAGTTTGCGCATTAAATCCTTTCACCGGTTGCTTCAGAATATGGATCCTGTTTTGTGCGCAGGACTGCCGGACAAAGCAGCGGCTGACTTTGAAGTTACCCGGATGACCGAAGGTGGCAGACCGTCCAGAAAAGGTGAAATTGTTTACCTTGGTCCGCAGGGCTGGTATAAGTTTACCCTGAAACCCGGGCATGCCCACCCGTCACCCTCTGAAAATCTGGATGTATACCAGCTGGAAGACCTCATTTTCAGAAAACATCTGGGTATCACCGACTCAAAAACAGACGAGCATCTGTTGTTTGTAAACGGGGATGAAAGCCTGCATTCCCTGGAATCACGCAAGGACAGGGGAGAGATTACAGCCGCCTTTGTCTTATTCCCAAACTCGATGAAAGAGATAAGGGAAGTGGCAGATGCTGACGAGACCATGCCGCCCAAAAGCACCTGGATAGAACCCAAGCTGCCTGCAGGTATGGTTATCCATACTTTCTGAGAATTGAATCTTTGCCATTGAAGCGAACGTTTTCAAATTTAAGTTGTAATATCAAATTGTACGGCAACAGAATAAGAAATGCACACATGGGGTGCATCAGTCAATGCGATAAGGGAATAAAATTGAAAATTGGTCCCTAATACAAGCTAAGCTTCAGCAGCGCTTTGTTGTGCCAATTCCTGGGGTTCCTGCTCGTGTTCAAAGTTTTGTGACATTTTGCCCCAAGAAATGTTTCTGGGGTTCTCAAACAGTTTAACAAATGGTGTTAAAGAAAAGAACCCAGTGATAAGTAGGTGTGTTTCCCACAGCAATTTTGCAAATTCACCCTCAGCCACAAAAAGTGGCATTCCGAAATCCTTGAGTTTTGAGAAGGTGAGTGGACGAGTATGCATCAAATGTTCTTCGTAGTTAGACACGAAACGAACGATTTCGTCTACTTGTTTGTCTTTAGGATTGCCATGTTTAAACATGTACTTGGCTATCCAGTCAGCAACGAGAAGTTTGGATAAATCTTCAGAGTCCTGACACAACTCCAATAGTTCAATTGAATATTTTTCAATAAGAGGAATGTAAGCTGGTAAAATAGAAGGACCCTTGTCTTGAATAATTTCAGTAATTTTCTGAAAACCCCGTTTTATAGACATAGCGGGTATGCCATTAATCTGCGGGTCAATCGGACCTAAAACTGCACTTGGGTGCAGGGTGATGGAATTGCCACTGAGGGCCAGCATAGTTGCAGCCGAATATGCAGAATGTGGCACTAAGAAGTGAACTTGCTCAAATCGGGTCCTCAGCAAATCAACAATTCTCTCAGTAGCGTCCGGTCTTCCACCAGGACTAAATAGCAATACGTCTATTTCTTTACATTTCGAATCTACGGCATTGATGAGGTCTGTAAAACCCTCAACATCTGCTAAGTCAATAAAGTTGGACAGCTCTTCATTGGATTGTACGTCGTAGAATTTGGAAACGTAAACAATCAATGGCCTGCCTCTGTACTTCTCAATCTCAGAATACGCATGCATGCGCATCTTATTAACGAGACCTATCTTCTGTACAGCAGGAACAGCCGCTGCTTGTACAAGAAATTCATGCCAAGCTTGGGTGGAGTTAATACGTGGTAATTCCACCGGCTTTCTTGTCATTTAAACATACTACCGCCGTTGTGCTCATGCTGAGGGAAACCGACTTGGTCTTTTGCCTATTCATTGCACGGTAGGTTTTCTCAATTATAATGGAGACCTCCTTGTAGCTCTCTATTACATCCTTTACTTCTACAGATTTAATATCGGACTTAGTGACTACCATGCTCAATGTTTCTTTTTCAGGCGTTTTGGTATTCATAGGTGCAAAATTATGTTTAAGCAGTCGCAATTATACGACTCTGTCGTTAAAAAGCAACAATGATACTACAAGCAACCTTTTCTAATACTGCATTAAATCTTATTCTATTTCAAAACACATCAATAAAAAGAAGAAAAGCACCTGGATAGAACCCAAGCTGCCTGCGGGTATGGTTATCCATACTTTCTGAGAATTGAATCTTTGCGATTGAAGCGGGCAGTAGTCCGTTTTTTTCGTTTTTGACGAAATGCATTAACCGGTCAAACCGGAGAGGAGGCATTAAGCCCTTTCCATTTCGTGTTGTTTACGAATCCCAGTCCGTTTTTATATGAAAAAGGGGATGCGTTTCCCTTGCGGATACCCTGTATGATTCAGGGGTTACATCCCATGCAACTACACAATAAACCAAAATGTAACATATACAATATGAGGTAGTTGAAACCTATTGATTCATCCAGAAATTCAGGCCGGATCCGATGCTCTTTTTCTGCCAATCTGGCAGAAAAAGGTATGAGTTTACAATTGTAATTTACAACTGTAAACAGGGTGCATTTACAATTGTAAACAATTGTATTTACATTTGTAAACACATGGATATCAATGAACGGATTCTCGCTGTGGGTGCGGGTGCAGGGATGAACAATGCAGAGTTTGCACAGGCTTTGGGCATCAGCCAGGCAGTATTGTCCCATTTGCGTGCGGGCAGGAATAAACCCGGTCTGGAACTTGTTTTGGCTTTGCTTCAGCGATTTCCGGAGATCAACCCGGAATGGATGCTCTTTGGAAAGGGAGAAATGAAACGTCCGGAGCAGGAAATGGGGCAAAAACAGGAACTACTTCAACTTTTACAGGAAATAAAACTCATGAATGAGATGAATTTCAATGCGTTGAAATCAAGAATCGAGGGACTGGAAAAGCGGATATCAGGGCGTTGAACCTGGAATAACGCCGCTTTTACTTCCCTGCAGCATCCGGAGTCTGTCCTAAAACAGGGACAACTGTTTGTCGTCTTTCTTGCGACCAAACACATCGTGAAACATCTGGTTGAACCGAAAGAGGTGATCCTGGTGAACTGCGTATATCACAGCGGTTTTGTAATTCATACCTTCCACCAGTCCGGCATTGCGCAGCCGGTACAGATGCTGGGAAACCGTACTTTGCGAGTATGGCAACTGCATCACCAGTTCTTTGCAGGTCTGGTTGTTTCGTTCCATCAGCGATTTCAGGATGGCAATACGAGCAGGGTGACCAAGTACTTTTGCCAGTGCACTGTACTCCTGTATTATATTCTCAAATTTCGATGAAGCCTTTGGTTGAGCCATTTCATCGCAAAAATACAACGGAAATGAAAAGGTTGAAAATGCAGAAGCTAGGGTTGCAGGAAATATTTCGCTGTTATGCGTTTTCCAATCCGTGGTTGCACCTGAAAAAAATACACTCCGGGTTTTAACCAGGCTGGCAGGGTGCACTTTCCTCCGGCACAGTTAGCCGTCCATACCCATCTGTTTGCCTCGTCGTAGAGATAAAGGGTAGATGCCGGCAGGCCGGTGAGGGTGTAGTCAGATCCTGTTTTTATAAGCCGCCAGTTCGTTTCATCTTCCATATCCAAACCAGACTGGCAACTGATTTCTGACACACTGATATGAAAGGAGCTGCTGCAGCCCGGTTTATCGTATGCGAGCAATGAATAGGCTCCCGGAGTGGATATTGTAAAACGGACAGATTCGTTTTTCTGGTTTACCCGGAACCAGGCTGACTCAAATCCGGCGTAAAGCCGCAAACTGTCTCCGGTGCAATAAAATGTATCTGCCGGCAGCCGGAACACGGGTGATTGCACATCAGCAACCAACAGGGTATCGGAATAACGGCACTTGTTTTCATCGGTTATTTGCAATGAAAGCTCTCCCACTGTGGTGATGTAGCATGATTTGCCACTTTGTCCGTTGCTCCACTCATACGATTTTCCTTTGATATCCACGGCAAGGGTGACAGGTTGCCGGTTGCACAGAAAGGTGTCATACAGTTTGAAAACGGGCAGGGACAATGGCTTTACCGCTATCCATGTGTCGGCCGGACAGCCCATATCGTCTTTTGCCACCAGCCAGCCTGTATCTGTGGCATTCAGCCGGATTGAATCCCCGTCAACAGGAATCCCATTAAATAGCCAACCGCTGAGATTGCCCGGTAATTTTTGTACGAGCTGATTTCCTACGCATATGGAAGGGGCAGTTTGTATGGAAATGACAGGCTTATTTCTGGAATGCACCGGAAACCAGGTGGAATCAGAACACCCGAAACTATCGGTTTGTACCAACAGGGTGGTTACCCGGGTCTTGTGCTGCCATTGGCCGGCCACCCCATTCCAAAGCCACCGCACAGCCATTTTATCGCCGTATAGCGATGTATCCTTGCCAGCACAGAGTTCTGTATACCCATTTTCTGAATGTGTCAGCTGGCGGGCAATGCGTATGACTGTGGTATCAGACAGATTGCATTTGGCGGCTGAAGTGACAAGGAGGATGACCTGTGACGTTTCCAGGATCCGGATTTTAGGAGCAAACGATTGAAATTTACCATTGACAATCCATTGCTGTTTGGCCCAGGAGCCGGTTCCGGTTGTGAGCAATACGGAATCTCCCGGACACAGGGTGGTGTCGTTCCCCAGCCATGGCCGGGGAGTGGCATCCACGTATACGGTTTGGAACTGGGTATCCTTTGCACAGCCGGTATTTGCACTGGTGGTAATGAGCCGGTACATTTCCGTTTTTGCTATCCGGAATTCAGGCATAGCCCGTGAACTTTTCTGACCATTTACTGCAGCGGTCCAGCTATATGTGTAACCGGAAATGCTGTCGGTGCCCAGTTTAAACGGGGTATTGGGGCAGGAATACAGGGTGGAAAGCGGCTTTTGTTTCCAGATTTTAAAGTTATAGAAGCTCATCAGGGCCTGTCCGCGGGCATTCCTCACCCATGGCTGACTGCCGGGCAATCCATCGTAGTTGAGACCGGTTATTCCACAATCGCTTTTGCTCAGATACAGCACCACCTGGTTGTTTTGAATGCGGCCTCCGGTAATATAGGCAGTGCTTCCTGCAACACTGAACAAGCGGTAAAACAAAGAATCGGCTGAAACAACCGGGTTTGGGCCCGACAGAGAAAGTGTAATGGCTGTATGCTGGGCATTGCTGTACCATGCCAGTGCGGGTTCCGGAAAATGCCTGTTGCCGTCATCTTTCCGGCCATAATAATCGCAGGCAAACAGTTGAAACAGATTGAGTCCGAGTTGCTCATATCCATTGGCAAAGGCAAAATGGCAACCGTCGTGCCCGTTGAGCCCATTGGCTGTAACCGCAGTGGTGCGGGGCAAATCGGTTCCGAACCGGCGCTGAAATTCCCGGAGTTGCAAACTGGGACTGCCACATCCACTGCGCACCTGCACTACGTAAATATGTTCAACCCCTTTGTAATCTTCGAGCCAGGCTGCATGCATTTTCCTAAACATCGTATCATGATGAACGGCGCTGGCACCGTCACTTTCGCCCTGATAGAACAGAATTCCTTTGATGTTTTTGTCCAGTCCGGCTTTTTGCGCCCTGTACAACATGCGTCCGTAATTTGTAGTCACATCCGCATGGTTGCTGTTGTTGCGCTGGTGAAAAGTGATGGGCGTGCCGCCCACTCCGTTGTTGATGAAGCATACAGGTATGCCCGTACTGTCTACTATTTTCTTACCCAGTACCAGTGCCCACTGACCGATACAGCCCTTGTTGTAATAGCCATCCCCGTCTGCGATATACCAGTTCAGGTCATTCACCATTGAAGGCCAGGAATAACTGGAACTGCCAAAACTGCGGATAAAGGAATCTTTGTAAGCTGAATTTGCAGAACCCGAGTACTGATTTGCGACTGAATTGCTCTGACCGTTTACCAGAAAAACATCACCTGCTACCACCTGGCTCGCTGTATGCACCTTAGTTTTAGAACCGGAACTTATCAGATACACATGCATCGTGTAATTCCATTTGCCGGCAAGCAAGGGTACGGAAAGATAAACCGGAGCTGAATCGCCGGAGTAGGTGAGGCTGCTGCTGTAATTTCCGTAGGCGGCACTGTTCCGGAACACGTCAATCTGTACTCCGGTGTAACCTTTTTGTACAACCAGTCCGTCGAAGATGGCTTTTCCGGTTTTAACACCCGATTGCCGGGGTATAAAAGCCAGATCAGTGGGTGCCTTATACCATACAATCTGCGCTGCACCCTGCTGCACAAAGGCAAACAGAAGCGCCAATCCGGTATGCCATTTTGCCATTGTACTACAGATTTATCCGGTTTACGTGAGCAATAAACGTCAATTTCTTTTATGTTTCCATCGCCTATGGCTCCACAACCAGTGCTGGGGCTGTTGTCTGATGTCTGATTCTGTTGCTCTCACAATGGCTTCTGTTATCTCATTTTCCCCGCTGGACGGAGATTCATCGCACAATAACGATAGCGTGCATTCGTAAAATCCGCGTTTCACTTTTACCACCTGCATATAATACACTGCCTGGTCCAGTTTGCGTGCAATCTTCTCACTGCCCGTCATAAAACAGGTGTCCTGTCCAAGAAACCGGGTCCAGTAGGCATTTTGTCCGTTGGACGGATTCTGGTCTCCGATAAAGGCCGTCACATTCACTTCATTCTTTTGGGAGGCCATCACCCGAAGTATTTTTTCCATGGGATGGGGTTGGGTGCCAAACCGGCTGCGAACCTGCAGAAACCAGGCATCCCAGTTGGCATTGCTCAGGGTTTTGTACACGCATTGGGCATTTTGCGGCGAAGTGATGTCAGCCGCCAGGCATACCCATTCCCAGTTGCCACAATGACTCATCACAATAATGGCACTCCTGTGTCTGTCGACCAAAGATTGCAGCACATCTGTATTCAGCAGTTTCATACGACGCAGCAATTCCGGGGCAGAAATGGTCATTCCCTTTATTGTTTCCAGCATCATATCGGCCAGGTGGCTGTAAAACAATCTTTCTATGCGCAGGCGTTCCAGTTCGGTTTTTTCCGGAAAACTATTGGCAAGATTGGTTCTTACCACAGTTTTGCGGTAGCCCACTACCCGGTACAGGAGAAAACAGATAAAGTCTGAGAGCAGATACAGAACCGGAAAGGGCAGCATGGACACACACCACAGCAGTGGGTACACGGTAAGCCGGAAACCGGTACTCATTTTTGCCATCAGCGGAAATAGCGGAAGTCTTGTCCGCTTTTGATTTGAAGCAGTGCCTCGTACATGAGGTTGATACAACTCTGTATATCGTCTTCATGCACCATTTCCACGGTGGTGTGCATGTATTTGAGTGGCAGGCTCACCAGGGCAGATGCCACCCCATGACTGGAGTATGCAAAACTGTCGGTATCAGTACCCGTGCTGCGGCTGGCTGCATTGCGTTGTATGTCTATTTTCTTCTTTTTGGCTGTTTCGATCAGCAGTTGCAACAGGTTGTTCTGTACTGCGGGTCCGTAGGTTACTACTGCACCTTTGCCGCATTTGCACTCGCCCTGCTTCTTTTTATTGTACAATGGCGATGCAGTGTCATGGGTTACATCTGTACAAATGGCCACATCCGGAGCCAGCCTCCGGCTGATCATCTCAGCACCCCGCAGGCCTATTTCTTCCTGTACGCTGTTGACCACATACAGGGTATAGGGCAGTTTCTTTTTGTTCTCGTGCAGTTTGCGGGCCACTTCAGCAATCATAAAACCGCCCATGCGGTTGTCCAGCGCGCGGCCTACCACGTACTTCTGGTTCAGCCACATCACATCGGCTTCAAACACCGCCACAGCACCCACATGGATTCCCATTTTCTCCACTTCCTCGCGGTTGGCAGCTCCCACATCAATAAACACGGTGTCCTGTTTGGTTTCCGGGTCTTTGCCTTCCCGCACATGGATGGCAGGCCAGCCGAAAATACCGTTGACCACTTGTCCGCCTTCGCAAAAAATGCGGCAGCGCATACTTGGGGCAATCTGAAAATCGCTGCCTCCGTTGCGTATGACATAGATATACCCGTCTTCGGTAATGTAGTTGACAAACCAGGAAATTTCATCGGCATGGGCCTCTATCACCACTTTATAGGGTTTACCGGGGTTTATAATGCCCACGGCGGTGCCATAGGTATCCACCATCTGGTCCTGTATGTAGGGTTTCAGGTAATCCAGCCATATTTTCTGTCCGCTGCTTTCAAATCCGGTAGGTGATACATTGTTCAGGTACTTTTCCAGAAACTTCTTCGATTCTTTACGCATATATAAAGTATTGATATATTGTTAAATAAAATGGGTTACTTGTTCTTAAACACATAGGAGTCTGCTGCCCAGCGGCCCGGACCGGTAAAGAACATGGCCAGAAAGGCAAAGCCCAGTTCTATGGCGTGACTACTGCCCATATAGCCTTCCCCTTCACTCAGGTGGCGTGTTGCAGCTACAATCATGGTGATGATGAGCAGAATGAGGGCAGGACGGAAAAGAAACCCTGCAATCAGCAGCAGTCCGCCGCCGAACTCTGCAAAAGCAGCCATGAAACCCCAGAATTCCGAAATACCATGGATGCCCAGCAGTTCCATATTTGAACCCAGTTTGGCCCATTTTTCAGGACCTCCCGCCATTTTGGGCCAGCCGTGCAATGCCATTTGCACGCCCAGTAAGATCCTGAGCAATAAAAGTCCGTTTTCCGGATGAGCATAGGTAAGGAACCGATGAATTCTGTTCATAGGGCAAAAGTAGCACTCAAACAAATCTGATTAAACTTTCCACAATTTTTTTGTTGGTTCAAAATTTACCCACCTATATAAACAATTGCATTTACACGTTATAGTGCAATTTAAATCTCTTTATATGTCTGTTGTACAACGGGTAAATTTTCCCATAATATATTTAATTCAACGATTATCCGACGAATGAAGAATGATGGATTTGTGTGTTTGGTTAAAAAGTCTATATTTGTTTATATGAAGGTTCCTCATATTTTGCTGCGCACTTTCCTCACAATTCTCCTGCTGCTGCTCATAGCAGCCGGTTCCTGCAGAAAACACTCCACGCATGTTTACAAGGTACCAGAATACCAGAGGCAGTGGTTCTTTATAGATTCAGGCAGCTACTATATCTATACGGATAGCATGGACAACCTGGATTCAGTATATGTTAAAAGTATTAAGTTCTACATAGAATATCCTAAAAAAGGAAGTGACAGACAGTATTACCAATGTACCATGTCCAATCCCTTTGTGTTTTTTTTAGCCGGTGGTATGAATCAAATTCACTTGCAACGATCATACGGAGGTGATTATCTGTACAATGTTATGCAGGTGAGCCCGCCCTATAAAAACAATAAATTGTATGGAACTGGACTAAATATCAATTTTCTAGATACGATACTTCCAGTAGTGAAGTTTGGAGATTATACATTCGATAGCACTTTTGTATGGCAGATGAAAGGGGATGAGATTTTAAATTCAGACAGTACCACCTACTATTTCAGCAAAGGAGTGGGTATTACCAGAATAACAGACCACGAGAGAAAAACGGATAAATGGCTGAAAAGGTACAGAATTATAAAAAAGATGGATTAATTGAATTGTGATGTTTCAGAAATCCGGTCATATGAATTGAAATTCTGAATGTAATCACTAAATTTGTTTATATGAAGGTTCCACATATTCTGCTGCGCACTTTCCTTACATTGCTCCTGCTGCTGCTCATAGCAGCCGGTTCCTGCAGAAAACACTCCACGTATGTTTACAAGGTGCCAGAATACCAGAGGCAGTGGTTCTTCATAGATTCAGGCAGCTACTATATCTATACGGATAGCATGGACAACCTGGATTCGGTGTATGTAAAGAAGCTTGATTATTTTGTTCGATATGCCAGAAAAGGTCCCGATTATCAATTGTACCAATGCACCATGTCCAATCCATTTGTATTTTTTTTAGCCGGAGCTATGAATCAAATTCACTTGCAACGATCATACGGAGGTGATTATTTTCCCAATGTGATGCAGGTTAGTCCTCCTTATCATGCAAATAAATTGTACGGCCCCGGACATGGTTTTAATCAAATCTATCTGGATACAATACTAAACAATGTTTCACTGGGTAATAATTTTTTCGACAGCACTTTTGTTTGGCACGTAAAAAATGATAATATATTAAATTCGGACAGTACCACCTACTATTTCAGCAAAGGAGTGGGTATTACCAGAATAACAGACCACGAGAGAAAAACGGATAAATGGCTGAAGCGCTACAAGATTATAAAAAAAATGGATTAATTACTACAAAATATGAAAAGCAAACGCTACCCCATGTGCAAATATGTGCTGTTATTAGCTGTCCTGATATGCAGTAAAAATGGCATTGCCCAGGATTCCCTGGCAACACTTACTTTTAAGGTTCAAAGCAGCCATGTGTTTTTAGATACGGTATCGGAGAAAATCAGGGTAGCCTATTGTATAAAAGCAAATGATACCGTGGATTTGGATTCGGTACAACTTACCCTGCAATATCCTACCCTGGCAAACACCCGCGGATTTCTGCAGGAGCTGGCATTTTTAAATACTTCCTGGAGCAAACCTTATTTCAATACAACCCTTATAACCGGAGATTCCATTTCTGATACAGCAGAACTCTTCTTTAATAAAGACCGTATGCCGTTCTATTTTCAATATCTGGAATTGAACATGCGCAGCTTAAATGATACAGCACAGAGAATCTTTCAATCTGCAGAAGTGATGGTGTATTTTACGCCGTATGATACTATTGAAGTATACAACTCCACAGATTTCGACAGGCTGCACCGCATATGGAATACAGACGACAGCCAAATGGTAGCCCTGCGTATCCCTGCCAACAAAAATGAGTTGCCGGTTTCAAATCTGTCTGAGGAAGATTTTGCCAATGACAGTTTGGTCATTTCTTATTACAGCCATCCTGCCCTTAGCTACGTGGTGCCCAAACAGTATGCCCAGGATACATTTGACCTGCAGCAGGAATCTGAAGAAGGGGTTTCACGCAGGGCAGATGCCTGCGGCAACAACAAAAGACGCTGGAAAGGGACTTTCACCGGCAGTTTGAATTCCAGGGTTGAATTGGACAGGGAAAATACAAACGTGAAAGATGAAGTAAATATCAAATTGCGCAAGATACGGGTGCGGATAATGGAAAAAGATGCTGCTCCCAATCCGGATGATGAATTGGCTGTGATCTACACAGACGATGAAGGGAATTTTTCAAGATACATAGAAACCTGCCAGCGTTATCAGGGAGGTATCAATGCCTGGAATGAGGGTGATGCATTGGAAATTTACTATATCATAGAAGGTGCAAACAGCAGCCGGTCTGTAATTGCAAGAACGGATTTAGGTGCCACACGCCGCGGCACCTGGCACCAGAGTTCACCGGAAATTTGGAACTACAACAATGGCAATGTGGCTAACCATGCAGCAGGAGAGATATGGCCGGATAACCGCAATGTGCAGGCCCAACTGGTGCACTGGGCCAGTCTGTGCCGTGATTTTGTTAAAAGCAGCGACGGTATGGGCAGTTCTTATTGGCTGGGAGATTCTTATCACCCGGTAGTGATTAAATATCTGGAAAATTTTGATTGGAGTTTCTATTATCCGGATAAGTTACGTATTTCACATTTGGCCAGGAATGATGAAAATACTGTTATGCATGAATTCGGGCATTACTTTCTGTACCATGCACAAGGAAAAAGCTGGCCGCACCATGCCCTGTGGGGAGACCATGGTATAGAATACAACGCCAAAACCCGAGAACTTGCCTGGACAGAAGGTTTTGCTACCGCCTTTGGGTTAATGGTGGATATGTATTATCACAATCTGGACGGGGAAGGTGGTCTGGAACCCCAGAATCATGAAACGAGACAACGATTTGAATTCAACACACCACGTGTACTCCGTCACAATGTTCCTGGAGAAGAACGCGTATTCACACATGGTTTAGTAACGGAATACACCGTAAGTTGTTTTTTGTTGGATTTGTTTGACAATGGTTCTACGCGCCGGACAATGAGAACTGCTGCGGCCATTACATCAGATGATGGTAATAACATTGGCAGTGCAGACGGCTGGGACAATATCAGCCTGCCCTTTAGCACCATTATTCAGCCCATACTGGATCATCAGGGCAGTTGTTGCTTCTCTTACGATGTTTTACAAAACGTGGAGGATTATGTATTTGCCCTTGCCAAAGTGGTACCCTGCAATTTAAGGTCGGAAATCTGGCCGTGTGTTTTTTTAAATGGGCTTCGAAATTTCTCAGATCCGGTTACCCAATGGATCGGCAGTGATTGGGTTCGGGTGCAGAATACCATGGAATGGGACCAGTTTAAATTTAAAAATGGCAGGGACGCATTTAAGTTTAAAGGACATGAGTCAGAAAGTTACTGGCAAGATGTACAATTGTTAACCGGAACAGACGATAATTTTAATTTGTGTACTGAATCAAATATAGGCGGGATAGTTTCAGAGGAGGGCTTTATCAGCGATCCTTTAACCATAGAAAATGGTGCTGTGCTGGGATTTAATGTTCAAGAGATGCATGATTTTTATAATCAGACCGGTTTTCACATGCCCGCACCGCCAGTAACGAATACTTTTACTGCTTATATTTCTAACAGAAACACAATAGTAGCGGCAGGGGGAATTATGGAGTTTGGAGATGCAAATGGAACAACGGTAACTAATGCAGAAGTGTGTGCCGGAACCAGAATTACCCTCGGCCAAACCAATATGGGATTGGATCCTGCCAAAATGATCATCAATGACAATTCAAAACTTACGATAAATGAAGGGGCTGAGCTGGTGATAAGCAAAAACTATCAGATAATATTAAATGGCCCCAATGCAATTTTGGAAATCAAAGGGACTGTAATAATTAAAGATGGGGCAACATTTACGGTTTCTGGCGGTGATGATGGATTCGGCTTCGTGCGTACGGTAAAAGATTATCCACCAGCCAGCCCTGCCTTTAAGGCACACAATAATGTCCCTTGCCGTATAGAACTCACAGGCAATGACCCCACGGATAAATTGCTGGAAATAAGGGGTACTGATGGCCTTTACTTATCCTTGCCCGGCATTGTATGGTTAGAAAACTGCAAAGTGGAAATGGAAACAGGCAGCAAGTTCAATCCTGAAATAGATGGCGGTGTTGTAATTAAAAATTCTGATTTTGCAGCATACAATACTACACCTGGCCACAGAGGGATTTTAATTCCGGGTTATACCCGTAGTTACTTTAATCATGTAAATATCAGCGACGGCCAAAAAGGTGTGCAGTTATACCGCAGTGCAAAGAACAGCAGTCATTTAATGTCTTATACCAATTTTGATAATTGTGATATTGGCATCGAAAGCCTGGGTGTTGATTTTTATTATGATCAGGGTACGATTAGTAACTATGGAAATCTGGGTGCAAATTTATTGCTCCTAGGAGGGCATACCCGTTTCAATGGCATCAACATAAGCAAATCTTCCGCATCCGCTTCTTCCACGGCGATTTACCATACCAGTGCCGGCGGCAGTTTTTCATTGTTGAAATGCGTACTGAATAACAACAATATTGGAATGGAAACCTGGGATGGAAAAGTACTTACTTCATGCAACCAGATAAGCAACTGCAATGACCTGGGCTTTAAGTCAGAAGTTACAGCAGCTATAGATATGTCAACCATAGGGAACAATCTGCTGGAAAACAACAGCAATCATATTTTAAACAGGTATGATGGATACTGGACAGTAAAAGGAGGAAAAAATCTATTCATAAACTCGGGCAGCACAACAGCGAAATTCTGGGTTTCCATGGGCTACAATCCACCATTTGTGAATCCGGCAACTCATTCATTCAATGCAGATCAGAACTATTTCCATGCCAGTGGCTCCAGTCCATGGACTATTTCCGGTTCCAGTCTGTTGGAAGCCAAGATTTTGAACAACTTAACGGTAATCAATCATGACAATAATGCAGGCAATATAGGTACCTGGACGACTAACCGTGAGAATTACTGTAACCTTTCTCCGGGCAGTGGTGGTCCTTCTGAGAAAACAATAGTTACAACGTATCCGAATGACAGATATGGCAGCTTTTCACACAACATAACAACCACACTTTTTGGCACCGGGGAATTGACTGAAGCATTGCAAATTGTTTCAGATTCTGTGAATGGTACAGACCAGCCCAATTACAATTATGCAATAAATGCTTACTGTCAGATTTTAAATGCGTATTATGTTGATACGCCTTCTTATGCAGTGCAAGGAACATTGAGAGACGCATTTAGCGACAAAATGACTACATTTCAACATGCTATGAGCAATTGGAATGACTCGGTAAATTACAATTATGATACACTATGTACAAAAATGTTGGGTTGTAATTCTGCGTTAATTACCAAGGCAGGTGCCGGAAAATTCCCATGGACACTGATGAAGTATGAACTGTATCGAGACCGCAGTACAATATACCGGTATATGAATAATTACGGTGCGGTTTACAGTAGTATTGATAGCGGTAAATCTAAAATATCTGATGCAGGTGAAATAGCCTATTTCGATTATTTAAAATGCCGGTATGAGGGCGAAAAAGCGATGCTGGATAGTCTGGTAAGTCCGGATAGTTTGTTGTATTATTACCCATGTGTGCCGGAATCTCTGGAACCGTTGCCTATGCCATTGAACAAGCAACGGATCATGACAAAAAATTCCTCTGATCATTTTGTAATTCAACCGAATCCCTCTGATGATATTTTTGAAATAAAAGGCAAGCATTTGTCGAAAATTGTGATTTACAACAGCACGGGTAAGGAAGTGTATAATTATTCCCCTGCAGAAAAATTATATACAAGTCATTTTATATCATCGCGAAATTTACCTGTTGGGGTATACTCTGTTGAAATCACTTCTTTTTTAAACACCACAGAATATTATAGAATAATGGTTCAGCGGTAAGTCTATACCTATTTCTAGATAACTACAGCATTTTCATAAAAGAAGATGAACCCCTTGTCTCTTTCTGTTCATAAAACAACGAAATTCGCGGATTGTTACATTAAGTACCTTGACACAGCCCGGCAATATCCTCATTAAAAACGCGCATCAGCACAATTTAAAGCACCTTGATATCAGTTTCAGGCATGGCTCTTTCTCTGTAGTTACAGGGGTTTCAGGCTCCGGAAAAAGCAGTCTGGTATTTGATACCCTGTTTGCCGAAGGCCAACGCCGATACGTAGAAAGTCTGAGCAGCTATGCCCGTCAGTTCATGGGCCGCATGAAAAAACCGGCCGTGGATTACATCCTGGGTCTGTGTCCTGCAGTAGCCATAGAGCAAAAGGTAAATACCCGTAATCCGCGCAGTACTGTAGCTACCAGTACCGAAATTTACGATTATCTCAAGCTCCTCTTCAGCCGCGCGGGTCACACGTTTTCCCCCAAAAGCGGCAGGGAGGTAAAACGGAACGATGCCAAAGACGTGGTTCAATATGTTTTGGCGATGAAGCCAGATACAGTATGCCTTGTGCTTGCACCCCTGCAGGATGAACTGACCAGGTCCAGGTTGGAATTGATCTTGCAAAACGGTTTCAGCCGCATATATCACCATGGTGAGATACTTAAAATCGCAGAGTTGGTGGAAGCGGGTACTTCTCTGGAGTCTGGCGCCTGTCTGGTGGTAGACCGTGTGGTGGCAAACCCGGCCGACGAAGAGTTGGAAAGCCGCTTGTATGACAGTGCTGAGACGGCCTTTTGGGAAGGAAAGGGAACCTGTCTGGTCGTTGCCGATGGGGGTGAACCGGCGGAATTCAGCAACCGGTTTGAGATGGACGGCATCGTTTTCGAAGTGCCCACCCGCGATTTTCTCAGTTTCAACAATCCCTACGGTGCCTGCCGCCGTTGTGAAGGATTTGGCTCGGTGTTGGGGATAGACGAGGACTTGGTGATACCGGACAAGGGATTGAGTGTGTACGAAGGGGCAGTGGCTCCCTGGAAAGGGGATACCATGGGAGAGTGGCGTGAGGATTTTATCCGGCTTGCTGCTGCTGAAGGGTTTCCCATACACCGCCCATACCGTGAGTTGAGTGTGATACATAAGGAATTGCTGTGGAAAGGCAGTAAAAAACTGCCTGGCATAGATGATTTCTTTAAGTATGTGGAAGAAAAAAGCTATAAAATACAATACAGGGTGCTGGCTGCCCGGTATCGCGGAAAAACCATGTGTCCGGACTGCAAAGGAACCCGACTGAGACCGGATGCTGCCTGGGTAAAGATGGTGGCACAGAATGCAAGCGCGGCAATTCCGGAAAAAATCAGCCTGCAGGAGGTGCTGCTGATGCCGGTGCATGAAGCGCTGGCTTATTTCAACGGCGTAAAATACAGCGAACAGGATGAGACCATAGCGGCACGCATATTGGCTGAGATACGGAACCGGCTTCGTTTTCTGGAGAACGTAGGGCTGGGTTACCTCAGCCTCAATCGCCTGAGCAATACACTGAGTGGTGGCGAAAGCCAGCGCATCAACCTGGCTACCAGCCTTGGAAGTAACCTCACCGGCAGTCTGTATGTACTGGATGAGCCCAGTATAGGGCTTCACAGCCGCGATACAGAAAGACTGATAGAAGTCTTAAAGGAACTGCAGAGAGAAGGTAACACGGTTCTTGTAGTAGAGCATGACGAGGATGTGATGAAAGCGGCCGATTTTCTTGCAGATATCGGGCCACTGGCGGGTTCTGCCGGTGGGAAACTCATGTTTGCCGGCAATTACACCCAAATGCTGCAGGATGAAAACAGCCTTACCGGAAAATACCTGAGTGGACGGGAAAGTATACCTGTACCGGAACACCGCAGACCCTGGAAACACAGCCTGAAAGTACTGGGTGCTGAAGCACATAACCTGAAGAACATCGATGTGGAATTTCCACTGGAGACTCTCACAGTGGTGACTGGTGTAAGTGGCAGCGGCAAAACCACCCTGGTAAAACAAATCCTGTATCCGGCATTGTCCAAAGAACTGGGACAGTTTGTAGGAACACGCACCGGCACGTTTGGCGGACTGGAAGGGGCCAAAAAAATGGTGAAGGCCGTGGAGTTGGTCGATCAGAATCCCATAGGGAAAAGCAGTCGCAGCAACCCTGTAACTTATGTAAAAGCCTACGACGAAGTGCGCGATTTGTATGCCTCGCAACCCCTTAGCAAATTCAAAGGGTTCAAACCTGCGCACTACAGTTTCAATGTGGATGGTGGTCGTTGCGACAATTGTCAGGGTGAGGGAGAAACAGTGATAGAAATGCAGTTTATGGCCGACATCAAACTACCCTGTGAGGTTTGCGGTGGTAAGCGTTTCAGGAACGAGGTGCTGGAAGTGGAGTACAAAGGCAAAAACATCTACGATGTGCTGGAAATGACGGTGGATGAAGCTGTATCGTTTTTTGCCGATGAAAAGAATATCGCCGACCGGTTGAAACCTTTGCAGGATGTGGGACTGGGGTACGTAAAACTGGGGCAGGGCAGCAATACCCTGAGTGGAGGGGAGGCGCAACGGGTGAAGCTGGCTTTTTATCTGAGCAAGGCCAATCCGCACAAGGAGGGAGGCACAGTGTTCATCTTTGATGAACCCACAACCGGGTTGCATTTTCACGACATTAAAAAGTTGCTGGCCAGTTTCAACGCCCTCATTCAAAAAGGGAATACAGTCATCTGTATAGAGCACAACCTGGATGTGGTAAAGTGCGCAGACTGGGTGATAGATATGGGTCCGGAAGCTGGAGATGCCGGAGGTGATCTGGTTTTTGCCGGATTGCCGGAGGATCTGCTGAAAGTACCGGCCAGCTATACCGGAAAGTACCTGGCAGATAAGTTAAAAGCGAAAAATTAAAAATAGAAAGCTTAATCAGGTTCTTTCATTGTTATAAAATCGGCAACTGCGGCAAGATCATTTTTTTATCTTACAATGCCTTTTCTAATATTGCGTTCATAACCATGAAGCAATTAACCCTGTTATTGTTACTGACAGCAGCCTTGCCATTGTCTGCACAACACCGTGAATGGAGGGGCGGAGCCCTTTTGTCCAACCAGGTGGTTTCATTCCCTGTCACCGGATTCCCTTCCGTATTTCGTTCTGCCATTCATCCCGGGCTTGACGGGTATCTGGAAACCCGGCTGAACAAAAAAGAGCATAACCAGTTCGTGTTGCAACTGGGACTGGGGGTGTTGTACCACAGGTTTTTTCAAACCGCCATTAAGCTCTACCCCTGGCTGGATTATCGCTATGCGCCCAAAGGACCCTGGAAAGTCAGTGTGGGATTGGGGGCAGGCTATCAGCATAGTTTTCCGGCCTACGGAATTCTGCGAAAAAATGCTGCAGGGGAGTGGGTGCAGATACCCGCCTGGCATGGCCGTCCCCAGTTCATCGCCGGTGCCGGTCTGGGTGTATCCCGTGCGATGCAAAGCGATGACCCGGACGGAATCCGGTGGGAGTTTCGCCTGCGCAGCAGCATTCAAACCCCGTTTGCAAAAAGTTATATTCCCATGATTCCCTACAATTCCGTCATGCTGGGTTTGTCCCTGCCGGTTCAGTGCAAAGGAGGTAAAAAGTGAGAATCCTGGCCATTTCCTTGTTATTGCTGGGCTTTTTGCATGGCTGCAAACGGGCGGATGTGATTCATAGCCGCAAACTGGATTGCAACTATACCGATTCCAGCAGCAAAAAAGCGGTATATGATGCCATAGTGCGGAAGTACGTGCAGAAGGGCTTGCCGGGTATTTCCCTGCTCATCCATGATTCTGCAGGACATTATGTGGGTTCTGCCGGGTATGCGGACATTGAAAAGCACGTGCCCTTCACACCCTGCCATATCAGCAAGGCGGCCAGCATCACCAAATTGCTGGTAGGTACACTTACCCTGAAACTGCAGGAAATGGGTAAAATCAATATTGACGACCCCGTCTCCAAATACATTGATGCAGGAATCCTGAAAAAAATTGACGAGGCTGAGGGAAAAACGATAAAGCAGCTGATGAACCATACCACCGGTATTTATGATGTGATTACAGATGATGAATTCTACCTGGCCGTACTGAACAATCCCAACCACCGGTGGACCCAGGAGGAATTACTGAAATACGTGTATGGGAAAAAGGCTTACACGCTTGGCCAGCCCTATGGTGCTTACTACAGCAATACCAATACCCTGCTGCTGAGCATGTGCATTGAAAAAGCAACCGGCAGGAGCCATGCCGACTTGCTGCACGAACTGATACTGAAACCCAACGGCATGGTGAACACCTATTACCAGGGACATGACCAGTTGCCCGCGGATGCTGCCCAGGGCTATTATGACCTGCACAACAACGGCACACTGAGCAATGTGAGCAACCTCATCACGGGCAGCGGGAATGGCTACGGGGGTGTTTTTTCCAATGTGTTTGACCTGTATACATTTTACACGAATCTGCTCCGGTATAAAACCATCCTGAGCCAGGCTTCGCTAGACATCATGCAGCAGTTTGTGCAGGAGGATGATGATTTTTACACCGGCGTGGGCATGGTGAAACGCTTTACCCATAAGTCTGCCTATGGCATTGGCCATAATGGCCGCGACCTGGGGTATAACGCAAACCTGTATTATTTTCCTGCAAAAAATGCCTGGCTGGTCTTCTTTGTAAATTACGGAACCAACGGTAGCAGTCGTCTGAAACAAACCTTCTTTGATTTTGAAAACGAAGTGGTGGATGCCATGTTGCAGTAATTTACCAGTCTAACTACAGGTGGTGAAAGGGTTGGGGCAGTAATCATACTGATGCAGCCAGCCACTGTATTGTTTACCCCGGTAAAGGAATTCAACTTTCAGCCACTGTTTATGGCACCCTTTTATTTCCACGTCCATCATGTTCAGGTAGCTGTTTGCAGTGTCCTTCATGTCTATCACATGCAGGGGTGCGCTTTTTCTGTCCGGCTGGCTGTAAAGCATGTATTTTCTTGTTTCATCGTAAAAACGCAGATTCACGTGCAAATTGCTCTTAACTGCCGGCAGGGCTGCATGGCGTTTTCCGGTAAAATCCCATTCCTGCCCCTTTGGGGTGACTGACAACAACAAATGCCCGGCCGAATCACCCACAATATGCGCAAATCCAAAATAGGGCATGGTATCATCCGGAGAGAGAGTGTATGCACGCACGCCCTGTTTGAACATGACTGTATCCTTCACATCGAAATAAGCCTCACAATCACAGGGAGGCCGCACTGCATGTGAAAACAGGTCTAGCTTTGAAAGTCCGGTTACAATAAACCACGCCCCACCGGGGCGATTGCTGTATACCACTGTATCTCCGAAAACAGTATACCGGAAATAATCCGTGCGGGTTTCTATGGAAAGGGTATAATCCCCAAACACATGCCGCAGGTTTTGGGCAAGCGCCCCGGAGCTGTCCGGGAGTTGCAGCGTATCCAGGCCTGACAGCAGGGCAAGTAACCTGCTTTTTGTCATGTAACGGGTTTGTGGTTCATCGTCTGAACTATCCGCTGAACTATGGTTTTTCGCGGCGTTCAGTCCCCAGAAGGTGCACAGCTTCCAGCCGGAGTCATGTAAAACACGCAAATGTTTCTCACACTCCCTGCGGGAGGAGGTGTCTCCACCCATTATAACAACGCCGAGGTAAGAAATACTGTTGTGCGATTTAGCAGACCTGCAGCCGGCACTGACGGATATTACCGCAATAAACAGCCATACCAAGCGGCAAACAGATATACCCATATATGCAAATGAATGAAATTTCCTGAACAACAAAAATAAAACCCCAACACGTATGGCTTTTCACAAAGTAAAAATGGCATTTCGCACATTAAAATTGTGATAGCTAAAACCCTCATGCCTACTTTTGCCCTATGTGTATGATCCGGAATTGTAAATGGCTTATCATCCTGGTTTGCTTTTTCGCACCTTTATCGGAAGCATTTGCCCAAAAAGTAGAATTTGAAACCTTAGAAATCAACTACGGGGACATTGCAAAAGGTGCCAATGGCGTGCGATTCTTCCGCAAAGCACAAATCGGGATTGTCAGTTCTGTGGTGTTGAGCAAGGAAACCAAAGAGCCGGTAAAGGTCATTATCACCCTTACGGGTACCGATCAAAAAGGGAAAAAATATGCTGTATCTACGGATGTAGCCTCATTGTATAAAACAGAAAAGATTCAACGCTATCTTACGATTGAAGCCAGCGAAGACAACAATATTTTCATAACAGATGCAACCATTTCTGCGACGGATGGCAGCAATAAAACGACTACAGCCACGGAATCTTTTGACGTGGCAAAAACCGAAACTTCATTTGCGATTTTGCTCAATGGGATTGCAAAACCCAGGAATGGCAAAGGCAGCTGCAATTATGGGAAGTGTTTTTGTTTTTCGGCAAAAGACAACTCCGGGGCTGAATTTCTGCATTTGGGGAACCTGAATGTAGAACAAACCCTGCAATTGGATAAGGAAAACAAAAACAACCTGTTTGGGGCAAAATTCACTTTAAAGAACTTTGACCAGGAAGAGTTTGCCATGCTGCAGAGTCTGATAATTTGGGGAGAAATTGAAGTGGTGGCAATAATCAGCGATGAACTGCATAATGGTGGCACCGTTGGTTTCAGGGTAGTGCCTACCGGAAAAGGAGGCAACAATGAAATCATGGCGAATTCAGAAAATTATAAAATGGGTTCAGATGCCAAGAGCAACAGAATTACATCCATCCAACTGGTGATTACTGATGTTAAGGAAAATGCCACCAAATTAAAATCGACTTACCATTCAGGTTATACCAAGCCCACATCCAATTTTCACGTTTGGAATGAAACCTGGCTCATCGATCAGGGCGTGAACTACTGCACCGGCATTAAACAAAAGGAGGTTTTTTACAACCAGACAGAGAGCAGCAAAGCGGTTTATCTGGAACTGGGCCTGAATGATCTGGTGAAAAGTACTGACCAAAATGCCATTGAAAAAATGCTCACCAGCCGCAGGGTACACACCTATGCTGCCGTTACCTGGGAGGGAGGAAACGGGAAAACGTATAATCACACGATGACTGGCATAGAAACAGGCTCTGGCCATTGGTTATTGTACGATACTTTCATGAAAGCCGACAGCAAAGAAAATCCTTTACTCAAAGCGGTAGATGTATATTTTGTGAATGTATGCGGAGATACATTTGTATTTGAAGCCACGCATAAAATTGACCTTAAAAGCGGTGGTAGGTTTGGTGGCAAACTGGGTGGTATTATGGGTACCGTGAAGGGTGGAGTAAAAGGGAACCCTGGTGGAGGTTTAAATGCCCTGCTGATTACCCCGGGCCCAGGAATTTCTATTTCAGGAGGAAGCATTCTCATTTCAGACAATTCCAAATTCTCAGTTGAAGGTTCACTGATTAATGTAAATAACGGCAATTTCAAAAGGAAAGCCGCAAGCTCAACTGCTGTGCTTCGCGGCCGCTGGGATGACAACTACAGTGATGGAAAATCACCTGGTACATGGTCTTCCAGTCGTGAAATGTTTGAATATACTTTCTCATTCAATGCAAGCAAGGAAAAACCCATAACCTTAACTGATTATACATTATATCTGGTCAATGAGAAAAAAGATACAATTGTATATGACGGCACTGGTGAAATAGCAACCAGTCTGGATGGCAAAACATTCATTGCATTGCTGGACAAGGGCGAAAAAATCAAATATTTCAATCCCTGCAATACCAAATACAAACTGAAAGAAATCACCTATGCAGAATCTTCAAATTCCGGTATTTACGGACTGAAAGTGAGTTTTCAGTTTGAAAACAACGGCGATGTTCCGGATAGTGTGGCCATGATTGTGGAAGTAAAAGACTGCAATGGTAATTCATCCTATATCCAGATTGCACTGAAGTATGACAGCAACAAACAAACCTACACAGGTTCGCAGGCACTTTCAGAGGTAAAGGGTTGCAAATATGAAATGGTATACGGTGAAATCGCAGCTTACAACTTATGCGGGGAGAAGACGGTATGGTCTTTTGAAACCAGCAAATCAAAAAGCAATGGTTCAGGTACGCGGAATGTAGCCACTGCGAACAACGGCAAACCGGGATTGCTTTAATCTATCATTATATCGTGGAAAACCGGTAAACGAAACAACCGGTTTTTGTGTCAATTATAAAAAAGCCTGCCCCACAAGGGGACAGGCTTTGCTGGAGGGTTAGGGGTAGGTTTACAAGGTCCCGCGCCGGGCCTGCTCAGCCTCAATGCTTTCAAACAGGGCCTGGAAATTGCCCTTACCAAAACTCTTGGCACCCTTGCGCTGAATGATCTCGAAAAACAGGGTGGGGCGGTCTTCCACAGGTTTGGTGAAGATCTGCAGCAGGTAACCGTCTTCGTCGCGGTCAACCATTATGCCCCAGCGCTTCAGTTCTTCCAGGTCTTCCTCAATAATGCCCACACGGTTTTTAACGGTATCGTAATAGGTGCCGGGCACGTAAAGGAACTCCACGCCACGCTTGCGCATTTCACTGATGGTGAAAACAATGTCATCCGTAGCAACGGCAATGTGCTGGCAGCCGGGACCGTTGTAGAAATCCAGGTATTCTTCCACCTGACTCTTCTTTTTACCTATGGCCGGTTCATTGATGGGAAACTTGATGCGGCCGTTGCCGTTGGTCATCACCTTACTCATCAGGGCCGTGTATTCTGTGCTGATATCCTTGTCATCAAAGGTGATGAGGTTGGCAAAGCCCATTACCTTTTCATAGAAGCCTGACCATTTGTTCATGGCGCCCAGTTCCACATTGCCCACCATGTGATCTATATACTTCAGGCCGGTGGGTGTGGGGTGGTATTCGGTTTCCCATTTCTGAAAACCAGGCATAAAAATGCCCTTGTAATTTTTGCGTTCGATGAACATGTGCACGGTGTCGCCATAAGTATGAATACCGGATTTTACGATTTCCCCATGCTCATCCTTCATCACCACCGGTTCCATATACGGCTCTGCGCCGCGGCTCACGGTTTCCTCAAAGCTCTTGCGCGCGTCATCCACCCACAGGGCTATCACTTTTACCCCATCGCCATGGCGGCGCAAATGGTGGCTGATTTCACTTTCACTGTCAAACGGGGAGGTGAGCACCAGGCGGATTTTATCCTGCACCAGCACATAGCTGCAGCGGTCGCGCAGTCCGGTTTCAAGTCCGGCATAGGCCAGCTCCTGAAAACCAAAGGCTGTTTTGTAATAATGGGCTGCCTGTTTGGCATTGCCAACATACAGTTCCACATAGTCGGTACCATTGATGGGCAGGAAATCCTGCGCTTTCTCAAATACTTTTTCGCCGCTGTAGTTGTAATTTTTTACGGCGGTAAGATCCGGGGTTTCCATTGTTTTATAATTGGTTTTTGAATTGTAATTATTTATTTGCTCTCAAGCCATGACAGGTGGTAGTCTTCCACGGCCAGTTCCATGGCCGTAGTGGTCAGGCTCACCGGCTTGAAGGGGTCAATCATTACGGCCAGTTCGCGGGTTTCCTTCTGCCCGATGCTGCGTTCAATGGCTCCCGGGTGCGGTCCGTGTGGGATACCGGCCGGGTGCAGGGTCAGCTGCCCCTCTTTGATGTTGTTGCGGCTCATAAACTCCCCTTCCACGTAGTACAGAATCTCATCGCTGTCGATGTTGCTGTGGTGGTAGGGTGCAGGTATGGCATCGGGGTGGTAATCGTACAGCCGGGGCAGAAACGAACAAATCACAAAATTGTTCCCCTCAAAGGTCTGGTGAATGGGCGGTGGCATATGGATGCGGCCTGTCAGGGGTTCAAAATTATGAATGTTGAAAGTGTAGGGGTAGTGGTAGCCATCCCAGCCCACCACATCAAAGGGGTGGTTGTCGTATACATACGGAAAAATCAGTCCGCGCTTTTTAATCAGCAACTCAAATTCACCACGCTGGTCGTAGGTTTTCAGGTTGTCGGGCCGCTGAATATCCCTTTCGCAGAAAGGAGAGTGCTCCAGCATTTGCCCGAATTCGTTGCGGTAACGGCGGGGGGTGAAAACCGGACTAAAACTTTCCATGAACAGAATGCGGTTGTCATCCGTATCAAATGCAATGCGGTAAACCGTTCCGCGTGGAATGACGATATAATCATGCTGGGTAAAGGGTACATCGCCAAACATGGTGTGCAGGGTGCCACTGCCCCGGTGGATAAACAGGATTTCGTCGGCATCGGTGTTTTTGTAAAAATAGTCGTTGCCAAAGCGGGGAGAGGCCAGGCCAATGTGGATGTCGTTATTCACCATCAGCACCTTGCGGCTTTCCAGGTAATCGTCTTCCACCGGAACATCGTAGCCTTTGAAACTTAAGGCCTGCATATTGGTTTCTACCGCCACTTCAGGTTTTACACTGTATGGGTCACCTACCTGCCTAACCCGGGTGGGGGGATACAGGTGATACACAAGGGAAGAAAGACCACCGAAACCCTGGGTTCCGACCAGTTCTTCCTGATACAATTGTCCGTTTGGCTGCCTGAACACCACATGGCGTTTGGCAGGTATTTTTCCGAGTGAGTGATAAAAGGGCATAGTTGTAAATCTGCCCGCAAATGAATCAGGCAGATACGGTGCCCTTCCGTGACCCAGGTCACGCGGCCCTTATTTGGATTATTTCTAAATCCGGAATGGGATTAACGGCGCAACAACTGTTGCAAAAAGCTGTCGTTCAGCAGAGAAAGAACTTGCTCACTGCGGGGTTTTGGCTGAAGGTCTGCATTGTTGCCAGTGCGGTTATATACCCCCTTGCTTTCTTCTGTATAACCCGGTGAATAACGCAGGGTTTTGCCCGATGGGGTAAAGTACAATTCCTCTTCGCACGCGTTACTGCAGCGGTTCCATTCAATTTTCAGCTTTCCATTGTCGTACCATTCCCGCGCAGTACCATGCACATTGCCATTGTTCACCCTTACCTCAAACCAGGGTTTGCCATTCTCGTACCAGCCTTGCTGCAGGCCATGCAGCACATTGCCTGCACAGCTATCCGCACAGAATTGCAGTAGCATTTTGGGTTTGCCGTTGGGCCAGCGCAGGGTACGCAGGCTCAGTTTGCCCGTATCCACCGCTGACAGCTCACAGTCATTTCCTCCATTTTCGGGCGCCCACCAGTGACTTTGAGGCCATACACGGGTATCTTTTCTGTACCATGTGGAATCATTGCGGTAGCGGTAATAATCCACTTTTAAACCATTGCCTATGGCCACTGTGCGGCCCATGCTGTCCCATTCCACCAGATGATACAAGTGAGGAATAGTGTCAAAGCGGTCTTTTGTATACGTTTCAAGTCTCCAGGCCTTGCCATCTTCCCGGTAAAAGGTGCGGTATCCATAGTAATAGAAGCGGCGGTTCCAGAATGGGGAATACTCCGGGTCTTCCGTATTTTCCTTTTCCCTTCCGAATTGCTTCGCGGATACCTGCACAGAAGGCTGCATCTGGCTGTCTTTATAGCAATACTGCGTACGCATGATACCATCAGACTCATAGACGTCAATTTTCGTTTTTCTGCCCAGACTATCCCAGTAGTGCCATGTGCCCACTTCAATGCCCGCTTTGATGCCTGCAGCTGAACTTTTCCCGTTCGGATAAAAAAAGATGTACATACAGCTATCTCTGCGTCCCACAGAGTGGATCTGGGTTTTCAGTGTCCCATCCGGATAAAAATCCACATACCACATGCTGTCCGGACATTCAGCATGAAACACAGCCATTTTGCCATTTTCATGGTAGAAGTACTTTTTTATGGTGTCTGCTGTATGCTCTTCATCCAGCCAGCCCAAAGGATTGTAATACCTCCAGTTGCCGCCGGTAAACCGGGCATTTTCATCAAATTCTGCGGTTTCATTTTCCTGGGCGTAGGATATCAGTTTTTCGCCCATGCCTTCAATGGCGGGGTCGTTCCATGCCCGCATTTCAGCCAGACTGCTGTCCTCATCTTCCGGGAAACCTTCCGCCCACAGGCGCAACAGACTGTCGGTGCGGGGGTAATAGTATTTCCACAATCCTGTTCGATGCCGCCGGTCACCACCACCGTTGCAATACCAACTCCCGTCGGGGTACCACATGGTGTATTCGCGGGTGGGTTCAAACAGGGTAAGGCTTCGGGTGGTGGTAGTGCCGTACATCGTTTTCAGACTGGCCATGCTGCGCGTCCCGCTGATGTACCCTGTGGTCTGAAACTGGAGTTCGCAGCGCCAGATCACTTCCAGGTTTACACGGCCTCCGTCTTCAATCTCCGTTTTGTATTGGGCCCCCATGGCACCTTCGTGCCATTCCTCGGCCACGGGTTCAGTCTCCCCGTTCCTCCAGAACAATTGTCTGCCATGCAGACGGCCGTTCGCACATTGCACATCAAACAGGGGAGTGGCGGTAGTTGAGTCCCAGGCCTGCTGACGGCCATGCAATTCCCCGTTTTTAAAATGATAAGATCCCGTAAGCACCTTCCGGGAGTTGTACACCAGCACCTCCACTGGTTTACTTCCATTGGGTTTATCGTATTTGCGCAATACAGTTTGCGATTGAAGTTCCTGGAAAAGTCCAAGTGACAGAAAGAAAACCAGTATGCGCATGTATGGGTATCCCTGCGAAAATACCGTGCCAAATGCATTAAAAAACAAAGGCCGCCTCAGATATGAAGCAGCCCTTGCAGTATTGGTAAACCCCTCCGTGTTTATCGTTTGATGAGAAGGCGCCCGCTGGAAGCGAAGTTTCCAGCTTTCAGGGAGTACAGATAGGCACCCGGGGCCAGCATACGCACGTCCAGCTCACTTTCAGATGAATCCAGGGATACATGCATTACCCGTTTTCCGGTGACATCCGTAACTTCCAGTACGCCTGAATTCATTCCTTTCCTCAGTGTTACTTTCAGCACCTGCGCTGCCGGATTGGGATAAAGCACACCCGCCTCAAATGCGGCAGGATTCAGGCGGTTGAAGTCAGGCACCGCAATGTCCACAGAATCAATGCCTTTGCATCCTTTATAGGTTATTTCATGATAGATGCGTACGGTTTTGTTCTTGCTGCCGGCAAGGTTAAAGGTGGGATTTTTACTGCTGCTGTTCAGACCATCCGGACCTTTCCATGTATGGGTACCCAGGGTGTCATCGGGTGTAAAGGTATAATTGAATTGAACGTTGCTGTAGGTAAATGGGGTATGGGGTATACCCGGCATCGATATATAGGTTTTTGACGATGAAACGGAACAACCTCTGGTGTTTTTGCCTATCACCCAGAGTGAGTCGCCATCTGATACTGTGTATGTATAATTTATAGCTACGCCGCGGCTTTTCATCAGGTTATTCTGATAATACAGCAGGCTGTCGATGGTGGAATTGCTGGTAACCAGCATTTGCTGGCTGCTGTTTGTATTTTTGCTACAGATAAGCATATTACCGGCAGGATTGATGACCGGTGCGAAGACTGTATCCTCAGAAATGGTGATTTGTTTGTTGGTATAACCGCAAATCAGTGCCGCAGAATCCAATACAGAAACAGTAAAAACGGTATAGCCGGGAACATTTACGGAATAGGCTGTATCTGAGCCTTTGAAACTCCCATCGATTTTTACTCCGATGTTTTTGCCTGCCACATTTCGTATGCGCAGCATGGTACTACCATTTTTACACACCACGTTTTTATCTGCTGTCACTGAAAAGTTCAGAGGGCTGCAGCTTAAGGTGGTCCCGGTGATGTTGCTGATTAATGATTTGCCACAAACATCATTCGTAAGGGCATATACCTGCACATTTACCGCTGTATTGCCCAGCATTCCGCTTAGATCATGGTATAGTCCTGTGGATCCGGAACTGGGGTTGATAAAGGTTTTCCCACTGTCAACACTCACTTTATATCCTGTGGCACCGCTTACAGCATTCCACTCTATGCGGAACGAGGTGTAGGTAATGTTTGAAACGGACAGCGCCGGCCCGCCAGCAGACTGACTTACATTCACAATGACCGATGCGGGTGCACCTGCGCATCCTTTTTTACTCTTGGCCCAGGCTTTCATTGCTACAGGTCCGGAAGAGAGGGTAGTGGTAAGCATACTATCGGCCGACCAGGGACCTGAGGCACTTGTAAAGCTGAATGAATCTGCTGGTCCGGAAGTGCGGCGGGCCCGCAACTGAAAAGAGGTGTTGGCGCAAACGGTATCAGAGCTGTACAATTTGTCTATGGCAATAGCCGGACGTTCATTCAGAACAAGCTTGATTGCGCTGGATGTGCGTTTGCAACCGGTGGTGGTATTGGTGACAGTGCAACTGTAAGTCCCTGAATCCCTCATATATACCGTTTGTTTGGTTTTTCCACCCGGACTCCACAAGTATGTGTGCCCGCTGGTAACATTGGGTACGCTGAACCGCAGACTGTCTCCGGCGCAGATGGATTGAGGGCTGGTGCCGGGAGATATACTGGGTGCTGTGGCGCCCTGCTTTACCGTAAACGTAAGGGTATCATGCTTGCTGAAGCCTTTGTTGTTTTTTACCCTGAGTATGGCTTTGTAAGTCCCGGCTGTACCATAGGTTATTTTGGGAGTGGAAGAGGTACTGGTAGACGGGAACTGCCACTCATAGGCTGTAGGGCTGCCTGTAGTGGTTGCACCAAAGTTGATTGCCAGGCCACTGCAGGCATCCGGATCTGTGATTTTGGGTGTAGCAGTGGGCAACAGGGTGCTTGGACCAAACGTGAATGTCTTCGCATAAATGCTGTCGCCACTGGTACCGCCATCGCTGTTGGTTACATTCACCACCACATAAAAGCGCACATTTCCCACATTCTTACTGGGAGCCTTCCAGGTAAATTTCCATGCCTGCGAGTCGGAACTCACGGCAGCAACACCCGATGATGTATGACCGATATACGAACGTGTCTGGCTGCCAACAGTGGCTGTCATAGCCTGTGTGCGGCTGTCACTGGTGCCGAATGTTCCACTTGGCAGATTGGTATTTGCTTCCAGACAGGTAATCTGAAAACCATAACCCGTTTTGTTGGCTACCCGGTGTGTGAGGTACATGGTGTAGGTACTGTCCGGAATGTACCCGCTGCCGGTAAAGTTGTTCAGCAACTGGATTTTGTTGTACACGCCTCCACTGGTCTTCAGTGAAAATGAACTGTGGCAGCCCTGGCAGGTGCTTTCACTCGGCGCGCCGCTGTATGTGGCACCCGGACCGCTGCTGTTGGTTTTGGTGATGAAGAAAATACCGAAGGTGGCGAGCAGGGTTGTTGCTCTGAGTAGACTTTTTTTCATAGGCGATGAGAAATTTGGACTTTTGTGCAAACAAATATGCTTTAAGGCCAACGAATTACAATTGTTAGTTTGTGAACATGACGTTTGGCTGACAACAAACCGTCAAAATCCTGACAATATCAGCGAATCAGATTGATGGAACCACTCACGGCTTTCACGTCTCCTGTATCATCATCCCGGGCTTCTATACGATAGAAATAGGTTCCGTCCGGACAGGTTAAGGAGCCGTTCATCACATTACCATTCCAGTCTTCATCGTCGGGCAGATGATAGTCAGCCACAAGCACCCCCCAACGGCTGTAAATCTTTACATGCACCTGTTCGTACCCTTCGTACAGCACTATCCAGTTGTCATTCAATCCGTCATTGCCAGGTGTAAAAACATTTGCAAGTTTCAGAGAGTTCAGATCGCAGTTTTTAAATTTCACCCGCACAGAATCGGTGCGCACACAGCCCTGGGTATCGGACATGGTTACCACGGCCACCCGGTCCGTCTGTATGTTTTGCTGAAAACTGGTGCTGCCATTTTCCCACTTGTACTTTACAGCTCCGTTTTGAGGCAGTTGTATGCGGTATATGCGGCCTTTGCAGGGTTGAGTATCCGAAGGCAACCCGCTTCTGGGCCCTTGCAGTATTCTCAGGCTCCTTTGCACGGTATCTGCCGCACAGGCTTGCCCTGGATTTTGATTTACCATCCTCACTGCCCACACTCCGGTTTTTCCATAGGTATGCTGTGCAGAAATGCCATTGGCATTGTTTCCATCGCCAAAATACCATGAAACCTGACCCAGACTATCACCACGGGCTGTAAACTGCACCGGGGAAACAGGATCACACACAGGAACAGGGGCAATGTCAAAGCTTGCTTTATGGCTGCTCAGGTCTGCAGAGGCACAGTAGGCATAAGACTCTCCCTGTGCAAAACCCAGACAATACAAATTGAAACCGGTGTCAGACTGCAGGCGAAATGTATTGACTGTATTGGGCAACTTAATATATGCGCCCCAGATGGTGCGTGAACCCAAAGTGTTTTTTATATAGTTCACCGGGGCGGTCAGCGGGGCACCGTTCAGCTTCAATTGGGGTTGTGCTTTGGTTTCGGTGAGTACAACGAGATAGTTAAAATATCCGCTGCCCTTGTAAGCCTGCACTGTTGCATCGCGCGTTTTTGCCTCAAAATCCAGAGGGGCAATGTTAAACAGACTCGGGTCTCCATGGCCTGTGCTGCCTCCGTTGCAACCCGCACTGTTCAGCACGGATGCGCAGAAAAGAGGTTTGTCGGCAATCACCGTTGTGTATCCCGCCGATTTGATTTCTGTATTGTAGCGATCCCCGCTGTTCATCACCAACGGACTGCCACCATTGATGGTCACTGTGGTGCCATTGTATAAAGCCGTTACTGCCAACTGGTACGTATTGCTCAGTGCAGGCCCCGGAACCAGAAATTGTTTCCCGGCATACTCTGCAGGCCACACCTGTTCATACAGCACATCACAACTCACGCAGGCGCCCACATTCCGCACTTTGGCGCAGCGGGCCCCGCTGAAAACAGCAATCCGTTTGCAACTACCCTTTACCCGAATGCGGCTGCCACTCAGGTTTTGATCTTCCAGAGCCTGCATAAGAAACACCTGTCCTTGTTTCAGGTTCCGTGTAAAAACACTGCCATTGCCCTGGCCGGTAAACAAATCGGCCTTGAGACTGATTTCGATGGTGGTGTTGCCAGTATCCATGGCCAGCACAGCCACCTGCGCTTCACCGGTTTTTTGCCCGCCGTATCCGGTTACGTAATAGTCTCTGGCATTCTTCAGCAAGTGATCGGGCAATACGGCAGTCATATCTGCACTACCGGGAATGGCATTCAGCGCATACACACTTATATCCCGCCGGCTGCTTACACGCAGTCCGGTACCCTGGGCTACCGGCCCCAGCACACTATAGGCGTAGCTGGGTTTGATGCTGATTTTGTTGTATTGCCCCGGGTAAACCACCCAGTAAGCCTGGGTACCGTTCATCAGAGTGGTATTGGTTTGTGGGTGGTACAATACCACAGTATCCTGGGTAGTGGGTGCTATGATGAGTTGCACATCCGCCGGAGCAAAACTGTTTTCCATCCAGGTAACCCAGAACCGGGTGCCGTAGAATCCATCGCCCGCCCTGACAGGTACTGTTGCCATCAGGCAAATTGCCGTAAGCAGGGAAGCACGCAGGGATTTACGCATCAGTGCAAAGGTAAGGCTTATTCTCAAGACGGTTTTTTATAAGGGCGGTTGCATTTGGTACAGGATTTGACAATGAGCTGACAGAGAGTGCCACTTCGTCCGAGATTCGTATTTTTTCATCGCATCCGGACTTAAATGTGGCATTCGCCCAATAATTTTGCACACACAGAGTATGAAAAGATACGTATTCCTATTTGCAGCCGGTTTCCTTACCGTTGCCGGACTGCAGGCACAAGCCAAACTGGTGGAGAAAGTAGAATCAAAACCAGGCGAATTGGTGATTCCCTATGAAAAATATGTGTACCCGAACGGGCTTACACTCATGGTAACTGAAGACCACAGCGATCCGGTGGCTCACCTGAATATTACCTACCATGTGGGTTCTGCACGCGAGGTGCCTGGCAAATCGGGTTTTGCCCACTTCTTTGAGCATATGCTCTTTCAGGGCAGCAAGCATGTGGCCGATGAGGAACATTTTGAACTCATCCGTCGCTACGGAGGCGAAGTAAATGGCAATACAACCCGTGATCGCACAGCCTATATAGAAACCTTTCCGAGCAACTTTACCGAAACGGCTCTGTGGATGGAAGCAGACCGCATGGGCTTTTTGCTGGAAGCCTTTACCAATAAGAAATTTGAAAATCAGCGCAGCACTGTTAAAAACGAAAAAGACCAGCGCTATTCCAATCCATATGGTTTCCTTATGGAGGTTAAAGACCAGAACCTGTACCCACAAGACCATCCTTACAGCTGGAGCACCATCGGTTATGTGGATGACCTGGACCGTGTGGACAGTTCAGACCTGCGCAATTTCTTTCTGCGCTGGTACGGACCCAACAATGCCTGCATCGTGATTTCAGGTGATGTAAACACACAGGATGTTGTCAATTGGGTAGATAAATACTTTGGAGGCATTGCCCGCGGACCCGAAGTAAAAAAACAGAGGGTAAAACCTGTGCAACTCACCGAGAACGGACTGCGCAGTTACCCTGACCCCAATGCTTACGTTCCTCTTATTTATACCACTTACCCGGCTGCTCCCGTAGGTCATGCCGATGAGGCCGCACTCGATTACCTGGCTTACATGCTTAGCGGCACCCGCAAATCTCCGCTGTACAAGAAGTTTATCGATGCAGAATGGGCTTTGCAGGTTAATGCATCAAACAATCCCCTTAGCCCCATCAACCATGAGCTTGCCGGTGAGTTTTCCTTCACCGTGGCCGGATATCCATGGAGTGATATCAAACGCCTGCAGGTGATGCTGCAAAACAGCATAGACTCATTTGAAATCACCGGATTTACTGATGAAGACCTTGAACGTGCAAAAACCAGTTTTTTGTCCAACTTCAGCAGCGGCCTGGAAAATGTGGATACCAAAGCACAATACCTTTCTACCTTCTGGTACCTGGATGCAAAAGGCCCGGATGGCAAAATGCACAACCTGAACGATGAGGTAGCCCGCTATAAAAATGTAACCCGTGAGGATATCATGAATGCCTATCGCAAATACATTAAAGGCAAGTTCAGCAGTACAATCGTGATAGAACCACAACAGGTAGCAGCAGGCGAGAAGAAGCCGAAATATGTAAGTTTCAATCCAAACGCCGGTTATAAAAACCCGGTTGCAGAGGCAGAATACAAGAATCTGGTACAAAAACCGGTTGTAGACAATTTCGACCGTAGCATTCAACCCAAACCTTCAGCGCCTAAAACCGTTGCCATTCCCAAAATTTACCGCAAATCACTGGATAATGGTCTGGAAATTCTGGGTACAGAATTCAATGAAACGCCCAAAGTAATCATTCAGATTTCCACCAAAGGTGGCCGTTTGCTCGAAGGCAAGGAATTCCCCTATGGCACAGCAGACATGGTTTCTGCCTGCATGAGCAATGGCACGGCAAAACACACACCGGAAGAACTGGAACAGGAAATGGAAAAGCTAGGTGCCAGCATCAGCGTAGGGGCTACCGGTGCTTTCCTTAGCTGCGACAAAGACAAACTGGATGCTTCCCTTGCCCTCTTGAATGAAATGATGTTTGAACCCCGCTGGGATGAGAAAGAGTTCAAAAAAGACAAGAAGCGCATGCGCGAAAATGCCAAATCCGGCTTGCGCAACCGCAGTACTGGTGCAGCCAATGCCTGGAAAGCACTTATGTACGGCAACTCACCAATGGGAACCTATGTGGGTGCCAATGATTACGAGGCAATCACCATGGAGCAATGCAAAGCTTTTTATAAGAAGAATTTCGCACCTGAACTGAGCAAAGTGGTTGTGGTGGGTCCCGTGGGCAAAGAGGAAATTCTGGGCAAACTGGCATTTCTGGGAAAATGGGAGAAAAAAGGCGTGAGCATACCCAAGCCCACCGTCTTCCCCGAATTCCAGAGCACTCAGATTTTTGGAGTGGAATACATCGACGCAGATCAGAGTGATATTATGATGGGTTTCCGCAGCATGCCATACGATGCTACCGGAGAATTCTTCAAGAGTTATGTGATGAATTTTGCACTGGGTGGCAATTTCAACAGCAGGCTGAATCTGGATATCCGTGAAGACAAGGGATGGACTTATGGAATCAACAGCGGTTACAGACCCGCGTTTGAAGACATTCCGGGATATTATATGGTAAGTGCCGGGGTGAAAGCCAATGCAACCGACAGTGCAATAAAACAAGTAATGACCGTGCTGGAAAAATACCGGAACGAGGGCATTACCCAGGAAGAGTACAACTTTACCAAAGAAGCACTGCTTGCTTCTGAGGCACTGGAATATGAAAGTGTGGGGCAAAAAGCTGGTTTTATCATGAATATGGCTACACGCAACCTGCCGGAAGACTATAGCGAACAACAATCCCGTATTGTACAGACCATTACCCGCGAAGAACTGAACCAACTGGCGAAAAAGAACCTGAAAACCGACCAGATGATCATCGTGGTAAGCGGAGACATGCTGTTACTTAAATCCCGCCTGGACAAGCTGGGCTATGGAAAAGTACAGATGCTGGACAATACCGGCAAGGGAAAATACAAAATTGCCAAGCCCAAAAAGAGCAAACACGATAAAAACTATAAGTAACCACACGATTGCACTGGTTGCTTTTTTCCTGATTATCTCTAAAAGACCGCCCTTTATCCGGCGGTCTTTTTTATTCCTGTCTGTCCCTGGTAAATTGTCTACAAAATGTGGGCAATCGCTTACAGTCAAGCCTGTTTCCGTTGTATCTTGCAACGATTTTAAATCAGTACATGGACGAGAACAACGAGCTATCCGAACGGATTATCCCCATCAACATTGAAGATGAAATGAAGACCGCCTACATAGATTATTCTATGTCGGTCATCGTAAGCCGCGCACTGCCCGATGTGCGCGATGGTTTGAAACCCGTACACCGCCGTGTTTTGTATGGTATGGTGGATCTGGGTCTGGCTTCTAACCGGCCCTATAAGAAGTCTGCACGTATCGTGGGTGAGGTGCTGGGTAAGTACCACCCGCATGGTGACAGCAGCGTGTACGATACCATGGTGCGTATGGCACAGGACTGGAGTCTGCGATACCCCATGGTAGACGGTCAGGGTAACTTTGGTTCTATTGATGGAGACCCACCTGCAGCTATGCGTTATACCGAAGCCCGTATGCGCAAACTGGCAGAGGAAATGATGGTGGACATAGACAAGGAAACGGTTGATTTTAAACCCAACTTTGACGAAAGTCTGCAGGAACCTACTGTACTGCCGGCAAAAATCCCCAATCTTCTGGTAAATGGTGCCAGTGGTATCGCGGTAGGTATGGCCACAAACATGGCCCCCCATAACCTCACCGAGGTATGCGATGGCATTTGTGCCTATATTGACGACAGAGATATCAGCATCGCCGATTTAATGAACCATGTGAAGGGGCCCGATTTCCCTACAGGTGGTATCATATATGGGGTAGAAGGCATACGCGACGCATTTCATACCGGCCGTGGCCGCATTCTTATGCGTGGCAAAGCCGAGTTTGAAACCACCAGCACTGGCAAGGAAATGATCGTGGTTTCTGAAGTGCCCTACCAGGTTACCCCTTCACAAATCATCATCAAGACCGTTGAACTTATCAATGAGAAGGTAATAGACGGTATCAGCGCTGTGCGCGATGAAAGCGGCAGGCAGGGACTGCGTATCGTGTTCGAATTGAAACGCGATGCCATTCCCAATGTGATTCTGAATCAACTGTATAAGTTCACTCCGCTGCAAACCAGTTTCAGTGTAAACAATATCGCCCTGGTGCATGGCAAGCCCGAAATGCTGAATCTGAAAGACATGATCCGGCACTATGTGGACCACCGCCATGAGATTGTGCTGCGCCGCACGCGTTATCTGCTGGCCGAAGCCCGTAAACGGATTCACATACTGGAAGGTCTGCTTATTGCGCTTGATCACCTGGACGAGGTTATTGCCCTGATTCGCGCCAGCCGCACACCCGACGAGGCCCGCGAGGGACTTATGTCTAACTTCGGACTGAGTGAAATACAGTCAAAAGCCATTCTGGACATGCGTTTGCAGCGTCTTACCGGACTGGAACGCGACAAAATCCGCGATGAATACAATGAGGTAATGAAGGAAATCCAGTATCTGGAGTCCATTCTGGCCGATGAAGCACTCCGCATGAAAATCATCAAGGATGAACTCATTGAAGTACGCGAAAAATATGGTGATGAACGTCGCAGCCGCATTGAGTTTAACGCAGAGGAAATCAATATAGAAGACCTTATACCCAACGAGGAAGTGGTCATCACCATTTCGCACATGGGTTACGTTAAACGCACCTCGCTGAGTGAATACAAAGAGCAGGGCAGGGGTGGCAAGGGATTGCGCGGTGTAGCCCACCGTGACGAAGATTTTGTAGAACACCTGTTTGTTGCCAGTACACACAATTACCTGCTTCTGTTTACCGAACAGGGTCGCTGCTTCTGGCTCAAGGTGTATGAAATTCCGGAAGGGCAGAAGGCCACCAAAGGACGCCCCATTCAGAACCTCATCAGCATACCGGCAGACGATAAGGTGAAAGCCTATGTGAATGTGCAGAATCTGAAAGATGAGGAATACCTGAATTCCAACTGCATCATCATGGTTACCAAAAAAGGGGTAGTGAAGAAGACCACTTTGGAAGCCTACAGCCGCCCGCGCACCAATGGAATCAACGCAATTACCGTAAGGGATGGGGATGAGTTGTTGCAGGCCCGCCTCACGGATGGAAAAAGTGAAATCCTCATTGCCAAGCGCAGTGGAAAAGCCATCCGTTTCCCCGATGCAAAAGTGCGTCCGATGGGCCGCACAGCAGCCGGAGTGAGGGGTGTAACACTGGAAGGACCCAAGGATGAAGTAATTGGCATGGTTTGTGTAAATCCTGATAACAAGGATATAACCATACTCGTGGTAAGCGAAAAAGGATATGGCAAACGCACCGAACTGGAAGACTACCGGATTACCGGCCGGGGAGGTAAGGGTGTTAAAACCATTCAGGTAACCGAGAAAACCGGCGACCTGGTGGGTATCCTGGATGTAAACAATGAGGATGGATTGATGATTATCAACCGGAGTGGACTCACCATACGCATGGCGGTAGACAAACTGCGTGTAATGGGACGTGCTACACAAGGTGTGCGACTCATCAATATCCGCGAGAAAGATTCCATTGCCGGTATAGCTGTAGTGCCCCGCGAAGACGATGAAGAAGATGAGAATGCGGAAATACTGCCAGGTGAAGCCGGTGAAAACACAGAAATCACTAACGACAACAATGAATAACGCACTGAGAAACTGGATGACCCTGAGCCTGGTTGCTACTGCAGCAATGAGCTGTGGAGCACAGAACAAGGCCATCAACACTGCCGAGTATGAACTCAATGCCGGCACACCGGAAAACTTTGTCACCGCAAAAGAGGAAATTGACAAAGCCTATGCAAATCCCACCACAAGCAACAATCCGCGCATGTGGCTGGTAAGGTCACAGGTGTATTCCAGCATTTTCGACAAAAAAGGTAATGAATTGCTGGCTCCGCTAAGTGCAGATGCAGGCTATACAGCAGCTTACAGCATGATGCAGTTTCACAAATCGCCCGAAAAGAAAAAGGCAGAAGACATAGAAACGGCAGGACCATGGACGACCAATGCCTTCAGCGTGTGCTACAATGAGTCCATTTCTGTTATCGAAGCCAAAAAATACACCCGCGCCATTGATTACTACAAGGTGATGCTGTATTTGTATGACAAGCTCGATACACAATCGGTAAATGCCCTGGAACGCCAAACCCTGACCAAAAAGTACCTCACCGAAAAACTGGCTTATCTGGCCGCAGGCTGCGATGACCAGAAACTGAAAGTAGAGGTTCTGCAGGAAATTGTGGATGGAGGAAGCAAACTGCCGGCCGTATTCGAAAGCCTTAGCAAAGCCTACCTGGAAAAAGGTGATACAGCAACCGGAGAGAAGATTGTGCGCGAAGGCCTCAAAAGAGCCCCGTCTGACCCAGTCATGTTCCAGGTGCTGGTAAACTTTTTCGTAACCATTAAAAAGGAAGAAAAGTTGTACGAAGATGTGACCAGACAAATTGAAGCAGCACCGGACAGCAAATTGTATTACACCCGCGGTTATCTGAATGAGAAAAAGGGCGACTACGACAAAGCCACAGCAGACTATAAAAAAGCGGTGGAAATGGACGAGTGGAATTATGACGCCAATTTCAACTATGGACTTGCGCTGCTGAAATATGAAAGCAACAAACTGTACGATGCCAAATCAAAAGCAAAACCTGCTGACAAACCCGGAATCGATGCACAGCTGAAGAAATTGTTTACTGATGCACGCAGTTATCTGGAAAGGGCTGCTGAGAATAAAAGCTACGATGTAAACGACCAGTTGAACATTTACAAAGCAATGAAATCGGCGAATCTGGAACTGGATGACAAAGAGGGAGTGGCCAAGTGTGATGAGATGATCAAAGCACTGGAAGCAAGCAAATAAGACACAATTTTATAAGGAGCCGGGAGAGAAACCCGGTTCTTTTTTTCTGGCATTACTTTACATAATGTAAATTATACAACAGACGGATGGCCGCGGAATATGGGTCCGGCTAAATGAATACTCAAAACAGAAACCTCAGGGTTGTCACATTGCGTTAGTCAGGAGCAACGCCTCCTGTTTGTAACCCTGAGCAGTGCCTCAGGGGAGCCTGTCGAAATGAACAACCTGCCTGTATGGTTCGACAAGCTCCGGGAGGCACTGCTCCCGGCATGCACCATGACAGGCAAACTTATACCCATCAAAACTCAGGCGTAACCAACCTCCGGTATTTTGTTCTCCGTTTAGACAAAAACGGAATCCGAAGGTGTATTCCTTTCCGGAAACTCACATCTTCGCCCTTCCTTGCCAGCTTTTTTAACTTTGGCTTACCCAGACATTTTATCTTCTTCCAGTATTTGCTATACCCGTAAGAATTGCCGGCAAATCCTTCAGCCTGTACTTTTACGGTATTCTCTGTCACACGGTTGCCTTTCTCATAAAAGGTGGTGGTAAACTCCAGTTTTTTCATCAGTTCCCTGCGTTTGAAACTGTCTTCTTTGTCAAAACAGGCATTGTCCTGAAAGTTAATACCCTCCAGGCTGCCTTTGAGCCAGTACCCGTGCTTCTGTCCATTGCTGTATTTACCGATTTCTTCCAGCGTTCCTCCCAGCGTATAAAACCGCCACAGGCTGTCGCGAACTCCATTGCGGGTCCAGCCATCATACAGTTTGTTGCCACTCAACTGGTATTCTGTAACCGGAACCTGGATGTTTGGCTTTAAAATCTCTTTGCCCGTGCTGTCGTACACATGGGTGTAACCCACGAGCAATTCCGGAATATCGGCATCCGTGGCGCACACATTGCTGAAATCGGCATCCAGAATAACGCCTTCATGCAACAGTTTGCCATCGCGGCTATAGTTGCGCACCAGACCCGGATACAGGTTAGTGTCTCCGGGAAACGGGCTTTTCTGTTGCTTATACAATATTTCTTTATACAGCAGTCCGGCTTCTGTATAGAATTTCCACCACCCGGTGCGGACTGTGCTGTCTACTTCTCCGGTTACACTAACTACACCATTGTGATAGTACCAGACATGGGTACCGGGCCATAAATGTTCTTTAAAATCCGGTTGGGCCGGATCAAGGTCCATACGGTCCTGACCATGACAGGTTACCCAGGGTTCTTCATGGTTTGTATACAGTACGAATACTGCCTGAGAATCCCGATAGATTGCATGTTCCGGATTGTTCACATACAATCCGCAGTAAGCTGAATCAAAAAATGCGGGATAATAAGGCCTTTTGTCCGTAGCAATCACGGCATGGCTCAGAATGCCCCTGCTGTAAAACCGGGCAGTGTCGCGGAAAACCCCTTCTTTCAAACGCAACTCCATGCGGGGTCTGTTGTACCCCCACATCACCCAGTCACCGTCTGGCTTTCCGTTTCTGAAACGGGCCTTAATCTCACTCAGCCACCTGTAATCGGTTGGTGACAGGTATTCCCTCTCTTCTGAATCATATACAAAACGGCTCATGATGGTAAAATCACCCTCAGGAACGCCCTTATGAAACACGGCAGACAATTTGTGTTTTTCATTCCCAACAACACAAACCCCTTCCCTGGCGCCATTCTTCAGTGTAAAATGCTGTTCATCATAAGATTCATCTGACTCACTGTAATTCCTTGGTGTCTGTGGAACCTGCATCTGTATTTTATGCTGGAATCCTTCGGAACTGCCCTTCACGTAGTTGCGACTGGTGACTATATTGTTTGCGGGGGCTTTGGTGATAAACAGGCCGTTTCTTTCGCCACTGTCGTATTTACCGCTTTGCCGGATTTGATCTGAAAATCTGCGGTGCTTTTTCCTGCCATATGCAAAATGGTCATACACCGTGCCTCCACCCTGCAGTCTGCCGTTTTCAAAATTCAGCATCAGGGATTGATGGTCTCCCTCTTTTGCATCGTTGTGCAGATAATGCATGGTAAGTTGCAACTGATAACCTCTGTTTAACAAGCGGGCATATTTTGTCTTTTTCCACTGCTTCTTGTTGTGCGTGCGATATACCGTTGCAACCAGGTTGCCAGTAAATGGGGCTCCGTTTACCCGCAATTCACCGTTCCACCTGGGCAAATTCAGGTTACCCCAGGAATTGGGAACCTTCACCCCAGGGCTTGCCCCATCGGGATATGTCATCACCTCATCATCACCACCACCCCACTCCCAGTCACCGTTTCTTCCATCTCCCCCCCATTTTTCATCCTCTGCACCCTGTAATTGGTTAAAATCCAACTCATTCCCGATTTCCGAATTTTCCGTCAGCACAGGATTCAGGCTGTCCCAGTCCTGGAATGGGATACGAAACTCCCAGTCCAGCGTGGGTTCCCCTTCCCTTTCGTAATGGTAGATTCTGCGGAAAGCCACAATTTTGCTGCCTTCCCATACGGGTATCAACTGCTTTTCTGCTGTTGAATCCATTTCTACAATACCCGTGGCACCTATCACTTTCCTCTTTACAGATTTCAGCGCTTTTATATGATTAAAAGTTGTAATTGATGAAGTAAAAATATGCGGCACTTTGCCATCTCTCCACAGGTAATATTCCGGCTCAAAAGTTTCTGTATTGTATCCGGAAATGTTTTCTGAGGGATTCTCCAATTCTCTCTCCATATCCCGCCACCCATGATTGTATTTATAAATTTTAGTCCAGTAATAGAGATAGCTGGTATCGGCAACCAGCAGGTATTTGCTGAACAATTTGCCATTGATCATTGCAGTGTGTTCCCAGCAACTCTGTATACCCCCTTTTCCGGCAGGCAATTTGCGCACGATGTATTGCAAACGCGCAGGTTTCCGGGCCCTCTTTTTATCAGACTTTCTGTTTCTGTTATCCCAGTAGCCGGCTGTTTTGTCTGCAGTTATGTCCAGGGCTGGCAGCAATACTTTCCCGTTCCTGTTGGTTCCCATCCACCTGCCTGGGTACTGTGGACTGCGCCACAGATAGAGGTATTGCAATTCACCATTATAGGAACTGCTGCTTGTACTGGTAGCATAGGGTGCATCGAACAGCAAACCGGTAAATGTGCTGGTATAACCGCTTTCTACAGCTGCACAGGCCATCAGACTGTCATACATGGGTTCTCCGCGAAAAACCGGTTCTGCCGTGTATAGAAGCTTGCCCTCCGGGTGGGAGAAAACTTTATAAGCATTGAGTTGCTGACCACTGTCTGTAATTGTATTCCTGTAAACTATCCTGTATTGCCTGTTGGTTTTGGAGATATACCAGTTCTCTGCATTTTTACCGTTCACCCCATAGGTATATTCCGAGTATTGCTCTCCTTTGCGGTAGTAATAACGCCATATACTGTCCCTGACACCGTTTCTGATCCAGCCGGTTTTACTCAATACCCCATCTGACTGCCATTGCTGGCATTTCCCATCAGGTACACCGGCACGGTAATGGATTTCCGCAGAATCGGACATGTAGCCATATTTGTTAAAGGTGCAGTAAAACCACCGGCCGGTTTTCAGATCTTGTTCATAGTTTCCCTGCCAGTATACCTTTTGTACCCTTTTTTTACTCATGCTGCGCGTATAAAAGCGGGCCAAACCTTCCTTTTTGTTGTTTTTAAGGGAAAAGGTGGCGGCCACATTGTTGATGAAAACACGATTCCCTTTTTTGTATTCATAATCTCCGTAATAGGCCAGATAAACACCGTCGGGCAGTTTGCCGGGATAAGACGGAATTTCCAGGTTCACACCGGATGTTTTGTTCAGCACATATTGTTCGGCCCCATTGGTATACCCGGATCCCGGCATACGGTAAGGGTATTGCAGGTACGTTTTTCCCTGCCACTGTATGGTCGCTGGGGATTGAGAAAAAGCTGGGTTGAATATAAAAAAGGCAATAACAGCACTGGCACGAAAGGTCATGTTTCAAAGAACGGAATCATCAGCCATTTTCGTGCATGCGCATATCAATTTTGACAATTACCGGAACAGACTGCTTCTGGTTGAGAATCAGCAGATAAACTGTGTTTCATGCAACAGCAAATCAACCCATCAACGTTTGTATGTTGCCATACTGAAACTCAAACCCGGCATCGAGCAACCTGCCGGGCCAAACCCAGCGGCTTTTCAGCACCAGTTCGGTTTCTGTGCGCAACAGCCTTGCACCCAGCTCCAGTAAAGGCTCAGACAATGGGAGCCCAAATGGAATACCCGCTTTTTGCCGCAGGTTTTGCATACAGCTTTCATTTGTTACGGCACCGGGAGCTGACAAGTTCACAGGTCCCTCTAGTGCGTCATTGGCGATGATGAATTCAACAGCCCGACAAAAATCATGTATATGTATCCAGCTGAACATCTGCTTCCCACTGCCCATTTTTCCACCAAGTCCGGTTTTGACCAGCCGACTCAAGGGCTTCATCACCCCACCACCCTCACCAATGACAATTGCTGTGCGTAAGGCGACCTGCCTGATACCCAATGTACTATTTGAGAAAAAGGCCGCTTCCCATTGTTTGCATACATCCACGCTGAAACCACTTCCGTATTCACCTGTGGCTTCGTCCTGCCTGCGGTCTTCTGCGTGCCGGTATATGGTAGCCGAGGCTGCGTTCAACCATACGGCTGGTTTGCCCGTGCAGCGGTCCAGGGCTTCCCCAAGTGCACGGGTGCTGTCCAATCGGCTGGCATAAATCTCAGCCCGGTTTTTGGCATTGTACCGGCAGTCTACCGTGCGGCCGCACAGGTTGATGAGTACCTGGGATGATTCCAGTTCAGCTTCCCACGGACCTGTTGTTCTGGCATCCCAGTGCACATAGCGTATACCGGGCTCAGCAGCCCGCTGCTGCCGGGTAAGCACAGTTACTTCCCACCCTTTTTCTGCCAGCCAGTGCACCAGGGCATTTCCCATAAAACCGGTACCACCGGCCACCACTGCTTTCTTCATAGTGCAAATGCGATAGGGTAAATACAGATGCGGAACAACAACCAGGTATAACTCAGTGCGGGTGACAAACCCAGTAGATCCACCCTTCGTTTGTGTTCCAAAAACATCCATAGCATAACTGCACCCAGGCCGGCACCGGGCAAAAAACCGGTTTGCAGGTGCAGCTCTGTCATTACCTGAAGTACGGTTCCAAAAATGCCAAGCCCTATGGCTCCAAGAGCACTTACAATCCCCACATGGGCCAGGTAATCATAGGCGTTTTGCTGCCTGAGAAGCCGCATGGCTATGAACTGAAACAGCAACTGGGCTATAAAAAACACACCTTCCCGAAAAGGGATGAAATGATGACCGAAGGCAGCAAGATGGTATTCGAAATAGGCGCCAACCACCGCATTCACCAGCAACAGGCACATTGCCATAAAAAAGATGCGGTAACCCCAGTGCCTGTCGGGTATACATTCAAGATAACTGCCATTGCCGGACGCAGGGGCCATAACCTTGCGATTGTAACTGATAAAACTGTACAAACCGGAGATACAGGGTGCCAGTATCCGGTGAGTGGTGGCGGTTCTTATCCATTTCCACCGCTGCTGAAGAATCAAAGACAAACTGCGGTAACCATATGTAACTTCTCCGGTCTCTTTATTCAGCAAGGCTATTTCGTTTCGTGCACGCGCCATGTCCACCACCTGCCGGGTATTCGGTCCGCAATGCTGGTAAGGCTCCCGCCCATCAGCCGGCAGCAGACCGTGTTTTACAAAGGCACCCGTGTACCAGCGGCACAAGGGACAATCGGCATCGTAAATGATGATGTGGTTTTTCATACGGATGGATTATGTGAAATTTGGATTTTCAACCGTTTTACATCAAACAGCATGGTTATGAAATAGATGACGGCCACAACCATGGAAGAAAAGAGGAGAAAGAACAGTCCCATGAGTGGGACAAAGAGCATGAGCAGGACTATACACAGATACCCGATATGGGCGTATTTGGGCAACAAGTAGCGCGATATCTGACACACCGCCGTGTGTGCGACCTGCAGGGCTCCCAGAGTTGCATAGCATAACAAACTCAGTTCTACGTCATTCAGCAACCAGAAAATGAGGGTGCATAAGCCCAGCAAAAACTGGACAGGTATTGAAATCCGCAACCACAGGATCAACGCCCGAATGGCTTTTGTTTGCTTTTCCTTACTGACAGAGGGTTGCATGGTTTTATTCCCGGATGGTTTCTTCTTCTGTATCCGCAGCAAGCTGTGCATCGTAATTCTTTAATCCTATGAACAACCGCACAATCACAATGATGGCTACGATGTAAGAGGAAACAAGATCGGCCATCCAGCCATAGAAAGGCACTAGGGCGCACACCACAAACAGGATGATATAAACGCTGTACCATTTCATGGGTCTGAGACCGGGTTTGTACCCGCACTGAATGGCATAGCGTATCTGTAGCAAACCCAGACAAACAATGGATATCAGGAACCCCTGCATTTCAGCGATGTACAAGGAGATCAGGCTGTAGAGCAACAAGCAGATCTGTATGACACCTGAAATCCACATCTGCACTTTCATATTCATGATGATAAATATTAAACTTTCAGAAAGATTTGAAACATTCAGATATAAAAATCATTTCATGATTTTAAGGATACGTCCGAAAAACCAGTTCTCCTCCGCTTTGATCACAGTCTCTACTGCAGAATCCAGTTTGCCCACAAACCGTTGAATCTCCTTTACGCGGTCTGCAAATGCCTCCGCTTCCGGACTGTCTTTTTTCCCATCAATTTTCGCAATTTCTTTGAGGTTGTTCAGCAGGGGTTGTATTTCACGCCGGCGGCGTTCATGGGCTACACGCTTGGCTACCTCCCACAGGTCCTGTTCCGCACGGAAAAATTCTTTCCTCTCCCCTTTCTTCAGCTCACGGTACACCAGATTCCAGTCAATCAGCTCGCGAAGGTTCATGTTGGCATTGCCCCGGCTTATACCCAGTTCCTCCATAACCTGCTCTGTACTCAGCGATTCACGGCTAATGAGCAACAATGCGTGTACCTGCGCCATGGTGCGGTTTATGCCCCAGTCGCTGCCCAGGGTTCCCCACAACTGTATAAACTGTTCCTTTCCTTCTTTGAATTGCATGGTACAAAGGTATAGCAATATTTCTCAAACTTTCAATACTTATTGAAAGTTTTATATTTCACATATACAAACGGGGTACAGCAGGTCAGTTCCCAATCATCTCAGCTACCGAAGGCATGCGTTCAATCATCCCTTTGCTATGCATAATCAGAACGGCTGCGGTAAGACGGTCGGACCAGTAATGATTGCCATCGTAATATTTTACTTCCTGCAGCCAGTCCTTTACATCATCGGGTGCAATGTGGTAGGCATCTGCCAGTTTATAAACCAAATCCTGAGCAGGCCAGGTAATGAAATTCTGAATGGATTGCGCACAGGCTTGCGCAAAGGCCTCCCAATCGGGCAATTCCTCATATTTGCGTGTAACGAAGACAAAGGCAGGCCAGGGTGCCGCAATTTCATCGCATTGCATAAACTCTCCGCTATGGAGTAAAGGACGTGTCATGAATTTTTCCCAAAGGAAATAATCGGCTTCTTCCCGGCCCAATGCCTCGCGGGCACCCTGCAGATTCTGTGTAACCAGAAAATTGTCCCTGCTCAGTTGCAGTCCTTCCCGCTGTGCCAGAAACTGCGCCATAAGGTGGCTGCCACTGTTGTACCGGCTGATGGCAAAAACCGCAGTATGGAAATTATCCGGCCAGGGCTTTACACGTCCGTTTTTTCCAAAAACACCCCATTGCAAAGGAGACATGACAAAAGGTGTGCGTATAGCAAACGGATGACCCTGGGCTACAGCGGCAATGGCCCCTTCAGTGAGCATGATAGCCACATCCGTTTCTTTTTTCAGCAGAGCCTCCGTCATTGCACCCGTGCCACCGGGATAGTCTGACCATTCGTAATAAAAACCGGCATTGCGGAAAAACTCTCTGGTTTCGGGCAATTGCCACAGGTAATTAAAGTGCTCTGGGACTCCCCCGATCCTCAGTTTCATGCTTTACTGGCGATAAAAGGCCCAGTCGGCATGGCTACCAGGCCAGTCTATACGAATGATATACTGGCCAGCAGGAAGTCTTGATACATCTGCCTTCCAGTTCATCCCATTCTGTACCATGCTTACATTGTCTGTAACCTCCTGGCTGATGTTGTTGAAGATGCGAACCTTCCGGTATCCGGATACACCCCTGAGTTCAATCGTATGCTTTGTAGGGTTTGGGTACACAGCGGGCTTAACCTGTTCCGGCAATCCGGTGTACAGACTGTTGAAGGTAAGCACAGTGCTGCTGTCGCTGGTACAGCCGTTTTCGGTATAGGTGCAGCGGAATGAGCCATTTTTGGTGGCTTTAATTACCCTGCCGGTGCCAAATACGGCATTGCTTTCATACCAGGTGTAGGTTCCTGCTCCCAGATTGCTGGCAAACAACGTATCGAAATTGCGGGTGACTGTTGGTTTTGCCGGGGTGTTTTTCACCACAATCACCGCCGTATCAGAATAAATCAGATTGGCAGGGCGCACGCAGGGTCCGGCTACATTCACCGTTGCATATACTTTGCTGCCGTTGGCCGGATTCGCGATGGACAGAATGCCGCCATGACTGGTCTGCACGTTGCCGTCAATGTACCAATCCCACACCGGACTTCCGCCGGTATTGATACCAGAAACGGAAACAGACAATGCACGGCCTGCGCAACCCGGCGTATGGGTGAGTTTTGCGCTGGCATTCACCAGATCGTTCACTGTGGGTTTAAAAATATTGCTGCTGAAGGTAGCCGGACTGGCGCATTTTTTTGTGGAAGTGAGTATCACCTGAAAGCTGTCGTTTTTAGCCGGATTTTGTATAAGAAAACCCTGTCCGCTGCCGGTGTTGTTGCCATTGCGTTTCCACTGGTAGGTGCTGATGGTTCCGTTTAATGCAGCAGGAACTGTGGCAAAAATGGTGAGGGAGTCCCCGGCACACAAACTGGATTTGGTTGCTGCCAGTGTGCTGCTGGTGGGTATGGTATCCGTTGCGGTGATAAAAGAATTTTTTGTAAGCACATTGGAGCCCAGCGTATTGGTGGCAGTAAGCTTTACGGTGTAACTACCACCCTTATGAAAACGGATAACCGGATTCTGCGAAGTACTGTCAGTTCCATTGCGGTAACTGAATGAACCCCAGGGTGTAACCGCCCATGACCAGGATGTGGGCGTATTCAGTGTAGAATCCAGAAGAGATACATTTTGGTTGGTACACACATCGGTTTTGTCTGCTCCGAATTTGGCAATGGGATTAACTTTGCTCCAGGCATCGCTGGTAAACACACCGCGGCCATGGGTTACAGCCATCACAACCTTATCGGCCGCACGGTACCGCAGGGTAGCCACTTTTACAGGCCCCATGCCGCTTTGGTAAGGAGTCCAGGCAGGACTGGAGGTAAATATGTTTGAGGTTCCGTAAATACCCAGTTCTGTGGCAATGATAGCCTCACCCAGATTGTTGGGGTTCAGCAGGATGGACCATACCGGCATATCGGCCAGGTTGCCATCACGCGCAGACCATGAACTTCCGCCATTGGTACTGATGTAAATATTGGATACGCCGTAATTGCTGAGCACCACAGCCATGGTATCCCCAGCCCGCAGATTGTCGAAACCGCTGATATTGCCCACATTGATGGTACCTGTGATGTTTGAAAAGGATGGTGTTGTGGCCCATGCATCTGCAGAGATGTACACTTTACCCCCATCTGTTCCTACCAACAGTCGGGTTTTGCCATTGCTAAGTTTCAGGGCTTTGAGGGCTGATACGGCACCCGCACTTCCCCAGGTTATGGTAGTGGCAGAGCCCGGCGTGGTATTGAAAGGAACCCGGTATGCTGTGCCCGTTCCCTTGCCTGAGAAAAGACCCGGGCCATTGTCGTCCCACTCTGCCGGGTTGATAAATTTGCCGGTGGCACCGTCATTGAGCATGCTTGCGGTGCTGCTCCAGTTGTTTGTGGTGTAATAGTACTGGTTATAAACGTAGGAACTGATTTGTTTATTGACATTTGAGGGAGCAATAAAGCAATATGCCCCATCTCCACCGGTAACTTCCGTAGTACTGTTGATTCCGCCGGAAGTGAATTTATGGGAGCCATTGTCCTGAGACCCGGCTATCATGGCATTGCTGCCGCTGGTTTGAGAGATATCACCCCAGTAAAACTGGGTCACATTGTACCCTTTGTTGCGGCTGCTGATGGCAGAACCGGAAGAGGATGCCCCGCTGATATTGGTGGTATAAAACACACCGCCATCTGTACCAAAAATACATGTATTTGAACTGCCGGCTTTAAACAGTATGGCATGTTGATCGGCATGCACGTATGGGCAGTTCAGCGTATTCAGGTTGGCATTGTTGCTCCACTTGCTTATCTGGGTCCAGTTGCCGGCCGCATTGGTGCTGCGGAAAAGATCTATACCCCCTGCAATTACGGTATTGGAATCATTGGGATCTACAGCCAGAATCAAATCGTACCAGGCCTGTCCGCGGGTAAAGTCTGTGGCGTCTATGCCATTGTCTGCATCATCTGGTTCACTGCGACTGGTCCAGTTTGCGCCCCTGTCCTGCGAAAGCATGACGGCATCCAATTTTCCAGCCACCTCAACCAGCGCATACAAAGTGTATTTCGAACCGGGGGCACAGGCTACCTCTACCCTTCCGGTATTGTCAGTATGTGTATAGGCTGCAGTCCAGGTGGTGCCATTGTCGCTATACATTACACGGCCTCCGCCTACGTTGCCGGTATAGGGATTTTTCCGTGTTCCGGCCCACAATCGGTTATCTGCGGCTATTTCAAGGTCTGCAAAACTGGTTTTGCTGCCATTCGCTGCATTGGGTGAAACATTGCTCCAGGTGCTGCCACCATTGGTACTGCGTTGCAAACCGTAATTGCTGGTGCCATGCCAGGTACCTGCGTAATAATTTGCATCTACTGCTGCGTAAACCACAGAACTTCCGCTTTCATTGCGCACCACAATATCATTGATATAATAAAAAGAGGAGGTGCTGCTAAGCTGGCTGAAAGTTTTTCCGGTATCAGTACTTTTCCATATGCCAAAACCGCGGGAAGTACTGGCGGTGGTGCCAAAGCCTTCGCCGGTGCCCACATACATGATTCCCTGGTTGTTGGGGTCAAAGGCAATGGCTGTAACAGTAAGGTTGCTCCACACGCCGCCTGCCTGCACCCATTTGTTGCTGCTGCTGGTTATATCGGTATTGTACCAGAGTCCGCCGGTTACAGCGCCTGCCCATACCTTTTTCCCTGTACCATCGGTTGGATCCCAGGCCAGTGCACGGGTTCGGCCACCCACGTTATCGGGTCCGCGTTCCACCCATGGTGTAACAGATTGTCCGGGTTGTGCCCGGTTGCTCACTTGTTTTCGGTTCAGGTTTACCAATTCGGGCAGTAACGTTTCCGGGGTTGGTCGTTTCAGTGCCGGGTTCATGGTGGCGATGTATTCCTGCACCCAGTACAAATCAGGTGTCGCATTCTCCACATTCTCACCACTGGCAACATGGTTTTTCAGGGCCTCACGGGTGAGTTTCTTCTCTGTTTTGCGAACTGTTTTTTCGTATTTTCTGCTGCTGATTTGTACGGATTGCGCCTGCAAACTGCTTATGAACGTGCAGACTACCGTGAAGAAAACGATGTGTTTTATTCCCATTTCCATAGGTTTTATTCAAAAAATCAAAGGTAAGGCCAATTCAGGCCAGTGTCAAATGACAAAGTCACCGCAGCGTCAGATGCTGAATCCGTAAACGGCAAATGAGGCCCATTTGGCAGGCTCAGGGTGTATTTTGCGTACACTCAGCATGGCCTTACGCAGAAACTGGGCAGGTTGGTACATATTCAGTTCCGGGGGATTGCGGCCCAGCGCCATCATTTTACCAAAGAAGGCCTGCATCAGGTCGCGGGTGGCCAGATCTTCCACACTCCACAGGCTGCAAACCACGTTGCTGGCACCTGCGATAAAGAACGACCGGCCAATTTGTATAAATCCACCATCGTATACTTTACCGGTCCCGGTTTGGCAGGCACTGAGCACCACAAGTGAAGCCTGCATGTGCATACGTTGTATCTGTTTGGCCCGCCAAAATCCGGTACTGTCATTTTCATCAGGCGTAAGGGCAATAAAACTGTTTTCGAGCAATCGGTCATAATCAAAATAGCCATGGCAAGCGAGATAAATGATATCCGCCTGTTCTGCCATTTCCTGCACACGTCCAAGCGTGGCTTCTTTTCCTGTGAGGTAATGGCATTTTTGGCTGTTCGCCATCCACCGGCTGCTGTCTTTCAGCATTCTGTGGTAGTACCGTGTGATAAGTGAATGTATAGTGCGGGTTTCTTCCAGGGTACCGGGTAACTCAGGAAAAGTAAATTCCAGTTGACTATATGAAGGGTCTCCCACGACCAGACTTGAAAAACCGCCATACCGCAGTTTATCATACCCATTTCTGTATTTATCCATACTGGTTTCCTTGAAGTTACAGATATGGGGACAAAGGCTGTAACTCAGGCTATCGATAAAAAGCACAGTGCGGTCCGGGTACGGTTTAAGAATATAAAACGGAATGAGACCAATGGCATGCTGGGGCTGGATGATGAGGTGTTTTAATCCTGTGAGATGAGGTCGGATTTCCGGTGGAAACAAGCAGTTGCTCAATGAATCTGTTACAGGGTCATAGCCCATATGCGGGGTCCAGTCCTGTGCCTGAACAGTGGCGCCTCTTGCCGCAGGTTTGCGGCTGTTCGTTTGCTCCTCCACACCCAGATTGAGCCTCAATTCCTCAAGCCAGCGCCTGAAGGTATCCGGAACGACAAATCTGCTGCCATGCACGAGGAATTTTGATGTAAGCAAAAACGTATGCAGTTCATTCCCTTCCTGATGGTAAAGAACAAAACCGGTTCCGGGAGTAAAGTCAGAACTGAGCAGAGATTCACGCACCTGTTCGCGGAAAAAACCCTGGGTGTCGTAGTACCCGTAGGGCAACTCACAACCGGAAAGTCCAATACCCCGCTTGGTGGAGTACATCACATTCAGTTTATCTATGGTTTTTACATAGCTGGCTTCAAACAGGGAGTCGGTATACGAATACGTCCGTTGTGCCCATAAAACTCTGCTACACCCCATCAAAATAATCAGCAGAAAACTGAATTTGTAAATAGTACAAAACAAATGAATACCAATTTTTTTTTGAAAGCCGGAACTCATCTGCGATTCATGCTCACTTCAGACAACGTCATCTGGCTTCGGTATCTGTTTGGTGCACACCATGAATGTTTCCATCCGGATCTTTAAAATAGGCTAGCCAACCCACACCGGGAATTGGCATTTTAGGTACCACCACAGTACCTCCTGCATTTGTTATTCTTTCTAGAATAGCTTCTATGTTGGCTACATCCAGGGTATTTACAACGGGTTGATCCGGATCTCTTTTTTTCATAATGGCGCCATTTATTCCCGGTGATTGAGGATCGCCGGTAAATGCCATCCAATACTCCTCCCCTCCAAATTGCTGAAACGTCCAGCCGAAAACTTCCTGAAAAAACCGGATGGTATTTTCAGGCTGATTGCATGGAATTTCAAAATGCACTACACGGTTGCTCATCCTTATGGTTATTGTCTGCTTTTGATATAGGTATTGCTCGGCTTTGCCCTGTCGGTGGTGTACACATTGGCCGGCGTATTGCTCACATACACGGCAAATACCGTATTGGATACTTTGGTTCCAGTATTGGGTATGAGTGGCAGCGGATTAATGGCTTCTACCCCGCCGTATATATAACCCACAAGGTACCTTCCGTTTTTCTGCATTTTCTGCAATTTCAGCACCCCGTTTTCATACATCATTCCGGATTTCATCATTGCCGGATTTTCTATAAACAGTATGCTACTGCCCAGCAACCGGTTACCCGGCACCGGATCCATCTGCAGATACTCGGCATAAGTCCCGTCTTTTTTCTGCACCACAGTGCTGATGTCTGCCACAAAAGGAAATCCGTCGTTGCGGCCCTGTTTGGTCACTATATCATAAGCCGCCCTCTGTGTATCGGTCTGGGAATAATAATAATGTCCGATGCCTCCAAAAAATGTATGATACACTGCCGGCATGGTTTGGTTGCTGTCATATACAGATATTACAGGACATTCGTACTGGCTGAATTTTTGCTCAAAAGTCCGGTCGGTCTTTATGTTTCCGGTACCGTTGATGTATATGGGATAGGTATAGGGTGCAATGATTCCCGGCTGAAACACACCTCCGAATGAAGATATGCGCGGACTGCCGGTAGACGGATCTATATCTTCAACAATATTTCCGTCCCGGCGGTGAAACGGATGGTCTGCATCTGTGTTGGTAGACTCTCCGTATGACAGTATCTTCAGACTGTTTGGAACCAGTGTGAACATTTTCACGGTTTCCAGATATTTCTGGGTAAAGTCATTGCCGCCAAATGCCCTGTATTGCCCGTTGAACAACTGGCCGAAGACCAGATAGAAGGTATTTCCCATTTTTACGAGTTCGCCACCGGTAACCGCCAGCCGGTCATCCTGTGCTATACTGATAAGGCTTTCTATATCTGCAGGGGATTTCCCGCCTTTGATGGCGGCAATCATTTTGTCTGTATTGAAACTCATGATGGTATTAAAAGTGAGCATATCTGTTCCCTGTTCATTCCAGCCATAACCACCCACAATGTACATGTTACCGGTACTGCGGTCATGGTAAAACTGCTGGTTGGTGCATGCCATGGCTGCAGCCTTAAGGGAACTGAGCTTGCGGGCATCAAAAGACCACTGTGCGCCGGTTTGGGGGTCTATAACAAATATGAACTGGTTTGAGCTGTCGCGGATGAAATTGTTTACCGGCTTGGGCATGAATGTATGCAATCCCTGTCTGCGGCCTCCCATCACAATCAGCATTCCGTCGTTGCTCAGCGTGCTGGCATAAGATTGCAGGCGTGGCAATGCCTTTTCGGTTGTGTACTTCATTTCCACAAATTCTATGCGAAAAGGCAAACTGGGCAGATTAGGGTCCAGGGGTTTTATTTCAGCCGTTTCGGTCTGGTCTTTGACTGGTGTATTTCCGCCACCGCAAGCACTCATATTGCAGAGTAAAACAGCCAGTAAAAGACCGGTAAGGGTATGGATCGTTTTTTTCATGGTTCAGGGTTTTGGGCTTAACTGCGATTTTTGAAGAATCTGCACATAGTGCATGATGGTGAGGATTTTCTCCGGCGACAGGTCACGTGAAATGGGCATAAACCTGGGGTCGTCCACAGACCTGGACATGTAGTAAGGTATGGCGCCTGCTACAATGCCCAACGGACCGGGGTTGTTGTCGTTATATACTTTGCTCCATGGCGGGTTCAGTGCGAATATCATAAATGAATGTGCATCCGACAGATCCAGTTGCTTGGTCATGGCAGGATACAGTTTCACATAGGGTTCCATCATGGCTTGTATCTCTGCCCATTCCGGGTTTGTATTTACTGTGTACTGAGAGAACACCAGTACGCTTGCCATTTGATCCTGCAAGGGAGGCTGCATTCCCGGCGTGGGATTGTTCCAGTCTGGCGGCGGCACCGCGGGGTCGTAAGCCACAACGAAATACAGCTGACCATCCAGTTCGGGGGTGCGCTGTCCCGGATCCTTCAGTACAGTAAGGGTGAGGGTGGCAAAGCCATTCTCATCCGTTTCGGAAAGACTGGCCTGCAAAGCACCGTCGGCCTGAGATGTATTCCCGGGGTTGGTGGGTGGAACTGTTGCGCCGGGTGTGGTGCCGTGCACACTCACCACCACACAGGCCATTTGTTTGCCGGTCACTTTTCGTCCCTTGCAGCTCACATACACCTGAGTGGAGGCGGTAGCGCCCGGGGTACCCGACATGCGGATGGGCCTGACTTCGACCGCAAAATGGTTGCCTGTATACGTCTCTTCCATCACGATGGGGTTACCCAGATCGGTGCGGCTCATGATCAATTGCAAACACCCCTGTTGCAGGTCGGTTATCTGGCTGTCGGAAAGGTCAAGTTCAGCCAGCATGGAATTGTTGCTGTATGAGAAATCGGAATAATCCACATTTCCCAACTGCACGGGAGGCACATCGGGCATCCCGGTTACCAGGGCATTCAGTGTTCCCAGATCAACGGGCGGGCCGCCTGCATTCTGCCGGCAAATGGAGTTTGCCAGGTCTATCACCAGTTTTTTTCTCCCGCTATCCACCATAAAGGCAGCAGGGTTGAAACTTGGGTAGAACCAGAGGTCTTTATTGGCGTCAAAAGCCCTCGGATTGATCCAACGCTGTCCGGGATTGTAAAGTGGTTCGTTGGCAAAAACAGGACCTATTGCTCCGGTAATGCGCCCTGTCTGGTATTGGGCATCTTCAGGTACATTGCGGTATCCGTCAACAACGATGCGTATGGAAACCAGATACTGCCCGTTTACCTGCAGGGTCTGCTGTTTCAAAAGATTCAGGGCATCTGAACCCGTATCCACCCAATCGCTGGCATTGATGCGCAATACAGACTGAAACCAGCCTGCAGCATTCATATCCCCTCCAAAACTATCCTGATCATAATCGGCAGAATCCCAGGCCCGTTTTGGCAACACGGCATTGAACCACACATAATTGAGGGTGGCCATATCCATGGCCATGGTGAGTGATTTTCCGTTGGTTTGTCCGAACTGCAGCTGCAAACCGTATATGGCGGATACAGCCTGTTGATAAACATCCAGGTCCACAAGCCGCGCCGGTGCAGGATTGTCTGTAGTCAATACATTGGCTCCCAGGAGTGCGTCACTGCCCATATAACCCGAGGGGCCCAAAACGGAGGTGACCATACAATCCAGAAACTGGAACCTGTGTTGCCCGTCGGGGTTTTGCCAGGGAGATGGTTTGGTTACGTCGGGCAGATAATGGGTGGGATCATTGTTCACTGTGCTGGGGTCTGTGAAAAACCGGCCAGAGAAGTGAATGCGGGGTATGTGAAGGTAGCTCATGGTATGGTTATCCGGTGGGAATGGTTGAAATGAGTGTGGATTAAAGGGTTGATGAATGTGCGATTTCTTCTTCTACAAAATACATATCAATTTCGCCTTTATTTTTTGCATGTACCTTGCCTCTGTATTCGCATCTGAAGAAGTCTTTTATCCGTTCATAGGTGCTGCCACTTATGTTTATTTTTCCGGGCTCACCGCTGCTTTCCATGCGTGAGGCAATATTTACAGTATCACCCCAAATATCATAGGCAAATTTCTTTATTCCTACGATACCAGCCACCACCGGTCCGGTATGCAATCCTATGCGGATATCGAAGAACACACGACCTTCTTTTTCCCTTTTTTCCCGTTCTTTTTTAACAAAATCTCTGATTTCCAGTGCAGCCCTTACGGTATCGATGGGATTGGAAGGATTGGGCACTGGCAGGCCACCTGCGCACATATAACTGTCCCCTATGGTTTTAATTTTTTCAATGCCGTATTTCGATACAATGTTATCAAAAGCAGAGTAACAATAATCTATTTCATTGACCAATTCCTGAGCACTCAGGTTTTCACTCAGGGTTGTAAAATTTTTAAAGTCGGTAAATAAAACGGTAACCATAGGGAAATCGCGGGCCTTGGAAGAACCGGTTCTCTTGAGTTCTTCGGCGGTTTCCGATGGCAGGATATTAAGCAACAAAGCTTCAGACCGTTCTTTTTCTTCTTTCAATTCCCGGGTTCTTTCTTTTACTTTTTCTTCCAGATTTTCATACAACAATGCATTTTCAATGCTGATGGCAATCTGACCGCTGAGCATGTTTAAAAGGGTAATGCGTTCGCCGGTAAATGCGGCTCTGGATTTATTGTTTTCCAGATAAACCACACCGGTAAATTCGCCTTGCTTCATCAGGGGCGCGCAAAGTACCGAATATGTATTTCTGCTGACGAAATAGGGATCTGTAACGAAGGCCCCCGACTCTGATGCAGCATCCAGCACCACTGCTTCCCGGGTGCGGTTCACCAGATTCAGCACTTGCTGGGGCAATGCTTCATAATGTTCTGCCGGGGTAGACTCAATTTCTGTGATCTGGTCATTTTCTACCCCATATTCACCTTCAACCATCAATTTTCCGTTTCTGTGCAACAAGAGCACAACCCTTTCCGCACCTGCATTCTGCGCAATAATCCGCAGCATACTGGCCATTAAATCCGGCAACCGGATTTCACGGGAAATGGCTTCGGAAGATTTAAATACGGTGGCCAGATCCAATTGGTGGTCCTGCACCCTTTCTGCGGCGACCACTGCCCCTCCTGTATCCGAGGAATTAAATGCAACAAGATATTCCTGCAAATCCGGAAACTGCTCCTGCAGGGTTCTGGCATAGGGTTCCGCACCCAGTTTTATGTAATTGTATACCGCGTCATTCAAATGGAAACCAGCCATTCTGCGGCGGCCATTCTGGTGATGAAATCCGGCACTGCGTTGCTGTGCCAGTGAAAGAATATGTGTGTAACCGTATTTTGCGGCCATATCTATGGCCTTTTCATAGGATGACTGGGCCTGCTCATTTTGTCCCATTGCACGGTGCATTTCTGCCTCCAGCAGCAAACTTTTATGTACAAAGTTTGATTCACAACCCTGGCTCCAGTTCCTGAATTTTTTCAGCGCCTGCAACATACTTTTTTGCCCCTGTTTATTGCCAAGCATATACAGTGCGCTGCCTGTCATTCCTTTCCAGAAATAATGCTCTGCTGTATGCAGCATACCCGGAGAATCTTTCAGGTATTTGCCGGACAAAAGCGCTGTATCCCATGCTTTCTCATAAGCTCCACGTAAATAAAGCACTGCCATTTTATTGATGTAATAATAATGGGCAAAATGTCTTGATGTAAATTGTTTGAGATTCTCTGTGTATTCGGTTTCATTCACATTTGCCGTGCTGAATGAAAGTAAATCTTCTGTTTCACCCCGGAGATTGCGTATGGCCTGTGTAACTGCCAGCAGGGTTTGTACACCTTCCTCGTTACCGATGCGGGTGAGCAGGGCCGTATACCGTTCTGCCTGACCCAATACATCGTCGTACGGCACACCTCGCATAAACTGGCTTTGAAGAGTGGCACAGCAGGCGCAGCTCAGGTGAAACCAGTCTCCGGTTTCCAGTGCAGATTCGTAGGCCGTAAGCCAGTATCTTTCCATTTCGGTGGCAGGCAGGCGCCAGGGAACGGCAAAATAGCCCACAACAAAATGCGTTTCAGCTTTATAGAAATAACTTTTGTATTTCTCTACCAGCGCCAGGGTGAGTTTGCCATAATCAAAACCTGCCTGCTTGCGGTTGAGAATGGCACCCAGGAAAATGCTGCCAAAGGCCATGTACCCGATAAAAACGCCATCCGCATTGCCATGCTTCAGACAAAGGTTTACAATCCGTCCGCACAGCACCACGCACAATTCAGGCCTGATCTGGTAGGCTGCGCGTCCCATTGTGGCCATAAGCAGAATAGCCATGCGCAGTTTTTCATCCTCCATTTCTTTCATCTGCAAAATGTCATCTGCAGATTTTCCCCGTGTTTGCCACTTAAAGGAAATCAACTCGCGGATGAGATGTGGCGGGGAAAATCCGGATGGAAGTTTCACCCCCAGCAGACCCACCGCTTTTCTGCCGGCCTGATAAGCATCTTCAAACCTTCGCAGATTGGTATAGAAATAGATTTTGTGCTGGTATACCCGTGCTTTGGCTATGGCATCTGTTGCTTGTTCAATGGATTGGTCGTAGTATGTTGCTGCTTCATCCGTATTTCCGGCCATATGTTCACAGCCTGCACGCTGCAGCAGCAAATCGCTGTAAAAACTTCCGGCTTGTGTAAATACCGCTGCTGGCAAACAATCCATAGCTGCTCTTACATACACCAGTGCGGTTTCATGGGCACCTGCGTTACTGGCCATCACACTTGCTCTGTAATTGACTTCGGCCAGCATCATCAGCTGGTTTTCATCCGTTATCAGCGACCGCGCAAAATTGAGATGGTCTGCAACCGTGTACAGATTGGTATCGGGTTCGTCCGATTTTAACAGGGACTGCTGTTTCCAGCCTATGCTCAGCCGCAGCTTCTTTTGTTCTGCATCATTCAGCAGAGAATAAGCGGCCTGCTGCACACGGTCGTGCAAAAAGCGGTATTCTTCGGATGTGTCTTCTCCTGATTTGTAGACCGGCAATATCAGACCATAGTCTACCAACTCATGCAAGAGGTGCAATATGACAGAACGTTCACCACCACTGGCATCACACAGGTCTTCTGCATTGAACCCAAAACCGATACAGGCAGCAGTACTTACAAGGTTCTGCAGTTCCTGACTCAGTTTTTGAATGCGGGCTATCATCAGCTCCGCCACATTGTCTGTTATTCCTACTTCATTGAGTTTTTCAAGATTGGTATTCCATCCCGCGGGTTGATTCCGGAAATAAATGGCTCCCGTTTCATGCAGTGTATACAAACATTGTCTGGTAAAAAACGGATTACCATTGGTTTTGGCGTAAATCTGATCTGAAAAATCTGCACATTGATTCGGCTCACACAACAGGGAATCCGCAATCATCTGGTTCAATGTGGATTTATCCAGGGGCTGCAGTACAATTTCCTTTATTGTGGCATTCTGCTTCTTCAGCCGGTCTGCCATCAGAGACAAGGGGTGCGATTCATTCACCTCATTGTCGCGGTATGCTCCTATGAGTAGAAAATGTTCGGATTTACCGGTGCTGATCTGCTGCTCGATCCAGCGGCGTGTGGAAGTGTCTATCCATTGCAGATCGTCGATAAATACACACAGGGGAATTCCGGACCGGGTAAATACATTGACAAACCGTTCCAGGAGGGCGTGAAAACGGTTGTCAGATTCCACCTGTGGAAGTTCTGTTACGCCGGGTTGTTCACCTATCAGGGTTTCCAGTTCCGGGATTGCATCGGTAAGAATTTTGCCCAGTGATCCTGTTGCTTCCAGTATTTGTTCTTTCCAGCGCAGCAACTGCTCTTCCGGCTCTGTAAGCAGATTTCTGATCAGCTCCCGAAATGCATCAGTCAATGGTTTCAGTGGAATTTCGCGTTTAAACTGGTCAAATTTTCCGGATACGAAATAGCCCCGGTCTATTTGCAACTGTTTGCGTATTTCACCTACCAGCCTTGATTTGCCAACTCCGGAATAACCTGATACCAGCACCAGGGTTGTGTTTCCGCCTGCAGCCTGCTTGTATGCTTCCATCAACTGGCCCAGTTCATTCTCCCGGCCATACAACTTGTCAGGAATGCGAAATACTTCGCTGATGTCGTTCTTGCCGGGTTCAAACGGGGCTATTTGTCCGGATGCCTGCCATTGGCTCCGGCACTCCTGCAGGTCTGCCAGCAAACCAGTGGCACTCTGGTAGCGGTCCCCGGCACTTTTTGCCAGCAGTTTGAAAACCACATTGGACAAGGCAGCAGGTATGTTTATGCGCTGCTCTTCCAGCCTGGGTGGAGACAAAGCCAGGTGGCCATGAACTACAGAAAGCGGATCTGTAGAATAAAACAGGGCTTTGCCACAAAGCAGACGGTAAAACAGACAACCCAGTGAGTAAAGATCAGAACGCTGGTCCAGCGAACGGTTCATTCGTCCCGTTTGTTCCGGCGATATGTAGGAAAGCTGTGTATCGTTTATTTCATGGGCATTCGGGGTGAGAGGCTCCCTCGAGATTCGGGCCGCAAGGCCAAAACCGGTAAGCACGATGAATTTGTCTTCGGGCCTGATGAGAATTGAAACCGGCGATATGTTTTTATGCACCACATTTTGCTGGTGCAACCAGGCTAAGGTTTCTGTAAGGGCGATGGCAAAGTCAAAAAAATCTGATATGGATATACCGGAAATCTCCAGCCAGGATTCCAGCGTAATGCCGTTGAAGGGTTTGTATACCAGTGCCTGACTTTGTTCATAGGGTTGCAACCGGTCTGCCTGAAGTATATGATCATGGCTCAGTTGCTGCAGCAACTCATATTCCTGAGCCAACCTTGCCAGAGTTGCCTCGGAAGGAAAAGAACTCCCCGGCACTTTTACCAGTATATGTTCCCTGGTGTCTCCCCTCAGCGCCTGATAAGTCATAAAACGGCTGTCACTTCCCGTTTTGGAGAGAATTTTAAATGGAAGAGATTCAGTTGTGTTTGACATGGCGGTGTATTTGTGACAGAGGTCACATATGCAATGTTAGGTAACACATACCAAAAAAACCAAATCAGTGCGTAATTGCGCAATCTGCAATTCTGCGGAAACTGGTGTGTTTATCATTGTCGTATCAGCAATACAAGTCTGCGCTGGTTTTCAATTCTGGTATTGGCCAATCCAATTGGCAATGAAAAAAATGGACGCGATTATTCCTGTATTGTTTTTTGCAATGACAATACATCAAATCCTTTTTCTTTTAACCGGGATAAAATTCCATTGTAAATGGTTTCATCCATGATGGGTTTCCTGCACAGTATCCACAGATATTTTCGGTTGGGGTGACCCACCACGGCATAGGAGTAGTCATCGGCTAAATTGATAATCCAGTATTTGCCGCGGAAAGGCCAGAAAAACTGCACTTTCAGTTTGGCATTTCCGGAATTTCTGGTCACAAACGCTTTGCCTTTGATATAAGATTCCCGCCCGTTTACACTGTCCTTGTTGCAGCGGTTTTCTACAATGACAAACCCTTTTGAACTGAGTGTATATTCTGCAGTGGTTTTATGACAACCTTTTTGAAACCGCTGCGGATAGGAAGCTATTTCATGCCATTTTCCGGCGTATCGGGCCAGAACCACATACGGAACTGTTTTTAAAGGTTGTGCATTCATTTTTAATAAAAATAAAACAGAAAAAATGAAAGGCAGATGGCGGATCAGGTTCATTGTGTCGGGAATCCGGTTATTCCACCCAGGTTTTCCAGTAACCGGGATCCTCAACATCCACAGCATCCGTGGTAATCATCAGCGGATAAAACGGATCTATCATTACCGCCAGTTCGCGGGTTTCCTTTGCACCAAGGCTCTTCTCCACAGTACCAGGGTGCGGACCGTGCGGTATGCCTTTGGGATGCAGCGTAATCATTCCGCGTTCAACATGTTTGCGGCTCATAAAATCACCATCCACGTAATACAAAATTTCGTCACTGTCTACATTGCTGTGATTGTATGGAGCCGGCACACTCAGCGGGTGATAATCGTAAAGACGGGGAACAAAACTGCAGATCACATACCCTTTGCCTTCAAAAGTCTGATGAATGGGGGGCGGCATATGCAATCTTCCTGTTATGGGCTCATAATCGTGTATACTGAATGCGTATGGATAAAGGAAACCGTCCCAGCCAATTGCATCAAATGGATGCGTAGCATAGGTGTATGGCCAAATATAATCCTGTTTTTTAATCATCACATGAAACTCCCCTTTCACATCATGGGTTTCCAGACTGTGCGGCAGTTTGATATCCCTTTCGCAATAGGGGCTGTGCTCCAGCAGTTGTCCCATGCTGTTCTGGTAGCGTTTTGGCGGGTATACCGGACTGGGTGATTCAACCACAAGCAGGCGGTTTTTGCTGTCGTTAAAGTGAATCTGATAAATGGTACCCCGGGGAATAACGATATAATCTCCGTACTCAAAATCGATGCGGCCATAAACTGTGCGCACATGGCCACTGCCTTCATGCACAAACAGTACTTCATCGGCATCGGAGTTTTTAAAGAAATAGTCTTCAGTACCCCTGGTGGGTGCGGCTACACCTATACGCACATCGCTGTTCATAAGCAACACTTTGCGGCTTTGGATATAATCATCGGCCGGTGGAGTGTTGAAAGTAAGATAACTGCGGTGCTGCATATTGCGCGGCATGGCCACCTGCGGCTCTACACTCCACTCCTGCCCGATCTGTGATACCAATGTGGGTGGATGTGCATGATAAATGAGGCTGTATATGCTGTTGAACCCTTCGGTGCTTACCAGCTCTTCGGCATAAAGGCTGCCGTCGGGTTTGGTATACTGGGTATGGCGTTTGCGTGGAATCTGTCCGAGTTTGTAGTAAAAAGACATAGTGGGTTACAACAGGCAAAAATACAGGAGCCTGCCCACAAATTCAAAGGCTTGCTTTTTACCGGATTCTGCATGAATTGAGACGATGAATATTCCCTAAATTTGTTGAATGAATTGGATTCTGCTCATTTTGCTCATTTCCGCTGTAAACAAAGACATGATAAATTCAGAGCAGAGATTGCATGAAATGGAAGTAACTGCCGCTGTGGATACTGCCTATGCCTATGCAACCCCTCCTTCTGTTCCGGGTGAATATCTCAAAACAGAGGAGTATACATCCCAAATTTCCACATATCTGATTCGAATAGAAAATCCGGTTATGGCTGTAAAACTTACTCAAAAATATGATACCGGATTATTATATGCAGTGCTGAGTATAGATGCAAAAAATGAACACTGGCAGGGTATGCTGCGTTGCAAACCCGGCAGCCGGGTGTATACCGGAAAAGTAAACTGGGGCAACAGGACGGAGTTATTGTCTGTGGATTTGGGAAAATTCACATCACTGGATGAAGCTTCAGACCCTGGGATTGTCCTTTTCCGCAACAAAGAATACAGCGGAAAAATCAACCGCGAATGGCACAACAGTTACAAACGGTAACCTGAATAAACTGACACTGATAAAATGAATCAACAATACGTGTACCGCATATTGGTTCTTACCATTTTTATATCTGCCTGCCGAAGCAGCAGCCGTTTTGAGTATTATGCAACCACCTCAGACTCTACCGCTGCAGCTAATTATGAAAACCTTTCAGCCGGTCCTTCATCTGCACGCACCTGGGCTGAATTGAAAGGCACTGATTCGGATATGGAAATCAAAAAACAGGGAGAAAATTATTATGCCATCTGGCATATACCCGGCAAAAAAGAGCACTGGCAGGGAAGTGTTAAAATGAGCCCGGATTCAGCAGAACTACTTTATCGTTTCCGGGGCAAACTCAGCTTTGGTACCCGCACCAGGGTAGTTTCTGTTTCTGTATTTGTTAAGGGTTGTGAAAGCATGGCCGGAAATTCTGCAACCATGCAATTTGAAGGCGAAAAAAAGATTTACAAATCCTGTTTTTCAGGAGGCGATTACTAAGAAAGGCAATGGCTGCGACTCAATAGTGAGCAGGGCTTCAAAAAACTATGACGGATTGTTATTGTGTTTCTTTTTCGTAACTTTGTATAGTGAAGAGGGGGATTTCCGTATTGTTGCTATCGGTTTATTTCTTTACGGCCACGGGGTTTTCCCAGTTGGTCCGCCTCCCTGTTTTGCTTCACCACTACCTGGAACACCAGGAAAAAAATGAGAATACCGGTTTCGGAGAATTTCTGAGTCTGCACTACCTGGAGGACACACAGGACAAGGACCTGCACCATGACCATGAAAGGCTTCCTTTTAAAAGCCAGCATATTCTGGTTCCCTGCGTGCAGCATGCAAGTGCCATACAACAGTTAAATCTGTGTGAGCCACATCTGGCAGTGAAACAAGTGCCAGCCATACCGCAGGATGATATCTACGCTGCTCCTTTCAGTGGCAAAATCTGGCAACCGCCAAGGGCTTAATCCCTGAATCACACACTTAATGCCGGTATGTACACCGGGACGCTGACCATGCCGGTTGTGTTTACTCTGTTACCCGCGTCTCAATTACCCAAAATCAATCATTATTATGCTTCAAAAAATCATCGGATTCAGCATCCGCAATAAGCTGATCATAGCACTATTTACACTTGCACTGGTTATCTGGGGCTCAGTTTCCCTGCGCAACCTGCCCATAGATGCAGTGCCGGACATAACCAACAATCAGGTACAGATCATCACGGTATCGCCCAGTTTGGGAGCAGCAGATATTGAAAGGCTGATAACGTTTCCCATTGAACAGGCCACCCGCAACATTCCAGGCATTATCGAACAACGCAGTTTCTCGCGGTTCGGGCTCTCACTGATCACCATTGTATTTGACGATGGTACCGATGTGTACTGGGCAAGAAACCAGGTAAGCGAAAGGCTCATTTCCGTTCAGGCTGCCCTGCCACCCGGAATCGGTATTCCGGAATTAGGACCTGTGACCACCGGACTGGGAGAAATTTTCCAGTATACCGTGCGTGCAAAAAAGGGCTACGAAAAAAAATACACACTGGCAGACCTGCGCACCTTGCAGGACTGGAATATCCGAAGGCAACTTGCCGGTACAGAAGGAGTTGCCGATGTGAGCAGTTTTGGAGGAGAAGTAAAACAGTTCGAGGTAAATACGGACCCTGCGAAGCTCAAAGGATATGGTCTTACCGTGTCTGATGTGGCACGTGCGCTGGAAGATAACAACGGCAATACCGGAGGCGCGTACATTGAAAAAGGACCTGCCATACAGTTTATCCGCACCGAGGGTTTACTGCGCCACAAGGAAGACATAGAAAACATCCCGTTAAAGCGCACCGGCGATGGTATCCCGCTGCTGATCAGAGATGTGGCGGTGGTAAAACCAGGGCATGCCACCCGGTACGGATCCATGTCGCTGAACGGTGAGCAGGAAGTGGCTGGGGGTATTGTGATGATGATCAAGGGAGGCAACAGTTCCAAAGTAATAGAACAGGTCAAGGCGAAAATCGCCCAGGTGCAACAAACCCTTCCTGAGGGAGTGGTTATTGAACCCTTTCTGGACCGCACCAAAATGGTGAACAACGCCATAGGAACAGTGCAGACAAACCTGCTGGAAGGAGCACTGATAGTGGTGTTTGTGCTGGTCGTTTTCCTGGGCAATCTGCGGGCCGGCCTGCTGGTTGCATCGGTGATTCCGCTGGCTATGCTGTTCGCCGTCATTTGCATGAACCTCTTTGGCGTAAGTGGCAATCTCATGAGTCTGGGTGCCCTTGATTTTGGGTTGATTGTCGATGGTGCGGTCATTATTGTGGAAGCAGTCATGCACAGGCTGCACAAGAGCAAAGGAGCCGTGCTCAGCCGCGGACAAATGGATACAGAAGTAGAACACAGTGCCGGGAAAATGATGGGCGCTGCGGCCTTCGGCCAAATCATCATCCTGGTGGTTTATCTTCCTATACTCGCATTGCAGGGCATTGAGGGTAAGATGTTCAGACCCATGGCTGAAACCGTGGGGTTCGCCATACTGGGGGCATTTATTCTTTCCCTGACGTATATCCCTATGATGAGTGCCTGGCTTTTGAGCAGAAACACGCAGCACAAAGAAAACCTGAGTGACCGCATGATTCAAAAACTCGAACAGGGTTATGAATGGTTGTTTCTGCGGTTTTTGCGTCAGCGCAAATGGGTCCTGGTTTCATCTCTGGTGCTGTTCCTTCTCAGCATTTTTATGCTGTCGCGGATGGGCGGAGAATTTATTCCCAAACTGGAAGAAGGAGATTTTGCCGTAGAGGCCCGCATGTTGCCCGGCACTTCACTTACCACTACCATTGAGGCCACCAGTCAGGCCTCTGCCCTGCTGAAAAAACAGTTTCCGGAAGTGGAACGGGTGGTAACCAAAACGGGCAGTGGTGAAATCCCCACTGACCCCATGCCCATTGAAGCCACTGACCTGATGGTTATCCTTAAAGACAAAAAACAGTGGACAAGTGCAGGAAGTTTTGATGAACTGGCAGAAAAAATGAGTTCCGTGCTGGATCAGATACCGGGCCTGGCCACCGGATTTCAATACCCGGTGCAAATGCGTTTCAACGAACTCATGACCGGTGCCCGACAAGACGTGGTGTGCAAAATCTACGGTGAAAATCTCGATTCACTGTCCAGACAGGCCCACAGTCTGGGTGCCCTCATACAAAAAATAGACGGGGCCAGGGATGTTTATGTGGAAACCATGACCGGACTCCCGCAGATTGTGGTGAATTACAACCGTTCTGGCCTGGCAAGGTATGGGGTTTCCATTGCAGAGGTAAATAAGGTCATTCAATCTGCCTTTGCCGGTGCAGTGTGCGGACAGGTGTATGAAAACGAAAGGCGGTTCGACCTGGTGCTGCGGCTGGATGAAAGCAAACGCAGATATGCGGGAAACGTAGAAGAACTCCTGATTCCCGTGTCAGGAGGAGAACAGATTCCACTCCGGCATCTGGCCACAGTGAATGTGTTGGAAGGGCCAAACCAGATTCAGCGTGAAAACGCACAAAGACGCATCACCATTGGCTTTAACGTACGTGGCCGCGATGTGCAGAGTATCGTAAACGAACTACAGTTAAACGTAAAACAGCATATGCATTTACCCAGCGGATATTACATTACTTATGGCGGACAGTTTGAAAACCTGGTGGCAGCCCGCAACCGGTTGTCTCTGGTTGTTCCAGTGGCTCTGCTGCTCATCCTTTTGTTGTTGTATTTTGCCTTTGGCACAATAACACAGGGTTTGCTCATATTCTCCGCCATACCCCTCAGTGCAATTGGCGGGGTAATCGCCCTTTGGCTCAGGGGCATGCCCTTCAGCATCAGTGCAGGCATAGGTTTTATCGCCTTGTTTGGTGTTGCCGTCCTCAATGGCATTGTACTCATCTCAGAATTCAACCACCTGAAGAAAAACGGGGAAACCGACGTACTGAAACGGGTGCAAAAAGGAACACGTATTCGTCTGCGGCCTGTGTTGATGACAGCTGCTGTGGCCTCGCTGGGATTTCTGCCTATGGCTGTGAGCAATGGGGCTGGCGCTGAAGTGCAGAGACCACTGGCTACCGTGGTCATTGGCGGACTGGTAAGCGCAACCGCCCTTACCCTGCTGGTTTTACCCCTTCTCTATATTTGGTTGGAAAGCCGCAAGCCAAACAAACCCAAACTGAAAACAGTGGTGGTATCCGCATTGTTTCTTGCAGCATTTCCACTGCAGGCGCAAAGTCCCATAAGCCTGAAAAGTGCAATAGATTCTGCCCTTTCCAACCACACGGGTTTTCTTGCACAGAAAAAAAACACACAGCTTGCCAGATCGGAAATAAAAACGGCATTTACCCCGGATGCCACCTCACTGAGCCTGGAATACGGAAATGTGAACAGCTGGTATACCGACAATAAAATTTCCGTGCAGCAGGGCATCGCTTTCCCCACCGTTTACAGGACCCGCTCCTATGCGCTGAAAGCACTGGCACTGGCAGCAGAACAAAAGGAACTTGTTGCGTCAAAAGAACTGACATATAAGGTTTCAACGATGTTTTACGATATACTTTTGATGCAGGAGAAACTGCATGTACTGCAAACAGCCGATTCGGTTTACAGACTGTATTTGCAGCGTCAGAAACTGCGCTATGAAAAAGGAGAAACAGACCTGGCCGAGGCAGCCCTGGCCGAAGCCCAGGCAGCTGAAGTGCAAAGACAGTACAGCGATTTACAGGCAGGGTTAAAAGAAGCCATATCCTCCTTTCAGTGGTTGCTGCGCACCCGGCAGGCTTATATCCCCGATCCGGGAACAGCATTCAGGGCTGAATTGAATGCGATGGCAGATACAGCTGCGCTGGAGAATCATCCGGCAGTGCAGCAGCGGGCAAGTGAGCAAACTGCCGCCTACTGGTTGCATAAAACCGAGAAAGCTGCTTTGCTGCCTTCATTGTGGGTGGGTTATACCAATATCAGTTATATGGGTTACCAGCAGATTGGCACCGACAACAGGTATTTCGACCGCAGCACCCGTTTTCATTCGATACAAACCGGCATTGCCATGCCCCTTTTCGGTGGAAGCGGAAAAGCACGTGTGCGGAGTTCTGCTTTGCGTATGCAGCAGGCAGCGCTTGAAAAACAAAACACCAAAACAGAGCTTACCGCCAGAATGGAGCAATTGCAGATTCAGAAACAGAGGCAGGCGCGAAACCTTGATCAATTCACCAGTACTCTTTTGCCCTTGTCAGAAACCCTGCTGAAAACGGCCTTGCTCAAACTGGACAAAGGAGAAATCCATTTCACGGAATGGACAGTTCTCACCCATCAGGCGCTGCAAATACGGGCGAACTATACCGATGCGCTGATGCAATACAACGAAACCATACACACCATTCAATCATTAATCCCCTGATTCCATGAAAAAGACAATTTGGATAATTCCCATTATACTTACCGCTGCCTGTGGCAGCAAAACCAACAAAACAGAAACGGCCGCGATTGATACTGCCGGCAACATCATTCAATTTACCGCCGGACAACTGAAAACGGCAGGCATAGAAGCTAAGGTCTGCACCCCGGGAAGATTAACATTGAAAATTCCGGTAAATGGTGTGGTGGATGTGCCCCCTCAAAACCTGGTATCTCTCAGTTTTCCGTTCGGCGGATACCTGAAATACACACAACTCATTCCCGGTATGCGGGTGAGCAAAGGCCAGGCCATTGCTACCATGGAAGATGTTCAATACATACAATTGCAGCAAGACTATCTCCTCAGCACAAACAAACTACAGGAAACCGAACTGGAATACAACCGGCAGAAGCAGTTGTATGAAGGACATGCCACCAGTGAAAAAATCTATCAGCAAACCCAGGCGGATTTAAACCGGAAAAAAATTGAGGTTGCGGCACTGGCAGAAAAACTGCGGTTGCTGGGTTTAAATCCCGGCAGTCTCAGTTCTGCAACCATCAGCCGCACGGTGCAGGTTTACTCCCCTATTAACGGGTATGTGAGCAAAGTGCATATAAATGCAGGCAAATATGTAAATCCCTCCGATGTGCTTTTCGAACTGGTAAACCCGGATGATTATCATCTGGCACTGAAAGTCTTTGAAAAAGATCTGTCCCATTTGTCAATAGGCCAGTCTGTAAAAGCCTGGGTAAGCGCAACCCCACAAGATACCCATTCAGCCAAAATCATTCTGATCAGCCAGGATCTGGACGAAGACCGTTCTGCCATGGTCCATTGCCATTTCGATAAAACAGACCACAAATTGTTACCCGGTATGTTTATGGAGGCTGAACTGCAGTTGGCCGGGGTAGACGCCCTGTCAGTGCCGGCCCATGCTGTGGTACAGACCGGAAAAGACAGAGGTGTATTTGTGCAAACAGGCTCCGGAGCTTTCCGGTTTGAACCTGTGCAGGTATTGTCTGAAACTCCGGAACTTGTGTATTTTTTGTTTCACAAGCCGGGGGTGGAATCCCTGCCTGTTGTATATAAAAATGCCTGGTCTGTGCTGGGTAAATGGAAAAATAACGGAGAGGAGCAATAAGGATATGAAAAATAGAATCAGATTAATTCGTTGTATATTTGTGAAAACAAATCTGAAAATGAAAAACGGGTGGGGAAAATTGCGGCTGATTTCAGCCGTTTTACTGGGTTTGTTTGCCATGGGCGGACTAAGCACCTGCAAACACGAACCCCCGTATTTAGATACCACGACTACGAATACCGGAGTAGATACAATCTGTTTTGAAAGGGATATACTGCCTCTTTTTAAAACAAACTGTGCAAAGAGTGGCTGCCATGACAGTATTACTCAGGAAGAAAACATGATGCTAAATTCATACAATGGAATCAGATACAGCAAAGACAAAGGAGTAGTGCCCGGAGATCCTTCCAAAAGCAAACTCATCAAAGAAATTGACAACGGGAAAATGAATGGTCCCACCAGTGGTTATGGCAATCTTTCTGCAGACCAGGTGGCACTCATCAAGCGCTGGATTAAAGAAGGGGCTGTAAATGGAAGCAATTGCCGTTCCTTGTGAGATTCTGGTATATACACCTATAGCAAAGGTGTTTTTCCTATATATAAAAAATACTGCAACTCCTGCCATAGTGCAGGGGCCGCACCTTACTCGGGCGGCAGCGTTGTGTTGGAAACCTATGCTGACATGAAGGCTGCTGTGGACAATGGCAAACTCTGGAGTTCTTTAAACCGCACCATCAACTGGATGCCCAAGGGGGCCTCCCGTTTGAGTACATGCGAAATGGCACAAATACGTAAATGGATAGCAGCAGGTGCGCCCAATAATTAAACTTTTTATTCCAGCAATGCTGCTGATGGCTGCAATCAGTGGTTGTTATTACGACAACCGCCAGGAATTGTACCCGAACAACAAGCCCTGCGATACCACAGCGATCAGTTACAGCAAAGAACTCAGCGGGCTCATTCAAAGCCAGTGTGCAGGTTGCCACAGCGCAGGGGCTCCATCAGGCGGTATTGTGCTGGCCGATTATACCAGCGTAAAGGCCTCTGTAAGCAGTGGCAGATTTTATGGCAGTGTAAACTGGGATGCCGGTTTCTCACCCATGCCCAAAAGCGGCAGCAAATGGTCTGCCTGCAACCTCACCCGACTAAAGAAATGGATTGATGCAGGTGCACCGAATAATTAAAACCATCACCATTTGCTGTCTGTTTGCAGGGCTGGAACCGCTGCAGGGACAAACCGACAGTACAGGCACAGACAGCACAGTGTATGCCCCGGATTCCGCATTCATTCCGGCTCCGGATTCGGTGTTCGTCGCCGGAGTGGAAGACACTACCCCGGCTCCTGCCAATGAGCCGGTATATGCAAAATACACCCCTCCCCTGGAGTCCCTCAGTTTAAGACTCATCAATGGCCACACTACCCACAATCTGTATAAAGGCGAGTTGGAGTTTTGCATTCAGCACCGGTTTGGCATACTCAGTGGTGGAAATGAGAAGTTCTTTGGTCTGGATGAGAGCAATATCCGTATTGGATTTGACTACGGAGTGCGCGACTGGCTCACTGTGGGTATTGGCCGCAGTGGCATGGGAAAAACCATCAACGGTTATACCAAATTCCGGCTGGTAAAACAGGGAAAATGGCCTGTATCTGCTGCATGGCTCAGTGACTGGGCCATCAACGGACTGAAAAAAGACCCTGTGCTTGATCCATGGTACAACACACACCGCTACCGGTATACCCACCAGCTCATAGTTTCACGCAGTTTCGGCAACCGCGCTGTCATCCATCTTTTGCCCACACTGGTTCACCGCAATCTGGTAGATTCCATACAGACACCCAATGATTTGTTTTTGCTGATGGGTACTGCCCGGGTAAAAATTGTGAACGGGCTGAACCTGACTGCCGAATACAGTTACATGTTTCATTCCCTCCGTAAACGGTTGAATCCTTCAGCAGGAATTGGCGTGGAATTGTACACGGGCAGACATATTTTCCAATTTACCTTTACCAATGCCAACAGCATGAACGAACCCATGTTTCTCACCGATCCGAACGGGGCCATACGCAACGGGGATATCCGTTTTGGATTCAACATTGTGCGCAGGTGGTGAACATATCGAAATACACGGTGACCATTTCCTGAAGGGATACTTCATTCCTCCCACGGATTCAGCACATCAGCGATTCAGTGGATTTGGAATCCAAAACGGAGTAACGCTATTCAACCGGAGTACCGTTTCCAAATCATTCAGAATCAGTTCATTTTCCAACTGCAAGTGCAGAAAATTTCAAAGGCTTGACAGTATGGAACCAATTTCGTAAACTTGTAAAATGCGGAGGTGGAGCTTAGGCATACTTTTGCCTTGTCTGGTGTGGGTTTCCTGCAAGAAAACAGAGTACCTCACGGTGCCTGGTAACAAAGCACCGGACTATCACAGCATTCCCACCATTATGGTGGAAAATTATGTAAACCGGGTGTTTATAGACCTCCTTGGGCGGGAGGCCACAGATTCTGAACGCAATGAAAGGGTAGCCTATCTGAAGATGCGGAATCTGTCTCTGGCTGCCCGCGATACAATGATTTCCTTTCTGCAATACGATACGGTTTACCACACCGGTGACTCCTCCTACCGGCATGCATGTTTCCAGCGTATTTATGACTTGAGCAAAGCCCGTTTTCTGGAAGGCGCCAGCGACCCCGACATTGCCCAGAATGTGGGAATCCTGGAATTCAGCATTACGGTTTCGCGGCTCAATGGTGATTCCGTAGGCGTTTATGCAGCAAAGGCAGAGCAGGACAAATACCGCAATATCCTCAACAGCCGCTGGAAATACCGCCGCAACATGATTTCTTACGGAGATATGTGCGCTGCTATGCTGAACAACGCAATCTACGACCAGATCAATATGAACAGCTTTAATTATGTAAATGCCACCTTCGATGATCTGTTTCAGCGCCGGCCCACCCAGAGTGAGTTTACAAATGCCTACGACATCATAGACAAAAACATACCCAGATCCCTCTTTGGGTATTGGGCAGCCAATAAAAACGAGTACTGTTCTGTGCTTACCCAATGCCCGGAATTTTATGAGGCACAAATTCGCTGGACCTATTACGTATTGCTGCAGCGACAGGCGACTACCCAGGAGGTCATCAACCTCTTTGGTAACTACAGCCGCACCAAAAACCTGCAGGATGTTCAACTTCAAATCATGAAAACAGATGAATATGCGCAGTTTCGCTAAAATGGCTGCTGCTTCGGCCTTATGTATACTGCTGCTGAATGGCTGCAAGAAGGAAACCATTGTAAACTACGAAGTAAACAAGGAACCTGTATATGAGGACAAGGCCCGCAAGACCAAACGCAAGTCCGACGCTGAATACATCAGCATTTTGTACACGAATCTTTACCAAACCCCCATTTCCCCGTCACAACTGTACAAAACCCAGAGTGTGATTTACTCCATTGGCGACCACAATGTGGCCAGCGAGATGGTATTGAGCAATTATTTCAATACCAGCGGACTGAAAATACCTGCAGACAGCTACATGCGTTCGAACCTGGATACCTTTATTACAGAAACCTATAAGCGGTTTTACCTGCGGTATCCCAGTGAGGGCGAAAAGGCTTTTTTCAAAAACTACATTGGCAACAACAGCAACGTTTCTGTGGAGATGGTGTACACAGCATTTGCAGTAAGCGATGAATACCAATATTATTAAAGCCTCATGTAGTGGCGTGGCCAGACCCGCCACCGCTAGTGAAACACATGTTGTGGGTTGAAATCAAATAGTGAAAAATGAACAGAAAAGACTTTTTTAAGAAAGCAGGGCTGGCCACAGCAGGTGGTCTGGCGGCACCGTATATATTGCCTTCGGGCCGGTTGTTTGGCCGCACCAATACACCCAAAGCAGAATATGTGGTGCTGGTGATGTTTGCCGGCGGAGTGCGGCAGCAGGAATCTGTGCTGAAACGCTACCTTGAAGACAGCCAGGAGGTATCCGGGGCCAGCGGCAATATCATGCCCAACATATTCAATGGCGGTTTTCCCACAAAAAAGGTGGTGTTCGGTACCGACCTTCCCGGCAATCCCAAAGGCAGCGAGCCCATTCCACGCATTCTCAGCAGCAGTCTGGAACAGACTGGCACCATATTCAACGAAGTGAATGCGCAGAGTGCCGGCCACTACGTAGGACTGAACACATTGGTAACCGGCAGTACCGGCACCGCACAGGGCCTGAAAGTGCGACCCCGCTACCCCACTATTTTTGAATACCTGCGCCGGCATGCCGGTTTCAAAGCCACGGATACCTGGTTTATAGCCAATACCATAGGAAACAGCACTCCCCTGCTCAACTGCAGCAACAATGCGGAATACGGCCTGCAATACGGTGGAAATATGTTTGCCGCCCCGGTTACTTTCGGCAGCATGGGCCGCGAAATTCTGGGTAACGGCAAACCATACAGCCGCACAGACCTGGAACCCATGTACTTTATGAAAAACTTTCTGGACCAGAGTTTTGGCCTTACTGCCGACCAGATGATGAGCATAAAGAATACAGACGAAGAACGCACCATCATCAAGGAATTTATCCGCACGGTTTTTCAGAGGCAAACTGCGGGACAGATTGTAAAACCGCCCGTAACGGACAACGGCGATGCCGTAAACATCAGCTATGCAGCTGAAGTATTGCGCTATTTCAAGCCGAAAATGCTGGCCGTGAACATGAGCAGTGTGGATGGTTGTCACAGCAACTTTACCGGCTACCTGCGCAGTCTGCACCGGGCAGACCATGCCGTGGGCTGGTTGTGGAATTATATCCAGAACAATATCCCTGAAATGTCTGGCAAAACCATCATGATCATTGCACCGGAATGTGGCCGAAACCTGAATCCGAACCCCATACTGGATGAAAACGACTGGTATGCCTTTGACCACAGCGATTCCAATTCACTGCGGGTATGGGCAGCTATGGCCGGTAAAAACGTGCCTAACCTGTCGGTTGGCGGGCCCGGCAACACGGTAGGCCGCCTCACCGATATTGTACCTACCATTGCAGATATATTCGGAATTTACGATGAAGTGATGGCCAGTCCGTATATAGACCCCCTTGCAAAAAGTTTATTCCTGAGAATGTAACCATGAGAGCAGCCATTTTAATCCTCGTCGCCATTGCCCTTTTGCCTGCCTGTAAGAAAAGCAGCAACAACAAAATAGACAATCCCTACAACACGGTGGTGATACCACCCAGGGACACCAAAGGCAAAGACTCCACATACGACCCGCAAAGCCTGCAGGGCCTGCACAGAGACCTGTTTGCACCCACGTGCGCAAACAGTGGTTGCCACGACGGCACCTTTGAACCGGACTTTCGCACAGTGCAAAGCACTTACGCCAGCCTGATCAATATAAAACCCATCAAAAACGATACAGCAGGCACCTTCAATGCGCGTGTATTGCCGGGCAATGCCGATGCCAGTATACTCATCTACCGCATGACGGTGGATTTGGGTGGCAACAGCGGCATTATGCCCATCGTGCTGGATCCGGGAAGTACCTATCCGGCCAAAAAAGCGGAACATCTGGCCAACCTGAAGGCATGGATCAACAAAGGTGCACCAGACTTTAGCGGCAAAATGCCAGGACCAGTGGATTTTCCCCCTCAGATTCTGGGCGTTCAGGGCCTGGTAGGTGGCAATGCACAGGGCCGGGGTGGCAAATACGAACCATTGGTTACTTCATCGGGCCAGAATCTGGAGCTCTGGTTTTCCCTTGCCGACGATAAGCTGGCGCAGGGCAGCCTTACCAATATGACCATCAACTGGAGTACAGACCCTAACAACTACGACACGAACAATGAAAAACCCCTTCAGAAGGCGACCTCAAAACTCATGTCGGGCCTGTACGCCCCCAGCACTTCTTATGAGTGGTATTACACGTTTTCTACAGCCGGGCTGAATACCGGTGATGTCATCTGGTTCCGCATCCACTGCTCCGACGGGGTAAATGACTATTACCTGCCCAATGTGAACAGTATGTTTTTTCTTAAAAAGTACTTCGCTGTACGCATTCCATGAAAAGGTTGATTCATATCGTGTTCACCGGAATGTGTATGGTGCTGTTACTCACTACTGCCTGCAGCGAGACCCAAATCACTACAGGCAATCCGGTGCCTGCCCTGCAATTGCAGAACCTCACCCCCACAAACCTGCAACAGTTTAAAGACTCCGTTACGGTTACCCTGATGTATGAAGACGGAGACGGAGACCTGGGTTTTGAAAATGCAGACATCAACAGCCTTGAAGTGCAGGATGACCGGCTGAGCAAGCCTGATTACTACTACGTGGCCCCGCTGGCCCCGCTTACCGCCAAAATCCATATCAAAGGCACTCTGGCACTGAAACTGCGTAACTTGTTTCTGCTGGGCACAGGCAACGCAGAGACCACCGTTTTGCGTCTGAGAATCAAAGACAGGGCCGGCAACTGGAGCAATACAGTAACAACACCCGAAATCACCATACGCAAATAACTGATTGAAAAAACTTTACACATACCTGCTTCTGCTATTGGTTTCAACATCTGCCTTTGCGCAGACGGAAGTTTTTATGGCCAACGGAAGGGTGCGTGTGTGCAAAGGCATTCTCAAGGACAGCGAAAAAGGAAAAACCAAGGGAGACTACGATCACAACGAGAATTACACCCTAACCATTTCTATACCCGGTGCCAAAAGCATCACCCTGAAGTTCAAGAGTTTCTGCACAGAAAAAGACAACGACATACTGCGCATCTTCGATGGCAAAGACACCTTTGCTGCGCTGATTGGAACCTACAGTGGCACCAAAAATCCCGGTACCATCACCAGCAAAGACAGTTTTATCACCCTGCATTTCCGCAGCGACAAGAGTGTAGCCTGTTATGGCTGGGAGGCAGACATTGTCACCAATATCATTCCACCGAAAGTTCCCAAACTGACGCTGGTCAGCAGTGTAAAGTGCAAGGATGTGAGCTTCACCTTCGACACGGACAGGCCCGTACCCTGCGACTCCTTCAAAGTGGGCAACGCCAGTCTCAGCGGTCCAGTAGCTCCATCCATAACAGCCATTGCCGCAACCAATTGCAGTGCCGGAAAGGCCACCCGTTTTCAGGTTACTCTGGGTGGTGTGCTGAATCTGAATGGCAGCTACACCTTCAACGCCACCATTTACGAAAAAGACTTCTGCGACAGCTTTTATCCACTCAACTGCAAGGTCACCTTCAGCATAGCCGATTGTCCGCTGACGGTCGTACTCAAGGCCGACTCCGACACCATTTGTAAAAACTCCTGCACCTGGCTGCGTGCAACGGTAGCCGGCGGAAGTCCCTCCAAATATGTGTATACATGGACCCCTTCCGGCCTTAGCGGTGCTGGTCCGCACAAGGTATGCCCCACCACCAATACCCGTTATATATTGCGGGTAACCGATGGCAGCAGCATTCCCAGCAGCGACACGGTGGATATTGCTGTATTGAGTCCGCCCCAGGCCATGGCAGATACCGAAGTATGCTACTACAGCAGCAACTTTTATGTACGCGCCACCCCACCCGGCGGCAAATGGTATGGAAAAGGAATAGTCAACAGCACCACCGGTGAGTATAAACCCAACGGCAACTACGGAAACAACAAAATCTGGTATCAGGTAGGCAACTGTGCAGATACCATGCTTGTGAACGTAACCACGCCCTGGAATCTGGAAAACCAGTTCTGTCCCGGTACTGCACCCCGTGCTGTATGGTGGTACGGACCCGCCGGCGGCACCTGGAGTGGGCCCAACATCACCCCGGCAGGCATATTTGACCCCAAAACAGCCGGTACATACCAGGACACATACACATGGAAAGGCTGCATCTCTGTCAAGAAAATCCTGGTGCAGGGCATCAACGCCAAACCCTTTGACACCACTTGCGAAAGCCGCACACTCGATACACTGCAGTTTACACCCTATGGGGTTTATATGACCTGGTTTCCGGGTCTGATAAACAGTTATTACGGATGGTTCAATCCCAGCGCCATGGGCGGACCGGGGAACAAGATGATTGTTTTCAATGGCGGGGGTTGCACAGACACGACCATGCTCACGGTGCTTGCCTCAGAGGCCGGACCCAATGATACGTTTTGCCCGCACGCGGGGAAAAAGGTCCTCACCGGTTTCAGACCCGGCACAGGCTATACATGGACCGGTCGCGGCATTACAGACCCCAACCTGCCCGATTATGATCCCGCATTCTTTTTCGGATTGGGAAAACCCACCTGGAGAGATACCCTCACCATTCGCGCAGGGGTTTGCTCCGACAAAAAGTATGTGTACCTCATCCCCACCAAAATTGCCAAACCCGATACCCAGTTCTTCTGCCTGGAATCTGCGGCACGCAGTGTAAATATCCCGGCGGCGGGTGTGGGTCCGGCCGGGGGCAAGTGGACTGGAAAAGGGGTAAGTGCAGGGGGCATTTTCACGCCCGCTGTTGCCGGATATGGCGCCCATACCCTCACCTATACCAAAAACGGCTGTACCGACTCTCTGGTGGCCTTTGTACGGCCCAAACCGGTTATACAGTCCGACACTACGGTTTGTATTGCCTCATCGCCCTTCAATTTGTATGCGCAAATGACCGGAGGCGCCTTTTATGGCACCGGAATCACCAACAATGCGCTGGGCAGCTTCTCACCCACAGTGGCCGGCAAGGGGCTGAAAAACATCACCTATGTAAGCAAACAGGGCTGCATTGCCACCTGCAAATTAACTGTAGATACCATGCCCGTGGTTTATTTCACCAACACGGTTTCTGATTTCTGCTTTAAGGATTCCGGATTTGCCCTCACGGCCATGCCTGCCGGTGGCTCGTTTTACGGAGCCGGTGTTGCAGGCACTCAGTTCAACCCCAACAAAGCGGGAAGTGGCAACCACAAACTGGCATACACCGTTAAATCCGGAACCTGCACGGGCTCGGCCAATTTTGATGTCATCGTCAACGACACACTGAAAATTGCTGTTACCCCGGGCCGCGATACCATTTGTCCGGGTGAGGTGGTATGGCTGCGCAGCAAAGGCAGTGGTGGCGATGCTTCATCGTATTTTTACAATTGGAGCCACGGACAAACCGGAAACGGCACTTTTGTGAGTCCGGCCAGCACGCAGCAGTACACTGTTACCCTTACCGACGGATGCAGCGACCCTGCAATTGCAACGGTAGACATTTTCAAACACCCCAAACCGTACTTCAGCAGCAGCAGCAGCGCACCCAAATGTTTCGGACAAACGGGCTTTGCCAAAGTACAGATGAAAGACGCCGACCCCTACCTTTTCCAATGGGATGTGAGTCCGCCCTATACAGGCGACAGCCTTACCGCTGCAGTGGGCAACAGTTACCGCGTTACTGCCACCAACCTGCGCACCGGCTGCACCAACGATACCAGCGTGGAAATACCCGGTTACAAAGCCATTCAGGCGGGTTTTATCCTCAACATTCCCAACGGAGAAAAATGCCTCAGCAATATCTTTCCTCAACTGCGTCTGTTCAACACCGGGCAGGGCGGAGAAACAGGCACCTGGTACTGGGGAGATGGCAGCACCGAGCCTTTCGACCCCAATACAAATCCCAAACACACTTACAACGGGGATTTGAATACCTACACCCTCAAACTGGTGATCTTCAATGCCGGAGGTTGCAAGGACAGTGCCACCGCAATGGTTTGCTTCCGCGATACCGTGGTGATGTATATTCCCACTGCCTTTACCCCGGATGGGGACAACCGCAATGATGTATTCGCCCCATCTCTGAACGGGGTTCGGGATTACCGTTTCATTGTTTACAATCGCTGGGGACAAGTGATTTTTGAAGCCACCGATGTAAGCCAGAGCTGGGACGGCACTCACAACGGGAAACCCTGTCCTGAAGGGATATATAGCTGGTATATGACCTACAAGGGCCGCAAAATCCCCATGCAGCAAACCAAAGGCAGCCTGCTCCTGATGCGGAATAAGGAGTAGTTACTGGTTGTTGGTTATTGGGGGGTAAATACCTCAATCCACACGGAGAGTTCATGAACACTCGGTGTATTTCCTTGTGACACCTTGTGATCTTTCACTCCCCGGGCGGGTCTTCGTGGCATCTTCGAAGAAATGCCGACCCGCCACCGAATCTCTGTTTCAGTGGCCCACCCTGTTGGCAATTGAAACAGGTTTTTTCTACGGAATAGCGGTCGGTGTTGCTAAGCTG
>JAEUUL010000002.1 GCA_016787485.1 Bacteroidota bacterium
GTAGGTGGTCAGAACGGTGTTGATTACGTTTGGATCTTCAGTGGTGGAGGAACCCAGAACAGCAGTAACGATACGGCCAAAACCCGTTACAACTTCCAGGAAGACGGAACGTACAACGTAACCATGCGTGCCCGTGTGCGCAACACCGGATGCGAGTGCAGCAAAACCATTCCTGTGGTAATGAACCGTGGCAATGCAAAAGATCTGGAAGTAAGCGGAGTAACGGTATACCCGAACCCCACAGCAGGTCAGATCAACATTGCTATGACAGCAGGCTTTGGCAAGCAGGTAGAAATCTCCCTGCACACTGTAACCGGCAACCTGGTACAGCAAGTGAAAGCTGAGAACAACGGCATGATAACCCTGAACGGAACCGAACTGAGCAATGGTGTGTACCTGGTACGCATCGCCAGCGGCGACAAAGTGGTTACACGCAAAGTGAATATCCAGCACTAAGCCACCAGATAGAAATATCTGAATCTATAGAAAGCCCGGAGGTTAAACTCCGGGCTTTTTATTTATAGAAATTTTACAGCATGACAATCATTTGACAATCTGGTGATGTCCTAAAAAGCTATCGATTTTTTCAATAGTACATTTGTAGGCTAAACCAAGCCACGAATCCATTCCGATTTATCAGCGGTGTGGACTTTTTATTGAACTAACCTAATACCTATGAATAAAGTAGTACAAACCATCAGCATGCGCATAGCCGTGTTCCTCGCGGTTTTGGGCATCTCACACGGCCTGCAGGCCCAGATTTGCGGAGCAACCAACACCAACGGTTGCAACGTGGACTGGTTTTCTGCGGTGTCGTTCAAAAACAGCAAGGGAGCTTCGGCCTCCTACTCCGGGCTGAGTTGTGGAAACACAGGCTCCACCAACAAAACCATGACAAATGGTGCAGTGATGGACATGAGTCCCGGAGAGCAGATTACCATGACCGTTGAAAACACCTGCACATTTACAGAATGGGCCATGGTGTGGATAGACATGGATGGCAGTGGTACATTCACTTCTGCCGAGTGCATCAGCGGAACATCAGGACCTTTGGGTTCACTGGCTCCAAACACCACCAAAACGGCAACCCTTACTCTGCCGTGTATGACCGTAAAGGGTGGAAAAGTAATTATGCGCCTGCGCTGCATGTACAACAACCAGAACAACAATGCCGGTTGCGGAACCATTGCCTCTTATGGCAACATTCTGGACTTTGAAATCAACCTGCTCCCGACCAAGCCACCGGTAGCAGATTTCACAGTTCCTACAGGTCCCAATTACATCAAGACCCCCATTCTGTTTACCTCTAACAGCAACAGTTCTGCCTATACCCAAACCTGGAAATTCTACGGCGGCAGCGCGGTGGTTCCCACAGGTCCTAAAGGCCGTGGCAAATGGGCTGCGAATGGTACATATGACGTGCAGTTGAACCAGTCCTTCTGTGGAAGCAATGATTCAATCATCAAGCAGGTTGTAATCAAAACGCCTACTGCAGTGCCTCAGGCTGATTTTATCGCAGCAAGCAATCAGGTTGAAATTTACTATACAACCACCATTTCTGATATTTCTACAAACGGTGCCCATACTTGGGCATGGACTCTAACCTCACCTACGGGTATGGTTTACACTTCCAGCGCGCAAAATCCCGTTTTTTACTTTGACGAACTCGGTAAATGGGATGTTTGTCTGGTAGCAACCAACGATATCGGTTCTTCTACCAAAGTGTGCAAGACCAAATATATTGAATGTATTCCTCCTTCTGAATTCTACCTCGGTCCAAACAAACTGGCCACCAATCAGGGGGGTAAAATTTATGACAATGGTGGTCCCGGCGCCAACTATGGCAACAACAGAAAAGTAACCATCGACTATTTTAAAATCCTCCCTTGCGGGGCCAAAGAAATCCGTTTGAAACTTACCCAGATTCGTTTGGCAGATGCAGGTGATAAACTGCGTATTTATGACGGGTACGACGAAAGCGGCAAAGAAATCACTCCCCTGGGTGGTATCAATTCAACCAATCAGACCAACTACCGGAATTACACATGGAAAGCAACAAGTGGAGCCATGTATATGACCTTTGAATCCAATGCCAGCGGAAACGACAGCGGCTTTATCGGTGTGTGGGACAGCGAATTGCTGTCTCCGACCAAACCCAAAAGTGACTGGACTACGGATTATGACCCTGCTGCCAATGGAATGTCTGTTACTTTCAACAGCAATGTGACCAAAGCACAGGGCAGCGTTGGTTATGAGTGGATTATAGATGGTGCAGCGGGTATTGGTTACCAGCCCACCCTGGATTATAAATTTTTTACCGATGGACAATATGATGTGTGTCTGGTAGCTGCTACCTGCAATGGCAATGATACTTTCTGCAAGAAAATAACCATCACCACCCCAACAGCTCCTGGTTTCCTGGATTATACAGCCAGTAACCTGCGGCCTAAAGTGGGTGACCGGGTTACCATAACCACCAAAACGGATTACGCCAGTGATTTCCAGTGGAGCATTTTCCCCACTACCTTCAGCTATGTGAACGGTACCAGTGCAAGCAGCCGTAATCCGGAAATTACCTTTAATGCTGGTGGGGTATATACCTTTACCCTGATCGCATGGAATTCTGTTGCCGGCAAATCTGCCACGGAGAAGAAACTGATAAAGAGCAAATATGTGGTTGCTGTTACTTATTGCACCCCGACAGTTGACCTGCTCAGTACCGACGTGGGTATTTCCCGCGTAACACTTTCCAAAGACAGCAATATTCTGTTTGAACAGGAATCTGCAGTAGGAGATATTCCTTACAGCAACTTCGTGGATGATGTTTCTGCTTCACTCACTTTCGGTACAGAATATACCCTCGAAGTTAAGCGTCGCACCAACTCCAATCCTGTAAACTTTAAAGCATGGATTGATTACAACATCGATGGCGACTTTGATGATGCCGGCGAGGAAATCCTGAATACAGGTTCTATCAATTCTGTAACCGGAACTGTGAACTTCAAAACCCCTACGCTTGTAAACAGCTTTGAAGGGCCTACCCGCATGCGTGTGGCTGCAGCTTATGGCAGCTATAGCAATACCCCCTGCGGCATCAACCTGGTGGGTGAGTTTGAGGACTATGGCATTCTTCTGTACAACGACAAAAAAGCACCAGTGATTACCCTGATAGGAAACGATACAGTTCGTGTAGAAAAATCAGGCAGTCAGTTTGGTTGTTATTCTGAGGTGAAAGGAATAACCTACAAAGGTTCTGACCCCACTGAGGGAGATCTCACCAATGACGTGGTGGTAACCACGGATCTGGACTGCCGCGTACCCGGTTTCTATTTCTATAATTTTACCCTGAAGGACGCCAGTGGTAATCAGGCTGAATCCAAACGCCGTGTTGTATGGGTGGTATTGGACAAAACACCTCCGACCCTGACCCTGAATGGCACCAGCCCTATGACTGTTGAACAATGTGATGTGTTCAATGATCCGGGTGCAGTTGCAAGTGACCTTGTGGATGGCAATCTTACCACTTCCATTAAAACCACCGGCAGTGTGAATACTGGCATCCCTGGTTCATACACTTTAACGTATACAGTACACGATGCCCAGGGTAACTATGCTTCTGTGAACCGTGTGGTAAATGTGGTTGACACGAAGAAGCCCGGCATCTTTGAAAAAACCAGCCGCATTGTGGATGGCACCGTGGTGAATGTACAGATCGGTTCCATTTTCGTAGACGATGTATATGCAATGGATGAGTGCAATGGTAGCATTGCGGTAACCAAAACTCCTGGCTTCAATGGCCCGGTGAATACGCTGGTTCGGGCGACCTATCCCATTACCTATTTTGCAACTGACCCAAATGGCAACAAAGCAGATGAGTATGGTTTCACTGTGAACTACAAAGTGGATGATTTTATATCTCCTGAAATCAGCCTGAACACTGCAGATACCATCACCCACGATGTGAACACAACATACAGTTCACAGCAGGTAAGTGTATTCGATAACTATTATCCCATCAATAAGATCAGTGTGGTAAAAACCGGCAAAGTGAATCCGTTTGTACTTGGAGTATATTCAGAAAAATATACGGCCACAGACGAAAGTGGAAATGTGGGCACCAAGACCCGCTTTGTAAAAGTGGTTGACCATGAAGCTCCTGGTATTATTACCAGCAGCGTGAATCTGTGCGTAGGTACTTATTTCTGGCCCATGTCAGACATTACAGTAAGCGACAACTACTACTCAAGTGCAGATCTTCTGCCTTTGGTAAAAGTGGTAAACAGCAACCTGAATATCTGGAAAGCCGGTTTGTACTTTATCAATTATCAGGTAACGGATCCGAGTGGCAACAAATCTGCGGTGGTATTGCGCCCGGTTCTGGTTCAGTATGGCAACGACTGCGACAACAGTTTTGCCGGTACCAAAGACCTGAGTCTGAGCAAAGCCATTAGCCTGTATCCGAACCCCACCACCGGTGAAGTAACTGTGGATTACAACCTGCGCAACCAGCAACCCCTTACTGTAGAGGTTTACAATGCTTTGGGTTCTAAAATTCACAGCACCACCGTGCAAAATGGTGGATTTGGCAGCCAAACCATGGACCTGAGCCGTTTTGGCAATGGTACTTACGTAGTTCGCTTTACAAACCAGGGAGAAACCACAACCCGCAAAGTGGTGGTTACCCGTTAATTGTCTTTTTCCAACCTTAAAAGAATAAAAAATGAAAAACATTATAAAGAACATTTCGCGCATAGGGAGATATACCCTCCTGATTGCTGGACTGGGACTGGCAGCGGATAAAGCCGCCGCCCAGATTACTACCCAGATGAGTGGGAATTACACTCTGGACAGAAGCGTTCCCTGCAGCGGAACCAACTTCAAGAACCTGTACAGCTTTTTCCGGGCTATGCAGGGTTTGACAAGGACGGATACTACGGTAGCGTCTTTGCAATACAACAACACCACAGGAATTGGTGGTCCGATTACCCTGGATGTAAAAACCGATTATAGTGATGTAACTCAGGTAAGCATTCCTCAGATAACCAACATGGGCTCCTCAAATCCCATCACCATCAATGGCAACGGATTCATTGGCACCTATTCTTCTACCGATGCTTACATCTTGTTCAATGGTGCTGATTATATCACAATCAACAAATTGTATATCCGAATGACTTCTACGTCAACCACACAGTCTGGTATTCGTTTTGCAAATGGTTCAGATTACAACACCATTGATGGTTGTACCATTGATCTGGCTGGATTGGTAACTGGTTCCTCCACAAGCAGTGCTTACATCGCTTTTGCCGCAACTTCGGCATTGGGTTCCACCACTTCTACCAATACAGGTTCTTACTGCACCATCACCAACTGTACCATGAAGACCAGCGCAGTGAATCCTGCTGGTCCGTATTATGGCATTGTGCATCAGGGAAATACTGCTGCATACAGCAGCACAGCCAACAACAATACTTTCAGCAACAACAAGATTACCAACTTCTATGTGTATGGAATCTACAATTATTACTGTAATGGCAATGTGATTCAGAACAACGATATCAGCCGCAACGACGCGACTTCATCCAGTTCTATGTCTGCTACGCAGTATGGTATTTACACCTACTATCCTTACAGTACTTCAAGAAACATCGTTGTTAGTGATAATTACATTCACGATTTGCCATCGTTGTACGCATTGCCTACTTCTACTTCCCTTACCACCTTTTATGGTTTGTATGCCTATTATCCACAGGGTTCTGCAGCCAGACCAATGAAGATTGAACGGAATACCTATAAGAATGTATATACGTCTACCAGCACCAGCTATACCAATTATGTGTATTACCCGAGTTATGTAGACATTCAGGATAACAAAATTGAAAACATTCAATCCAACGGAACCAGCGCAACCCTGTATAATTGGTATGTATACTATCCCACTGGCGTGCGTTGCAACCGCAATGTTGTTACCAAGTGTTCTACAAATTACTATCTGTACAATTTCTACCTGTATTATGGTTCGGTAGGAACATATACCTGGAATGAATTCAATGATAACTATGTAACTTACAATAAAGCGGTAAACTATATGTACAATGCTTATTTGTACTACTATACCGGTACAAACAACTGGCAGGCTTTGCGCAATGAAATCATGGGCAACACCTGCACTGGTTCTACTGCTTATATGTATAATTTGTATATCTATTATGCAATGAATTACCAGGTGTGTGGTAACGTTTCTGCGGGCAATTATTCAAACAGTCAGTACAATTATATCTATAGCGGACTCAGCGGCAGTTACACGGCTGAAGTGCGCAACAATACCTTTGAAATGGACATGACGGGTGTTCCCACTCCGGGAAGCAGTTATTCCTACATGTATTTCTATCTGTATTACCATACTGTGCGTTTCACAGGCAACATCATCAGCATGAAGGGCACCGGTTCGCAATACTATCGCTACCTGTATATGTATCTTGCCTACAGCAATCCCACCCAGTTGCTTGAATTTGACCGCAATACCTATTGGTTGAACAATTTGTACACTTATCCCTACTGGTATTTCAATGGTTCCAACTACACCGACTGGGCTGGTTTCAGTGGCGCAGGTATGAATGGACCCAATGACAAAGGACAGGATCCCTTGTTCATAGATATTCCCAATAAAGACTTCAGGGCCGGTGCATGGTTTACCCAAAATGATGTGCCTTATCTGGCAGTGAATGACAAGGATGCTGCTTCAGTGAGCCGCAACAAGGTGCGCCACGACCGTGGAGGACTGGAAACCTATACTGACCTGGAACTGGTGAATACCAATTTCTCTGTACCATCGGTGGTATGTGCCGGATATACTACAGGTGCAACTTCTATTACCGTAAAGAGCAATTACACATATGACAAGGCCGTAAATTTTAAAGTGTCCTATTCTGTGAATGGTGGCGGCAAAATTTCACAGACTGTTACCAAAGCATTGGCCGCAGGCGATACAGCAAAAGTATGGTTCCCAACTGCCCTGATGCTGAACCAGACCGGAAACAGCCGGATTGCCATTTTTGTGGATCTGCCGGATGATAACAACAGCAACGATTCACAGATCTTCTATACATTCGTGAAACCAGCTCCGGGCGGGGGTCGCTATTCATTCTCACCCAAGCCTACCGTTGCTTTTTACCAGGGAACCAAGGGCAATGATGTAACCATACTGAAAGCCCCGGTAATTTACACTGTAAATGCTCCGCGCATTTATAGCAACAGCGATTATGGAACCAGTTGGACAGCGTCTGCCTTTGCGATCACCACTGGCGGCAACATGCGCCCGTCTTCAGAAATTACCTACACTGCACCTTCTGGTGGAAATGATCTGGAAGTTCAGTTCAAAACCTCTGATGCGAACATGGAAGACTCGACCATTACCGTGGTTACCAAGGTGACTGACCTTACCAATGGTTGCGATACCTTTATCCGCCGCAACGTGCTGTTGTACCCCACCATTGTGGCCAAGTTTGTATTCCCGTCCAAGATTTGTGATGGCGATCAGGTATTGTTCGAAAACAAATCCACTGTTCGCAGTGGTACAATGGATTTCGAATGGGATTTCGGAACCGGTAAAGTTGCCGACAAGAGCTTTGCACCTGAACCCGTATTCCAGTTCCCGGGCCCCGGAACTTACAAAGTTCGCCTTCTGGAAAAAACGCTGCCTTACGGCTTCCCAAGTTGGGACAGCGCAATGGTGACTGTAGGTGCTGTGCCTGTTGTGGGCTTTACCAAGAAAAACGCCTGCGATGGGTATCCCGTAGAATTTACCAATACAAGCGGAACTGCTACTTACAAATGGTTGTTTGGCGACAATACAAACAGTACCGCCACCAATCCTACCCATAAATACAGCACGCCTGGCACCTACAAGGTTACATTGCAGGCCACGCAAAATGGCTGTACCAGTTCAATCACGCAAAACGTGTATCAGTTCGACAAACCCAAAGCCATGTGGACCCGTGGTGCAGGTATTTGCGACAATGAAAGCATCAGCTTTATGAACAACAGCACCATTGCCAGCGGCATTGCCGGCAGCTGGTGGGATTTCTCAGACGGAAACGTATCCACAGAAATGAATCCCCAGCACGAGTTTGGCACGCCGGGTGCAAAATCAGTGAAGCTGATTGTGACTTCCGAATTCGGTTGCAAAGATTCATTCACCAACACTGTGAATGTGAAAGAAAGTCCCAAAGTGGCCTTTACCAATACACCGGCCTGCTCACTTACCCCAACTGTATTTACCAATACTACCGCAGATGTAGCAGGCGCATTGCCTACTTACAACTGGAACTTCGGTGATGGTGGTGTAAGCGGCACCAAGTCTCCCTCACATGCATGGAGTTCGTTGGGCAGCAAAAATGTGACCCTGAAAATCACACTGGATAATGGCTGTAAGTCTGAAATCAGCAAGCTGATTACTGTGGGTGTTCAGCCCAAAGCCAGTTTCACCGCCGGTGATGTTTGCGCAGGCGATAAAGTTGTATTTGACAACCAAACCACCTGGGCTCAGGGAGATATCACTTACAACTGGAACTTTGCCGATGGCAACAGCAGTACTGAAAGTGACCCTGTGAAGAAATACAATGTAAGCACCACCACTACCTATACCGTAACGCTTAAAGCCAGCATAGCCGGTGGTTGCTCAGATTCTTTCAGCAAGCAAATCACTGTAAATGAAGGTCCTAAAACCTGTGACTTCTCTGCCACTCCGGATTACGGATTCCGCCACTTTGGAATGAAGTTCGAATCACTGGACGGCAATGGAGCTCCATTTACCCAGCCAAGTGTAAGCTACACCTATGTAATTGAAACAGGCGGAACGAAAGCAGGTTCAAACATTCAGCACGATTTTGGCAAAGACGGTGAATATGTGGTAACCATGCGTGCTGTAGTGGATGCATCAGGTTGTGAGTGTACCAAAACCAAAACTGTGGTTCTGAACCGCACAGCTGTGAAAGACCTCACCGAAACCGGTGTGGCCGTTTACCCCAACCCCAACAGCGGACAATTCCGTATTGCTTTGAATGGCGATTTCGGCACCAAAGTGCAGGTTGAACTAATGAGCCTGTCTGGCGCAGTGGTAAAATCCAACGCATTTGCCAACAATGGAATCATAGATATACAGGCCCCTGAGCTCAGCAATGGGATGTATATGGTTCGTGTTTCCGGCAATGGCAAAGTTGCTACACGTAAAATCAATATTCAGCACTAATCAGTCGTTGAATCTCATAAAAAAACCCGGGCTTTATGGCCCGGGTTTTTTTATTTTTCGTATTACGGTTGGTTGTGAAATCACATTATAGCCTGCAGAAATAGAGTGTCACCTTAAGCCATTGCAGAAATTGATTGTGATCTTGCTTTTCAGGAGCAACGCCTCCTGAAGCTTGTCGAAAGTTGACACCCTCCGGGTTTCTGGCTCAGACCAAACTCAGCCACTGATCTGACTGCGCACCCAGGCTTGCTTGAGGGCCGGGCAGATTTTATACCGTTCTTCGCGGGTATCTGTGTAAACAGCATCCAGAATGGTATAGACATAGTCCAATCCCATTTTGTCGCACCACTCAAAAGGACCCATTGGGTAGTTGGTGCCCAGCCGCATGGCTGCATCAATATCTCCGGCTCCGGCTGTGCCTTCCTGCAGGGTATAAAAAGCTTCATTGATAATCATGCATACAATGCGCGGGGTAACCATACCTACGCGGCTTTGGACCCATTCGCAGGCCGCATACCCAAGGCTGTGCGCGATGGACTCAGCCCCTTTCGTGTCCAGTCCGAACGGGTTGCTGATTTCCAGCAAGGACCTTTGAAGAAAAGTGGGAACGGCATTGATTCCAAAAATCGTTTCACCAGACCATTTCAATCCGGCTGCGACCATTGCAGATTCCGCTGTGCAGCAGACCGTATTGAGCAGGAAAACCGTGCGTATGTTTCCGGCATAATGACTGATTCGTTCCGGGTTCGTATCGAAATTCAGATCAATGAAGAGGTCAAAGTTTTTCGCGTCTCTGCTATCTTGCACCGGTGTATAAGATGTATTTTCGCCGGCGAATTGTTGCCAGGCCTGCATGGCTGATGCTGATCCCAGTATTCCTGTTTGCATGTGGCAGCAAAAATAAGCAAACCCATATGCGTGAGATTGTATATACAAAAAATGCTCCTGAGCCCATAGGACCTTATAGCCAGGCGGTCCGGGCCGGAAATACCTGGTATTTCTCAGGTCAGATTGCCATAGATCCTGCTTCAGGGCAGGTTATTCCAGGAGATGCAGCCGCCCAAACTGTGCAGGTAATGAAGAATATTGGTGCTCTTTTAAAAGAGGCAGGGCTGGACTTCAGCGATATCGCCAAGACAACCATTTTCCTGAAGGATATGAATGAATTTCCGCGTGTAAATGAGGTGTATGGCAGCTATTTTACCGGCAAATACCCGGCCCGCGAAACAGTGGAGGTGAGCCGTCTTCCCAAAGATGTGCTGGTAGAGATATCCGTTACCTGCTGGAAACACGACTGATTACTGTTTGTAGACCCTGACGGTTTGCAATTGCCGTCCCTGCTGCACCTGTATGTGATACAGGCCTGAGGGATAATGCGATACTTGCAGGGAAATCCTCTCCTGAATGTTTGTTTCAGTCAGTTCTGCCAAGCATTGCCCGGTAGCCGCGTAAATTTTTACATTCACCAGCCCTGGCTTAAATCCAGTGGTTTCTAAGTGAACAAGATCTTCGGTTGGGTTGGGCCAGGCTTTTGCCATCTCGTGGTTAGGTTCCAGCAGAACTGTCCCTATGTTTTTTGGCGTTGAGCCATCTATGACAATGTTCTCATCTCCGGCCTGATACGCAGTGTACCAGAAGTAAATCAACAACATTTCATCGGTGGTTTTTTCTCCTACTGAAACCCCCAATGGCGGATTGTTTGGGTTGAAGGGGTTTGCTGTTGTATTGTCATAGCTGGCCTGTCCCCAAATGGTGGAGCCCACCGTTAACTTAATGGGGTTGCGGAAGGAATACTGGCGCTGCCAGTGAAAATCCCATTTGGGAATCGATATCAGTGGGGTAGTGTCGCCATTTGTGTTCACAGCCCAGGCCTTGATGCTGCGACCAATGAGATGCATGTGCGGCCCCACGGCAAATGCGGTTACATTCAGAGGCAGTGTGTATTTGGCATTGAAAGATTTGGTTGTACCCGGGGCAATGTACAGGGGGCCATTTTGCAAAGCCCCGTCGTGGTTGATGGGTGGCGAAATAAACACCTGCCGCAGCGGGCCGGATGAAAGTTTCATTGCCACCTTTGTTGAATCCAGCTCAGAATTAAGTCCACCGGGATAATGTATCTGCAATATGAAATATCCGTTTTTGAGCAACTGTATGCCCATTCCCGCAGGAAAAGCATAGGGCTCAGCTCCGGGCACCCATAATCCCACCAGGGTAGATGTGGAGGAGCCTGTGCCCCCGAAACCAATGTATCCGGGTTTGGGGTCTGCTATGTCTTTTTGCAGCGGAATTTTACTTGTGTCGTAAAATACCAGCACGTGGTGAACAGCTTTTCTGTTCCCGGGTATCACTTCGATGGAGGTAAGGTATTGATTGCTGCTGATGCCCGCGGGAATCACAAAACAGCGGTATTCATCTGTATTTGTGGTAGCTACGTAATTTTCCATTTTCAACAGCTTGTCCGGATTGGGTGTAAGGATTCCGGTTTGGGCAACCGGGTCAACCGGCGCTTTGGATAGATCGCCCTGCGGTGTGTTGCCATCCACCCAGTCTGCAAGGGTTTTGATTTCCTCTGTACTCAGAATGCGTTCATGGGCATAGCGTTTGTATTTGGGATCGGCGGGCCAGGGCGGCATGGTCCGGTTTTGTGTTTGGTATTTTATCCCGGAGGCCCAGTTTTTCGCCTGGTTGTATCCCACCAGCGAAAACTTACCAATGCCACCATCGATATGGCAAGATGTGCAATTCTGATACAGTATGGGTGCCACATCTTCTGCCCATGTGGGTGTTTGTGCCGTAGCTGCGCTATGCCAGAGGGTGAGGAAGAGAATACCTTTTGAAATAAGTTTCATTCTTAATAGAGATTACAGAACAGACTATTCTACAAAAATACCAGCTTATTCCCCCGGTTCTGCAAGAATTTTGTTGTTCAGGTATGTGAATGCCAAGGTGCGTTTCCCTTGTATCTTTGCAAAAACATTATTCCCATGTCTGAAGAAACCGATAACAACCAAAACCAGCTGGATATAGAATTGGCTGAAGAAGTAGCCGAAGGCATTTACAGCAATTTTGCCATCATCACCCATAGTAATTCGGAGTTTATTGTGGATTTTATCCGTTTGATGCCCGGTGTTCCCAAGGGTAGGGTGAAATCCCGGATTATTCTTGCCCCGCAACATGCCAAAAGATTGCTGATGGCCCTGGGTGAGAACGTGACCAAATTCGAACAGATCTTTGGTGAAATTGAACTGAATGAAATGATGGGAGGAATTCCCATGAATTTCGGCGGACAAACTGGTCAGGCCTGACCAGGCAGATATGTCTGTAAGGTTTGAACATAAAACCAGTCCGGTACTTCCGGTACGTCGGTTTGCCCGGCGTATGCTTTGGTACACATTATTCGGACTTGCTTTTATTTTCTTTTCCCTGCTCATTGGCGCATTGGGTTATCACTATCTGGGTGGTCTGAGCTGGCTGGATTCCTTTTATAATGCCAGTATGATTTGTGCGGGCATGGGTCCGGTAGATCCGCTTACCAGCGATGCTGCAAAAATCTTTGCGACCATCTACAGTATATACAGCGGGGTAGCATTTCTCACTTCTGTGGGTGTTATTTTTGCACCCTTGATCCACCGCCTGTTGCACACATTGCATGCGCCCTTACAAGACAATTAAAAAGCATCATTCATGAGTATACAATCACAGGAATTGATTTCCATGGCCATTTCGGCCCAAAAAACACGGCAGTTTTATGCTGCTTACCCGGAAAATCCCAAAGCTTATCCGGAAGAAGCCAATCAGCAAGGGCTGGAGGCATTCCAGAAAACCCTGAATCAGGATTTTACAGAACTGGCAGAAAATGCCCATTCACAGCGCGTAGGCAGTGAGATTTCACCATACATGCAGGTAGGTTTGGGTGTGCGCTATGCCTCTTATTCTGCAGAAGATCTTATAAAATACGCGCAAGAGGCAGCGCCGGCATGGAAAAAGACAACTGCCGACCAGCGCGCTGCTGTTTTGGTTGATTCTCTTAACCGCATCAGCACCCGATTTTTTGAGATCGCCTATGCAACCATGCATACCACAGGACAAAGTTTTGTGATGAGTTTTCAAGCCTCAGGTCCGCATGCCAATGACCGCGCACTGGAAGTGGTGAGCCTTGCCTGGGAGGAGTTATCCCGCTTTGCCACAGAGTTGGACTGGATAAAACCCATGGGTAAATTCGATCTCAAAATCCGCAAAACCTTTCAGGCCATTCCCCGTGGCATTGGACTGGTAATCGGATGCAGCACATTCCCTACCTGGAATACAGTGCCCGGCCTGTATGCCAACCTGATGGCCGGTAATCCGGTGATTGTAAAGCCGCATCCCAAAGCCATCCTGCCCATAGCCATTGTGGTGGCAGAAATTCAGAAGGCATTGCAGGCGGCTGGGTTGCCCGCAAATCTTGTGCAACTGGCACCGGATACCCTGGAGAATCCAATCACAAAACAACTGGCTGAACACCCAGCGGTAAAATGCATCGATTACACTGGAGGATCTGCCTTTGGAGATTATATAGAAGAACTGAAAGGCAAAACAACCTTTACCGAAAAGGCAGGCGTGAATTCAGTGATACTGGATAGTGTAAAGGATGCTGATCCGGTATTCGGCAATATCGCGTTCAGTGCCTGTTTGTACAGCGGACAAATGTGCACGGCACCCCAGAATATTTTTGTGCCTGAAAACGGTATAAATACGGCTAACGGACCTTTGACTTTTGAAGAAGTGGTGGAAAGAATCTCCGGCGCAGTAAAAGGCCTGGTGGAGAACCCGAAAATGGGGCCATTTACACTGGGCGCCATACAGAATGAAATGACTGTGAACCGGGTAGACGCTGCAAAAAAAGGTGCCAGAGTTGCATTGGACAGCATACCGGTAGTGCATCCGGAGTTTCCCGATGCCCGCATGAAAAGTCCGGTGGTTATGGTTACAGAAGCAGCAAATACCACACTTTGGAAACAGGAATGTTTCGGTCCCGCGTTGGTGGTGGTGAAAACCAAAAGCAACGCAGAAAGCCTTGAACTTGCTGCCAAAGCGGCCGAAGAGCTGGGCGCAATTACCTGTTTGTGCTATTCTACAGATCATTCATTTGCAACAGAAGTTGCAGAACAGATGAATGCCGCATTTACCCCGGTAAGTTTCAATTTTACCGGAGCCGCATTTGTAAACCAGCACGCTGCCTTCAGCGATTTTCACGTGACTGGTGGGAACCCCAGTGGAAATGCGGGCTTTACCAATCCGGAGTACGTAAACAAACGATTCGTTTGGGTAGGGAACCGATACGCTGAATAAACTTTTGACTTTAAACCAAAAAAAATCCCGGATGATTTTCCGGGATTTTTTTATTGAATCAGGTGCGTTTATTTCAATTTCTTATTGATTTTTTTGATCGCTTTTTTGTTCAGTTTTTTAAACACCAACATATTGCTCAATCCTTCAGAGTCTATTAAAAAAGCGATACCTTTTTTCCCATAAAACAGGTCTTTGGAGTCTTCCCGCACTTTGTTTTCTCCAAGGGTGATGTCTGCCAATCCAAATATGCCTGTCACTTCTTCCGGTTTGGCACCAAAGCCGATGTTGCCTGTTGTTTTTGTTCCGTCAATGGATTCTTTTGAAGCAGAATAAAACGCCAGATTCATCAGCACAATTTTGCCTTTTACAGTATACACTTTCCATATTGCATATTTGTTGTTTTCACTTTCAAATACGTATACACTATCCCACATTAATTGAAATACAAATTCCTTGTCCGGGTTGTATCCTCCGCTTCTCCAATCCCTGTCTTCTGCCTCTTTTGATTTTACCATCTGGGGTTTTCCGCAAAATGCGATGGCATCGGATACAGGTGCGCCGATTTTTACTGTACCCGCGGCTTTGCCGGGTTCGACTGCGGGATTTGTACTTTGTGAATAAAGTTGTCCTGCAGTGAGGCAAAACAAAATCAGAATCAAGGAATGAATTTTGCGGGAAATGGAAAGGGTTTTGTTCTTCATATTGAGGTTATGCAAATGTATACCAAAGATGAAAATTTGGTAAATGGTCAGGAAAAATGTTTCAGCGCTTCCCTTCGGCTCAGCGGTTTCAGGGGGTGGCTATCAACGAATGCCAGAACCACATCCGGATTTATACGGGCATATTGCCGCAATGCCCAGCCAATCGCTTTCTGAATGAAAAATTCTTTGGAGTGCAAAAGTGGAACAATACAGGCAAACAAGAGTCCTGAGTCTGTTCTCTCTTTGTAATTGAGTTGAAACAACAAACAGGTTCTTTGCAACCAGAAAGAATCACTTTGCATCCATTTTTCAATGTATTGGTTGCGCTGTTCAGGATAGCAGGAGAAATATCCACCCACCATATGCGCAGCTATTGCATCCACCGAATCCCACCATGTATGACTGAGTATGCATTTTTCAAAAAACCGTATACTCTCCTTATGTTTCCAGCATTTGCTTTTGCGCATGAGTTCCATTGCGGTGTAATGAAACTCACGTTCGGGTTTTTCCCAGAGGTCTTTCAATATAGGCAATAGAACCGGCCAGTCTTTCTTAAAGTGCGCCAGGAGAAATGGTTTTGAAATTTCAACGCGTACTGTTTTGGGGATTCCAAAGAAAATAAAATGGTTTTTCATATATGCGGCCATCTTCTCTGCATTGCTCCCATCCGCATGCAACTCAAACAGGTGTTGCAACTCTTTTACAGTCATCAGAGGCAAATGTACTAAGCCGGGTAAAATAAAAAACCCCGCATAAGGCGGGGCTTTGAGAAACTATACTAAACCTATACTTATTTCTGTATCATCAGCCGGCTGCTGTAGAAGCCGCCGTTTGAAGCGATGCGTACCAGATACATACCACTCTGCATGTGCGAAATATCCAGGCTCATCACATTCATGCCTTTGGTTACAGACTGTGTTCCAAAGTCTTTAACAACGGCACCCGCCATATTCAGGATCTGGATTTTTACCTGCATAGATGTTTCACTGTCGAAATCAATCATGACGCTGCTGCTGGCAGGATTGGGAGAAATATTCACACCGCTGATAGTGTTCAGTGTTTTTACTGAGTTTACCACTCCGAAATCATTCAACCGGTCTAAGCTGAAGTTGGAACCGGAAAGGGCAGGAGAACCTGTAACGGGTTTGAAATCAGGCGCTGTGGGATTCTTGGGATCTACAAGGAGTGTGCCGGCAGTATAGGCAACTGGGTCTACGCGGTTGCTGTTGGTGCTGGCTTTAATCCAGTTGGAAAGGTGTTTCAGGTAAGCTGTATTGTTACTTGCAACCTCAGCCAGACCATTTGCAGTAGTGCTTGCGGGTCCGAAAGCAGAGGTTGTATTTACAATGATGTTGTTGCGGAACAGGTTGTTTTTGGGGAAACTGTAACCTGAGCTGGTGTCCATCACGCCAGCAGCTTTCAACGTGCTGTCACCGTCGAACATCACAAAGTTGCGGTATCCCATGAAAATGGAGTTTACGATGCTCAGGCGGCTGTTGCGGCGTATGCGTATACCGCGGCGGAATGCGTTCCTGGCAGTGGCACTCAGGGCTGAATAGGTAGAACCTACAGGTACCGGGCCCACCATGGTCACGTTGCTGAATACTGCGCTGGTAAGGGGCAGTTTACCACTTCCTCCGGCGTCATTGTCACTTTCGAAACCTTCGCTGGTGCTTGCGCCGGAAGGCAGGTTGTAAGAAAGGTCATAATATGAAGTGTCTTTATGGCCGATGGCGAATTGCACTGCACCACGGTAGCCGAAATCGGTATCGAAGTCGTCGTCTGTTCCGTTATAGGCAATCAGGTGTTTGCACAAAACCGAGCCACCAAACCATTCGTATGAATCATCACCACTAAAGGCAACCTGTACATTGTCGATGACAGTTTTATTCCCTACTGAATTAAAAGTAAGACCATTGATTTCTTTATTTGGTTCAAAGGCAAATCCACCGAACTCGATGCGGCAATAAGTGATAGAACCACTGTTGTCGTCATCGGTGGTTCCGCCACCTTTGGCAAGGGTGTTGTCAAAAGATACGTTATTGAATCCTTCCAACTGAACATCGGTACCCTGGTTATTGGGCGATTTACCGCACAAAGCTATACCACCCCAGTCACCACGGTCACGCCCGGTGTTTTTATAACTGGTAAATACCACCGGTTTGGCTTCAGTTCCATTGATGTGGATTTGTCCGCCACGTTCTACAACAACGGTAGCATAGTTTTTGGGAGATGCAGTAATATCTGCTTTGCAGCGAATGAGTGTACCGGCAGGAATCACCAGATCACCGCCACTTTTAACAACGATAAGACCTTTCAGCAAATACACTTTGCTGGCATCCAGGGTCAGGGTGTTGGTAATGTTTAATGTGCCGGCAGCAGCGCCATTCAGGGTTGTGGTATCTGTCGGGTCTGCGTACGTAGTGGTTTTGGGGGTCCAGTTGGTCCAGTTTTTGGTCCAGTCTTTGGATGCGTCTGCTTCCAGAGCACCAACATAGGATACCTGTTCAAACTTCCACTGAGCCTGCAGACTGCTTGCCACCAGAGTAAGGGCAACCGCCACCATTTTTGTAATGTTTTTCATTGTGTGTTCGTCTCGTTTTTTTACAATTCAAATTACCCCCGGCAGGGTTATCCGGATTTCTTTTTAGTGTTAATCCTCTGTTACTATTTGAACGGTGCCAAAACATTCTGCTAATAATGAGTGTTCTTAGAAATTCTATTCATCTTTGCCCAATCATTCTATGAAAATCTATACGCGTAAAGGCGACGACGGTAAAACCGGACTCATTGGAGGCGACCGGGTGAGCAAACACCATATACGTGTAGAGAGTTATGGTACCGTAGACGAGCTGAACAGCCATCTGGGTCTGTTGCGAAGCCAGATTTCCGACCAGCCAACCCTTGCCGCCCTTGCACAGATTCAGGACCGGTTATTTACGCTGGGTTCTTCACTGGCAAGTGCTCCGGGAAACAGAATGGTTCTGCCAGAATTGTATGATTCGGATATCGCCTTTCTGGAGTCAGAAATAGACCGGATGACCAGTAAACTGCCGGAATTGAAAAATTTTGTTTTACCGGGTGCCACCCAGCCCGGAGCCCAGGCTCATGTAGCGCGCTGTGTGTGCCGAAGGGCTGAAAGGATGGTGGCGTTTCTGGCAGATAATGAAACGCTGGAACCACTTATTCTCATTTACCTGAACAGGTTGAGTGACTATCTTTTTACCACAGCCCGTTTTCTGGATCATGAGCTGGGTGGGACTGAAATAGCATGGAGTCCGCGCAGTAAATAAAAAAATCCCGCATGGCAGGCCATACGGGATTGAAAGTAAAAACAGGTTCTTCTCAGAACGTATAGCCGTAACTCAGAGTCACAGTTCTTCCATTGGTATACCGGAAAAGGGTGTTATCTCCTTTCTCAGTATATTTTTTGTTCGCATCCAGATCCTGGTAGAAAACGGTGCGTTGTGCCAGCAAATCACCGAATGTGATGCGCAGGTTTTGCATTTTGTTTTTGCCAAAGTTTTTACCAATTTGTAAATCCAGGATGGAACGTCCGTATTCATAAATGTCAGACCCAAAAGGCTGCACTGATTTGGGTACTCCGATATAGGCGATACGGCTTCCGATTTTGTTGAAATTCACATTGCAGATAATCCCGTTGTCCGGATTGTTGTAGTACAAACTCACATTTGCCACATAAGGGCTTTGTCCCTGCAGAGGGCGGTTTTCGACGCCGGTATTTGCTTTGAACTGCACTTTGCTGCGAATGATGGCCACGTTACTGTATAAAGACAAATGGTTGAAAAATTTGGGCAGACCAGCGCGTGAGATGAATCCGAGGTTCTTGCGCAGTTCGGCTTCAAATCCGGTTACTTCGGCCCGGCTCGCATTCTGATAGGTGAATGTGCGTATCAGGGCTTGGGAGGCATCAAGTGCAAACTCGATGGGGTTGATAATCCGCTTCGCGAATAGACCTACGGAAACCATGTCCTCTTTGCCCGGGAATACTTCAAAACGCATATCCCAATTGTGCAGTTCGGCACGTTTCAGATTGGGATTGCCAAGGATTTCACTGTTCAGGTTAAAATTATAAAAGGCGAATGGAGCCAGTTCACGCATTTCCGGGCGGTTTAACGTCTTGTAATACGAACCACGCAGTCCTATTTTGGAGGTAATCGGTGCAATGATGTTTACCGAAGGGAGCCAGTCGTTGTTTCGGGCTGGCTGTGCCATGGGTTTGCCGATTTTCTTAAAGAAATCATTGGTGAGTTTTTGCTCAAAACTCTCCATACGAACGCCGTAAATCACTTTCAGGTTTTGTGGTTTGCCTTTTACAAAAAACAGAGGGTAATGGTGCTCTGCCATGGCATAAGCTGCACGCAAATGGCTGCTGCCCTGATATTCGTCTTTGTCCTTGCCTGTGCGTTCAATCAGATAAATGCCAGAGGCTTTCATGCCGGCATCAGACAGGTCCTGCTCTGGCAATTGGCTGCTCAGAATGGGTTTTGTAGGCCCATAGGTGAACTGTCGGCTGGTGAAGCTGCGGAATCTTTCCTGGGCAAATAAGCCCACTTTGAAATTGCTTACCAACATGCCTGTTTTCACAGATTTAAGGTAATCTACCGAAGCACTCAGTGTGTTTTCTTTCATGTCTGAGAAGAAGCGGCCACTGCTGGCATTGAAAAATTCGTTCAGGGTAAGAAACCGTTCTGTACCTTCCAGTGTGGTATATTGTGCAATACGGAAGTCAGGAATCTGACGGTATGTGTTGCCGGCATTCACCAGCCAGGTCAGTGTTTCCTGATTTTTGCCAAGAATATGGGTACCATTCAGCTGGGTGCTAATCAGGCGGTTGAAATTAACCATGTTGCTGTACCCGTCTGTGGTTACCTGATTGTCATAGTCCGCTGTTCCTTTTCTCAGGGTGCTGCCGGCATCGTAGGTAAGTGTAAACAGGTTTTTCCAGTCTATGCGGTTGCTTTTATTCAGTTTCAGGCTCAGGTTTGCAATGCCACCATTTTGTACATTGCTGGAGAACAATCGGTCGCTGTATGAACTGCGAAGGTGATTGTCACTCAAATCATTGCTGTTGATGAGTCCGTCGCTGTATTTCTGTGTGATGGCATAGTTCAGACTCAGCAGCAGGCCCAGTTCGCGGTCTTTACCCAGTTTGAAGGGAACACCTATCGAATAACTGAATCGGGGCGCCGGCAGGGATTTGATATTCCGCAAACTCCAGTCGTTGTTGAATTTTTTTGTTTCTGTGGCACTGTGTTCGGGATTTGCTGCGGTCAGGGTGCCATCCAGGTTAGGAATCTGACGCTGACTTCCGGGTATGCCGAAGAGTTCGGTGGTCTGACTTCCGAATCCTTGTATGTCGCGGAAGGTGGTGATTGAATTGTACTGCATCCCGAAATTGAGGTTTTGAGTCAGTTTCTCGGGAATGCTCTTTGTATTAATACGGATAATGCCTCCGCCGAAATCTCCGATCAAGTCAGGAGTGGCAGATTTGATCACCATGATGTTGTCGAGCAGGCTTGCCGGAATAATGTCGAATGAAAATGCTTTGCGGTCGCTTTCCGTGCTTGGAAGGGGAGCCCCGTTCAGGTATCCCGCGTTATACCGGTCGAACATGCCTCTGATATTGGCAAACTTGCCATCCATGATTGTGGCGCCCGGTATGCGTTTAATGGCATCGGAAGTGGTGCGTACAGTGGTATTCTTCAGCTCTTCTGCACCAACCTGCTCTACCATGTTTACACTCAGCTGTTTGGCTTGAATAGATCCGGCAATGCTGTTGGTTTTCGCTTTTCGTGCTTTAAATACCTCAGCGGTTTTCATGGTGGAAATGGGAGACAGTACCGAAGAGATATAGGTCTCTTTTCCTGAATTGACTTCCACACTGTCGGTCTGTGGCTGGTAGCTCTTGGCATCCGTATAGATAATTTGCCGTCCGGCTGGCAATGTAAGTTTGTACCTGCCTTCCATGTCTGACCATACCGTGTCCGGCTGGCCCAGTGCATATATCTTTGCACCGGTAAGGTTTCTGCCGTCATTGCTTTGCACATGACCGATTACCAGCCCCTGTGCCTGCACTGTGACCGCAGAATACAAAAGGGTGAGGATGGTGAAAAATTGTTTCATCTGTTTGTTTTACTTTCAGGTGCGAAATAACCAGCGCACTGTTACCCCGTTTTTAAGGCCACTTTAAGATATCGTAGCAAATGGGTAAGCGGAAATTAACAATTGCATAACATTCGGTGGGGTTTTTCTGCCGGAAGAAATTTGGAATTACCTTTACATATGAAATGGGTTCTGTCTTCCTCCGGGCCGAATGGCGCAAACTAATGATGGCAAACTATGCCGTGGATCCAAACCTGCTTGAATCTTATATTCCACCGCATACAGAACTGGATTTGTGGAATGGCAAGTGCTATGTGAGTCTCGTTGGGTTTATGTTCCAAAATACCCGGATACTTGGGGTGAAAATTCCGTTTCATGCAGACTTTGAAGAGGTGAACCTGCGGTTTTATGTTAAATATAATGATGGCAAAGTCTGGCACCGGGGAGTTGTATTTTTACGGGAGATAGTACCCAGGCCGGCTGTAACCCTGATTGCCAACACCCTTTACGGTGAAAAATATGCGACACTGCGGATGCGGCATTTATGGGTAAAGCGGGAAGGTGAATTACAGGTGTTGTACGGTTGGAAGAAGCAAAAGTGGCATTCCATGTGTATTCAGGCGGAGCCGGTATTGTATCCGATAGAAGAAAATTCTGTGGAAGAATTCATCACAGAGCATTACAGGGGGTATACAAAATTAGCCGGTGGCAAAACTGCAGAATATGAGGTGGAACACCCGCGGTGGGAAGTCTATAAAACAAAGAGCTTTTCCATAGAAGTAGATTTTGGCAAAGTATATGGTACTGAATTCGATTTCCTGTCCGGGTCTGAACCAGATTCGGTATTGCTGGCCGAAGGTTCCCAAATCACAGTGCGTACCCGGAAGGTTCTGCAGAAATAAGTATACAGGCTGAAGAATCTCTCAGCTCAGACCTGCGGCAAGCGCTGCAAAGACCACCCTTGCCGGAGCACCACCATATACCACTTCGTTTACTGCTGAAATGACGGGCAGGTCTATTCCCAGTTCCTGGCACATGCCGTGCACAGTGCTGGTGGCATAGTATCCTTCTGCAATCATATTCATCTCCAGTTGGGCACTTTGTACAGTATATCCTTTGCCCAGCATATTGCCAAAAGTGCGGTTGCGGCTGAATTGTGAGTAACAGGTGACCAGCAAGTCGCCCAGATAGGCGGCATTTTTCACATCACGGTGGGTCTCGTGCAGGGAATCGAGAAAGGTTTCCATTTCACGAAGCGCAGCACCTGCATAAACCGCCTGAAAATTGTCGCCATAACCCAGTCCATGCGCAATACCGGCACCAATGGCATATATGTTTTTCAGTACTGCTGCATATTCTGCACCATACAGGTCGTTGTTGATTGTGGTATTGATGTACCTGCAGCGGATGTTGCTTTCAATGCGAGATGCGAGATCCGTGCTCAGCGCACTGATGGTGAGGTAACTCAGTTTTTCCAGAGCCACTTCTTCTGCATGACAAGGGCCGGTAATCAACCCGATTTGTTCGGGAGCTATGTTGTGTTTCTGTTCCAGGTACCGTGCAATGACCAACCGGGTATTCGGGTCTATTCCCTTTACGGCAGAAACATAAATCTGTGAGGCGGGAAGTTCGGTATTCTTCAGCGCCAAATGCAGGAATGCAGAGGGAATGGCAAGGATAACAAGGTCAGATTCGTCCAGTACGAATTGAATATCTGAACTCGGATATACTTTGTTAAGGTCCAGTTGCACCGCCGACAGGTAATTGGGGTTATGCCCGTATTGCCTAATCTCTGAAGCGTTTTCTTCATTGCGAATCCACCAGTTTACCCGGATATCGGGTTGCTCGGACACGATTTTTACAAGGGCGGTTGCCCAACTGCCACTTCCAAGTACTCCTATGCGCTTATAATATGCCTCCACCGCCGGCAAATGTACAAAAGCCAGAGGGAGATGTAACAGGGAAGTTCTATCCCAGTATCTGGCTGCTGTGATTGGCGGTATCCACTTTGTCTATGATTTCAGTGATGAGCCCTTTCTCATCCACCAGAAAGGTGGTGCGTGCAACGCCCATGTATTTGCGGCCGTACATGCTCTTTTCTACCCAAACTCCAAATTGCTCACACACACTGTGATCCTCGTCGGCAATCAGGTCAAAAGGCAGGTTGTATTTCTCTATGAATTTAATGTGTTTTTTAGGGCCATCCGGGCTCACTCCCAATACTGCGTAGCCTTGTTTTTGCAGGGTTTTATAATTGTCGCGCAGGTCGCAGGATTCTGCCGTGCAACCGGGTGTGTCGTCTTTGGGGTAAAAGTACAGAACCAGCTTTTTGCCGGCGAAGTCGGACAATGACACTCGGTTTCCGTTTTGAATGATTCCGGAAAAGTTAGGACAGGGGTTTCCAGCTTGCAATTGCATACGGCAAATTTAACACAGGATGGACTCCGTTTGTTTTTCAATAACGGCAGAACTATTTTGCTGCTGTGAATAAGCTGTATCTTTTTCTGGTGCTGCCAATGATGTTGTTTGCCTGCAGTGGTGGTGGCGATGCACCGGTTGATCTGACTGCTGATACTGGCCGTGTACCTTTGCCAGACACGACAAAGCCGGTTACAGCTCCTTTGGTTGCCGATACTGCGCGGAAATCAAGCCATTTGTCGGGTGTTTTTGCCAGTGGCTCCCGCACACTGGAGATTCTCGATCTGGAGGAAGGGTGGCTGAAGGTGAATCTTTGCTTTGCTTCAGAAAAATGCATGATGCCCTGCATAATGGGAAAAGTGAAACGATCGGATGAAGGGACTTACGAAGGGATTTTGCAGGATGACGCAGGCGGCTTGCAGGGTGAGAAAATTCCGGTAATTCTCAGCGCTACACCCTCCGGAGTGAGGGTGGCACATGGAAAAGGACCACAACCGGTTTTGGGTGCAAATTGCAGTTTTGCAGGTGAGTATTTAAAATAAAAGTTTGGCCTTTTGAAGTCTTATCGTATATTTGCGATTAGATTTACGATGGCATTTTCAAAAACAGAAGAATTCACAGTCATTGACAACCGCATCAGCCGTTATGCAAAAGCCTTGTCCCATCCGGCCAGAGTGGCTATTTTGAAATTGTTGCTGAAATCACAATCTTGTGTCTGTGGTGATATCGTGGAGGAGCTTCCGCTGTCGCAAAGCACGGTAAGTCAGCACTTGAAGGAGCTGAAGGAGTCCGGACTGATACAAGGTGAAATTGATGGCCCCCGCATTTGCTATTGCATCAATCAGAAAGCATGGGAGCAGGCCCGCAAAGATTTTGCAGGCCTGTTGTCTGTGGAGGTGCGAAATGCAGATTCCTGTTGTTAAACCCAATTGATCGAATATATACGATATGAAAAATGCAGAAGATTTGAAAAACCTGGTGCGAGAAAAGTATGCAGAAATTGCATTGCAGGACAAGGCAGAAAACGCCGCATCATGCTGCGGTGCCGGGGGGTGCAGTACCGAGGTATACAATATCATGACCGATGACTATGGGTCATTGGAAGGTTATGAACCAGAGGCAGATCTGGCGCTTGGCTGCGGTTTGCCCACCCAGTTTGCCGGAATTAAAAAAGGCGATACGGTTGTTGATCTGGGTTCAGGTGCTGGAAACGATTGTTTTGTTGCCAGACACGAAACCGGTGACACCGGCAAAGTCATTGGTGTGGATTTTACACCAGCGATGATAGAAAAGGCCAGATCCAATGTCGCCAAGCTGGGATACTCCAATGTGGAATTCAGGTTGGGAGATATTGAAAAACTGCCTATTTCTGCCGACACAGCAGATGTCGTGGTGAGCAATTGTGTGCTGAATCTGGTTCCCGATAAGGAAAAAGCCTTTGCAGAAATGTACAGGGTATTAAAACCCGGTGGCCATTTTAGCATTTCAGATGTGGTTTTGATAGGAGAGTTGCCTTCCGGTTTGAAGAATGCAGCAGAAATGTATGCAGGATGTGTGTCCGGGGCAATTCAAAAAGACCGTTACCTGAATTTGCTTTTCATGGCAGGGTTTCAAAAATTGGCAATTCAGAAAGAAAAAGAAATACAAATTCCGGCTGATATTCTGGCCAATTATCTCACACCTTCTGAAATTCAACAGTACAGAGAGAGTGGCAAAGGGATTTTCAGTGTTACAGTGTATGGCGAGAAACCCGCACAGTGCTGTGCACCCGGTTCAGGTTGCTGTTGATCGTTTTTAATATTTATTTTATTCAATGAAAACCCGGTTAAAGTTTCTGGATCGCTTTCTTACTTTATGGATTTTTTTAGCCATGGGTTTGGGAGTCTCATTGGGCAGTCTTTTCCCCGCTGTCGCTGAATTTTTTAACAATAGCAGTCAGGGGAGTACCAATTTGTGGATAGGAACTGGTTTGATTTTAATGATGTATCCACCCCTCGCAAAAGTGAATTACAACAAAATCGGAGGTCTTTTCAAAGATGTCAGATTGTTTTCTGCCACTATGCTGATTACCTGGGTGGTGGGGCCATTCGTGATGTTTCTTTTATCCGTCATTTTCCTTCGTTCAAATCCGGAATATATGTACGGCTTGATTCTGATTGGAATTGCACCTTGTATCGCCATGGTGATTGTTTGGAATGAACTGGCCGGGGGCAATAGGGAATATGTAGCAGGGCTGGTGGGTATAAACAGCCTGCTGCAGGTGTTTTTCTTCAGCGGGTATGCATGGTTTTATCTGTATATCATGCCACCCCTGTTTGGTTTGCCCGGACTTGAGATACACATCACCATGGGCGAAATAGCCCAAACTGTATTCATATACCTTGGTATACCTTTCCTGGCGGGAATCATCAGCCGCGTGGCCGGCGTGAAACTGAAAGGGGAAAACTGGTACAATACACGGTTCATTCCAATGATTTCTCCCTTGACATTGATCGCCTTACTGGCAACCATTGTCATCATGTTCAGCCTGAAAGGAGCTATGATTACCCAACTTCCGTTGCATGTATTTCATGTGGCCATTCCATTGGTGATTTATTTTGCATTTCAGTTTTTCCTGACCCTGTTTGCGGCATATCGCCTGGGGGCAGATTATCCAAAAACTGCAGCTGCAGCGTTCACTGCAAGCGGAAACAACTTTGAACTGGCTATTGCAGTATCTATTGGGGTTTTCGGCATTGACTCTGGTCAGGCATTTGCCGGTGTAATCGGCCCGCTGGTGGAAGTTCCGGCGCTTATAGCCCTGGTTAAAGTGGCACAGGTTTTCCGAAATAAATATTTTGCAAAAAAGGAATTGAGTCATACAGTAAAATGATGAAAAATATACTCGTTTTATGCACCGGAAATAGTTGCCGAAGCCAGATGGCAGAAGGTTACCTGCGGAAGTTTGCCGGTGACAAGGCAAGTGTCTATAGTGCAGGAATTGAAACACACGGAGTAAATCCGCGGGCTGTAAAAATCATGGCAGAGGATGGAATAGATATTTCGGGTCATACCTCAAATCATGTGGATGAATACGGCCATATCCCATTTGACTATATCCTCACTGTATGTGACCACGCCAGGGAAAAATGCCCGTATTTTCCTTCCCGGGCAATGCGCCTGCATCACAATTTTCCGGATCCGGCCAAAGCTGCCGGCACTGAGGAAGAAATCCTCGAAGCCTTCCGTCATGCGCGTAATCTCATCAAAGACTGGTGCAGGGGTTTTGTAGCTGAACAGTTGCATCCTTAACGGGATTTTTCCGCTGTTCAACGGAATCTGCACTGGTTGCATTTACCTGCGGCTCTGCTGCTGTATAAGCAGGTATGAAAAGGAACTTGTTTATACTCGCCGTTGTGCTGGCCTCCTGCAACAATGCCAGGGAATCACGCAGTGCAGCAAAAGAAACCAGCAATGTGCAAATGGCTTTAGCCGATACGACAGCGGTCAGCTACGATGCATCAAAAGAAAAAACTGCCGGATCGGCTGCGATGAACCCGGTCTATGACCGGGGGCGCAAAGTCATACGCAAAGCGTATGCCCGTTTTCGCACACCGGATGTATTTCGAAGCAGCCTTTCTCTTGAAGATCTGGCTGTTCGCTTGCAGGGATATGTGAGTTACACCCATATCAATGGATATACTGAAGCAACAGAAACCAAGCCTATCAACCGGGACAGCGCCCTGGAAGTGCGGAGAATGAATTATACAAACCGGCTGGTACTGCATGTGCCGCATAAAAAGCTGGATTCCTTCTGGCAGGCTATGGGTCCCCTCATTCAGATGCTTGATAGCCGCAAGGTTGAAGCAAATACCCTGGTGGCGGCGCCCAAAGGCAAGCAAACAGAAGCTCAGGTGCAGGCTACTGCAGAGCAAAAACTGGCACAAACCGACCTCAGTTACACCACCGAGGATGGAACAGTAAAAGAAAGCTACGATGATTTACTCACGTATGCCCGGGTAGAACTGGATATGTATCAGTTTCCCACTATACGCAAAACAGTGGTGCCCAATGCAGAGAATCTGGACAGTTACAAGCCAGGTTTCTGGAGCCGCTTTGGACAGGCGCTGTCTGCAGGAGCTGGTTACCTGCAAACCTTCTTCCTCATTTTTGTAGAAATCTGGCCTTTCCTTCTGATTGCTGCGGCCCTTATCTGGTGGTTCCGGCGTATGCAACTGAAAAAGAAATAGACCTTGTAAAGCAAAAAACAAAAAAGTCCCTCTGCGAAGGGACTTTTTACCTAATACCAAAAGCAGAAAAACCAACCCAATTTCTGCATGTACACCCCGGGTAGGGTCGTCATATTTTTTAGACGCGGCAACGTAATATAATGTTGCCTGATTGAAACAAATTTGTCAAATAGTACGAATGTGTTTTTTGTTGGGGTGCCGTTTCTTATCTTTGTAACTTAATCTGTTCACAGCTATGAATTTACCCCTTACCAAACGATTGAAAGTTTCTTTATTCAGCCTTTGTGTTACTGCATCTGCTCTGGCCCAGACCGATGTGGACGGAATCATGATGGGCCGTAAGAATTTGTGCTCCGGAGTTCTGTTTGGCCGCAGTGCCTGGACCCATTACTGGGAAGGTACCTTTTACCGCGACAACAAGAATCTGGGCACGGTGTCCGCAACATCGGCCATGGCTATGGCCAATTATGGGATTACAGACAAGTTGAACATCATTGCCGGTCTGCCCTGGATACGCACTAAAGCCTCGGCCGGAACAATGATTGGACGCGAAGGATTTCAGGATCTGAGTGTAGCCGCCAAATACAAGTTTTACACCCGGACCATTGGCGCAGTCGATGTGTCGGGTATAGGTATTATTGGTGGCTCTGTCCCTGTCACGAATTATGTGGCAGATTATCTCCCGTTGGCTATAGGCATGCACAGCAAAAATGCCATGGCCCGCCTGATGGCAGATGCGGAATGGAAGCACTTTTTCGGAACCATTTCCGGTACATACATGGTGCGCAGCAATGTGAAAATAGACCGCAATTCTTATTATACCAATGAAATGCACTATACAAACCTGGTAGCCATGCCAGATGTGTGGATGTGGAATGCAAGACTGGGTTATCGCAAAGGCGACCTGATTCTGGAGGCTGTATTTGACAGAATGAACACACAGGGTGGATTTGATATCCGCAAAAACGATATGCCCTTCCCCAGCAACAATATGGAAGCAACCCGTTTAGGGCTGAATGCCAAAATCCCTGTGCCTAAAACCAATGGTTTGAGTTTGATTCTGAACGGAATGCAAACCGTTGCCGGAAGAAACATGGGAAAAAGCAGCAGCTGGATGTTCGGATTTTTCTACCTGGCTGATGTAAGTAAAAAAACCAAAGGAGGAATCAAATAATGAAAACGAATCAAAAGATATACATCGCAGTTCTGGCGGCTTCTTTGGGAATATTTGCCTGTAAGCGGGATTTGAAAGAACGGAATATGGCATTCCCGGCTTTGTCTCCAGCCAATGCGGATACGGGTGCGGGAAAGTGGAAGCCCATTCTGCTCACCAAAGCCGATGAGTTTGCCATAGATGTGCCCCTGGCTATCAGTTCCAGTGACTACAAGGCAGAATTAAATGAAATCAAAAGCTGGCAGGCCCGCCTCAGCTCAGAACAAAGGGACAATATCAAATACTGGAGTGCCGGTGCTGTTTTGCGCTGGAATGAGATTTTGCGCGAACTGGTGGCATTGCACAACCTGGCGCCCTATCAGAATGACGATGGTTCCTACCCTGTTCCCAGCGCCAACAATCCATTTGCTTACCCAGTATTCCCGTTTGCCAATCCTCCTTATGCAGCAAGGGCTTATGCTTACGTTTCCGCTGCTCAGTATGACGCATTGGTGGCCGCATACCACTATAAACTGGTATACCGCAGACCCACGCCCAAACAGGTGGACCCCACCATTCAGGAAATGATTCCCGTTGCCGCTTCTTTTGCATATCCCAGCGAAGACGGGGTAGTTGCCGGGGCATCCTGTGAACTGTTAAAACTTTTGTTCCCAGCAGACCAGGCCTGGATTCAGGAGAAACTGGAAGAACACAGGCAAAGCCGCATCATGTCTGGTGCCAATGTGCGCAGCGATTTTGAAGCCGGTATGAAACTGGGTAAATTGGTGGCACAGAAATTTGCGACCCGCGCCCGGGGGGACAAAGCCGGAGCTGCAGTGGGCAACCAAGCATTGTGGGATCAGATGGCTACAAATACCGCCAACAAAGGCGAAATTCCATGGATTAGCCAGGAATCGCCCAAGCGTCCGCCTATGTTGCCCTTGTTTGGCAATGTAAAAGGTTTTCTCATGGATTCTGGTGAGGTGGTTTCTGGCCGGCCTGCGCCTCCGCCGTCTACAGGCTCAGAACAATTTAAAAAGGAAACCGAGGAAGTAAAATGGTACAGTGAACACAGCACACGCGAGAGGATGCGAATTGTCCATTTCTGGGCTGATGGTACAGGTACCTATACGCCTCCCGGACACTGGAATGCCATTGCATGCGAAGATTTTGTGAACCAGCGGTACAGCGAAGTGCGCTGGGCCCGTAACCTTGCCTTGTTAAACATGGCCATGTTCCAGGCTGCCATTTGTTGCTGGGATACCAAATTCTTCTATTTCAACCCGAGGCCCAGTCAGGTTGACCCGACGATTAAAACATTAACAGGTCTTCCAAACTTTCCGAGTTATACCAGCGGTCACAGCACCTTCAGCGGAAGTGCAGCCGAATTTTTAGGCCACGTTATTCCTTCAAGGGCAGCCGCTTACAATGAGATGGCAAATGAAGCTTCTGTAAGCCGTTTGTACGGCGCTATTCACTACCGTAGTGATATAGAGGTAGGTATGAGCATGGGTAAAATGATTGGCCAGAAAGCTATCGCCCGCGCACAGACCGATGGCGCTGAGTAAACTAAGTCTTATGATTATTCAGAAAAGGCAGGTTTAAACCTGCCTTTTTCTCTTTTCATGGATTTTTTAATTTCGTATTTTTGTTAACTTGAAAGGGCTGCTCTATATCTCTTTGTGTTGTTTTTACATAACCAAAATAGTGGCCCAAACTTCGGCAGATTCCGTTATCCATAAAATCATTCTTGACCCGGCCTATGTTGACCGGTCTAAAATAGGTGACATACGGAGACAGGAACCTATTAATGGCACATACATTTACTCCGGAAAGAAAAACGAAATCATAGATCTTACCCAAAAGGAACTGGGACTAGCGGAGAAATACGGCCGACAGATTTTTGCCAAAATACCCGGTGTTTTTGTGTATGATATGGATGGCACAGGAAATCAAATCAACATATCTGCCAGAGGCCTGGATCCGCACAGAGGTTGGGAGTTTAACCAAAGAAAAGATGGCATACTCACCAACTCCGACATGTACGGATATCCTGCAAGCCATTACAATATGCCGCTGGAAGCAGTGGAACGCATAGAAATGTTGCGAGGTACAGGCTCCCTGCAGTATGGGGCTCAGTTTGGCGGTATGCTCAACTATGTGAGCAAGGCGCCGGACTCAACAAAAAAGTTTCATCTGAATGCCGCCCTTGGCCTGGGTTCTTTTTCACTCCTTAGTGGTTTTTTCCGTGCCTCAGGAACTATCAAAAAATTCCAGTATAATATCTGGTACAACAACAAAAGTTCCAATGGTTACCGGCAAAACAGCCGATCGCATTATTCTTCCGCCAATATTTCCTTGTTCTACCATCCTGGCAAAAAAACAAGTGTAAAGGCCGAATATACCCGAAGCAATTATGTGGTGCAATTGGCCGGACCGCTTACGGACAGCATGTTTCAACTGAACCCCAGAATGTCAACCCGGGCAAGGAACTACTACAATCCTGACATACATATTACCTCCCTCACAGTTGATTTGAAGCCCGGTAAATACACTTTGGTGAGAATTGCCTCCTCACTGCTTTTGGGCGCACGCAACAGCGTGATGTTTGACAAACCAGCTACTGTCGCCGATACAGTTGTTACGGCTACAAATTACCAAAACAACCGACAGGTAGATATTGATCATTTTAACAGTTTCACCACTGAAATCAGGGTTTTGCAAAAGTGGATGCTCTTGGGTCGGGAACAGGCCCTCGCCACCGGCATTCAGCTGATGAACAATGATTTGCACCGTCAACAACTGGGCAAAGGAAGCACGGGAGAAGACTTCGACATAGATTTACGTGCCAGTGGATGGGGCCGGGATTTGCATTTCAAGACCAAAAATCGGGCATTTTTCGCTGAAAACCGCTGGGCTATTAACAATAAACTCAGCATCAATACAGGTTTACGCATAGAGTACGGGCAAACCAACCTGTCTGGTACCATTGTGTATTACAAAGCGGAGAATGTGCCCAATGCCATCCCACACAGGTTTCCCTTATTCGGCACCAATCTGCAATACAATCTGTCGCGAAGGGTGAATGTATACGGTGGATGGTCACAAGCTTACAGACCGGTGATTTTCAAGGACATCATTCCTGCTTCGGTATATGAGTATTCCGACAAAAACCTGAAGGATGCATATGGCTACAATGCAGAGATGGGAATAAGGGGACAATGGAAAGGACTGAAATGGGATATTAGTGCCTACCAGATGATGTACAAAAACCGCCTTGGCACCCTGGCCTTAAAAGACAGTCTTGGCAACATACTGATTTTCCGGACCAATATCGGCAATTCGCTTACCCGCGGACTGGAGTGCTTTCTGCAGTGGGACATCGATATCGGCAGTAAATGGGCGTTGTCCGTTTTCAGCAGCACGGCCTATACATATGCAGTATACCAATCGGCCAGGGTAAAATCCGGCAATGCGAATATTGACATAAGTGGAAACAGGGTAGAGAGCACCCCTGCTCTGATCAGCCGAAACGGGTTCACCTTAAAATACAACAAATACAGCCTCAATGGACTGTATAGCTATACATCCTCCAGCTTTGCCGATGCACTGAATACCAGGACACCATCAGTAACCGGAGCCTCTGGGATTGTACCTGCCTACGGTTTGCTTGATTTGAATTTTTCATGGAGACTCTCCCCGGAGAACAGCATCATTCTGAACCTCAGTAATGCCTTAAACCGGGCATATTTCACCAAAAGGCCTCAATTCTACCCTGGCCCCGGTATTTGGCCTTCGGATGGAAGGTCTGTATCCATAACATTGAATGCCAGACTTTTTTAATATAAGAATGATGTTAATGGGTAAACATCTGAATCACAGTCAATATTTTAAGGTCTCCGGGTGAAACGTACGCCAGCTGTGCCAGAATTCCTGGTAGGAGGCTACCGGTTCCATTCGGAAAGTATTCCCTGGTATGCGGGGCAGGCTGGTGAATTCACCACCGGGACTGATTCTCAAACCTTCCCAGCCGGAAAGGTCATTGCCCTCAGTTTCCAGCCAGGTTGTTTTTTTGAATGGCCGTTCGGTTGGGAATGCCCATACATAATGGCTTTTGTTGTCTTTAGAAATCCATAATATAATGTGTTTGCCCGCCACTGAGTCCTGAATGATTCTTTCTTTCTTCAGGCGGTTCCAGTCATAGGCTTTGGCCTGTGAACCCACAATAACACCCACCACCCAGCTTTTTTCATTCCAACTACCTGTATCACTGCGGGTGAGATTTCCCTTCATATTTCCCCGGTCATAGTTCTTCAAACGGTCATAATCCGCTGCAAAAGCCGGATCGGGCTGGAGGATTTTTGAATTTGGGTACATGTTCAGCCATTGTTGCAGGGTCATCTGCCGGCAGGGAATTTCGGGCAGGGACTTGCCTTTCAGCGGGCCGGCCACGGCTTCACCAGTGGCCTGTCTCCACCAGGTTCCTGTCTTTTTGTCTTCAAACATGGCATTGAAGTGGTCCATGCCCACCAGCCGGAAATTTTCACGAACGCCATCTACAACAGGTTCAAAGACCCGGCCGGTGCGGCATACAGAACAATAGGTGACCATAATGGCTTTGTTTCCCAATGTGTCAAATACACGGTGGTGATAAGCCACATGCTGAATGGCATACGCCCTGGCTTCTCCGTTGATTTCAACCCCAATGATCAGCTTGTCTTCGGGCACCAGGTTCTTTTCAGGGGGTGAAAACCGCTTTACTTTCATCTCGTGAAACATGGTGGAGGCGGTCATGGGGCCATTGAACAAATATCCCACGGCAGCAGCAATTCCCAGCAACATACCAACCGGTATGCGTGCACCCCAGCGCCTGTTTTTCCAGGCAGACGGCAATCCGGCCAGGGTGAGTCCGGCAAACAGCAACCTGAACAACCAACGCCAGTGGTTGAGGTTCCAGGCTAACTGCAGTGAATTCATGCGCTGACTTCCTGGCATGGGCATGATGAAGTAGACATTGGCAATTTCAAACAATATCAGGCCCAGTATTCCGATATAGAACCATTTTCGCATAGCACTGCAAATGACGCCATTTGTGCAAACAAAACAGCCACCGTGTTTGCGGTGGCTGTTCATTATGGGTTAAAAATTACAATCAGCGGTTAAAAAGAAGCTCCCTGTACTTGGGCAGTGGCCATTCGGCATCATCGATGAGTTGTTCCAACTTGTCGGCATGCTCGCGAATGTCGTCAAACAAGGGTTTTACCTTTTGGCAGTAAGCGATGGCCCGCTTATGGGCATCTTCAATTTTATTTGCTTTGCTGCGTTCATTGGTCATCGCATTGTTGCTGTTGTATATGGCATTGATACTCTGGCTCAACTGTGAAATGATATCCAATTGAGCTTTTACGCTGCTTTTGCTCTGTCCTATGTTCAACAATGTCTGCACGCTGTCCGCCAGTTTTTTCAGGTAAGATGCTGCTGAGGGAATGATGAAATTCTGCACAAGTTCATTCAGCACGCGACCTTCAATCTGCAGGCGCAGTACATAACTTTCAAATTTGATTTCAGTGCGGGCTTCCAGTTCTTTGTGGTTGAATATGCCGTTGCGCACAAACAAATCTGCGGCACTCTTGCTCAGATAGGCTTCAAGCGCTTCCGGAGTGTTTTTGATATTGTTCAGGCCACGTTTGCGCGCTTCTTTTACCCAATCCTGGCTGTAGCCGTTTCCACCAAACAGCACTTTCTTGCTGTCTTTCAGGTAGCTGCGCAACACTTCTTTGATCACATCTTCGGTTTTGCTGCCTTTTTTCGAAGCTTTCAGCGTATCCACCTGCTTTTTAAATTCCACAAGCTGATTTCCTACAATGGTGTTCAGCACGGTCATGGAACTGGCGCAGTTGTCGCTGCTGCCCACGGCCCGGAATTCGAATTTGTTTCCGGTAAATGCAAAGGGTGAAGTGCGGTTGCGGTCTGTATTGTCCAGCAGGATTTCGGGGATGTTGGGTACTTTTATGCTCGCCCCGCTTTTCTTGGCTTTGGATTTGCCGGTGGTTGTTCCTTCAAAATCGGCAAGTACATGTTCCAGCAGGTCGCCGACAAATACAGAAACAATGGCCGGAGGTGCTTCGTTTGCCCCCAGACGATGGTCGTTTGCCGCAGTGGCTATGCTTGCGCGTAACAGGTCGGCATGGTCATACACCGCCTTAATGGTATTGATAAAGAAGGTGAGGAACTGCAGGTTTTTCTCTGGGCTGTTTCCGGGAGAAAGTACATTTACTCCTGTATTGGTTATCAGACTCCAGTTGTTATGCTTGCCGCTTCCGTTGATTCCTTTAAAGGGTTTCTCATGCAGCAACACTTTCAGGCCATGTTCTTCAGCCACAGATTCCATCACATCCATCAACAGGCTGTTGTGGTCCACCGCCAGGTTCAGTTCTTCAAACTGAGGTGCACATTCAAACTGTCCGGGTGCAACTTCATTGTGACGGGTGCGCAGAGGAATACCCAGTTGGTGGGCTTTCTCCTCAAAATCTGACATGAAGGCCAGAACGCGGTTCGGGATAGACCCGAAATAATGGTCTTCCAACTGCTGACCTTTGGCAGGAACACTTCCCACCAGCGTTCTTCCGGCCAGCATCAGGTCCGGGCGCTGTGCGAATAATTCAGCATCTACCAGGAAATACTCCTGTTCCACACCCAGACTAACCATAATGTCACTCACGTTGCTGTCGAAATAGCGGGCAACCTCAGTGGCAGCCTTGCGTACAAAGGCATTGGCCTTCAACAGGGGGGCTTTGTTGTCCAGCGCTTCGCCGGTGTAAGAAACAAAGATGGTGGGAATACAGAGGGTTTTTACACCGGCTTTTTCCATGATAAAAGCAGGGCTGCTGGGGTCCCAGGCAGTATATCCGCGTGCCTCAAATGTATTCCGTATGCCACCGCTGGGGAAACTGCTGGCATCGGGCTCCTGCTGCACCAACGCTTTGCCGCTGAATTTCTCCACACCGGTATCCTGACCCACGGGTTCGAAAAAGGAATCGTGTTTTTCTGCAGTGGTACCCCGCAGCGGTTGAAACCAGTGGGTGTAATGGGTACAGCCTTTAGCAAGAGCCCAGGCTTGCATGCCCTGTGCCACATGGTCAGCTTCATTGATACTGATGGCTTTTCCGTTCTTCACGGCATCATCAATGGCCTTCATGGCTTCTTTGCTCAGGTACTGTTTTTGTGCTTCGGGACCGAAAACGTTCTCACCGAAGTAGTGCGAGATTTTTTGTTCTTCTACCACGTTGTTGTCTTTTTTTCTGGTGGGTGTGTGTGTTTTTGAGGGAGTGGGCATGTTGTATTGCGCTGTTTTCGGGGTACAAATTTCCGTAGAATAAACCGATTGGCAGGCATTTCAGCAAATAACTTTTCCCAAAGATTTTCACGGCACCCGGCTGCTTCATGTCATGTATTTTGTACATAATTTTCAGCGTTTACCGAATTGCTGTTTACAACCCCGGTTTTGCAGCTAAATTCGCCCCACTTTTTTATGGGACATGCCCGAATAGACAAGGTGTCGGCAGCAGGCCTGCTGATTACCCTGGGGATTATCTACGGAGACATCGGCACATCTCCTCTGTATGTAATGAGTGCCATTGTGGGTAACCGTCCCATCAGTGAGGTAACTGTGCTGGGTGGCATCAGTGCCGTATTCTGGACACTTACTCTACAAACGACGATTAAATATGTAATCCTTACCCTTAAAGCGGACAACAAAGGCGAAGGAGGAATTTTTTCCCTCTATTCGCTGCTTCGCAGACGCTTTCCATATCTCATTATCGGTACCATGGTTGGTGGCGCCATGTTGCTTGCTGATGGGATCATCACACCTCCCATCTCGGTGGCATCTGCCATTCAGGGTTTGCGCATCATCAACCCGGATATAAAAACTGTACCCATTGTTATTGCCATCATTACAGCCATTTTCCTCTTTCAGCGGGCAGGTACCAATGTGGTGGGAAAAGCCTTTGGGCCCATCATGTTTCTTTGGTTTGGTATGCTTGCCACGCTGGGTCTGGCTCAGATTTTTCAGCACCCGGATATTCTCCGGGCCATCAGTCCGGTATATATGGTGCGTTTTCTTTCTGAAAGTCAGGATTCCTTTATACTCCTGGGGGCTGTTTTTCTCTGCACCACAGGGGCCGAGGCACTTTACAGTGATTTGGGCCACTGCGGCAAAAAGAACATCAGGGTAAGCTGGATTTTTGTGAAATTCTGTCTCCTTGCCAACTATTTTGGCCAGGGGGTATATCTGCTTGAACATCAGGGACAGGTGTTGGGTAAGATTTCTCCGTTTTACGCCATTATGCCTGAATGGTTCCTCATCTTTGGAATCATAATCGCCACCAGTGCCGCCATTATTGCCAGTCAGGCACTTATCAGCGGCTCGTTTACCCTGGTCTCAGAAGCCATCCGGCTTCACTTTTTCCCGAAGTTCACTGTCAAGTTCCCTTCCGACATCAAAGGTCAGATTTATATTCCTGTCATCAATACCTCATTGCTGGCAGGTTGCATTGGTGTGGTTCTGTACTTCCGTGAAGCGGAAGCGATGGAGGCTGCCTACGGCCTTGCCATTACCGTAACCATGCTGATGACTACGCTGCTTCTGTTTTTCTACCTGAAAATGCAGCGCTGGCCTGCTGTATTTGTTTATCTTATTGTGCTGCTGTACATCACTGTGGAAGGGGCTTTCCTGTTGGCAAATCTTGCAAAATTCATGCATGGTGGCTTTGTAACCATGATTATTGGTTCTGCCATCATTCTGGTGATGTATGTCTGTTATAAGGGGGGGCAGATCAAAAGCCGCATGGTAGATACAGTGAAGCTGAATCAGTACCGGGATAAATTGCGTGCTCTCAGTCAGGATACAACGCTGCCCAAGTTTGCAACCCACCTGATTTATCTCAGCAAAGCCAGAGCAGATGATGAGGTGGAACCACTTGTACTTTACTCCATATTGCAGAAACGGCCAAAACGTGCCGACTTTTATTGGTTTGTCAATGTGGATGTAACCGACGAACCCTATACCATGGAGTATAAGGTGAATATCATTGAGAAAAACGACATCATCAAGGTGCGTTTCAAACTCGGATTCCGCATACAGCAGAAAATCAGTTATTATCTGAGACTGGTTATAGAAGAAATGGTGCGCAACCACGAGATTGATCTGGATCCATATTATCATGCCTTTATAGACAAGAGTTATATTGGTGATTTCCGCTTTGTCCTTGTAGAAGAAGAAATCAGTCAGGAAAACGAACTCCCGCTGCTGGACAGTCTGGTACTGAATGCATACGATAGTCTTAAAGTGCTTTCTGGAAGACCTGAACGCTGGTTCGGACTGGATGAAAGTATGGTGACCCAGGAATTGGTACCTGTGGTAATCAAGGGAATAAAAGAAGCCAAATTACAACGTATACGATGAAAAAATGGTTGCTGCTGGTATTGGCAGGCATGGGTCTGCAGGCACAGGCGCAGAAAAAACAGATTTCGCTGGATGATATTTTCCGTACAGGTACATTTCGTGCCGCAGGCGCAGGTGGGTTCAATGCCATGCAGGACGGTGAACATTATACCGAATTTAAAACAGATGCCAGGGGCGACTGGTATATTGTAAAAAACAGGATTGAATCCGGCGATTCCGTGGGGTTGATTGCCCATGCCCGTCAAAGTACAACAACCCTGCAGCCTGCCGACTATGAATTCAGTGCAGACGAAACACATATCGTTTTTAAAGAGGGCATAGAAAGCATTTACCGGCACAGTACCCGCAGTCAGGTCTATGTGTTGAATGTTGCCACGCATCAGATCAGCCGCATACCCGGTGGCAAAGTCATGTATCCCACATTGAGCCCTGACAATCAGTGGCTGGGTTATGTGCGCGACAACAATCTGTATGTGTACAATCTGAAGGAAAATAAGGAAACCGCAGTCACAACCGACGGGCAGAAGAACGCCATCATCAACGGTGCAGTAGACTGGGTTTATGAAGAGGAATTCAGCATGAGCCGCGGCTTCGAATGGAGTCCGGACAGCCGTTATCTTGCCTGGTACCGGTTTGATGAAAGCAAAGTGAAGGAGTTCAGCATGGACATGTTTGGTGCCTTATATCCCGGCCAGGAACGCTGGAAATATCCAAAAGCCGGGGAAGACAATTCAAAGGTGGATGTGTACATCTATGACCTGGTTGCGGCAAAATCCGTGCAATGCAAAACAGGCAGTGAAAATGACCAGTATCTGCCCCGGATTATGTGGAGCTACGAACCCGGTATACTAAGCATACAAAGGCTGAACCGCACCCAGAATGACTGGGAACTCCTGTTTGCAGAAGCAGCCGGCGGAAACACCTGGGTCATGCTTAAGGAACGCAGCACCACCTATGTGGATGTTTCCGACAATCTGAAATTCCTGAAAGGCAATCACTCCTTTATATATACTTCTGAAAAAAGTGGATACAACCACATTTATCTGTACAACTATGTTGATGCTTCAGGAATCAATAAGTCAACGAAAGAAACCTGCATCACCTCCGGAAACTGGGATGTGACCGGCATTGCCGCAATCAATGAAAAGTCTGGTGTGATCTATTATACAAGCAGCGAAGTTTCGCCCGCCGAGGACCATTTGTACAGCATTAAATTCAATGGCAAAGGAAAAAAAGAACTGACTCCGGCCCCGGGCAATCATTCCATTCAGTTTCTTGCTGGCAACAAATATTACATGGATATGCATTCCACCTTATCCACCCCGGTGGTATATACTTTGTATAAGACTGGCACAGCATGGAAACGTGTGCTGGAGGATAATGCAACCTTGCTTTCTGTCATGCAGTCTTTTGATTTGGGGAAATCGGAGTTCGGATCTCTTCAGGCCGACAGCTCCATCAGTTTGAATTACTGGATGATAAAACCGCCGGATTTTAACCCGGAGAAAAAATATCCGTTACTCATGTTCGTTTACGGTGGTCCGGGTCATAACACGGTTCGCAACAGCTACGGCGGACGCAATTTTTATTATCACCAGTATCTTGCACAGAAGGGATATGTGGTGGTGAGTGTAGACAACCGGGGAACCGGAAACCGGGGTGAAATGTTCAAGAAATGCACTTACATGCAACTCGGCAAACTGGAACACCAGGATCAGGTGGCTGCTGCAAAGTGGTTTGGCAAACAACCCTGGTGCGATGCTTCACGCATTGGCATCTGGGGCTGGAGTTTCGGCGGATACATGAGCAGCCTGTGCATCACCAAAAGTGCAGATGTGTTTAAGTCGGCTATTGCTGTTGCTCCCGTTACAAACTGGAGGTACTACGACAACATTTATACAGAACGATTCTTGCGCAGACCGCAGGAGAATCCTGAAGGATACGACCAGAACAGCCCCATTAACTATGTGTCAGGAATCAAAGGCAACTACCTCATTGTACATGGCACCGGAGACGACAATGTGCACTGGCAGAATACGGCCGAGATGATCAATGCTATGATAAAAGCGGGTGTGCGTTTTGACTCGGAGGTGTACCCAAACCGTGCCCATGGCATAGGCGACCGTGCTGCCCAATACCATTTGTACCGGCGCATGGCTGAGTTTATCCTGGAAAAATTGTAATTTCCGGAATTACAGGGTGCCGGCCAAAGCCTTCCTCAGGCTGCGGGCATAGAAGAACAGCACCGTACCACCCACCAGTACAGACATAATCAGGCTCATATACAATCCGGAGGCAAACACATGGAAATGTGTGAAAACGGGCCAGCATCCGACGACCATGCCTACGTTTGGCACAACACAGGCCAGCAGGTACAGCCACCATCCCGACCACCGCAGACTATGCATGAGCCAGGCACCCAACAGCGCAAAAAGACAACCCAGAATGCCGGAAATTGACATGGTGAACATGCCTTTGGCCATGATGCGGTTGATCGCAAAACTCTCTGCCATCATGGGTTGTATGGATTTGGCAAACGTCATTCGCCTGCGTTGCACTGCAACCGCTGCACTGTCATACACACCCATACTGTCTGTTACCAGGGGCATGCTGTCAGGAATCGAAGCCTTGAACATCGAATCCAAATCACCCGTGTGGACCATCGCACGTTCAAAGGGTTTGGAAAAGAATGCCAGGGCGATATAAAGGAGTAAGCCCAGTCCTCCCAGAACCCAGGTAATGATATTCATCACCGTGATAAACAGCGGTCTTTGTGTCATACAGGTTTTGCAACAAAGATTTGGATATTTTTTGAAATAACAGAACTTGCAATCTCAAATACCTTATGAAATCAATATTCACCCGGTTATTTCCGAACTTCATGGTCAACTCAAGAGAGAACGACCCATTGCTGGAAATGGAACGCCTGTTGTTTGCAGGTTTGTTTTGGATTCTGCTTCTCGCTGGGGTGCTGAGCATTTTGCTGGGACTGTTTACACCAAAACAAGAAGGAACGGTGGTTTTAACCTTTTTGCTTGTTGCTGCAGGCAGTATGGCCGGTGGAATGGCGCTGGGTTTCCTGTTTGGCCTGCCACGCAGCAGTGGCAAGCGGGTAAAAGGAAAAGCGAAAGAGGTTGATTCAGAGAATGGGGAATCTGAGGAAGATTATTCGGACAATACCAATCTGGAGGAAGTATCTGATTGGATTACCAAAATTATTCTGGGGCTGTCACTGATTAAAATACAAACCATTCTGAGCTGGATGGAAAATTCAGCAAAGAATATTGGAGCAGTATACAATCATGCATGGGGCACCGGACAATCGGGTTATGGAGCCGGATTTGCTTTTGCCTATGCCACTCTGGTGTTCTTCTTTCTGGCCGGGGCTGGCATCTGCTATTTGTGGGCAAGAACTTCATTGACCCAGATGTTCAAAAGAATGCGCAAACGTTATCTTCAACTGGAGCATGAAAACAAAACACTGATCACACAATCTCAGGAAATGGCAGAAAAATCCAATTCAGCCAAACAGGTGAACACAATTACAGAGACAGCGGAGTATGAAAAACTGAAACGAATTGCAGAGCATGAAAATGCCATTCGGAAAATCAATGATAAAACAGATATTCAAAAGGGACGATGGGGTGGAGCTCCCATTAGCAATGGTTTTGTGCTGAGCTGCAATTATTCAGGTACACCCTTTCCTGGATTTCATAAATTCAAAATCCAGGTGATGATTCCAGAAAAATCACAGGCGAAGTATGCCGCATTTATTCTCCATGATACCTTTAATCCTATGGTACGGATTTGTGAAATTATCAATCAAACCGCATATGTTGAAGGAACGGCTTATGAGGCGTTTGTCGTGGGTTGTTACATTCAGGATGGCGATAAAGCGGTTGAATTGGAACTGGACCTGAACACCGTTTCTGGTTTCCCCGATGATTTTTATTGGGGGAAATAATCAATTTGTTTTTTGCAGATATTTCATCGCTGAATCATAACCTCTCAGATAAATTTCATCGGCCTGTTCCACATCGAACATGCGGAATTCAAATAAATCAGGCTCAATGAAAATATCGCACTGTGTGGCTTTCTGGTAAAGGGTTTCCTGCACGGCAAGGTGAAAACATTGTTCCGCAATCCGTACCATGCTCCAATTCTCAGGATTGTCATCTGCTTTCAATTTATTTACATGGCATCCTATGATTTTTTTGCATTTTCCAATCAGGGGTTCAACCGGGAAATTGTTCATAATTCCCCCATCTACCAATACACCCCGTTCTGTTGCAATGGGTTTGAATACAGCAGGAATACAGGCCGATGCCAGCAAGGGTTCCAGCAAGGGTCCGCTGTGAATGATTTCGCAGGTGCCTTTGCTCAGATTGGTGTTTGTAATGTACAGGGGTATTTCCAGGTCTTCGAAATTTTCAGGCAATACCATTTGCAGTGTCTTTTTCAGCGGATTCATGCTAAAGACTCCGTCTTTGGTAAAATTCAGGTTGCGCCAGCTGAAATATTTACTGCGTTTGAGCAAATCAAGTATATGCCGGGGTTTCATACCAGCAGCATACAACGCACCTGCCAGTGCACCTGCACTGGTTCCGGCAATTACATCAGGTTTCAATCCGGCTTCTTCCATGGCCTGCAACACGCCACCGTGGGCAAAGCCCCTGGCTCCTCCTCCTGAAAGCACAAGGCCCAGTTCCCACTTCATTTATTGCGCCCTTTTTTTGCAGCTTTTATGGCATTCAATTCCATTTGTTTCTGAACAATTCTCTGGATTAAATCTACCGGAACAACTGTGTCCTGTTTCAGGTGAACCGCTGCTTTGGTCTGTGAATATGGCCGCAATTCTTCTTCAAAATGTTTTTTGTTGGAAGGCATGACAAAAAAACTCACATGGTTTTTAAAGGCCGCATAATACATAAGCACCCCGTCTTGCTTATACCCGGGCATGCCATAACTGATGCATTCTGCAGCCATTGGCGCCGCCTGTAAGATGGCCCTTCGGATTTCCTGCAGTTTGTCCCTCCACTGCGCCGGCTGACCCGCGATATACGCATCTACAGTTTCGAATTTTTCCATGACGGTTTTGCGAAAATAGGGGAGGACCGCGCTTAAATCAGGATTTTTTCAGATTCCGTGATTTGGAACGCACAGCCAAACTGATTCAATATCGAAGCTGGATGAAATGAAAAATCGCATTGAACCTTGGCTTGCAGCCGCAGAAAGGGGAATGGAATTCCCTGCTGAAACCGAAAATATGATAGATTTTCTATTTACAATTCAGGCATTTTCTCTCCCGGTGCAAATACGGTTTTCTCCACTTTATTGTCAACCGGTTCCAGTGAACGCAAGTATTTGTACAAAGCCGTCAGCTCCAGGTCGTTTATTTTGGTAAAAGAACCCCAGGGCATGGGAGATCCTTCATGCACTCTGCCTGCCCTGAACCGCTGCAGAAATGCTGCCTTATCCCAGTTCGCAATCACACCCGTTCCTTTGTGTGGAGTAAGATTGGGCGAGAGATATGAATGCCCCTTGCTGAAGGCATCGGGTTCAAAAGCGCCTTTTCCCGCAAAATCCTTACCTACAAATTTACCTGTGTTTACATCCATTTGGGTATGACAGGTGCGGCAATTGCACACAGACCATGCCATGTATTTTCCATATTCAACTGTGCTGTCGATGGCTATGGATTTGGCAGGTGTGTTTTTGGGACCTTCCGGCTTCATCATTCCAAACGCGAGAAGTGCTTTCAAAAAAATGCCGGCTTCCATTCCTTTCACTTCGTGTTTCACAGGTTTGAGGCTGCGCAGATAGGAAATGACTGCGGTGAGATCCTCGTCGGTCAATTCCTGAAACGTCATGAAAGGGGCGAGCATACGTCCATCGTATCCCACCATGTGGCGCAGTGAACGGGCCAGTTCTTTGTCGGTGCGTTTACCAATCCCGGTTTCCATATCCGGGGTGATGTTGGGAGCCCTGAACGTGCCGAAGGATGGGAATGACAGTTCCCAACCCCCTGAGAAATCTGAGGCTTCTTTGTTGTTTTCCACGGCCATGATTTTGTCCATGGGTGTATGGCAAATGCCGCAGTGGGCCGGGCCATTGGCCAGATATTTGCCCCGGGCTATGACCGCGGAGTCTTTGCTGGCGGTAATGTCGGGATAGGGCGCATCGTATTTTTTATCCCAGGTGAGCAGAACGAAGGTGAGTAAGAGGACAATCACAGTGCCGAGGACAATGCCTGTCCATTTGAGGAATTTGAGTAGTTTTTTCATGGTGGCTGGATTTTTTGGGGTTGATTATTGCATGTTGTTGGTAGTATTTGGTTTACGAAACTAATAGGAATTTTGATAAATGCAAATTTTTTAATACCACTAATGTGGACGGTCTGCTGCATTCATGTCCCATTCTACAACCAGGAAGTTGTCTTTTGTGAGGCCTGAATTTAAGCCGGCGGAAAGCCAGTTTATCTGACTGGGTCTGATTTTGTCACGGTTTCTCCGTTTGCATTCTGCAAATACTATGTTATTGTCCTTAAAAGCCAATATGTCCCAGCAACCAGAATAGGAGTTTCTGTTTTTTGACGCAATATCTTGCAGCAATGTCTCCGGGTACTTATTGTCAAATGGATGATGGATCTGGTTTTTGTATTTGTCATCCTTCCATTCTGACAGAAATACCGGTGTGGATTTGCCATATACCTCAATCCACCGGGTATCCCAATTGTCATTTGCGAACAGGGTCATAATTGCCAGTTCCGCAAACATGGGTTTGTTTTCAACAGATACCAGGGGTTTTCCACCAAAGGTATCATGGATGGGCTCTCCATCCCACTTAATCAGGTTAATGGTGCACCTGGGGATTTCAATGAACAGGTTCTGTACGGCAATATTTTCAACCGCTTTGGGAATTAAATCTAATGGAAGTTGTGGAATCATTTTGTATTTTATTTTTAATTCCATTCATATGAATTCGGTTTATTTTAAAAACCGTTTCACCCACTTCAGTTTCTTTTCCGTATTGGGCGGGTATCGCAGGCTGGGCTCCCAGGGCAGCAGCCTTTCCAGTATGCTTTTGTAGTGAGAGAAAGTCGCAAAACCTGCTTCTCCGTGGTAGGAACCAAAACCACTGAGTCCCACTCCACCAAACGGCAGTTGGGTACTGGTGAGGTGCATGATGGTCTCATTGATGGCCCCGCCACCAAATGAGAGTTGCCGGAGCAATCTGTTCTTTTCTTCCATGTTTTTTGTAAACAGATAAGCGGCCAGGGGTTTGGGTCTGTTTCTTATTTGCCTGATCACTGTATCCAGATTGGAATAAGAAAAAACGGGCAATACCGGTCCGAATATTTCTTCCTGCATGATCGGCGAGCTCTCCGCAACATCTGTAAGAATTGTGGGGGAAATCGTCCTTTGTTCCACATCGAAAATACCTCCGCAATACACCTTTTCAGGGAGGGTTAATTCCTGTATTCTTTGGAAATGATGGTCATTGATGATTTGCACATAATTGTTGTTTGCCAGGTTATAATCAAAGGTTTGAATCCAATAGGTGCACTGTGTTAAAAATTCCTGATAAACGGATTCCTCAACAAATACATGGTCCGGTGCAACGCAGGTTTGGCCTGCATTCAGAAACTTTGCCCATACCACCCGTTTGGCTGCATCTTTCAGATTGCAATTCCCGGAAACAATGACGGGATTTTTCCCGCCCAATTCGAGTGTGACCGGAGTAAGGTGCCGGGCTGCAGCCTGGTAAACAATTCTGCCAACGGTGGTGCTTCCCGTGAAGAAAATTTTATCGAATCTTTCTTCGAGAATTGCATTGGTTTCGGGAACACCTCCTTCGGCGACAAACAGATATTCTGGCGGGAAATTTTCATTCACCAGACGGGCAAGGGCGGAACTGCAGTTTTTGGCCAGTTCACTGGGTTTCAGTACGACCGTGTTGCCCGCGGCCATGGCGGCAATAACAGGTGCCAGGGAGAGTTGAAAAGGGTAGTTCCATGTACCTATGACCAGACAATTGCCCAGAGGTTCAGCAAGGATATAGCTTTTCCCGGGTTGGTTTGCCATATCTGTCTTTACTTTTCTTGTTTTTGCCCATTGATTTAAATGGGTTGTACATTCATCTATGTCACGGTACAACAATCCCAGTTCGGTTACGTAGGTATCAAATCCGGATTTGTGAAAATCGTTGTGAATAGCCGACAAGAGAAGGGCTTCGTTTTCTTTTAGCAATGATTTCAGGTGGCGGAGTTGAGCTTTCCTGAATTCCAGATCCCGGGTTATGCCCGATTCGAAATATACACGCTGGGATTGGAGGATTTTTGCGAAAGTCATGACATTGTGTGGTTTGGATGAAATGCGATTTTCTGAAATTCCCTGCAATATAGGGATGTATAAAATGAAAAATCATATCGGGTGAGCTGCTCAGCAGACCCTTGTACGGCGTTATCTTTGCCGCCTGTAATTATGCCTAAACATACAGTTACTGCTGCCTTGCCTTATGCCAACGGGCCTGTACATATCGGTCATGTAGCCGGGGTGTATCTGCCTGCTGATATCTATGTCCGCTATTTGCGCAATGCCGGTAAAGATGTGTTGTTTATCTGCGGCAGCGACGAGCACGGAGTGCCGATCACCATCCGCGCCCGTAAGGAGGGAATCACACCACAGGAGGTCGTGGACCGCTATCACGAAATCATCGGGCGCAGCTTCCGCGACCTGGGAATCAGTTTTGATATTTACAGCCGCACAAGCAGCGAAACCCATAAACAAACTGCCAGCGAATTTTTTAAAGACCTTTATAACAAAGGCGTATTTACGGAGGAAGTAACCGAACAATACTTCGATGCGGATGCGGGTCAGTTTCTGGCTGACCGTTATATCACAGGGACCTGCCCGGTATGCGCCAATGAAAATGCCTACGGAGACCAGTGCGAGAAATGCGGCAGTACCCTGAGTCCCATGGAGCTGAAAAACCCACGAAGTGCGCTGAGTGGGAATGTGCCTGTGCTGAAACCCACAAAAAACTGGTTTTTACCCCTGGACAAGCTGCAGACTTCATTTCTGAATGACTATATCCATGGGCACACAGACTGGAAGACGAACGTAACCGGCCAGTGTAAAAGCTGGCTGAATGACGGTCTGAAACCCAGAGCCATGACCCGCGATCTGGATTGGGGAGTGCCTGTTCCCCTGCCTGACACGGATGGCAAGGTGCTGTATGTATGGTTTGAAGCCCCCATCGGCTATATCAGTGCCACCCGCGAGTTGCGGCCCGGCGACTGGGAAGACTGGTGGAAAGGAGATACCCGCCTCATTCATTTCATCGGCAAGGACAATATCGTCTTTCACTGCATCATTTTCCCGGCCATGCTGCATTTGCGCGGCAATGGATTTGTGGTTCCGGAGCAGGTGCCTGCCAACGAATTTCTGAACCTGGAAGGGGACAAAATCAGTACCAGCCGCAACTGGGCTGTGTGGTTGAATGAATACCTGGAAGAATTGCCCGGCAGGCAGGACGAATTGCGCTATGTGCTGGGCAGCATCTTGCCTGAAACCAAAGACAGCGAATTTACCTGGAAAGATTACCAGACCCGTGTAAACAGTGAGCTGGTGGCCATTTTGGGCAATTTTGTAAACCGCGTGATGGTGCTTACCCACAAGTTTTTCGGGGGCAAAGTGCCAACACCACAGACAGATGGTCCCCTGCAGGGTGCAAAAGACGCAACCCGCGCTGAAATTCAATCCCATGTGGATGACATGCGCAAAGCACTGGATGAGTACCGTTTCCGCGATGGATTGTCCAGCCTGATGAATATCGCGAGGGCGGGCAACAAATTCCTGGCCGATGCAGAACCCTGGAAAACCATCAAACAGGACGAGGCGCAGGCGGCAGATGCCCTGCATTTTGCCATTGAAATCTGCGCAAACCTGGTGTTTGCCACCGAACCCTTTTTGCCCTTCACCCACGACAAGCTGTGCAGGCAACTGAACCTCATTCCCATGTTGCTCATGGTACGCCATTTCTGGCGCGACGGACTGGTGGCCAAACCTTTGCCTGCCGGCCATCCCCTGGGAGAACCAGAACTGCTGTTTGCACGGGTTGAGGACGAAACCATCGCCATGCAAACGGAAAAATTACTGAAAATGAAAACCCCGGACACCGGTGCAGAAGCGGCTTTGCCGGCTGCTGAAAATAAACCCCTGATTCAGTACGATGATTTTGCCAAACTCGCTTTGAAAGTGGCCACAGTAAAAACCGCAGAAAAAGTGGAAAAGGCCGATAAGTTGCTGAAACTGACCCTGGTGGCCGATGATGGCGAGCACACTGTTCTCAGCGGCATTGCTCAGCATTTTGCCCCGGAAGAAGTAACCGGACGGCAGGTGGTGTGGCTCAGCAATCTGGCTCCGCGCAAAATGCGGGGTATAGACAGTGAAGGGATGATTCTGATGGCGGAAGACACCGATGGCAAACTGGTGTTTGTGAGTCCCTCACAGGCAGTTGCACCCGGAAGCGGAGTGAGCTGAATCATTTCAGGTAGTTTTTATAGTTGGCAAGGGTGACACCCTGCACCCTGAAACCGTTGAGCCATACTTCTTCTTTCTCCAGTTCGGTAAGGCATACCTGTATGTAGGTCTTCCTGTAATACTCAGTATTGTAGGCCCAGCCGTATTTGCCCAACGGCAGTTGTTCCATGCCTCTGATGGTTGCTTTGAATTCGTCATCCAGCAGGGTAAAGGCAGTTCTTGCCGGTTTGTTGTTCATGAGTGCGGTATAAGTCTGCGGATATTTCTCTTTGGCATGGTGAAGATACCAGGCAGCAAACAGGCGGAATTCATACCAGGCGAAATGGGTCCCTGCCGCTTGTTTTACAAATGTCCGTGCAGTGGTAGTGTCTTTTTCTGCGAGTGCGGTGCGGGCAGCAAGCAGGCAACTGCGCACCCCGTTACAATACGCAGAGAATTCATCCATAAGGCCATAAATGCCGTATTCATTGGCTGTTACCACACTTTTGTCTGATACATAGGTTTCGTACCTGAAAATGCCGGATTTTACACTGGTGGGTACAAGGCTGCCAAATTCGCTGGATTTGAACAATTTCATCGTTGGCAGGCTGATTTCTACCCCGGGTAACACCATGATGTTGCTGAAGGAATTGACCCCGTGGGTACTTTCATGAATGACGGTTTCGTATTCACTGCTCAGAAATCCCAGGCTGGTGTCGTTGTTCCAGTGTTCACGCTTGCCGTTTACATATCGCTGGTAGTGGTCGGGCCCGGAGTAATGGCTGCGCAGCATGGCATCGTAGCCGGGGCTGTAGTGTGCTGCACGGCTGATAAAATAGTTTTTCGCAAAGGCAGCGGCATCCGGACTCAGTGTGTTTTCTTTTTCCGGAGTAGTGTAAATTGGAGAGAGTGGATTGTTACCAACACCGCTGCCATCTTCTGTTGCCTTGTAAGTTCCATTAGAAACAAAACCCCGGTTCACCAGCGGATTCCAGGTCCAGTCTTTTTGTGCAAGGGCAGAAGGTGCGGTTTCCATTTCAGGTTTCCCTAATCCGGTCATGGCCAGAAAGCCGGTATAAATCCCTTTGGCGTGCAGGTAATGTTTGGTTTGCAGCAGGGGATTGCTGCCATGGCGCTTCAGTGCGGATTTTAAGGTCAGTTTCCTGCCTTTCATCTGCCAGTTTCCGCTGTCAAATGAAGCCCGTTTGCGACTGTATTGAGCATAGGAATAGGTGCCTGCGGGGTACAAACGCAGGATATACAGGCTGTTCTTTGATTCCTTTTTCTGGAATACCTGAATATCTTCTCCAGCTACTTTTCCTGCAAGGCTCAGACTCAGACAGAGGATGAATAAGCTTAACCGGGTTTTCATAAAGCCTCCTTTTGGGTTTTATCCGTCCGCCTGCCAAAAGGTAAAGGATAATTACACCATTGCACAAAAATGAAAACGCAAATCCTGTGGTTTTTAATGTTCGGATATTTCCTGATATCGGAAATACCCGTCGAATCTGAGTGTGGTTTATTAACTATAAACTGCTGCTGAAACCGCCGCTATTTGCCAGCCGGCGTACCTGTTCCTCAAGCCTTTTATTATGGTCCTTCCAGCCCGTTTTGCGCAATTGCACCGGAATCTCCTGCCAGTCGTGCCAATCACCCAGGGCCGCAGCGATCGCCTTTAGGGGTGTTCTTTTTAACCTATGGCCACGCTTCATTTTTGCGGGCAACCATGCCATAAGATACAAGGCAGATTTGCAGTTCTTCCGGGCTGCATGCCAGGAAAAGGTTGATGCATTCCAGCATTTTTCTGCCTTTGCCAGCAGCCGTTTTACTGTTTTCAGCACCGTTTCAGTCCGCAGATCCGGCCTGTAACCAGCCAGTTCCGATTTCGTACAGGCAATCTGGAATGCCCAGTGTGGCCATGCCAGGCAGAGTATCTCCTTTTCATCCCCCGCAGGCAGTAGGAGCAGGTGATTCTTCCGGATTTCGCCGCAAAGTTGAAACAATGGAGCCAACCGGGACAAAGCATTTCTTCGCTTTTTCCGCTGACCGGGCAACCCGCAGAGGGCTTTTAATTTTTTTATGCATAGCCTCAGCTGGTGCAGATGTTCAGGGTTTGACTCACTGCAGAACGCAGAAAGATGCGTGTGAATCTGGTCACACTGTTCATGGATGTACGCAGCATATTTTTTTGCCTTGCTCACACAACGGGAAATTACAACAGCCTGTCCGGTAAAAAAAATCCCCGGCTTTGGGCCGGGGAGGGTTGGAGGGAGACCCTGTGAGTCTCAGTTTTTTTGTTTTCCTTCCAGCAGGTAGACAGCGCCGAATAAGGCACCCAGTCCGGCCACAACCAGAGGAATCAGTACGATGTAGTTATTGCTCATAGGCTTTTCGTTTGATACTACAAAATAAACACCGAAAAAATGACAATTCCAAATTCTGTGAAAAGGAATGTTTGGATTGTGGATAATATAGCCTGATTCACAGAGTCATTTTGTCATAGCCTGCCTTGTGCTATGTCCGCCACCACCGAGGGGTCCAGCAGGGTAGAGGTGTCTCCCAGGTTACCCAATTCTCCTTCCGCAATTTTTCTCAGTATCCGGCGCATGATTTTGCCACT
>JAEUUL010000008.1 GCA_016787485.1 Bacteroidota bacterium
AATTTTTGAACACAACGACACCGAACTTTTCGAATCAACTATTAAAACGTTTTCTTGAAAACAAACTATTGACAAAGAAATCTACAAAATTTCTATATAAAACAATGGTATCAACTTCGGTTGGACAAAATAGAATTAAAGCAAAATTACCGACAAATACTGAGGTTGCTCATAGAACAGGTAGTTCTTTTACAAACGATGCAGGACTAACAGGAGCAATAAATGATATTGGAATTGTGAAACTTCCTAATGGGAAGTATCTTATTATTTCAATCTTTGTTCATAACACGACCGAAAAATTTAAAGATGGAGAGGAAATAATCGCAGACATAACTAAAGCAACTTGGGACAACTACACGACAAAATAAAAACTGCCACCAACATCGGTTTGGCAATATGGCGGCTGACATAATTCTAATGAACATTTGTACAAAAACAAACATTTGGAACTTTTATGAACTTCAGTGCTAAATATCCGCCACATCGCCAAGCCGAGAACCGTTAGCCGTCACCTTAGGAGCGACCCTGCAAACAATCAACGACCAGACAAATGACAATAAGAGAATCTTTTTCAAAATACACGCTGACATCAGGACAAAGTTCTCTTATTGACGAATTGGACAAGTTTCTTTCTGACAACACACCTTGCTTTTTATTGAAAGGTTACGCAGGGACAGGTAAAACTTTTATGATGAAAGGGCTTACCGATTTTTTGACAGCAACCAAAAGAAGTTTTAAAATCGCTGCACCGACAGGACGAGCAGCAAAAGTGATTTCGCAAAAAACGAAACACAAGGCATATACTATTCACAAAACAATTTATTCAAGCAAAGACATACAAGAATTTAAGACAAAAGACGAAGACGGAACAGAAACTTTTAAATTCTACTACGAACTAAAAAATAATGACGACCCAAACAACACCATTTACATTATTGACGAAGCCTCAATGCTTTCAAATGTTTATTCAGAGGGCGAATTTTTCAGGTTTGGTTCAGGCTTTTTGCTCAAAGACCTAATCAAGCACATAAATCCTGACAGCAACGACCACAGCAAAAAAATAATTTTCATTGGCGACAACGCACAGTTACCACCTGTAAATATGAATTTTTCGCCAGCACTTGACGAAAATTATCTGAAAGAAAATTGCGGACTTATTTCAAAAGAATTTGAACTTACCGAAGTTGTAAGACAAGAAGCAGAAAGCGGAATACTGCACAACGCAACAAAAATTCGGAAATCTTTAAAAGAAAATGTTTTTAACCAGCTTGATATTGAAACCAATTTTAAAGACATCAACAAGACAAAATACGAAGAGTTGTTGCCAAAGTATTTGCACGCCTGTAACAACAGCATTGACGAAGAAACAATAATTGTAGCTTATTCAAATTCATCAGTAAAAGAATACAACGACTTTGTTAGAAATCACTTTTTCCCAAATCAAAACTTAATAACGGTTAGTGACAAAATAATTTTGGTCGGTAACAATTACAACTATCCGCAAATGGAATTGCTAAATGGCGATTTTGGAATTGTAAAGGAAGTTGCACCAACAAATGAAATCAGAACAATCTCACTAAAACGAAAAAACAAAAAAAACGAAACGATTGAAGTCAGCGTTCCGCTGACTTTTCGTAACGTTACAATTACATTCACTGACGAAGACTTTAAGAAACACGACATTGAATGTAAAATCATAGAAAACTTGCTTTATTCACATCAAAGAGATTTGAGTTCAGATGAACTGAAAGCCCTTTACATTGATTTTAAAATCCGGAATCCAAAACTAAAAGCAGGAACAAAGGAATTTAAAGACGCTTTGCGAAGCGATAAATACTTTAACGCTTTACGAATAAAATTTGGTTATGCTGTTACTTGCCACAAAGCACAAGGCGGAGAATGGACGAACACATTTTTGAATTGTAAAACATCAATGGGCTATTTCAATTCAAGTTATTTCCGTTGGCTCTACACAGGAATTACAAGGGCAAAACAAAATCTGTTTACGATTGACGAACCACATTTTAGTATTGCAAGCAATGTTCAACCACCTAAAATTGAGAACATTCAACCAAGAGAAGATATTCTTGAATTAAACACAGAAATTTCAGAAACAGAATTGCCGTTTGATTTTTCAAATCAAACGGCTTTTGTGAAGCATATTTATCTTACAATTAGTGAATGTGTGAAAGATGAAAATGTAAACATCAGCGACATTCGCCACACAAGTTATTTGGAACATTATACTTTTTCGCAAGGAAATGAAATTGCGGTTTTCAAAATCAACTACAACAGCCATAATAGAATTACAACCATACAAAAGCCCACAATCTCAACGGAGTTTACTGAAAGCATTTATACGAAACTTGCCAAACTTCACAATAAGACAATCATAATTGCAGAACCCGAAACAGACGAAACAGAATTTGAGTTTGAGCAAGCGTTTCAAAAAGAATTTTACGAGAACTTAAAGGAAAAATTACAGCCCTTCCATTTTCAAATTGCCAAAATTGAACACAAACAATATCACGAGATTTATGAAATAAAGAAAAACGGTTTTACAGCGACATACAAATTTTGGTATGACGGGAAATTAAAGTTCAAAAAAACGGAAATCATTCCGTCAAGAACGACAGGTTTAGTTGAGGAAATAAACGAACTCTTATTAGAAAAAGTATCTTGATATGGATTCTAAAACTGTTTTTGAATTACGAAATAAAGCAAAGGATTTATCAGGAGTTGAAAAACTGAATAAATTAAACAATGCTTTAAACATTTCACGACAATTATACTTAGAAGATAGTTCAGACGAATGGACACAAAAGGCATTTGCTTGGGTTCTGATAGATTTGTGTAAATACTACATAGCAGATAAAAACTTAAATCAAGCGGGGGTTTGTTTTAAAGAACTCAACACAATAGATTTTCAAGGTTACGAAGATGATATAATTGAAAATCAAAAAAACTTTCTTCGTCCAAAAATTGACACAAACTATTCTGAAATTCAAAAAGCAGAAGAACTAAGCAAAAACGGAAATAATAAAGAAGCATTAGCGATTTTTAAAAACCTAATTTCTCAAAACAGACTTACAGAATTACATCACGAAAATTACGGTTGGATAATTTACAGATACATAAAAGCAGAAGAAAGCAATCTTTCATCGGTTGAAGTAAGAACGTTTTTTAGAGATTATATGAACTTAAAGAATGAAAGACCGTCAATGCTTCATTCTATGATTTTGAATTTTGCTTTAAATTATTCTAAAACACACAGCGATTTTAAGTTTTACAACTTTTTCGTTTTATGGAATCCCGACAATCTTCGCTACGAAGATTTGCACGATGGATATAAAGACGGAAAAGATATTCCTTCGCTTATTTCACGCATTTGCAGAGAGTTTGTAAATTCAAACACCGAAATAAACATTGAAGAATTTTTAAGCAAAATTGACCTTAGCAAAGAAATCGTTTTAGACTTTTTCAGAGAAACTATTTTTTGGAATATTTTCAATGCTCACAAGGAAAATAAGTTTTCTGAATTGTGGAATTTGTTTGAGCAATACAATAACAATTACTCCAAACACGGACAATCAAAATGGCATTCCGAAATTCTAAATCTTGCTGAAAGATTTATGAAAGAAAATGACGAATGGCGTTTTCTGAATTTCTTTAAAAATTGGAATCCTGAAAATTTTAGAAGTGAAGATTGGAAAGAAACCAAGAAAGACGAAAACACATACAAACCATTAGCAACAAAGGCAATAAAAAAGACTTTTGAAATTCTGAAAACTCAAATATCTGAACAGAATTTATCTTGGCTTATTCAACCGTATGAAAAAGCAGTCAAATTATTTCCTGACGATGAATGGTTGTTGCGAGAAAAAGCCTTGCTACATTTCAAAAACAACGAATTAGAATTAGCAATCAAAATATACAAACAACTTGTTTTAGAGCTTGCAGACAAACATTATGTTTGGCAAGAGTTTTCAGATTGCATTATTTCCGACAATTCTTTAAAAATCGGAATGTTATCAAAAGCATTGAGTTTAGAAAAAAACGAAGATTTTTTAGGCGACATTCATTTGGATTTAGCAAAGGTTTTAATTGACGAAAACCTATTAGAAAACGCACTTGTAGAGCTTGAGGCATACAAGAAACATCGGGAAATAAAAGGTTGGAAATTATCTACAATTTTTGACGAATTACATAAAAAGGCAAACGCAGTTAAACTAAGTTTAAAAGATAATCGGGAGTTGCACAAAAAATATATTCCGCTTGCTGAAAACTTTGCGTATGCTGATTTTGATTGGACGGAAGTTGTTTTAGCGGATAAATGGAAAGACGAAAAAGGAAAAGAACGTTTAACGTTTACTGACGGAAAAACAATAGAGTTTGCAATCGGAAAAAATCGTTTTGAGATATTGAAACAATCCGAGTTAGGACAAATTTTCAAATTCAAACTTCACAAGCAGGAAATTAAAAAAGAAGTTGAAAACAGATTTTCTTGGCTTAGTAAAAATGTCATTACGGAATACAAATATATTCCACTCATTGCGGACAAGACAGAAAAAAAACATTGGGAAATACTGAATGACACTTTTGCGGTTGTTGATTACATCAACAAAGAAAAAAACATCATTCACGCAATTACTACGGACAACAAAGAAGTGTTTTTTCCACAAACCAAAAACGAATTGCAAATTGGAGATTTTGTAACAGCAAAGAGTTACATCAAAAAAGTGAAAGACGAAAGCAGAACAGAACTGCGACAAATTCAGAAAATTGACAAAGGTTCTGTCATTTCAAAATTCCAAACTCAAATTGCAATAGTTGACGGAGTGAACGAGCAAAAGCAATTATTTCATTTTGTCATTTCGTCCAAGTTGCAAGGAATTGTCAGGTTCACAGAAACAAATCTAAGACCAAGCGAAGGCGATTTTATTAAACTTTCATTTGCTACAAAAACGGACAAAGACAAAAAATTAAGAGTGAAAATATTATCTATTGAACTAACGGAAGAAGCAAATCCAAACTTACGAAAGGACATTACAGGAATTATGGAAATGAAATACAAAAATTATGACGAAGAAGTCCCTGACTTTGCTTTTATCGGAGATTATTATGTTCCAAAATACCTTTTAGAAAAACACAACATAACTGACGATTGCAGGGTAAACGCAAGAGCAATTTATGCAGGCGACAAATGGAAAGTAACAGAAATTGAAAAAATCAACGCAATGACTAACAATGACGAAGAAGAATAAACAAAAAGGCGAACGGCTAACATCGTGTTGGCGTAATGCGGGGCGAAGTGCTTCGTATCAACATTTGTGCTATCTTTGAAGTGTCCGCTTCGTATCAACGTTAGTGCTAAAAAGCCCGCACTACGCCAACACGCGGCACGTTAGCAGCTATTATATTGACGACTACTAACAAGACATTAAATAAATAACTGAAAATGGCACATAGAGTTTTCATATCACACAAAAGAGAAGACAAGGCATACAAAAACTACATCTTAAATAATTTAGGTGTAGATATGATTGACAAATCATTGAATGAACCAATAGATTCTGATGATGAAAATTATGTAATGCGAAAAATTCGTGAAGATTATCTTTCAGATTCTACTGTTACTATTTTCTTAATTGGATTACATAGTGCTGAAACACTTGGACAAGACGAACAGGTTTATATCAAACGAGAGTTACAAGCATCGTTATTTGACGGGAAAGCAAATTCTAAGAATGGTATTTTAGGCATTGTTCTACCTAATATGTATGACAAAATCTATACTGGAAGCGGTATCTGTAAAACTTGCGGCAACAGCCACAACTATGTAAGCATTAACGACAATACTGTTATTAAAGAATTCTCATACAACTACTATATTCCCAATAACAAATGTGCTTGGTCCGAAGATGACAGATATTGCGTCTTAGTCAAATGGGATGATTTCTGCATTGATGCAAAAAGTGCTGAAAAATATATTGACATAGCATTTGATAAAAGAACTAGTAAAATATCATCACAAACTAAAGTAAGACCATAGTGCAATACTCAGACTTCCCAAATTATTTTCAGGCATCAGATAATGCTTCTATCAAAGCACAGAAGTATTATTTAAACATAATAAGGATAGACTTAATTTCAATGATTCTTGCCTCGGCTTTAGCCATTTATAATTACCAATCAACACAAGCAAAATTTTTTGTCTATATAGTTTCAGGCCTTTTACTTCTTTTGAGTTTGGTTCTAACAATCATTCTAAAATCAAAAAAATACGAAGATGTTTGGTATCAAGGACGAGCATTAGCTGAATCTTGTAAAACACTGACTTGGCGTTTTGTTTGTTGTTCGGAATACTTTGAATCCTCACTTGACCTAGGAGATGCAAAAAGAAGATTTGTGGAACGCATCAAAGAGTTATCAGACGAGTTTAGAGAGCTATCAATTGCAATGAACTCTAAAATACTAAACTTGCCAATTATCACAGATAAAATGATTGAAATTAGAGCATACAACTTGGACAAAAGAAAAGGCTATTACATTCAAAACAGAATTGAAGACCAAAAGAAATGGTATGCAGACAAAGCAGAATATAATTTGGGAAAATATAACCTTTGGTTTTGGTGTGTAATTATTTCACAAGCAATATCTCTTATCAGCATAGTTTTTCTCATTGTTAAACCTGACTTCAACTGGAATTTTGTAGGACTTCTTACGACAATTTCTGCCTCTGCTCTAAGTTGGCTCCAACTTAAACAACATCAAGAATTAAAACAAGCATACACAACAGCGACACAAGAATTAAATTTTATTGCAACATTGACAGACCAATTAACGACAGACGACAGTTTTTCAAAGTTTGTTTTAGACTCTGAAAATGCTGTTTCAAGAGAACATACATTATGGTTGGCACAAAGAAGAAAATAACTGCTGCTAACACGGGTTTTGCGTTAGTGGTCGGAAAGTGCGAATAGAAACATTTGAGCAATTAATAAACTTTGGTGCAGGTAGACAGTTTTCGGTTTCAAATGCCCACCAACGCAAAACCCGAAACCGTTAGCTTTGAGTTTTGAAGGCTTGCTAACCATTATCAGAGAAGCGTTGGATAATAAAAGACAAATACAATTATAAATGGCAAAATTAGAAAAGCTATCAAACATATCTTGGAGACAGCCTTTTTCTGACAGGAAAAGAGAGCTTCACTTATGGAGTACTCAAACAGAGGTAGCAAACTTTTGCAAATTAGAGAACGGAACTAAAAGAAAATTAAACATAAAGTTTGAAGACAAATTCAACATTAACGAAACGGGATATTTTCAAATCACAAGCGGACGAGAAATTTCTTTTCCAAAAAAACTGATTGACAAAGTAAGAAACATAGTTTTTAATAACCCTAATTCATACTTTATTGTTACAGTTCTTGACACTTCAACTTTACCAACAACAAAGCCAAATTTCCGCATTGGGACATCACTTACAGTAAATGAATGGGTAGAAGTTCTACAAAATAAAAAACTGACAACAGAACTTGACCTTTCTATATTTCAAGCACTATATTCTTTTCAAGAACACAAAGCACCAGCAAGTCAATTAGGACTGCTACTCGGATATAAAGGAAAGAACACTTCAAGTCCATTGAATTCAGAAATTGGGAGATATGGAAAAAGAATTGCAAAGGAATATAACATCAAGTTTACGGTTCGAGATGACGGAACAGAACGCAAGTGGGATATTTTCTTTGACGGAGAATTCAAATCGCAACCTTTTATTTGGCAATTAAAAGAGGAACTAGTTCAAGCACTGGAGGCTACTGGTTTGACGGGCGACCAACAGTACCCAGATGAAATTCCTATTGAAAGCGAGGAGAAACTATTTGAAGGAGCAAAAAGGACAATTGTTGTAAATGCTTATGAACGTAACTCTAAAGCAAGACAACAATGTATTAATCACTTTGGGACTACTTGTATGGTTTGCGACTTTGATTTTCAAAAAACATACGGTAAGATCGGTAAAAATTTCATTCACGTTCATCACTTGATAAAAGTTGCAGACATTGGCAGTAAATATGAAGTAAATCCAATTAAAGATTTACGACCAGTTTGCCCAAACTGTCATTCAATGTTACATAAAAAAGAACCTCCTTTGACAATTGAAGAGCTAAGATTATTATTGAAATGACACCTGAACGACTTGAAAAAAAACTACAGTTAATACGGATTTGGCGGCATCCCAGGTGATCCCATTTCGTACCTCCAGGAAAAGCTGAATAAACTTGGAGTTTTGTACTTCAGCTCCAGTTCAGTGCTGTCAGACAGTTTAGTGCTCCCTATGCCTTGGTCGGGACAGGTCTGAAATCCGCCACTGCGCCACTGCGCCAAACGTTGCAGCTAATGCAACAAGGTCACCGTCCCGGTCATTCGGTAATGCTTATCGTCCCAGCCGTCGAATTCCACGTACCAGGCAAAGACGCCGTCTTCGGGCTGGGTGCCGTTCACATTGCCATCCCATTGCTGCTTTTTATCCGTGGTTTCCCATACTTTCTGTCCCCAGCGGTTGTACACCCGCATATGGTAATTGCGCACAAACACGGGCACTGTACCCCACACATCGTTCAGCTTGTCTCCGTTGATGGTGATGCCGCTGGGCACCCATAGTTCCGGAGGTTGGTACAGATAAATCCAGTTGCTCTGACTCTGGTAGGGACTGCGGCCTACACCCTGCTGGTCTTCAATGGCTGTAACCCGGTACCAGTATCCGCCCCAGTCGTAGTCCAGCTTGTCGTCCCGGGCCCAGGTGTCTGTACCGGTATTCTTCAGGAAGGTGAACGGTTTTTGGGCATACTGCCGTTCCATAAACCAGTTGAGCACCCCGTTCTGCCAGCCCACATAGTTCTGCCATGTAAAATCGAACCAGTACCAGGGGCGGCCGGTGGCCGTGCCTTTGATCACCACATTGCAGCCGGGGTTGCTGTGCTTGCTGATATGCCCGCACTGGTCGGTCACAATCAGGGAATAGCAATAACTCTCCGCATCCACATCAAACGAAGAATCGCGGTAGGTGGTGTCTGTGGTATAGGCCAGCGGTTGTATTCCGGGTGCCTGACCGCGGGGATAGCGGTACAGTTCGTATTCTTTGAAATCCGGTTCCTTGCTCTGTTCCCAGCTCACCAGCACCCTCCTGTCCTCCTCTACCGTGGCAAATTTTACCCCTACCGATTCAATGGGGATATTCAGTTCGCGCACGGTGCAGAACATCTGGGAAGGTTTCTGGGTCACCCCGCAGGTATTGATACCCAGCAGGTAATAGCAGTAGTCATTCACCGCCGGGTTTACCACACCCGCATCGGTAAATTCACCGGCATTGGTGTTGGTTATGGTGGACAGCAATACTTCGGTGGCATCGGGGTTTACCCGCCACAACTGAAATTCTTTGAAAAACCGGGCCGACTGGGTGGTGGCGGGCCAGGAAACTTTCATTTGGGCAGAAACGCGGTCGAAGCTGACACAGATGGCTTCCGGCGGAATCACCCGGGGCGGTTCGCGGATGAGGATTTTGATGGTGGCCCAGTTGGTATCCGCTTTCGGACAACCGCGGTCGAAAATCATCACCCGCAGGGTAAAGGTATCGTTCCAGAAACTGTTGCAATCGGTGGGCCAGTCAATGGTAAGCAGGGCGCTGCCAATGCCTTTTCCCTTCTGCACAAATGGCGAACTGCTGGTGGGTTTGGTTTTGGTCCAGGACCAGGCCAGGTCCAGCGTATCGAAAGGGTCAGGGTCAAAGGCCAGTTTGCGCAGGGAAATGATATCGGTAGCAACCACCTCAATCAGGGTATCCGTCATGAAGGGTTTTTTGTTCTGGATTTGAAAATCGATTTTCACCAGCGCATTGTTGCAATTGTTGCTGTTCATGGTGCGGCTCCAGGCGCCGGGCGTGGTGGGAAACAGCCCGTTTCTGCCGCAACCGGCACACACACTCTGGTAGATGATTCCCTTTTTGTCGAAACGGCTGGTGCCGCCATCCACATGTTCTTCCGCGTTGTTGAAACTGTTGGAAATGCCGCCGGAATAGCTGCCATAGGCCAGGCTGTGCAGGTTCTTGGAAAATACGGCGAAGTAGAAATCACTGCCATCGGTGGTTTTCTGCACAGCATCGGCCGAAATGGGCATATTGAAGGTAGAACCGTGGTTTTTGTGGGTTTTGGGCATGCCGCTGAACAGGTCCAGAAGGTGGTCATTCACATCGCCGCCCCATCCGCTGATGAAGATGCGTTCGCAGCGATCCACCAGAAAGGCCGAGGGAGACAGGTTGGGCACATTGTTGTTGCCGCCAAAGGTTGTGCTCAGGTTTACAGCCAGAAGCCCAGTGTCCATGCGGGCGATGAACTGGGCGGTATTCGGCTTGCTCCATTTGGCAGCCACCACGGGGAATGCCCCTTCGGAAATGCCGAAGAAGTAAGGCAATCCACTGTTGTCGGTCTGGGCAAAGTAGACCTGATCATAATCGGCCGTGCCCATATAGGTTGCTGCCAGCAGATTGCCGTTGAGTTTGTTGAAGCGCATGACCAGACCATCGGCCATGCCACCCTTGTAGGTATTGGTGAATTTGCTGAATCTGGAAGGCAAATCCTGGCTGGTGGTGCCACCGGAGACGAACAAATCGTTATGCTTGCCCAGGGCGATGCCATAAAAAGACTCGTATCCGGTGCTGCCCACATTCTGGCTCCAGAGCAGTGCAGAAAGACTGGTATCGAGAGAGAAAACCACGGCATCTTCCTTGCCGCCAAACCAGCCGCTGTTGTTGCTGCGCGGAAAAGAGGTGCTGTATGTCATGCCACTCACGTACACAGAATTGCCATCGGTAATGATCTCACCGCGAAATTCATCGGCATAATTGTAGAGCAGGGGAAAATTGTCTATGGGTTCATTTTCACGGTCGGCGCCCACGGCGTCCATGCCCAACCCACCGATAAAGGTGGAACCCAACAGTTTGCGTCCATCCGGACTGAAACGGGCCACAAAAAAGTCGTAATTGCCATTGTGGCTGCGGTCGTAGGCCGAACCGGTAACGGGGAAATTGCCGCTGCGGGTAGAGCCCATCACGTACAATTCTCCGGAAGCACTGGCGACCATGCTATGGGGTTGCTCGTTGTTGCTGCCGCCCAGGTAGGTGCAGTACAGCAGGCTGCTGCCATTCGGACTGAATTTGAGGATGGCGGCATCACGGCCGTCGCCATAGCCCAGGTTTTCATCCACCCCGCCGCCGAAAACCACCTGATAGGCGCCGGACGTAACGGGCAATCCCAGATTGAAAACGGTACCACCGGCATAGCCATTTCCCTGCTCATCGTAAGTGCCGGTGCAGCCAAAATTGTCTGCCCGTGAGCCGGAAAAGGTGCTGAATACCAGAAGGGGATCCACCACCACATTTTTCATTTCCCCGTATTTGGGCGGAACCTGCAGGGCAAAGCCATTGCCGGATTTTACAAACTGCGCGGGAACATCCACTGCTATGCCGGTGCCGGCGGTAACCTGTGGCATGGTATCGGTAAAATCACCGATGCTGGTGCGGAAGCGGATGGCTTTTTCCTGCAGCTGAATTTCGTCTACCCCCGGATATTGCCACACAATTTGCCGGGCGGCTTTCATATCGCGGCATTCCAGATTGTATTTCAGATCGGCACCATGGCCCATGATGCGCAGATTTACCCCGGGGTAAAGGTCGGTCACCAGCAGTTCTGCAAAGGCCGGCACACCGGATTTCCAGTGTTTCGGATCTGCTCCCTGAAAGAAATTGTACACTTCGGGGTACGCTGGTCCTGCGGCAGAAACCCGGCTCCAGTCTGCCCCGCGAAACTGCAGGTAGAAGGCATGGCATTGCAGGGTGAAGGTGTGCAGGCTGCGGTTGTGCATTTTTTCTGATGCTGCAGGGTCCCACATACTGAAAAGCAGTCCGCTGTCTGTGACCCACAAATTGCCGTTGGACAAAGCGGCGCGGTAAGCAACCCTTTGTGGCCACTGCCCCTGGTTCTGAATAAACTTAACCTGTGCATTCAACGCAGAAAAGCCGGTATATACCAGCATAAACAGCAGTCCGGATAACCGGGCCATGGGTTTCTGCATTTTATACAAAATTCGGGGTTGTACTCCTTACTATATACATAAAGACGTAAAATTTTGCCAAATCGTTTGCCGGAGAGATAAATTCTGCGCGATGCTTCAACCCTATCTTTGCTGCCAATGCGCATTGTTTTCTTCGGCACTCCCGAATTTGCGGCTTTCAGTTTGCGGAAAATGGCTGATGCCGGCTACAACATTGTCTGTGTGGTTACCTCGCCGGACAAACCGGCTGGCCGGGGGCGCAAGCTGCATGAAAGCGACGTGAAACTGGCTGCGCTGGAATTGGGCCTGCCCGTATTGCAACCCACCAATTTAAAGGACCCTGCATTTCAGCAGGATCTGGCCGGCTACAACCCGGATCTGGGTGTGGTGATCGCGTTCCGCATGCTGCCACAGGCGGTGTGGTCCATGCCCAGACTGGGCACGTTCAATCTGCACGCATCGCTGTTGCCCCAATACCGGGGTGCGGCGCCAATCAATCATGCCCTGATAAACGGGGAGACGGAAACCGGGGTGACCACCTTTTTCCTGAAGCATGAAATCGATACCGGTGATATTGTATTGCAGGAAAAAGTTCCCATACTGCCCGGAGACAATGCAGGCAGCCTGCACGACAAACTCATGCATACCGGTGCAGACCTGGTACTGCAAACCCTGGACCTGGTGAGCAAAGGCCATTGTCCGTCTATACCCCAGCCGGTGCTGAAAGAATACAGGCATGCGCCCAAGCTGAACCGTGAATTTTGCCAGTTGCAGGCAGCGGATACGGCAGTATACAACCACAACAAGGTACGCGGACTGAGCCCATACCCCGGTGCCTGGATTGCATTGGCCGAAGGCACAATGAAGGTGCTGGAAACGGAGATTGCCGGAACGGTGGAGGGCGAAGGGCTGATTGTATCAGACCGGAAACTATACTGGAAATGCAGGGATGGAGCATTGGAATTGCTCCGGATTCAGCCCCAGGGCAAGCCGGCGATGGCTGCCAGGGATTACCTGAACGGATTGGCCAATAAAAACACATAAAACAAAGCGTTGGTTTTCAATGCTTTGGAAAATATTTTCCAATTTTTATCACTTTTTTTGACTCAGGCTTGTTTTTTTAAATAATTATTCGGTACTTGCCACCGACAAGTAGTCACACTCATAAAGCGCCTATAGGAAGAACCAATACTCCAGAAAGCATGTAGTTTTCTGCTCACCTAAAACAAAAAGGAGGGTATTATGCACAAAGAGTTCATTCCTGACGGCGTATTGCTGAAGATTTATCTTGAGGGCAACGAAAACGCCATTGAAACCCTGGTAAAACGGCACAAAAGCCGCATTTTCACCAGCATTTACCTTATGGTAAACGACCGTTACCTGGCCGAAGACATTTTCCAGGAGACCTTTATCAAAATCATCAACTGCCTGCGCAGTGGTAAATACCGGCACGAGGACAAATTTTTGCCCTGGGCGCTGCGCATTGCCCGCAACCTGGCCATTGACAGTATACGCCACAAAGGAAGGCTGCCGGTAATTACCGACAGTGAAGGCAACAATGTGTTTGACTACATCAATATCTATGATGACAGCCGCGAAAAGGTGCTGATAGATAAGGAGGAGTTACAGACACTGCATGGTTTCATCAACAAATTGCCGGAAGAGCAGAAAGAAGTGTTGATTCTGAGGCATTATGCCGATTTGAGTTTCAAGGAGATTGCGGACATGACCCAGACCAATATAAACACCTGTATTGGCCGCATGCACTACGCCCTGTTGAACCTGCGCAAAATGATGCAAAAAATTCCTGTGCGTGTAAAATAAAAATCCGCATACCTTCGTTCTTAGATATGTAAACAGCCTATGAACGAAAACATTACCCAGGATCACGTCTTGTTATTGGTATATGGTGAGGCTTCTGCGACAGACCAGAAGCGGATTTCAGAAGCCATGGCTACCCAACCCGAATTGTTGCAGTATTACAATGAACTGGTGCAAACCCGGCGCATGCTCGACTCCATTCACGAAGAGCCCCACCCCACCAGTATTGCCATTGTAAGCGAACACTCGCACGACAGCCATACCGAGGCGGTGTAGAAGTTTCATTTGCTTTTTTTGAAGAAATCATGGTTCTTCGAAAAATCAATTTGGAATTTCTATGAAAAACAAACACTTCTTTTTCGCTGCCATCGCCATCGTGCTGGCATCATGTGGTACGGGCGTTTCCGTTACCAAAAGGTATCACAACCGTGGTTTCCACATCGCCTGGGGCGGTGGAAAAACCGACAATTCTGCTCCGGTTCGCACCCCCAAAAAACACACAGCCCCTGCGGCTGAGGCCAAAACCACAGAATCTGTTGCCACAGCAGAGCCTGCTGAAATTGTTGAAATTCCTGCATTTGCCGATGCTACTCCGGTGGCAGAAACACCTGTAACCACAAAATCTGCAGTACCTGCCACCAATCCATCCATGTCTGCTGCTGCTGCTGCGAACCCTAAAACGGTAGCACCTGCAAAGGCAACCTGGAAAGAGAAACTGGTACAGAAAGCCATTGTGAAAAAAGTGGCCAAAAAAGAGAAAGCCGGCAACTATGAAGGCAATCAGATTCTGGCTGCCATCATCGCCATCTTCCTCCCATGGCTGGGTGTATTGGTTTACGAAGGCACCCTTACGAGCCATTTCTGGATCAGCCTGCTGCTGTGGTTGCTGCTATATGTTCCGGGTCTGATTTATGCCCTGCTGGTGATTTTTGATGTCATCTGATTTCTGTTAGACAACCATTCAACAAAGAACTGCCCGCATGAAAACCGGGCAGTTCTTTTTCATACCTATGCAATCCATTCCACTGCTGCGCTTGTCCGATTTCACTGCCGGCGAAACGGCAGACAAACTCAGGTTTGTTCTGAATCTGGGGGAAGCATTTCACGAAGTCGGTTTTGCGCGCATATCCGATCATGGTGTACCGGAATTACTGCTGCGCGACATGTACCGGCAGACAAGGGCATTCTTTGATTTGCCACTGGAGGTAAAGAAACTGTACATCAATGAGTCGGCAAACGGACAGCGGGGTTACACCCCATTTGGCAGGGAGCATGCCAAAGGCAGGCTGGAAGGGGATTTGAAAGAATTCTGGCATTGGGGTCCTTTCCTGCCACCATCGGAATTTCCGCATGCAGAGCCCAACCTTGAAGTGGCGGAACTGCCGGAATATTATGGTCTTGCAGCCAGGATGTATGAGTCTCTTCTTCAGTGTGGCATACAACTTCTGCGGGCGATAGCCATTTACCTGCAGCTTCCGGAGGACTATTTCGATGAGAAGGTCAAAACCGGAAACAGCATTCTGCGATGTATCCACTACCCTGCCCTGAAACAGGAGCCACGGGATGCCATGCGGGCCGGAGAACATGAAGATATCAACCTGATTACCCTGCTGCCTGCTGCCTCTGCGGAGGGATTACAGGTGCTTACCCGCGCCGGCAAATGGCTGGATGCGCAACCCGCAGAAGGAGAACTGATTGTGAATGTGGGCGATATGCTGCAGAGACTCACAAACCTCAAACTGGTGAGTACCACCCACCGGGTGGTAAATCCACCCCGGGAAATGTGGCACACCCCCCGGTATAGCCTGCCTTTTTTTGTACACCCGGTGCCAGACATGTCACTCACCTGCCTCACCAGCTGCACAGATGCGGCTAATCCTGCACGTTATTCCCCGGTTACTGCCGGACAATATCTTGCAGAACGATTGCGGGAAATAGGGCTTGAATAAGGTTAAACGAACAGGTTTTTCAGTTCCACAGCTTCATCCGGTTTCATTTTCCCGGCCAAAACCAACCGCACCTGCCGGCGTCTCAATGCCCCGTCATAAATGCGCTTCTCTTCCTCGGTTTCAGGCACCAGTTCAGGAACAGGTACAGGTTTGTGCCTGCTATCCAGTGCGACAAAGGTGTAATACGCCTCGTTGCACTTCACTTTCTCTCCCCGGGGTATATTTTCGGCCCACACCTCTATCAGCACCTCCATTGAGGAATTGAACGAACGGGTAACCCATGCCCGCAGCGTAACCACATCCCCCAGGCGAATGGGTTCTTTAAAGGAAACACTGTCTACCGATGCAGTTACCACTATCTCATTGCTGTGTTTTTGTCCGGCAATGGCCGCGCATATATCCATCCAGTGCAGGAGGCGTCCCCCCATCAGGTTATTGAGTGTATTGGTATCATTGGGCAGTACCAGCTCATTCATGAGGGTAAGGGACTCCGAAGGGTATTTGGTTCTCTTTGTGGTCATGGATTGTATGGGAAATATCTATAAAAAAAGGGAGCCTGAGCTCCCTTTATGAATGTCTTTGAAACGGGGAATCAGGCTTCTGCGTTCACAACAGAAACAAAGCTGCGTCCTTCGCGGCTTTTGCGGAATTTCACCACACCATCGGCCAGAGCAAACAGGGTATGGTCTTTACCGATGCCTACATTCACGCTGGGGTGGTGTTTGGTTCCACGCTGACGCACGATGATGTTTCCGGCTTTAACCACCTGGCCGCCGAATATTTTCACACCCAGTCGCTTGCTGTGTGATTCCCGTCCGTTTTTGGTGCTACCCGCACCTTTTTTATGTGCCATTTCTTTACGTTTTCTATACTAAAGGTGAAACTTACGCTTTAATGCTTTCGATTTTCAGACGTGTGAGGTAATCGCGGTGACCATTGCGCTTGGTATAACCCTTGCGGCGTTTCTTTTTGAACACGATGACTTTGTCACCCTTGCCATGGCTTTCTACAGTGGCTGTAACACGGGCACCTGAAACGGTAGGTGTCCCTACTTTCACGTTGCCGTTGCCACCAATCAGCATGACCTGATCAAACTCTATTTTGGCACCTTCTTCGGCACCCAGGCGATTTACAATCAGGTATTTGTTCTCTTCTACCCTGTACTGTCGGCCGGCTATCTCTACTATGGCGTACATGATTTTCTCTGAAAAATTGGGCTGCAAAGTTAGGAAAATCCATCAAGTATTCCAATGATTCTCCCAAAATTTCACAATCGATGTGGATGCAGACCCTTTTTTATGTTTACAAACCGCTGGCAGCAGGACTTTCCAATAAATTGCACACCTGAAACGTTATCATGGGAAAGTTGTCTAAAACAATTGCCCCTCAGCATTTCCATACGCCCGACTATGCCATGTATATTTGCACGTTTCATGTACAGAAAGTTTTTCATTGCTTGTTTGTTTGTGTCTGCCATGGCTGCGGCCAGAGCTCAGGGTGGCGGGACCAAGGGCGGAATCAACGACGGTTCGGTGGTTACCGGTGTGTATAAACCCAAATTGATTGCAGCCAGCAAGTTGCTCATAGACCCCACCATTCCTAAAGCAGAAAGCCAGATTCTGAATGTAACCTACAATGTGGCAGACTACCGCTGGAACACCCGGAAAATCACCCGCATATTGCCACCGGTCAAGCATTTTGAACCCGGACTCGACACCTCATACAACCCCAATTATATCAGACTGGGAGCCGGAAACTACTTCCACAAACTGGGAGAATTGTATATCGCAAACCGGGCCAATGCCAAGTATGCCTATAACCTGGCCATACAGCACCTGAGTGCAGACCAGAGCAAAGTATCGGAAGACACCAAAAACAACCTGCGCGATTTCAGTTCCAATAAAGGGTACCTGTATGGCGCACGGTTTTTCAAAAAGAGCAGTTTGGGAATACAGGTCAACTACCTGCGGGATATGAACCGCTATTTTGCCAAAGACACCATTTGGGAAAAAGACTTTGTATCCACCTTTAAGAAAATCAGTGAAAATGTAGGTGCCAGTGTGCTGTATGATTTAAAAGCACTGGAGAAAAAGCCCGGCTTTCAGGCAGGCATTATGTTCAACAACTTTTTCAACAACCTGAATCACAGTGAAACTGAAATCGGTGGCAAAACCGGTTGGGATTTTGTGTTTCCAAAATTCAGCACCTTTGGCAGCCTGGGGGTTACCAATCTCAAATACCGCCAATCCTTTACCACCACCCGCCAATGGTTTATCGATCTGTTGCCACGGGTAAAATACTACAACAAACAAAACGGGGTGGACATCACTGCCGGAATCAATCTTACCTGGGTTATCAAGGATACCCTTACTCCGGTTACCTATTTCAACCCTTACCTGTACGGAGAGAAAAAACTGGAGGGTTTCAAAATGAAAGTGTACGGAGGAATTGATGGCGGATTGCGCCGCAACTCCCTGCGCCGGTTCAGTGAGCAGGTTCCTTTTACCTATGACACACTGCGTGTACTGAATACATATGAGCAACTGAGGGGATATGCCGGATTGAAAGGCCGTATTACCGAAAACTCACAGTTCAGCCTTGAGTTTGGCGGAAACAGTGTAAGCGACCTGCCACTGGTTGTGAACAGCGGGGACAGCATTCGCAGCCTCAATGTGGTTTATGACGATGTGGCTTCTCTGTATTTTGCCGCTGACCTTCGTTTCAGCATTGGCGAAAAACTGCGTGTAGGGGCTACAGGCAGATTTACGGATTATACCACTACCAATGAGCAGAAAGCATGGCACTTGCCGGCTGGCACTTATTCTCTCAGCATACAGTATATTCCGGTAAGAAATCTCATTTTTCAGGCCGGAGTGGATGGCATGGGCCGCAGATTCAGCCGCAATCTTGCCAATCCCAGCCTGGCCAATTTATCGATGAAAGCCTTTGCCGATGCGCATTTGCGTGCCGATTACAGAGTGAATAACCTGGGTCGGATCTGGGTTCAGGCCAGCAACCTGATCAATCAGAAATACCAGATGTGGAACGGTTTCTACAATTACGGTTTCACCATATTGGGCGGTATTGCAGCATCTTTTTAACACAATCGGCACATTCATAGTAATTTTGTAACGATGATGGAAGGATTGGAACTACTGGAGGAAACCCTGCTGAGGCTGATAGGAACACATGCCTGCGTGGCAGTTCCCGGTCTGGGCTCATTTATTCTCAGACATGCACCAGCATCGGCCAATGTATTCAACGGTGAAATCAAACCCGCCGGTGAAACCCTGTTTTTCAATGCCGCCCTGCAGGCTGATGACGGAACGGTGGCCAACGACCTGCGCGAAAACCTGGGCATAAGCTACCAGGCAGCGCTGGATATGATTTCCGCCGAGGTACAAAGTTTACGCAACGGATTGCAGCAGCACAGAAATGTGCCATTGGGCAAACTGGGCAATTTTTTCCTGAACAGCGAAAATCAACTGTTCTTTTTACCATCCCCAAAACTGAATCTGAGCCCGGGTTCCTTCGGGTTGGAAATACTGAATTTTGCCGCTGCCGCAAAATCGCAGACCCAGACAGAACCTGTGGCCAAACCGGTTGCAACCGGTCCCGAAAAGAAAGAATATCAGCAATCAGAGCCGGAAACCGAAGAGGCTGAAATACTGGAAATCAGCATGAATCCGGATACTGACAGACAGCGCCGCAGTCTTCCATGGAAAATTGCGGCTACGGTTGCACTGGTAGCAATGGCCGGAACATCGGTATTTCTGGCGCGCAGATTTATGCCGGCCGCCACAAAGGTGCAACAAGCAACCACTGCCCTGCCCGCCGCTGAAAAACAGGCCACACCAGAACCGAAAGCGGCCGAAATTCCGGAAAAAAAGGTTGAAAAAGCTGTTTACCCTGCAGAAGATAAAGGTATAGTAGAAAAGGAGACAGCCATGAAAACCGGAAAAGGCAACTACTTCGTCTATACCGGTTCATATATGGGAGAAACAGTGGCAAAACAGGAAAAAAGCAAGCTGAACAAAGTTGGCAAAGCAGCCATCCTGGTTCGTGGCAAGGGAAGTTCACTCATCCGGCTTGTTATCGGCAGGTTTGCGACCTATGCCCAGGCAGAGAATTTTGCGGGCAGCTTCTCACAGGAAGAACAGAACAAGTTGCAGATTAAACAGTTAAACCCGGAAATACTTCCATAATTCATTGCCTATGTCCATGTACGTTGTAGAAGAGAAACTGATTTCCACACCACGCATAAGGCTTACTTCAGGAGTATTGAGCCTGCTTGTAACAGCGATTATCGTTCTGTTGCTGTTTTTTCTCCGCATCTACGTACCAGACCCTCCGTTTGAAACCAAAAAAGGAGAATTGGAACTTGACTTTGGGATGGTGGACGGTGGCTTTGGCCAACCCGATCAGGGAGGACCTTCCCCTACCCCTCCGGCCCAGGGCAGTGATGCCGGCGACGGCGGCAGCCCTTCACAGGCAGGTGGACAGGGTGAAGTGGTAAACAACGACGGAACGGATAACGTGGCATTGCCTCCGATAAAACCACCGGCCAGTACAAAACCATCTGAAGACCCCAACCTGAAAGCCCGTTTGGGTAAAATCGGAAAACGAACAGGCACCGGCACCACAGGCGACCCCAACGGTTGGCCAGGCGGATCCGGCACCACAGGCAGCGGCAAAGGGGGAAACAACGGTGGGGTTACCGGCGATGGGGGTAAAAAACCCGGTGCACGTGGAAACGGTCTTTACAGTACAAACTTTACCAACTTCCGGTTGAACTCCAGTGTAACCAAAGTGGATAACGACGGTTGGGGAAATATAGTTGTACGTCTGCGGGTGAATTGCGAGGGTAAACCCAGCATACTCAGCTGGAATGAGCCAGGCACCACCTATACCGGAACCGATGCCAATATGCGTGCGGTATTTACCTACTTCTTAAGTCACAGTTATTTTACCAAAACCGGTGAAACCTGTCCGGAAAGCGGACTTGTTACCCTTACTGTAAAACAAGGCTTGTAATCCGCTGGTACCGGTATGGTCACCTACGAGGAAACCCTGAATTATCTTTACAGCAGGTTGCCTGTTTTCCAGCATATAGGCCCTGCTGCCTATAAAGCGGACCTGAACAATACCATTGCCATTTGCAAGGCACTTGGTAATCCTGAAAACCGGTTTAAATCTGTGCATATAGCCGGAACCAATGGCAAAGGCAGTGTTAGCAGCATGCTTGCTGCCATATTCACAGCACATGGTTATAAAACCGGCCTGTATACCTCTCCCCATCTCAAAGACTTCCGGGAGAGAATCCGTATAAACGGAAATTGCATACCCGGTGCAGATGTGGTTGATTTTACCGAACGGCATAAAGACCTGATTGAAAGCCTCAAACCCAGTTTTTTTGAAATTACTGTGGGCATGGCATTTGACTACTTTGCCCGGGAGCATGTGGATATTGCCATCATAGAAACCGGACTGGGCGGACGTCTGGACAGCACCAATGTGATTACCCCGGAACTTTCGGTGGTGACCAACATAGGATGGGACCATATGGACCTGCTGGGCAACAGCCTCACGCAAATTGCATCGGAAAAGGCGGGCATCATCAAACCCGGCATACCAGCCGTTCTGGGAGAATGGAATGCACAAACACTCGAGGTCTTTCAGCACCGTGCGCATGCCTGCAATACCTCACTCAGGCTTGCGTCTTCAGCACCCGCTGAATGGGAAACTGCCTGCGAACTGAAAGGGAATTACCAGAAGCAAAATCTGGCAACCCTGCATTGTGCCATACAAGCACTGCGCGAAAACGGGTACGAATTTGAAGAGCCCTTAATCACAAATGCACTGAGCAGAATCAAAGAATTAACCGGATTGCGCGGCCGATGGGAAATACTGGGGACAGAACCACAGATCATTGCTGACACGGCGCACAACGCAGACGGCTTGCAGCTTGTAATTGCACAGCTCCTTCAAATTCCGCACAGGCAATTGCACGTAGTGCTGGGAGTGGTAAAGGACAAAGACCTCAGCCGTATTTTACCGCTGTTTCCCGAAAATGCCAGGTATTATTTTGCCAAACCCTCTGTGCTGCGTGGTATGGAAGCAACAGAGCTACAGGAAAAAGCCGCGGCATATGGCATGAATGGAAACGCCTTCCCCACGGTGCACGAGGCATTGCTGGAAGCCCGCGCAGCAGCTGAGCCAGACGACCTTATCTACATTGGCGGGAGTACGTTTACCGTGGCAGATGCCCTCTGATCAGGGCAGAATAGAAAAGCGCATTACTTCCTTATTATAAATAAGAAAATACACTCCTGAAGATAACCCAGGTTTTACCCCATTATCCAATACGAATTTTTGCAGAAGTCTTCCCTGTCCGTTTAAAATGACGGCATCCGTTGCCGGCAGATGGCTATGAAATTGCGTTCCGTCAAACCAAACCCGCTTTGAATGTGCTTGCATCTTGTGAATCCCTGTTGTATTGTTTCCTAAAAGATAGGCCCAGGCAGCATCGTACAAAGGGTTGTTATCAAGGTCCTTAGGCACGTATGCTGAAACAATCGTACTGTTATGGTATGGCGTCCCTCCATTATCAGCCGGTTCGCGTTCTGTAGTCAGGCAATGTGTACTAAAATACGGTGGAGACATACTGTCTGCACTTTTTATCCCACCCAGATTCCTGATTTTCAAAGCCTGCCAAAACTCAATTTGATTTTGAAACGGCAATACTTCATCACCACGATGCGTAAAGCAATACAATCTTTCAGCAGGTGTTTCGCCAGTCTGGTATACCCATGATGCTGGTTTATTTTTCATCGTGTGATAGTCCATTCCCGCAAAGGATACCACCCGTTCCACTTCATAAATTTTGCTGATAAACAGCGCATGGCCGGCCCCCTGACTATGACCTGTCAACACCAGATTTTGCCATTTCACTGTACTGTCATTTTCAAGAAACTGAGCCCAGTTGTCAGCAGGGTATTGAATTTTCAGGTATATCAGCAACTTTACCAACCTGTTTTCAATACAATCTGTGCGATTTACATCAATTCCGGCATTCAGGTCTTTTCCTGTGAGCACCTCCATGCGGGCAGAAGTAAAACAATTGGTATCAGAACTGGTTCCGCAAATTGAGTTTGTAGTAACGGCATTGCTATACATTAATCCGGCCACATGATACCCCATATTGGCTGCTTTTTTCAAAAAGAGCTGATAAAACTGAGGGATTGTGCCTGTACCCGGCAGGAATACCATAAGTCGGTTACGCGAAGGCGCTACAGGGCTGTAAACATAATGGTTTTCAGTATAATTTTTAATGTTTGAATCTGTATAGGGTGGCGGAACCAACAGCGGACTCTGGGCATATACGCCAAGTATGCACATACCCAGGAGAACTGTAAGTTGTACCCTTATCATCACAAACACCAGTAATCCCGTTGCATCTTACCTTGCTGATGGCGGTACAGACCTTTGAGGTCCAGCACAAAACCATCGGGTTTGGTATGGGTTGCAAACCAGTCTGATTCCAGATGGGTATACTCCTCGTGCGAAACGGCCAGAATAATGCCATCATAGGGCCCCTTTATCCCTTCTGTGAGTGAAAACCCATATTCATGCATCAGTTCTTCACTGCTTGCATGCGGGTCTACAACCTCTACATTTACAGAAAAGGCTTTTAGTTCGTTTACGATATCCACGATTTTGGAGTTGCGTATATCTGCCACATTTTCTTTAAAGGTGGCCCCCATAATAAGTATGCGGCTGTCTTTGACCACTTTGCCCAGGGCATTCAGTTTCTTGATGGCAACCTGAGCAATATGCGCTGCCATGCTGTCATTGGTAAACCGGCCCGCAGCAATTACACGCGGATGCAATCCCAGCATTTCTGCTTTGTGCAGCAGGTAGTAAGGATCTACCCCAATGCAATGCCCTCCCACCAGTCCCGGTGTGTATTTGTGAAAATTCCACTTGGTACCTGCCGCTTCAATCACATCAAAAGTGTTGATGTTCATTTTGTTGAAAATCATCGAAAGTTCATTCATCAATGAAATATTTACATCCCGTTGGGTGTTCTCAATGATTTTTGCGGCTTCTGCCACCTTTATGGTCGTGGCTTCATGTATTCCGGCTTCGATGATGCTGCCATACAACTTAGAAATATTGCGCAGGGATTCTTCATCGCATCCGCTTACAATTTTCAGAATTTTGGGAAGCGGCCGGGCTTTGTCTCCCGGATTGATGCGTTCAGGGCTGTATCCCACTTTAAAATCAGCTACCGCCTTTAGCCCACTCAATTCTTCTATAATAGGAACACAATCTTCTTCTGTACACCCGGGATAGGTGGTACTTTCGTAGATAACGTAGTCTCCCTTTGAGATGGCATTGCCCACGGTACGGCTTGCTCCCAGTAACGGAGTCAGGTCTGGTTCATTGGCATCATTGATGGGAGTGGGTACGGCCACAATGTACACACCGCACTCTTGGATTTCACCCGCATCCGCAGTAAAACGTATTTTCCGGCCGGCAAACTCTGCTGCCTCAATTTCCTTGCTTGGGTCTATCCCCTGCTGCATCAGGGCTACCCTTTCCGGGTTGATATCAAAGCCAACCACATTGAATTTTTTTGCAAATTCCAGTGCAATGGGCAAACCAACGTACCCAAGTCCGATTACACAGATACTTTTCTCTCCGGCAGCAACACGATCAAACATTTCCATCATCGAAGGCGCGAAATTAGTTATAGACAGGCTGCTACCCTTCAGGTTGCACAAAAAAAGCCACAACAAAGTGTGGCTTTTTCTGTTTTGTACCAGAAAATGTTATCTCACCCCGTGCATCATCTTTATAAGAATGTTGCTCAGGAAAAACAGGATTACAGATGCAATGCCTGCCATAAATACAAAGAGCATGAAGAAATCGTACAAATTGCCAATGCTCATGCCCAGAAAATGCTTGATGTTCGGGATTTGGCTGGTTTCCACCTTTTTCACCAACTCCGCCTTCACTGCCGCATCCGTTACTTTTTCATAGCTGATTTTTTCCAGTGGTATGGCTTTTTTGCCATTCACCTCCATGGGTTTAAAATTCTCCGGAGCAAGTGAAATTCCTTTTTCTGCTTTAATCTGGTCCACTGCTTCCATGGCAACCACCGGTTCGGGATACAGCGCACTGAGGGTTCCGGCAAATTTATTGGCTGTTGCTGTGCTAAGGAACCATACGCCCATGAGCAGAGAAGCAAATTTCACAGGGGCCAGTTTATTCACCATGGAAAGACCGATGGGAGACAAACAAAGCTCCCCGAATGTATGAATGGTGTATAAACTGATAAGCCAGATCATGCTCACTTTCACACCGGGTTCCAGTCCTTTTACGCCAAATGCAATGACAAGATAGCCCACCGCCAGCAGGAACAGTCCGATTGCCTGTTTATAAGGGCTGGCAGGTTCGCGGTTGCGCTTGCCCAGTCCGCCCCAAAGCAACACAAACAAGGGTGCAAAAATGACGATAGCAACCGCATTGATGCTCTGGAAGTAAGAAGCGGGAACCAATTTACCAAGCAGGTGACGGTCTGTTTGCTCCTCGGCAAAATAGGTAAGTGAAGCACCGGCTTGTTCAAAAGCACTCCAGAAGAATATGACAAAAAATGCCACAATGAAAATCACCCAGATCCGGGTTTTTTCAATTTTGGTAAGCGAGGGGTCTGAAATGATGAGCCCGGGCGCTGCTATGGTAAGAGAGAAAATGAAACTACCTATCAAATCAAACTTTACAACCCAGAAAAAGACAGAAAACAGCGCCACAAAAATGCCCACCCAGGTACCGATGATGCTCATAGGGAAATTGGCCTTCATTTCGCCGGCGGTGTCCACATCGGCGGTTTCGCGCGCCTTATTGGGCACTGTACCTATTTGTTCTCCGTCGGGTGTCACAATGTACTTGTTCTTCAGATAAATGAACAAGATGAGACTTGTAATCATACCTATACAGGCCGCGAGAAAGCCCCAGCGGAAATCCTGCGGCCGGCCGGTGTCTCCCAGAAATCCGCAAAGCAGAGGGGCAATAAACGCACCGAGGTTGATTCCCATATAGAATATGGTAAATGCAGAGTCTACCCTTTTATCGCCTGCCGGGTACAATTGTCCCACCATGGTTGAGATATTGGGTTTGAAAAATCCGTTTCCGAAAATGAGGAATGCCAGCCCTATAAACATGAGTGTAGAGGCAAAACCCACCTGTGTGTAGAATGTACCTGATAAGAACATAAGGAACTGGCCTATAGCCATCAGTACACCACCGATGATGATGGACTTCCGGTTGCCCCAGTAGCGGTCTGCCATGTACCCGCCTATCAGTGGCGTGAGGTATACCAGGCCGGTATAGCTTCCGTAGATTTCGGATCCCAGCGCTTTGTCGAACAACAAGGCTTTGGTCATAAAGAGCACAAAAAGTGCCCGCATTCCATAGTAACTGAAACGTTCCCACATTTCCGTTACAAACAGTACATACAATCCTTTCGGATGTCCTTTGGGTATTGACTGATTCATATATTCTTGTTACAGCGGGCTAAAATAGGGATAAAACGGGCAGTGAGCCAACTGCGGTTGTCAAATTCGACCGAAATGGGTAAAAAATCAGGAAAGATATACCTGAAGTCCTGCCGGATTTGAATTGTCGAAATGCACGTGCTCCTGCAGTGTAGTGGCAAGAGAAACACCCACATAATCAGCCTTTACCGGAAAACTGCGGTGCTCGCGCTTGGCCAGAAATGCCGTTTCTATGGTTGCGGCGCCATCGTTGAAAATCACCTGTAATACCTGCATCAGTGTTTTGCCGCTGTTGATCACATCATCCACAACCACTACATGGTTGCCGGCAAAGGAGCCGGCCGGACTGAAAGCCACCGAATTGCCTGCATGACACTGAACCAGAACCACCTGCAGTGCAGGCAATATCGCTTTGCAGCGGTTGGCAATTTCTCCTGCCAGGAAATATCCCCTCTGATTGAGTCCGCAAAACACTACTTTTTCGGTATGTGTGTGTTTCTCGCAAATCTCCGTGGCTATCCTTTCCAGCTTGATAGCAATGGCCGCATGGTCAAGGATCAGGGTTTTTGACGGTTCCATACTGCAAGTTTACTGGTAAAAATTACAGGGTTGACTCCCCGTTCAGGTTTTTTCTCAACCGTTTCAGATACTGCAGTTCCTGCCAGAAAGTGTGCAATGCTTCCATATCTGCCGATTGATAGGTATGATTCGCTTTATTGGCTTCAGCTTTTTGTGCCATTTCCCGTATGTTTTCCTCAGTCTGTTTCATCCGTTCCTGCAATTCGGCACCTGCCTTTGCTGCGGCATGCTCATCGCCTGCCAGGGCTTCTTCCACCACATCATTCAGGTCCATCATCTCCATCAGAAACAGCTGCGGAAGCGGACGATCGGCAGCCTTTTCCAGGTACCCTTCTTTCTTTAACAGATAATAAACCCTTCCCGGAAGTTGACTCAGCGATTCCCAGGCCTGATTGTTCATAGCCGTTTGGGCCAGCGCTTCATCCTGCCTGGCCGGGTCTGATGCAAAAAAATCCGGATGCCATTCCCTTTGTTTTTTCAGGAACCGCCTGCGCAAATCTGCCTCATCCGGCAGTAGCGATTCAGGAATGCCATAAAACGCAAAATAATCCATGATTACAGATGCAGCAGTTTGGCTATATCCACCCAAAAGGTGAACACAATCAATGCAAGCAACAGCACCATTCCGATAATCTGACCCACATACAGCACTTTTTCATTGACCGGGCGACCGGTAACGATTTCCCAGAGCAGGAACATGACATGGCCGCCGTCCAATGCTGGTATGGGTAAAATATTCATCAGGGCCAGAACCAGACTCAGCATGCTGGTAAGGGTCCAGAAATTGAACCAGTTCCATTTGGGTCCATAGGCCTGGGCTATGCCAATGGGGCCAGAAATACTCTTCTTTGCACTCACTTTACCGGTAACCACCTTGCCCAGTCCGCGTGCAGTGGCACCCAACTGACTGAAAGAGCCTGAAACCCCTTTGCTCAGAGATTCTCCAAAACCGTAACTGATTTTCTTTTCATCTTTCTCAAACCCGAACAATTCCGGCTGGAATCCCAATGTACCGTCTTCGCCTATGGCAGCATCCACTTTTTTGGTTCCGTTGCTTGGCGTAACCACCGTGAGAGTAGCTGTTTTTCCCTTGGCATCCATGAGTAATTCTTTCAACGTATAAAAGACCTGGCTGTTTTTACCGTTCACCTCTGCAATCATGTCACCGGCTTTTATTCCGGCTTTATCAGCAGCTGAACCACCCACCACAGATTTAACCTTAAATTGAACCGGCCAGTAAACAAAGGGCAACTCGGATTTCTTACCCAGAATTTCTTCCATATGCTCCGGCAAAAGGATTGTGGTGTCCTTTCCGTTGCGGTTCAGCAATATTTCTTTTTTGCCTGCCATAATGAAGTCCGGGTCAGACATTTCCCTGAGCAGGTTTTCTACCGGTTTCCCATTCAGTTTAAGGATTTTGTCGCCATGCATGAGCCCTACCTGCCGGGCTTCCGGACTGGCATAAATCCCCCCTTTGGAATTAATCACCTCATTGGGGACATATTTCTCGCCATAAGCATAGAGCATTGCTACCGCAATTCCGATACCCAAAATGAGATTCACAGTTACTCCGCCAATCATAACAATCAAACGCTGCCAGGCGGGTTTGCTGCGAAACTCCCATGGCTCAGGCGCTTTTTTCATCTGGTCTTTGTCCAGACTTTCATCCACCATCCCGGCAATTTTCACATAGCCACCCAGGGGAAGCCAGCCGATTCCATATTCAGTATCCCCTTTCTTAAACTTGAACAATTTGAATCCCCAAGCGTCAAAAAAGAGATAGAATTTTTCTACGCGAATGCCAAATGCACGGGCAGCCAGATAATGACCCAATTCGTGCAATGTGATAAGAATAGCCAGTCCGGTAAGGAGTTGTGCAATCGTAGTGAAAGTACCCATAATACTGTCTGCAAAGATAGGCCATGCGAGCCTCATACGCATTTCTCTGCCGGCATTGCAATGCCTTTCATGACGAAACACAGCTTTTTTGCGTTAAAAATTTCACAACCCTTTTGAACCAATGCATGATCCGGTTGTATAAGACTGCAATCAACAGAACATGAAAAAGTCCATCACAACCCTTCTTATTTTTATTTTTCTTTTCAACATGTTACACGCCGCGCCTCAACCAGAGCCGGTTTATGGTCTTGCCCGCATAATCCAACCCCTGAGCTGGTATAAAACACAGTTGCAATTATGGATGGAAGAAACCCGCAAAAACCCCGGGAATGCACAAGCCTGGTACTACGCATACAAAGCCAGCAGGAATATCATGAAACTGGATTCTGCCACTCCCGCAAGACAAGAGGCACACCAACAGTTGCTGCAGAGTATGGAAAAAGCCGTTCCGGAATCATACGAATACCATCTGGTGATGTGGAGCCAGTCCGGTCAAAATGAGAATTATCTGTCTCACCTGAAAAAAGCAGAAATTCTGGCCAATGGCCGGACCGAGCATTTGCCATTTGCAGTGCTGCGGGCAGAAATTGAACGGAACACCGCCAAACGGGACAGTGCCTCCCTGTCCATACTGCGGTCGGGTGATTATTCACCGGGCTATATGTACTATATGTACAATACCCTTGCGGGTTTGAAACCCAATGCCATTTTGCTCACGGCAGGTGACAATGACACTTACCCAGCCTGGTATCTGCAAGCCCGTGGAATAAGGCGCGATGTGCTGGTCATAAACACCAGCATGTTGCAAATACCGGCTTACGGCAATGCGATCAGGAAAGAGCTGGGGTTGCCAGAAACAGCAGTTACAAACAAGTCTTATCCGGTGGGCAGCGATACACAAAGTCTGGCACAGGCAGAAACAGAAAAGAACCTATTGCCCATGCTTTACGCAAATACCCGGAAACGCCCTCTGTATCTTTCTCTCACGGTAGACGGGCCCAACATAAGGGCCCATGCCGGACAACTGTATCTTTGCGGGCTTGCCTATGAATACAGTCAATTGCCTGTAGACCAGTCGGCAGAACTCAGGGCCAATTTTGAAAACCGGTATATGCTGGATTATTTATTTCAACCGTTGTATCATGATATATCGCAACAGGGAGTTACCCGCTGCAATGCCAATTACATTGTACCCATGCTTGAATTATACGGGCATTACAACCGCAGCGGAGAAAGCCAGAAAGCCGGTTTGTTGAAAAACAAAATACTGTTGTTGAGTGCGGGAAGACCTGAAGAAAACGAGATTAAACAAACATTGAATCAGCCATAATCGATTGTCTGGAAAACATAAATTCCATATCGGATGAAATTCTGATGTCTCAAATGACTGCCGGCAGTGAAAGGGCTCTGGAACAATTGTATTCCCGCTACTTTGCCAAACTATGCGGCTATGCAATGCATGCGTTTGGAGTTGCAGATCCAAGGGATATAGTGCAGGATGTGTTTTTAAAAATCATTCGCAATCCCAAATCTTTTCGTGCAGAATACCGGTTCAATACATGGATTTACACATTGGTTTCCAATCAGTGCAAAAACGAGTATAAAACAAAAATAAACCGGGCACGATTGCAGGAGCAAATTCTTTTTGAAACACAAACCTTTCAGCAACATACAGGACTTGATGCAGCCGGCATTCAGCGGCAGCTGAACATTGCCTGGCGTGAATTGTCTGAAAAGGAAAAGAGCATTTATCTGTTAAAATACGAACATCAGTTCAGCACAAAAGAAATCAGCGAAATTCTGAATATACCCGAGGGCAGTGTGAAAAGCGGATTGTTCCATACTTTAAGAAAAATCAGTCAGTATTTGCATGCATTTACACATTAAATCATGAAAGAAGAAGAAATCTATCAGTTGGTTTGTGATTATCATTTCAGCGAATTAACGGCTGCACAGCAATCGCAGATTAAAGGCACCATGGGAATGGAAGAATACACAGCCCTGAGGCACATGCATCTGGCATCCCTGCAATTGCAGAACCGCACTGCGCCAGACATTGATTCCAACCTGCAATCGCTGAATCTGCTCAAGGAACAGATGCGCCACAGAAACGGAATCGCATGGTTTCAATTAAGAGTGCCCATGTGGCAGGCTGCCGCTTCTGCTCTGCTATTGGCAGCATTGGTCTGGATTTTCCTTTGGCCGGCAAAAGAACCACCAGCGATACTGCAGGTGAGGGCAGACACCATTTATATCCGATCCAAACAGGAAACTCCCGCATTGGCTGGGGAACATAAGAAAGAAATAACCTCTGTGCAGCCCGCTTTTAAGCCACAACAAAACGTGAAATCAGGCAAAACCAAGCCGGGTGTAAAACACGAAAATGCAGTGCAAGCGGACCAGGTCACAAGCCTGGCGGAGCACAAGGCAGTGGCTGTGTCCCATGGCAGGAGTATGAAAGACAATCCATGGCTTACCCGGTTCAGCTTTAGCACACCCTGAGTCCCAAATCAGAAAACGGAGGCCCGCAGGTTTCACTTATTTCGCAGACCTCTTGCTTTCAATACCCTGCTGTATCTATTTTGCAGATAAATTCAGCCATAATGAAAACCAAAATCATTTCCCTGACCGTTATGTACAGTCTGCTGCATTTTTTGCAGGCCCAGCCTATACACATGGCTATGAAGGCCGAAACATTCAAAATTCCCGGGAAAGAAGGATATAACGCCTCAGGTCTTACCTGGAATCCAAAAATGAAAATGTACTATACTGCCTTTGCCGGCAATTCCAAATACCCGCTGTATGCCATCCGTGAAAATGGAGAAGCGGCATCGGGAGCCATTCCTCTGGGTTTCGACAGCCGTGGATTGTGGTACAACACAAAGGAGAAATGCCTCCAGGGCAATGCCTACTATGACAAAGGGCTGTATAAAATGACCATTGCCGCCACCGGATTTCCCGTTTCTGGCGAACAGGTGTATAGCGGACAACACCAACCCTCTGAAAATTCTATAGGGGCATTTGCAGAAAAGAAAAAAGAAATCTGGTATTACAAGAGTGGTTTTCTGTATAAGTATAAAATAAAAGATGGTGCATTTTCGGGCAGTAAAAAACTGGAAACCGGCACTTACGAAATCAGTCTGAACAACAATGCCATGGTGTATACCGGATTAAAAAACCGTGAAATTGGCCTGTATGACTACAAAAACAACCGGGTGTTGTTATTCTCTGCCAAATCGGGCAAATTAACTGAGCTCTGGGCCATTCCCGACAGCACGCTGGACTACCCGGATAGCTATAACATTTCTTACTGCAACGGTCGTTTCTGGATATTTCACAAATCAGGCAGGGAATGGCGTGGGTTTACCCTGAAGAAGTAAACCTCCGGCTTCGTTTCCGTTATTCTTTTGGCAGCAAATCCTGCATTTTCCTTGCAATAAGCCTGGTGGCGAATCCCGGACTCAAACGATATAACCATTGCATAGTTACAGAATCTTTTCCTGCATAAATTCTCGTTTTATCCGTCTCCATGCCGTTCAAGATGATTTGAGCAGCAGCTGCCGGCGTGAGCATGCTGTATTGCTGTTTACCAGCAGCCATTTTTTCTGATCCGGGTATATTTACACCGGAATTTTCTGCAATATGGGTACCTACTCCACCGGGATAAACGATGGAAACCTTAACCGCGGTATTCAGCAATTCGGCATACAATCCTTCTGTAAACAATTTCACTGCTGCCTTGGATGCGCCATACACCGATTGTCCGGGAACGGGAAGAAACCCTCCCATACTTGAGACATTCACTATATGGGCTTCCGGCCTTGCAAGCAGCTGTGGCAGAAAGGCCTTCACCATATACAATGTGCCATAAAAATTCACATTCATCACTCTCTCTATGGCGGCAAAATCCAGTTGTGCAATGCGCACAAAGGGCTGAATGATTCCCGCATTGTTCACCAAACCGTCTGCCGGCCCCCACTCCTGTTGCAATTGGTCTGCAAATGCAAACACGGCCTCACGTTGGGTAATATCCAGCTCTGCCGTTTTTAACCGACTGGCGTCAGAGACCAGTTTTTCCAGTTCACGCAGCATTTCCGGATTCCTGTCCACCGCCACCACACGGGCTCCGCGGGACAACAGTTCCAAAACCATAGCACGTCCTATGCCATTGCCCCCTCCGGTTACAAGGATAGATTTGTTTGATACTTTCATATGAATTCAGGAAAGATATAGCAGAAGTTACATTGTATGAGTGACATAAGTCTCAGTAGCATATGCCGGGAGTTTTTATTCCATCATTATCACCGAAACAGACCAAGTGACTCATAGTATTGTATTTATAGTCCGGAACACATACATTCGCTTTACAAAATCAGCCCAATTCAGCCATGAAAACCCTCACTACCCTATTACTGGTGGTTATTCCTGCCGGTTTGTACGCCCAGATTGGCGGTGCCCTGAAAGCCAAAGCTACGGAAAAGGCCCGTCAATCAATGGAAAAAAAAGAATCAACTGATGCCACCCCAAGTCCAACTGCAGAGGTCGAAAAAGGGAAAAAAGCACCTACGGATTCATCCCAATCTGCCAGGGCCTATAACAATTATGATTTTATTCCCGGAGAGAGAGTTCTTTTTGACGACAATCTGGAAGATGCCCAGGATGGGGAATTCCCTGGTCGCTGGAAATTAATTGCACACCAGGGTGTAGTGAATACCCAAAACGGAAACAAAGTATACATGTTTACGGAAAGTTCTATCGGCAGTATTGCGAAAATAACCCCACGCATGAAAACCGCATCTTATCTGGGAACTACGTTTACTGTAGAATTTGATTTTTATTTGCCTCAGGAAGAAACTTTTGAGTTGTTTTTTAACCTTACCGATGAGGAATACGGTAAATTTATCTCGTTTGAAACAGGCGGAGACGTGAAGACCAATTATTTTGGTAACGACCTCAATGGAAAATACCAAGGGGGAGAATTGCACAGCAACTGGCACCATGCCGCGATTGCCTATAAAAATAAACAAATTAAAATTTACCTGGACCAGCACAGGGTGCTCGTTATTCCTGATTGTGAGTTTCAGCCTGTTTCTCTGGGATTTGGCGGAACTGAAAATGTAATTTTAGACAATGTAAAAATAGCCGATGGTGGCGGGATGAATATGCTGAATAAAATTATGACAGATGGCAAATTCATTTCTCATGCCGTGCGTTTTGATGTGGGCAAATCAACCATAAAAGGTGAAAGTATGGGCTTTCTGAATGAACTGGCAGGTTGGTTGAAAACAAATGCAGTCGTAAAATTGGAAATAGGCGGTCATACTGACAGTGATGGGGATGATGCGGCCAACCAATCGCTTTCTGATGAAAGGGCGAATGCCGTTCGCAACCAACTTATCAGCATGGGAATTGCAGCTGAACGATTAACCGCTAAAGGTTATGGTGAAACCACACCACTAGACAACAATGCTACCCCGGAAGGCAAAGCCAATAACCGAAGGGTGGAATTTGTAAAAATCTAATGCAGATAATACATGCCATGAAAAAACAAACCATTGTTTTGTTATCGCTGCTGTTTTATTTCAGCCCGGCCATTTTTGCACAACAAACCCATTGCGAAATGTTGTATGAAAGGTATAAGGATAAAGTAAAAGAGATAAAACGGTACAGGGACGCACACATCAACGACAACAATTACCCAGACCCGCCTGACAATGATCCGGATTGTGATTACCCCTACGACGAACAGGCATATAACGACTGGTTGGAAAACCGGTTTGAAGAGGAATTCAAACTAATCAGAGAACATATTGGTCTCTATAAAGACTTATATGATCAGCGTTGCCCGCAATATGATTCAGGCTCATTCGAACATTGTTATCCTGCACTGGAAATCGTATCCCATAAAATTTATTATTATCTGAATAAATTTGGCCTGAGTGAATACAAATACAGGAATGTTGTACGCTTGGCAATTTATGGTTTGAAACATATAGAAATGTTAGATGCCGGTGATTTTATCGTATCTCAAAATAAAGCCTATTACAAATATAAAAAATCAGACCATTATACCGATGTGGTTAGTAAAATTCAGGATATTCTGTTATTTCAGCTTGACAATACCATTTATAGAATCCGGCAATATCATATTTATCGCGCTGCCGGAATTCAGGAATTGTATCGTATGCTAAAACAGTCAGCTTTATTGGGTGCACTGGACGGTAACGATGGATATTACATATACAGATTGAATAAGGATGCAATTTACCGGGGTCTTCAATTTAAAATGGAAGTGACTATACAAGCCACACAGTATAACGAGGAAGGTGGAAAAAAAATGGAATATAATACTCAAGGGGATTGTCTGTTAAAACTGGATTCTACGTTATTATTTGATTATTTAAAATGGAAATGGCTACCGGAAACCATTCCGATGAAAATCACATCCAGGCAATATTTTCCTCAGGATGGTGAAAGTTTAACTTGGACATCCGGCACAGAATATAAAGCCAAACTCACCGCGAAAATAGATCCACATTGTCCGCCTGCTGCTGTGAATGGAGGACCCGCACCAGTTAATCCACCTGAAGTGTATTTGAATTTCAGCAACCTGGGACCCGATTTTGAAAGCTATGATATGGTTGCGGGGAATGCAGATCCGCCGTGCGGTGCCCACAAAACTGTACTTCCCACTCCTTTGAATCCCGGAGTGATTTCCTATGTTCAAACATTCAGCGATTGCCACAGCCACACAGAAAACGGCAGCGGATTTTTAAAAGGACTGATTATGAGTGGCTTGTTGGAGTATACCAGAAACCAAATGGATACAAGCACAGAAGCAATCAAAAATAAATACTCCAATATGCGCAATATTCCGTTGGATTCTTTTAAAAGTGAAAATTATGTAAAAGAAGCGATGCGGGAAATTCAGGATGTGGCCAGTTTTAAATTTACCGAAATGCTGCCTATTGGAAATCCGGTACCCGTGGACCGCACCATTGTAGCAGAAAGTACGCCGGAGGATGGAAGCCTGACCAAGGTTATCCTGCATATAAAACTTTCCCATACCCCTGAAATGAAATTGGAAAAACGTTTAGATAAAAGGGTTCATTAGACCACACGATATGAAAGTAAAAATATTAATTGGAATACTGGCCAGCTTTATGGTAACTGGTACGATGCATGGGCAGGGGAATCAAAATGGATTCAATTACACCGGTCAATTGAGTGAAGACCCCGACTGGGGAGCCAAATACAACACTTCTGCTGCAGACCGTTTGGTATTGAGCAAACTACAAAGGGCCCTGGACTCTGGCTTTGTGAATCTTTTGATAAATCCCGGAGACTATAAAACGACAGTATACAATCACCGGTTTACCTTTGACACAGCTGCACAAAAGAAATCCATTCTGGATGGCACCAAATGTCCCACTTGTTATTACGGACAATCCCCGGCTTCAGGAAATCATTTCAGCTACATGTATCAGGTAGTGCTCGAAACCAAGGAGTTTTCTACATTGTATAACAAGAGTTTGAAATACAATGACAGTTTGCAGGAAATAGAGAAAAAAAGAGTGGCAGAAAATCAGTCAAACCACGGCAGTGCAGCGAAAGATGCCCAATTACAAAAAGAAATGGAAGCACTCCAAAAAGAAATTGAAAAACAAACCGCAGGTGGACAAATGCCCGATGAAAAATTGCTCGCTGAAATGGAACGCAAAGGCACGGAATTGGGCAACAGGGCGGAAAACAGCAAGAACGAACAATATCTTCCACCAGACACTTTGCGCAATTTGTACTATAACAGGTATGTTTCTAAAATCTGGCTGGACGTAATGAGCAATACCCCTATGTATAAAAACGAAGTGGCCATGTATACAACCATGCAAAACAATCCGGCGTATATTTATAAGCCACTGAATATTCCCGGTTGTGAATTTGCCTGCATTTATTTCGATAAAACACAGGAAAATGACAAACTGCTATCTCATACAAACCCCGTGTTTGTGGCCTATACAGGTACCCTATTCGAGAATGGTGCAAAGTTGCCTGTGGATTGGGTTGCACCCTATTGTCTTCGTATCACCATGAAAGCCAATATGCAACAAATACAGGAATTGGTTGCGAAAATTAAATTTACAGCATTAAAAAAAGGGTTGGTACAGAAATAAAACTGATTTCAATATCAGCATTATAACTCTTTCCTCATTTTTACATGAGGAATATCTACTTCGAAAAATTCATCTCCGAGGCTGCAATAATCCAGTGTCAGATAAAACGGAACTGCGGTTAACCGGGCATGAAGAGATATGGATTGAAACCCGTGATCCCTAGCCCATCGTTCCGCAAACCGCACCATTTCTTTGCCCACACCGCAGCCCTGCCGGTGCATGGCCACTGCTACCTGACGCATTTTCAACTCCGTTTCAAGCAGGGGTTTCAGTAACATTACACCGGTAACTTCTTCGTTCTCTGATGCCACTATGTGAATTTCGTTTTGCTCTGCAGCCAAATCATCCGGATCGAAAAAAAGGCCAAGTGGTCTGCGCAACACTTCATACCGCAATCCCAGACTTTGAATCTGGGTTCGGCTGCCCCATACGGCAATAGAGACCATCACCTTATTGCTTTTCCTGGGCTTCTACCACGGCAAGAGCCACCATATTCACAATTTCACGCACATTGCTGGTATGGTGCAGTACATGCACACTTTTGTCAAAGCCGAGCAATACCGGTCCGATGATGTCTACTAGTCCCATGCCCCGCATGAGCTGAAACGCAGCATTGCCGCTGTTCAGCCCCGGAAAAATGAGGGTATTCGCTGCTTTGTCACCCAGTTTATTGAATGGGTATTGCTTCATCCGTGATTCGCCATCCAGCGCGTAGGTGGTTTGCATTTCTCCGTCCACAATAATTTCCGGATGCCTTTCATGCAGAATTTCAACTGCCTTTTTCATTTGTACCGGTGCTGGCCCTCTGCTGCTGCCAAAGTTGGAATACGTAACCAGGGCTATACGGGGTTCTATCTGAAAACGGCTTACCCTTTGGTGCACTTTCAGCACCAGGTCGGCCAGTTCTTCGGGGTTGTAATCGATATTCACCGTAGTGTCTGCCAAAAACAACGGGCCGCTTTTGGTCATTACGATATGCATACCTGAAATCCGTTTGCTGTTGCCCGTTACATCGATGCATTCCAGCATAGGTCGCAAAGCGATGGGGTAATTCCGTGTGAGTCCGCTGATGATGGCATCTGCTTTGCCGGTTTCCACCATCATTGCGCTGAAATAATTCCGGTAGCGCATATTTTTTATGGCCTCAAACCGGGTCAGTCCGTTGCGTTTGCGTTTTTCGTACAACAAAGCACCGAACTCCTCGCACAAGTCATCCTCTTCCCAGGGATCCAAAATAACCGGATTCTCAATTTCAATGTTGTTTTCCTCTATGACCTCGAGGATTTGTTTGCGCCGGCCCAGCAGTATCGGATTGGCGATTTTCTCAGCCAGGCAAACCTGCGCTGCTCTGAGTATTTTCACATCCTCAGCTTCGGTGAACACCACTTTCTTTGGGTCCTTGCGTGCCCTCTGCACAAGCCGGTTTACAAAATCGTTGTCGATGCCAAGTCTGCGGCGCAATGTGCTTTTGTATTCTTCCCAGTCTGTGATGGGCTGCCTTGCCACACCGCTTTCCATGGCCGCTTTTGCAACTGCAGGCGCTACCGTAGTAAGTAGTCTGGGGTCCATGGGTTTCGGAATGATATAATTGGGACCAAAAGACAGGTCGTAATCGTTGTATGCCATCATCACCACCTCGGGTACGGGTTCCAGAGCCAGGTCGGCAATGGCACGCACCGCAGCCAGTTTCATTTCCTCGTTAATGGTGGTGGCCCGAACATCCAGTGCGCCGCGGAAAATAAACGGAAAACCCAACACATTGTTTACCTGATTCGGGTGATCACTGCGGCCAGTGGCAACCAGTATATCGCTGCGTGAAGCCACTGCCAGATTATAATCTATTTCCGGATCCGGATTTGCCATAGCAAATACAATCGGATTGGGGGCCATACTTCGCAACATTTCCGGAGTTAGAATGTTGCCCTTAGACAAACCCACAAACACATCGGCATTTACCATAGCCTCTTCCAGCGTGCGGTTATGGTGCTCAGTAATGAATTGCCGCTTGTACTTGTCCAGATCCGTGCGGCCGGCATGGATAACGCCCTTGCTATCCAGCATAATGATATTCTCTGTTTGCACGCCCAGACTCACAAATAGCTTTGTGCAAGCGATGGCACTGGCACCTGCCCCATTCACCACCAGTTTTACTTCCTCTATTTTCTTACCCACAACACGCAGTGCATTGATGAGTCCTGCCCCGCTGATGATGGCTGTTCCGTGCTGATCATCGTGCATGATGGGGATATTGAGTTCTGCCTTCAGCCTCTCTTCAATTTCAAAACTTTCCGGAGCTTTGATATCTTCCAGGTTAATACCGCCAAAAGTGGGCTCCATGGCTTTCACCGTACGCACAAACTCATCTACATTTTTACAATTTAATTCGATGTCAAATACATCGATATCTGCAAATATTTTAAACAGCACCCCTTTTCCTTCCATAACCGGTTTTGAGGCTTCCGGACCGATGTCTCCAAGGCCGAGCACTGCGGTACCATTGCTGATTACGGCAACCAGATTTCCCTTGGCTGTGTACTTGTAAACATCCTCGGTATTTTCGGCAATACGCAGGCAGGGCTCTGCCACACCGGGACTGTAGGCCAGTGCGAGGTCAAACTGGGTTTGCGTAGGTTTTGTGGTAATAACTTCAATCTTTCCGGGTCTGCCATCTGCATGGTAACTCAGTGCATCCAACAACTTTTTATCTGCCATAAGCGGGGCAAAGATAACGGTTGCCGGGGCAATACTAACGGGTTAAAGAGGGCAAGAAATACACCGGTAAACGCCCTGTTCTATCCGGTAAACAGTGCCTGTTGAGCCCTTAAGACTCAATACGCTTTTTGTTGCCGGATTGGTATGCCCACCACCAGGCCAGGCCAGACAGAGCAATAGTGGTAAAAAATGCAATGAAAAAAGCTTGTTCCTGCCGCCCCCAATAACCGCAAAATGCAAAAATGATACTCACCGGAACGATACCCAGCAGATGGTAAAACATATATGACGAAAAGCGCATGCGGTGCCAGGCACATAGCAAACTCACAGTTTCGGAAAGCACAGGAACAACACGGGTAAATGCAATGGCCCCTCCACCCCATCGGTCCAAAAGCATATGGGCTCTTGCTTTGTGTTTTTCTTCCATACGCCGGGGCAGCACAGATGCTGATACATAGGCCAGAATAGCCCCAACTGTAAGTCCTGCCAAAGAAACCAAGCTGCCGGCAAACAAACCCAGATAATAGCCGTTGGCATAAAGCAGAATGCTTGAAGGGACTGGCAAGTACACATCGAGAGCAAGCAGCAGAATCACTGCAGAAATATATATCACCGGTTTATCAGCAGCAGATTTAACCCATTCTTCCGCCCGGGTTTCCAGTCCCGGAAACAAAAGGAATATGGCAACAATGACCGAGGCAATTACCAGAAACGGCAAACCCCAAAACCTGAATGCCGGAGACATCTTTCTCAATGCTGGATAAGAATCTTCTGCCACAATGTATAACGGGATGATTTCAATTCTGCTTTCACCGTGTATATACCACCTGGAATCTCTGTAACCGACATACGGGCCTTTGAAGCCTGCAACAAACAGTTCACATTTAACTGCCTGCCCTGCGCATCAAAAAGCACAATCCCTGCGATATCGCCCGCAGTGCTTTGTATCTCGAGCATTTCTGCGGCAGGTACAGGATATATGCGCAAGCCCTGTGTTTGTGACGGGTAAATCCCTGCCCTAAGGGCATTGCAACTTACTGCAGGTGAAACCGGATGGATGGAACTGCCGGAAGGCTGCAAACCACACAATATCTGTTTTAAAAAGCAACTGGATTCTTTCACCAGTGTCATGGACGGATACGAACAATGCTGCGGTGCAGCACCCGGCACTGTGTGCAGTTCCGAAGCCACACCGGCCGCAGTCAGATCATCATACAGGTTTTTGGAGCCACGCGCCCAGAAAAAACTGGTGGCGCAGCAATTGAGCACCTGGTTGGTCTGGTATGGCACCACACAGTCTGCATTGTCGTGAAAAGCGACCATGGGAATAGCTGCTTTTTTCAAAGCGGTATCGCTTGCCACAGCTCCGCAGGAGTTGATGATGGCCCGGATGCGGAAGGGTGTACCCGGATAAAGTCCGGCGCTGTCGAGATTGCCGAGTATTTTGTACGGACCGGCATTGAATGCTTTTTTCCCGTACTCGGGAGTCCACCAGGCGGTGTGCATGGCATTAAAGCTGCCTGCACTTTCGCCACCGATAAACAAGGCGCTGGTATCAATTTTCCAGGTTTGCCGTTCATGCACCACCCACTGCATGGCAGCGCGGCCATCCTGTGCTCCGCGATAAACGGCCGTATTCATATTGTAGTATACCCCCTGGCAGAGTACGCATACCTGCAGCAAATCCGCAGCATTGCAGGACCAGCCCAGCCGGTACTGTGGTGCAATCGCCACAAATCCCCGTCGTGCCCATTCAAAGCATTTTTGCTGAATTCCGGCGTCATTTTTACTGCCTGTAAGCCAGGCGCCACCATAGAAAAAAACAATACAGGGTCTGGTGGAAAGAGGGTCGGATCCGGCTTTGGGTGCATACACGTCCAGTTTTAGCGTGTCTGTTCCGGAACCCGGCCATTTGCGCGGTGTGGCAAATACCACATTGCGTGCAATTTCGATTTGTGTGCTGTCAAATAACGCAGTTTCAGAGAACCGACCCTGTATGCAATAAGGCCCTGACTGCGCCCTGACCGCAAAACACACAATTATAGGGAATAGAAACAGGATGCCTTTTTTCAATATACAATGATAAGAATGGATTGCGGTTTTCCAAGCAACACGTTCACCGGCATTCTATACTGCAGGTTAAATGATGATTATAGGCAAGAGTCAACGGAGCTGCCCGGAATACCAAATATCAATGGTCTGTGTTTGACAATAACACAAACATATCGTGACCGGCATCATTCTGCACGGCAAGCGTCCAGTGCTGGGTGCGGCTGCAGGAAACCCATGTCTTGCCAGCGCCTCTCATTACCCTGACTTCAGTACCGAAAAAAGCCATTACCAGATCCTGCACCTGCCTCACTGTCATCTCAGATTGGATTTCAGATTCAGGTCGGTTCTCGTGCTGAAAATGGTTTTTCAGACCTGTATCTTTCACGATTTGTATGCGCAGAAACGGAAATTTCTCATGAAACAATTCCTGAAAAACAACTATGCTTTCTGCGGGGTTGAACCTGAATGCGGTCATAAGCAGCAACCCTGTGGTTGCGATTCAAATCTACCATTACAATCCGCACAATTTCAATGACTTTCGTCAGGCTTAACAATTAGTTAATACAGGATTCCGCGTGTTCTGATGCCGCGCTGTGAGAAGGATACACCTGTGTAAAATCAATCCAGTAATTCACGGAGAGCAGCAGGATTCTTTAGAATGATATCCCTTGTTTTCAATTCAAGCAGTCCATCCTCTTTGAGTGAACTCAGGGCACGTATAACGGTTTCTGTGCTTGCACCCACAATTTGCGCCAGTTCCTCGCGGGAAATGGTGACCTTTTGTTCACCCGATGGCATTGTGCTGCCATCCTCACTGCACAGAGACAGGAGAATATGTGCTGCGCGCTGCCGTACAGATTTGTATGCCAGGTTCATCAACATTTCTTCTTTACCTGCCACATCATCTGCGAGAAGACGAATGAATTTTTCCGACACCAAACGGTTCTTATAAATCAATGCAAAAAAATCCTCTTTTGGAATCAGCAACAATTCAGAATCTTCAAATGCCGCAGCCGAATCAGAATATGCGTGATTCTCCAGGAGTGCGAGATATCCGAAAAAATCCCCGGCTCTGTATAAACCATTGATCAATTCCTTGCCGTCTGAATTTGAAATGGTGGTTTTCACCTTGCCTTTTTGAACATAATAGAGAAACCGGGGATTCTGTCCTTCATGATAAATGACCTCTTTTTTTCGGATTCCGGCAGTCTCTCTGTGCTCAAAGAGATTGAGGAAATCCTGCATTCCATTCACTTCAGAAAAGAATGCTTCCATGGATTGGGTTTTCATGCGGATGGTGTTCTCTGCATGAAATTTCTTGCGCAGCCGGGTATCAATCGTATTCAGCAGTTCAGAGGCTTCAAACGGTTTTGTGATATAATCGTCTGCGCCCATTTCCATCCCTTTCCGCATATCTTTTCTGTCTGTATTCGACGTTAGAAAAATAAACGGAATATCTGCGGTTTCATCAATTTTCGACAGCAGATTCAGCACACCATAACCATCCAGGGTGGGCATATTCACGTCACTGATGATAAGGTCCGGAGGATTGTTTGCGGCCTTCTCCACTCCTTCCTTTCCATCGGCAGCACAATCCACTGTATAATTGGACAATTTTAATAACTCTGCAATGTTTTCACGTAATTGCAGATGGTCTTCGATCACCAGAATTCTTTTTTGTGTCATTTCATCATGGGTATTGTTACACTCACTGTGGTTCCCTGGTTGACTTCACTCTGAAAAGAGATATTCCCATTCAGCAACTGCATGTACTGCTCAACAATGAACAATCCCAATCCTGTTCCCGGCACATGGTCCGCATTGGACGCGCGAAAGAACCGTTCAAACAAATGGGGCATTTCTGTGTTTGGAATCCTTATTCCCTGGTCTTTGATTTCAATAAATAACTGTCCGGCCTCAGCCCGGGTATTGACTGTAATCGTTGTATCTGCTTCAGAGAATTTGATGGCATTGCCCAATAAATTGTGAACAATCTGAATGAGTAAATGGCGGTCGGTTGCAGCCCACTCATCTCCGGTATGGCTGTAATGCACCTGTTGCAGGCACTTTCTCTGACGACGAATCTCTGCAATGCTTTCTATAAAAAATTCACTGATTTCAAATTCATCTTTTTGAACGGATTCTTTGCCATTCTCAATATGGCTGATGGTGAGGAGATCATCCAAAATTTCTACCATATTTTGCACAGATCCCCGTATGCGTTGCAAATAGAGCTTAATTCCGGGATTGTTTTCAGGCTTGCTAAGCAATTCGAGCAAATCTACCGACGACATGACTGAGGCCATGGGAGTGCGGAATTCATGTGAAACCAGAGAAACGAATTTCGACTTTAAATCATTCAATTCTTTTTCTTTTTCAAGTGCCACTTTGAGTTCTTCTCTTGCCTTGTTCAATTCCAGAATGGTTTCTTCAAGCATAAGGGTTCGCTGTTTTACCTTATTGCCCAGTTCTGCATTTAACCGGGCCAGCTTATCGGCATAGTATTGAAACCCGGATTTATTTCCATCCAAGGGTTCCAGAATAAAAGCGGTAGAGAATGAATCACCGGTGCCGGAAAATGTCAATCTTCCGGTTACCGCTATTTTTTCTCCGGATTTTGCAACCGTTATTATCCTTTCTCTTTTCAAATCAATTTCACGGCCCCCATTTTTATCAGTCTGATTAGCCGGAGGTTCAGAATCGTCAATTACATTGTGGATGATTACGGAATCCATTGATTTCCCTTTGAGTTCATCGTCTGAATATCCGAATATCTCTTCAAAAGCACGGTTGGTTTTTAAAATGATTCCATTTGCATCGGCAATAAGTATGCCTTCAATTGCATTTTCAAAAACGTCCCATGCCAAATCCGGATTGTTGTTCAATTCATATTTCTTAGTATCAGTTTCAGACATCGTGATTTATTTATTTTGAATCTGTACAAATAGTTATCATGCCAAATTTCTGTTGAAACAAATGTACAACGATAAACCTAAAAATACTGTGACCAGTGCACATAAACAATTACATTTCTGTCGTTTATCAATAAATCAAAACCACTCATACAGCAACGAATGGTTTTTACAAACAAAAAGCCCCTGCAGGATTGCAGGGGCTTTTTGTATAGTGATTGAAAAAATTACTTAAGCACAACCAGTTTTCTGGTAATGACACTTCCTTCCACTTCTACCTGCACGAAGTAGGTACCTTCGGCAAACAGGGTGGTATTGAGCTCAGCTACCGCACGATCCGGAGTTGCTGTGTAAACAACGCGGCCGGTGGTATTCATTACCTGAATTCTGCGGATGGCATATCCGGCAACTTCTACCACGGCTTTGTCATTGGCAGGGTTGGGATAAAGTTTCAATGTGCTGTTCAGGGCAGCAATGTCTGCTACACCGGTAGAATTGCTCACGGTAAACTGAGTAGAAGTTACACACTTGTTGGCATCTGTAATGATGACAGTGTATACACCCGGAGTGAGGTTTGACAAGTCTTCGGTAATGTCTCCGTTGCTCCAGCTGAACTGGTAGGGAGTTACACCGCCGGTTACTGTCAGGTCGATGGCACCAGTGCTTCCGCTTGTGTTGGTCACCACGCCATTCACCACAATGGGATTTGCAGGCTGGGTAAGTGTATAGTTTTCTGTGCCCTTGCAACCATTTGCATCAGTTACAGTTACAGAGTAGCTACCGGCTTTCAGGTTGAAGTTGTCTTCAGTGGTTGCACCATTGCTCCATGCAAACTGATAAGGCCTTACGCCACCGGCAATGGTGAGGTCAATCACACCGTTGTTGCCACCGGCGCAGGATACATTGCTCACGATACCGTTGATTCCCAGTTCCTGGGGTTCGTTTACAGTTACTTTTTGGGATACGATGCAATTGTTGGCATCTTTTACATAAATGGTGTAGGTAGCACCAGCAAGGTTTGTGAACGATTTACCAGACTGCCAGGATGTACCGTTGATGCTGTACTGGTAAGCGCCTGTTCCTCCAGAAGCGTTGATGGTGATTGCACCATTGCCCTGACCGTAGCAGCTCACATCCAACACACCCAGGATGGTAGAGATTCTGGATGGCTCGGTTACAGAGAAACTGATATTGCCAGTGCAACCTGCCGCATCGCGAACGATTACATAATAATTGCCGGCATACAGGTTATTAAAGGTTTTGTCTGACTGGAAGGTTGTGCCTCCATCTATGCTATAAGCCATCGTGCCTGCGCCACCCACTGCATTGATGGTAACCGAACCATTGTTGGTACCGTTGCAGGTTACATTGGTTACATCTTTGGTGATGGTAAATGCATTTGGCTGGGTAATGTTAATGGTACCTGAATTTCCACGGCAACCATTTGCGTCTTTTACGATAACCACATACGAGCCGGCTTTCAAAGCAGCAAACTGATTTGAAGTCTGCCAGTTTGTACCGTTCAGGCTATACTGCAGTGTACCGGTACCACCCGAAGTGGAGTTGATTGTGATAGAACCATCGTTGCCACCGTTGCAGGCCACATTGGTGCTGCTGATACCGGTGATGCTGGGTCCGTTGCTGTCTTTGATTTCTACAGCCACCACAGTTTGGCAACCTGCACCGTCGCGGATGAGGACATAATAAGTACCTGCTGTGAGGTTGCTGAAATTGCCTGAACCCTGCCAGTTTACACCATCCATGCTATAGGTATAACCTGAACCTGAACCACCGCTTGCAGTTACACCCAGACTTCCGTTGGCATTGCTGCAGGTAGAGTTTGTGGTGTTGCTGGTTGCAGTAATCGCAGAAGGCTCAGTGATGGTTGCAGAAGCAGTGTCTGTGCAGCCATGGTTGTCATAAACCATCACTTTGTAGTTTCCGGCTGCCAGGTCGGAAAACTGTCCGGTAGGCTGATAATCACCACCATTCAGGCTATAGGCATAAGAAGGGGTTCCACCGGTTGCAACAGCAAGGATACTGCCGCTGGTGGATTTGTTGCACTGTGCGTTTGTGATGGTCAGGTTGGTCACAATATCTGCGGGTTGAATCACAGAAACACTGGATGAAGCCTGACAATTGGCAATATCTTTCACATATACGGTATAGGTTCCGGCTTTCAGGCCAGTGAAATCGGGTGAAGACTGGAAATTGGTACCGTTTACGCTGTAGGCAAATTTGCCGATACCACCAATGGTATTGAGGAAGTGAATTTCACCGTCAGATCCGTTGAAACAATTGACTGCATTTGTGCTGTTGGCAAAGGATATTTTACCGGGTTGTTTGATCTCGATGGTTTTTCCACTAGTGCAACCCGCAGCGTCTTTCACGAGTGCTTCGTATGTGCCTGCGGCCAGGTTGGCGAACGCACCGCTGGACTGGAAGGATGTGCCACCATTGATACTGAACTGATGTGCTCCGGTGCCGCCGCTGGCGGTGAGTGAAATGCTGCCGTCGTTACCGCCAAAACAACTCACATTTGTGAAACTGGCAACTGTAAGCACGGGAGAACTGCTGTTGTTTACATTTACATTGGTCATGGCAAGGCAACCATTGGCATCCTTGGCAGTTACCACATATGCACCGGCAGCAAGTCCGGTAAATGAGCCGCTGGACTGGTATGAACCGGTACCCAAACGGTAAGTAATCGAACCGGCTCCTCCGCCTGCTGCAGCCAGAATTGAACCATCGGAAGCGCCGCAGGCAGCATTGCTGCTTGCTACACTTGTGAAGGCCACGGGAGTAGGTTGTGTAATGGTAAATGTGTTGGTGGCAATGCAACCCAATGCATCTTTTACATATACGGTGTAATTGCCGGCTTTAAGGTTTGAGAAGGCAGCACCTGACTGGTATGTTACGCCGTCGAGACTGTATGAATAAGGAGTAGCACCTCCGGAACCAACGGCTGAGATGCTGCCATTGGTAAGACCATTGCAGGACACATTGGTAAGACCGGTGGTGGATGCAGCCAGACCTACAGAAATTTTAACTGACCAGGTATCTCTGGTCACGGTGTTCCAACCGTGCACGGTGCAGATAAGCTTTGCTGTGTAAGCACCTGCGGAAGTGTAGGTATGTGTAGGACTCGCAGCATTAGATACAGCCGATCCATCACCAAAATCCCAGGTATAATATTTATTGGAACCGGCATATTTATACCATCCTATGGTATTGAACATGCTGTCCATGGTAAAGTCAGAACCATTTGTAAATGAAACCGTAGTGCTTGTAGTTGCACATTGTGTGCTAACCGAGAATTTTGAGGTAACATCGTGCGACATGCGGGGAATGAGATAGAAATCTCCGTCTTTGGAAAAACTACTCATGGCACTTGCCCAGTTGCCTCCGGTAGAAGTACCGGCTAAAGAAGCCAAATCGGCACCGCGGCCTTCTCCGTTGCCTGTGTATTTCACCTGAAAGGCGCCAGCTCCTGTGCGCAACGAAACGCCAATTGCGAAATCAGCACTTACGGTTACACCGCCACTGAAAGCCACTTCAATATAGCCAGGGCCACCCGATCCGGTATTGTACAGGAAATTCCACCAGAAATCGTCTACATATGCGAGTGTAGATGTGGGACGGCCCTTGCTGTCTACATTAAACACGGAAATGCGGATGGGAACACCCACGATTCCTGTGTTGTTTCCATAAACGCGTACACGTCCTACCCTACCCGGTCCTGAGTAATGATAGGTCTGAGAAGCGCGTTCCTCATACCCGTTTGTAAGTGTTACATAACCGGTTCCTCCGGTGTTCTTGGATTCGACATACGCATTCCAGTCTGTGCAGACCTTTTGCGCATTCAATTTTACCACCGTTAAGAATAGAAACGGCAGGAGCAGTTGTAAAAATTTCGTTTTCATTTGGATTTAGTTTAGGTATTTGCCTTTTGGCCTTACAAAGTTGATTTGAGATAAATCGGCGAATACTGACAATTGTCATACATTGTGGTGTTAGAAGTCAAAATACAGATATGAATACAATCTATATAATTAATATATAATTACTTATAAATGCGAGAAAGAGTCCGCCCTCGCTGCTGAACCTTTACAAAACAGCTTATTTGTATTGATTATAAATACTTTTTTTTTGTTGAAATTCCATTCAATTCCACCTGTATTTTTTTTATACAATTATGTAACCTGAATCACTGAGGGGCGGATTTTGTTCCGCTGAAAAAAGAAGAACTTTCTTATAAACAGATATGCCATTTGGGCAGAACCATTTCAATGTCGTGTGATTTGAATTTTAAAATGCTTAGGGTAGATTTGCTCCAATGTTTGTCAATATCAGATATCTGATTTTATGGTTTTTTTTAACCATAAATGTCAATCAAAGTGTATCAGCGGGTGAACTGCCGAGGTATGCGATAGCTACAAATCTTTTCAACCCCATTCTTTTAAAAAGCTTTCCGGTGGCAGTATACCTGCGTACACAGACGATCATGCATATGGTCAGGTACTGCCATTTTACACCCCAGACTACGGGTACTTTTTATGATCTGGTCGCAGTAAATTCAGGATTGAACGATGGTAAGGGAAAAGAAATTGCTCTGAAAACAAGTGGAGGAAACGAGTGGGGGTATGGGTTTTCCGCCCTGATTACTGGCGGACAAGGCAAAGCTATGATGGCAGAAGGCACGGTTGCGGCCCCCTATATCGGTGGATATGTTTCGCGTTCGGCCTGGAATTTGGCAACCACCGGATATCTCATTCGCGAACCTTCCGGAGGGGCCGCGTACAATCAGGATTTATCCGGCAAATGCAGGTTTGCGAATATCCGCGCAACTGTGGGTTTTATGCTGATGATGAAAAAAGGTCTTTTTCTGGACATGAATTTTCAGGCAGGAGTGCGAATGAAAAATCTGGCATTTAATGAAAAAAGAACGGGGAGTTCAGAACCCTACGGTTTTTCCAACACGGTCTTCGACAGTCCGTACCTGCAGGAAAAAGACTGGACTGCTGGCAAACTGTATCCCAGCATCAGAGGAGATTTCAGATTCGGGCTGGCATTCTAATCTGCATTCAGGGGTCTGCTGATTGCGTCATCGGCATCCACAAATCCCCAGAAACGGGAATCAAGGGAATTATCCCGGTTGTCTCCCAGCACGAAATATTTTCCCTGAGGCACCTTCACCGGACCAAACTGCATAGAGTTCCAGGGTTTCCTCCAGAAAGAAGAAACCATTTCATCTGAAATCACTGGTTTAGTCATGGGTTTCAGGTTTAATTTCCTGCAGACTTCCCCTTCAGGATCCAGATGAACCATATACATTTTGGGAGCAGTTGCTTGTCCGGCAGCATTAAACGCCGGCAACGGATGAGGCCCGTCATAAAGCGGGTTTGACTCTTCTTCCGGATTATAACGCAGCAACCCGCTGTGTTTCTGTACAACCGAATCTGCAATAACAAAGGCCCTGTTCAGCCGGTAGTTGCGCATTTCAGAATGGCCATTGATAAACAGGTTCCCATTCTTTATCTCCACTTCATCTCCGGGCAAACCCACCAATCGCTGTATATACACTTCCCGGCCAACTGCTTCATCACCTGCTTGTACCGGACGATAAAATATCAGGTATTTTCCCCTTTGCGGAGAAAGCCACCCGGCACAAATCAAATAATCGCCTGGATGCAGATTCGGTTCATTTCCGGGTGTAGGGATACGGTACAGATTCCACACACCGGCTATCCGAAGAATAAAAACCAACAAAAGCAGTACTCCAAATGCAATGAAATATTTGTGAAGAGGCTTTTTCACATTGCAAGGATAGTTCTTTTCCGAAAACCCACCGAAAGCAGGCTTCGGTAATCGGCCGATATCCTGTAATTTCGCCCCATATTATGGCAGACTACCGCATAGAACACGATACCATGGGCGAGGTAAAAGTGCCCGCCGACCGTTACTGGGGAGCTCAGACCGAACGGAGCAGAAACAACTTCCGCATTGGTCCTGAAGGCAGCATGCCTGTAGAAATCATACGTGCTTTTGGCGTATTGAAAAAATGCGCTGCAATGGCAAACCATCAGTTGGGTGTGCTGTCTGCAGAAAAAAAAGACATGATTGTGCAGGTGTGTGACGAAATCATTGAGGGCAGACTCGACAAGGAATTCCCGCTGGTGATCTGGCAAACAGGAAGCGGCACACAAAGCAATATGAATGTAAATGAGGTAATTGCCAACCGTGCACATGTGCTGAACGGCGGAAGTCTTACGGATGCGAACAAAGTGCTGCACCCCAACGACGATGTGAATAAAAGCCAGAGCAGCAATGACACATTCCCCACAGCTATGAGTATTGCCGTTTTTCAGCAGGTTGTGGATTATACCCTTCCCGGCCTGCAGGCACTGAAAACCACACTGAAGCACAAAGCCAGGGAATTTAAAAATATTGTTAAAATAGGCCGCACCCATTTTATGGATGCCACTCCCCTTACCCTGGGACAAGAGTTCAGCGGGTATGTAGCCCAACTTGAAAATGGAATAGCTGCACTGAACCGCGCCATGGAACCTGCGCGAGAGCTTGCCCTGGGCGGTACGGCGGTGGGCACCGGACTGAATACCCCCAAAGGATACAGCGAACTGGTGGCAAAGCTCATCGCAGAAGAAACCGGGCTTCCGCTGGTTACAGCCAATAACAAATTTGAGGCCCTGGCAGCACACGACGCCATGGTAGAATTGCACGGAGCCATCAAACGTTGTGCAGTGAGCTGTTTTAAAATCGCAAACGACATCCGCATGCTCAGCAGCGGTCCGCGCAGTGGCATAGGTGAAATTTACATTCCGGAAAATGAGCCCGGCTCATCCATTATGCCCGGCAAAGTGAATCCTACCCAACCCGAAGCACTTACCATGGTTTGTGCCCAGGTCATGGGGAATGATGTGGCTGTGTCTTTTGCCGGATCACAAGGACATTTTGAACTGAATGTGTACAAACCTGTAATAGCTGCAAACCTGCTTCAAAGTGCCCGATTGTTGGGCCAGGCCTGCCTGAGTTTTGATATCAACTGCGCGCAGGGAATCGAAGCCAATGAAGGCAATATACAAAAACTGGTAGACCAGAGTCTGATGCTGGTAACTGCGCTGAATACCCACATTGGATATGAGAACGCCGCGAAGATTGCCAAAACAGCCCACAAGGAAAACAGCACCCTGAAGGAAACAGCCATTAAACTGGGTTTACTTACCGCAGAGCAATTTGATGCATGGGTTGTACCGGGCAGTATGGTGGGCAATCCGGATGAAAGTGTGAAATAAAAATCCACAGTTAAGAACTGACAGATTGATAAAAAAAGGAGCCTTACAGCTCCTTTTTTTTGTATGCACTTTGCAGCTGTTATTTGCAATCTGAAAATGTATACACTACAATCCAGGGGGAGGCTGCTGGTGCTGGACAAACCCAAAGTGATGGGGATTCTGAACCTGACACCAGACTCGTTTTATAAACAGAGCCGGGCCGCAACAGATCAGGTCGTAGAAATGGCAGGGCAAATGCTTGAACAGGGAGCCACCATTCTAGATCTCGGCGGACAAAGCAGCAGACCCGGTTCTGAAAGGATATGTGCGGATCAGGAGGGAGAAAGGGTATGGCCGGCGACAGAAGCAGTGCGGGCAGCATTTCCTGATGCCTGGCTGAGTGTGGACACCTACCATGCTGCTGTTGCGGAACAGGCCATCCGGCTGGGAGCAGACATCATCAATGATATCTCGGCAGGAGACGATGATCCGGAAATGTTGCCATTGGTTGCAAGGGAACAGGTACCCTTCATCGCCATGCACAAACAAGGCAAGCCGGAGACAATGCAACAGAATCCGGAATATAAAGATGTTACACTGGAGGTACTCTCCTACTTCAGGGAAAAGAAAATTCAGCTGGAATCAATGGGCATATACGATTGGGTACTGGATCCCGGATTCGGATTTGGCAAAAGCCTTGAACACAATTATACCCTGTTTCAAAACCTGGAAACGTTTCAACTGTTTGACCGCCCTGTGCTGGTGGGAGTTTCCCGAAAAGGGATGATACAGAAAGTACTGGGTGTGGATGCAAATCATGCACTGAACGGCACCACCGCCCTGCATATGGCAGCCCTGATGAAAAAAGCTTCCATTCTGAGGGTGCACGATGTAAGAGAAGCCACAGAGTGCATTACATTGTTCTTAAAACTTGAATCCTGACTGCACAATCCTCCGGGAATTTCCCTGAAAAAATGGCAATGTTGTTCAGCCCGGAAGAAATGGGATTCTTCTATTTCAACCAGAATAAACAGCCGGCAGGAAAGTCTCAGGTAACATTTGCCATGCACGCAAGCATCACAAGATTGCAACAGTAGGGAATCTGAATTTCTTAAAGCCTTTTCCATTCTTTTTGCAATTTCGGGTCCTAAGGCATTTTTCCCAATCCTCCTGTCCATCGCTTAGTATATAATTCCTAACTTTGCCCTATGTCTGCCATCATTGCTCCCAGCGTATTGTCTGCCGATTTCGGCAACCTGCAGCGCGATATTGAAATGATCAACAACAGCCAGGCTGGCTGGTTTCATGTGGACATCATGGACGGTGTTTTTGTTCCCAACATGTCCTTTGGGTTTCCGGTGATGAAGGTGTTGAAAGAACAGGCAACCAAACCGCTGGATGTGCACCTGATGATTGTTGACCCCGACAGATATATACAAAGGTTTGCCGAGCACGGCGCCCATGTACTCACGGTGCACTACGAAGCCTGCACCCACCTGCACCGCACCCTGGCTGAAATCAGGAAACAGGGCATGAAGGCAGGTGTGGCACTGAATCCGCATACCCCGGCAGCATTGCTGCAAGACATCATAGCTGATTGTGATCTGGTGCTGGTGATGAGTGTGAATCCCGGTTTTGGAGGTCAGAAGTTTATTGAAAACACCTATCAGAAAATCAGTGATGTTAAGAATCTGATATTGCAAAAAAACAGCCAGGCAGTGATTGAAGTAGATGGTGGTGTGGCCATGGACAATGCTGCCAGACTTGCAGCCTGCGGGGCAGATGTTTTGGTAGCGGGCAATACGGTATTCAGTGCTGCCAACCCGTCGGCTATGATTACAGACCTGAGAAATAGCATAGAAACTGTAAACGTTTCTGTCTGAAATTTCGTTTTTCTTTTATTCACTTGAATTTGCGCCTGCTTTTTGTCTGTTTTTTTCTTGGAGCCTGCCAGTTCCTGGGTGCGCAATATGTATTTGAAGGAACCCTGCTGGATGCAAACCGGAAACCGCTGGCAGGTATTGACATACGCGAGCAGCCGGGGGGAGAAAACCTGGATATCACAGACAGTACCGGACGATTCAGCATAGCCATTCCCCGAACGGATAAATTCAGTTTTTTTGGCTATCAGGGTAATCAGAAAATATTCGGTTACCGTCTGGATTTCACCACCGGTGTACCGGGATTGAAGAGCACCATCATTGCCGGAGACGGAATGGAGATTTTACCGGAAGTATGGGTAACTGGTGTGGGAACCAAACCTCCGTTTTCTGAAGAGATACAGCCAAGGGGATTGCAATTGACACCGGGACCGGGAGACGCAATCAGCAATTTAATCAAAACACTGGGCGGTGTAAGCAGTGGCAACGAATTGTCTACCCAATACAATGTGCGCGGAGGAAATTTCGATGAAAACCTTGTTTATGTAAACGACATAGAAATATACCGGCCACAACTGATCAGCAGCGGCCAACAGGAGGGCCTGAGTTTTATAAACGCGGGCATGGTAAAATCCCTGAAATTCAGTGCAGGAGGATTTGAAGCCCAGTATGGAGACAAAATGAGCAGTGTGCTGGATGTGGAATACGTGAATCCGGAAGTTGCAGGTGTGGAAATTACCACCGGAACCATGCTGAACACCATTACCCTGCATGGACGCAGTAAAAAACTGAGTGCCATCGGAAGTGTTCGCCATTATTCGAATACGCTGGTAACCCGGTCGCTGGATATTGGTGGCGCGTACAGCATGAATTTTGCAGATGCCCAGGCCCTGATAAGTTGGAAACCAAAAGCACGGTGGCAAATTGACTTTCTGGGGAACATGGCACTGAACCGCTACAGCCTGCTGCCTACAAGTCGTTCCACCTCCTTCGGCACAGCTACAGAAGCCTACCAATTGTATGTATATATGGCTGGCGCTGAAAATATGCGTTACGATTATGGCATGGCAGCATTGACGATTAAACATGCCATAAACAGCCGGAAAGAACTCAAACTCATCATCAGCGCCACCGGTACAAACGAGCAGGAATTGTTTGATGTGGAAGGTGCTTATGAATTGCGCCTGCTTGATAAAGACCTGGGAAGCAAAAATGTGGGCAAACCGCTGAACACCCTCGGTTACGGGTATTATCTGGATCATGGAAGGAATGTGATGCAGAGTACCATACTCAATGTTTCTCAAATCGGCACTTTTCGAAAACCAGGAGACCGAAGGGTGATTAAATATGGCATACGGGTAAACCGGGAAATGGTGTACGACAAGTACAAAGAATGGAGATACAGCGACAGTGCGGATTACAACCGGCCCACTTTTGGATTTGCCCGCGACAGCATAATGCTGGATGACGGTGTTTTCGCACGCAATGAATTGCAGAGTTTCCGTGTGCAGGGATTTTTGCAGGAACGTCGCCGGCTGGATAAAGAGGGAAAATTGTGGTTGGGTGCCGGAATCCGGTTCAATTGGTGGCAGGTGAACGGTCAAGGGTTTGTGACCCCGAGATTCAATCTGAGTTGGGAGCCCAATAAAATGAAAAATTTGCACCTGCCAGACAGTTTAAAGCGCAATGATATGGTTCTCAAGTTCAGCGCCGGTGCCTATTTCCAGCCTGGTTATTACAGGGAGCTGCGCGGATTTGACGGAACGTTGAACAAAAATCTGAAAGCACAGCAGGCCTATCATCTGCTTGCTGGCATGGACCGTTATTTCTACCTCTGGAAAAAACGGTTCAAATACACTTCAGAAGCCTATTACAAACAAATGCGGGAGCTTGTGCCCTATTTGTATGACAATATAAGAATACGGTATTATGCAGCAAATAACAGCGAGGGCTATGCCTGGGGAATAGACAACCGCATCAATGGCAAGTTTGTAAACAACCTAGAAAGCTGGTTTACCCTGAGTGTGCTGCAGAGCAAAGAACGCATCACTTACACAAACGAACAGGGGCAAATTGCGCAAAGTGACTGGCTGAGAAGACCCACAGACCGGCGTGTCAATTTTTCCGCCATGTTTCAGGATCAGTTGCCACGCAATCCGCGGTTCAGAATCAATCTGAACCTGATGATAGGTACGGGTATCCCCTATTATCTGGGTGGAATGGCCCGGTACTCATCTACTCCGGGTGCTATTCCGCCATACCGCAGGCTGGATATGGGTTTTAGTTATGTCCTCAGGAATGCGGCAGAAAAAAACCATAGCAAATTGCCAGTCATTAAATCGGTAAAAGATGCATGGATCAGTCTGGATGTATTCAATGCGCTTGCCATTAACAATGTCATTTCATACAGCTGGGTAAAGGATTTCAGCAACCGCACCTATGGCGTTCCCGAATTCCTTACCGGGCGGCGGCTAAACCTGCGATTGCATCTGGAATTCTGATTTTTTTTTTCTCCAAAAGGAAACATTCCGAAGATTCTGCGTTATTTAGCTACAGCAGAATTGGAAACCCACCTTTCCATATCAGATTCATATTCTTTACCAGCCAAAGACAGGGCTGAAAATGCCGAATGGACAGAAATCCAGCGGGCTATGGAGCAACTTGAGGCATTTGAGCCGCTGTATTACCGCTACTATTCCAGAATCTATGAATTTGTGCAGCGAAGAATTGCCAACACCGACGACTGTGGCGATATAACCAGCATTGTATTTGAAAAAGCAATGAAAAATCTGCCAAAGTACAAGGCTCAGGGTTTGCCATTTGGCAACTGGCTTTTCCGTATCGCCTGGAGTGAGGTGGGAAATTACTATCGCCAACAACAGAAAAACCGGAAAGTGTGGGTGCAATCCGAAGGGCTGCTGGAAATAGCCACCGAACTGGAAGATACAGCAGAAGAGAACAATGAATCAAAACGGGTGCTGAAGACGCTGGAGGCTCTGGAGCCGGAAGAAATGGAATTGATCGTGATGCGGTATTTTGAAAAAAGAAGCTACGCCGAATTGGCACAAATCGTTGGAATCAACGAGAGTACCCTGCGGGTGCGAATACACAGAACGATTGAAAAATTACGAAAACAGTTGCTGAGAAAATAAATGATGACAAAATACGACTTTGATATAGACCCTGCTCCCAGACCAGCGCCCCCTGCACCCGATTTTAAAAAGGTGCTGAAAAGGGCCCGTGGGCAAGGGAATTCTCTGTGGGGGAATATGCAATATCCGCTGCTGGGGATAGCGGTTATTGGCGCTGTGTTACTGCTCCGTCAGGCCTTTACAGATAAAAATACTGTGACCAGCAATGCGGTATCTGTTGCAAGTAATACCCAAATCCCTTCTTCAATCCAATCAAATGGAATGGCGCAACAAAAAGAAAATCCTGCACCTGGCCATTCCGCAGCTTATCCGGCAATGGAGTCTGTGCCAATGGAAAGCAAAGACCCGATTCCGGTGCTGGAACAATCCCTGTCTGAAACTGAAATCAGGCGGGAATCATTCAGTTTGCCGGCAAAAACCCAGGACCGCATTTACCGGGCAGACCCTGTGCCCTATGACACCATTGTTTTTCTTGCAGAGGCAGGATATGAAGGCAGCCTGAGGAATGGAAGCTATGTATCTGTAGAACCCGGTTCTTTAAAACTGCCCGGGAATTCGGATGCATCAGGAAAAGTTCTGTTTCTGTACCGCGATATCCGCAGTATTGGCGCGCAAATAGCCTTGTCACTGCCATCAGTTACTGACAGTGCAGGCAATGAATACTTATTGGAAAACAATGGCTCATTTGAGGTAAGAATTGAGCAAAACGGAACTGCCCTGCATACAACACCTGCCAGTCCGTTGAGCCTTCAGTACAAACCCATCCATACCCATAAAAAAGCAGCCCCTTTTGTACTGGAAAACGAAACCGGACATTGGATACAAATACCCGGTACCGATGAAAAAGCAGGCAATAAACTGGTTTCTGAAAGGTATGTAGATGTAAAAAATCCCATACTGCGTGCATTTGGATATACCCGGCGCACCGAACGTGTAGTAGCAGGCAGCGAAAATCTGCATCGAAACAAAGAGAGTGCCTTTCTTCTGACGCATGGTGGATATTTTGCCTGTGGCGGACTCCTGCACCTTAAAAACCCGGTTATTTCTCAGGTGGAAATGCCCACAGTGGGCGAGGTCTCTGTAAAAGGACTCCTGCTCTATCCGAAGCACAGAACAACGATGACTGTGCAATCCGGTACGGCCCAGAATATAGCCCTTGGCCAGGGTGAAACCTATGTAGCATTGTTTCAGGCGCCAAACGGCAGTTGGTATGCAAGCTATAATTCCTACCTGCCGCGCAGCACCCAAAATTCGCGGTTGCAAACCTTAAAAATCACACATACAGCGGCAAGGCTGAATTCTCTGGCAGAATGGAATGCTTTTTTGCAGAGTATGGGAATACAGTAAGTTTACCGGAATAATACCACAGGCCCCCGCCGGTTTTCCGCTTTTCCGGTGATTCCATGTGTATATTGGGCAACATAATAATAAGTTCCATCCGGGACAGACTTTCCGCGAAAATTACCATCCCATGCAAAGCGGGAATCCTGGGATGAAAAAACTTCCACACCCCAACGGCTGAATATGCGAATGCGAAAATCCCTGAGCTGAATTTGCTCGTTGTACGAAAAAAAGAATCCGTCATTCACAAAGTCTCCATTGGGAGTAAATGCGGTGGGTATGTAAACTTCCAGGTTCAGCGGATATGGGAGAGAAAAAAAACTGAAGGTATCGGTACTATTTATCCTCTGCTCCATAACCACATCCGGCCAGCCGTAAAAATTTTGACTTATTGTATCCGGCAGTCTTTTCATTCGTAAATCGCAATCTGAGCCAGTTAACGATGGTTTTTCAATAACCGTGTATCCAACGTTTCTTATATTTATGTATATTTTATCATTATTACCGTATACAAATTTCGGTGGAGGGTATACGTTTACATCAGAAGGGATACATTTTGTTGAAAATGTACTGCTTGCCAAGCCAGATAGGAGACTTAATACACTGATTTGTTTTATTGAATCCCATGATGCACCAGTGCCGCCTCCATAAAAATAAAAATAAACCAAATTACCCGTACTATCAAAACACATCGATATTGTTCTGGGGTGATTTAATTGAACAAGTTTTCTAAATCCAATATTACCCGTTTCTGAATTAAAATTCATGCATAATATTTTATTATTTAAGTCAGGTCTTCCATTGATATCAAATGTACAATAAAAAAAGAATTTTCCCAATGGATGAAAATGCAAACCTGATGCGCCATTTTGATACTCTTTAGTATGCTTTAAATTTGACGTTACTGACTTCAATGATCTTAACTCTACTGCATGCCATAGGTCAGAATCTACTTTTCTAAATATTGCCCATATTTTGCCGTTGGCAAACTTCATAGCAGTCATGCTTTCATCCAAGCTATCCTGAATTATTGAAGGATAAACATTAAAATCCACCCTATTTGGATGAACTTTAACTATATTCAATGTGAACGACCAATCTGAATTGGTACTCATTGATTTCCCTAAAAAATATATTGTATCTGTTGCTGTGTCATGATAACAAATTGAAGCCTGATAGCAACTGCCGTTTCCACCCCTTGCCGGTGTAAAAATTGGACTGTCGCTGCGCTTGTACAATACCCCACCACTGGGGTAAAAGTATCTTAATGAGTCAGCATTATCAAAGTATGAAGCAGTTGACTCCGATCCCAGATTAATATCTGGTGGATATTTGAGCTTCCAGTTGCGCAGTTCAAGCCCTGTATCATGCACAATGCATTTATAGTCGCCACTCCACCATGTACGCAGGGGCTGTGCGGTTGCTTTTTGCATATAGACAATGCCGCCAATCATGGTGGCAACATAGTATAATAAATGGCTCTTATTTTTCAAAATAAATGAGCATTTCTCCGGGATTATTCCCGTTTCTGGAAATGTTTACCGACGCAGCACTTTTATAATTCGCAGGATTGCAATTGGCCTGATACATCCAGGACCATACCTTGTGGCTGCAAATGCAGTTCTTTTGTAAAAGGGCACCGTGAATTCTGGAATTCTTGTCTGCGCTGGTACATACCGATGCATGGCTCCAATGAGAGGGCGTGCAATAATTGCCCCCGGATTGTAAATTGTAACAGGTATTCTGGTTTCCCTGGCTGTGATTTTCATACCAGGCCCGTATAAATTTCACCTTCTGCTGACCTATACACACCAGGCAATTCTCTGGCTTTGTAAATGTAACATGAAATGGTGTATTTGAGATGTACAGTTTGTCAAATACCGAATCGCAATTTTTCATTTGGAGTTGTATGAGATTGGCCTGTCCACTGGCAATATTACTGAGTAATTTTTCTTTCGGGATTTTTATCTCTCCTTGTGCAAATCCTGTATTGCTGAAGCCATAAGCCAGTGGCATACGTGTCCCATTGGATCCACCCCAGCGGGTAAAGGAAGATATCATATATTCATTGATATTGTATCTGCTATTGGGGTCAGACGTATTCAGATAATTGACCACCCAATCATTGTTTCCCATATCGCAAAGACTTACCGGCATTTTCAGACTATCAATAGGTCCCCACATGCGGTCCAGTTTGTCTATGATTGTGGTAACGGTATCATTGCCGCATCCGTTCGACACCACAAGCATCCAGGTATCCTTTTTAAGCGGACGGTATTCATAACAGCGGGTACTTACAGTAAGGGCATTAGTGCCCATCCGGTGCCATTTATAGGTTAATGCAGCACTTACATTGGCAACAGCAGACCCGCAAAGTGTTATGTTACATTTTGTTGTATCCACCGTAATATTTCCATTTGCGGGCTGGCTGCTGATAACCACGGCCTGAGAATCTGTGCAATTGCTGGAATCCGTTACATGAACCCAATAAGTCAGTGGCCCGTTCAAAATCGTACAATTGGGATTGAAGCTGCCACAGCTGAATACCGGTTGTGCAATATTTATGGCTGACAGGCAGGCAGCAGAGGTGCCGGCACCCCGCCAGGTATAAGTGAAACCTGCTTTTGTGGGTTGACCTAACTGGATGCTGCAATTCCAGTTAGGACAGCAATAAGGTCCGCTGTTTACTTTGGGCGGGCAGGTTATGGAAATGTCTTTGAAAGCAGTATCCCAGTCACAGCAGTCATTTTTTGTCAATAATATTATACGGTAGCGGTCTCCGCACCTGGAGAAAAATCCATTGTTGTTTAAACAGGTTTTTATATTCGGGTTTCCTGGCGCTGCATAACAGATTCCATCCTGATTATATAATAGTCTTTCTGGCAGGGTTCCGGTAGTGTCCAATTGCCATATTTCCCAACGGTAATCTTTAAAATACTGAGAGTTACCTGAATTAACAATGATATCTTCGTTTTTGCAATATTTAGTTTTACTGGTAGAAATACGCGGGTCTGTGCCATTGGTCACACAAAAATCTACCCAGGCCATGGTTTTGTGATTTCCGCCACCTGTAAGTGAAGGCATACAGGATGCAACCAGAATATCCATGGTAACCGTTTTGTTTTTATACGCACTCAGGTCCAGGGTTCTGCATTTCCAAAGAATGCGCTTGCGCTGGCTGTTACCAGTACCTAAATAATCTGGGCAATCGGATTCGCGATCAGATAGTCCACTGTGGTTAATCAATGGCTCTCCAATCGCGTCATTCTTATTTGCAGCAGTGCCATTATACACCTTTACCTGAAAAAAGTTCTTTTTCCAGTATTCCTCCTGCAGTGCGCTGTGGTCATTGGGACCTTCGCTTACTAAGGCGTACCAGATCTTTACATATTGTGTATTGTTGCTCACGGTCCAGGTTTTGCGCATACTCACGCTGTTCTTGTTCATTCCTGAACTCAAAGAACCCAGCTGTGCACAGCCATTTCCAAACCTGCCATCATTCGGTGGTGCATTTGACCCCAAATCTGTGCTATTGCCTGAATTGAAAATATTCAAATAATCATAAAGAGGGTTAGCATTGGGAGAATAGATTTCACCATTTCTTCTAGCGGATGACGTAATTTCACCTTTAAAACCAAGCCATGCATTCGCCTTCAAGTCTCCATTTTCAAACCCGGTAAATACCCTGCAATAATCAGGATCCGGGGGACTGGGTGTTCCCATCAGGTCATTGTCTGCCCATTCATAGGCAGAGTCAGCATAAAACCCATGGGTTAAATAAAAAGAATCATCAGAAACGGTAAAGAAAAACAAATCACTACGCCCATCATTTATACCAACTTTGTCCCAAGTTTGGGACCGACATTCCACTTGCCAGTAGTAGTATTTACCGGGGGAAAAATTCACTTTACCCTGAGGTATTTTATAGTGATAAGCGTGGTAACTTGTGTCAGTAAAGAAAGGAATACTGTCCTGAAATGCCTTATCGGACCCGGCACTGTCCCTTTGCCAGAGGTTAATTATATATTTCAGTCCGGAATATTGCTCTTTATCTGCATTACCATATCCAAAATGTAGTCTGGGGGTCTGATTTACATGCAAAGTTGTGGCGCACAATGGATAATAATTTACGGGATTGGAAATGCTATCCATCCAGAATGTAAAACTATCAGCACATTTTAAAGCTCCACTGAGTTCATTCATTGAAATATAGAATTTAAATTGACCCGGCGGAAATTCATTCTTGTTTTTGGCATAATGATAGAACCAACTGTCCAGCATAACATTGGCATAAGAAGTTATATCGGGCAAATAAAATCTTTTGTAAGAATTTGCCGTAATCCGCACCGTGTCTTCAGGAAGATTATTGGCAAAAAGGGGATCGGTGCTTTCTGTTTTACTCACCCTGAAATACCAGGTACCAGTGAAGGCACTTATTGAATTGTTTTTTACAGAAAAACCCAATTTTGCAGTATCCTCAAACCAACGATGGTATTGGTTCGGTAATTTAACAGAGTGCTTTATCTGTAATTGAATTCCCTGAGAATACCCCCCCCCAGCAAATGCTATGCCGAAGAGGACCGCAAAATGAGAAATTTTGCAATTTGATTTGATGCTGTTTTTCATGCCTTTTGACCTCTTGTGGGTTTAGACAAATAAAAATCAAAAAAATGAGAAAAACAAGTTAATAAATACCTGAAGTTTCATTGTTCGGTGATTTTAATAATTACATAAGTCACATCACTGCTGTAAAAAGATTCTCAGAAGCATCTTGAAAGTCACATTAAGACTGTTTGACTGGAATAAATCTCTGCGATGTCTGATTTGCGAGGTCTGTAAAAATAAAATAACTTACGAAGAACTGCAATTGAGGTTTATTATATAATCAACTTATTGACAATCATCTATTTAAAATATTAATTAATTGCTCCTGAAACGAAGAAAGCCGGTTTAACCCGGCTTTCTTCGTATGAATGGCACAATAACTTATGCCTGTGACTCATTTCTTTATCGCCCGGAATCCGGATTCGGGTTGAGCATGCCTCCGGTATTGCCATCCTGGCATTTCTTCAGTTTATCCTGCAAATCCGCCACCTGAGCTTTCAGGCCTTCGATTTCCGACTGCCTGGCAGCAATCTGGGTTTTCAGGGTTCCGTTTTCTTTGGTTTGGGTATCATAGGCGTCCTGCAGTTCATCCAGCGATTTCTGTCTTGCCGCCACTTCTGCATTCAACTGCGCGATGGTAGACTTCAGGGTTTTAATCACTTTTTGCAAACTGTCGGTAAACTTGTTGTCTCCACCACCGGTATTGCTTTCCTGGCAGGTTTTCAACTGGTTTTCCAGGCTGGATACTTTCGCTTTCAGGTTAGCCAGATCTTTGTTGCACTGCTGGTACTCTGCCATCACTGCGTTGTAGGCATTCACCTGTGCTTCGTATTTGGATTTCCATTCATCCCGTTCCTCTTCGCAGGTTTTGCAATCCGACCCTTTGCAGTTTTTCAACCGCAGATTCAGCGCCGCAATGGTGTCTTTGGCCACATCCAGTTGGGTAGTCAGGTTCACTTTGTCTTTTTCCAGCGCTTTCACTTTGGCATCAAGTTCAGCATTTTTGGTTTTCTGGGTTTCCAGATCCGCTTTTACTTTAGCCAATTCATCGGCATTGCCGCAATTTTTCAATTTGGCTTCCAGTTCTTTGTTTTTGGCAAATTCGAATTCGTACTCCTTGCGCAACTCGTCCAGCTGTTTTTTGAATCCGGCAGCAACCGCAGCAATACTGTCGCAGTTCACACCCTTCTTCTGCGATTCAAGCACTTTGTTGCGGGCAGCCAGAATATCCATCCTGCGGTTCAGGGTATCCACCTGCACCTGCAACTTTTTAGACTTAGCCTGTTCTGCAGCAATCTGACTTTCGAGCACCGGAATTTTATCACAACAAGCTTTACCTGATGCACAGTCGGCCTTCACTTTCGCCAGTTCAGCCTGTAATTCGGATACTTTTTTCTTGTTCAGTTCATTCTCTGCTTTTACCGCTGCAATATCTGTTTTCAGCTTGTCGTTGTCTTTCTGCAGTTGAATGCGGCGGCCTTGTTCTATGGCCAGAAGGCTATCCAGAGATTTGGTTTGTTTTTCGCAGGGATTGCCGCTTAGTCTGGCTTTGGCCAGCTCGCCGCGCAGTTTTTCAATTTCTGCCTTCAGGCCTGCATTTTCATCTTTCAGGCCATCGCGTTCTTTCCGCACCGCATCGCGTTCGCCTTCCAGTTCGGTCACCCGGCCTTTGCTCCGGCCCAGTTCGTCGCGGGTGGTGAGCAGGTCGGCGCCCAGTCTGGTATTCTTTTCCTTCTCTGACTTTACTTCACGTTCCAGCTCTTCCACTCTGTCGCAACATTTACTACCCAGGCCCATGGCGGAATTTTCGCGGCCTTTCAGGTCGGTTTCACGCTTTTTCAGTGCATCTTCTTTTGCTTTCAGGTCGGCTTCACGTTTTTTCAGCTCTGCATCCTTGCGGGTCTGATCTGCAGTAATTTCAGTGTTTTTGTATTTTACAATGGTATCGCGAAGGGTTTTTACTTTATATATGGTGTCATGCTTCACGATGCGCACAGTGTCTTTCTTCCAGAAGGTAACTGAGTCTGTTTTGGAAACAGTGTCTCTGTATTCTTTCAGTATGGTATCACGTTTATTGTAGCGGGTTTCCCAACCGCAGGCGGCCAGCTTAAAGCGCAGTGCGAAATACAGGTTGGCGCCCTGGTAATTGCCATTGGAAGCCAGCTTGGCGAGACCTCCAAGGTTGTCGGTACCCAGAATGACTGGTCCCAACCGGCCATACAGACCCACATTGAGTTTGCTGTAATCCTGAGTGAGTGAAACAGGCACACCCACTTCGGCAAACTCACCCTCCCAACGCGGAACCACACTGAGATAAGAGGCTTTGCGGATGCCTGAGGTATAAGCACCTTTCAAACTCTGGGTAAGATTGACGCCCACATTAAAATGATTTTTTAAGTTCACATCCAGTTGTGCATTGAAAGCAGCGGGTGTGGTGGTGGCAAATCCGCGGCCGGATTCACTGCCCATGGCAGTAAAAAACCCGGTATCCACTTTGTTCAGCCTGTCTCCATCCAGCCCTTGTATGTGGTTATAATTATCTACTACCGCGGTATTGATATTCCAGTTTCTGGTGCCGGTAAAGTTGAGCAGATTGCGGCTGCCGCTATAGGCGATAAAACCCAGATCAGTAACACTGGCTCCAAATCTCCAGTTGTAATCCTGACGCTTTTCGTCCATACAATCCCACCAGGGGTATTTCACAGTTTTGCGGTTTTTGTCGGGCCGGCGTTCGTAGGTAAAACCCAGATCAAAACCAGCTCCACCGCCCTGCACTTCGTTGAATTTAAGTCCAAGCGGGTGGTTGAGTGCCGCTGTGGCCGAAGCATCGTCAGTATGGAAATAGGTGGCATTGGTATTTGATAATGCGACCTGGCGGTTGTTCAAAAATTTATAGTCCATGCGGGTGGCACCTGCATGTGCCGCGCCCATTCCCAAAAGAATTTTGCCTGTACCGCCCCATTTCCAGAAATTCTGTCCACGGTCGCGAGTTACAGCAGCATAGCTGAAATACCATTCCTGGTAGCGGTCTGCATTGATACTGAAAGGTTTCGCACTGTAGGACTGTCCCAGTGCTACTCCATTTGCGCCGGAAAAGGCCGGACTGCTGCTATCCATACCATATCGAATCAGTTTTGCCAACTCAGGTGTAACTCCGTTGGCACTGAGACCGCTTACCGCCCTCAATCCAAAACCAATACCCTGCCGGTGACTGATGCGGAAATTGACCGCAGGCCCCAGCACCTCATTCAAATAGTAAAACCGTGGATTCTGCGCAGACTCATCGGTTTTAAGCCAGTCCTGCTCAAACCGCAGTTTGCCGTTCCAGGTCTTGTATTGGTCCGGCATATCATTATTGGCCCATTTTACAATGCCAAAAGGGGCATTGTAAGTGAGGTAATTATTGGTAAATCCTGTGTTGGCTCCCCAGAAATTGAAGTACACCCTGTTCTTGTCTGAATAGGTTTGGGAAGGATTCAGAAAAGCTGCATAGGGTGCATTGTGGTTGCCGATGTAAAGACCAGTGGAATGCTGGGAATACAAGGTCCCAACCACTGATACCATACAAAAAGCAATGCCTTTGAGAGTAAGTTTCTTTTTCATAATGTCTCCTTTGTATAATTTACCATACACTAATTCTGTACCAAAATTTAGACATAGATTGGTTTTTTTGATGGAATCTATGCCAGGAGGCTGCAAATTCAGCGTATAGAGCATTCATACAAGGCCGCGAATTTCGGGATACCGGTACATAAAAATGCTGTATTCGTCCAATTTTAAGGCAAGGATTTGTCTTTATCCTGTCAATTCCCAAATTAAACGAATTGTAAATGCGCTGAGGGAAAAGGGGTTGTAGTTTTGAATCCTAATCGCATGAGGGACTTTTTTAAAACCATGTTTGCCAGTATGCTGGGTTTTTTCCTGACCATACTGCTGTTTTTTCTTTTTATCGGCATACTCATCAGCAGTGTTGCCAGCAGTGTAAACCGCACTGAAGAGGTAGAAGCCAACTCTGTGCTTGAACTGAAGCTCAGTGGTGCAGTGCCGGAACGCCTGGCAGATAACCCATTTGAAGGATTCAACCAGGGTCCGTTGGCAGATGCTGCCCCTGCTGTGGGATTGGAACAAATCATCTGGGGCCTGGAAAAAGCCGCAAAAGACAACAAAATCAAAGGTGTTGTGCTGCGGGCTGATTATTATGCCGGTGGTCTGGGCACGGCAGAAGAAATCAGACAACAAATTCTCGCATTCCGCAAATCGGGCAAGTTCGTTTATGCTTACGCAGATATTCTTACCGACGGTGGTTTTTACATTGCCTCTGCCTGCGATAAAGTGTACCTCAATCCCAAAGGGTTTGTTGAATTCAACGGATTTGCCGGACAAGTGATGCTTTACAAAGGCCTGCTCGACAAGCTGGGTGTAGAATTTGAAGTTTTTAAAGCCGGGAAATACAAAAGTGCTGTGGAGCCATTTACCCGCAATGAACTGAGTGAACCCAACAAGGAGCAGATAAGGCAGTATGTTACAGAATTATATGGCCATCACCTGAAACAAATTGCGCTGAGCCGCAACCTGGATTCCGGTGCTTTGGCTGAAACCTCCAATCTGTTCAAAGCACGTACCGCTGCAAAAGCACTGGAATTCAAACTTGTGGACGGATTGAAATATTACGATGAGTTTGAAGACGAACTGCGCAGCAAACTGGGCATAAAGGAAAAAGACAAGAAAATCAACAAATCCTCATTTGCCGCTTATTCTAAAAATGCAAAGAGCAGCAAAACCGGCAATGATAAAATTGCAGTGATTTATGCCAATGGTGAAATTGCCATGGGTAAAAATGAATCGGGCGACGCCATAGGCGGTGAAAGCCTTGCACAAACCATTCGAAAAGCGCGACTTGACAAGAATATCAAAGCCGTGGTGCTGCGTGTAAACAGTCCGGGTGGAAGCAGCAATGCCAGCGACATTATTGCACGTGAAGTGGAACTCTGCAAAAAAGAGAAACCAGTCATTGTCTCCTTCGGTAATGTGGCTGCGAGTGGAGGCTACTATATTGCCTGCGTAGCAGACAGTATTTTCGCTTACCCCAACACCATAACCGGTTCAATCGGGGTGTTTGCACTGGTGCCCAATACACAGAAAATGTACAAACAGCACCTGGGACTGAGCTATGAAACAGTGCCTACAGGTGAATATGCCGTAACCTGGAGACCCGATCAGGGACTCACACCGGCTATGCGTTCCTATTTTCAGGGAATGGTGGATGAAATTTATACCGATTTCATCAGTATTGTAGGCCGGGGGCGGCATATAGACACCGGCCGGGTGGCAGAGCTGGCACAAGGACATGTATACACTGCCATGCATGCAAAAACGCTGGGACTGGTAGATGGTTTCGGCGGACTACAGCGAAGCATACAGAGTGCTGCATGGAAAGCCAAACTGAAAGATTACAGGTTGGTTTCATGGCCCGAAATGAAAAGCCCGATTGAACTGTTGTTTGGCGACAAGAGCAAATCCATGCTGGATGAGAAACTGGCTGAATCTGAGCTGGGACCTTTGTTCAAAGCCTTTGGCCAGGCAAACTCGGTACTGAAAATGACCGGTCCGCAAATGCGCATGCCCTGGGAAATTCAGGTACAGTAACAAAAGGTCTAACAACTCTGGCGAGAAAAGGTTTTTCAGGCTTTTCGACGAACGGTTGAAAACTTTGGAAACTTTTTTCACACTCAAAGTTTCCATTTCGGATTTTGTATTAATTTCGCGGCCGGTTATCGGGGGTTTAGTCAAGACCCGGTATTAAAAGATGGAACTGGTAAAGAAAATTGCACATGCCGCAGACACGCTTTTCTCGCGGTTTGGGGTGCGCAGTGTGAGTATGGATGATGTGGCCCGGGAAATTTCCATTTCAAAGAAGACCCTGTACAAGTGCTTTCGTGATAAAAACGACCTGGTACGCTGTACCATCGAGATGCATATGCAGGAAGTGGATACACAGATCAACCGCATACTGGAGACAGAACAACACCCCATACGGCAGATTGCCCTCATAGGCGAACTCATTGTAAATACCAATGGGAACCTGAATCCATCGCTGATTTACGATTTAAGAAAATATCACTCCGATTGTTACCATTTGCTTATGGATCACAGGGACAATCAAACCCTGGAAAGCGTAAAACAAAACATACAGAAAGGAATGGCATTGGGATTATACAGACCGGACCTCGATTTGAACCTGGTTTCACGTTTCTATGTTTTCCTTGTATTAAGCGCATTCGATCCCATGCAGATGAGACTTGAAAATGTACGGTTTGATGCTGTGCTCAAAGAACTGATGCGATACCATATGCATGGCATATGTTCACCCCTTGGCCTGCACGAACTGGAATTAATCCCCTGGTTTCAAACAAAAACAGAATCATAATTCAACGATGAAATACAGTTTCACCCTTATTGCCGCATTGTATGCATTGCCCGCATTCGGACAAGACACCATGCGCATGTCTCTGGCAGCCGCATTCAGTTATGCTGAAAAGAACAACCCTGCTTTTCAGAATACACAAACCGATGTGGAAATCGCAAAACAGACGGTAAACCAAATCAAAGCCAACGGATTGCCGCAGGTAAATGCTTCTGCCAATTTTCAGCAGTACATCACCATTCCCGGCTCCTGGGTACCCAACTCATTCAGCACCCAACCCGGCGCGCCAGACTATCTGTTTTTCCGTTTTCAGCAGAAATATGCCAGCACGGCCAGCATCGGTGTAAACCAACTGCTGTGGGACGGTACATTCCTGATGGGACTGAAAGCAGCCACAGAATACGTTTCCCTGAGCCAAACCCTGGTGAACAAGAGCAAAGCAGACTTGTATGCCAATGTGAGCAAAGCCTATTTGCTGGCTTTGACCACCGCCAAAAACATGGCTCTGGTAAACAGCAACATGGCTACACTCGAAAAAAGCCTGAAAGATATAACAGCACTGAATAAAGAGGGATTTGCCGAAAAACTGGATGTGCAGCGGCTGGAACTGGCCCTGAGCAACCTGAAAGTGCAAAAAGACAAATTGCAGAACGCCGCCATGATTACCCAAAACCTGTTGAAATTTCAGATGGGTATGGACGTTAACACCCCACTCCTGCTTACCGATGACCTGGAAACCCTGGACAAGAGCATGGGACTTGCCGAAACCGAAAAAGACGGTTTTAACGTAAAAAACAGAGTGGAACATAAACTGCTCCAGCAAACCCTGAGCCTGAGTTATCTGGACGAACGACGCTACAAACTGGGCTACCTGCCTACACTTGTGGGATTCCTCCAACACCAGGAAAGTACAAACCGTCCTGAATTCAACTTCTTTAAAAGCAATCTTACCCCAAACAACAACTGGGTACCTGCCTCACTCTGGGGCCTCAGTCTGCAGGTGCCGGTCTTTGACGGGTTGCGCAAGCAGGCCCAGATTCGCGATGTGCGGTTGCGGCGTATGAAAACCCAAAACGACTTAAAGAATTTCGAAAATGCCGCAAATCTGGAATATACGAATGCCAGACTGAGCTACGACAACAATCTGAAGCAGGTGGCAGTGCAAAAGCAAAACCTGGAACTTGCCCGCGACATTTATGAAAAAGCCAATGTGAAATTCAAAGAAGGCGTAGGCAGTACACTGGAAATACTCCAGGCTGAAAATGAATTGAAAACATCGCAAACCAATTATCTGAATGCCCTGTATGACCTGGTGGTAAGCAAAATAGACCTGCAAAAAGCCACCGGAACTGTAATCACTGAATAATAACCACAAAGAAAAAACACCCAATGAAATCATCGAATATATTCTTCTCAACCCTTGTCGTACTGCTGGCTGCCTGCGGTGGAAAGCAGGACCCCGTGCAGGCAAAAAAAGCAGAACTCGAAAAAATCCGCAAGGAAATTGCAGCCCTGCAGGCCAAAGCCAAAACCCTGGAAGACGAACTGGCCAAAATGCAACCCGGAGGACCCGAGGGCAAACTGGTGGAAACCGAAACCGTGGAAACTGCCGATTTCCGCAGTTACCTTACCCTTGAAGGCAAAGCCGATGCAGAGCAAAGCACCATAGCCACAGCTCAGGTGCCGGGTACAGTAACCCAGGTTCTGGCCCAGGCCGGACAACAGGTATCTGCCGGACAAGCGCTGGCCTACCTGGACAATGCAGCATTGAAACAAAGCAGACAGCAACTGGAACAGCAACTGAGTTTTGTAAACACCCTGTATGATAAACAGAAACGCCTGTGGGAACAGGGTGTGGGAACTGAAGTACAGTTCCTGAGTGCTAAAAACCAGAAAGAAGCGCTGGAGAAAAACCTGGCCACCCTTGACGCACAAATTGCCATGTATACAGTGAAATCTCCCATCAGTGGCAGTGTGGAAAGTGTGGACACCAAAGTAGGACAGGCAGCTGCACCGGGCATTCCCATGTTTAAAGTAGTGAATCTGGGCAACCTGAAAGTTGTGGCCGATGTTGCTGAAAGCTATGCGCAGAAAATCAACACAGGGGACCAGGTTCTTATTGAATTCCCCGATCTGGAAAAGAAACTGGAAGCCAAAGTAAGCTTTGCCAGCAAGGTGATAGACCCGCTGAACCGCACCTTTAAGGTTGAAATACGCATACCGGCCATGGCCGATGTGAAACCCAACATGATTGCCCGCCTGAAAATCACCAATTACCAGAACAAAGCAGCCATAACAGTGCCATCCAACTGCCTGCAACAATCCGATGAAGCCACCTATGTTATGGTAGCCATTGATGAAAAAGGAAAACTCATCGCACGCCGCCGTGTGGTTAAAACCGGAAAATCCGGCGAGGACCGCACCGAGATAACCGATGGACTGCAAAAAGGCGATCTGGTGATTGTAACCGGCTATCAGGAACTCAACGACGGACAGGAAATACAGCCCGCCAAAACCGAAAAATAAACCGAAAAACTGAGCAAACCCATGAGTGGCTTTAAACAATTCAAGCCCAGCAGCTGGAGTATAGACAACAAAACCAGCATTTATATCCTTACCCTGTTTATCAGTGTAGCGGGTATTATCAGCTATATCAAGCTGCCCAAAGAGCAGTTTCCCGATATCGTTATTCCCACCATCTACGTTCAAACCATTTATCCAGGCTCATCACCCAAGGATATTGAGAACCTGATTACCAAACCCATCGAGAAAAAGATCAAATCCATCAGTGGTGTAAAGAAACTGAAAAGTCAGTCCATACAAGACTTCAGCATCATCACCGTAGAATTTGATACCGATGTTAAGGTAGACCAGGCCAAACAAAAGGTGAAGGACGAAGTGGACAAAGCCAAAAGCGACTTGCCCACCGACCTGAAAAACGACCCCATGGTAATGGAAGTGAATTTCAGCGACATTCCCGTGCTGTATATCAACATCAGCGGAACCTACGACCTGCCTTCGCTGAAACGCTATGCAGAAATGGCCAAAGACCGTATCGAAAGCATGAAGGAAATCACCCGGGTGGATATTGTTGGGGCACTGGACCGAGAAGTACAGGTAAACCTGGATTTGGCAGCCATGGGCGCAGCCGGACTTACCCTGGACGATGTGTCAAGGGCCATACAATACGAAAACATGCGCATTTCCGGAGGCAACGTGGATGTGGGCAATATGAAGCGCAGCCTGAGTGTAAGCGGCGAATTCAAGAACAAAGCCGATATAGAAAATCTGGTGATTCGCAGCAGTGCAGGTGCCACGGTTTACCTGCGCGACATGGCCGAAGTAAAGGACGGTTTCAAAGAAAAAGAAAGCTATGCGCGCCTGGAAGGGAAAAATGTGATTACACTGAACGTGGTGAAACGCGCGGGTGAAAACCTGATTGAAGCCAGCGACAAGTGTCGTGAAATTGTGGACGATTTACAAAAAACCAAGGCCTACCCTGCCGATCTGCATGTGGTTCTTACCGGAGACCGAAGTACCAAAACCCGCGTAACCCTGCATGACCTCATCAATACGATTATCATTGGTTTTGTACTGGTATCGCTTATCCTCATGTTCTTTATGGGTGCCACCAATGCCATTTTTGTGGCCCTGAGTGTACCCCTCTCCTGCTTTGTGGCCTTCCTGGTGATGCCCACCATCGGATTCAGCCTCAACATGATTGTGCTGTTTAGCTTCCTGCTGGCACTGGGCATTGTGGTGGACGACGCCATTGTGGTGATAGAAAACACCCACCGCCTGTTTAAAAACGGACAGGTACCCATAGTAACCGCGGCCAAAAAAGCCGCAGGAGAAGTATTTCTGCCAGTGCTCAGCGGAACCCTTACCACACTTGCACCATTTGTGCCTCTGGCTTTCTGGAAAGGCATTGTGGGCAAATTCATGTTTTTCCTGCCGGTTACACTCATCATCACACTGCTGGCCTCGCTTGTGGTAGCCTATATCATCAACCCGGTGTTTGCGGTTGACTTTATGAAACCGCACCATGACAGCGATGAGAAAAAACCTGCATTCACACGTGGTTTCTACCGTACAGCCATCGTTTTTGGCGTGCTGTCATTGCTCTTCTACCTGGGCGGAAATCCGGGTATGGGTAACTTTATTGTGTTCCTTTTCCTGTTGTATTCCCTGCACAAATTCTGGTTGGAAAAAGTCATCCGGAATTTCCAGAACAAATCCTGGCCCCGTGTGCAGAATGCCTACCGCCGTATTATTGAATACCTGCTTACCCCAAAGCGGTCGCGCAGGCTCCTGTGGAGTACCCTCATCCTGTTTATTGCCTCCATCGTCATCACCATTGTGCGCAAACCTACCGTGGTGTTCTTTCCTGCAGCTGAACCCAATTTTACCTATGTGTACTTTACACTGCCGGTAGGCACCAGTGCCTCGCATACCGATAGCATTGTGCGTCTGGCAGAAAAGAAAGTATTCAAAGCCATAGATGCTGACCGCGATATTGTAGAAAGTGTGATATCCAATGTTGCCGTGGGTGCCACAGACCCCAACAGCGGCGATCGTAGTGTGGCAGGCAACCGCGGAAAAATCACCGTAGCCTTTGTCGAATTCAGCAAACGAAAAGGAAAAAGCACAGCCACTACACTTAAAAACATCCGCGAGACCATGACCGGATTTGCAGGGGTGGAAATCGTGGTGGAAGCCGAACGCAACGGTCCGCCTGTGGGCAAAGCCGTAAACATAGAAATACGGGGAGACGAGTTTGAGTCGCTGGTTTCTACCGCCTCCAAACTAAAAAGATTCCTCGACGACAAGCATATAGGCGGAGTGGAAGAGCTGAAATCCGACTTTATCAGTTCCAAACCCGAGGTGGTGATACAGGTAGACCGCGAACGGGCCAACCGTCAGGGAATCAGCACAGCACAAATTGGCATGGCACTACGTAACAGCATTTATGGCGCAGAGGCCAGTAAATTCCGCGACGACAACGACGACTACCCCATTATGGTGCGTGTAAAAAAAGAGCAGGCCAATGATCTGGATGCCCTTTTGAACATGAAAATCACTTACCGCGATATGGTGATGGGTGGCATGTTGCGTCAGGTGCCACTGAGTGCTGTGGCCACCGTGGTAAAAGCCAACTCCTATGGTGGGATCAACCGCCTGAATCAGAAGAGGGTAATCACCCTTGCCTCCAATGTGATTGCCGGCTATGCGCCAAATGAGGTAGTGGCACAGGTGCAAACCGCCATAGATCAGTTTGACAAACCCGGAGACCTGCAGGTAGTGATGACCGGTGAACAGGAAGAACAGAAAGAAACCGGTAGTTTCCTGGGTATGGCCATGCTGGCATCCATTTGCCTTATCATTATCATACTGGTTACACAGTTCAACTCCATTTCCAAGCCCATCCTCATCCTTACAGAGATATTCTTCTCCATCACCGGGGTATTGCTGGGACTGGCCATATTCAACATGGATTTCTCTGTGGTAATGACCGGAATAGGCATAGTGGCGCTGGCTGGAATCGTAGTGCGAAACGGTATATTGCTGGTAGAGTTCACGGATTTGCTGCGTTCCGAAGGAGTTCCCCTGCGTGAAGCCATCATAGAAGCCGGACGCACACGTATGACTCCGGTACTGCTAACTGCAGGCGCTACCATACTTGGTCTGATACCGCTGGCTGTGGGACTCAATCTGGACTTTGTCACACTCTTTACCGAGTTCAATCCGCACCTGTACCTGGGTGGTGACAACGTAGCTTTCTGGGGTCCTCTCAGCTGGACCATGATCTTCGGACTCGGTTTTGCTACCTTCCTCACCCTGATACTGGTTCCGGCCATGTATTACCTGAACGAAAAATTCAAAACCCGCTTTTTCGGCTGGTTTGGCCGCACATACGACCCCGATGCAAATGCCAGACCCGATGCCCTGAAAAATCTGGATTACTAAAAGTCTAGCTTTTAGCGAACTCATTACAGAAATGCATGTCATCTGCGGATGGCATGCATTTTTTAATTCCTCTTCTTCTTGTCTTTTGCCCTGTTCAGATATCTTGACACCCCACACAAACTGTTGACTGTTACATTTGGCCCGCAGGCATTAGGCTAGCTATAGAAAACACCCACACTGTAACATCCTGCATTCAACAATTCAATAACCACTTCTAAATCCATTTGCCCGCTAAAATCGTGAACAAAATGTGTATGCTGGCCGGATGGTGAAGGATAAATTGCAGGACGGTAGAATTATGTGCGCATCCCCCAAAAACAAAACAGAAACACCCCTCATGAAGCAGTACTATGCCATCAAGGCACAGTATCCCGGTGCCTTGCTGCTGTTTCGAGTGGGTGATTTTTATGAAACCTTTGATGAAGATGCCCGCATTACTTCAAAGGTATTGGGAATTGTGCTTACCAAACGCAGCAACGGAGCCGCCTCAGACATGGATCTGGCCGGGTTTCCGCACCACTCACTTGACAGTTATCTGCCCCGTTTGGTGAAAGCCGGCCACCGTGTAGCCATCTGCGACCAACTGGAAGACCCCAAACTGACCAAAACCATCGTAAAACGCGGGGTAACCGAACTTGTAACTCCCGGAGTGAGCTACAACGACAAAGTGCTTGAAAGCCGGCAAAGCAATTACCTTGCATCGCTGTGGCTGGGGGCAGACAAATACGGTATCGCCTTTTTGGACATCAGTACCGGTGAGTTTCTGGCCACCTCCGGTGAGTCGGATTACATACGCAAGCTGCTGTTTGGCTTTCATCCGGCCGAGGTGCTGTATCCAAAGTCTCAAACCGCTGCCATGCAAGCCCTGGCTGGAGACACATTCTTTTCACAGTCGCTGGACGAATGGGTATACCAGACCGATTATGCCATGGAAAAGTTGTGCAGACAATTCCAAACTAGCAGTCTGCGCGGGTATGGCATAGCCGATATGCCGGAAGCCATACTGGCGGCAGGAGCTGCCCTGCAGTATCTGGACCATACTCAGCACACCCAAACTGCCCATATCCATACCCTGAGCCGTATAGACGAGGACAGATACGTGTGGCTGGACGGGTTTACCATCCGCAATCTGGAACTGCTGAGCCCTGTATTTCCGGGAGGAAACAGCCTTCTGCAGGTAACAGACAAAACCACTACACCCATGGGTGCCCGCCTTCTGAGAAACTGGCTGGTGCTGCCACTGAAAGATAAAAACAGCATAGTGGAAAGACATGCCATGGTTGAATACTTCACCACAAACACAGCACAGTTGTCCAGATGTACCGGTATAGCCGAACGGGTTGGCGATTTGCAGCGCATTGTTTCTAAAGTTGCACTTGGCCGCATCAATCCAAGGGAACTGCTGCAACTGGGACGCAGTCTGTCCGCTGTTCAGGAATTGCAACAGGTACTTGCCGACTCACAAAATCCGGCGCTGAACCATTTGCTTCAGTTGCTCAATCCATGCGATGCGGTAACATCAGCCATACAGCAGCAAATCGCTGAGGATGCACCTGCCCTGCTGAACAAAGGCGGGGTGTTTAAAAACGGCGTTTCGGAAGAACTGGATGAACTCAGGTTCATTGCGTTCAGCGGCAAAGATTATCTGGCCGATTTGCAGCGGCGCGAGGCAGAAAAAACAGGAATAAGCAGCCTGAAAGTGGGATTCAACAACGTATTCGGTTACTATCTGGAAGTTACCCATGCCCACAAAAACAAGGTACCCGCAGAATGGATACGCAAACAAACCCTTACCGGGGCCGAACGATACATTACCCCCGAACTGAAGGAGTATGAGGAAAAAATACTGAATGCCGAAGACCGCATGGGAGCTGTGGAGCAGCGTCTGTGGGATGACCTCATGCAAGTACTTGCTCCATGGGTGGCACCCATACAGATGAATGCAACCCTGGTGGCACAATTGGATGTGCTTATGGGCTTTGCTGCACTGGCGCTTGAAAACAACTATTGCAGACCTGTGATGGACGAGTCTTTTGACCTGGACCTCAAAAATTGTCGCCACCCGGTGATAGAAAAACAACTGCCTCCCAATGAAAGCTATATACCCAACGATATTCTGCTGAACGGGGAAGAACAGCGTATGATTATCCTTACCGGGCCCAACATGAGTGGTAAGAGTGCGGTATTGCGGCAAACGGCTCTGTGTGTAATTCTGGCCCAGTGCGGCAGCTTTGTTCCCTGCTCTTCGGCACGCATAGGCCTGGTAGACAAAATTTATACCCGGGTGGGTGCCAGTGACAACATCAGTTCGGGAGAATCCACGTTCATGGTGGAAATGATTGAGACCGCCAGCATTCTGAATAACCTGAGCAACCGCAGCCTGATTCTGCTGGATGAAATCGGCAGGGGTACCAGCACCTACGATGGAGTGAGCCTGGCATGGAGTATTGCCGAATTTTTGCAGGGACACAGCGCCCGGCCCAAAACGCTGTTTGCCACCCATTACCATGAACTGAACGAACTGGAGAGCAAACTGGAAGGCATTCGCAATTACCACATAGACATCCGCGAGCAGGCAAACAATATCGTGTTTTTACGCAAACTGAAACCCGGCGGCAGCGAACACTCATTTGGCATCCATGTAGCTCAGATGGCGGGTATCCCGAATCAGGTGCTGCTGCGTGCCAGTGAAATTCTGCACAATCTGGAGTCCGACCGCGCAAGCATAAGCGGACGCGAAACGCTGAAAAAGACAACACCTTCCAAAGTCTACCAGATGAGCATGTTTCAAACAGAGGACCCAAGTGTGCAAATGGCCCGTGAAATGCTGCAGAAAACGGATATCAATGCCCTTACACCCATTGATGCACTGCTGAAATTGCAGGAGTTGAAACACCGGCTGCTGGCACCTGTACCTTCGGAAAATTGATTACTGAAATGCGGTAATGGCATACACCCATCGGCGAAACGCTTGTCCGGGTGCGGTTTTTACCCGCTGATACCCATTAACAATGTACCTGTTTTTTCGCCAATACATGGCCTTTAATGGATCCGATTTGGGTACTTCATGGCTGGCTCCCCTTTCCATTATCGTGCAGTTCGCTGTGAGGTTTCCGTCATGTAACCTGTAACTATACACTGCATTTCTCCAGGGATATAAGAGACGAATACAATGGGATAAACTGTCTGTAAAGGCCACGGAAACCCGGTTTGGTTCGGATATCCGTTCGGTTATGGTTAAAGGAATGGTAATGTGTTCTTCTATCTTTCCTGTAGAATCCAATGCACAGACCAAACTGTGCGAATACTCCGGGATAACGCTGCGCCAGGCGTTGCGGGTTTGCCGGTCCATTTCCCATGCGTTATTGGGTGGATCCTGAATCACCCGGAAAAAATCGAAATGCATAAGGGTTCTGCCTGGCCAGAAGGTGGTCTCTCCCATCACCACCGGACCGTTCCACATGAGTTCCTTTTCTTTCCGCTGTTTCTTTTCCCTTTTTTTCTGCATCCGATTCTCCGGCACGGGTCCCATCCAGGCATAAAACCTTTCAAGGGTAGTAAACTCTGTATATTGAAGTTCTTCTGTTTTTCCTGCCTCATACCGACCCCAGAAATAGCCCTGGGGCGTGTTTCGCAGCCGGAGATGGTCCCAAATGCCGCAAACAGTATATTGGCCTGTACCTGTGCGGGTATAGAAGATATTCTGCCAGCGGTAGGGTTTGTTCTGGTCATAATTCCCTGCATACTGCACCGGAATCTGTGCCTGCCCATCCATTCCGAGAATGGTAAAAGCATGCCTTCCCTTTTGACTGTAAGCATCCAACTTATAGAGCAACAGAAAATCCTGCTCATCCCAGGTCATTGCAGCATCCAGCACCACATCTGCATCCGGCCATGTAAACGGGAGTTTTCTGATTCCCGAATCGGGATGAAAACGGTATAACACGGGCCGGTAATTGCGTTCTGAAGCCAGTATCCATTCTCCGTTTACAGGCAACAGGACCTGGGGAAGCCATTTCTGCCCCTGCGTTATTTTCACCTCATGCTTCTGCGTTTTTCCTGAATGCGTATTCAAGAACAAAAAGGTAGCAGTGTGAAAGGTGTTTTGTATAAAAAAACCCACCTCGTGTTTCCTGGCAGAATAAGCAACCCGTAACTGTGTTGCATCGGTCTCTAGTTTGACGGTATCGGTATACACCGGGCGCAGTGCAGTATCCAGCAGATGCCATGCAATACTTCGTCTGCCTGAAGGGGCAGTTTCCCATAGCATGAGTCCGTCTTCTTTCAGATTAAGAACATGCAGGTCACGGCCGGGTTTAAACAATTCATAGCGGTAAAGCTGGGAATCCTGGGCCCCTGCATTGGCCAGAACCAGGGACAACAAAACCGGTATGAGGATGCGCTGCAACAGCTGCAATTTAAGCAAAACCCACTTATCAGAACGAATAGGTGAATCCTGCTGCAGGCAATATTGGCAATTGGTTTACCCGTGTAAGATTCACCCGGTCGTAATAAAAAATATTTGCCCTGTTGTACACGTTTGTCAGACTTACCACCACGTTCCATTCCCGTTTGTTTTTCAGCTTCCAGGTGCGTTTGGCAGAGAAATCCAGGCGGTGGTAATAAGGAAGCCGACCCTGATTGAGTCCACTGTAAATCACACCCAGTGAACCAGAGCCGGTTGTATAATTTGTGCCGATTCCGTTCTGGAAATCAAATTTCTCATAATACCCTTGCGTTTGCGTAAACGGGAAACCACTGCCCAGATTCCAGCGCAGTGAAATCTCAGTAGGATTCTTTTTATCAAACTCATACGACAGGAGCAAATTCACATTGTGTCTCCGGTCAAACACAGGCTGGTAAGTGATTATGCCGTCATACCTGTTTACCCAGGTAAGGCTGTATACCGACCAGATATACCAATGCCTGTAGGAATACTTATAACTGAAATCACCGCCATAGGCATTGCCTCTTTCAATGATGTAATCCTGCCGCAATTGCGCAGGTTTATCCTGATTCTGCTCGTCGTCATCAAACAGTTTGTCCCGGTTGATGTTGGTAATCTGATTAAAGAATTTGTAAAACCCTTCTACATTGATATAATGGTGTTTTGCAAATGTCCAGTCGAAACCACCCACCAGATGTTGTGCTTTCTGCAGGCGTGTTCGCACGGCTTCTCCGTCAAACGTTTTGGGCAAATTGTCTGGTCCGCTGAGGAAACCATAAAAAAGATTCACAACATCCCGGTCGCTGTTTGCAGCCAGTAAATTCTGTGAGTACATACCGGTGGCAAATTTGATACCCACCCATGGCACCGGACTATAGCGAACCTGCATCCGCGGCTCCAGAGAACGGTTGCCCAGTGATGCGTAGTATTGTCCTCGCAGACCGGCATTGGCCACCCAATGTTTGCGAATCAGTTTGTAATTGCCAAATACATTCAGCTCCGTGGTACTTTCCAGCTGACCCACAAAGCGGTTGTTGGTATTGCGGAAATTAAAATCGGTATTGAATCCGTTGATTTCAATTCCCCATTTGAAATCGTCTTTGCGGAAGTTGTATGTGAAATTCATTCCCATATTGAACCCGCCTATGCTGCTGTTTCTGGGAGAATTATCGGCTTCGGCTTGTGCAATGCGGTAATTGCTGTACAGGAAAAACCCGTCTATCCGTGTTTTGGCCTGTTCCGGCACAATCAGGAATTTACCCCCCAATCCGTTGGCAGACCAGTTGTAACTGGTGGTGCCTGGAAAAGCCACATTGTCGCTGAAATGAAAGGCATACAATTTTGCATAACCTCCATTAGCCATATTGAAACTCAGTTTGCCAAACAAATCGCCGAAGGTGTAGGGCAATTTATCCGGATTGGCATATTGGTAAAAAATCCTGCTGCTCTGTTTCAGGTAAGAATTGCGGAAAGACACAACAAAAGAACTGTTGCTGCGGCCGGCAACATATTTCTTCAATGGTCCTTCCAGCAGAAACTTGCTGGTAAATGTGCCGGCACCCACTTTTCCCGTCACCCGGTTGTGATTGCCATCCCGTGTTTTTATGTCTACCACTGCAGAAACCCGGCCTCCGTATTCCGCACCAAATCCGGCAGAAGAAACATCGGCTGTTTTAATAAGGTCTGTTTCAAAAACACTGTACAAGCCTATTGAGTGAAAGGGGTTGTAGATTGTAAGTCCGTCCAGCATGACACGGTTCATTACCGGAGAGCCTCCGCGTATGTATAATTGTCCGCCCTGGTCGCCACTGAATACAACCCCGGGCAGTACCTGCAGGTATTGAATGATATCGGCTTCTGCGCCAATCGTGGGAATTTTTTTTATTTCTTTGGCATCAATCGTGGTCACCCCTACCCGGGTTGTTTTTACCAGTCTGGCCCTGTTGATTTCTACCACATCGAACGATTTCTGCCTGTTCAGGTACATATCCTGCCGGGTATTCACATTGGCCTGCACCTGCACGGTTACAAAAACCGTATCATAATCATTGGCCCAGGCCATCAGAGTGTGCGCACCCACGGGCATTTTAGCCAGAGAATAATATCCATCCAGATCCGTAATTCCGGTGCGGCCATTGGACAATGCCACTACAAAACCACCCGAGATACGATCTCCGTTTTCTCCATTGTATAAAAACCCCCGGATATCGCCGGTTTGGGCATGAACAGTGAAAACTGCCAATGCACCCATTAGCGACAGGTACCAATTTTTCAAGACTGCAAAAGTACGCAAGCAATTTCAATGGGGATGTCAAAAAAAGGGTTCCAATCGGATTGCTGTTTTGCTACCTTTGCGGCCCCATGGTTTACAGGTTTAAAGTTTGGTTTGAGGATATGGAAGATATTGTTCGCTGGATCGATATCAAACCCTCACACACTTTTCTCGACTTTCACAACATCCTTCAGGAGTCCATCGGATTTGACAAAAAAGAACTTGCATCGTTTTATTTAAGCGATGAAAAATGGCGCAAGTTGATGGAAATCACACTGGAAGATATGGGTGAAGCAGAAAAGGATGCCGACCCAAAGTTGCTGATGAAAAACGCCAAACTGCGGGATTTCATCAACGATCCACACCAGCGTTTTGTGTATGTTTCAGATTTTCTGGTGATGTGGACCCTGTATTGCGAGTTGCTGAGTATCAATGATGAAGCGCCGAAAAAAGAGTACCCCCTGGTTTTCCGCAGCGAAGGCAAAGCCCCCAGGCAAAGGGAAGACAACCGGTTCAAAATGGTTGAGGACAATGAATTCGATGCACTTGCTGCTAAAATTCTGGCGGCAAAAGGAGGCAAGAATATCATGGAAGGTGCAGAGGAGGAACTTGTAGAAGACGCGGGTGAAGAGGATGAAGAAGAGGATGAATTTGGTTTCAAAAGCCTGGGCGAGTCCAATGACGACGAATTCGGCCTGGAAGGCTTTTCCGAAATGACCGAAACTCCTTGAAACCCTTTGTCGTAGTTATTTGTGGCCCCACAGCTTCAGGCAAAACCACTGCTGCCGTTGAGGTAGCCGAACAATTGGGAACTGAAATTGTAAGTGCAGACAGCCGGCAGATATATAAGGAACTGAACATAGGCGTAGCCAAACCCGGCCCCGAAGATTTGGCCCGGGTTCCCCATCATTTTATTGGCCATGTTTCCATTCACACACACTACAATGCGGGGGAATATACACGCGAAGCCACGGCAGTGCTTGCGAACCTGCTGAATACCAGAGGAACTGCCGTTGTTGTGGGTGGCACCGGATTGTATTTGCAAAGCTTATTGCAGGGCGGACTTCATGAATTGCCAAATGTGCCGGAAGAAATAAGATTACAGGTAGCCAGTGACTTAAAAAACCATGGACTTGACAGTTTGGTTCAGCACCTAAAGCAACTGGACCCTCAAGCCGCAGAGAGTATAGATATAAAGAACCCGGCCAGGGTTCTTCGTGCACTCGAATTATTGATAACCACAAATAAACCATTGGCAGAATTGTATGCACCGGTGCGTCTCCATCCGGCTTTCCGCAGTGTGTGGTTTGCACCAGACTGGCCCAGAAATCAGTTGTACAAACGCATACATGCCCGGGTAGATCAAATGCTGGAACAGGGACTGGAACAGGAAGCCAGAGAGCTGTTCCCTTACAGACACTTGAAAGCCCTGCAAACGGTAGGTTACAATGAGTGGTTCCCTTATTTTGACGGAGATTATATGCGTGAAAAGGCAATAGAGCTGTTACAACAGCATACCCGAAACTATGCCAAGCGTCAGCTTACATGGTTCAGAAATAAAACGGAATCTGAATGGATTGCTCCTGAGAACATGTCTCACACTATTTTTGCCCGACTAAAAAATCATGGATATACATCTTAATCAGGAAGCCATAACCGGACTTGTCGCGCTAACAGTGCTTGAAATTGTGCTGGGTATAGACAATATTATTTTCATTTCTATTCTGGCCGATAAAACACCGAAGGAAAAACAAAAATCGACCCGGCAGATGGGGCTTATGATAGGTATGGTGGTGCGCATACTGCTGCTGCTGTGTGTGAGCTGGATTGTAGCTCAGGACAAGAATATCCTGTTTTCGATTGCCGGACATCATTTCACATTGCGCAGCCTGGTACTTACCCTGGGTGGCTTGTTTCTGCTCTATCAGAGTGTGCACGAAATTCACCTGAAAATGAAAGGCCCTGTGGAAGAAACCAAACAACGGACAGCGGCCCGTGGTTTTGCAGCCATTGTGTTGCAAATGGTGTTTCTGAACGTGGTGTTTTCTCTGGACTCGGTTATTACTGCCATTGGTATGGCAGACCAGCTATGGGTTATGATTACCGCTGTGGTTTTGAGTATGGTTGTTATGTTGGCTGCAGCTGGTCCCATTGCAACATTTGTAAATAAAAATCCGGGTATAAAGGTTCTTGCTCTGTCGTTCCTGGTTCTTATTGGTGTAAGTCTTATCGGCGAAGGATTTGACCAGCATATAGAGAAAGGGTATGTGTACTTCTCTATGGCCTTTGCCTTTGTGGTAGAGTTGGTAAATATGCGTGTAGACCGCAAGAGTAAAAAGTAATCTTACAAATCGTCGTACTGGTATATAGGTTCTACCGGAGAGCCGGGTGGAAGGTCGTAAATTGTTTTTAAAATTCCATCATCCAGTCCGTACACCCAGCCGTGAATATGGGGGCGCTGATGGTATTTCCATGCTTTTTGCACAATGCTGGTTTTGCTCAGATTGATGACCTGTTCTTTCACATTCAGCTCTATCAGCCGGCGCAAACGCAATTCCACATTGTCAATTCCCTCTAATTCACCACTGTAGAGGCGATATACATCTTTCACATTGCGCAACCATTTGTTCAGCATGCCCATATTGTGGTGGTTCAGGGCAGCCCGCACCCCGCCGCAGCCATAGTGACCGCACACAATGATGTGTTTTACCTTGAGTTCCTCCACCGCGTACTGCAGCACACTCAACAGATTCAGATCGGTATGCACCACCATATTGGCAATGTTTCTGTGTACGAACAATTCACCGGGCTCGGCACCGATTACTTCATTTGCCGGTACCCGGGAATCTGAGCAACCAATCCACAGATAGTTTGGCGTTTGGTCCTCAGCCATGCGCACAAAATAGGAATCGTCTTCCTGAATCTTCTCTTCAGCCCAGGCTTTGTTGGCCAGCAGCAATTTTATATATTCTTTCATACGGGCATTTTCAGTTTTACTTTCTGGTCCTCATTCAGAAACCGGTAATCTACCCTTATTCCCCGGGAGGGTGCATCTTCGGCAAATTCCAGAATCATGGTACGAATGTCACTGTCGGCAAAGATGCATTTGGAAAAATCGAAAAGCAGGGAGGATTCATCAGGTATGTTCATAAGGGCGTTTTTCAATAGCGACTTGTTCAGAAACGATACCTGATTCATGAGCTTGATCATGTAATTGTTATCGAGGTGAACCACGATAAGCGACTTGCGGAAATTAGAACGGATTACAAAAAACACTCCTACCAGCAAGCCAATAATGACCCCAAGCAATAAATCGCTGAGCAAAATCGCAACGACCGTGATCACAAAGGGCAGAAAAACATCCCAACCGAGCCTGTAAGATTGTCTTACCAGAGAAGGACTTGCGAGTTTAAATCCCACATAGCATAAAATGGCTGCCAATGCGGCGTAGGGAATCCGGTTAAGCAGGGATGGCAACAGCAACACAAGCAGGGCGAGTAAAACGCCATGCAGCAATGCACTGAGACGGGTACGTGCACCTCCACTGATATTTGCGGTACTGCGTACTACAACAGCCGTTACCGGGAGTCCACCCAGAAAAGCCGCGGATATGTTTCCCACACCCTGTGCAAGTAGTTCACGGTTTGGCGGGGATATCCGTCCTTCAGGGTCCAGATTGTCTGTGGCCTCTATACTCAGCAGGCTCTCCAGAGATGCAATGGCCCCGATGGTAATACCAGCCATCCAAACGGTACTGTCTCCAATCCGGCTGAAATCTGGTGATGACAACACTGAGCTCAGTGAATCCCAATTGGTTATCACCGGTACATTCACCATGTGTTCTGCACGGATGGCAAAATCCGGAAACAATCTTTTCATGGCTTCATTCAGCACTACGGATAAGATGACCACGAGCAGGGGGCCGGGCAGAAATCTGGTCCACTGCCTCTTTTTCATTGCCGGCCTGTCCCACACATACTGAATTGCCAGACCAACCAGACCAAGACACATGGCAAACGGAGTGAGCTGCAACCATGCCATTTTTAATTCTGTAAAAGTATTGTGGCCATCGGGTTGAAAGAAAGATTCGTCCCCTTCAAAATCTGCATCATAACCCACCAGGTGAGGGAGTTGTTTCAATATGAGCATAATACCGATGGCGGCCATCATCCCTTTGATGACTGCAACAGGGATAAAATCAGCAATCATACCGGCTTTAACCAGGGCCAGCAGAATCTGAATGAGACCGGCAATGAGCACAGCAAGCAATAAAACCTGAAAACTGCCCAATTCCTGCATATAGAGAGAAATCACCGTAATAAGTCCGGCAGCCGGGCCACTGATACTGAGGTGCGAGCCACTGATGGCTCCTACAACCAAACCGCCAATGATACCGCTGATAATCCCACTGAAAATGGGAGTACCAGAGCCAAGTGCAATACCCAGGCATAAGGGCAGTGCCACAAGAAACACAACAATAGAAGCGGGAATATCTGCAGCGGCGTGGCGAAACAATTTTCGCATATGGCGCAAATTAGGTAAAAATAAAAACCCCGCACAATATATGCGGGGTTTTTATGGAAAACCTTTATTCTTAGCGGGTAGAACGGGGACCGGGGCTTACAGTTCCACCGGAAGTTTTACCACCACCGAATTTAAAGTCAATTTTATTTTTGTCTGTACTGCGGCATGTATTGTCTACGATAATGCGATCGCGGCTCATACCATACTGGCTTACCAGAATATTGATGATGTTTTCTACACGGCAGCTTCCTACCACATCACCTTTTTTACCGGCATACATTTTTTCTTTGCCACCGGTTGCACCGCAGATGGTGAGTTTCTTGTCGGGGCACTGTTTCATTTTATCAGCAATCATGGTCAATACCACGTTGTACTCAGGCTTGATATTGCATTTGTTCAGGTCGAAGTACATGCTGGGGAAGTTCATGTCATCGCAGTTGCAGCAATTGTTCTGGATAGCGCGGCCACGGGCGTCAACATATGAACCGATAGGGCTGTTGGGCTCCAGGTCACGACCGTTGGGAACACCATCACCATCAGAATCAATCATCACACCATCTTTGTCCACTTCAGAACCTTTGTCGCTGGCCACTTCTTTGTCACGGCAATCAGGAACTCCATCACCATCAGTGTCAACAGCAATACCGTTGCCATATACGTTGCAGTCTTTCTCAGTGCTGTCATCTTTGTCGAAGAAGTCACTTACACCATCACCGTCGGAGTCCATAGACAGGCTGTCTACGCGCTTGTCGATTTTGGTAATTTTGTCGTATACAGACTCAATCGGGCTCAGCCAATCGTAGTGCTGTGCACTTTTGTTACCCAGTTTCCAGGCGCCATAAACACTCAGGAAGCTATATTGGTCAAACCAACGGTTTGCCCAGATTGGAGTGTTGTATTTATCGATATCATCCGTACGGGTATAGGTTTGACGGTAGTCAACACCCAGATCGAAGTAGCGACCCAGATTGTGTTTCAGACCAAAGCCGAAAGGCACAACCCAGTTGCGGCCTTCGCCACGTTCTGTAACAGATTTATTCAGGTTGGGGTTGGGCGTGCCCACTCCCAGATAGTGACTCAGATAGTAATCACCACCTACATACAAACGCTGATCTACGAAGGTAGCAGTAGTGCGGTAAGCAATCCATCCACCACCGAAGAAGAAATTCATTTGTGTTTTACGCAAAGGACGCAGGAAACTGATGTTACCCAGGGTGAAAACCATTTGCAGGTTAAAATCCTGGAAGTTGCTGCGGAATTTGAAGAAGTCTTTGTACAGGGTGGGTGCCTGGAAATCGCGGGCACCGCGCAACTGTCCAATGGTCCATTCAGCTTTCAGGCCAAAAGTCTGGCTGATGCTGTATTTACCGAACACACGGGCATGCCAGCTGGGCATTACTTTGTCGGCATCGCCGAAAAAGAATGTAGGACCAGCGCCTACACCGAGGCTCCACTTCTTGGCACGACGGTCAACGAAGAAAGAGGTCACAGCGTGTTGACCGCTGTCTGCCGGGTTTTTGCGAACCTTTCCTTCGGGCCATTGTGATTTTGCCGTTTCGTGATAATCAATACCGCCGGCTGCTCCGGGTTTGTACGTGTCAACCTGCGCAACGGCAGATCCCGTAAGCATCGCAAGGGCGATAAAAGCAAATGATTTAGTGAATTTCATTGCGTAATTGTGGTTTTCCAAAGTGCAATATTACACATCAGATTCGATATGTCAAGTATAATTATCATTATTTTTTGTTTAAATGCCAGATTCTGAAAGCAATTACTGAATGTCCAGATACATCAGCGGAGATGATTCAGACTCGGGCAATTCTGCCGCCGGCATGGCCCCCAGTCCGGAAACCAGATACCATTCAAGCCAGTATTGTGTGCGTTCCTGCGGACTTGTGTTGTCTGCCACCCGCGATTTCAGTTTGTTCAAACGGGACAGAAGTGCTGCATTTTTTTCCTGTGAAAACAGTTCGGTTTCATACTTTTCAGAGGCCGTTTTTAACTGCTGAAACCAGGCTTCTCCTGTCTTTTTCAATGCCTTCAAATCCGGATGTTTCCAGGTGTATAAAACATTGGCAGATTGTTGAATAACCGCTTCCAGTTCTTTCAAAACAGGCAGCATGGGATTGGCTCCGGCCAATTGCTGCATCAGTCTGTTTTTCAGTACTTCACGGCTTTCCCACAATTCAGGAAATCCTGTTTTTAATTCCTGCATCCACTTGATTGCTGTGCTGTCCGAGATTGTAAAAGCATGCCTGTGTTTTAATACAGGTGCCTGCATTTCAAGTGCCTGAAACAATGGGTACAACTGACACCAGTAAACCATTTCCGAGGGACCGGCCACATAGGCCAGATTGGGCAGAATAACCTGCTGGTACACCGGCCTGAGGACCACATTCGGACTGAATATTTCAGGAGATTCCTCAGCTTTTTCACTTAGCGCCTGCAGGGAAAATGTTGTTGTATCTGTGGTATGAAAACTGCCGTCGGCTGCTTTATCCAGCCGGTTTCTCTTTCCGTTCTCAATCAAAAACAAATTGCAGCTTCTGGCAGAAATTGCTGGCTCTAATCCCATCGATTTCATTTGCCCGGTGGCCGTCTGCACAGTACTCTGTACCTTGTCAGAACTGAGTTCCTGCAACAATACAGGGACAAACTCTTTTTTCAATTCCGGATGGTCCGGATCCAGAACCACCAGTCCGTCGTCTCCCAACAACCGATGCAAAAGAAATCTTGTAGCATCGGCCAATGTGGGGAACCGGGAATAGGCCTCTTCAAACAGATTCAGCCGTTCTGCCTGTTCTGGATTCAAGTGCAACTTTTGTTTCAGTTCTGTGCATAGTTCTGCCAGTCCACGTGTGGGAAGTCGGCCTACCGGACCTCCGGCGGGAGCCTGCCATGTGTAGGTTTGTCCCCAGAGTTTTACTGTCTGTATTTCTTCAAGGTCATGGTCCTCTGTGGCCATCCAGAAAATGGGAACAAAACGGTATTGGGGATACTTTGCAGCCAACTGCCGGGAAAGACTGATGGCAGACCATGCTTTATACAATACATACAAGGGTCCCAGAAAAACATGAATCTGTTGTCCGGTGGTGACTGTGAATGTATTGGCATCACGAAGACTTTCAATACTTTCGGCTATCCCGGAAGATACAATACCTGCATATTGTTTCTGAAGCACGCTGGCCAGCACATTCCGCTTATGGACCGAAAAGTGGCTGTAAGACTGAATCACCGGAGCAAAGTCGGCATGCGGACCTGCGGGTGGATAAAGCGACAAGACTTCAGGATCTTCCCGGTAAAATCTTTCGACCAAAGGCGGAAAGTAACCATCCGGCAGGATATCAGCTTTCCTGATCATTGAATGGGTGCAAGATGACCATACAAATCGTATGGAGTATGAGAATCAATGACTACCTGTGCGAAATCACCCATACGCACGTAATTGCCTTCTGCAGGAACCCATACTTCATTGTCTACTTCAGGACTGTCTGCTTCTGTGCGGCCGACAAAAAAGTCACCTTCCAGCCGGTCGAACAGTACTTTTAAAGTAGTACCTACTTTATGCCGGTTCAGGTCCTCACTGATTTCCTGTTGCGCTGCCATGATGGCTTCTGCCCGGCGGTCTTTTTCCTCCTGAGGAATATCGTCCTGCAGAGAATAAGCATGTGTATTCTCCTCGTGGGAGTAAGTAAACACTCCCAGACGGTCGAAGCGGTAATCTTTCACAAACTGCAGCAATTCTTCAAAATCCTGCTCCGTTTCCCCCGGGTGACCCACGAGCAATGTGGTGCGCAGAGCAATGCCGGGAACTTTTTCCCGGATGGTATCCAGCAACTCCAGGGTGCGTTTTTTGGTTATACCCCGGCGCATGATTTTCAGCATGGAATCTGAAATATGCTGCACAGGAATATCAAGGTAATTGCACAGATTGGATTTTTCCGCCAATACGTCCAGTGCATCCATAGGAAACTGGGACGGAAATGCGTAATGCAGCCTGGCCCATTCAAGCCCTTTGATATCACTCACACTTCGCAGCAGGTCGGCCAGTTTTCGTTCTCCATACAAATCCAGCCCATAATATGTTGAATCCTGGGCTATGAGCATAACTTCTTTGGTACCATTTTTAACCAGTCCTTCAATTTCTGCGGTAATGGTTTCTATGGGCTTGCTAATGTGTCCCCCGCGCATAAGGGGTATGGCACAAAAGCTACATGGCCTGTTGCAGCCTTCAGATATTTTCACATAGGCATAATGCCGGGGTGTGGTTTGCAAGCGTTCACCCAGTAATTCATGTTTGTAATCGGCACCTACCGTACGCAACAAAGCAGGCATATCCAGGGTACCAAACCAGGCATCCACCTCCGGAATTTCGTCTTTCAGTTCATCCTTATAGCGGTGAGACAGGCAACCTGTAACATACAGTTTTTCGATATCGCCTTCTTTTCGGGCACCTGCAAAACGCAGAATGGTATTTATGCTTTCTTCCTTGGCGTTGTCGATAAAGCCACAGGTGTTGATGATGACAATGTCCGATTCTGAATCGGCTTCATGGTGCACATCGAAATCGGATGCACGGAGTTGACCCATAATCACCTCTGAGTCTACCAGATTTTTACTGCAGCCCAGCGTGATTACATTCACTTTGGGATTTTTATGACTTTTGGTTTTCATGGTTGAAGATAGCGTCGAGGAAATCGGCTTTGTGAAAAGGTTTGAGATCGGCTGCCTTCTCTCCCAGCCCAATGTATTTTACCGGCAGGCCAAATGTATGACTCACACCGATGACTACACCACCCCGGGCTGTACCGTCCAATTTGGTTACAGCGAGGGCATTTACCTGGGTAGCCTGGGTAAATTCGCGGGCCTGTTCATAGGCATTCTGGCCAGTAGTAGCGTCAATCACCAGCAGTACTTCATGGGGTGCCTGTTCCATAAATTTCTGAATTACCCGGCGAATTTTGGCGAGTTCATTCATCAGTCCCACCTTGTTATGCAGGCGGCCTGCGGTATCGATGATGACAACATCAGCACCCGATTCAAGGCCTTTCTTTACAGTTTCAAATGCAACTGAGGCCGGGTCTGCGTTCATACCCATACTCACTATTTCGGCGCCGGTGCGTTCTTTCCAAATGGTAAGCTGGTCTACAGCAGCGGCACGAAAAGTATCTGCCGCGCCAAGCACCACTTTTTTCCCTTCGGCGGCAAAGCGGGCGGCGAGCTTACCTATGGTGGTGGTCTTACCCACTCCATTTACCCCTACTACAAGAATCACATAAGGTTTGGGAGCACCCGCGAGGCTGAAGTCAGAGTTGACCGGGGCCATCGGGTCTGGCATGAGGGCGGCCACTTCTTCTGCCAAAAATGCAGGGAGGCTGCTTTTGTCGATGTATTTGTCGCGTGCAACCCGTTGTTCCAGGCGCTGAATAATCTCAACGGTGGTTTCCACACCCACATCTGATGTAAGAAGAATTTCTTCCAGTTCATCCAGAAAAGCTGCATCTACCGTGGATTTCCCCAACAGGGCCCGTCCCAGTTTCTCGAAAAAACCGGTACGGGTTTTTTCCAGCCCCTGCCGGGTTTCTGCAGGTTCATTTCCGGAATCCGGATTCTTCTTGGAGAAAAAATTAAAAATGGCCATTTGATGAAAAAAAAAGCCCGGGCAAAACCCAGGCTGCAAAGTTAGTATCCGGTATCCTTAGGATTTGGAAAAAAAGTCTTTTACCTGATCTGCAGGAACAATTTCCTCGCGGAAAGTGTAAGCTCCGGTTTTGGGGGATTTCAGGGTTTTGATTACTTTAACGTAATCGCTGCCAGCTCCTTCTTTTTTCAGTGTTGCTACAACCTTCTTAGCCATGGTTATTTAATCTCCTTATGAATGGTTACTTTACGCATGTAGGGATTGTATTTCTTGATTTCCAATCTCTCTGCGGTGTTTTTCTTGTTTTTGGTGGTGATGTAACGGCTCATACCGGCTACACCTGAACCTTTTTGCTCGGTGCATTCCAGAATCACCTGTACACGATTGCCTTTCTTTGCCATGGTTAAATCCTTCCTTTCTTAAAGAGGTTATTGATGCAGGCAGAAATGCCTTTTTTGTCGATTGTCTTCATGGTAGAAGCCGCTACCTTCAGGGTAATCCATTCTCCAGTTTCGGGAATGAAGAACTTTTTGGTCTGAAGATTGGGATAAAAACGACGCTTCGTCTTCTTGTTGGAATGCGAAACATTGTTACCCTTCAGGGCCTTTTTTCCGGTCAAATCACAAACGCGGGACATAATTTTTAGGGCTGCAAAGATAGGAATAATTTCCAGAAAAAGGAACAGGAGCAGGAAAAATTGTTCACTCTTCGGGTTTCTCGATGGATAAAGCCCAGGAAAGCAGCACCACAATGGCCGCTATGCCCGACTGTCGTTCTAACAGACTTTCGAACACCAGTGCAAGTGCAAAACCCGCACCCAGAGCCAATGCCGGCAAATTTCCATGACGGATGGCATAGGTTGCAAGCAAGACCCAAAAAGCCAGAAACAGAATAAGGGCCGGATAGCCGCCCTGGACCGCAGTTTCAAGGTATTGATTGTGGGGTTGCTTGCGGTTGAATATGTCCAGTTTTGAACCCACCCACTCATGTGCCTGAATAACCTGTGATTCAGCACGGGGCATCCCTACCCCGCCCCTTGGATGTTTGCCCAGCAGATACAATGAAGCGCGCCAAGCCTCCCACCGCTGACCAAAGCTCTTCTGGTTTAAATCCCCGCCGCTGCTCACCGCCTGAAAATCCTGCCAGGTGTTTACAATCCGGTTTCGTGTGCTGGGTACTGTCATCAATAACCCAACCCCTGACAAGGCGGCAACCAGCATCCAACGCCAGCCGTGGCGGATACCACCCACCCTGCTCAGGGCAGCAACTGCTGCACCCATCCAGAAAAGCACCAGACCCGTGCGGGTTGAAAGTATATGCAGGGATAGAATACCAGACAGGGTGGCTACAAGCAGCAATTGATATCCCCAGTTATGAGATTCTCTGCGATGACCGGTAAGATATATGAGTGAAAACAAACTCGCAGCGGCGAGCATTACACTGAACTCTATGTGGTAAACCTGGCTGTAAATGGGCAATGGCTTGCTTTCCAGCACCATTTGATTCAGAAAACGATAATTCCACAGATAATTTATTACACTCGCCCCTCCAATCCAGGCCATGGGCAAGCAGATGATAAGCAAACAGAAAAGCGTGTGCCTGCCTTTCCAGATTTGAGCTGCTGCAAGCCATGGAAACAGAAGCAATGGGAGTTTCAGCAACAGTTTTCGCTGAAATTCAGCCTCATCACCAGGCACCCAGTGAAACCAGGATGTAAAAGCAAGCCATCCTATGAGCAGTGGCAACAACCATACAAAAGGATACTGTTTCCATGATTTTATACGGTACACTGAGACCCACACAGCACATGCCACTGAGAGGGCAAGAGATATGGAAGACAGTGCGGCAGAAAAGTGCAGCGCAGAAAAAGAAACAGCGGAGGAAATGCCCGCCGCTGTTCTCAGGTGTTGAATATTTTCAGATTCAGGTTGCAGAGGAAGTGTCTGCAAAATTAAGGCGCAGCGTATTTGATTTTTACTTCGCCTTTGCCATTTTCCATACCTATTTTAGAGGCAATGGCACGTGTCATGAGCAAACCGGCACCGTGGTAATCCTGTGTAGCGTAATTATCTACCACCCGGCAGTAGGCCATGCGGCCGTTTTCCGGGTTTATCACCACTACAATGCTACCTTTGGGTAGACTGGGATGCATTACAAAATTGCGGCTCTGGTCCATTTTGGTATCCACAAGCCGGGCTTCTCCGGTTTCTTCCTTCTCAGTTATCCGTTCCACAGGTGCAGGTACCGGTTGTGGCTTCTCTGGCATACCCGGATTCACATTTCCGTTTGCCGGCGCTTTTACATCTGGCGTAACCGGCTTTGTTGTGTTGCCGGTTTCAGGTTTTGCCGGTTCAACCGGATCAGCCGGTTTTACAGGTTCCGGTGCTTTTACAGGAGTTTCTGTTCCTTTGGGCGCCGGCACTTTCAATACCTGTCCCACTTTAATATTCTCATTGGGCAGTCCGTTGAGTTTTTTAATTTCGGCTACAGTGGTGCCGTAGTTCCGTGCAATTTTTGAAAGGGTTTCACCGCGTACGATTGTATGCAAACGGGTCGCTGCCGGTGTGGCGGGTTCGGGAGTTTCTTTTACTTCCGGTGCAGGTTGTACCGGCACGACGGTAGCTGCGCCCATGGGTATCAGCAGTTCACTACCCACTTTTAATGTGGCCGTGTTCTTGTTCAGCTTTTGAAGTTCTCCCACAGTGCATTTATACCGGGCACTGATTTTATACAAAGTTTCGCCGCGAACCACGGTATGAACAATGTAGGTTTTACCATTGACAACCCGGGTTACCGGGCTATCAGGCGGAATAACCCTTGCCACCAGATTCAGCGACAGGGAACAGAGTAAAGCGGCCAGATACTTTTTCATAAGGATACCTGAAACAAAATTAGTACCGTGAATGAATACCCAATCATTCAGAGACCCGGGGATATCCACCCGGGCACAAAAAGTCCAAATAAGTAGACAGGCTTAATCCACCAACCCGTTTTGCAGGGCGTACTTAATCAGGCCTGCGGTATTGCGGGCGTTGATGCGCTGGATCATGTTGTTGCGGTGGTTATCTACCGTACGCTTTGCCAATCCCAGGAATTTGGCGATTTCATCGTTCGTGTATTCCAGAGCAATCAGCCGCAGGATTTCCAGCTCTCTCGGGGTAAGTTCTTTGGGATTTACACCTACCACTTCGGTTTTTACGCGGTTGTTATCTACGGCAAAGTCGTTGTGCACTTCTTTGCTATAGTAATAGTTGCCTGCAATCACTTTGGAAATGCAATCCTGCAACTCATCCACACCAATATTCTTTAATATATAACCCCTGGCACCGGCCTTTATCATTTTGGCCACATAGGTGGTTTCGTCGTAATTGGAAATGCCTATGGATTTTACAGTGGGATATAATTTGAAAAGAAACTCAACCAATTCATCACCGGTATGCTCTCCCATGCGGTAATCGATAAACGCCACGTCGATTTTCTGCGTTTTTACAAGCTCTTTGGCACGGTCCACAGAGTCAGCCTCGTGCACCCTGAAAGATGTTTTATTGATGGAAGAAAGAATGAGTTTAATTCCGTCGCGGATAATCTGGTGATCATCTGCAATCAGCACATCTAGGTATTGGGGAAGATTCCTTGAATTTCCAGCTGTACTCCTGAGTTTTTGCGACTTTTCCATACGCATTCTCCGTGAATAAATTTTGCACGGGTTGCAATATTAAGCAATCCCATCCCATTTTTTTTATTTTTTTTGTCGAATCCCACTCCATTGTCTGTGAGACGGATTTCAAACCGGTTCAGACTGCACAGTACAAAAATACCGATTTGCTTACAACCACTGTGCTTCAAGGAATTTGTAATGAACTCCTGGATGATACGAAAAACATTGACTTCAAAATCTTTGTCAACGTCTTTTTTATCGATGGAAATATGCATGACAAACTGGGTGTTGTTTCGGATCCTGAATTTATCCACCAACAGCTCCAAAGCCTTACCCAGTCCGACCTCGTTTAGTGTGCGGGGCATGAGATTAAAACATACAGAACGTATTTCTTCAGCGAGGCTATCCACTACACTAAGACATTTCATAGCCACTTCTTCGCGTATGGCGGCGTTGCCTTTTGAAGCCAGCACCTGCACAAACATTTTCAGTCCGGCTATCTGCTGCCCGATTTCATCATGAAGGTCCTGTGCCAGGCGGTTTCTTTCAGCTTCCTGGGTGCTGATAATGGCCTGAACCAGTTCCCTGTCCTTGCGGCGCAAATCCGTAATATCCGAAATGGTTGCAACGAAGCCGGTGTCATATTCATTCAGGCGTATGGCATTGATTTTTACGGAAACCTCAAGCTGACCCGTGGCTGTTTTCAACCTGCCTTCACCATTGAAGTGGTAGTTGTGCCTTCCGCACCGGTACAGTATTTTCTTCAGGTCGTTGTCTTTTAGTTTGAGCACATCTGTGAGGCTCAATCCCCCCCAGGGTACTCCTGCAGAATGTTTCAATGCACTCTGGTTCTGGTCTGTAATGATTCCCTTTTCATCCATTACAAACAGAAGACTGTCTACTTCATTGAAAATATTGAGAAAATAATCCCGGTTTACCGTGGTGGCACTGAGTTCTTCGCCAAGCATATTGATGGCGGCACCAAAAGAGTCAAAAACGTCGAAATTGCCAGAGATTTCAACACTTGGGGTAAAGTTTCCCTTGCAGAACTCCAGCAGGACCTGCTCAATTTCTGCCAACCGGGGGTGATCCAGTACCTCGGTACTCATAGGGGTTTACTTATACGTCTGCAACCAGGCCAATGCTTCCTCTTCTGTGCGAAAAATCTTTGTGGGTATCACATTGTCGTTATTCAGCACCAGAAAAAACTGAACCACCATTTTGGTAAACGGATTGGTGACAATGAATGCACCGGCAGAAACACCTTCGATGCCTTCGGCTTTGGACATGTAAATCCTTGCCTCCCTCTTCACTTCTTTTATACCTTCGTCCTGCAACAGCATAGGCATCTTTCTGCCTTTCAACAAGTTAAGTCTGTCTGAAACGATAGAATGGGCAGCATTCAGGTCAATTACCGCACCTTTCCTATACCATGCATACAGGATTCCTTCCCGGATTTCGAACCTAATGTACTGGTTCTCAAAATATTCCTGATGCGACATGAATGAATGGCTTTTGGTCAATTTTTCCTCAAATTTAGTATTAAATACTCAAACCGTCTAGGTATTTATACTCTTGTGCGCTAGTAGTATAATACCTGAACTTTGTATGTAATAATTTACAAATATGCTGAAAAATCATGAATTCGTCAACGCCGTTCAGGGAATGGTGAACAAAGGACTGGAGCAGGGGATTGTGCACTTGTACACCGATGACGAACGGGTTGACCCGGGATACCTGCCACTTGCAGGGGAGCAAATAGCCAATTTTGGCTCATGCAGCTACCTCGGACTGGAGCATGATGAACGGCTGAAACAGGGTGCTGTAGATGCAATCATGCGCTACGGAACCCAGTTTTCAAGCAGCCGTGCCTATGTTTCAACCGGTGCATACGGCCTGTTTGAGGAGCAGCTGCGTGAAATATTTCAGGCACATCCTGTTGTAGCCCCCACCACCTCGCTGGGCCATATTGCCACGCTGCCCACCATAGTTGGCGACAATGACGTGGTGCTGCTGGACCACCAGGTGCACAGCAGTGTACAAACGGCGGCAAAAATTCTGAAAAGCCGGGGAATAACGGTAGAACTGATACGGCACAACCGGCCGGACCTGATAGAACAGAAGATTCTTGAATACCAGAGCAGATGCAACCACATCTGGTATCTGGCCGATGGAATTTACAGCATGTATGGTGATGGTGCCCCGGTTGCCGAACTAACCCGGCTGATGAACAAGTATGAGCAGTTTTACTGCTATGTGGACGATGCCCATGGAATGAGTTGCTTTGGCCGCAACGGGGCCGGATATGTGCTGGACCATGGACCGCTGCACCCCAAAATGGTGCTGGCTGTAAGTTTTGCCAAAGCTTTTGCCACAGGTGGCTCTGCCATTGTGTTTCCAAATCAGGAATGGGCTCACACCGTGCGCAGTTGTGGCGGCCCCATGATTACCTCTGGTCCGCTGCAGCCCGCCACCCTTGGCGCCGCCATTGCCAGTGCACAAATCCACCTGAGCCAGGAGATATATAGCCTGCAGGAAGACCTGCATGACAAAATACGGTTTACCGAATTCCTGTTGCAAAAGGCTGGATTGCCCCTGATCAAAGACAACCTGTCTCCGGTATTCTTTATTGGAACTTCCGCACCAGACGCGGCTTTCAAAGTGGTAGGAAACATGATGAAAGACGGATATTACCTCAATGTTTCAGCCTTTCCTGTCGTACCTATGAAAAATGCCGGAATCCGTTTTACAATTACCCGAAGCAATGAATTTGACCAGATTGAGCAAATGGTGGCTCACCTCAAAGACCATTTTCACAATGTGATTGAAGAGGAAAATATCAGCTTGAACAAAATTTATCAGGCATTCAAAAAAACTCCCCCTGCCCTGCCCGAAACTCCAACCCGGGTTTCAGAACCTGCAAAAAACAATGGGATAAGTCTGCACCACCACCGCAGCGTTCAGGAACTGAACCGTGCTGAATGGGATGGATTGTTTGCCGGCAAAGGCAACTATGATGCCGCGGCACTGGAAATGATGGAAAAAGCATTTACCCGGCAGGGCCTTCCCGAATGCCACTGGGACATGGACTACCTCATCATACGCGACAGCAGCAATACGCCGGTGCTGGCCACCTTTTTTACCAGTACTCTGGTGAAAGATGATATGCTGGCTGATGAAACCCAGAGTGAAATCCTCGAAACCTTGCGCAGAGGTGGTGATAAATACTACATGACCAGCCGTGTTACCATGATGGGCAGCCTGATAACTGAAGGAGATCATCTGTACCTGAATGAACACCACCCGCTGCGGGAAGAAGCGCTGGGTGCAATGATGAAATTTCTGGAAACACTGCAAAAGGAAAGAAAATCAGACAGTATCATGCTCCGGGATTTCGATGCAAACAGCCATATGAACCCGGAGTCGGTTGCCACCCGCTATGACTATATGCGCAAAGAATTGCCCCTGAATTACAGCCTGGACCTCACACTTTGGAATGATTTCGAGGGGTATCTGAATCACTTGGGTTACAAAAGCCGGAGGCATATAAGGCGAAATGTGCTGCCCTTACTGGACCAGTTTGAGGTGCGCACTGATAAAACCCTTATGGATCCTGAGGTTTGGTACAAACTGTACCTTAATGTTCAGGAAAACGGCCGTACCCTGAATACCTACCCACTTCCCGTTGAATTTTTTAAAGAGATGCAGAATACTGTGGGTTGGGATGTGTTAGAACTGGTGGACAAACAAAGCGGAAAAGCGGTTTGTGCGGTGTACTCCTACCTCACAGGAGGTGTATGCCACACCATGCTCATCGGCCAGGATTACGATTACAATCCATACCGTCCGGGTATGATAGAAACCATAAAACGGGCTAAAGAACTGGGCTGCACTACCGTGCAACTAGGCTACAGCGCAGATATGGAAAAAATACGTCTGGGCTGCACAGGTAAACCAAAGTTTGCACTGATACAGACCCAGGACACCTTCGCGTATGAGTATATTTCCATGCTGGACACCAAAAAGAAAGGAAACATGGCGTGAAACGGGAAAGGAAAAATACAGAACTGTTTCACCTTACTCCGTCTGAATATCAGGCCCTGGGTGTCCGGAGCCGGGCCAAAATTCTGGAATGGAAAGGTGAAAAGCTCATAGGGCCTGTTACCGGACAGGATTGTGATTACTCACTGTACTCCCTGTACCGGTTTCTGATAGAAAAAATAGAAAAAGTAGATGGCACTCTCATGGATTTGCGCATTCTGCACACAACGCAGCATTTGCACCGCTATGCGAGAAGCATACGCATAGAACTGGATGATGGGAAACTTGTGGTACAGAAACGGCAAGATGATGGATAGTCCTTCAGGCCGGCAAACCGGTCAATTCAGTTCCATAGTGGACAATATGCCCTTTATCCAGCACCAGAAAACGGTCTCCAAGGGCACGGGCTACCTGCAGATTGTGGGTAATGAAGATGTAGATCATGCCGGTTTGCGCCTGCAAGGACTTTAATAAATCCAGTATTTGCTTTTGCACCAGCGGGTCCAGGGCAGCTACAGATTCATCCAGAATTAACACCCTGGGTTCGGAAGCCAAAGCCCTGGCTATGCAGAGTCTCTGTCTTTGTCCACCGGAAAGCTGATGTGGGTAACCATTTGCCATCTCCCTGCTCAGGCCCACTTTCCCAAGCAGTGCCATTGCTTTTGCATTCGCAGCCGCGTGGTTTTCTCCTTTTACCCTGAAAACTTCTGATACTGTGTACAAATTGGTCAATTCCATGTTCAGACTGGCATATGGATCCTGAAAAACCATTTGAATACCTGTGGGTTTTCCTGTTTTTAATCTCGCCCCATTGAAATACAACATTCCGGTATCGGCATCTTCCAGGCCGGTGAGTATGCGGGCAATCGTGGATTTTCCACTGCCCGAGAAGCCCACCAGGGCCAGAGTTTGCCCGGATGACAACGCAAATGATACATCTTTAAGAGCCTCGAACAGCTTTCCTTTGTGCCTGTACAGTTTTCCCAAATGTTCTGCCTTTAGAATTGCATCTGAATCGGCCACTCTATGGTTTTTGGCAGTTGGATTGGCGTCCAGGAGTTCCCGCACATAGGGATGTGGATTTTCCGACAGCACTTCTTCACGGGTTCCCGAAACCACCACTTCACCCCGGCGCATTACAGTAATAAACCGGCAATATTTTGCCACCGTTTCCAGATCATGGCTAACCAAAATCAGCGCAGACCCCATCTTTGTGCAGGTATCCACCAGGGCATCCATAACCCCGGAGGCAGAAATGGTGTCCAGTGCTGTTGTGGGTTCATCGGCCAGCAGCAGTGCCGGCTTGTGCAAACTCGCCATTGCAATCATGATCCGTTGTCTTTGCCCGCCGCTGATCTGGTGCGGATAGCTTTGCAAAAACCGTTCGGTTTCCGTAAATCCCACCTGCAGCAACGCTTTATTGATCTCTTCTGCTGCATTTTGTGCACTGCCATGTACACACCACGCTTCCATCAACTGTTCCCCGCAGGTCATCTGGGGATTCAGCGCAGTCATTGGTTCCTGAAAAACCATACCGATATGGCGGCCACGCAGTGTTCTCCATATTTTTTCACTTGTATTATATAAGGAGTGGTTGATTTCGCCCAGATGAAAAACTGCCTCACCGGTGCAGGTAAGTCCGGGTGCCAGGAGCCCGGCAATTGAAAGCAATGTGAGAGACTTGCCACTGCCGCTTTCGCCTATGATGCCATGAATTTCTCCGGGCCTGACCCATAAACGGGGCACAGTGGCCAAAGTGCGCTTTCCGCTGGCAATCTGCATATTGTTCAGTTTCAGCAAAACCTCTTTATCCATGCAGGGCAAAGGTATGGCAAAGCGCAGTGGCTTGTAAACCCATAAAAAAAGCCCCGTTGCCGGGGCTTTTTAAAAAGTCATATTGCATTATTGCAAAGTAAGCTTGATAGGAATTTGTCTCCAGGCTTTTACCATGGTTCCGTTGTTTTGGGCCGGTATCCAGCGGGGAGATTTTTTCAAAATCCTGAACGCTTCCTGGGTAAACTCAGGGCAAGCCTTGGTTTCATCCACAGCTTTGACGTTACTGATACTGCCGTCTACATCCACAACGAAACGCAGGAGCACATAGCCGTTAATGTTTTCTTCCTGACAGCGCGGAGGATATTCGAAGGCAGAACTCACATATTCAATAAATTTTGCATCGCCACCCGGATAGGAAGCCTGAATATCCACCTTGGTGAGGGGTTCACCGCTACCCGGAGGGTCAAGGGGAGAACCACCGCTGCCACCATCTTCAGGGGCAAAGGGATCTTTGGCACCTTTTTTTGTGGTAGCTCCCGGGTTCGGAATATCATCAGGCGGGGTTACAGGGTCGTCAGCCTTTGCTTTTGGATTGATTTTAGGCACCACATACTGGGTAGAAGCAATGGGTTCCGGCTCTTTGGTTTTCGGCGGATCCTTTGGTTTTTCTTCTTCTTCCTCCGGCGGCTTCACATCATCCAGTGTGGTTACCACAATTTTCACTTTGGGTTTGCCTTTGTTACCGGCGCCCAGGCTGGTAATAATAAGTGGTGTGGCGGCAATAACAGACACCAGAGCACAGGCGGCAATGGTGGCCAATACCTTGCTGCGGCGGTAAAGGGTACGAATCTGGTAAGCACCGTATCCTTTGAACCTGTCGGCAAAAACCAACTCAACCCTCTCGTCTGATTCGGGCTGGTTCCATGAGTTAAACATATTCTCTGCCATAACCTGCTTACTTACCTTGTTTTTTAATCAACTCTTTTTCCATGGGGGCCATTCCTTCATCCACTACAAAGTATTTCGCGATTTGTGTAATCATGAATTCATCAATTACATCAATCATGTTTTTGTAGGTGGCTTTTTCGTCGGCTTTTACCAATACAACCAGATCGCTGGCGGCTTGCGCAGCTTTCACTTCACGGTCCACCTTGTTCTTCGCTGCTGTATCGGCCTCATTTATTTTTTCCATACGCCCCTGCAATTCCTTCAACTTGTTGATGAGTTTCAGGTTGCGTTCAGCCAATACCTTGCGCAGTCCGTTCTTGGTGTAGTCTATGGTCTCAAGCTGTGCCTTCTCGTCCAGTGCGCCAGTGTAGTAATAGAGTTTGTCGTCACCTGACAAGAGGAGTGTAATCCCATTGCGTACTTCCGGTGCCTTTACATCGGGGTTGTTTTTATCCAGTTTTTCCGGAAAAATCATTCGCAACACCTTGGGCTTGCTAAAGGTGGATGTAAGTACAAAGAAGGTAAGGAGCAGGAAAGCAAGGTCCACCATGGGGGTCATATCCACCCGGGTACTTTGTTTCTTGGCGCGTTTCTTATCATGTTTACCACCATGATGCGAGCCGCCACCTGAATTTAATTCTGCCATTTCTTTATCTCCTTATTTGTCTTTGGGCTTGCTTTCGAGCCCGGTTATCATCTGAAACTGTTTGACTTTCGCATCGCGGAATACTTGTATAACGTGTTTTACCACATCATATTTCGCGTTGGCATCCGCCTTTACAGCAAACTGTATATAATTATCCTTGTCGAAATCCAGTTTGCGGTTTTTGGCTTCTTCTTCTCTTTGCTTAAAATCTTTATGTGCCTCCAGTCTTGCATAGTATGCCCACCAGTAGAGTTGTCCTTTTTTCCCTGTGGTATCATAGGGTATACCGTTTTGCTTCACCTTGGTACGTTCATTTCCATCCAGTGACAAATATTGTCTCAGATTTTCAATGCTCATACCGATGCTTCCGGCTCCGGTAAATTTAAGAACTTCCTCGTCTGTGGGTTTTATATCATATTGCTTGCATACAGACCGGAAAACTTTGGCTTTCACGGCAGCATGTGTAATATCTATGAAAGCTTGTCCTTCGCTGTTCACCGTAATGAGAAACACCTGTTTGGGAATCTCTCTTATGGTGGTGCTTGTAGGTGGGTCTACCACCACAGGCTCCTGCATGCGAAAACTGGCGGTAAGCATAAAGAACGTTACCAGCAAAAATGCCAGATCCACCATGGGCGTCATGTCCAGGGAGGGGGTCTGTTGGGGCATCTTTATTTTTGGCATGGTTCTCCTTTATTGTTACTTATCCGTTTGTTCTGAAAAAGGTAAATGGTTTTCTGAAAAATATTTTCAGGCGTTGTGGTGGCTCTGGAAATCAGACACAATGGAGTACCCGGCTTCGTCCATGCTGTAGGTAAGGCTGTCGATGCGGTTTGAGAAATAGTTGTACGCAACGATAGCGATGGTAGAAGCGATGATACCAAAGGCTGTATTTACCAGTGCCTCGGAGATACCTGTAGCCAGGGCCGCAGTATCAGGAGCACCTGTATTGGCCAGAGCCGCAAATGCGCGGATCATACCGAATACAGTTCCAATCAGACCGATAAGGGTACCGATGGATGCACAGGTAGAGATAATGATCAGATTCTTGCTCAGCATGGGCAATTCCAGCGTGGTGGCTTCTTCCAGTTCTTTCTCGATGGCTGCTTTCTTCTCATCGTGGGTAAGCTTGTTGTCCACTTTCGCCAGTTTATAGCGGGTCAGTCCACTGCGAACCACATTGGCAAGGCTGCCTTTCTGCTTGTCGCAGGCAGCAATGGCATCATCAATGCGTCCACCGCTGAGCAGCTCCATCACACGGCGTATGAAAGAGGATGCAGAACCTTTACCACTTGCATTGGACAAGGTGATGAAACGTTCAATCACGATAAGCAATACAGTGATGTTTACAGCCACCAGCAGCGGCACGATAAACCCACCGCGGTGGATAATACCCAAAATGTTTACAGGATGTCCTTTCAGAACGTCGCCATTTTCAAAGTTCATGGCATTACCCATGATGAAATTGAAGATGAGGATACCCACCACAAGGGAAAACAGAATGGAGGCACCGGCGAACCAGCCCATGGGGTTACCGGATTTTTTGGTTGTGTTATTCATATGGAAATGTATGGTTTTCTAGGAAACTGCAAACATAGCGCGATGCAGCGTTAAAAGCAAATGACCAAATTGTTACCAACGGGGGCATTCCCTGCTTCAACTCCGCGGAATGATTCAGTAAATCGGACATGTTGGAAACTTAAACCACCCGGATTTATAAAATCGTGTGCAGTGGTGTAAACTTGACACAAAAATCACAATTCATGAAACGTGCCGTTTTGATCATTGTGCTTCTTGCACTGGCCGCAGGTGGCGGATACCTGGGCTGGAAGTACTATTTCACCGAAACAGAAACCGTAGATGCACTGAAACTGGTGCCCGAAGATGCTGTGTTCATTGTAGAAACCGATGAACCGGTAGAAGCCTGGCAAACCTTTAGCAGCAGCCCCATGTGGCAGCACATAAAAAACTACAAACCCCTGGGCGATATAGGTAAAATGGCAGATGGTCTGAGCCAGATTATCGATGAGAATCAGCTGATATTCAACGCGTTTGGCAGCCGGAAAGTCCTGATTAGTGCGCATGTGGTTTCTGCCACAGATTACGATTTCCTGTATGTGTGCGATATGAAGAAGTCGGCCAAATTTGATGTAGTGAAAGAGGGTATCATTGGTTTGCTTAAGAACAACGGATTGGAGTACAGCACAGAAACGGCCGGTGAACACACTGTGCACCGCTTCCGCGATCCGGCAGACAAATCTGTACTGCACATTGCCTTTGTAGGTAATCAACTGGTGTGCTCCTACAATTCCGGGATTATTAAAAACAGTCTGAGTGGCAGCAAAGGCAGCATGGCTGCCAGTAAACATTTCAGTGCCATTACCCAGAAAACACCGGGGGGCGGGCTCTGTCGCATTTATCTGAACCATACACAGGTTCCGAAATACCTGGATGTGTATATGGATGACGTCAGCGGTATGAAAGGATTGTTCAGCAGCATGCACCACACCGGCGCTTTTGCAGAGGTGAGTCCTGAAATGGTGGGTTTTAAAGGCTTTACCAGTATCAATGACAGCATGAGCAGCCATCTGCGGGCTCTGGCAAAATCGGGAAAGGCGGCAACCAAAGCCCAGACCGTGCTGTCAGAAAAAACTGCGTTTACCCTTAGCATGGGCTTTCAGAGCTTTCAAAAATTTTATGCAAACCTTACCGATGTGCTCAAACAGGATGCCCTGAAATGGAACGAATGGGATGCCAACCGCCGCATGGTGGAGAAATACCTTGGATTCAGTATGGAGGAAGACCTGCTGGGATGGATAGACAATGAGGTAACTGTGGCTCAATATGAACAGGAACGGGTTATAGGAGGAAAAGTACATACTGTAATTGCCATGAAAGCGGTAACCATAGACAAAGCCCGCGAAAAACTGACCGAAATTGAAAAACGCATCAAAAGGCGAACCCCGCTGAAATTCAAAACAGCAAGCTACAAGGAACACGATGTGCATTACCTTGAAATCAAGGGTTTGTTCAAATTGCTGTTTGGCAAATTGTTTGGCAAAATAGAAAAGCCCTATTTTACCTATCTGGACGATTATGTGGTGTTTTGCGATGATGCTGCAACCCTGCTGAAAACCATAGATGATTTTGAAGATGGTAAAACCCTGGAAAAAACTGAAACCTATCAGGCCTTTGCCGGCAATTTCAAAAATGAAAGCTCAATGTTCACCTGGCTGAACATGAAAAAATACTTTCTGAATATGAAAGGGATTCTTGACGCAGGCAGTTATCAGACCTCCTATACAAACAGGGAATATATTCTGTGTTTCCCGCAAATGGGATTCCAGTTAACCGAGGACGAGGGCATGTTCGATACGCGCCTGATGGTGCAGTTCAAAAAACCTGCTGAGGAAGATATGAAAATTACCGAGGCCAAACCCCTGAGCATAGAAGAGATAGAGGAAGCCGACAGCTTGTCTGAAGCAGATGCATTTATTCTGGAGTATGTGAATGGAAATGCCCGCCGTGAAATGTATGACAACGGCAAGGTGAAATTCATTGCCGAAACCAAAAACGATGAGTTACACGGACGGTACATAGAGTATTGGGAAAACGGAGCCGTAAAAGTGAAAGGCCGTTACAAAAACGGAGAGAAATCCGGCAAGTGGAAATATTACAAGCAGGACGGAGACCTGGAACGCAGGGAACGGTTTGGCCGGCGCAGGGAAGCAGAGACTGATTCTATGTAGTTATTCGTAATTGTGCTGAGGGAAACCGGTTTAACGCATTCTGCGACCCGGTCCGCGGGGTGGCATACCCTGCCGGTGTCCCGGAGGTGGCGGACCCGGAGGGCGGCCTTTCATTCCCTTTACCTGCTGCATCAGTTCCATTTGAACTTCTTTGTTTACCCGCGGCAGTATGACGATTTTTTTAGCTGGAATGGCGGTTTTTAATTTTTCAGAATACGTACGGAATAAACTCAATTCTGTTTCGCGCAATTTGATTGCATCCGCCAGATATGCTTTACTTTCTTCCTCAGTCAGTTCTTCGGGTTTGCGTCCGTTCCATTTATTTCTGAATTCTTTTTTGGCTCCTTTTAATTTCAACTGATATTCATCAAAAATGGGAAAAAACTTCTCTGCCTCGGTTGCAGTAAGTGACAGTTTTTGGGTGTACAAATCCCGTCGCACCTTTTTCAGTTTTTCAACTTTTGCTTTGCGGGTGCTGTCATCCGGTTTTTGTGTCTGCTGCGAAAATGCCAGAATGGGCAGAATCAAAAAGATCAGCGTTAAAGATTGGGTCAATTTCGTTTTCATGGTTCTATATCCATTTCGTCAAACAAGGCGTCTTCCATATCCAGAACAATCAGTCCGTCGTCTTCCAGTTCCATGGCAATGGCCATGTCTTCTGCACTCAAAGCAGCCGGACTGGGTGTGATGGTTTCTTGTTCATCCAGGTACTTTTCAGCGACAGCAATGGCGTTGTTCTCTGCCACCTCAGGTGCTATGATGAGTGTATCGGCCACTACCACCGGCTTTGCAGGCAGAGGGGCTTGTTTTACAATACCCGGCTCCACCGGCCGGTAGTGAAACCACAGATAAATGCCGGCCACCGCCAATACAGCAACTGCTGCGGCCCAGGCTATCCAGCGGGTTTCTCTGTTTTCCTGTTTTGGGGTATGTACCACCTTTAACTCAGGCTGCGCAGCGGGCATAGAATCGCGCCGGGACTGTACTTTCGCTGCCAGATTGCTGAAATAGCCCTCTGGTGCCTGATACGGGTGCCTGATTCGGTTTTCTTTCGGTTCCATTTTCTCTCTCTTTGTTTAGATGCAAAGTTTTACTATAGGTTTAAAAACTTCGTTTCAACCACAACTCCAATTTATTCACTGCATGAAAATAGGATGCTTTTAATGCGCCAATGCTGGTGTCTGTGACTTCGGCGATTTGCTCATAGGACAGGTCTTCGAAATACCGCAGTGAAAAAACCAGTTTTTGCTTCAAAGGCAACCGGGCCATGGCCATCTGCAGTTTCCTTTCGATTTCTCCCCCGCTGATATGGGCTCCGGAATCTACCAGTTGAGCCAGTTCGGGCATGGCATCGTCCAGGTCAAGGGAGGGTTTGCGTTTTCTCAGCACGGTCAGCGCTTCATTCGTGGCTATACGGTACATCCAGCTGAAAAGCTGACTTTCGCCGCGGAATCCCGGCAAATTCTGCCATACCCTGATTAATGTATTCTGCAGGGCATCGTCTGTGTCATCATGGTCTACCACAATCTTGCGGATATGGAAGTACAACCTTTCACTGTAACGGCGCATAATCTCGGCAAACAGCGCATCCCTGTCCTGATTTTGCTGAAAGGCTTCAACAATTTCCTGGTCAGAAATGGTTTTGAAATGATCAGTTGCTGGGTTTTCCAAAATTTCCGGTTACAGGATGTTTGATGCGTTAAATCTATGTGGGTTTAATCTGTTTTCTCAGAATGGTATCTGAACAGGACCGGATGTATCACGGCCCGCCAAAGCGGAGGAATGAGGGCCGGCAGGATCAACGCGGCATAGCCGCCTGGAAGTTCCGGGCTTTTTTCACTGGTATCTAATGTATGGTAAGACTTGCCTGCATGCATATGGTGATCACTGTGCCGGCTAAGGTCAAACAGCAAAAAACGGCTGAGTACTTTGTCGCAATTCCAGCTGTGTGTGGCTTGCACCCTTTCATTTCCGTTTCTTTCAAGTCCGTAATGTTCTATATAATTGGTGTACTCCAGCAACAGCATTCCAAATGCGGCTATACCCAAAAAGCACAGCAGACCTGTGGGGGCTGCCAAAAACCAGACAAGAGCAAAGAAAAACACAATGGCAATATGCTGTAACATCAGGTTTTGTGTGGACCATGCGCTGCGATTCTGTCTCTGAATTCTGATTTTTTCCGACTGCCATGCCTGGGAAATCTGTCCCGGAATGGTTCGAACAAGGAAAGTGTAAAAACTCTCCCCCATACGGGCAGAAGCGGCATCGGCTGCAGTGGCCACATCACGGTGGTGTATACGCAAATGATGGATAAAAAAGTAGAAATTGCCGCGACTCAACAACAGATATAAACCCAGTGTGCGGTTTAGCTTTCCTGGTTTATGCACCAGTTCATGGGCCACTACCCCGGCCGCGGCCTCTGCGCCTGTGCTCAACACTGCCAGCAGCAGATACGCACCCTGCAGCCGACCAGTGTACACAGCATACCAGAGAACGATATGGGCACAGGTATGCAATGCAACGCATATATATAGAATAGCTGCCGGATAAATATCCTTTGCCGGACTATGTCCGTTTCGTCTGTTACGGCCTGCAACCCACTCCAATAAAGGCAAAAGCACAAGTGTTAGCAGCAGATTGGAAGCGGTGTATATTCCCCCGGCCAAAGTGCCTGCAATGGTTACCAGCACTGGCAATAAACCCAGAAGATAACCTGTATTTCTCCACCGCCCCATAGCTGCAAATGTAGCAGGAATTCAAAATCCAAAATTGTAGTTCTGATGGCTGTCCTGCCCAGACTACAGCCTGTGGAATAAACATTTTGCGGCAAGGTGATGAAAATTTAACAAAAACTTTCTATTTTTGCAGCCCAATTCGCACTGTTATGAACCCGATCATTAAAAGCATTACCCAGGAATACCTTCGCAGCGATCTTCCTTCCTTCAAAGCAGGAGACCGTGTAACTGTGCATTACAAAATCAAAGAAGGCAACAAAGAACGTATTCAGCAGTTTCAGGGCGATGTGATTCAGCGTCGCAACAGCGGCACTGCAGAAAGCTTCACCGTACGTAAAATCTCAAACGGTGTGGGTGTTGAACGTATTTTCCCGATGAACAGTCCGTACATTGAGAAAATTGAAGTAAACCGCCGTGGTAAAGTACGTCGTGCACGTATCTTCTATCTGCGCAAAACCGTGGGCAAAGCTTCACGTATCAAAGAAAAACGTTCCTGATAATATCAGAAGACAGATAGAAACCCCGGTAATTCCGGGGTTTTTTTATTGTCCCTGCCCGGTTTTTTCCAGCCGGTACCAGGTAAAGGTCTGTGTTGTTCTGCCCTGAATGGGTATGGCTTTCAGTCCGGCCGGGAGCTTTTTGAACAACAGGCTGTCATTGTCTGTGATTACGCCTCTTGCACCCTGTGCATAAAACCGGGTAAAAAGCTCTCCCGCTTCGTCTTCATGGTACCATGGGAATCCTTTGGCGTGCAGATAGTAAAAGTTCACACACCCCGTCTTGTCCGGACCTACGATCCACCGGACAGAAGGATCACTGTACTTTTTATAGGTATCTCCCGGAGTGGTTAAAAACTCCAAGGAAATGCGTGAACCTTCCGGACTCCAGTTGTCATGCATGCGAAACCAGGCCCATGCGGGTGCCAGCCACAGCCATAAAACCAGCCAGGCGGCCCTGGTCTGAGCCAGATACCCGGCACCTTTGCCCACCATATAGGCGAACAATGGCATAAAAACCAATGCGTAATACCCGTGGTGCCAGAATTGGTACTGAACCAACAGATAAAATACAGCGCAAAGAATCGCATAAACTTTCCAGTCACCCCATTGCCTGCGGCCCGGCCAAATTGCAGGGATGGCAAACAGGAGCAAGGGCAGAAATGCATACCCAACAAAGGTTTCCGGAATATCTGATATCACCGTTTTGCCGAGAATAAATGCCGCTTCTTCCAGGTTGCGGGCATGGCGCATGGCATGAACAAATTCATGCAGTTGATACTTTGCAGTAAGTACTCCGGCAAACGCATACCATCCCAGAGTTGCCCCACCGGCCAGGGCTGCAAGTACAAACCCCTGCAGCAGCATTTTGGGCTGTTTCCAGTTTTTTTGCCGTAAAAACCCCAGCATCAGCGGGAAGCCAGCCATTAAAAACTGCATTTTAACGGCACCGGCCAGAGCCATACAGGCGGCAGTCGCCAACAGGCTGCCCCAGTTCTGTTTTTTCAACCAATGTATGCCAAATCCCCAGCCCCATAGCATGGCCGCCAAACTCAGCATATCCGGCACTGCATTGATGCTTTGGTAATAGGTTTCAGGGATAAAGGCAATGGCTGCTCCGGTAAGTGCGGCCTGCCATTCCGGTAACTGATACAGCCTGGCAAGGCGCACCATACCTGTCACAGCCAACGCAAGAAACAACCAGCAAATCCAGCGATGCAGACTTTCACTGTATCCAAATATTTTGTAGCCGGCAGCAAATAACCAGGATTGCGCCGGAAACTCCGGACCCGTTATTCCGGGGGTGTTGAACCGTTTGTCAATTCTCGGTTTCAGGATATTCATATCCTCCTCGTAATAGTTGCGGGCCAACGCCAGGGTATTGCATTGCCTCCAAACATGATGTCCGGTGGCCGGCATTTGCATGTAAGGCAAATGGGTACAGAGACTGAGAAACAATATAACCGGCACCGCCCAGCGGTTTCCCAGCCAGCCAATGGTCTTTTGCACCGCTTTTTCTACCATGTATGGTCTATAATGATTTTGTGTGCGGTTCCCACTTTGCGCGTAATCAGTGAAAAATAGCCCGATGGCGTATCTGCGTGGCGGTAGAGTTTCCAGGTACCTGCAATATGGCCGGTTTCCATGCCTTCGTCCAGAAACTCCACTTTCTGCAAACCGAACTCCAACCGACCCATTGAATCTTTTGTGGGATAGTGTTTTCTGTAAGAATCCAATGTAGCCTGCCAACCATAACGCACTCCTTTTCTGGTGATGAATTGCATGCCGGTATCGTTGTGATATCCCTGCATAAACCCTTCAATGTCTCCACGGTTCCATGCAGCCTGCTGGGTAAGAATCAGGCGGCGGAGTGAGTCCGTATGTATTTGTGATTTTTCCGCATGATTTGCAGGTTGGGTCTGGCAGGAGATTGCCAAAAGAACAGTCAGGATACAAGACAGAAGGTTTTTCATCTGGGTTCAGCAGACAATGCGTATTTAAGGCCTATACTTATTACGTTGTGATATACGCCGGTTGGATTAAACACATTGCCCCCGTTGCGGTCGCTGCGGATATTGGACAGACTGTATTGGGCTTCACCCTGTGCGATGAAGCGCGAACTGAGTTTATACCCGGCTGTAAAACAGCCCAGTATACCCACCGTGCGTAAATTGTCTTTTACATGCAGCACAAATCCCTCTTTGTCTGTGGCTTTAAGGAGATAAGTAGTGCGGATTCCGGGTCCGAAATTCCACTTCCCTTTGTACTTGATAAGAAAAACCGGAATGTCCAGCATCTGAAAATCCAGATGAAAGGAAGCCGCGGCAGCATTATCCGGGTCGTAAGGCCTGCGACTTCCGCGCACACTATAGGAAATTCCCGCCTCATATGACCATGATTTACCCAAACCCTGCCCGCTGATGAATCCGAAACTGTAGCCAAACTTATGATATCCCTTTGCCTGGTCTCCGTCTATCTGGCAAAAAAGGGCTGACAGGTTGGCCCGGCTGAAGAACTCTCCCTTTCCCGCCTGTCCGGACAATGGAAAAGCGCTGAGCAAAACACAAACAAAGATATACAGGGAGAAATGCCTCATAAATGGTTGAAATTCGCAGCAAAATAACACATTCGATCATGCAGGTGCAAACAATCATTGCCGGGGCCGGGCTCGCCGGTTGCAGTCTGGCACTGGAACTGCACAGCCGCGGACACAGAGTTTTTCTGGCAGACAATCAGGATTCCGGCAGCAGCAGCCGCGTGGCAGCAGGTCTGGTTAATCCCATCGTGCCCAAAGGGGTAAAAAAAACCTGGATGTGTGACACATTTTTCCCCGGAATAAGAGACTGGTACGCCCGTTGGGATTTTCTAGAGGGTCAGCCCTTTTTTCAGTCAGCCCCGTTGTGGCAAATCCATAAATCCTACGGTGAGTATACAGAGTGGCGTCTTAGCGCAGAAAATCCGGAAATGGAGGGATATCTCTTATCGGGTGAACCTCACAACCACCCGGGATTCAGCAACGATTATGGTTCAACACTTGTGTACCATGCCGGCCGGCTGAATACCCTTGCCTTTTGCAATGCGGTATGGTCCTGGTTTTCGTCTCTCGGACAAACCAAAGCTCAATCGTTCAATTACGATGAAATAATTGTGGACAATGACTCTGTGCAATTGTGGGGAGTGCGTGCTGATCGGCTGGTATTTTGTGATGGTGCCTCCGGAATGAACAATCCCTGGTTCTCATATCTTCCCTGGCGCCCGAGTGCTGGTGATATTCTCCGGGTTCGCACGGAAGGAATGAGCAGCCTCTCCGACAGGGCCATTTACCGGCACAGGCATTGGCTGGTGCCCGACGGAAAGGGTGACTGGCTGGCAGGCGGCAGTTTCCATCCTGATAACACGGACAGACATCCAAATCATGAGGATGCCGAAGAGATACTTACATCATTGCGCGGATGGATACATCATCCTGTGCACCTTCTGCAGCACCTGCGGGGTATCAGGCCATCTGTTCAGGACCGTCGGCCGTTTATCGGCAGGCATCCGGCAAATGCATCTGTCTGGATTTTCAATGGCCTTGGCAGCAAAGGCAGCAGTCTGGTAACCTGGCTGGCACCGGTTCTTGCCGATGCCATAACAGTGAATGCTGCATTGCCAGCTGAAGTGGATATCAACCGATATAGATATCCGGGCGTGTGATGGTTTGAATCAAATCATCGGGAGAGGCCACAACCTGAAAACCAGGCGGGAGCCTTAATTCCTTGTTTCGAAGTACCTGACTGCCGGTAAGCAATACCGGTGTCTCGGGAAAATTACGGTGAAGGGTTTGAATATATACCTGCACCGGAATGGCAGGGTTGTTTACGGTAAATGCGGTAAAAATTTCATCGGGTTTGTGCAACTGCATGATTTTCTGCAAATCTTCCAATGGTATGCTTACCCCCAGATAAATGACCCTCTGGCCACGACTGCGCAAAATGTACCAGGCAAAAAGCAAACTGATGTCGTGATTTTCTCCTGAGGGTACAAACAAAAGGTATCGCTTGTTGCCGGAATTCGGAGGGTGCGGCAGCTGATCTATAGCCACATACAGGCGCTGCCTGATCAGATTGGTGATGAAATGCTCGTGGGCAACATGGATTGTGCCGGAAACCCACAAAATCCCAACATGCGACATAAACGGGAAAACAATACGGGCAATTGTTTCTTCCAGTCCCAGCTTCAGGATATTGATGGAAAGGGTTTTGTTGAATTCTCTCTCATCAAACTGCAACATAGCCCCGGTAAGTGCCTGTACCTGACTGTCGTACCGGCTGCTGGTCTCGCTGATACTCAGGGTCATCCGTTGTATTTCCTCCCGACTCATCCGGGCTATCTGACTTATTTTGTAGCCATGTGAGTTCAGAATACTCACATTCATGAGCAGCCGCACATCCTCTTCTTCGTAGTACCTGATATTGGTATCCGTTCTTTTGGGTTGAAGCAAACCATACCTTTGCTCCCACATACGCAGGGTAAATGCCTTGATTCCGGTTACGTTTTCTACATCCTTGATGAAATACTTCTCCCGGTAATCCCGTTTGGTTTTTTTCCCATCTTCAGACAATTTTGGCATTTCGCTTGTTAGTTCTGTTTAGCAAATGAAAGTATTAATCACCGGTGGTTCCGGACTCGTTGGCAGGGCACTGTGTGACCTCCTTTCCCGGTCCGGAATTCCATTCCATTCCCTCACTTCCCACAAAGAAAAAGGAAATCCTGACCATGGACGGTATTACTGGGACTGGAAAAAAGGGATTTTAGATGAACGTGCACTTACAGGGGTCGACTGTGTCATTCATCTGGCAGGAGCAAACATCGGGAATAAGCGATGGAGTAAATCCTACAAAGAAGAAATTCTGCTCAGCCGCACCAAATCCCTGCAGTTCCTCTTTCAGCGGTTTAAGGAAACAGGCCACAGTCCTGCTACTTTGATTTCGGCCGCGGCCATTGGTATTTATCCAGACCCGGGCAACGGACTCATGGATGAAAACCACCCTGCAGGTTCTGGTTTTTTGGCCGATGTATGCCGTCAATGGGAATCGGCAACGCTAGAATGGAAGCAGACAGGAACAAGGGTGGTCATACTGCGCACAGGTATTGTCCTCAGCAACAAAGGCGGTCTGCTGCCAGTGATGAAAAAAACCCTTCCTCTGCGCGTTGTCCCCACCACTGGCAGTAAGGGAAACAACCTGGGCTGGATACATATTCAGGACCTGGCAGCTTTGTACATGTATGCACTGCAAAACACGAACATGGAGGGTGCATACAATGCCGTTGCTCCGTCGTGCACAACCCAGTTAGAAATGGCGCGGGGGATTGCTGAAGCTGCTGGTATAAGGGCTTTTCATCCGAATGTGCCTGCATTTGTCCTGAAATGGGTGCTCGGGGAACGTGCCATATTGCCCCTTACCCACCAAATGGTGCAGCCCGCCAAAACAATTGCCACCGGATTTGTGTATCAATTCAATGAACTTCGTACAGCCCTTTCTCACCTTGCCAGCTCACCAGAAGTGTAACATTTTCTGGTTCCGGCGGGATTTACGCCTTGAAGACAACCATGGTTTGTGGGAATGTCTCCGGGCTGGATTGCCCGTGCTTCCCCTTTTCATTTTTGATACGGAAATCCTAGGTAAGCTCGAAAATCCAAAAGACCGTCGGGTTCAGTTCATCCATCAGGAAATTCTCAGGTTAAAAACCGAACTCCGCGCGGCTGGCTCAGATTTGCTCGTTTTGCACGGCAATCCACATGAGATTTGGCCCACTTTGCTGGCATCCTGTCAGGCAAACGCCATATACACAAACAGAGACTATGAGCCCGCTGCCATCCAGAGAGATGACACCACCGCAAAAACAGCAGCTGGTCTTGGCGTTGCCTTTCACAGTTTCAAAGACCAGGTCATCTTCGAAACCCATGAGGTGGTGAAAGATGACGGGACACCATATACCGTATACACACCTTACTCAAAAAAATGGAAGAGTGTGCTTCAGGAATCACAATTGGAGCCCTATAACAGTGCCGGACTTAAAGCAGAATTTATAACCGGGGTGCAATTTCCTGTGCCCACTCTTGAGGAAATGGGTTTTCAGGCTACCGCTTTTGTGTATCCTCAAGCCAGATTGGATAAGAATACGCTTGCACACTATGCTTCAGACCGGGATTATCCCTGGAAACCCGGCACTACCCGTGTGAGTCTGGCTCTCAGATTCGGTACCCTGTCTGTACGGGAATTGTACCGCATCGGGTTTCAAAACAGCGAAAAATGGGTAAATGAGCTCATCTGGAGAGAGTTTTATATGCAAATCCTGTTTCATTTCCCGTATGTGGTTGGTTCCTGTTTCAGGCCGGAGTACAACCGCATCGTCTGGAGAAACAACGAGGCTGAGTTTGAAGCATGGTGCAATGGCAATACAGGCTATCCCATAGTAGACGCAGGTATGCGTGAGTTGAAGCAGACGGGGTATATGCACAACAGGGTGAGGATGATCACTGCGAGTTTTCTTACCAAGCACCTGCTCATAGACTGGCGTTGGGGTGAAGCCTGGTTTGCGCAGCATCTGCTTGACTTTGAGCTCAGCAGTAACAATGGTGGCTGGCAGTGGGCTGCAGGTTGTGGTGTGGATGCTGCTCCCTATTTCCGCATATTCAACCCTTATCTTCAAACATTAAAGTTCGATCCCAATCTCACCTATATCAGGCGTTGGGTAGCAGAATTTGACAGCTTAAAGTACTCCAAACCCCTGGTAGATCACGATTTTGCCCGAAAAAGATGCCTGCAGGTGTATCAGGCAGCCCTTCAAAAACCCTGACCCCCCCAAAAATGGCATTTGGTAAATTCAAAATCGGATTTTGCAAAATCAAACGGCCATTTGGAACATTTCCTGTTGCATAGCCGGAAAATCGTGTCTAACATTGTATCACCAAATTACAAAAACCACTATGAGCAACGACAATCTCGATCCAAACAAAAAGTCACTGAGTGACTTCACCAATGACGCAGTAAGCGGTTCCAATGTTAAAGGCGGAGACGGCGGGGATATTCCTGTAGATCCACTGTCTGGCGCAACAGAACTTCCTGCTGAAGGCTGGAACGGAGATGGTCCTGGTCCTTTCGCTGATCCCATTATCGGAAACGGCGGAATCAATGCCAACGACCCCTTCAATCCAAACCCCACCGATCCCCTGGGACCAAGCGATGATCCGCATGTTGGCCCCGATCCGCTGGGTCGTCCGCCTTTCCGTCCCTGATGTGTAAACAACAGTGATTCAAAAGAAACCCGGAGCATTGACTCCGGGTTTTTTATGCCTTTTACAGCCGCATTTCTGTATCAAATGTTTGAGTTTGTCAGAATCCTGTGTAATTTGCCCGAATTAATAACGCCTGACTGCCTTGAAACTGCGAGCCCTATTTCAGCGTAATCAAAGTATTTTCTTTCCCTCCATCCGGCAACCGGATACCATGGACTGTGGTCCCACTTCCCTGCGTATCATTGCCAAGCATTACGGAAAAAACTACTCCCTGCCCCACCTGCGCGAACTGAGTTATACCACCCGCGAAGGTTCTTCCCTTTCTCAACTGGGAAGAGCTGCCGAAGCCATCGGGTTCCGTTCATTGGGTGCCAAAATCAGTTTTCAGCAACTTCGGGATGAAGCACCACTGCCCTGTATAGCGCACTGGAACCAGAACCACTATATAGTGGTTTACAAGGTAAAGAAAGACAGGGTGTATGTGTCAGACCCCGGACTTGGATTGGTTAATTACTCGAAAGAGGAGTTTATCGAGCACTGGATTGGTGCCGGTGCAAGCACCAGTTCCAAAGATGGCATTGTGATGCTGCTGGAACCCACCCCTGAATTCTATCAGGCGGAGGAAGAAGCAAAACCGGAAAAACAGGGATTCAGCCTTTTGTGGCCCTATATGCGACCCCACCGCAGGTACCTGGTGCAGGTTTTTGTAGGTTTGCTTGCGGGCAGTGTTATGTCCCTCATTTTCCCATTCCTTACCCAGAGTGTAGTGGATATAGGGATACGCAACAAAGACATTCATTTTGTATACCTCATCCTCTTTGCGCAGATATTCCTCTTCTTTGGCCGCAGTGCCATAGAACTCATTCGGGGTTGGCTGCTTCTGCACATGAGTGCCAAAATCAACATATCCCTCGTTACCGATTTCTTCTCAAAACTCATGCGGCTTCCCATCTCCTATTTCGATTCCAAAATGAACGGGGATATCATCCAGCGCATCGGAGACCACCGCCGGATACAGCATTTGCTTACAGGAAGCTCTCTCAGCATTCTGTTCTCCATGATCAATATCATCATCTTCGGGTTGATTCTCATCTTTTATGACTTTACCATTTTTGTCGTGTTTTTCACAGGCAGTATCGCATACATTATCTGGGTTGCTTTCTTCCTGAAACAACGTGCAGTACTCGATTATAAGCGGTTTAGTCTGGAAGCCACCAACCACGAAAAGGTGCTGGAACTCATCAATGGAATGCAGGAAACCAAGTTGCACAATGCCGAAAGACAAAAACGCTGGGGATGGGAGCATGTACAGGCCAAATTGTTTAAGGCCAGTCTGAAACAGATGGCGGTAAACCAGACACAGTCTCTGGGAGCCAGGGTAATCAACGAAACCAAAAATATTTTTATCTCATTCCTTACAGCAAGTCTTGTAATCAAAGGAGATATCACCCTTGGTGTGATGCTTTCCATTTCCTATATCATCGGACAATTAAACGGTCCCATTGCAGAAATTGTGTCTTTCATGCACGACTTGCAGGATGCCCGCCTCAGTCTGGAACGCATATCGGAAATCCACAACCGTGAAGACGAAGAACCAAAAGGCACAGAATTGATTCGTGAATTACCTGAAAACGGGGATATCGTTCTGGAAAAGGTCTCTTTTCAATATTCCGGACCGGAAAGTCACTGGGTTTTGCGCAACCTCAACCTTACCATACCTTCCGGGAAAATCACAGCCATCGTGGGCGGCAGCGGCAGTGGTAAAACCACCCTGCTAAAAATGCTGCTGAAATTCTACAATCCGGTGCGGGGCAACATGTTGTTCGATGCGTTCAACCTGAACAAAATAAGCCAGGAAGTATGGCGCGACCGCTGCGGCGTGGTTATGCAGGAAGGCTTCATATACAATGACACAATTGCCCGCAACATTGCTGTGGGCCACGAAGAAATAGACCAACAGAGGCTGATCGATGCAGTGGAAGTGGCTAACATCCGCGAGTTTATCGAGAGTCTGCCACTGGCCTACAACACTAAAATAGGAGCCAGCGGCGGGGGTATCAGCGGCGGACAGAAACAGCGCATTCTCATTGCACGTGCCGTGTATAAGAATCCCAAGTGCATATTTTTTGACGAAGCTACCTCAGCCCTCGATTCCAAAAATGAACGCATCATTATGGAAAACCTGGACAAATGGTTTCACGGCCGCACCGTGGTTATCATTGCACACCGGCTTAGTACAGTGCGAAATGCAGATCAGATAGTGGTGCTGGATCAGGGCAGAATCATTGAACAGGGCACACATGAAGAACTCATTGCCATGAACGGAGCCTATTACGGACTGGTAAAAAATCAACTGGAACTGGAAAAACTGGATAAATAAAGACAGGGATGGCAAACGAAAAAGACGAACTGAACCTGAGAAGTGAAGAAATCCAGGACATCATGCAGAAAACGCCTGCATGGATTTTGCGCTGGGGCATTTCTTCCATATTTATTCTGCTCATACTGGGCTTGTTTCTCACATATCTTATCGAATACCCGGATATCATCAAGGGTCCGGTAAAAATAACGACCACAGACCCACCGGTGAAAATTGTGTGCCAGGTTGCCGGAAACATTACCCACATCTATGTAAAGGATGGCGACTCCGTGCAGGCAGGCACTGTTCTTGCCGAAATTGAAAATCCGGTTTCCGGCGAAGCGGTAAGTTATTTAAAAAGCTACCTGGAATCGCTGGACAAGGCCGTGGGTGCCGGCAGTCCTGTTTTGCCACTGCCTGATACCTCCGGTCTTGCCTTTGGCGACTTGCGGGCTACCCTCAACGAACTCACCCGTGAAATAGTAACCCTGAACCTGCGCAAAAGCACCGGGATAGACGACCGCGATATAAGCACACTTATGGCACGCATCCGCCACGAACAGGAATTGCTCAACATCAACGACAAAATGCTGAGCATGGCACAGAAAGACCTTGAAAATGCCCGAATAAAATACGAATCGGATAAGGCATTGTATGAGCAGGGTGTGTTATCGAAAACAGACTTTCTGGCTCAGGAAAACACCTACCGCAACCGTCAACTGCAGGTAGAACAAATGCAGCAAAGCAGGCTGAACAACTCCATTGCACTCAGCGGACTGCAGCAGCAATACCAGCAATCGGACTTTAACCGGCTCAGTAAAGACCGCACAGGCTACGAAGCAGTAAAACTGCAAAGCGAAGCACTTCGCAGCTTTCTGTTTGGCTGGCAGCAACGCTACAGACTTACCTCACCCAAAAACGGCCGTGTGAGTTTTATGGTGCACCTGCAACCCCGCATGTTTGTAAAACCCGGTGAAGAACTTATTGCCATACTTGCACCCAAAGGGGAATATCTGGGGCTTGCATCTGTGCCGGTTGCAGGTATAGGCAAAGTAAAAACCGGACAAAAAGTGCTTATTCTGCTGGAAAGTTTCCCTTACTACGAATATGGAATGGTAGAAGGAAAAGTAAAAACAGTGGCCGAGCTCCCAAATGGAAATGAATACCGTGTGGAAGTAGCATTGCCAAATGGCATGATGAGCACTCACAATGAGGTATTGAAATTTAGTCCTGAAATGCTTGGCACGGTGGAAATAGTGACCGAAGACAAACGGGTTATTGAAAGGATTTTCAGTTCACTGGTTAAAATTTTCAAAAAACGATGATCAACAAAATTGCACTGCTTATTGATTTTACCGGCGTTTGTCAGCTGGCGATGGAACACACAGCTCTGCTCGCCCGCCAAAGCCTGTCGCAGGTTACCTTGCTGCATATTGCCGCAGCAGATCAGCAAGCCAATGACAAGGAAATCAAAAATCAAATCCGTGAATTTGCCCAATCCCTGGAAAATGAAGGCATCCCTTTTGCCATCCATGTGGATTATGGAGATTTTTTTGACATCATCGGTGAAAGTGTGCGCAAACAGAAAGCGGATTTGCTGATTGTGGGAACGCATGGCATCAAAGGAATCAAGGCGAATTTCCAGAGTTCAGCCATTCTGCGCCTCATGGGTTTGATAGATACTCCGGCACTTGTGGTGCAGGGACACTCTCAAACCCCACTGGAAGGTTATCTGAACATTTTGATTCCACTGGTTGGCAAAGTAGAAAATGCAGACCTCATTGATCCGGTTTCCCGTTTTGCGTCCGTATTTAAATCCCATGTGCAGATTCTGTCTTTTTTCCATAAAGAAAATGAAACCGAACGCAGGGAAGATACACGCCGCATAGAATCCGGATTGCTGGCAAAAAATGTAAAAGTGACCACACATTTAGACGAAACCAGTGTGTATACCAGCAACTATTACCGCAGCATCATCGAATTTGCAGATATAGAAGAAGCCAACCTCATTGTGCTTGCGGTACATGAGTCAGGAGATTCGGGTTATTTCAATGAAACCGACGAGGAAAACCTGCTGCTGAACCGGTTGGGAACAGCTGTACTTTGCTTGTGATAGCTGTGAAATTTTATTGAGAATTTTCAAATCAATTGCTGATTTGTTTTTCGAACACTTTATTTCTTTACACGATGTTTAAATACCCCATTCTGCTTTTATTCATTTTCGCGCATGCGCAACTTTTCAGTCAATCTGCCGCAGATTATTTTAACAAAGCTAAAGCCAGTGCTGAATCAGGAAATAAAGAAGCAGCCCTGGAACAAATCAATGCGGCAATCACCCTGGATCCTGAAAATCTGGTGTAAAAACAATTCAAGTCGGGTTGTTATTTTTCACGGGGGGATTTCAAATCTGCGTTATCGCAAGTTAAACAACTGGAGAATGAATACCCGGACAGTAGTTCTGTAAACCAACTTCTGGCCAATTATTATGCTGCGTTACTGGATTATGAACGTGCTATTGAGGAATACGAAAAAGCTATAGAAAAAGCAGAAACACCCAGATTAAAACACAATTACAATACATATCTGGCAGGATGCAAGTTGAGTTTGATGCAGTACCGCGAGGCCTATACGATTTTAAGCAAAGAGTATGCATATGACAGTTCCGATATGGATGCACTGAACAATATGGCACATGCATGCTCACAGTTAAATATGCGGCAGGAATCGTTCAGAATTTTCATGCGGATGCTCACAATAGATTCCACCAGGCCTTTCGTATGGATTAGTTTGGGAATGTGGTATCAGGAAGGCAATGAGCACAACAATGCCATCCGTTGTTTTAACCGCTTGATTTCCATGTACCCCAATGACCCATACGGCTACAGCAACAGGGCAACGAGTGAACTGGAATTGGGAGAAACCCGGAAAGCGTTGAAAGACATCAATCATTCCATTGAGTTAAAATCCACCAATGCGTATGCCTATTGGACCCGTGCAAAAGTGTGGCTAAAAAAAGGCAATCAGAAAAAAGCCTGCGAGGACTTAAATACTGCCGAAAAGCTGCGATTTACTGCACTGTATGGGAATAGCGTGCAGGAACTGAAAGAAAAACACTGCAAATAGTTTCTGCAAGCAAAGGAAAACGAAGCGAAACAATCACCACTTGCCTTTAACCCTTGGCAGGCCTACCTTTGCAGCATGAATTCCGACCAGCATAAAGATATAAGGGGCCGTGTAGAAGCCCTGAGGAGGTACCTTTGACGTCGATAGAAAACTGGCTGAAATAGCCGACGAAGAGGAACAAACGCTGGACCCCTCCTTCTGGAACGACCCCAAAAAAGCAGAGGCACATCTCCGCAAAATCAAAGACAAAAAAGTTTGGACCGAGGCCTTTCAGGCTTGTGTAAAACAGCTGGAAGACCTGGATGTGCTGGTAGAATTTGCCGATGCCGGTGAAGCCACAGCCGATGAAGTAGACCAGCAATACAAGATGCTGGCCGAATCTGTCGAAAACCTGGAGTTTAAAAACATGCTGCAGGATGAGGAAGACCACCTCGGTTGTGTGCTCGAAATCAACTCCGGTGCTGGTGGTACAGAAAGCTGCGACTGGGCAGAGATGCTCATGCGCATGTACATTATGTGGGCCGAAAAAAATGGTTTCAAAATCACTGAACTCGACCGTCAGGATGGCGATGTGGCCGGTATCAAATCCGTAAGTCTGGAAATTGAAGGCCCGTTTGCCTTTGGTTACCTCAAGGGAGAAAACGGTGTACACCGCATGGTGCGCATTTCTCCGTTCGACAGCAACGCACGCCGGCACACCTCATTTGTAAGTGTATATGTTTACCCGCTGGTGGATGATACCATTGAAATAGAAATCAAACCCCAGGATGTGGAACTTCATACCAGCCGAAGCGGTGGTGCAGGCGGACAGAATGTGAACAAGGTTGAAACCAAAGTTCAGCTCACCCATATTCCCACCGGAATCGTGGTGGTGTGCCAGGTAGACCGCAGTCAGCTGGGTAACCGTGAAAGGGCCATGCAAATGCTCAAAAGCCGGTTGTATGAACTTGAAATCCAGAAACGCAATGCCGCGCGTGCAGCCATAGAGGACAGCAAGATGAAAATCGAGTGGGGTTCCCAAATCCGCAACTACGTGTTTCACCCTTACAAATTGGTAAAAGACGTACGAACCGGTGAGGAAACCAGCAATGTCCAAAACGTAATGGATGGTGACCTCTGGCCCTTTATCAAAAGTTATCTGCTGGAAAGCAGCGGTGCTAAAAAAACCGCAGCAAAGTAATTCCTGCCGTTTGTGAACTGATATCCGCCATTGGTGAATCAAAGTGATTTACCTGCGCGCTGACGGACTTGTTTTGGAGCATAATAAAACCAAAACATGAAAAAGATCAGTACATTTTTTTTAGTTGCAGTGCTGCTTGGAACTGCCATGGCGCAGGCCCCCCTGGCCTGCTACAGTTTCGATGGAAACTACAATGATGCCCTCAACGGCCGCCACCTGAGCAATACCACCACTACACTGGTACCTGGCCCCTGGGGTGGGGTTGACTCGGTTTGCCAGTTCAACGCTACCCTCTCCAGCATCGTACGCCTGCCCAAAACGGCTGCCCTGAGGCCCGCCCTGCTCAGCATGAGTGTTTGGGTGAAACCCGAATCGACTGAACCCCAGTATATCATCTTTCAGAAAAACAGACAGGCTGCCAACCATGAAGGCTTTGTACTTGCATTCATCGACACCGCCTTTAAATTCATTAAACTCAGCCCCGATTCTGGCAAATACAGCAACTGCCAGTCGGGTAAAGTCGAATTAAACAACTGGTCTCATGTGGGCATGGTATTCACCGGAGACAGCATCCGGCTCTACGTAAACGCCGTGCGTGTAGCGGCTGATAAATCTGCATTTCCTATAGAATACGACACCACCAGCATGATTCTTGGCGGTTCAGGTGTCTCATTCAATCTGCCTTTTCACGGGGCTCTCAACAATTTAAAAATCTACGACCGGGTGCTTACCCCTGCAGAAATCAGCACCGACTATTTTCAGCATCCCGGTTGCGTAACCGCAGGGATTGCCCGACAGAATGCTGTTTCCAATGCCATAAATATGTTCCCAAATCCTGCCAGAGATTTCCTGCATTTGTCAGCACCATCTCATGTTGACATATACTCGGTAAATGGCAAAAAACTCTACAGTCAGAACCAAATTCAAACCGTACCAGTTCATCATCTGCCCCGTGGGCTTTGCTTCGTGCGCATCAATTCAGGCAAAGCAAGGTCCCTGATTCTTGAATAGGTCAGGGAAATTCTCCATATTTGTTTGAACAAACAAATAATTGTACTAACTTCGTGGTATGAGTAAGCAAGTACCGCGTCGCAATTTTCTGGGTAAACTGGGAGCCGCGCTTGCGGCTTCCGTAGCTTTGCCCCTCATCTCCGCCAAACGCATTCTGCCAACTGACGACGAACCTATGACTGAGCCATTGATTAAAAACACCAAACCCCTGGGATTTATGTGGGAAACCATAGACCCATTTCTGTTCTGTGTTCACCATGAAGATTTTTTCCCAAAGGGGAATGCTGCCATGGGTCCGGATCCTGAGTTATTCAAAGGCCGCCACATGGGTGACGACTTTATCATTAAGGATGGTTTCCGTATGTACCACGGTCGCACGGTTCCCGGTTTTCCCGGTCACCCACACAGGGGGTTCGAAACCATTACCGTGGTGAGAAAAGGGCTGGTGGACCATGCCGACAGTCTGGGTGCTGCAGGCCGCTATGGAGAGGGCGATGTGCAATGGATGACCGCAGGCAAAGGCGTTCAGCACAGCGAAATGTTCCCGCTGATCCATACAGACAAAGAAAACACCATGGAACTGTTTCAGATCTGGCTCAATCTGCCGGCCAAGGACAAAATGACGGAACCCCATTTCAAAATGTTGTGGGCTGATACCATTCCCCATTTTACGCATACCGACAACAACAACAAGAAGACCGAAGTAGAAGTCATTGCAGGCAAACTGGCCGACAAACAGGCTCCTGCGCCACCGCCAAACAGTTGGGCTGCAGATGCTGCCAATGAAGTAGCGGTATGGAATATTAAGATGGAAGCAGGTGCTGTATGGACTTTGCCAAAAGCAGCCAAAGGACTCAACCGGATGTTGTATTTTTATCAGGGGGAGAACATACAATTTGGTGGAACCCAGATTCCCAAATACACAGCCGTGGAGGTAACTTCAGACCAGGATATAGAAATTATCAATCCGGACCATGAGTCGCGGATACTGATGTTGCAGGGCAAACCCATTGCAGAGCCTGTCATGCAATACGGACCGTTCGTCATGAACACAAAAGAAGAAATCATGAAGGCCTTTGACGATTATCACGCAACCCAGTTTGGCGGCTGGCCCTGGCCCCGTACAGATCAGGTTCATGACCGGAGCAAAGGCCGCTTTGCAAAGCATGCTGATGGTCGTATTGAAGAGAAAAACGGATAACCTATTTTGGCCATATTGTTTCTGAATATGCAATTTCTATTGCACTCAGTCAATATTTTTGCCGGATGAACTTTTCCGTTTCTCATTCCTGTTCCAGATTCGCTTTCTTTTTTACATTGCTTGGTGCAATGTTTCCCCTTTCTGCACAGTGGACAAAACTGCCCAACATTGAAGGTGGTGATGTTATCAAATGGGCTTACGACAGCAATCAGATTGTTGCTTTAACCAATAACGGTGCATTTCATTGGGATGAAGCCAATACGACCTGGATTCGCAAAACAAACAATATCACTTACCTTACAGGATTTTGCCGCATTGGCAATTCTTATTTCACTGCAGACAACAGCTTAATCCATCAAGGGAAAAATTACGGGCAATCATGGGAAAACATAAGCGCCAATATCTATAAATATCTGCCACAGGGAAGTTTTTTTATTTCAGATTTCAAATCATACGGCAATACCATTTATCTCACCACTCAAACCCGCAATGCTGATTCATGCAATGCGCTGCTGGCTTCGGATGATTTGGGAAAAACCTGGAAAAAATTCCATGGGGTATTCGATTCTGCAAATCTTTTGCGAATGGTGAAAACAGACAATGCCCTGTTTGTACAAACGAACAACAAAGGAATTTACAGATCACAGAACGGAGGACAAACGTGGACAGCTGTGAATAAGGGATTGCCGCAGATTTATGCTTTTCTCAGCGATTTAAGAGCAGCCCGCAATATTCTGTTTACGCAATATCTTGATACACTTTTCTACAGTGTCAATCAGGGAGATCAATGGCAACCCATTGTCCGCGACTACAACATTTACCCAATGGTTAAATGGGATGTTTCAGACTCAGTTATTGCCTACCTGAGCTATGACTCCCTGCTGCTGTCCACAGACACAGGAAAGACCTGGACTGCCTCTGCGGGCCCTTCTGTAAACGGAATTACCGATTTTGCCATCACTCCGGGTTATTTTCTCATGGGCTCTAACAAAGGCATTACCGGTACAGCAAAAAGCACCATCAACTGGCAGCCCATGCAGAAAGATTATTACGGTGGAATCATTTACCCACTTGTAAAAAAGGATACCCTTATCTATTCCCTTTTCAGCGGGGAATTATATGCCAGTGCAGACAACGGAACTTCCTGGAAACCGGCTGGTAAAGGGTTAACTGGTTTGAGCCTGAGCCGGTTGAAAATGGGAAATAACAATTTATTTGTCACAAACAGTACCCGCCGGTTTTATCATACTCTGCCGGATTCTGATTCATTTATTATCAATCAACCCGCAGGCCTGGGCAACTCCAGCCTGCGCATATACGATATTGTTGCGAAGGACTCTATGATTGCACTCTGCACCAACCGCGGTATTGGGATTTCATCTGACACCGGGAAAACATGGAAATTCCGCAATAAGGGATTTACCGATACCACCCGCTTCCGTTCTCTTTTCATCGCTGGAAACATGCTGGTTGTTTCAGGCGCATCTGCCACATTCACTACAGTCAACTGGGGTTTAAACTGGAAAAAATTCACCTCCATTTCTGATACCATGAACGCCCGGAATGTGGCAGAAATTGACAATTATGTTTATCTGTTTGGCAATATAAACGGCCGCAATGGCGGCGCATACCGGTCCGACAATCAGGGACAAACCTGGACCAAAGTGAGTGCACTGGATAATTACGCGGTGCAACTGATGAAAATAAACGGAAAATATTATCAGTTTTCTCAGAATATTGGCGTTCAGGTTTCATCAGATTCTTTGAAAACATGGAAATCCGCCAATTTTGGTTTATTGCATACCTGGTTCAATGGAACAAAAGGCACTTTTGTTCTGTCCGCATACGCTTTTGATACAACCATTTTTGTCAATGATGGCGATGGTTTGCTTTGCAGATCAGACCTTTCCACCATCATCAGGGCTGCAGGTGTATCCCAAGCGAAAATCAGGACACAATGTATTGCTTTTCCCAATCCTGCCTCACACACAATAGAGGTACAGACCATTCAAAAAAACGGAACGGCGCTATTAATGGATTTGAACGGAAAAGAAATTCAGAAACAAAACATTTCTGCAGGCAGGGCCTTGTTTCATATTTCCCGCATTCCCGACGGAGTATACCTGATTGGTGTGGAACATCCCGGCAACCTGCAGGCATTCCGGAAAATACTGATTTGTAAATAACTATTTCCGGGGCAAAACCGGGAAATCATGCCGCAGTTCCCGCGGGATATCGGCTTCTGCAGGCGGGTTTTCCATTTTTATATCCGGCCACAAACCGGTTTGGTAACCCTCAAAATCACGTGCCCATTCCTTGTGGTTGTAAACGCATACAGGCAGGCAAATGCTGCAGTAATTGTGTTTTGCGAAGTAGGGAAAACACTTGCCGGTATCCACCACATACCGGTCATTGCCCAGGTGGTCCTTGCCTGCCTCCGGGCTGCGGTGATCAGGTATGGCTTTGGCCGGACAATACAGCCGGCAGGCCCTGCAATTGTCGCAGAACTTTGCGATTCCGGCATCAATGGGATGATCAATCGCCAAATCCATATTTGTGATGATGCTGCCCATCCGGAACAATGGCCCTATTTCCGGATTGATGATACTGCCATGTCTGCCCAGCTCACCAAAGCCTGCTTTTAAGCCAATGGGGATATGCAGAATATCGCTGTCACCAATGGGGTGCTCTACCCTGCAGGCATAGCCCAGGCTGCGGATATACTCAGCGAGTTTGATTACCGTTTCTCCCAGGGTATAATATACCCGCATGCATTCCACCGCTGAATCGTGGGAGGGTACTGTTTGAAAAGCCCTCCAGCGCATGCGTTGACCCAGGGCTATGGCGTGGGATTCAGTAACTGTGCGCCCTTTGTATATGTCGGAGGGTTCTATGAGAGCTACACCCACCAGGTCTGCGCCAAATTCTTTTGCTTTCTCCTTCAGATGAGCAGAAGCAATCTCCGCGCTGTCAAATACATGTTTCTCCCCGGCAACCGGACCCTCAAAACGGGTATATTGGTCCTGATGAATCTCTTTAAGCAATTCATTCACCTCATCAATACTTATGCTGCGGCCTCCGACTGCGGCATACCAGTCGTCCCATTTAAATGCCGGTACTGTGGACATCACTTTGCTCGCTTTCTTTAGTGTGAACTGAAATCGTTTACATCAGGTTAAATTCATCTGCATCGGACAGAAAAGGAAACCGGCTTCTGAACTCATCCAGCACTTCATAATCCAGTTCGGTTTCATATACCTGTTCTTCTTTTTCGAGCAGACAATGACGATTCCCCGTAAAATCATACACCGAGCTGTGTCCGCAATGCCACAATTGATTTCCATCTTTTCCCACCCTGTTCACTCCAGCCACATAACACTGGTTTTCCACGGCCCTTGCTGGCAATAATGTATCCCATGCCTGTATTCTTCTTTCCGGCCAATTGGCTACAAACAACATCAAATCCGCCTTTTCTGTATTTCTGCACCACACAGGAAACCTCAGGTCGTAACAAATAAATGGCGCTATTTTCCACCCCAAATAGGAAATAAATACTTTTTCATCCCCTGCTGTATAGAACTGATTTTCACCACTGTAACTGAACAGATGTCGTTTATTGTAAATATATTTTACTTCACCCTTTTCACACCAGATAAAACGATTATAAAACCTGTCGTTCTCCTTGATACTCAAACTTCCGCAAATCACACGGTTCCTGCTCTGTGCAACCATCCACTGCACCGACGGGCCATCCATGGATTCTGCGATTATTTCCGGCCGCATGGAGAATCCGCTGGAAAACATCTCCGGCAGAATCACAACTTCTCCCTTCACAGGCTTGCCCACCAATGTGGTCAGATGCTGCAGATTCGCCAGATGGTTTTCCCATACCAGGTCCGCCTGAACCAGTTTTATTTTTAAATTTTGCATAGAATTTCGGCTGCTTTTTGCAATGTTTCCTCTCCTTTTGCAAAACAAAAACGCAGTACTTTGTTGTCGGTTTTATCGTGGTAAAATACACTTACCGGCACAGAGGCAATTCCCTGCTCCTTTGTAAGTCTTACCGCCATTTCGTAATCTCCATCCTGGCTTATTTTATCGTAACCCAGCAGTTGAAAATAACTACCTCTGCAATCCATAATTTTAAAGCGGCTGCCCTTTATCATTTGCTGAAATAAATCACGTTTTTGCTGATAAAAAGCCGATAGTGTGAGGTAATGTTCTTCGTTTTCCATAAAATCCGCATAGGCGTATTGAATGGGTGTATTGGCTGAAAAAGCCAGATACTGATATATTTTTCTGAATTCAGTGCTCAGCTTTTCGGGTGCCAGTACATAGCCCATTTTCCAACCGGTGGTATGGTAGGTTTTTCCAAAAGAGGAAATAATAAAACTGCGGGAAGCCAGCTTGGGATAACGTGCTACACTCTGATGTTCCAATCCGTCGAACAGGATATGCTCATAGACCTCATCACTGATAATGACGATATCTGTATTCTCGGTGAGTTTTTCAAGCATGGCCATATCCTGCGCACTCATGGCCATACCGGCAGGGTTGTGCGGTGTGTTGATGAGTATAGCCCGGGTGCGAAAATTAATCAGCTTTTTGATTTCCTGCCAGTCAATCTGAAAACCCGGATATTTCAACTTGCTGAATACCGGTTTCCCACCATTCAGTTCTATGGCAGGTATATAGCTGTCATAAGCCGGTTCTATAATGATAACCTCGTCATTTTCCCGTACGATGGCACTGATGGCGCAATACAGTGCCAGAGTGCCGCCTCCCACCACCGTAACTTCGGTACCTGGATCATACGCTGCTGAATACAATTTTTCAGTCTTTTGGGCGATTTTCTCACGCAATACAGGCACTCCGGGCATAGGGGCATATTGGTTCATTCCTTTTTTCATCCAATGGTTTACCCTTTCCACCAACTCTGCCGGACAATTGAAATCCGGAAAACCCTGTGCCATGTTCAGCGCCTTATGCTCATTGGCAAGGGCTGTCATCACAGCAAATATGGTCGTTCCTGTACCCGGTAATTTAGAAATCAGATTTACGCTTTCCTTCATACAATCAATTCCACTTTCACAAATAAACAGCAAAAAGCCCCCCATTCCCTCAAAATGTGGATTACTCCTGATGCAAACCTGCAAGCGATGCATTTGGAGAGTATTGCTGCTTCCAATTACCTTTACCCTGTGATTTCACTGTTGCAAAGCGAAGCATTAACCCCGGTCATTCCCGGCTGGCAAACCCTTACGGCACCTCCTCTTCTGCCTCATCCGCTGGCTTTCGCATTCATGGCCACCACCCTGCTGGCTGCAGTGATCTTCAGTCGGGCAGCAGGCCTTAAAGCAAACATTGTTTCTTTCATCATCGGGTTCTGGTTGCTGGCAACCGCAGTCTGGGCCGGCACTTCATTTTTTCACGCAACAAACGCCGTTCCTCCCAGAATTGTATGGATCATTGCCCCGGTAATTCTGCTCATACTCCTGCTGTTTACCTTACCCGCAGGGAAAAACTGGGTTGCTTCTCTCAACTTATCCTACCTCACCTTGCTGCACACCGTGCGCATTCCGGTGGAAATGGTACTCTACGGCCTCATGCTGCACAAATCCGTACCGGAATTGATGACTTTTACCGGCCGTAACTTCGATATCATTGCCGGAATCTCTGCACCTGTAATCTGGTTCATTTGTTTTCGCAAGAAAGGTTTGCGGCGCAAAGACCTGCTTCTGGCCTGGAATCTGGTTTGCCTCGGCCTCCTGCTCAATGTGGTCATTCATGGTGTGCTGTCTGCCCCGTCTGTCATACAGAAATTCGCCTTCGACCAACCCAATACCGCCGTGCTGCATATGCCCTATATCTGGTTACCTGCGGTTGTGGTTCCTCTGGTTTTTCTTTCCCATCTGGCGGCAATTTCACAGTTGCTGAAAAAGAAAATCCAATAATTTTTCCTGCGCGGTAATACTAAGGTGCAGCCTCCTTTTCAGGGGAGGAATTCAAAAAAAATACTTGACATGCGGTTGCAAACACAATTACCTTTGCAGCAGTTCTTATCCATTTCGCTTATCAAGACAGACCGAGGGACTGGCCCGTTGACGTCTGAGCAACCAATCTGAAAAGATGAGGTGCTAAATCCAGCTCCGAAAGGAGAAAGATGAGCAGAAACAGCAATTGATATGGCAGGACATCCTGCATCAGCGGCTCTTCTGACTTGTCGGGAGGGCTTTTTTTTTGCCTTTTCCCGGTACTGTCCTGGTATGCGTATGGGTTTGTCAAACCTAAAAAAACAAAAAAACGCATGAACAAGAGCACACAGATTCTCCACTCCATCCCCACAGATCCGCTTACCGGATCCATTTCAGTTCCCGTTTATCAAACCGCGACCTACGTGCAGCAAAGCCCCGGGGTGCACAAGGGTTATGATTATGCCCGCAGCAACAATCCCACCCGCAAAGTGCTGGAAGACCTCATCGCCACCCTGGAAGAGGGAGATGCAGGATTTGCCTTCGCCACAGGACTTGCAGCCATTGATGCGGTGCTCAAACTATTGTCGGCTGGCGATGAAATCATTGCGGTAGATGACATTTACGGCGGTGCTTACCGTCTGTTCACCCATGTGTATTCCCGTTTTGGCATCAAAGTCCATTATTGCGATACAACCCATGCTGAAAACATTCTGCAATACATCAACCCGAATACCCGTTTCATCTGGCTCGAATCACCCACAAATCCCACACTTAAAATCAGCGATATCAAAAAAATCTGCGCCCTTGCCCATGCACACAATATTCAGGTCGTGGTCGACAATACGTTTGCTTCGCCACTGTTGCAGCAACCCCTCAATCTGGGCGCTGACATTGTTCTTCACAGCGCAACCAAATATCTGGCAGGACATTCCGACCTTGTGGCAGGACTGGTGGTTTGCAAAACACCGGTTGATTCTGAAAAAATCAGATTTATTCAAAATGCATCCGGCGGAATACTGGGACCACAGGATTGCTGGCTCACCATTCGCGGTATAGAAACTGCACAACTGCGGGTAGAACGGCAATGTGAAAATGCACTGAAAGTGGCGCGGTTTCTGGAACATCACCCGGCAGTTCGTTCCGTGTATTACCCTGGTCTGGTTTCACACAAAAACCATTCAATAGCAGCCCTGCAGCAACAGGGTAAATTTGGCGGAGTGGTTTCATTTGACCTGAAAAAAAATACCACAGAAGCTGCAACCCGGGTTGTAACATCCACTCAATATTTCAAACTGGCCGAAAGCCTTGGAGGAGTAAAGAGTTTATGCTGCCTGCCGGCAGAAATGACCCACAAGTCCGTACCGGCCGAAAAACGCCATGGCAGCGGCATCAGTGATTCTCTGATCCGTCTCAGTTGCGGAATCGAAGATGCCGGAGACCTGATTGCAGATTTGCAGCAGGCTCTCGACGGAATCCTTCATGCAGAAGTCTTACATTTAAAAAGTCAACAACAACAAACCCAAACTGTATTATCATGAATACCGATAAAAGAACATTGAATATCGGCCTATTTGGCTTTGGTTGTGTTGGCTACGGGTTGTACAGCGTGATAGGCAAAACACCCGGTTTAAAAGTCAATATAAAGCGAATTTGCATAAGGGATGAAAGTAAAGAACGGCCTGTAAAATTGCCGTTATTTACTGCCGACAAGTATAAAATACTGGATGACCCGGATATTCAGGTGGTGGTAGAATTGATAGACGATGCCGATGCTGCCTGGGAAATCACACAGCTTGCGCTGAGAAAAGGGAAAGCCGTGGTCACTGCGAATAAAAAAATGCTGGCCGAACATATGGAGGAAATTCTTGAATTGCAGAAAATACACGGAAGACCGGTATTGTATGAAGGAGCAGTATGCGCAAGTATACCCATCATCCGGAATCTGGAGGAATATTATGACAATGATTTATTGCAAAAAATAGAAGGCATCGTAAACGGAAGTACAAATTATATTCTCAGCAAAATAAACAAGGACAATACCACTTATCTGAATGCCCTGCAGGAAGCGCAGGAACTGGGTTACGCAGAGAGCAACCCATTGCTGGATACCGGTGGGTTTGATGCCAAATACAAATTGCTCATTTTACTGGCCCATGCTTTTGGCACCATTGTCAAACCCGAAGAGATTCTGAATATTGGCATACAGAATCTGGGGGATCTTGAAATACAATTTGCCAGAGAAAAAGGCTACAAAATCAAATTGATTGCGCAGGCTTACCGGAACGAAGACGAAACTGTTACTGCTTTTGTGGCACCGCAGTTTGTAAAACCCCATCAGCAGTTGTATGCCGTAGATGATGTCTATAATGGTGTGATAGCCGAATCTGCATTTTCAGAAAATCAATTCTTCTATGGCAGGGGCGCAGGTGCCTTTCCCACTGCATCGGCCGTATTAAGCGACATTTCTGCCCTTACCTATCAATACAAATATGAATACAAAAAAATGAAACAAATCCATTATCCAATCAGTACGGATGTAACCCTCACCCTTTTTGTGCGGTTCTCCCAGGAACATGAAAAATCCATAGCAGGATATTTTGAAAAAATTGAAGAAACGTACAGCAATAGAAATTCACAATTTATTATTGGGAAAATGCAGTTGGGAAAATTAAAACAGTTGAAAGAAACTTATCCCGAACTCTCTGTGATTGTAGCCAATTAAAAAAACAGTGAAAAACCACCCGCAGACAGAATTGTTACTTTTGCAGAAGAAATGAAGGTTGAGATAATCACCATTGGTGATGAGTTGCTGATAGGGCAAACCATAGATACCAACAGCGCATGGATGGGAAGGGAACTCAGCAATCTGGGATTTGCACTGAACCGCAGAACGGCGGTAGCTGATGCTGCGGAGGATATCAAATCAGCCATTGGCGAAGCCTTTGGCAGGGTTGATCTGGTCATACTCACAGGGGGGCTGGGTCCAACCAAAGACGATATCACAAAAAAGACTTTGTGCGAGTTGTATGGCTGTGGATTGCGCAGAGATGAGCATGTGCTTGCACACCTGAGCAGGTTGTTTGAAAAACGCGGAAGACAGTTGCTGGAAATCAACAAAATTCAGGCCGACCTGCCGGAGTTGTGCGAAACCCTGACCAATGAGGTGGGAACGGCACCCGGAATGTGGTTCGACCAAAATGGAAAAGTGCTGGTGAGTATGCCTGGGGTGCCCAACGAGATGATGCATATCATGACCGAAAGGGTTTTTCCCCGGCTGAAAAACCGGTTTTCAACAGGCACTATTCTCCACCGCACCCTTCTTACTATCAACATCGCAGAAAGCCTGCTCAGCAATCACCTGGAATCTTTTGAAAGTGCACTGCCGGATGGATTTACCCTGGCCTATCTGCCTGCTTTGAATACGGTAAAGCTAAGGCTTACCAGCCGCAGCGAAGGCGCAGAACCGGATGCACAGATGGATAAACTGTTTCATACGCTGTGTGAATTATGCAGGGAATGGATGTTTGCACCAGAGGATGTAGTGCCTGCGAGGTATATGGCGCGCATGTTTCTGGAAAACAATCTGCGTTTTACCCTCGCGGAGAGTTGCACCGGCGGTTACATTGCCAATCAGTTGTTGCTGGAGCCCGGCGTGTCTGCGATTTGTGATGGCGCACAGATTACATATTCCAATGCCGTAAAGATGCGCGAACTGGGGGTGCCTGAATCCATTTTCAGTACAGTAGGTGCAGTAAGTGAAGAATGTGCCCGGTATATGGCTGATGGTATCCGCAAAAAAATGGGGGCCGACGTGGCCATCAGCACCACAGGCATTGCCGGTCCGGGTGGAGCCACACCAGAGAAACCCGTGGGATTGATTTACATCGGGGTTTCCACTGCACAACAAACGGTGGTAAAAAAATACAAATTGTTTGGCACACGCGAACAATTTATGCAACGTGCCTGCAATTGCGCCATGCAGCTAACCATGCAGGTATTAAAAGGGGAAGCGGCTATGATTTCTGACTCCATCTGAGGCTTTTTACAGATGAAGTCTGAAACATCTTATGCACGGTACTTGGTAATTTCACGGCAATTCCATTATTTGCCCTCGGAGGCCCTGAATGGGCTGAAGCTAACCGATGGAACCCACCAATGTGAAAAATCCGGAATACTACCACAAGGTAGTAGATTGCCAGTATGCCTGCCCTGCCCACACACCGGTACCTGAGTACATTCGCCTCATTGCCGCGGAGAAATATACCGAGGCTTATCTGGTAAACTGGGAAAGCAATGTGTTTCCGGGGGTGTTGGGCCGCACCTGCGACCGTCCCTGTGAACCAGCTTGTCGCCGCGGCCGTGTTGAAGAAGAACCGGTTGCCATTTGCAGACTCAAACGGGTAGCGGCGGACAATAAAGAAGACATTACCCGCTTTATCCCCCGGGGGCCCTTCCCTCCCAATGGCAAAAAAATTGCATTGATCGGTGGGGGACCCGCTTCGCTGACTGTTGCCCGTGATCTGGCACCACTGGGTTATGAAATTCATTTGTTTGATGAGCAGAAAGCCGGAGGAGGCATGATGCGCAGTCAGATTCCCAGCTTCAGGCTGCCGGATGCTGTGCTCAATGAAGAAGTGGGCTTTATTCTCAACATGGGAATACATGCTGTTTTCAACAAACGCGTAGAAAGTCTGAAAGCCGTGGCCGATGAAAAATACGATGCCATATTTGTAGGAACCGGAGCCCCCAGAGGCCGCGACCTGTCAGATTTGCCCGGCCGGTCGGAAGGAGCTGCCAATATCCATATTGGTATTGAGTGGCTGGCAAATGTCGCTTTTGAACATACACATGCCATAGGCAAAAAAGTCATTGTGCTGGGAGGGGGCAATACCGCCATGGATTGCTGCCGCACATCACGCAGGCTTGGGGGAGAGCAGGTAAAAGTTGTTGTGCGCAGTCCTTTTTCGGATATGAAAGCATCACCATGGGAAAAAGAGGATGCCATGCATGAGGATATTCCCATACTGGATAACCATGTGCCTCTCTCCTTTGAAGTAAAGAATGGCCGGCTCACCGGAATGACCTTTGACAAGGTGCATCCTGTGTATGATGAAAACGGAAAACGCAAACTGGTTTCTACAGGTGAAGCTCCTGTATTTATAGAGGCTGATGACGTGTTGATTGCCATAGGACAGGAAAACAGTTTTCCATGGATTGAACGCGATCTGGGCCTTGAATTTGACAAATGGGGAATGCCGGTGGTGGATGCCCTCACATTTCAGAGCACAATGCCCAACGTGTTTTTTGGCGGAGATGCTGCCTTTGGTCCGAAAAATGTAATTACCGCAGTAGCTCAGGGTCATCAGGCTGCAGTAAGCATTGATCTATACTGCAATCAGAAATCACTCACAGAAAGGCCATCTCCGTTTACAAACCTCATGAGCACCAAAATGGGCATTCACGAATGGAGTTATGACAGTTTGGTCGTGAATGACCAGCGATTTGCGGTGCCTCAGGCGCCTAAATCGGAAACCTTGCGCGACCGTAAAAAGGAAGTGGAATTGGGATTTGATGTAAAAACCGCTTTTCAGGAAGCACAGCGATGCCTGAATTGCGATGTACAAACTGTTTTTACCGAGGACCGCTGCATAGAATGCGATGCATGCATGGATATCTGTCCTACAAATTGCATCACCTTTACCACAAACGGGGATGAAGCAGATTTGCGCACCCGCCTTATTGCTCCGGCGGAAAATATGAGTCAGGATTTATTGGTCTCCGCAACCCTGAAAACAGGCAAAGTAATGGTAAAAGACGAGGATGTATGCCTGCACTGCGGACTCTGTGCTGAACGCTGCCCCACAAGCGCCTGGGACATGCAGAAGTTTCTGTACAATATGGCAAAACCGGCCAGCTATCTGCCATCCAAATTGTAATTTCCAGCAAAAAGAAAAATAATGATTAACGATTTCGTCATACGTTTTGCCAATGTAAATGGAACCGGTTCTGCCAGTGCAAATTTTCTGTTTGCCAAATCCATCTTCCGGATGGGAATTCCTGTATCACCCAAGAACATTTTTCCATCCAACATACAGGGATTGCCCACATGGTACGAAGTAAGGGTCAGTGAAAAAGGGTACCTGGGCCGTCGTGAGGGAATAGATATCATGGTTTGCGTAAATCCGCAGAGCATGATGCAGGATGTAAAGAGTGTAAAACCCGGAGGATACTTCATATACGATTCCACCAAACCTCTGCATCCGGATTTTATCCGTACAGACATCACCTACCTGGGTATACCCCTTATGGAAATGTGCAACCGGGAATACACGGATCCGCGGCAGCGGCAATTGTTCAAAAACATCATCTATGTGGGAGCACTCAGTTGTCTGCTGCAAATAGAATTTGAGGTACTGAAACAACTTCTGGCCGAGCAGTTCAAAGGCAAGGAAAAACTGGTAGCGCCCAACGTAAAAGCTTTGCAACTGGGTGCAGATTATGTAAAAGAACATTTCTCATGGCCGCTGCCTATGCGGCTGGAACGCCGGGACCTGGTAAAGGACAATATACTTACCACCGGGAATTCGGCCTGCGGACTGGGTGCCGTTTACGGCGGAGCCACCGTTTGTGCCTGGTATCCCATCACACCATCCACATCGGTTGCCGAAGCCTTTGAAGAATGGTGTGAAGCATTCAGAAAAGAAGAAGACGGAAGCAATAAATATGCAATTGTACAGGCAGAAGACGAACTGGCAGCCATAGGTATGGTAATCGGTGCCAACTGGAACGGGGCACGTGCATTTACGAGCACAAGCGGACCAGGGGTATCTCTTATGAATGAATTTCTGGGTCTGGCATACTTTGCAGAAGTCCCCGCCGTGCTCATAGATGTGCAGAGAACCGGACCCAGTACCGGTATGCCAACACGAACCCAACAATCGGACATACTTGAAGCCGCATATGCAGCACATGGCGATACAAAACATGTTCTTCTCCTTCCTCAGGACCCGAAGGAGTGTTTTGAAATGACCGCTGACAGCTTTGACCTGGCAGAGCAATTGCAAACCCCTGTCATTATGCTCACAGACCTTGACCTGGGGATGAATGACCACATGTGCGAACCCTTTGTGTGGGACGATTCCAGAATTTACAAACGGGGTAAGGTTTACACAGCAGAGCAACTGGAATCCATGACCGACAAATTTGGCCGCTACCTGGATAAAGACGGAGACGGTATACCCTGGAGAACCATACCGGGCACCCACCCAACCAAAGGTGCCTATTTCACCCGCGGCTCATCCAAAGACGAATATGCGGCCTATACCGAAAGCAGCGAAGCGTATAAACGCAACATGGACCGACTGAATAAGAAATGGAACACGGCGAAAACACTTGTGCCCAAACCGTTTGTTAAAACATGGCCTCACAAGCCTGATACGGGTTTGCTGTATTTCGGAACCAGCAGTCATGCTGCGCGTGAGGCCAGAGATATACTGGCTGAAAAAGGGCTGCACTACGATACCATGCGCCTGCGTTCTTTTCCGTTCACAAAAGAGGTGGAAGAGTTCATTGACAGTCATGACCGGATATTTGTTATAGAACAAAACCGGGATGCCCAAATGCGCAGTCTGATGATGATGGAACTGAACACCCATCCGGCCAAACTGATTTCAGTTTTAAACTACGATGGCATGCCCATAACTGCAGATGCAATTGTATCGCAGATTGAAAGCCATAAATGAAAAAAACTTCCATAATTAAAAGACCAAACCGTTAACAAAAATGACATACATACGTCCGGCATTTAAGCACCCGCATCTGCCTAAAAACCAGATAGGATATACGGCCAAGGATTATGAAGGCTCTCTGAGCACACTATGCGCCGGCTGCGGCCACGACAGCATTACCGCAGCCATTGCACGCGCCTGTTTTGAAATGAATGTGCAGCCACACAAGGTGGCCAAACTAAGTGGCATAGGCTGCAGTAGCAAAACCCCTGCTTATTTTCTTGGAAACAGCCATGGATTCAATTCTGTGCACGGCCGGATGCCCAGTGTTGCAACAGGTGCTAATATGGCAAACAGAGACCTCGTGTATTTTGGTGTCAGTGGCGACGGGGACTCGGCAAGTATTGGCATGGGTCAGTTTGTGCATGCGATACGCAGAAACCTGAATATGGTGTATGTGGTGATGAACAATGGCTGCTACGGACTTACCAAAGGACAAGACAGCGCCACAGCCGATCTGGGAAGCAAGAGCAAAGCAGGCAGCATCAACCCTTTCCAGGCGATAGACCTTGCCAGTCTGGCAGTAGAACTGGGTGCCACTTTTGTAGCCCAAAGTTTCAGCGGAGACAAACAACAACTCATTCCACTGTTAAAAGCCGCCATGAACCACAAAGGGTTTGCATTGTTAAATGTCATTTCACCCTGTGTAACGTTTAACAACAATCCGGGCAGCACCAAGAGTTATGATTACGTGCGCGAACACGTGGAAGCCACCGGCACGGTTGATTTTGTACCTGAAAAATCGGAGATACTGCATAGCCAGGAGGAAGGAACCGATAAATATGTGGAAATGCATGACGGTACTTATCTGAAGTTGCACAAACTGGACCAGCACTGGGACCCTGAAGACCGCATTTCTGCTGCCAGTGCGCTGCAACATGCCCGTGCCAAAGGCGAAATCCTCACCGGATTGCTTTATGTACATACCGGACATCCGGATCTGCATGACGTGCTGGGCACCGCTGGCAAACCCCTGAATGCGATGCTGGAAAAGGAATTGTGCCCCGGGAATGAGGCCCTGCAGGAAGTGAATGCGGGGTTGAGGTAACGTATTTTGCGGACCCACTGATGGCTGTCTCTCACAGACATTAGGGTGACCAAAGAATATAATTCCAGTGACAATTCTATTGCAAAAGTAATTCTACTTTGTATCATGAGGAAGTTAAAACCCTGCCTGTTGATGTTTTATTCATTATTATTAATGAATTCATATGCCATGGACTCATTGCGCATTAAAAACAACATATACATTGATAATTCAGAAGGAATAATGTATTTGAAATATCATGGCGCAGATTATATATCCTATGGCACCAGATATTTCAGAAAACATTCTGCCGCCAGATATGGTCTAATAAGAATAATCAGCCGGAACACAATGCAGATCATTGACAATACAAAAGGTTTTCCGGATGACATGTACATAACTTCAATGGCTGTATACAGAGATACCTTGCTGGCTGCAACAACCAAAGGCATTTATTTCATCACAGACAGTACCGCACAACCCTGGTGGTTAAGTGGAGTAATTTCAGCAACTGAGTATTATTCATTATCCGTACAGAAAAATTATTTGTTAGTGGGTTGCGACACGGGTATAGTGCTTGCTGGTCCAAACTCTATTGAGAGGATTTCAGATTTTATAGCAATTCCTAAATCGGATTTTATACAATGTGCATTTGCCAAATCCTTTTTAACTGCAATAATCAATGATACGCTTTACCAATATGAACCATTAAAACGAAAACTATCAAAATATAAAATAGAGCCCGGGTGGAATGTCAGTATTATTACTTTGGGAGATAGACAGTATATCCATAAAATATCCAGCATTGATTATTTCATGGTTTTAGACAATAAAGGGTTAAGACCTTTAATGCAATCAATAAACAGGTGTGACTTCACCGGAGAAACCCAATATAAGACCAGTAATTTTGTTACTATCAACACTTGTTCGCGCATCATAGGATATAATGACACCGAATTTATCTTTCGCCAACAATGGGACTGTCCGAATACCAGCTATATTCCAATGTGGGGGATTATGAACGACCATGGCATGGAATATCTGATCGATGACAGGCTTGGATATTTAGGACCTTATGACATAGAAAATGCTATAATTGGAATTAACAATGACACTTTTTTATCTATATCAAAAAACTATATTTACTATATCAACAAAAATGATATTTTCAATGAGATAAGAAATAAAAACAGAAGAATCCCGAAACTTGATATCGGACAGCTCAGGATGAGTTTAAATCCAGTGAACTTTCATCAAAGGGATTTGAGTACCGCCGGAATTGTCAGGGATGAAGATTGTTTATCTACCATTTTTGGAAGATCACTGTGGTTTGGTGGAAAAGATTCAGAGGATTCTATTCATTTTGCCGCTACAACCTACCTTCAAAATGGAAATGATTATTTGCCCGGACCGCTTCTTTCAAATGGCACCACAAATGATCAATTACAGTCATTGTTCAAAAAAGTTTGGAGTATTTCCAGGGATGTGATTGAAGCACATCAGGCTGAATTCAATTTAAAGGGTAAGGTTACTCATGTTCATCCAGATATTTCGGACTGGCCTGCATATTATGCAGACAAAGGAGATACCATACAAATTGCTCCCTGGGAAGATGTGAATAAAAATGGAATTTATGATCCTGAAAATGGAGATTTTCCCAAAATAAAGGGCAACATGGCCTTGTTTGCAGTGTATAATGATATGGCAGGCGCACCCCAGGAGTGTATTGCCCCGAGATCTGGTATACAGGTGAATGCGATGTTGTATGGATATCATTGTCCTCTTGCAACCGACGACAGCATTTCCTGGATTTTAGACCACACGGTTTTCGTTGAATCTTCAATCACGCTAAAAGGAAAGGAGGAATTGCATGATGCCATTGTTGCAGAATGGTCTGATATGGACATTGGAATGTATAATGATGACTATATTGGATCTGCTCCGACCTATAATTTTGGGTTTACCTATAACTCAGATACCGAAGACGAGGGTTATTTGGGATCTGGCCACAATCCGGGGTCTCAGAACCTGATTGTTCTCAAAGGCCCCAGGCCCCAACCCAATGATGGAATTGACAACAACAACAATGGCATAACTGATGAATCCGATGAACAATGCCTGATGTCCTATTTTGGTTCATACTTAAACAATTTTAATCCTTTGAATGGAAATCCCCATAATGCAAGTGCTTTTTACAATATTTGTTTTAACCGCTTGAACAATGGCAATGCTAAATTCGTTGGATCAGATTCCATACGGTTTCTTTATTCACATGGATTGGATCCGGATCACCCAATGCTGAATTACAATCAAAAAACCAGTAATGAAAACGGGAATAATCAGCGCATGGTTGTGTCTTCGGGTCCATTTTCAATAAAACCCGGTCAAACCATTCCCTTTCATATTGCTTACTTTTATACAAGAAATTATTCTGATTCAAATCAGTTGCCCTTTGCGTTGAAAGCGTCTGCTTTAATTAAGAATATCTACGAAAAATCAGGAATGATTGACTGTTGGCAATTGAATACAATCAATGCAAAGTTGAATCAAAATACAGTTGAACTTTATCCAAATCCTGGTAATAATTTGTGTCATTTAACATCAGAACGCAATTTGTTTTTGATTCGCGTATATGATTTGCTTGGAAATCAGGTGCCATCAACGATTGAATACAATGGAAAAAATGTCACCATTCGCTTGAATTCAGCCCTGCCCGGCATTTATATCGTTCAAGGCTTTAACGACGACAAACCATTCAATATTAAATGGTTAATTCAAGAATAAATAATTTGTAAGCTCAATAAAACGTTTTGCGCACCCACTCCTATACCTCCCAAATCACCTGGACCGGCAACCGCGGAACCGGCACCAGCCGGTACGATGCATACGACCGAAGCCATCTGTGGGAAGTGGAAGGCAAACAGCCGGTGCAATGTTCCTCAGACACCCCGTTTCGCGGAGATGGCAGCCTGCACAACCCTGAAGACATGCTGCTGGCATCCCTCAGCAGTTGCCATATGCTTTGGTATCTGCATCTGTGCGCCGATGCAGGAATTGTGGTTACATATTACCAGGACCGGGCCAGTGGAGATATGACGGAAGTACCGGGTGGTGGCGGATATTTTGAAAAGGTGATTTTACACCCCGTGGTTACAATTACTGACCCCGGAAGAATTGCTGATGCGTTGGCCCTGCACGATGCTGCACACAGCAAATGTTTTATTGCAAATTCAGTGAAGTTCCCCGTATTGCACGTACCGGAGGTTCGTATCGCCTGAGTCAGGCTTTTCCACTGCGGCCAAGAACAAAATACATATCCACTGCACCTTTGTTTTTTGCTTCGATTTTGCCCCGGTATTCCAGTTCGAAGTGGTCAGTCAATAAAGCCCGGGTACTGCCGGAAATATTGATTTTGCCCGGTTCGCTGTTTTGTTCCATTCGTGCAGCCAGATTGACCGTATCACCCCAGATATCATAGGCAAATTTCTTGATACCCACTATGCCGGCCACTACACTGCCACTGTTGATACCAATGCGGAAATCGAAAAATGAACGCCCGGCCTGTTCCCGTTGTTGGCGGTATTGAATCATAAACTGCTGAATTTCGAGGGCAGCAATTACAACCCGGATGGCATGGTCTGCTTGTGGTTCAGGCAGGCCACCCGCTGTAATGTATGCATCTCCTACTGTTTTTATTTTTTCCAGTCCCAACCCTGTTACAATGCGGTCAAATGCAGCAAAACAATAATCCAGTTCGGAGACCAGATCTGCCGGGGTCATTTTCTCTGTAATGTTTGTAAAGCCCACAAAGTCGATGAACAAAACGGTTACATCGCTGTGAAAACGAGCATCAGATGCTCCCTTTTCCTTGAGTTCCTCAGCGACTTGCCCGGGCAGAATATTCAATAAAAGCGAGTCGGATTTTTCTTTTTCCAGTGCCAGATCATGGTGTGCTTTTTTCTCCCTCCGCAAACTGCGCCATATCAAAAACAATACGACGATGAGTACGAGAATACCGGCAATAAAAAAGAGTTCCCGCTGTCTTTTCTTTTCAACTTCAAGCCTGTCAATAATGATTTGTTTGTCTTTGAGTGCAAGCTCCCGTTCTGTTGTGAGTTGCTCTACTTTTACCTGACTTTCAATGGAAAAAATAGAATCTTTTAAATGATTGTATTCCTTTATATCCTGGAGTGCTCCTTTGAAATCTCCGGTTTCTTCCTTCACCATGGTGAGAAATTCCAGAAAGTAATAAAGTTGTCCGGGGTCCTGAGCCAAACGACCAGTGTCCGCACAACGCTGAAGATAATCCCTTGATAATGCCAGACATTGGGATTTATTCATGGGCATATATTTACCGGGAGGAATGATTTTAAAATCCTGATATATGCGATAATAGTATAGCCCGATGTTGCCACAGGCTATAGAAATACCAGAAAGACTTCCCATTTTTCTGTACGTTTCAAGTGCCTGAAACTGGTAAGAAAAAGCAGTAGGGAAATCTTTTCTGATTTGATATATCACAGCAATACTGTTCAGATTTCGTGCAATTCCTTCCGGCATTTCAAGTTTGCGGAACTGCTCAAGAGCCTGCTCATAAAAACCCAGCGCCCGGTCATATTGTTCCAGATCAGACCATGCATTTCCCAGATTTCCCAGCTGAATAGCCACACCTTCAAGGTCATTGTTCTCGCGGTGTCTGACCAACGCCAGGGAATCATAATAAATGGTTTGCCGGTAATTGTGCATGCGGGAATAAATATTGCCAATGTTTCCATATTGATTGGCGATACCCGTTTTGTCATTGATGGCTTCAAAAATCTTTAGGGCTTTAAAAAGATAATCAAGACTCTTGGGATAGTCTCCCATTTGGTCATACACCAGCCCCATATTACCCAGATTCTGGGCCAGATATAAGCGGTTACCTGATGTTTCATTGATGCTCTTTGCCTGATTCAGCGCATGCAGGGCTTTCAAATTGTTGCCACTGTTTATATAATTCACAGCCAGTGCATTCCACAAACGGGCGGTACCGGTCGTATATGCCAGTTGCCGGGACAGTGCCAGTCCCTCTTCTGCCCTTTTCAATCCCAGCCCGGCGTCGTAATCGCTGTAACCCATGCTCAGAGAAGCCAGAATGCGCACACGGTGCGTATCCTTGCCCGTTCTTTTCAGCGCGTTCTCCAGCGAATCCAGCCTTTCCCTTCCCTGCAATTGGGCCTGAAGACCAGACTGTGTGCAAAAAACAACAACAATACACACACCCCAAATCAGGAATTGAGGAATTTTTATTCTGTGCATTGTTCCTGTATCAATCAGAAGGTAAACCGGGTGCGAATGGTGCCTATAACTGAATTGAATGGGTATCTGGGCGACAGAACTTCCCGCGGTTTGGAATTGTCATAACCTGAATTTCCAGGGGTGTTTGTATTTTCATTCAGCTCTTTCAGATACTCAAATTGTTTATCTGCCACTTTCATCGATTGAAGATTGTCATTTCCCTTGTCGTCAAATCGGGTGTATTCCCATGACTTGCCGGTCGCAGAATAAAACTGTGTGCGGATATCAAATCCGATATTGAAGCCGCTGCTTACCTGATAATCGCCACCAAATCCGGCATTGAATCCGAATCCCGGGCGCAGCCTGGTTGTGCTCTGAATGTCGTAATCCACTGCACCATTTGTTCCTCTGGTTTCATAGTATCTGATATTTCCTCCCGGATAGAATGTGGTGCCGAACCTGGCTTCGCCGTGCCAGTCTCCTTCGCAGCAGGTGCGGGTTACGGCTTCCATACTCAGGCCTGTAAGTCCGGATTTCAACTCCGATTTTTCCAAATAACCGGTGTTGAGTGAATACTGGTCTTCCAGTTGACGTGCCCCGAAAGTGTGCTGCACACCCGCTGATAATCCAAAGCAGGGATCGAAAAAATAGTTTGCCCGGGCAGAAACAGTGGCTCCTGTTCCATAAGAGCCATACACATTTTCACGCGATTCAAGTTTGGCTCCATTCCAGCTGGTTTTGTCGCCAAAATCGGTGCGCTGGCTGGGAAATGAATAACCAATGCCAAAATCATAGCGCCAGGGCGTTGCCGGTGGAGGGTTGGTTTTGATTTTCAGCGGCTGCACCGGTCCGGCCAGCAATAAGGTCTGTGTAAACACAGAAAGTGCAATGGTGAATGATACTGTTTTCATGGGTATGTTTTGGTTGGTTTTGGTCAGAAGGAAGAACCTATTTATCGACTGCAATGGTTACCAATATCGCGGCTTCATCAGATGCAGGGGCAGAAACAGCAACCTTTTTGCCATCGGTAAATTTTGCGCTGCTGCTCAGATTACCAACCATTGCCAACCGGAATGCTGCTGCAAAATCTGCATCAGGACGGCTGTTCACCGCATCGCGTATTTTTTCATAATTGATGGGTTTGCGTGTGATAAGCACAGCCATAAAATCGCGTTTGCCCTTATCGTCCGGCACCATATTAAAGCCGCGGGGAAATACCCGGGTGCCCGTTACTCCGCAGTAAGGTGAATGTTTGGCAGTATATGGATACAGTACATAACATGTATTGTCCGTTTCCTGACCAAACACGTAGGTATAACACTCCAGGTTGTTTTTAATGTGAATTTTAAACGGTGTTCCTTTTGTCACAGGTTTTTCTGTGCTGTACATGCCTTTTCCATTGTGTACCAGTGCAATTTCTTCTTTGGTGGAGGAATTCACCAGCCCGAATTCTGCTTCGAATTTTTCCGGCATCACCTCGCCGGCTTTGCCCATGGGAGCATAAGCATATGCCTCGCGGGTAAAGTGCACAAAGTCTTTGTACCTCACCCATGCAATGCCATCTTTGCCCCATTCGGTTCCCCAACTGTTCATAATCTGCAGCGCCCCGCCTTCCAGATTGTCGTCGTACCCGATGATGGTCATGGCATGGCCGCCAAAACCGGACATGTCGTAGTCTTCTGATGTGGGATGCCATACTTTTTGCCCTACCATATCCTGCATAAAGCTGCCACCCACCATCATACCAATGGCCACCGGTGAACCTGCAGCTACGGCATGTTTAATCTGCAGAATATCCTGAAGTTTCAACCCCTGCTGTGGGTTTTCACCAAGTCGCTGTGCGCCCTTGATGGTGAAATTGGTAGCCATGTCCCGCAGGTTGCCGGGCACCTGTCTGCTGCATGTATTGGGATCATAGGGAAATTCACTCAGCGGCACAGCTCCGTTTTTCTGCATCCAGTCCACAGCCCGTTGAATGTAGCTGCCCTGGCAGTTTTCATCAATTTTTATGTTGTTATACAGATAGGAAGGACTGAATGCCACATCATCGGGATTTTTACCGGTTTGCCTTGCATACAAAATGGTGCGGATGGCATATGCATTGCTCCAGGCCACGCAGCTTCCCTGTGCACCCTGGTTGCCCCGTTTGGGAGCATATTCCGCCAGCGTTACCGCTTCAGGCAATGGATTCGCCTTATTGTCTTCGTACAGAAAATTGAAGATATCTGACTTTGCATATTCCTTTGGGTCAAGCACATCGCCGGTGGCAAAGGCTGCCTTTTGAGAATCGTCTCCTCCCGAAGGCAGCATGTTACAACCACCCTTCCAGAAGAAAAGGACACCTCCCACAATGAGTGCTGGAATGATTAGTTTCGGATAGCGGAAAATCAGCCCGAAAAGCATGGGCAACAGGCTGCCCAGTCCACCACGGCCACCGCCGCCGCCACCCCCTCCGGGGCCATTGTCTGCCGGATCCTGATCGTTCGGATCCTCTACCATTCTTATAGGCATGCTGCGAATTTAAGCGGTTGATGCATACAGGAAAACAATATCTTCCGTTCTGCATAGGAATGGGCTGTTATTTTTTTCTGTGACAGACAACGAACGGACAGATCCAATACACTTTCATACAGGATGCAAATCATCATGCCAATTTACCGGGTATTATCCACCGCAGTCCGGGGTTGTGAACCGAAATGCGTAACTTTGCCCGTTTAAGGGTGCTTACTGCAGAAGAAATAGCGAGGGTAACCGGTGGTACGGTGGTGGGCGATGCCCGTGTGGCCATAGACCGCCCGTCGAAATTGGAAGATGCCATTGAAAACAGTCTTTGCTTTTTCTCAAATCCCAAATATGAGCATGCCCTGTATGAATCAGCAGCCGGCATCGTTCTCGTGCCCACAGGATTTTCACCTTCCCGGGAATTGAAGTGCACCCTGATAGAGCACGATAACCCCTATTATGCATTTTGTATCATTCTCACCCGCTACTTCGACCCGAATATCCATAAAACCGGAATTGAAGCGGGCAGTTATATTTCCGCTTCCGCACAAACGGGAGAAGGTGTTTACATCGGCACAGGCAGTTATATAGATGATGAAGCCATCGTTGAAGACGGCGCTGTAATATACCCCCAGGTTTTTGTGGGCAGGGGTGCAAAAATCGGCAAAGACACCATTTTGTATCCCGGAGTAAAGGTATACGCCGGCTGTATTATCGGGCAGTCATGCATCATCCATAGCGGTACGGTCATTGGCAGTGACGGCTTTGGCTTTGCACCGGTAGCCGGCAGGTATGTAAAAATACCCCAGATAGGCAATGTTGTGATAGAAGACCACGTGGAAATAGGCAGCAATTGCAGCATAGACAGGGCTACCATGGGCAGCACCATTATCCGCACAGGCACCAAGCTGGACAATCTGATACAGGTGGCCCACAATGTTGAAATTGGCGCACACACTGTAATTGCTGCTCAGGCCGGAATCAGCGGGAGCACCCGCATAGGCGCCCACAACCAGATCGGTGGTCAGGTGGGCATTGTAGGGCATATTACCATCGCAGACAATACCGGGATTGGTGCACAGGCCGGAGTGAGCAAAAGCATAGAACATCCGGGTACCCAGTGGATTGGCTCACCTGCCAGTCCGTTGAAAGAGCAATTCAGAGCCTGGGCTGCCTTCAAAAACCTCCCAAACCTGGTGCAGGAAATACAACAATTGAAAAAAGAACTGGAGTTATTAAAAAGCGAGTCTACCGAACGCCAATAAGCGTATGAGCAAACTGAATCCAAAACAAACCACATTAAAAAGCAGCTTCTCCATGAGTGGAGTGGGTCTGCACACAGGTGCTGAAGTGAACCTCACCTTTCATCCCGCACCAGAAAACCACGGGTATAAATTTCGCAGAACCGATTTGCCGGGTCAACCCATTATTGAAGCAGACTGTGACCTGGTAACAGATACAAGCCGCGGTACAACTCTGGAAAAAAAGGGTGCCAGTGTAAGCACAATAGAACATGTGCTGGCCTCACTGGTAGGAATGGAAGTGGACAATGTACTGCTGGATATAGACGGCCCTGAAATGCCCATCATGGATGGCAGCAGCAGTCCGTTTGTGGAGGCCATAAAAAAAGTGGGAACCATTGAACTGGAAGCGGAACGGGAATATTTTGAAATCCCCTATAACATCCATTTCAAAGACGAAGAAAGCGGCGTGGAAATTATCGCCATGCCAGTGGATGAATACCGCCTGACGGTAATGGTAGACTACAATAGTGCAGTGCTGGGAAGCCAGCATGCAGGCATTACAAGTCTGGCTGAATTCCGGGAACAAATTGCACCCTGTCGTACATTTTGTTTCCTGCATGAACTGGAATACCTTCTTGACAACAACCTGATCAAAGGCGGCGATCTGAACAATGCCATTGTGGTGGTGGACAAACCCGTGGAGCAGGCTGAACTTGACAGACTGGCCAGGGTATTCAACAAACCATCGGTGGCTGTGAAAAAGGAAGGCATTCTGAATAATCTGGACCTGCGTTTTCAAAACGAACCTGCCAGACACAAATTGCTGGATATGATTGGCGATCTGGCGCTGGTAGGCATGCCGTTGAAGGGTCAGATTATGGCTGCCCGCCCGGGACATGCCAGCAACGTGGCCTTTGCCAAAAAGATAAAACAGGTGATGAAAAAAGAACTCCGTCGCAAACAGGAAGGCATTCCGCATTACGACCCCAATCAAAAACCCTTATATACCACTGCAGAAATTATGCGCATGTTGCCGCATAAGCACCCGTTTCTGCTCGTAGATAAAATCCTGAGTAAAACGGAAACAAGTATTGTTGCGGTTAAAAACATCACTTACGACCAGCCCTTTTTCAGCGGACACTTTCCCGGTGACCCCATTATGCCCGGTGTACTTCAACTGGAAGCCATGGCGCAAGCCGGTGGTGTTTTGATACTCAGTACTGTGCCAGACCCCGAAAACTACGGCACCCTGTTCCTGAAAATTGACAATGCCAAATTCAAGGACAAGGTTGTACCCGGCGATACGCTGGTAATGAAAATGGAACTGATTGAGCCCATTCGACGAGGTATCTGTGTAATGCGCGCCCGAGCCTGGGTGGGAGATAAACTCGTGAGTGAGGCAGAAATGATGGCTTCCATCGTGAGAATAAAGGGCGACAAAAACATAGAATTGCCTAAACCGGCAACGGAATCCTGATGATGATGCGGGTATTCTGCCTGCACATCTTTCTGGGACTTGTTTGGATGCCTGGTGGATTTGTGCATGCACAAACCGGCCCAAAACCCTACCCTTCCCTGTTTAAACTGTACAAGCAGGGCAAGTACGAAAAATGCCATGAAAAAGTTGCCAAAAAAGTTGGCAAGAGCAAGTCTTCATCCCGTTTAATCTGGTTGCATGCCCTTGACATGCGTTGTTACAACGCGGAATACAAGAGCAAATCCACTTTTTCCAATCTGCGGAAAGCCTGGAACGCCGGAAAAAGAATGACGAAAAACCAATCGGGGCCCTGGGATGATTTTGTGCGCCGGGGGATGATGGAGTTTTTTGAAAACCTGCGCACCGAATCTGAAAAAGGAGAAACAAAAAACGAACAGGTTTTGGCAGATTATCAGAAAAATCTGTTTGTGGTTTTTAAGGATCCTGCATCAGCCTGGGAAAGCTACCGGTATCTGATGTCGGGCGACAACCATTATCTGGCTTATCAGGTGCTGAAAGAGGGACTGGCTCTACAGCGGGACTGGAATAAATCCTATCCGGAGCTTACACCGGCATGGCAGGAATTCCTGAAAACAGCAGTGGACAATAACGATGCGCAAACCTTGTGCCTTTGGTTTCCTGCAGCCATGCGGCTTAATCCTGCAAACGACAGTTTTTGTACTCAGGCATTAAGAGGATTTACAGGGAACTCCATCGCCGCATCTGTGTGGAATACCGGTGATGTAAACCGATTTCTTGATACGGCTGAAAAATATAGTTGCAACATCCATGCCGCGCGGGAAAACTGGGAAATCGCGCTGCTGAACGAATATGCAGGACAGGGTGAATTGGATAAAGCCCTGGAATATGCAGAGAAATTGGAAAAGCGTATTCCTCAAACCTTCGATTCCGGCTGGTGCGCACATTGGGTTCAGGATCAAACCGGACAAACCCGTGCCGATTCGGTGAGATTGCGGGTATACTGGCAGCGTTGCGGCAAAAAAACGACTCCGGGAAAATGGGCCTCTGCTAAAAATCTGATTGCCGGTTTACAGGCTGGCGGAAGATTTGGTCAGGCACTGTCTCTGGCGGAAACACTTCAACTTATGTTTCCATCTGAAAAAGCAGAATCAAAAATGCTGATGGAAGAAATCAAAAAAGGAATGGCCGCTTTTCTCAAAAAGAATATAGCGGTAAACCGAAACAGTATTCTTGATTTTTACAGGTTGAATGCAAAAACAACCGCAAATAAGGCACTGTTTGTTCAATACACTGTGCGGTATGTGCAGGCTCAAATGATGGTTGAAAACTTCAGTGAATGCATGCGCATGATGAAAACAGCACTGAAACTTTTTCCGGAAGAACCACAACTCTTAAAAGTACAGAAAGAATGGGTATGGGCTGATTACAAAAAACATTTTGGCGCAGGTTATAAATCCTTTGCTGCCCGCGTTGTGGGCATGGATTCCAAAACCTGCAGGGAAGGCAAAGTTGCAGACAGTTCCATGGCTCAGTTTCTTTCTATACTCAATTATGTGCGAAGATTGGCCGGCTTGTATGACAGCTGTGAACTGGATAAAAAAATGAACTTCTACGCCCAGAAAGCCGCATTGATTATGCATGCAAACAGTTATCTCACGCACAGTCCGGAGAAAACGGCACTTTGCTGGTCTGAAGAAGGGGCCAAAGGGGCTGGAAGTTCAAATCTCTCATTGGGGCATAATGGCACAAATGCGCTGCTGGGACAAGTGGATGACGATGGTGGCAACAATTCTGCAGTAGGGCACCGCCGCTGGATTTTGAATCCGTCGAATTCCGTTTTCGGCACAGGCAGTGGTCCGGCTACCATGGCGCTGTATGTGTTTGGCCGGCAGAAATCAGGAATAGACAATCCCTATTCAGACACCGCAGATTTTGTAGCCTGGCCTGCGCCCGTTGCATTTCCGCAGGCACTGGTACCAGCCCGGTGGAGTTTTTCACTTCGTGGAGCAGATTTTACAAATGCTGTGGTAAGTATGACCTGCGATGGTAAACCTGTAACCCTGAATATAGAACACAGAAATGGCGGCTACGGATTGCCGGCCATTGTGTGGAGCCCGGTTCTGCCAGCCGGTTGTACCCGGATAGAAGTAACTGTTTCCGGCGTAAATGTGCTGAAAAAAGGCAGCTGGAGTGAAAGGGAAACAACCAGATTCCGGTACCCGATTACCCTTTTGAAGTAGGGTATGAATCAGGTAAGGTTTTGTGGGTTGGCCTAAACCCTGTATTTTTGACGCTGTAAGCCTGCATGATTCAACCTCTTGCGTATGTACATCCGTCGGCCAGAATCGCTGACAATGTGGTGATTGACCCATTTGTTACCATTCATGCCGATGTAGAAATTGGTGAAGGAACCCATGTAATGTCAGGGGCCACCATTTTTAAAGGGGCACGTATTGGCCGCAACTGCCGTATTTTTCCAGGTGCCTCCATCGGTGCCATTCCTCAGGACCTTAAATTTGACGGGGAGGAAACCCTCACCATCATAGGTGACAACACCACTGTACGGGAATATGTTACCATTAACAAGGGAACCAAAGCTCTTGGGTATACCAAGGTGGGAAGTCAAGTATTGTTAATGGCCTACGTGCATCTGGCGCACGATGTGGTGGTGGAAGACAATTGCATACTGGCCAACAGTGTGCAGGTGGCCGGTCATGTGCACATCGGAGAATACGCCATTTTGGGCGGGGCTGCACTTGTACATCAGTTTGTAAAAATAGGAAGGCACTCCATGATCAGTGGTGGTTCGCTGGTGCGCAAGGATGTGCCACCCTATACCAAAAGTGCGCGTGAACCCCTGAGTTATGAGGGCGTAAACAGTATAGGTCTGCGCCGGCGCAACTTTACCACTGAAAAGATTGGTGAAATCCAGGATATTTACCGCACCCTGTTTGTAAAAGGGTATAACACGGCTAAAGCCATTAAAATAATTGAAACTGAATTCTCCCCTACCACAGAGAGGGACGAAATCCTGCAATTCCTGAAAGAATCGGACCGCGGGATTATGAAGGGCTACACAACCAAATAAACGGGGGGCCCCGTGCTGGAGATACAACTTGAAAATTGCGGCAAATCCTGGAACCGCAACTGGCTGTACCGAAATCTGAATGTAACCTTACAAACCGGAGAGAAATGGGCCTTGCTGGGAGCAAATGGCGCAGGAAAAAGCACACTCAGTCTTATGCTCGCTTCGCAGGTCTTTCCTACTGAAGGTCAGATTCTCTGGAGCCTGAATGGCAAACAGGTGCCCGAACACAAGCGGCATGCCTGCGTTGCATTGGCTTCTCCCGCTATGGAATTGCCCGAGGAATTCAATATCCCTGAAATTGTTCAATTCCAGAGCAGGATGCGGACTTTCAAGGTGCCAAACGCAAGCCAGGCCATTGCGGACATTTGCGCATTCTCTTCAACCACCATGAAAAAACCGGTGAGTACATTTTCCAGCGGAATGAAACAAAGGATGAAATTGTGTCTGGCGGCAATGGCAGATACACCTCTCCTCATTCTGGACGAGCCCCTCACCAACCTGGATGAAGCCGGGACGCGTGTATTCCACTCCCTGCTGGAGAACTATACGGGTGAACGCCTTTTGGTGATTGCAAGCAACCGGGCCGAGGAGTACAGCATGTGTACCCGCACTATAACCCTGCAGCCCGGCGGATCAGCGGTTTTGAATCAATAGTTTCCTGCAGCTTTGAGCTTCCCCGTTGGCAACGGTGACGGTGTATACCCCGGATTTAAGTCTGGCCACTGAAAGCCCCAGTGCGTGCTCTCCCGGCAGCAGTTTGCTCTTTTGAACTTCCCTGCCTGTGGCATCATAAATGGTTATCTGCCATTGCTCCGAGCCATTTGGTCTGCGTATGGTAACCAGCTCTCCTGCCGGATTAGGGAAAAGGCTCCAGGTGAACTGATGGGAAAGTTTCTTTACCCCAATTCCTGTCTGACTGTTGCGTGAAGTAAGCAAAACCAATCCTCCCCGCGACAATCCAAAGACCAGTTCCGGAATGGAATCACCGTCGATATCTGCTGCTGCGGGTATAATTCTGCTGCCAAAATCCGGCTCTACAGAATCACCGAATGACATCTGCCAGGCCCAATCTTTTTCTGCACTCAGACTATCGTAAATGGAACGACCGGTGGGTTTATACAACCTGGGTACACCGTGCGCAGTACCCAGTAAAATCTCCTGACTGCCGTCATTGTCAATATCTACAATCTCCGGTGAGGCATAGCCATAAGACATAAAACCTTCGGGATTGGTATTTTCCCTCCATTCATTGGCTTTCATTTGCCAGGGCCTGCGTTCCACCAGCCTGAATTTGGGATTGCCCACAGAACCTTCATTCACATACAGCGATAAATGACCATTGTAGCGCCCAACCAACATGTCTGGCAAAGAATCCCCATTGTAATTATATACTGCAGGAGCAGAATGATCTTCCAATGGCCTCAGGGTGTCATGCATCAGGTTGGAATCTGCCAATTCAAACTGGAACAAATTACCTGCACCGGCAGTATTTCTGTACCAGAGGACCCTGCCATTGATTTCACCTATCAGTAAATCCTGGTCTTTGTCTCCGTCAACATCGCCAAACCGGATGGTCATATCCTGAATATGCTTTTGACTGAGGTTCAGATAATCGGAATCGGTGATTTCAAACACAGGTTTTTTGGGGGTGCCGGTGTTTTTAAGCAAAGTAATACGGTCACTGATACCGCCTGTTACTTCAAAATCGCCGTTGGATGCAACAAACAAATCGTAATCCCCGTCTGCATCGTAATCGCAAAATGCCGGGGCCGTGCGTGCTCCAAAATCTATGTTCTTTTCAGCCAGAAAATTGTCCTTCACAAAGCGGAAATCCGGCTTGTTGTTTTTACCGTGATTTTTATACAACCAGCACTGATTGGCTTCTTTCACGTCGGAAAATCCATTGGGGGCCAGCATGAGATCCTGAATGGAATCGCCGTCTATATCAGCAAGGTAGCCGGCAGGGAAAAAATAATCAGCCCCGCGCCGGGTATTGCGCGGAAAAATACTGTCCCACTGAATCATGGTGTCCCAATATCCCTGATACTGCGCCTTGCCATTTTGCAACATGTACATATGCTTGAATCCCACGTTGGCAATCACCATTTCCTTGTCGCCGTCCTCATCCGCATCAAACATGAGTAATGAAGCGCCGCCTGTGTGCCGTGGCCGCAGCTTGTCCTTGTACACGCATTTACCAAGCTCTATCTGATTGTTGAACCCTTCGTTGAAATACCCGAAGCAATAATCCATAATCTGGAACTCAAAGGTGTCTTTGTTCCACCCCTTTTCTGCCCGCACATCCCGGTGAGAAGAATAACTCAGGTTGAGAGCATCATAAAAAACAATATCCAGGTCTCCGTCTCCGTCTATGTCTGAAATTTCAGGCAAATCGGTTTTGCTTAGTCCCAGGGGATTGTACAAGTTGAAAAAAGTGGTATCATACTGGTTTCTATAGATTTGAGAACCCAAATCCCTGAATCTCGCAAAACTGTCTGTTGGCTCAGTTATGTTTTTATGGATGACCAGATTACCAATTTCATTCAGGGTAAAAATATCCAGTTTGCCATCGCTGTTCAGGTCGGCTGTTTTGTACCAGTAATTTCCTTTGGGCAATTTGGGCTCAAACTGAGGTGCATAATCAAATTTTTCTCCCTTTCCGCGGCGGACAAATGGCAACAGTTTGTTGTCATTCCGGTCAAAAATCAGCAAATCCATGAGGGAATCATTGTTCAGATTAATCACCTGAAACTGGGGAGAATTGAAACCTCCTAAAAAGGGTTGCGCCATCGTAAACGGCCCCGACTTCATGTCAAAATAGCCCCGCAGATAAAATTTCTGCTGTTTCTCGTTGAACTGCGCATTTGCAGCAGAGAAACTGAATAAGGAGCCCAATACAGCCCATTTGAATCTGGAAAACATGCGCATGACAAATATACAATCCACCCTGTGTCGGTTGTACTTTTGACGTGAATTTTGACCGATATGTTGCCTGTTAGTACAGAAATTCTACATTCGTATTACAAATCCTGTGGCGGAGTTGTATGCACGGATACCCGCAATCTTCAGCCGGGTTGCATGTTTTTTTGCTTACACGGCCCCAGGTTTAATGGCAACCAGTTTGCACACAAAGCCCTGGAATTGGGCGCTGCCGCAGTGGTGGTGGATGATACCACCCTGTGCACCGACAGCCGTATTCATTTTGTAGCGGATACATTGCAGGCACTGCAGGACCTGGCACGATTTCACAGGCATGCCCTGGACACGACCATACTGGCCATAGGTGGCAGCAATGGCAAAACCACAACCAAAGAACTGTGCAGCCTTGTATTGGGAACTGCGCTGAAGGTAAAAGCCACGCGTGGAAACCTGAATAACCATATCGGTTTGCCCCTGACACTGCTTGAACTTACCGGAGAGGAAGATGTAGCGGTGGTGGAAATGGGAACCAACCATCCCGGTGAGATGAAAGTGCTTTGCGACATAGCCTGTGCCGATTTGGGCATCGTTACCAACATCGGGAAAGAACATCTGGAAGGATTCGGAGATCTGGAAGCGGTGGCAAAAGAAGAAAGTGAATTGTATCTGGCCCTTGAAAATTATGGGGGTGAAGCCCTGGTGAATACCGATGACCCATGGCTGGCAAACATGAGCAAGCGACTGCACGAAAAACGGAGTTACGGAACCACCGGCAATCCGGATTTGAAGGGGGTGATCCGCAACTCCATGCCTCACCTGGAGTTTGACCTGTATTATCTGGAGGAATATATTGGAAGCTACAAAGCACAAATTGGCGGTGCATATAACTTGCTGAACATGATGGCTGCTGTTTCAGCAGGTATGGCACTGGGGTTAGATGCCGATCCCTGTGCAAAAGCAGCATGCTCCTATATTCCCGGCAACAACCGCAGTGAATGGCGGGAACTAAACGGACGCAGTATTTTGCTGGACGCTTATAATGCCAACCCCAGCAGTATGGAACTGGCCCTGAGGGAATTTGAAAAAATACCGGGCAGCAAGGCCGTGTTCCTCGGTGATATGCTCGAAATGGGCGATTCTTCAGCATCTGAACATGCTTCAATCTTCAAATTGTGCAAACAACTGGGATTTGATGAAATATACTTAAGCGGAGAAGCCTTCCAAACTGCTGCAGGCAATTACCCACTTGCATTTGCAAACACCCCTGCCCTGCTGGACTGGTTAAAGGCACACCCACCCAAATCCGGAACACTGCTGATTAAAGGCAGCCGTGGAATGAAAATGGAATCGGTGCTGGAAATGCTCTAAATTCACAAACCTTTTCTGCCTGTTCAGGCAACTTACTTTGTCACAAACCTGTCTCACATTCACCCACCCCTTCCACAACTTGAAAAAATGTTGTCTCCTTTTGCTTTGTCTTGTTGTCTCGGGCAGAGGTATGGGGCAGGCTGCATTTACCGCAGGGCCTGTTAAAGGTTGTGTTCCCCTTACCGTGCAGTTTACCGACCAAAGCACCGGTGCGGTCTCCTGGGACTGGGACTTCGGCAACGGAAACAAGAGTACATTGCAGAATCCTTCTGCCATTTACTATGCCGGCGGCCGGTACACAGTGAGCCTAACCATCAGGAATGCTGCAGGGCAAACCTATTCTGTAAGTAAATCACAATATATCAGAGCATATAAAAATCCGGTGGCCGGTTTAACAGCCAGTCCGCTGAAAGCCTGTACCGGAAATCCGGTTTCCTTTTCTGATGCCTGCACTCCGGGCGACACAACCATTACAAAATACAGCTGGGATTTTGGAAACGGACAGGTTTCATCTGCCAAAGCTCCCACCTATAGCTACCCGAATGCGGGGATGTATTCCATTTCACTGGTTGTAACAGATGCCAATGGTTGCCAGGATAAAACTCTCATAAACAGCTATGTTCAGGTTTTGCAAAGCCCGAAAGCAGCTTTCAGTTATGATTCATCCTACAATTGCAAGGCACCCACTGCCATTCCGTTTTTCGATGCAAGTACAGGCAACTCTCTTTCCTATTTCTGGGAGTTCGGAGATGGAGGCAGCAGCACTGCAAAGAACCCAAGGTACACGTACAACAATCTGGGTGTGTATTCACCTTCGCTTACAGTAACCGATGCAAATGGTTGTAAGCATAAAGCTACTGCCACATCTGCAGTGGTATTAGCGCCCATGACTGCCGACTTCAGCGCCAATACGCGCACACTTTGCGGCAGTGGACAGATATCTTTTACCAACCAAAGTCTGAAAGGCTCTGGTATCAAACATGACTGGGATTTTGGTGATGGAACCACAAGTTCTGTTTCAGACCCTGTAAAATCCTATAAAACACCGGGCCGATACACAGTAACACTGACGGCCTCCTCCATATACCGCCCCTGTTCGGCTGTTACTCAGAAAAAACAATACATAAGCGTAAATGCAAAACCAGCGGGTAAAATTCTGCTGAGTGACAGTTTCCCATGTAAACCACCTGCTGCAATTGCTTTAACTTATAAGGACACAGGCTCGGTCAGTTCTGTTAACTGGTATTACACCCGGCTTGCTGCCACACTGTATGCAGGCTCTGGCAGTCCGCTTACGGTTGTTGTGAAAGACCGGGAGAAAAGAGTCTTTAAAGCCCTGGTTTCCTATACAAACGGATGTTCGGATACCATTACCATGCCATTTACCCTGAAAATTGACTCCATCAAGGCCAATTTCAAGGGTGACACTTCGGGATGCACACCCTTACTGGCAAGATTCAGAAACAGAAGTATTTCAGATCACAACCTCAAATCCAATCTCTGGCAACTGGAAAAAAGCAAAACCCTGAATACAAAGCATGCAGAAAATCTTTACCTGGATACAGGCATTTATCCGGTACAGTTGAAAATTACCAGCATCCACGGTTGCACAGACAGTATCACCAAATATGTGTTCGTGGGTCAGAAGACGAATCCTCTGTTTTATATGCAGGGATTAAAATATATCTGCAATAATTCAGACGAAATCCGGTTTTTCAATGCCACAAAATACCCGGGATTCAGAATTGATAGTTTTCGCTGGATTTTTGATGATCAGGGAAAATTTGAGAAGAAAATACCTGTAACCCAGAAGAACTATATCAGCACCAACACAAAACACAGGTGGGACCGCGATACCGGAATGGTTGTACCCGCGCTGGTTTCTTACCACAAAGGATGTCCGGATACGATAAAGAAACCCGATTCCCTGTTTATCAAACCTCCGTTTGCAAAAATTGAAATGATTGCAGACCCTTGCATCAATGATGCGCTTACAGTGGTGAACCGATCTACGCTTGCCACAAAGCATGAATGGGTAGTGAATGGAATAACAGTAAAGGATGACACTCTGAAACTGCATGCGCGCATGGGTTATGAAATCATTCTCAGGGTTTGGAATGATACCGCAGGTTGTGCGGATACAGTGCTTCAATATTATTACCCTCCCGGGTCCAGTTTGACGTTTTGCAGTCCCAAACTGAGCAATCCATGCACACCGGCCAAATTGTCTATGTGCATGAGTGGCAATACGGGTAAATTTTACTGGACGCTGTCAGGCAAAGATACCCTGCGCAATCAGCCCAGCATCGAATATCTGTTGGATACCCCGGGAACCTATACTTTGAGATACACGGAATTCATTACCAAATCGTGCCTTGATATCCGTGAATGGAAGATTACCGTGGGTAATGGGCTATTGAAGGGTAATGTATCCAAACCCGCAGGCTGCATGCCGGTTCAGTTGGAATTGACCGACAGCAGTTGGTCTCCGGGTGCCAAACACGCCTGGTACATGAGCAACGGAGAAACCCTGAAAAGTACCGGTTTTAAAACTTCCTACACCCTAAAAAACTACTATGCCGATTCATTGGTCATCAGGCTGGCCAATGACCCGGATGTGGGCGCCTGCCGGCCATTCAAACAATTTGTAATCCGCACAGACGGGCCCGGAGTCAGGCTCAATGCCGTTTGGAACCACACATGCACCAGCAGTACTTACCAGACCTATGCACAGATAAACCCGGATAAAGGCACAGGACCCTATAACATACTATGGAATATGGGAGACGGTAAAACGTATTCATCCCAGTTCGTATCGCACAGTTATGCCACGCCAGGCATTTATCCCGTTGTGCTTACTGTAACAGATGCAAAAGGTTGCGTTGCCACAGATACTGTTTCTGCCCATTACCCGGCAGAACGCATTCAGGTGAAAATAGAAGGCGATACCATTCAAAAGAACTGTCCTCCCCTGCTGGTGCGGTTTGCCGATAAAACCACAGCAGGTGGAACCGCCATTCAGTCCTGGTTCTGGGAGTTTGGCGATGGTTCCACCTCCTCAAAGCGCAACCCGGACCACCAATACACCAAAGCCGGCAGATACACCGTTACACTTACGGTTACAGATGCCCTGGGTTGTAAGAAAACAAAGGTATTTCCTGATTTTGTTCTGGTGGATGGTCCGTTTGGCAAATTCCATTTCAAGGGACTCCATGGTTGCTGGCCGGTAAGCATACCGTTTACCGACAGTATCAGCCCGAACACCCACAAACTGGACTGGGATTTTGGGGATGGAGTGGTACAAAACCAGCGCAACCCGGTACATACCTATACCAAGCCTGGCCGCTACATACCATCACTCGTTCTTTCCGATTCACTGGGTTGTAAATTCACCCTGCCACCCATAGATACCGTTTTTGTACATGAATATCCGGTTGCAGAATTCACATCTTCAGGCATCTGCCTGCGAGACACTGTACGATTCAGCAGCCAATCCTACAGCACAGATCAGCCGCTGGCAAGCATGCATTGGGTGTGGCCAGACGGCACCATTTCGTATGGGAATCGTGCAGATTACCTTTTCCGGGACAAAGATTCGCAAATCGTTAAGCATATCGTAACTACCACTGTCGGGTGCAAAGACACAGCAGAAGGCATACTTCAATTGAAGCAACCGGAAATCAGTATAACCCGCAGCAGAGATACACTTTGCCTGGGTGCCACCTGGCAGGGAAAAGCCGTTATACATACCGATACCACACTGGCTGAGAATTACTGGACCCTGAACGGAACCAGAATATCTACCCTGAATCATTTGCTATTTAAACCCACAATCCCCGGAAAGTACTGGGTATCTCACTTTGTGCGGGATAATGCAGGATGCTGGGACACTGCCAGGCTGGGTCACCCTGTTCTGTTTGGCGACACAACAGACCCCAAACCGGTGGATATGCTGCGCACCAGCGTGGAAAACGATTTTACCCACGAAGTCAAATTCCGTAAGTTCAACCCGTTTGATTTTCGTGAATATGTGCTGTACAGCAATGCAAACGGGAGTTACAGTGAGATCAGACAAGTGGCAATTGCCGCCGATACCCTTCAATTTATTCAGGGAGTGGATGCATTACACAAAAGCTATTGCTACAAAACAGGAACACGGAACCTGTGTGGTTTTACGCAGGATACAGCATTGCTGTTGCCCCACTGTACTGTTGAATTGCATGGAAGTCCGGCACTGAATGCGGCATTGTTGTTTTGGAATCCATACACCGGTTGGCCCGTAAAAAGGTACACCGTATATCGCCAAAATCTGCAGACGAAATCATTTGACAGCATAGGAACCACTGCCCCCGGCATCACCCGGTTTACCGACAGCCATATCATTTGCAAAGTAAACCACGTGTACCGGGTAAAAGCGCATGAACTCAATGGCAACCAGGAATGGAGCTGGAGTGATACCTGCCATGTAAAACCCTTGTATTACAATGAAGTGCCTGCTCCGGAAATCCGCCGGGCTACCGTGGTGGCCGATTCTTTTGTACGGTTGGAATGGCAGGTGGTGAGACCCAACAGGCAACCCCTGGATTATTTTGTTATAGAAAAGAAAAATCCGGCCGGCCAGTTCCAACCATTTGGCACTTTCCCCGCCATAGACAGTTTTGCCCTGCATGATCTTAAAACACAGGTTCACGAATCAAGTTACACCTACCGCAGCGCAGTTGTGGATGTATGCAAAGACCGCAGCCCTTTTTCCAATGTGGGGAAAAGCATACTGCTCAACACCACACTGAATGCAGCGCAAAGGCCTGTGTTGCGCTGGACCGCCTACAAAGAATGGGCAGAAGGGGTAAAGGAATACGTGGTGGAAAAACAGATTGCCCATGGAACATTTGCAGAAATAGGCAGAACCAAAACGGGTGCAGATACGGGATATACCGACGAAGGCAGTTCGCTGAATTGTGCACCGCTTGTTGCCTATCGTGTTTATGCCATTCGCAACCAGCCAGCCAGTTACCCCGACAGCAGCTGGAACATCGTAAGTTACAGCAACGTAGATGCACCACCCGTAAAAACCCGGGTCTACATTCCCAACGCATTCACGCCCAATGGCAATAACCTGAACGAGGTGTTTAAACCCGAAGGAATTTATATAGCCGGTTACACACTGCGCATTTACACCCGCTGGGGTGAAAAAATCTATGAAGGAACCGAATGCGGCAATGCCTGGAATGGAACCTATCAGGGAGCTCCCGCCCAACATGGAGTATATATTTATACGGCTGAAGTAAAAGGCAGCGACGGTAAGAATTACTTTTTCAAAGGGGATGTAACTTTGTTGCGTTAACCAAAAGTTTGACTGCACCCGGAATATTCTTCCCTTTTTGCCGTTGTAAAACCGTGCATCCCATCCGAACCCTGTTTCTGTGCCTTGCAACCCTTTTCACATTTGCTGTGCAGGCTCAGGAACCGGAAGGTAAGGGAAAACTGAAATGGATTACTGAAAGAAACAGTTTTGGTCTGAAAAGCAAACTTCAGGTGCCCAACGGCTATTGGGAATATACCAATGATGAGGGCCAGCTTTGCCGCAAAGGCAACTGGAAGGTAAAAAAGAATCAGTCCCTGCGCGAAGGGGAATGGGTTTATTACAATACAGAAGGCAACATTTTCTACCGGATAAATTATATAAAAGGATACCCATCGACGTTTGTAATTGAGGATACAGGAGAAAATACCTGCGGGCGGGAATTTGTAAAAATCCTGGCCCAACCAGACGGATCCTATTATGTATCCAGTTTTTTATATCCATCCATTTCTGGCTTTACCCAAAAAGAGGCCCATGTGCAGGTGCCATTGCAAAAAGTGTTTGATTATCAAAAGCAATTTGTCAAACTCCGGCCCGGGATGCGGATGGAAATGCCACCCATTCAGGTACCTGGCAGTGGCCCTGTGGATGCCAATGTTTACAAACCCCGCTATTTTACTGACGCTGAAATTCTTCAGCGGTTTCCTACGGTTGGACAGGCTATGATTCCGGTTCCTGCTGTGACTGATGAACAAAATCTGGTCATCAATCCGCACTTCGACCAAAATCCGAAACATGTGCGAAGCATGAAACCCGGTGAAATTGCACCCTACTGGGGTTCTGCCAGTGAAACCCCTGATCTGAATTGGGTAAACGGAAATTCCTGTGGCGGTTTCCGGGTACTGGGGGTGAATTACGAAGTGTTGCGGGGTGAATTGAAAACCCCTCTTGAGGCTGGCGCAGAATATTGCTTCAGCATGAAACTGCGCATGCGCAAAACCAACCATGTGGCTGTAAACAATCTTGGGGCGCTGTTTTTGCCTGATGCAAGAGCCGTGCGAGACCCGAACAAGGCATGGAACATGGAGCCCAAAGTGGTCTCTGCCACTCCGGTCTATATTGCCCTGCGGGATACCTGGCAAACCGTGACCGGCAGAATCACAGCCAAAGGCGGTGAAAAATATGTGTACATAGGCCAGTTTTCCGATGACCGCATGTTCAAGGCCATTCTCATCGACAGCATGCATTGGTTTGAATGCTATTATCTGGTGGATGATGTAACCCTCACCCCAACAGATACGGCTGATTGTCCCTGCAACAGCACAGACTGCAATGTGCCGGCAGTTGTGGTGGCAGCCAACAAACCCAAATTGCCCGAAAAACCCAAAGAAGGCGCCCAGCTGGTGTTCCGCAACATACAGTTTGAAACCGGAAGCGCAGAACTGCTGCCTTCCGCCTACCCTTCGCTGGACAGCCTGCTGCGGCTGCTGAATGTGTACCCCGACCTGCACATCCGGATTGAAGGGCATACCGACAACATGGGCGACCCCACCAAAAACCAGACCCTTAGTGAGGAAAGGGCGCGGGTGGTGTATGAATACATTCGCGACCACGGCATCGGGGCTTACCGGCTCAGTCATGCCGGATTTGGCGCCAGCCGGCCCGTGGCGGACAACAGCACACCCGGAGGCAGGGCCATCAACCGCAGGGTGGCTTTTGTGGTGGGCAACAACCCCTGAGGACCGTCAACTTCGCAAGGCTTTGCGCAGCGCCTTTCTGCGCCAGCACTGAATTTGCATAACCGCCACTCGTTTGTCAAACCCCAGGGTGAGGCGGTGTTGCCAGCGCACACTGGTTTGCCTGTGACCCAGTTCCCGAATTTGCCAGGCCACCACCCGACGGAACGCTGGGCGCAGGCGCAGAAATTCCCGTTTGTATTGTCGCAGTTCTTTTGAATGAAAGGTATGAATGAGGACCGGTGACAGATCACCACGGATATGAGCCCGCAAACCCATACGCAATTGCCTTTGAAAACGGTTTCCGCAGTGCGCAAAATATGGTTGCCAGTGGGCTGGCACCAAACCATATTGTGCATGGCTGTCGGCCGCAGCAATGTAAAGGTCTGCAAAAGGATCGGTCAGACGCAGGCAGAAATTCCGAAATCCGCTGTCTTTGTCCGCCAGTTCCCGGTCCAGCTCACGAAAGGTTTGCACATACACCCGGGCAAACGGACCGGTGATTGAATCCCCCGCATGCTGCTTAAGCCAGGCAAACCGCGCGGAACTGCGCAGCAGGGAATCCGCAGGCTGTGCATGCAGAAGGCCTGACGCCACAAAAAAACCAATGATAAAACAAGCCCGGATAGGTTCAAATATAGGTTCAATCCATCATTCACTCCAGCACCAACACAGCCCGCTTCTCCCCTTTCTCTGTTTGTATGCGCAGGGTGTAAATTCCCCGGGCCAGGTTTTGCACAGGTACAGACCCATGTCTTACAGCGGGCAGGGGATATTCAAGCACCTGCCTGCCGGTAGCATCGGACACAAGCACCCGGGTCATCTTTTCTGTTGAGGAAATGAATACTTCGGTTTGCGCTGGGTTCGGATAGATCTGGATTTGAGAAAGGATTGAGTCTCTTGTTGGATTCCGGGTGGTGGTTTTATCTGTAACCAAAGGTGCCACAGATTCTTCATCCTCCCATTCTGTGTAGTTAAAAGTATCCTCAACAGGTACATCGTATTCACAAAGACAAACAGGCCGAAGTTGCATACTGTCATAAGGTATAAGACTGTCTATATAAAGCTTTTCGCGGGTTAGCAGGCATTTCCAGGCATGCAGGGCGTGTAATTCTGCTGTGTCTGTAAATTCGGTAAGTATGTCCGTTATGTGGTCAATTCCTTCGCTGTAATTGTGAAATGCCCGGTGAATGAGTGCCATATCTCTGTGCAGTTCAAAACGGTAGTTGTACCATATATCTTCCTCATTTTCAGCGCGGTTGATAAGGGTCTCCTGCAAGTCCACAGATGCCTCATATAAATCGGGAATGATGGCATTTCTGGCACTGTCCGTTAGCAGCGTATCGGCAAACACTTCGTAATAATAAGACTGAAAGTCGCCATAAATGGCATGCAACTGTTCAGCCAGCGTATCTGGCCACTGCCGGGTAAGAATGTCTTTAAAATCTGCTGTGTTGCCTGTATAATCCGTGGGATTGTAGTGGTAAACATTGTCATACAAATCCTGTACGGCTGTTTTTTCACCGTCGGCCTCATTGTTGCTCATACCCCCTTTGCTTATCAATATAAGCTTCATGGTATCCATTTGCACCGGTAGTGCAGAAAACGGCCAGATACTTCCCAAATTGGTGCAGTAATTATTTCTTGTATTCAGCCACCCTGCAGTGTTACTGAAATAGGGTATGCGGTTTATATCAAACAATGCACCCGGTGGCCGCTGATCCCACAGGGAATAGTTATGCTGTGCCGCCGGGGCTGCCAGAAGGGTATTTCCATTGCCATAGCTTATAGCCCATTCATTGCCGCTGGCTACTATGGCAGTGTTGTTGATTGCAGTGGGTGTATTACTCACTGCTTTGGCCTGTGTGGCATCAATGGATGCATTGATAAACTGGTATGAGCCATAATTATGTGCACTGATGTAGTTGTTCCCGTTTTGCAGATACAAAAAGGTGTTGTTTCTGCCCCTGAAAAACAGGTGGTCGGATGTAATGGTGGGTGGGGTTGTATTTCCGTATTCAAACGTAAAACTGTTGTACCCGTTTATGGCATTCAGGGTGGCTTTGTTCCACATAGAAACCTGGGTAATGTTTTTTTCAAACCAGGTGCAGGTAGCCAACAACCAGCCCTGGTTAGCCCGCACACATTCTGTGGCATTGTTTAAAGAACACTTGTAAAAATAATGCCTGCCGGCAGATAGGTAATCTGCATTTATGCTGCCCGTAATCTGGTGTGGTGAGGCAAAAGCCCCGCTTTTACCATAGGGTATTTCTATTGTTACATTCTCGAACATACTGGTACCCTGAAGGCCGGTTCCTTCTATGCCCTTCTCCAGTTGCCACAGGTTTACACCGTGTGAATTTGACTCTGGGAATGCAAGCACTTCCCCGTTTTTGAAATGTACTCTGTTTCCATTGTTTACCAGGCCTTTCAGGCAGTTTTGAATTTTTACATTGTTCAATATCAGCGGCTTGTGACCGCCTTCGGTAAAGCTTGTGATGCCGGTGGCGCAGCGGTATACAGTTACGTCGTTCAGTGTGGCCGGATTGTCTATAATATGCAGCCCGCCACTGCACAGGCGGTAGTTAAACTCATTGTTTGGGTGGGGGTCGTAAAAGCCTTTTATGGTTACATGATCCATACGCAGGTTTTGTGCTCGACTTACCACGCGGCTGTTTTCTTGCAACACTATTTTACAATCATGGATTTTTACAGAAACCAGTTGGGGTGGCAGCCACATACCCCAGCCGCCGGTGCATACCAGGGCAGTTTGTGACTTATTGGTTTGATATAGTTCCAGCTTGCTGCCCGGCCCGGCCAGCAGGGTTCCGCTGCCGAAATGCGGGCTGCCCCCTCCGTTTTCCCAAATAATATACCCCTTGCCAGCAGGTCCGCCCTCTATGGTAAAGGTTGCACCGGCTTCCAATTGAAGTGTCCCTTTTACATGCAATACCGCGTTGGGGCCATTCAATATGATACGGGCCCCTTTTCTGTAATACAATGTACCCCCATCATTAATTACCAATCTTGTATTGTTATTCACATAAAATATTCCGGCTTTATGGATATCAATTAACCCATTTCTTCTTACAATTACCTCATTGAGTGACTTTATGTTCGCAGAGGTATCAATCCTCACTGTTCCGCCACTATCAATATTCAAAGTGGCACCGCATACAACCAAATCCCGTGTGACTTGAAATGTCTGACCCTGATTGGAGTCTGTTACAACCACTTTGTAATTGTGATTTAATATTTCTGGCTGCCTGATACCCGCTAACGCATGTGAAGGGTTTGCATCTTTGGTTTTTACAAATTGAGTAGTCTGTTTTTTGTTCCGGTCATAATAATAATAGTCTTCATTCCATGTTTCATTTACCTGAATAACAGAATCTACAAATCTGCCAATTGTATCACCCTGCAAAACCATATGCTCTTTTATCTTAATGACTTTTGAGTGCATACCGGATTTTTCAATTGTTTTCTTTGTGGGTTCTATGGCTGAGACCGGCAATCTGGTGCCTGCTTTAAAAGAATCTACAAAACAAGGGCAACTCTCGTCTGAATAGTGTTTTACCGTATCTCCCCAATTTTTTATTTTCGCAATGCGGTACAGATTGTAATAAATCATATAAGGTGTTTGAGAGTACAATGTGCCATCATAGGTTAAATCCAAACCTCTCCTGCTGGGTTTCATATGTGCACCGCTTATGGCATCCCTGTCAAAGGGCCAACCTATGCCAGAACTACCCTGGCAATCCAGTGTCTGCAATACAGTTTTCATTTGAGCTTCAGAATAATACGGTGTTTTGTCATTCAGAATATCATAATCAAAACTCATCAAGGGAAAACCGCAGGCGCTTGCAAAGACCGCAAAATCCGTTTGATTCCAGGTGCCAGAGGCAGCAGCCATTTTTGCTGCCATAATGTTTACCGAACCTGCATTTTTATGAAATCTGCGCCATAAACGGTTTAGCTTCGAATGCCTGTTTCCGAGTTTTGACCATAAAGAATCCCAGAACTCCGCTTTTTCTGGTTTCGCCCGCATATCAACCAAACAGTTGCATACTTTGTCTACATTGATAATTTCTGTAGTATTAAAATTGCAATTTGATCTCAGAAATTCTATTTCATCGGCCAATGAAGTATTTGTGTCATCAAACATAGAAGACACTATTACTGAGAAATTCAGCAATGGGGATTTGGAAAATCTGGCTGTTAATTTGCCGGCAAGTATCAATTTCTTCGCCTGAGAAGAAAATTCAAGTGTGGTGCTGTCATAGTTTCTCTTTTGAGACGGGCTACTGGCCAATTCTTCACCGAGTTTTTCCAGTGCCTTGCCAAATATGAATGCATTTAGCCCCCTGCTTACTACAGAGTCTGACCGCATGGGATTGTACAGCACGTAATTTCCTTTTTTAAACAAGGGTATATTAAATCTGGCATCTGAAGGAGCCGCAAAGGGCTCAAATAAAGGAATGTCATTTACCTGTTTGGTAAGATAAGTCATCATTCTGTGGGCTATATCCCGCGTCCATTGCACCAGATATTTACTACTATCTGTAATAAGGGGCTTAGCCGTTGCACCTTCATCCACAAATTTCTGAACATATTTCAACCCGATAAAAAGGCCTACATATTCATCTATACTGGGCTCGTTGCTTCGTCTGCCACTGCCATGGTTCTCCAGCCCGTCTTTGCGCAGGGGGTGGGCATTGGTTTCATAATTTATTTTGTAATTGTTTTTGTAATACACCTGCCCTGAATCTGTTACGGTTATTATGGAATCGTGGCCCATATCTTCAAAAAAAGAATCTGCTGCAGTAATATTATTTGCAGAATCTATATAAGGAACCAAATGCGGAACCCAGATATGCCGTATTTGCTCCGCCAATCCCATATAAGTCGTATCCGGCATTATCCCTGCTGTATTATTCATTTTCATCACAGGTATATCCCCCAGCTTGCGACCAAAAAACCCATAATAGTTGTTTATGAGGTTGCCTCTGTCCCAGTCGCTGTCGTCCCGCCGAAGGAAGCCGTTGAATTGGCTTGTTGGTGCAAGGGGTTTAAAGTATTTTTCAGCACTACCATCCAGCCTGTCCAATGCCTGCAACACATAATACATTTCATTCTTACAGGCTGTAAATTCTTCGGTTCCGGTTTTTCCATAGTATTTCAGAAGCCAATATTCAGTAGAAAGTAGCTGCAGGTATTGCCCGGCCATTATCAATGGATTGTCAAACTGGCTGAAACCGATAATATCTGTGTACTCCTTATTTGTACTCAGGTTTGAATTCCAGGCACTGGAATTGATCAAACTATCCGTACCATTTGGCTTGCGGTAGTAATGGTTAAACCCATAACCTTCCATTTCCCAGCTTTGCGGGTAAAATTTGATATTATCAGTTAACAGGCCATTGCCTGGCTGTTTACCTGCGGTTACAAACCATTTCTTTAGGCGGTTGCGTGCCAGGAAATATTTATTCTCCAACTCCGAGTCCACAGATTGTGCGATGGCTTGAAGGCTGCAAATCGCAACCAGCATTAGGGTAACAATGGTTTTCATTGCTATTTATTATTGTACAATTTTCTTTCTGATTAAACTCCAGGTTTGATTCCAAACAGCATCATCCAAAGCCCGATATCCCTGATTGTAAATTTTAATAATTCCGAAACCTTTAGCAAAATAATAATCCGACCTGCCTCCCGGAACAGTTGGTGTTTTTGATTCCGGAAAGACCCCGTCATTTTCTACCCTGAAAACCCGCACAGAGTCGTATTCCACACCGCTTACGGTATATTTGGGGTAGAATGCCAATTGGTAGGGGGTGTAATTAGACGTTGTGAAGTATGGCTTTACAAAAATATCATTATAAGTTCCCCCACTTTTCCAGACTTTTCTGCCTGTTACTACAAAGCCTTGAGATGGTGGGCCTGGATAAACATCAATATATTCACCAGTTGTATAATACTCCCAATAGCATTTATTCCCCAATCCATCTGTAAAATTGGTTTTCACTACCATATCAAACAATTCCTGCACCAGGGTTACATGTTTGCTCCAGCTTTCAGTGCCATGTTCTGTGCTTTTCCACACCTGGCAACTGGCCACCCAGTGGCTGTCTATATCGCCGGTAAGGTCATTCTGGTACACCCACCAGGTACCAGGCTTAAATACACAGTAGTCTTTTACTTCTCCCAGGTTGTTGTATATCGTTACCGGATCTTTGGGCTTTGGAGGATCGGGTTTGCAACTACTTGCCAGCAGCAGCGCGGTGCACAGGGCTGCCAATGCAATATGTATCCATTGGGTGTTTTTCATTGGATCAGGTTATACGAAGTAATGTTGGACATTTGTCATTTACAATAGGTATAAAATACTAAAATACAAGAAATTACGCGTTTACCACCAAATCTTCACCCACCCACTGTTTTATACACATAAAACCCATAAGCAGGCCATACACCTGGTCCTGGCTCATTTCATTGCCAAGACACTAATTTTATGATGCAAATTTTGGCTTTTTTGAGTATTGGCGGTTGTCTGTAGGTGAACACATAAAAAACATATGGTGCACGGTAGGTGCACCGTAAGTACACGGACTACGTAAGGAATAGTTAGGCAAACAGCCTAATAGAAGGCCTTATAATAGCCATTGGGCTGCTTACTTACCCCAAAGCAACATACCCAGCCCTGTAAGCAGCATGTTGATCAGGGCCAGGGGAATGAGGCTTTTCCAGCCCAGGTGCATCAGCTGGTCGTAACGGAAACGGGGCAGTGTCCAGCGGATCCACATGAACAGGAAGATGAAGAAGCTCACTTTGGCGAACATCACCGCTACACTGATGGCTCCCAGCCAGTTGGGGTGGGTGCTGAACCAGGCGGCGTCCATGAAGGGGAAATTGTATCCGCCCAGGTACACAATGCTCATCACTGCGCTGGACACAAACATGTTGATGTATTCCGCAAAGAGGTAAAAGCCCAGCTTCATACTGCTGTATTCCGTATGGTAACCACCGATGAGTTCGGTTTCGCACTCCGGCAGGTCAAAAGGTGCACGGTTGGTTTCGGCCAGTGCGCAGGTGAAGAACAGAATGAAGCCCAGTGGCTGAAAAAGGATGTTCCATTTCATGCCATGCCAGCCGCTTTGCTGGTCTACAATTTCCCGCAGGCTCAGGCTGCCACTCATCATGATGATGGCAATCAACGCCAGGCCCATGCTCAGTTCATAGCTGATCATCTGCGAACTGGCGCGGATGGCACCGTACAGGGAGTATTTGTTGTTGCTGGCCCAGCCACCAATCATAATTCCATACACCCCCACACTCACAATGCCCATGATATACAGGATTCCGATATCCACATCGGCAACCTGCAGGCTGATGTTGCGGCCAAACAGAACCAGATCTGTACCCCATGGAATTACAGCACTGGTGATACAGGCGGTAACCATGGCGAGTCCCGGCCCCATAATGAACAGCCATTTTTCTGCATTGCGGGGTATCAGTTCTTCTTTGAAGAACATTTTACCTGCATCGGCCAGGGGTTGAAATATGCCATAAATACCCGCACGGTTAGGCCCCAAACGGTCCTGAAGGAAGGCGGCCACCTTGCGTTCTCCGTAGGTGAGGTAAGTGGCTATCCCCAGCGTAATGGCGGTGAGGATAAGGATCAGTACACTTTTTTCAAATAACAGGCTCAGTTCCATGCTCAGGCTTTATTCAGTAAGGGGGTATGCTCGGGGATAGGGTCTTCGTATTTGTTGGCAGAGATAACGCTGTGCCTGTCTATGTGGCGGGGACCTTCCACAACCCAGTCGCCTTTTTCCTTTTTATGGAAGCGGCAATCGTTGCAAATGAATTCTTTCACTTCTCCAAACTGGTCTTTACGGGCGGTGATGCGGGCGATTTCATCCCCTATCATCCAGGCTACGGCTTTGCCGCTGCATTTGGGGCAATCGCGGTGCACATCCATGGGCTTGGTATACCATACCCGGCTGCGGAAACGGAAGGTCTTGTCGGTCAGCGCACCTACAGGACAAACATCAATCACATTACCGATGAATTCATGGTCCAGGTTTTCCTGTATGTAGGTGCTGATTTCGGCGGCATCCCCGCGTTTCATCACTCCATGTTCGCGTTTATCGGTTAGCTGGTCTGCGGTATATACGCAGCGGTAACACAAAATGCACCGGGTCATGTGCAGTTTGATGTATTCGCCAATGTCTATTTTGTCAAATTCGCGGCGTTTGAATTCGTAACGGGTACGCTGCAGACCATGTTCATAAGCCAGGTCCTGCAGGTGGCATTCACCAGCCTGGTCACAAATGGGACAATCCAGCGGGTGGTTGATGAGGAGAAATTCCACAACCCCGTTGCGGGCATCCACTACCCTTTCGCTGCTGCGGTTTTTCACTTCCATGCCGTCCATGACAGGGGTGCTGCAGCTGGCCACCAGTTTGGGCATGGGGCGCGGGTCCTTTTCGCTGCCTTTGCTCACCTCCACCAGGCAGGTGCGGCATTTGCCACCGCTGCCTTTCAGGCTTGAGTAATAGCACATGGCAGGGGGAACTGCGTCTCCGCCTATCATGCGTGCTGCATTCAGAATGGTGGTACCATCCGGCACCTCAATGGTGTGTCCGTCAATTGTTACTTTGGCCATAATTCACAACGGATTTCAGCAATTGCCTCAAACCGCACAACGGGCGCAAAAATACACAAGGGAAGCCACCTTTTCGGGCTTTTTTTACACAGGATTTTGTGTGCTTTCCATTTCCTGCCTCAGCGCAGGTGAACCCCCACCGGACCTGCTGTTCTGCCCTCTTTACCCCCTTTGAATACAGTGGTAATGTAATAGAAATACTGCTTACCTGCTGCAACCTTTGTGTCTGTCCAGGATTCCCCATCCGATTCCAATTCTGTTATCTGCGCAGGCTCCTTGCCGGGTTCTGCCCGCAACACCCTTATGGATGACAATGAAACGCCTGCCGGATTGGACCATTGCAATTCCACACCTGCGGCAGAGGCAAAGACCTTGAGGTCCGAAACGCCGGCCAATGCCTGCAAGGGGTAGTCATATATCCCTTCCATACCAGCTTTGCCGGGTTCTCCCTTCATCTGGTCCAGTGCTGACAGACTGTATAAATACTGACTGCCGGCCTGAATTCCACTGTCCAGCCAGGTGTTAATTTCTGCTGGTACACGGCCGATTTCCTTTCTGGCTGAAACTTCATTTCCTTCCGCATCCACCGCACGCCGGTAAACAACGTATCCTGCCACCGCCGGGTTGCCGGCCGACTGATCGGCCCAGATCAACTGCACCACCCCGGGTCTGAGTACCCTTACTCCGGGCTGATTGGGTGCTTCCAGGTGCCTGCCGCCCTTGCCATACGCATTCACCCGGTCGGAGAAGGGCCCCAATGCGTAAGAAGTGTTTTCATCGCGTATAGCATAGCTGTAAACCTGATCGTCATCCGTTTCTGGCAATGTATCCAGTGCAGAAACCCTGCCTGAATCCGACACCACAATCTGTTTCAGCTTGCGGAGTTCTCCGGTAAATCCGTTTGCGCGGTAGATATGGTAGGCCCGGGTGTCTTTTTCTGCCCGGTCCCAACTCAGCGAAACCACATTTCCATTTTGTCCGGCCAGCAGATTGTTTACCGGAAACAGATTGGGCTGATTTGCCCTCAGCATACCACTTACGCGCACTGAGTTCGGGCTTTGTTCATAAGCTCCGTTCAACTGGACTGTGTAAAAGTAGGTTTCCACAGGTTGCACATCATAGTCCCACCAGGCTGTATCGCTGGGCGGTAAACTCGCAACCCTGTAGTATTTCCCGTTGTGCACGCGACTGCGGTACACCTCTATCGAAACGATGTCTCGCACCTCCTTAAGAATCCAGGATACCCGAATGGCATTTTCCTTTTCTTCTGAAGCAGTCATCAGGCGGTCTACTGAGGGTGCAATGCTTTTTTCTTTTCTCGAAAACAAAGACAATTCCGGAGAGGGATTTCCGGTATTGCCGGCCAGATCCACCGGAACGATGCGGTAAATGTAAGGTACCTTTTCCTGTGCAGTTTTGTCCATAACCGACACCATGAGTGCCTCATTCTGAGTGTAGAAAATCACGTTGGGCCGGATTTCTTCATACCCGCTGCGCATATAGTAGGCTCTGTATACTTTCACCCTTGCAAGTCCTGCCCTTTCAGCCACCTTGTAAACAAGTGTAACACCTCCGGCCCCGCCTGTGGCCGATACCGGCACAAATGAGCTGGCGGGTTTATTGCCCGGGAATTCAGCATTGAAAGACACAGCAGGAGCAGAAGCATCGCTGCGCACAATCTGATATTTGTACGAAATTCCAGCCGAGGCTTTTGCATCGTACCAGGCCAGACCCACTGAATACAAAACCGGTAAATTTTCCATGAAGAACAAGAGTGAATCGTTGCGTCCTGCCCGGCATTCTTTAAACAGAAAGCGGGCTTCACGGTCGGTAATGCTTTCACTGAAACCAATGTTTAACCCCATGATTTCGAAAATTCTGCCCTGAAGTTCTTCCTGAGAGGCAGGAATCTTTACCCGGCCCACTTCTTCGGTTTCACGTACATTGTCTGCTTCGCTGCGCAGTATTTTGTATTCAAATCCGCGGGGCAAGTCTTTGCCCAGCGTAATCCATATTCCTTTGGGCCCGGCTATGGCTTTTACCGTTTGTGCGTGTGCACTCGCCCAACTGCCTATCAGGAGCAGTAATCCCGTTACAATTCTCATTTCACACATCCTTTCTGTGTACCTGCTTTGCCCAGGCTGAAATCAAAATAGGTACCACCGGAACCGGTACCGAAGTCGAGACTTGCGCCCTGGGTTTCGCTGTAACAAATCTCATCCAGAACCAAACTCTGGCAAACTTTATAACCGCAGGAGAAATTGCCATGCGCATCGAAATTCATCCCGTTTTTATAAGAAATGCGGGCGGTAATATCCGCATCGGCATAGCCGGAAATGGAAGTACCGGTGATGGCACTCATACCGGCTTTTACATGTCCAAAAGCACCCACATTCACTTCATAACTGCCTTTGGCCAGATTTGCACCCAGACTGGCTTCCAGCGTTGCATCGGCATGCAGGTAGGCAGAAGCCACCACGGCATAAAAATCATAATGCTCATTGATAAACTGATTGCTGCCACAGAACCAGAATCCCTTGAAGTCGTCCTTGTTCTCATTCAGCCAGCAGGCATTGGCGGGATTTACGGCATAGGTTGTGGCCTTGGTTATCAGTTCCGGGGTGAGCTTGTACCCTCCCAACACAAAGCCTACCTTAAACAGACCGTATCCTTCCTTAAACAGGGTTCCTGTATTGGCCTGAGCCAGACCTACAACAAGAAAGCCTCCGGGGTCCACATAACATTCTACCTGTCCGGACATTTGCCAGGCACCTATCTGCGTCCATTCTTTGATAACCAGATTGCCGTACAGTTGTTTTTTGGCAAAATCATAGCTGAAACTCATTTGCCCGAATGGGGTATTGATTTCATTCATCTGCACACCGCTGCTGTTGGCGGTAATTTCTCCATGCACCGCAAAATCCATTTCGGGCGGTGTTTTTATGGTACCGGAACCGTCGTAGTATTTACCTCCGAATTTGAGCAGATTCCAGTCGTTATTTCCCTCCACCTTCATGCCATTGCGGGTATCGTCGTTGGCCAGTACCAGCTTGGGTCCGCTGCTGCCTACCAGATAATGGTTGTATGAAGCGGGCAAATAAATCTGTCCGGGCTTGCCGGTGCCAAACACCAGTGTGCAGGGAATGGGGTTGAATTTGCCCGGTTCTACCACACTTCCCTTCAGTGTCATCAAGCCGGTGGTTGTATTCACGATGGGCGAAGTATCTGCGGTTTTATACACCACATAGCCGGGTGCTTCAAAACTCATTTTCAGGGGTTCTACCTCTGCTTTCAATGTGCCGCCGGGCTTTACAAAGCGTATGGCCATGCTGGTAGTGGGTACCCTGGGCACTGCAATATCTGCATCGCCTATCAGTTTAAAGAAGTTGCCGCCACTTACAATTTGCTTGGGTATATAAGACAACTTGTCGTTGCCAAACATGTTCTTCAATGCCCCCATATTGGCCATGGACAATATATTTTCGTTGCCATAACTGATGAGCTGAATATACTCAAGGGGCAAATCCTGCTTGATAAACGGACTGAGTCCTGTGATCACAGCTGCCGGCAAATTCCCGTTTTTGGCAATGACAAAACGCCAGTGCTTGCCCATGTCGCTGCCGCAGCTTTCGTCAAATACCAGTTTGGCATTGGGTGAGATCTGACTCAGGTTGAGAACCCCGCCACCCAGGGTGAGTTTACTCAGGTCGAAATTATCCAGAAAGAAGAAATCATTGCGCAGGTTGAATTTATAAGCCGGTATATCCACCACTCCGGTTTTGATCAGACAATTGGATGAAATCAATCCCCCTTCTTTGGGGTCTACACTCCAGTCTTTCACCTCCAGTTTCCAGGATTGCAAATCCAGCACCATGGGCTCGGTGCCTGTGGCTTTTTCTATTTTGTTGTTATTCAGCACCAGATCCGGTACTTTAAATTTCACTTTATCCAGTTTCTGGCTGGGAGATTTTCCCTCTACCAATACATCCAGATGAATTTTTCCATCGTCTGAGATGAAGGAATTGGCAGGATTGGCAGTGGCCGTAAATCCGATAAAGGCAAAAACCAGCCCGCTGCCATTCTGCTGAGACAGGAAGTATTTGGCAGGAATGCTGCCCCCTTTACTCACAATTACATCCACTTTGGTGGTATAGCCCCCACCCTGGGGAACCGCGAAGTAAAAGGTACCTGTCTTGTCAAAATTGATGTAGGTGGAGGGGAAATTGAAAGAGTTATCTGCGATATGGGCATGGGCATTCAGCCTGCCGTAAGCGCCGGACTTTTCAATCACCAGATTCTGTGGTTTTTTAGTTTTCCCTCCGTCCCATGCAGGTTCCACATCTACATTGTACCGTTCCATGTATTTCATTTTCAGCACAGCCGTGGCATCCAGCTGGGTGCTGTTCTGCTCCGGATTGGCCATACCTCCGGCAATTTTATAGGGCACATCCACCACACGCACTTTGGTATTCGGGTCAAGCCAGCCAAATCGTGTAGCCCCTTTGGATAAGTCCACCATACCCGTAACCAGATAGGAGCCCTTCTCTTTTCTGATATTCTCTACACTCAGCGGGAAACCATACAGATTGTCTACCTTGCCTTCAGCAAATTTTTTCAGTTCCAGTACAATTTCCGGCATACTGCTGCCGGTTGTTACTTCTTTCATGTCTCCTGTAACCGTGAAACTGGTATCCATGGTAGCATACACTTTCAGTTTCTGTCCCACTTTGGGAATACCATGTATGGTGAATGAACCGTTGGCAGCGGTTCTTGCCTCCATCTCAGAAAAGGCAGTGGTGCTGTTTGTCTGAATTATTCCACCGGATTTGTAATCAACATACACTCTTGCATTCTTTATGGGTGTACCGTCCAGCGTAACCTTACCCGAAATTTCATAACCGCGTTTTACAGTAACAGTATAGTCTACCCAATCCCGGGTTTCCTCATTGCTCAATTCCAGTTTCACGGGTATAAAGTTCCCGTCTTTATTATCCTCCACCAGCAAACTATATTGGGTGGAACTCACATTCTCAAAAGGTGGAATAAGGATGGTTGTAGCCGATACCGAATTCACACCTGATTTTACCGATTCATTGTTCAGTGTGGCTTTGATTGTGTTTTTTGGATAACCCGCTGCTGGCATTGGCAATACAGAACCATCCGCAGTGCGGAACTTCAGATTGAGTCTTATGCGATGCTTGCGGCGGATGACCACGATTTTTCCCAGATTTTTTCCTGAGCCGGAAACGTAAACCGTAAATGTGGTATCGAAATATCCCACGTCTTTGGGAATAATTTTAAGTTTATGTACCGTACTGCTCGTAGCCGGCACTGTAAAATCACCACCGGTTTTGGTTTCAGTAAAATATCCGGAAGGTGTTTTTTTGTATGATGTTTTCACTACATTCTCAAACACCGTACTGTCATCCCGCATGATGTATGCTTCTACTGGTACCCCGGCTTCATCCACAATCACACCGGTCACTTTTCCGCCCGGATCGAGAGCAGTTGCATAAAAATATTGTGAACCTTCTGCATTGAGAGTAAAAGATGGAATTACTTTGCCTTTATATCCATAACTGCTGGCTATAAAAAACATTTTTGCATTGTCTTTCCAGGTAAAATAGTTCCATCCTGCTGCAAACCGGTGATTGATGATTTCCCAATAACCGGATGAATCCAGTGTCAGAACTTTCTTTACCTCTTCATCGTTCAGATATACATTTACATACCCAGTTTTTATGCCCTTTCCGCTGCTGTTGTCCATCAACCTTCCGGCCACCCGGCTCGGAGTTAATGTCACACCGGTTGCATCGGTTTCATAGGGAATAATAACAGGTTGGAAGCTATTTCCCGGGTTTTGGGGGTCGGGGCAAATCTGAATAAAATATCTTCCAACGTAATCTGGTTTCAGAATTTTCTTACCACCCAATTTAATATAATTGAAATTTCCCTCGTAATACATGGGCAGGGTTTCTTCCAGTATCCATTCCACTTCGGTATTTTTCCAGTCCAGCCCCTTGGAGGTATTATCGTCTACAGTAAAATTGTTATTGAAAGAAGGACGCAACAATTTCTTTTTCGGGTGATTCGGACTTCCCTCCCCTTCAGGTTTGTACTGGGTTTTGGTACCAATCACACGAAAGACAACCACTTTTGCATTGGCCAGTCCTATCTTTAAATCTTTGTTCCCTTTTGGGTCTGAAGACATCACTTTTACTTTGATCTTTTTGTCATCCAGATTTTTTATTTCGCTGACCCATGCAGTGAATGTACCCAGATCCTTTTTATCAAAAGCCTGTACAACAAAATCATTGGAGATGGCACTGCCCGCGCTGGAAGGATTTGTGATGGAACCATAATATTTTGCCCATGCCGGGCTGAGTGCCAGGGAAAATACCCGCTTCAACGTATGGTTCTCACCTGTCTCATCTGTGAAAGCAATTTCATCCGGGGAAGCATCCGGACCAAAGGATTTTCCTGCACCTATATCTTTATTCATTCCTCCTCCCATTCCGCCGGCCATTCCTTTGTCCAGCGCGTTTCCAAATCCCGCGGCACCGGCCATTTTACCCGCCATATCCGATGCATTGAGCCCATCATTACTGAAATCCAGGGTATTCTCATTTTGTCCGAATTTATTCATCTGGTTGCCCCACATGTCATCCATTTTCCACTTCATTTTATCCATGGGATTTTCATCGGCCGGCTTTGTTTTATCACATGACGGGTCTTTGATGGACTGGGTAACCACTTCTGCATTGGAAGAAATTTCTCCTTTGGTATTGTGGTTAATGATATTGAGTGAGAAAAATCCCTGTGCATCGGTATACCCTGTACCCACGGTCAATTTATTATCGGCATCTTCCAGCATATTGTCCCAACCGTTTTTGTCTCCCATTTTCACGCTGGTCAATATCATTTTACAAGCTTCTTTTTGCAATTTCTGTGGCAAAGGATACCCATCCAGCAAGTACGTCATGTACACATAAAACTGGGCATTGGCCAGCGGGCGAATGGTATTGGGATCGGTGGGCCAGGCGTAAACCAAACGGCCACTTACGGCAGACATGGGAGGCAACTGTGATATAAGTTTGTACTCCATCTGATGCTGATAATGCACCGATTTTTTATTGAATTTTCCCAACGGAAAAACAACTTCCATTTCTGCAGCAACCAGGTCTTCATCTTCCTCATCCCCTTGAGTAATTTCAGCATCTTCCACTTCCGGATCCGGCAGTGCAGGACCATACCATTTTGGCTCTTTATAACCACCTGCAGGTTTGTATCCGCCGGCAGGATTGCTGTTGTAAACACCAAAGGGTGATTTATAACCAGACTTTGACTTGTCCGGCAAAATGGCTTTCACATAATACACATCATCCGCAGCATGATTTACCAGTAAATCGCTGAAAGCAACAACTGTTCTGTCTTTTCCATCCGGACCTTTTTCATAAAATGTTTTGGCTTCAGCCACCAGCAATTCCGCCGGTTTTAATCCTTGTTTCACCAGCTTACCGGCTTCAAAAAACGGAATAAAATCCGCTTTGTTTTTGCGGTATAACCGAAATGTAATTCCGGATTTTACCTTTGATTTGCTGTTGATGGTAAGGGTATCCACAGCAAATGATTTGGTGCTCCAGCTCTTGGTGGCAGAATCGATAAAATAGGACGGAAATCCTTTTCCCACAACAAGTTTCAAATCATAGCTGTATACCGTTAATACAATTTCTCCCAGGTTTAACGTATCCCGCTGTCCGTAATTCAGTATCTTTCCACCCGGACCCGGTTTCTGGTAGCTCAGATTGATAACTATATTGTTTTGTAAATCCTGATAATACGGATTTTTTAATTTGATTTTCAGAAACTTTTTTGCTGTATCTGATGCAGACAATGCCAGTCTTCCACTGAATTTCCCATCAGCCCCGGTTTTGAGTGTTGTAAAATCCTTGGTGGCATTCATATCGGAGAACTGCCCTTCGACAATCTGAGCCTGAAAAATGGAATTGTTGGCCGGATTTTTCTCTGTTCCGTTGCTGAATTTGTAAACCAGATTCCCTGTAAGAACCATGGAAGGTTTCTCGCTGGTCTTTATCAACTGCAATACCACCGGGCAACTGGTTACGCTGCCCAAAGTTCCGCCACTGCTGTCAAATGCGGTTACCTCAATTCTGAATCTGCCGGTGAATAAATCCAGATCTTTTGCAGCCTGTAAACCAAGGTCAAAATATTGTTTACTTACCCTGAACGTGTTTTTTAACTTGGTGGATATTTTTCCGCCTTTTGCAGTTGCCAGTTCATCGGTTTTAAACCGCACTTCATATTCTTTCACCCCTTTGCCATTGATACGCAATTTGGAAGGGTTTTTCAGTGTTGATGTATCACTCAACTGCGATTGCCAAAGCCAGCTCATCGCAGCATCCTGATCTGCAGAAATCTTTAATGTATCCGTAGATTTTTTACAAAGTGGCCTGCTAAACTGAAGATTATCCGTTCCTGCCGCACCACCCGTTTCGGGCAATGCAGAAGTCCATATAAAACTGCAGGCGGCACTCATACCATTGTTGCGGAATACGGTTTTCTTATCAGGGTCATAAGCCGTAACCCTCCAGGCATACGTCTTGCCCGGTGTAAGTTTTGGGTCCGACAGTTTGTACAGATATGTAAAAATGGACAATTCTGTCTCGAAAAACGGCGGAGTGGTAAGTGTATTCATGGCATCATTCGGATCCTGCGCCGGATTGATTAATTCTGCCATACTGAGTACATATTTTGTTGTGATGGGCGCACCCGGGGCCGGACTCCAGTTAAAAACGACCGTTTGTGCAGGGTTGATCCATACCTTGCTGCCGCAGGCCGGCGATATCAATACAGGCGGCTCTACATTCTTAATCTGAATCACCGCGCATGCTTCTGCACCCGCCGGCTGATCCGTGTTCCAGTTCATGGGTGTCAGACACACCTTGTAATTCCCTTCGGGCAGACCATTGTTCTGTATGAGCTGCTGTGAAGTAATACCGGTAAGGGTAGTATTTGCCCATGTAAAATATTCACTGATGTCATTGCCCTTGATTACGGTTACCGTAGATACCAATTCAAGGGGTACTCCGGGTTTGTAATTCCCTTTTGTACTCAGACTCACCCCGTTGTCGCCGGTGATGGAGCCTTTAAAATACACCTTGTCTATGCCGGCGGCACCCGTTTTAATCACCGAAATCACAACCTTATTTTCATAGCTGAGGTAATCAGAGAAATAAGGTGAATAAGGCGGTTGCAATACCAGATTTACCGTTACCTGTGCTTGCACACAGGGTGCAAACAACAAGAGAAAGGGCAAAGTCCATTTGGTATATCGCTGCAAATTCTTCATGGTTTTGTTTATTAAAATATATGATTGAATCCGATGGTGGCCAGGTATTCCTGAAAGGTCTTGGACAGCACACCGGTTTTACTGTTGTTGTTCGTGAATGTGAGGTTTGCACTCAATACATTTTTCCTGGTTATTTTCCAGGTGGTATTCCAGCGTGATTGCAGGGTGTTGCCATCTTTGCTGCCGTTAAATTCGTTCATACTATAGGTGACTGACAAATACGTATTCACGGTATTTTTTCTGTATCCCCTTCCCAAACCCATCGTAGCACCGTTGTTCGTTCCATTGCCCGCAGTCAGTTTGCTCTTTACAGTAAATACAGAAATATCCGCTTTGAACCCATTGGTATTGTTGTTCAAACTATAACTGATGCTGTGGTTGATCACAGTCATACTAAAATTCTGGCTGTTGATTTTGTTTTTATCATTCAGGGTTTGATTCAGAAAATTGTAGAGAAATGCGTGGTTGAATTGTTTGCCCAGAATCATGTAATACGGAGACAAAATGATGCTGTTATTTACCTGATTGAGAATAACTGTGTCGCTGATGGATTTGGAACCGGGACGCTGTGTGGTTCCGTAATTGCTGTAGGTAGCCGTAATACCCGCGTTGCTTACAGGGCGATAACTGATGGTGGCACTGCCAATGGTGCGACGGGTTTGTGCCAGTTTTTTCTTTGCCAGGTTATCATGTTCGGTACCTATACTGGCATTTAAAAACAGATTTCCTTTTTTCGTATAATACTGCGGGGCAAGGGTTAATCGCTGCACATCGGTTTGAAAATAATAACTGCCAAAACTCCGGTAATCCGGCATAAGCCGCTGAAACTTGAGAGAGGTACTGAAGCGCTGCAGCTGATAAGTGAGAGAAGCATCGCCGGCATAATACACCTGAGTGCTGAGGTGCGGGACCAGTATAAACCGGGCAAGTTTGTAGTATTTATTTTCCAGTTCCAGGGTATCGGCCCGGAGATCACGGGTAAGTACACTCATGGCAGCGTCGCTTTCCAGTGTAAAATGTTTCAGAAAACGGAATCGGGTTTTATAGCCCAATGTGGCATTTTCGCCTGGTGTGGTCTGTTGAATTCCTGGATTTTCCTTCACGCTGGCCATCTCGTCTTTGGCATGAAAATAAATCACATCCACAAATCCGGCATCGGTGCCATACCCCAGCTTAAATCCATAACCAAAGCGGTTATAAGCAGCAACAGGATATTGCGAAACTTTTGTATAAACCTGCTGTGCACTGTCTTCCTGTACTGCCTTTAAAAACCGTCCATACATGGCTCCAAACCTGATTTTTTTTGGATTCAATTCCACTGCGGCACCCAGAAAAACGTGATTGTTCAGTGTATAATTGGACCAGGAAAGATTGCGCCAGCCCAGGTGTAGTTTCAGCCATTTATAGGTGGGAGATAAACCAAACTGATTGAAAGGCTGGCGAAAATCCCGCTGTTGTTCGCTGTACTGAAATGAAAAAGGGAGTGCCACTCCTTTCAGAAACAGGGTTGCGTTTCCGTAGGCCGACCATTGAAAGGGAACCCTTCTGGGGGCAATGCCTTCCGCATGGTACAAATTGGCCATGGCACCAATGTTTCCTGTGGCGCGCACCCACTTTTCCTGCCGGATATTTTCAACATCCTGTGCAAATAACTGAGCAGGAATACTGCATCCCGCAACAACGTATAAGCACCAATACCTCAGATTACGGAATACAGATATCTGCACAAAACAAAGTTGCAGAAAAAAGACCGCAGTTCCAAAAACAGAAGTGCAAAATCAGATAATTTATATGGATTCTAATTGAATCCATATAACAGGAATTAATGCAATATTTTAAACAGAAGCCGGAGCAAATACTTTCTCTGCAACCAGGCCATAATTCCGCTGCATGCAGGCCTGTGGCTCATTTACATGCCATTCGAATTCCTCGCGGAAATGACGTATTGCGGCAGCTACCGGCCAGGCTGCGGCATCTCCCAGCGGACAAATGGTATTGCCTTCGATTTTGCGCTGAATATCCCAGAGTAAATCTATGTCTTCCATTTTTCCATGACCGTATTCCAGGCGGTGCAATACTTTTTCCATCCAGCCTGTGCCTTCGCGGCAGGGACTGCATTGACCACAACTTTCATGGTGATAAAAGCGGGTAAAATTCCATGTATTGCGCACAATACACTGGTCCTCATCGTACACAATAAACCCGCCACTGCCCAGCATACTACCAGTGGCAAATCCACCGTCGGCAAGGCTTTCGTAACTCATCAGCCGGTCTTCGCCTGCTGCAGTTTTTGTAACCAGAAAATGCGGCAAAATGGGAACAGATGATCCACCGGGCACACAGGCTTTCAGGCGTTTGCCATTTTTCATGCCTCCGCACCATTCTTCACTGTTTAAAAATTCGTCTACAGAAATTCCCAGTTCAATTTCATAAACTCCCGGTTTCCGGATATTTCCGCTGGCCGAAATCAGTTTTGTTCCGGTGCTTTTGCCAATTCCGATTTTAGCATATTCATCTCCTCCATCGTTCACAATGGGTACAACCGCGGCAATGGTCTCCACATTGTTTACCACAGTAGGACAGCCCCACAAACCCTTTACAGCCGGGAAAGGCGGCTTAATACGCGGATTGCCCCGTTTGCCCTCCAGACTTTCAATAAGGGCGGTTTCTTCTCCGCAGATATATGCGCCTGCACCAGGGCTTACTGCCAAATCCAGATTGTAACCGCTGCCCAGTATGTTTTTGCCGAGCCAGCCGTTAGCGTATGCTTCTGCAATGGCTTTCTCCAGGATGCGCAATACATACATATATTCGCCACGGATATAGATATAACTCTGATTTGCCCCCAATGCGAAGGAAGAAGTAATCATACCCTCGATAAGCAAATGGGGAATTTTTTCCATGAGATAGCGGTCTTTGAAAGTACCTGGTTCACTCTCATCTGCATTGCACAGAAGGTAACGGGGCACACCCTCAGGTTTTGCCAGAAAACTCCACTTCATGCCGGTAGGAAATCCGGCTCCGCCACGGCCGCGCAAACCTGATTTTTTTACTTCTTCCACCACCTCATCCGGGGTCATGGTTTTCAAGGCTTTCTCTACAGACCTGTAACCACCGTTTTTGCGATAGACGTCGTAGGATGCAATTCCTTCAATATTTGCGTGCTCAAGCAGAAGTTTTCTTCCCATTTTTATTACTTCAAAAATCCAAAACTTATTTCGTGTATTCCATCGGTACGAATATCAAAGGATAACACAGTTCCTGTTTCCCGGTTGATATACCGCATACCGTTTTCGCCGAACAATTTCAAATTCGGACTGTTATAGAGTGCTTTTTTTATATCCTCTTTGGTGCTTCCTGCACCCAGTGAAGTGCCATTCAACAGCAGCGTGCCGCTGAACGAGTTTCGGGTCATAAATGCAGTATCGGATTGAAACGCCAGACGATATGCCATTTTACCGCCTGTTGCCTGTTCGGCCATAATTCCCAGGCTATCATAATAATACCGCTGCACCGAACCCATGTCTTTGTTCCTGTTGAATGCGCCAAACACAACTTTCAGCCCTTCAGTACTTTTCACAGCACTCACATCGGTTCCGTTGACAGCAATGGTGTGCTGCATTGTAGACACCACAAAGGCAGGCCCTTTTGCAGGTGGCGCAGTGAACATCGATATGGCAAGGCCCATCCAGAACATTACATGCCCATATAATTGGCTCTGGGGTTTGCCCTGTACTTCTCTATCAGGGCATCTACTTTCTCTTCGGTCAGATGTTCGTGAAACTGCTCACCGGCCTGCAGCATGGGTGCGTAACCACAGGCACCCAAACATTCTACGGTTTTCAGTGTAAACACGCCATCTGCGGTGGTTTCACCATCTTTTATCCCCAGTTTGTCTTCGATGTATTTGACAATCTTTTCGGCCCCTTCTATCATACAGGGACCTGTGCGGCAAACTTCCAGCTTCACCTTACCCACAGGTTTGGTATCATACATACTGTAGAAGGTGGCAACTTCGTACACTTCAACAGGATTGATGTGCAAGAGCCTTGCTACATAATCCATAACCGGCACATCCAGCCAGCCAAACTCGGCCTGGGCTATATGCAGCACCCTCAGCAGGGCACTTTTTTTATTATCCTCCGGGAATAATCCCAGTATGCGGTTCACTTCTGCCAGGGTTTCCTGCGGAAAGGCGATTTGGGAATGGGTTGTTTCTGCACTCATTTCAATTTCTTTTCAATATCAGGCATCCAGTTCACCGGCAATCACGTTCATGCTGCTCATGGTCAAAATAGCATCGCTGAGCATGGCGCCCTGTATCATCTCGGGGTAAGCCTGGTAGTATATAAAGCAAGGTCTGCGGAAATGCAACCGGTAAGGGGTGCGGCCTCCGTCACTGATCAGATAATACCCCAGTTCTCCATTTGCACCTTCCACACTGTGGTACACTTCTCCGGCAGGAATGGCGGTTTCACCCATTACGATTTTAAAGTGGTAGATAAGTGCTTCCATGCTACTGTATACTTCCTGCTTGGGAGGTAAGTAAAAGTCGGGCACATCTGCGTAGTGTTTACCGGCCGGCATACCATCAAGGGCCTGCTGGATAATGCGCAGACTCTGCCGCATTTCTTCCTGCCTCACAAGAAACCGGTCATAAGTATCACCATCTTTGCCAATGGGAATATCAAATTCAAAGTCCTGATAGCTGCTGTAGGGATTCATCACCCGCACATCATAATCTACTCCTGCAGCGCGCAGATTGGGTCCGGCAAAGCTATAGTTCAGTGCTCTTTCTGCAGAAATAGGACCTGCACCAATCACCCGATCCATAAAAATGCGGTTGCGGGTGAGCAGGTTATCGAACTCCTGCAGTTTGGCAGGAAACTCCTTAATGAACTTGCGCAATTTGCGGTCAAATTCCGGACTGAAATCTCTTTCAAAACCACCGATGCGTCCTACGTTTGTTGTAAGCCTTGCTCCGCAAACCTCTTCGTACAACTCGTAAATTTTCTCCCGTTCCTGAAAAACATAAGTAAATCCGGTAAGGGCACCTGTGTCTACCCCGATTACAGAGTTGCACACAAGGTGATCGGCGATACGGGCAAGTTCCATGATGATAACCCGCATGTACTCCACTTTTTTGGGAAGCTCGGCTCCGATGAGTTTCTCTACTGTCATATGCCAGCCCATATTGTTGATGGGTGATGAACAGTAGTTCAGCCGGTCCGTGATAGGAGTAATCTGGTTGTAAGGCCTTCTTTCCGCCAGTTTTTCAAACGCACGGTGAATGTAGCCAATGGTGGGTTCTCCACTGATGATGCGTTCCCCGTCAATTTTCAGAATGTTCTGAAATACGCCATGGGTTGCAGGGTGCGTGGGACCCAGATTCAGGGTGGCAATTTCACCGTCTATGGTGTCGAGGGCAGACAATTGCCCGTTTTGATTCACTTTAAGGTTGTTCATCGGCCAAAAAATCTGTCGTCTTTGTCTTCACGGGTTTCGTCTTCAAGTGCGTATTGTTTCAATAAGGGATGATAGTCCATTTCATCCATATTCAAAATGCGCTTCAACTGGGGATGACCGTCGAATTGCACACCATAAAAATCAAATGTTTCGCGTTCCATCCAGTTGGCACCGCTAAAAATTCCTGTAAGTGAGGCAATATGCCCACCGGCAACAGGCAGAAATGCCTTAAGCCGCACCCGCAGGTTGTTTGGCAAACTGTGCAAATGGTAGACTACCGCTATTTCCCTGCCGGATTGTTCCGGGTAATGCACGGCGCACAAGTCGGTGAGGTAAGTCATCTTTAACTCCGGGTGATTGTACAACCAGCCCACAATATCAATAAGTTTTTCAGGGTTGATTTCGATGGTGAGCAAACCAAAGGGCTCTTCATGTCCCAGCAGATCAGACCCGAAATGTTCCTGTATGGATTGTTTTGCAAATGCGTTATCTATAGCCATAATCAGGATGTTTGAATGTGATAGCTTTCCAGCATTTTTTTGTACTCGTCTGAATTTCTTCTTCTCAGGCTTTCATTGCGGGCAAGTTCCTGAATTTTCAGGACCCCTTCAATGATCTGCTCGGGCCTGGGAGGGCATCCGGGTACATACACATCCACCGGAATAATGCGGTCAATTCCCTGTAACACACTGTATGTATCAAAAATCCCTCCTGAACTGGCGCAGGCACCCACTGATATTACCCACTTCGGTTCTGCCATCTGGTCGTATACCTGTTTCAATACCGGGCCCATTTTTTTTGCAATGGTTCCCATTACCATCAGCAGATCCGCCTGTCGGGGAGAAAAACTGAGTCTTTCTGAACCGAAACGGGCCAAATCGTAATTGCTGGCCATCGTAGCCATGAATTCAATACCGCAGCAGGAAGTTGCAAACGGCAATGGCCACAGCGAGTTTGCCCGGGCCATGCCAATCACTTTGTCAAGAGAAGTGGCAAAAAATCCCTGACCCTCCAATCCTTCCGGTGCTTCAACCAATTTTACCATTGTGTAATTGTGTTAATGATTATTTATCCCACTCAAACGCGCCTTTGCGCCATACATAAATGAAACCTGCCAGAAATATGGCAACGAAAGTGACCACAGCAATAAACCCTTCCATACCCATGTCTTTAAAGTTAACAGCATAGGGATAAAAGAAGATAACCTCCACATCGAAGAGCACGAAAAGTATAGCCGTAAGAAAGTATTTTACACTTATCGGGTAGCGGGCATTGCCCTGACTTTCAATCCCGCATTCGAAATTCTCATCTTTTTGGACAGTTTTTCGACTGGGTCCCAGTTTTGAAGATAAAAACAGGGCTAAGACTACAAAGCCCACAGCTACCAGTATCTGCAGCAGTATGGGGATATAACCGGCGGAGGTGCTCATTTGGGTGCAAATGTAATACAAGGAGTGGATGAATTTCGAGGGTGGCAAGCGGCATTTTTACACTTCCTTTTGTCATATCCACATCAAAAAAGCGGGAGCAGAAAAGGAGGTGTGAAAAAGCCGGTAGTTTTGCAGATTAACAAATCTGAAAGCAAAATGACAAAACATTACATGAAAATTTTGATTCCCACTATGCTGGCTGGTTTTATCAGTTTAAGCAGCAGCGGAGGCAGAACCGATGACCGTACCGGTGCTCCGGGCAGTGCGAGCAACTGTTCGAATGGCGGATTTTGCCATGCCGGCGGCTCGCTGAGTGCCTCAATGACCATAGGGGTTACTGAAAAAGGAAAGCTTACCCCTGTTACTTCATATAAGGCAGGCACTACATACACCATTGCCATTGCCACCGTGAGTTCCTTTTCTGTAAGCAAGGGATTTCAGGCAACCGTTCTTGATGTATCCAACAATGCATCCGGAACCCTTTCCGGAGCCAGCGCCGGCAGCAGCATCATATCTGCAAACAGCCGTTCACTGGCGGTGCAATCCTCTGCTTCATCTCTGGGTATCTGGACCTTTGACTGGACCGCACCTGCCAACCCAACGGGCAGCGTAACCATCTACGCTGCAGGTGTTGCAGGAAACTCCAGCAACAGTGAAAGTGGAGACCAGGCTGTGACCAAAACGGCTACCTTAACGCTGGACAATTCCAGCGGACTGTCTCAATCCAAAGCAACTGAGGTAAACATTTTTCCAAACCCCGCATCGGACTATCTGCATATCACTATTCCCTGCAAACAAGTGGGCCTGACAAATACTTCCGGTAAGAGAATCCTGGTACCGGTTGTGGGTGGCACCGCAGATTTGCGCCTGATATCACCCGGAACCTATCAACTGGACTTGTTGCATCAGGGTAAAAGACAATTACAAAAACTGGTCATTGTCAATCATTAATCATTAAAATGTTACCTTTTGAAAAACGGTAATAAAGTCAAAACCGGATTTCACAAAGTCAAAAGGGGGTTACACATATTTCTTTTAAATGTATGTATTGATCCCACATACCTTTGAATCAACAAAAAGCCCTGACCGGCAAACCAAACACGCCCCCCTCCATTTTTTCATTATACAAATTCGGTCCCGGAATATCTCCGGGGCCGTTTTTTTTATACCCCACCGGAACGAAAGTCTTTATTCCTGTTTTTAAGGAAGTGCGTCAAGAGCACGGTGATACGCCCGTGCATTGCGGTTATGCTCCTCCAGGGTTTCGGCAAACTGATGGTAGTTGCTGAAATCTGCTTTTGCACAGAAATAGAGGTAATTGTGGTGGGTGTAATTCAGCACAGCTTCAAGGCTTTCCTTGTTGGGAATGCATAACGGTCCGGGAGGAAGTCCTTTATATAAATATGTGTTGTATGGGGACTGAATGCGCAAATCCGGGCCCAGCACCCTGCCGGATCTGCCGCGGGCAAATACAACCGTGGGATCTGCCTGGAGCAGCATTCCCTTCCGTAACCGGTTTATATAAACACCGGCAATGTTTTGGTACTCATCGGTTTTGTTACTCTCTTTGGTCACAATACTGGCTAAAATGGCGGCCTGTATGGGTGTCAGCCCCTGTTTCCGGGCTTTATCAAGCCTTGTTGAGTTCCAGAAATTGCGGTACTCCTGGGCAATTCTTGACATAAATCCCTTTAATCCCGTATTTACAAAGAGATTGTAGGTATTAGGGATAAACAAACAAGCCCAGGTTGTATCTGTTACCCCAAAAGGTTTAAGGCCGGCGGGTTCACCCAGAAAAAGAATGAGGGAATCCGGGTTGATCTCCAACTTCTCTGAAACTGCCAGGGCCAAGGATTGCTTGTCCATAGAACCGCGGATAACCACATTTGCCGTTTGATGCCGGTTTGTCTTTAGTTTCTGAATGAAATGATAGAGCCCCTCACCCGCTTCTATGTCGATTGTACAGGGCCAGACTTTCTTATAACCCAATTTGTTTGCCCAGTAAACAAATGCTTCCTTGTCTTCAATTCCTGCAGCCCGTTCAAGCTCAGTGGCCAGTTTATCCAGATTCCAACCACTGCGTATGCGGAGTTTCACAGGTTGGTTTTTGGAAAATGCGGGTGTAAACAACCGTGCATAGAGAATACCGGAACCTACAGCGGCTATGCACGTTACAATCAACAAAATCCACAAAATGCGTTTTTTCATATTGGTCTTACAAAGCAGAAATTGGGGCGAAAATAGGGTGCATTCAGGAAGTGGCCATACTTCAACCCTCCCCTACACCCTACATTTGCACTTGTGAAAATTGCAATCATCGGGTATGGAAAAATGGGAAAAGAAATCGAATCCATTGCCATAGCCCGCGGACATGAAATAGTGGCGCGGTTCAGCACCCAACATGCTCTCAACGCAGATGAACTGAAAAAAGCCGATGTTGCCATAGAATTTACCAAACCGGACACCGCCCCTGAAAATCTAACCCATTGCCTTCAGAATGGGGTCCCTGTGGTGTGTGGAACCACCGGTTGGTATGACCATTTTGAGACAATTGCAACTTTGTGTAAAACAAACAATGGCTCCTTATTTACAGCCACAAATTTTAGTCTGGGTGTAAATATCACTTTTGCCCTGAACGAATGGCTGGCTAAAATTATGGCCGGGCAAAGCGGGTACAGAGCCGGAATTACAGAAATACACCATACGCGGAAACTGGATGCTCCCAGCGGCACCGGACTCACACTCGCACAGGGCATTATCCGCAACAATCCACACTTTGAGGGCTGGAAACTGGAGTCTGCCTGTGCAACTGCAGATTCGGGCCAGGTTCCCATTCATGCCATACGGGAGGGCGAAGTTCCCGGCACACATGTGGTAACCTGGGAAAGTGAAATTGATACATTGAAACTGGAACATATTGCCCATAGCAGAAAAGGGTTTGCACTGGGTGCAGTTTTGGCATCAGAATGGCTTATTGAACATAAAGGCGTTTTCGGTATGCAAGACATGCTTAATTTTGACGCTGTTATTCGCTGAACTGATGGAATCTTTTAACCTCGGATTATTTCTCACACTCTGGTGCACGGCATTTATCCTTACCCGTGCTGCCCTCGCCTCTTTATTTAAAAAAGCCGGCATAGCCTGGTACCTGGCTTGCATTCCCGTGTTAAGCTGGTGGTACTGGATAAAACTGGTGGGCCGCCCGTGGTGGTATATGATAGGGATGGTGATACCCTGTGTAAATATATTGTTCAGCTTTAACATCACACTGGATTTGCTGCGCAGTTTTGGCCAAAACCGCTTCTGGCAGCATTTTCTGGGTATCGTGTTCACCTTCTTTTATCTGCCTCTCATCGCCTTTCGCAAGGATGTGGTATTTCTGGGTCCTGCCGGTAAGGCAGAATGGCGCAAAAAGAACATACCACCCCATGCCGGCACCCGGGAATGGGCCGATGCCCTTCTTTTTGCTGCCTATGTGGCCGGTGGCATGCGCGCACTTTACTTCGACCTGTACCAGATTCCTACCCCTTCAATGGAAAGCAATCTTATGGTGGGTGATTTTCTGGTGGTGAGCAGAGCCAAGGTAGGCATGCGTATACCCATGACTCCGATAACCGTGCCCGTAGTAGCCCATAAGGACCTCTTCGGATTCAAAGCTTTCAGCGATATTGTGGAATTGCCGTATATGCGACTGCCCGGCTGGTACACCATTAAGAACAACGATGTAATCGTATTCAACTGGCCTGCTGATAACAACGACGAGTTTCCGGTGGATAAGAGAGACAACTATGTGAAAAGATGCATAGGAATCCCCGGCGACAGTGTGGCCATCGTGGAAGGTATTGTTTATATCAACGGGAAAAAACTGCCGGCGGTGGGCCGTCAGCAGAAACAATATGTTCTGGGAATGAAAGAACCCATTACCACTGAATTTCTTTCAAGATACGATCTGGGCGTTGCCGATCCGTTCAGGTTCCGTGGCAGCAATGGAGATGATTCTGTAGTGGCATTAACGTACATTATCAATACCTACGAAGAAAATGCAGCAGCCATAGGCAATGACCCTGCTGTAAAGCGCATCGTGTTTAATAAACTCGCCCGTCAAATCGGTGGTCATGGCCCCTTCCTGGACAGCAGTGTCATTGGCGGCCGGAAAATAGTCAGTGACCTGGACAATTATGGACCCTTTTATCTGCCCAAACGCGGGGATAAAATTCAGTTAACACCCGGCTCATTTGACTTTTACGGACTGGCCATCAACAACTATGAGAAAGCGGATATCACCATGCAGGGAAATAAATTCTTCCAGAATGGGGAGGAGGTAAAATCCTACACCTTTAAATATGGTTACTACTGGATGATGGGCGACAACCGCTTTAACAGTTATGACAGCCGCATGTGGGGCTATGTGCCGGAAAACCATATCGTGGGGAAACCCCTGTTTACCTTTTTGAGTATGAAAAAAGCACAGGAAGTAATAGACGGAAATCCCCAGCGCACTGAAACCGACGAGTATCTGTATAAGTTTCAGGGCATACGGTGGAACCGTATCATGCGTGCAATAAGATAATCCGGTTACAGAAACATACCTGCCATGAGGTCTATATCGTGGTATTTGATGCCAAATTTATCTGCCAGATTTTTATTTGTAAGGCACCCTTTAAAGAGATAAGTACCCTTGCGTACACCCGGTTTCAGGCGCAGATAATCTGCAAACCCACCCATCTGAGCCATTTCATCGAGCATAGGTGTAAACACGTTGCTCAGCGCATAGCTGGCAGTGCGGCTCACCCTGCTTGCAATGTTCGGCACACAGTAATGGATTACATCGTGCTTGCGAAAGACGGGTCGTTCGTGGTTGGTGACCTCACTGGTTTCAAAATTACCCCCGCGGTCTATGGCCACATCAATAATCACACTGTTTGCCCGCATGGCAGATACCATATCTTCGGTAACCACCACCGGGCTGCGGGCGCCTTTGCCTGTAAGCGCACCAATGACCACATCCGCGCTTTCAAGGGCACTCCTCAACACTTTGGGATGAATGGTGCTGGTATATAAGTGAAAACCAAAATGCTTCTGCACCCTTCTCAGCCGGTACATATTGTTATCAAACACTTTTACGTTTGCTCCCAGCCCCAGCGCTGCTTTTATAGCAAATTCCCCAACAGCGCCGGCACCGATAACCACAACCTGTGTAGGCGGGACACCGGCAAATCCACCCAGTAATTCCCCTTTGCCGGTATGGGTATTGTTCAGATATTCAGCAGCAATGAGTATGCTGGCTGTACCGGCGATCTCACTCATGGCACGGATGATGGGCAATGCTCCGGAATCGTCTTCCAGAAACTCATAAGCCATGGCATTGATGCGCTTGTCCATCATCATGCGCAGGAGCAAATCGTCCATCTGATTGATTTGCAGCGCTGATATCAGCAGTTGACCCGGTCGCATCAAATCGATTTCCTTGCGGGTTGGCGGATCTATCTTAAGCACAATATCGCAATCATAGATATCCTTGTTGCTATAGACAATCTCAGCACCGGATTCAGAATATTGGGCATCACTGAAGTTTGCATTGCGACCAGCCCCACTCTCCAGTTTCATGCGGTGTCCGTTTGAAGTAAAATACTGGACTGCCGAGGGTGTGAGTGGCACACGGTTTTCCTGAAAGGTTACCTCTTTGGGTATTCCTATATTTAAACTGTGGTTTCGCGGATTCATCCGCAGGGTTTGGGCCTGAGTTTCAGCCTGAACGTTCAGTTGGGTGATTTCTTCAAACAGTTTTTTCGACATACCAGACGGGTGTATCCTTTTCTCAACACATTTTACCTGAAACCCAGGGCTATATGCAACCCAGGACTTCCGGCTTTTTCACAAATATAGGCAATAAAGGAACTTGTGAAAACGTTATTCTTGGTGCAATTTTTGCATGTTGTACGGATGAGGGTTATTTTTGTAAACCCCGGGGGATTAAAAACAGAACAGGAAAAATGAGGAGAACAATTTTAGGGTTGGCAGCGGCGTTGGTTTCTGCAGCATCTTGGGCACAGGCTCCTGTAGGGTCTGTGATGGAAACCAGTCTGAGCAGGATTGACAGTCTTACTCAAGTGCTGTATCAGGAAATACCCAGCCATGTTGGAATTACCGACACAGCCAGTGGATGGATTGCGGATGAAAAGACTTTTCAATCCCGCATGAATATGCTGGGAACCACCATCAATATGGACTACAATGCGTTTGTAACCAGCCATGTCCGCTATCTGATGATGCAGAATGAGACATTTTATGATGGTCTGCACAAGCGTATGCAGCTCTATTTCCCTATTTACGAGCAGGTGCTGGACAGGTACAACCTGCCTCAGGAACTGAAATATGTCTCCATTATCGAAAGCAACCTTTATCCCAATGCACAATCATGGTGCGGTGCCAGCGGTTTATGGCAGTTCATGCCCTACACTGGCCGCAGCATGGGTATGCGCATAGATTATACCATAGACGAAAGAAAAAGCATTATCCGAAGTACTGAAAAAGCCTGTGAATATTTCAGGAACAGCTACAACCAGTTTGGTGACTGGCTGCTGGCCATTGCCTCTTACAATTGCGGAGCCGGATATGTTCAGCGTGCCATCAATCTTTCCGGTGGCTCCAAGGATTTTTGGAAAATCAAGAATTTCCTGCCCAAAGAGACACAAAACTATGTGCCCAAATTTATTGCTGCAGCCTATGTGCTGAACTTTACCAAATACAGCAAAACCGCACATAACCAAACCAGCAGCCTGCTTGTACCCACAGAGATTAAGCCAGAAATGAGCCTGAAATATCTGGCCAAATACCTGGGTGTAAACGAAGAGGATATTGCGGCTTACAATCGTGAACTGATAACAAAAAGCACACCGGGAAATGCTCCGTATAAAGTTATGTTGCCTTACGAGCTGAGCATGCGTTTCATGGAAAACACGGACAGTGCATACGCCTTTGCTGTTGCAGAAAAAGCGGCGGAAGATGCAAAGAAGCCTGTATATGTGCAGAAATGGGTCCCCTACTATCATTACGTAACCAGAGGCCAAACCCTTTACACAATTGCCCGCCGCTACGGAACCACGGTGAACCAGCTGAAGGCATGGAACGGTTTAAAGACCAACGTAGCACCTGCAGGGCGCAATCTGGTTTTGTACAAGCTTTCCTGGGTGAACGCCAAACAGGGATAAGCTTACAATTTCCTGAATCTAATTCCATTTTCGTGCTGCACATTTGCGGTGACCATGCGGGCCTGTACTCCACTATTTCTCATCACGTTCTGTCTCTGTGCCTGTAACAAACAGGTCAAAGAAGCTTTGCCCCCTTCGGCCGGCATGCCCGGCGAGATTTTGGTCATTGCCAATGAAGAAGCATTGGAGCAAGTAAAAGCTCTTTTTGAAACAACTTATACAAGCAAAGATTCCCTTCTGGTGCTGGCAGAAAAAGCAGAGTCCGGCACCATTGAAAATGACTTTTCCTTCTGGTACGCGCGGCACAAGGCCTATGAGTCCAATGAAAAACTATCTCCTCTGGTTGTCGTATATGAGACAGCCGGAAGTTGTGGAGATTTTAGCGCAGATTTGGATAAGGCCGGAGTGAAACCCACACGCAAAGGGACATTGCCATTGGAAGTGTATACCGACGTATGGGCCAAGCCCCAAACTGTAGTGCGGGTGAAGGGAGAGTTGAACCCGGGCCTGGTTAAAGCCCTTTCTGATATTTTCCATACGGCTGAAAAAAAACAGGGGTTAACGGGCAATCTTGCACCAAATCCATATTGCGACAGCGTAAGCAGGGTTATTCAGGGGAATTATGGATTCGGGCTGAAATTTCCTCCGCAAATGAGTCTGCAGTTCAGCAACCGCGAGGTGGTGTGGCTTTGGCAGCAAACAAACCAGTTTTACCGTCATGTGTTTATCAATATTTTTTCTGACTCACTGAAACTGGAGACCCGCGAACAGGCAGTAGCCAACCGCAATCTTTTTACCATCAAATACGTTACCAATGATGAAAAAACAAAGACTGTGGTGAGTGAAAACAGCCTGTTTCCGCTGCGCTGGTCTGGATTTGATGCCAAAGGTGTTGCTGTACTCCGCGGCTGGTACACCGAAGAGGGTACATATCGCCGTGGTCCTTTTGTGCGCTACATTTATCACGATAAACCGAACAACCGCTACGTGGCTGTGGACGGTTTTGTTTTTGCACCAGACCAGTCCCGATTGTCCTATGTTCGCACACTTGAGCTGATAGCAGAAAGCCTGCAATTCTCCCGATGAAACCCAAAATCGTCATATTTGCCTCAGGCAGCGGAACCAATGCCCTGAACCTGATTCGTCATTTCAAAGCCAACGGAATTGCTGAAACCGTTGCTGTATTTTGTAATGTTCCGGGCGCTGGTGTGATTGAAAAAGCAGAAGCAGAAGACATCCCGGTTTACATTTTTACGAAAGAATCCTTGCAATCCGGCGAAAGCTTAAGGGATAGGCTTCTTGATTTACATGCAGAATGGGTGGTTCTGGCCGGTTTTCTTTGGTTGATTCCTTCCTGGATGATCCGTTTATACCCGGACCGTATTGTGAATATACACCCTGCACTGTTGCCGGCATACGGAGGCAAAGGCATGTATGGAGACAACGTGCACAAAGCTGTGTTGGCAAATGGAGAGAAAACACATGGGGTTACTGTACATCTTGTAAACGAAGAGTACGATAAAGGCCGGATTCTTGCTCAGGAACACTTTGAAATTTCACCCGGAGACACACTGGAAACCATAGCTGCAAAAATTCACGCCATCGAGTATAAAATTTATCCGGCTTGTTTGGAAAAACTCTTTGCAGAATCATAGTTCACTTTTTTCGGATTTAACAAAGCGATGTCGAATTCCAAACACAAAAGTTTACATGAATTGGAATCTGTTCTTTGGGAAATCAGCAAAAGTCCATCAGACAGCGGGGTCGTTCACATGTTGGTGCGCAGACCGGCCGAGAATGATAGGGAATTGCTGTCTGTAGCCCTGTTGACTGCAAACGCAGGCCTGGAGGGCGACAACTGGAAACACAAACCCAGCAGCAGCAGTGCTGATGGCGGTCCGCATCCGCTGAAGCAGATAACCAACATGAACTCCCGTGCCATTCAGGCAATTGCAGGCAATCAGGAATTCTGGCCCCTTGCCGGCGACCAGATATATGCGGATATCAATCTCAGTTATTTGAATATGCCACCGGGAACCCTTTTGCAAGCCGGAACAGCGGTGTTGGAAGTTACCGAACCACCCCACCGGGGCTGTAAAAAATTTGCAGAAAGGTTCGGACAAGATGCCATGCGGTTTGTGAACTCCGAACAAGGCAGGGCACTGAATTTACGGGGCATCAATTGCCGGGTAGTTCAGGATGGCGTTGTTAAAACCGGTGATTTACTGACTATACACGTGGTTTATTCTTAACCAGAAAGAGGCAGCAGGTACAGGCCTGAACCCGTTCGGAAACAATCTCCCTCCTGCCTACCTTTGCTGCCGTGAAATTCGAGACCAAAGTATTGCATGCCGGCATAGAGCCTGATCCCGGTACCGGGGCCATTATGACCCCCATTTTTCAAACCAGTACTTATGTGCAGGCAGCACCTGGTGACCATAAAGGATTTGAATATTCCCGAACCCACAATCCCACACGCGATGTTTTGCAGGACAATCTGGCCGCCCTGGAACAAACCCGGTTTGCCCTGGCTTTCAGCACGGGGATGGGCAGCATTGATGCTGTAATTAAACTATTGAAACCCGGAGACCATGTGGTAAGTACCAATGATCTGTATGGGGGAACATACCGGTTGTTTACCAAAATCTTTGAGCCGCTGGGCATTCAGTTCACTTTTGTGGATATGACCAGTCCTGCACTTGTGAAAGCCGCCATCACACCGCAAACCAGGCTGATTTGGGTAGAAACGCCCACCAATCCTATGGTGCGAATCATAGACATTGAAGCCATGGTCTCGATTGGCAAAGAAGCCGGAGCACTGGTGGCTGTGGACAATACATTCGCAAGCCCCTACCTGCAGAATCCTGCGATACTGGGTGCCGATATTGTGATGCACAGCGTTACAAAATACATCAATGGCCACAGTGACGTTGTAATGGGCGCATTGTGCGTCAATGATCAGGAGCTTCGCGACAGGCTGGCCTTCATTCAGAACAGTTGTGGTGCCACACCCGGCCCGCAGGATTGTTTCCTGGTATTACGGGGAATAAAAACACTGCACATACGCATGCAACGGCACTGCGAAAATGGGGCGGCCATAGCACACTGGCTGCGCAATCACCCCAAAGTGGGGGTAGTGCACTGGCCGGGATTTGAAGACCATGCCGGCCATGCCATTGCAAAAAAACAGATGAAAGACTTTGGTGGCATGATGAGTTTTACGCTGAAAAGTGACAGCATTGAATCCGCCTTTGCTTTCCTGCGCAATACCAAACTCTTCAGTCTGGCCGAAAGCCTGGGTGGCGTGGAAAGCCTTGTGGGACACCCGGCAAGCATGACCCATGCCAGTATTCCGCGCGAACAACGCATGGCTGGCGGCTTGCTGGACAGTCTCATCCGGTTGAGTGTGGGTCTGGAACATGTGGATGACCTGATTGCTGACCTGGAGCAAGCCCTGGCAGCGGTTTAAATTCAATTCCGGATCAGGTTTTCACTTTCATATCCATTTTACTTTTTGTATTTTTTGGTCTGTGATGTTGCCATGAATCAGCATCGGGATGTTTCTACAATCTTACTCAGCTATCAGGCTTCCTTTGATGGCTTTGAGGGAATTACAGGGTTTTTCGCTGGAAAAATTGATTAAACAGGAGTGAACAAAAACGAACTCAAAAACCTGCTCGATAAAAAGGCAGCACAATTCAACCGCCCGGATTTTATTGCTCCTGACCCCATTTCTGTTCCCCACCGTTTCTCCAAATCTCAGGATATAGAGATAGCGGGTCTTTTTGCGGCATTGCTGGCATGGGGTCAGCGCAAAACCATCATCAACAATGCAAACCGTCTCATGGACCTGATGGATGGAGCACCTTATGACTTTATCTGCAACCACAAAGAAACAGACCGGACCCGGTTTGAATCCTTTGTACACCGCACATTTCAACCGGTGGATTTACTGTACTTTGTCGAATTCCTCCAATACCATTACCAGCAACACAGGAGTTTGGAAAATCTGTTTGCTGACGGAATGTCAGAAAACGAAGTACATACAGGGCCCGGACTTGCACATTTTCACAGACAGTTTTTTTCTCTTCCACATATGGTACGCACCGAAAAACATGTGCAGACTCCAGACAGAAAAAGTGCCTGCAAACGCATCAACCTGTTTTTGCGCTGGATGGTGCGAAAAGACAATCAGGGGGTTGATTTTGGCATCTGGCAGGGTATAAAACCCGCACAGCTATTGTGTCCGCTGGATGTACATGTGCACCGAACGGCAACTGCTCTTGGATTGCTGAAAAGACCCCAAAGTGACTGGCAGGCCTGTTTGGAACTCACAGCCAAGCTGCGCAAAATGGACCCGGAAGACCCGGTGAAGTACGATTTCGCCCTGTTCGGAATGAGTATTCAACCGCTTTGATTGCGGAGCAAATGATGGTGGAAAACTGCCTGTTTAAGTCATTTTGGCACACTGTATCTTTGGAACAGGAATTGACACTAGATTTAAACGCAAAAACAATATAAAATGGCAGAAAAATTCACAAGCGGCAACTGGACTGAACAAGTGCTGCAATCAGACAAACCAGTATTGGTTGACTTATGGGCAGAATGGTGTGGTCCCTGCCGCATGATAGGACCCATCGTAGATGAACTGGCTAAGGAATATGACGGCAAAGCGGTAGTGGGCAAGTTGAATGTGGATGAAAATCCGGATATCGCCGCCAACTATGGTGTACGCAGCATACCTACCCTTCTTGTTTTCAAAGGCGGACAACTGGTAGACAAGATAGTAGGTGCAGTTCCCAAACCCAATATAGCCCAGAAACTTGAAGCCCAACTGGCTTAACCCAAACAAAATCTAAGCAAAGGCCCGGAACAACCGGGCTTTTTGCTGTAATATTGAGCCATGTTGCTGGATGAAGTACAATCCTACCAGAATCTGGAACTACTTGCCCGGCAAGTAGTAGAAGGATTTATTACAGGTATGCATGCCAGCCCCTTTCATGGTTTCTCTGCTGAATTTGCTGAACACAAAGCCTACAACAGCGGTGAAAGCACCAGGCACCTGGACTGGAAACTAATGGCCAGAACCGACCGCTTGTATGTTAAAAGGTACGAGGAAGAAACCAATCTGCGCTGCAGATTGGTGCTGGACCTGAGCCCAAGCATGTTTTACCCGGCAGGTTCAAAAGCCAAAGTCCGCTTTGCAGCACTGGCATGCGCTTCCATAGCACAATTGCTGAAAAAACAACGTGACGCCTTCAGTCTCACTGCATTCAATACAGATATACTCTTTCAAACCGCCATGCGCAGCAGTCCCAGGCATTTTGATGAAGTAATACAGAAGCTGCAACCCGTTTGGGATGGAAGTTTGCCTATGCCGGCAGCTTCAGAAACCCGACTGGCTCCCACCCTTGAGTATCTCGCACAAACAACCCATCGCCGCAGCCTGATTGTACTTTTCAGTGATATGTTTGATTCCGGTGAGGATGAAACGGCTCTATGGCGGGCTTTGCAACATCTGCGTTACGGGCGGAACGAGGTGATTTTATTTCACATCCGCCATAATCCTGATGAAGTGGATTTCGCATTTGATAACCGTCCATACCGGTTTGTTGATTTGGAAAGCGGGGAAAAACTTCTGGTGAATCCTGCAGAATTGCGTGAATATTACAACCAACGGGTGGCGGATCTCGATGAACGCATCCGCACAAAATGCCTGCAGTACCGCATTGACTTTTATCCCATCGATGTGAGCAGGGATTTCCAGCAGGTACTTATGCCTTTTTACGCCAAACGCATGCGGATGGCATAAATCATCAGGGATTGAACATCATCCGCATGGGGCGGGTTTGCTCAATTTTACCTGAATTCCAGCTGAGACAACCATTTACCCACACCTTTTCTATGGTGTGATTAAAGCGTGTGCCTTCAAGCGGACTCCACCCGCACTTAAATAACAGGTTGTCTTTGGATACCTGATAACTTCCGTTTGGATTCACCAAAACCAGATCTGCATAGTACCCTTCTCTTAAATAGCCCCGCTTGTCTACCCTGAAACACTGTGCCGGAGCATGACACATTTTCTCGACTACCTTTTCCACCGAGATACTGCCTTCCCGGGCTTTTTCAAGCATGAGCTGAAGGCTGTGCTGCACCAGAGGCAACCCTGCAGGACTTTTGGCATATGGGTTCTGTTTTTCATCCCAGGTATGGGGCGCATGGTCTGTTGCAATGATGTCCAACCGGTCGTCCATCAGCGCAGACCATAAGGCATCCCGGTTGGCCGGCGCTTTTATCGCAGGATTGCATTTGATAAGATGACCCAACCGGCTGTAATCTTCAGAACTAAAGTGCAGGTGATGTACACAAACCTCGCTGGTTATTTTCTTCTGTTCAAGTGGAATATCATTCCGGAACAAGCCTGTTTCCACTGCAGTGGTAATATGCAAAATGTGAAGGCGGGTATTGTGCCTGTTTGCCAATTCAATGGCAAAACTGCTGCTGAGCCGGCAAGCTTCCTCGTCCCGAATCCATGGGTGTACTTCAGCCGGTATGTCCTCTCCATATTTTTGAATGGCTTCTGCCAGTCTTGCTTTTACCCTGTCTTCGTTTTCACAGTGAGTGGCGATTAACGCCGGTACTTCAGTAAAAATACGGTCCAGAATTTCAGCGTCATCGACCAGCATATCTCCTGTACTGCTGCCCATGAATATCTTAACCCCACAGGTGGTAGCAGGATTTATCCGTTTTAGTTGCTCCAGGTTGTGATTGGTCGCACCCAGAAAAAAAGAATAATTCACAGCACTCCGGCCAGCGCCTAAAAGCATTTTTTCTTCCAGCAGTTCAATGGTGGTCGTTTGAGGATTCACATTGGGCATCTCCATAAAACTTGTGACTCCCCCAGCCAGGGCGGCGCGACTCTCAGTGGCAATTTCTGCCTTATGGGTAAAGCCTGGTTCGCGAAAATGAACCTGATCGTCAATCACACCCGGCAAAAGCCATTTACCCTCTGCATCCGTTATTTCGCCTGTAAACTCCGAAATACCATTTTCTTCTATACGGCTTATCCAACAATCTTCAATCAGAACATCCGCCACAAAGCGACGTCCTTCGTTGAACAGCAATGCATTTTTAATGAGTTTTCTTTCAGCCATCTTATAAAGGTGTAAAATTACGACTCTGGGGGCGTTTGATTTTCATTTACATATTGAACTATTCTATAACCATTCTAAATTTCTATTTGTGCTTTGATTCCCTTTTTGCCTCACTTAATTTTGACATGAGGAATTGGATATGCAGCATGCGATACAGGCAGAGAATGAACTCGCCCACACAGTGATAGGACTCGCCATAGAAATACACAAGGCACTGGGACCAGGCCTTACAGAGGATGCATACAGAGATTGTCTGATGTATGAACTGAAAGAGCACGGCATTTTTGCTGAAGCTGGCAAAATGATGCCTGTACAGTATAAAAATCTTCAACTAAACTATGGTTATAAGGTGGATTTACTGGTAGAAGGAAAACTGGTTGTAGAAATAGAAACGGTAGAGCAAATCAGTGACAATCAGGTACAGTTGCTGCTGAGGCATCTTAAAACCGGCGGGTTTAAACTGGGTTTGATAATCAACTTCAACAGCGTGCTGCTCAAAAACGGGATTCGGCGGGTAACCAATCACCGTCCGGCCGGGGAGGAAGAAAGATCCATTCTGGAAGAATCGGTTCTGTAAACCGGCAATTACCTTTGTGCCATCAGTGGGCACCCCTACCCGTTTTAATATCCGAGTTTATGGCATATGGACTCAGAATGACCATGTGTTGCTATGCAGAGAACACAGCTCAGACATGGCATTTACCAAGTTTCCCGGAGGTGGACTCGAATTGGGTGAAGGCACAGAAGATTGTATACGGCGGGAATTCCGGGAAGAACTGGACTGTGATACCGGCCCACTGAAACTATATTACATCAACGGACATTATCAGCCCAGTGCTTTTAACCCCAGCGATCAGGTTATAACGATTTATTACAAAGTTGACCCTGAGTACCTGCCGGGCCGGATGAATCATATGGAAACCCGCTGGGGAAAACAATGGCATCTGGAATTCTATTGGAGAGCCATTCAGGAATTACAGACGGGGGAACTCACTTTCCCCATTGACAAAATCGTCGCTGAAAAAATCGTGCAGGACTTTGCGGCTCTTACCGGAGCAAAGTAAAGTTTCCGCTTACGGTATGCCGCTGATCATCGCAACCAATCCACGTTGCCAGAAATACATACACACCTTCTTCAGCCGGTCTCCCGTTGATGGTTCCATCCCAATTCACATCCGGGCTTTGCAGTTCGGCCAGCTTCTCACCCCAACGGTTGTACAGCTTCACATTATACAGCGTACCGATATTTACATATTTATTCATCGGATACAAATCATTCCGCCCATTGCCATCCGGGGTAAAGGCAGTGGGCATAAACAAAATGGGGGGAAACAAATCCCCGCGTTTCTCTATGCGGATGGAATCCCTGCTTCTGCAGCCTTCCTGATCTTTAATTTCTACCCAATACAATCCGGTATCTGTTGCACGGATGGTTTGTTCGGTGGTTCCATTCTGCCAGAGGTAAGAAATCATACCCGGGCCGGCATCCAGCAAAGGTTTCACAGCAAGACAGACCAGGGTATCATTGCCCAGATTCAGCCCGGGATTGGGAAACAACAGCACCGGGATTGAATCCGATTCCGGACAACCATGGCTGTTTAAAATGGTCACAGATATCATGCCGGGTTTGGTAAGCCGGAATGAACTGCCCGCAATCTCTCCCTCCCAAACCACGTTGGTAAAGGGTTTACCTGCCAAACTGAGAAACGTATCTATCCGGTCACAAAAACGCAGACCCGGTCCCAGTTCCAATTCATCGGTATAGTTGTATAGCCGGAACGAATCCCTAGAACTGCATAATCCTTTCTGCAACCTAACCCAATACAGCCCTGTGTCGGGTCTGCTCATATACCTGCCAGTATCACCGGTGCTCCAGCTCACACTTCCTGCAGTCTGCCTGCTGTCGAAGCGCACCGAAACCCCTTTGCATACTGTGGTATCGTTCATGCTGATAGTAACCGGCAAAAACCGCTTGATAACCACAGAATCTGAGGACGGGCACTTATTTATTGTTTCAGCATAGATATAATATACGCCGGGACTGGTTACAACGGTGGTTTGTACATTGGATCCGTTACTCCAGGCATACTTAGCCATACCGGCAGTTGCCGTCAGTTTTCGGGAGAAGGGGTCATTGCTGCAATAGCTGGTATCTCCCGTGGCATCCACCACTCCTTTATCCACCTGTATTTGTATGCTGTCACGCCATTTGCATGTGCGGTAAGTTACCTCAAGCCAGTATAAGCCAGGCTGGGTTACATTGATTGCCTTGACTGTCTGTCCTGTATTCCAGCGATAACTGTCACCAACCACTGTAGAAATCAGATTCAGGCTTTGCCCCTGACACAAGGTGGTATCCTTTGGTAGTTTGGGCACCAGGGGTTCAAGTACTTCCAAATCGGCGTAAAAACTGTCTACGCATTTGTTCTTCCAGGCGAAGAGCCACACCCTGTATATACCTGCCTTTGGAAAAGTAAAAGTGGGTGTTGTTATATTGCTGGTATCGTCTGTACTGCCTGCCACACCAAAATCCCATTTGTAACGCTGGGCACCCTGACTCTGGTTTTTGAACTGGTACCTGTAACCGCAGATGATTGAAGGGGCAAAATAGCTTGCCACCACATCGATTACACATGCCTGCACGTTGAACTGATAATCTCTCTTGGTTTCACTGATGAGGATACCTTTGCGGTATTCCTTCACCCGGATGCCAACCACAAACTGGCCAACACGGGTGGGTGTTAGCGTAAGAAATCCCGATTTTGAATCGATATTCAGTGCCGGGTTTCCATCCACCGGATTGCCGTAGGTGTAAGGATTCAGCCACGATACTGGTACAAACGGGGGTGTTTTCAAGGTTCCGTTTCCCTGATTATCCGGCCGGGGTTGTGTATTCGTTCCGCCGGTGTAAGGCCAGAACAATTCATATGCCAGGCTGTCGCCATCGGCATCGGTTGCGCTGTGATCAAATTTCAGCTGGGTGTTGGTGCATAAAAAATTCGGGGGTAACTCCTTAAACACAGCGCTGCTGTTTGGCTTTTTATCCGGTAAGGTTCTGTAGTCCGGAATCTGGGTCCAGAAATTGGACCCTGTACTCTGTGGGTTGAGCAAATTGGTAATGGTATTGTTGCGGCAGCAGCGCTGGAAAGAAATGTAATATCCACCGGTACGCGGAGGCAAAGTAACTGTTACCTCATACCAATAATGGTCTACACAGGCGTTGGGCGCAACGGCAAGACAATTGTAATTCGTTTTCTGCACCCGTTGAGGACCTTGCCGGTTCACTTCGTTGGTATACTGACTTAAGAACTGATTGGTATTACCATCGAAAACGGCAATCCAGGCTTTGGCATCCTGCTGAATGGCCCCGGAACTCCCGTTGAGACAATCGATATACAAATCAAGCCTGATTTTGTACTTATCACTCCCCTGATACTGATAGGTGATTTCTCCGCCAACGATATGGGTGCCAAATGCAGAAAAAGGCAAAAGAAATGCCAGTACCACTCTGTAAAACACGCCCTTCATACCGTTCGTTTTTACGAAGGTAGGGTTTTGAACCGCTTATTCCCTAAACAAGACAATAAGAGAATTGTCAGAATTTTTGAAGAACCTCTATCACCCGGTTTACTTCAGCGTCTGTCATCTCCGGGAACATGGGCAAACTCACGCAGTGCGTTGCCAGGTATTCTGCATTTGGGAAATCGCCTTCATTGTAACCCAGATGGGTATATGCTTTTTGTAAATGACAGGGTACGGGATAGTGAAAAGCATAACCAATACCTTCGCTTTCCAGATAGTTGGTCAGTGCCTGTTTATCTGCGGTGGTTACCACAAAAAGGTGGTACACGCTTTCTGCGCCGGGTTCCGGAGCCTGCATTTTCAGCTTCGGGTTCTGTATTTCCTGCCTGTATCTCCTGGCAATGTCCAGGCGGCGTGCATTCCAGCCATCAATATATCCAAGTTTTACATTCAGTACGGCACCCTGAAATCCTTCCATGCGCATATTGTAACCCACCTCATCATGATAATACCTGACTGTGGCACCATGGCTGCGCAAACTTTTTGCATGGTTGGCGATATCTTCACTTGCGGTAAACAGGGCTCCACCCTCACCATAACTGCCCAGATTCTTACCTGGGTAAAAACTGGTACAGGAAACAACACCTGTATTTCCAACCATTCTGCCGTTATAAGTTGCCCCAATAGCCTGTGCATTGTCTTCTATAAAATGCAGATTGTGTTTTTTACACAGTGCAGTTAATCCGTTCATATTGCATGGCTGGCCATACAAATGGACTCCGATAATGGCTTTGGTTCGGGGTGTAATGGCCTTTTCAGCCGCTTCCACACTCAGATTCCATGTGTCCGGATCACAATCGGCAAATACCGGAGTAGCACCGGCATAACTTGCGCCCCATGCACTTGCAATAAATGTATTGGCGGGAATGATAACTTCATCCCCGGGACCAATATCCAGAACAAGCATAGCGATGTGCAGGGCATTTGTGCCATTGTTCAGCGCAACAGCATGGGCCGAGCCGGACCAGGCCGCCAGATTTTTTTCAAATTCATCCACAAAAGGTCCGCCACTGAATGCGGTTTTTTCCATCACAGCATCCAGCGCTTTGTGAATGGGTTCTTTCAGTGTCTCATATTGTCTTTTCAGGTCGAAAAACGGAACTTGCATATTGTGTTGCAAAGTAAAGACAGGAAAATGCATGTTTTGTCATTGCTTTTGTAAAGGTTTGGGTGAATTATCACAAGATAGTTTCATTGAAATCTGTACTTTCACATCGTGATTTCTCCATGAAACCGTATCGTACACTTTTCACCATACTGGCAGCTGCAGCTATTTTGTGGTTTGGTAAACCATTTCTCATCCCTCTGGCTTACGCAGTTCTTATTGCCATTGTGCTTATTCCGGTGGTGCGCTGGCTTGAAGGTCGAAAGTTCGGCCCCACTGCGGCGATTGTTTTACCTACCCTGCTGGTTTGTACGCTTTTTCTTGCACTGGCTGCCCTTCTCACTTATGAGTTCAGCATCATCAGCAGCAACTGGTCTGCGATACAACAGCGGATAGATCCGCTGATTATAGACATCCACAACCAGTTGGAAAGCCTTTTCGGTTGGTCTGCCGAACGACAGAATCAATGGTTGTTGCAAAATCTGGAACAGGCTGGTAAAAACGCAGGCTCCATTGTAAAACAAGCCACGGGTGCTATGCTGGATGCTATTTTCAACCTTATCATTATCCCTGTTTACGTGGTTTTGATTCTGGCTACCCGTAAAAAACTGGTTCGGTTTGCCATTGATATCAGTCCGGCCGGCTGGGAAGACAAAATGCCTGCAGTGCTGAATGACACCGTAAAGGTTTTTTCAGGGTTTATCCGTGGTATGGTGCTGGTTTACCTTATCGTTGGACTCCTGAACAGCATTGGTCTTTGGATGATAGGTGTGGACAATGCCCTGGTTTACGGGATGATTACAGCCATTATGACCATTATTCCTGTGCTGGGAATCATGATCAGTGCCATGCTGCCCGTTACCCTCAGCTGGATTAACACCGGCACTGTGTGGCAGCCGCTGGGTGTGGTGGCTGTATTTTCTGTGGTGCAGTATCTGGAGGCAAATCTCATTTTCCCTTATGTGGTGGGCCGGCAGGTAAATCTCAACACACTTGCGGCCATTCTGGCCATAACACTTGGGGCTCTTATCTGGGGTGTAGCCGGGATGATTCTCTTTGTTCCTTTTCTGGCTGTCTTTAAAATTTTTGCAGACCATTTCCCCGGGATGAAACCCTGGAGCCGGCTATTGGAGCACTAACCCCATCTTACGGCATTTTTATTTCCCCTCCGGTTGCACAGCCGGGTATTTTTTGGTATATTTATTGGCTTTTATTTGTTAATTTACTTAACAAATGCGCATTCCCAAAAGAATGAAAAAAAACATAGCACATATGGATCCCGACGTTTCGCTGCACTACGGTCGGGGATACCACCAGCAATAACTGTATGGAAAAGAATATAGCACATATGGACCTTGACAGCTTTTTCGTAAGCGTGGAACGCCTGCGAAACAGCTCCTTTGAGGGGATTCCCCTGATCATAGGCGGTACGGGCGACCGGGGGGTGGTGGCCAGTTGCAGCTACGAGGCCCGTGCCTTTGGTGTGCGCAGTGCCATGCCTGTAAAAATGGCGCGGCAACTGTGTCCCGGTGCCGTTATCATCCGGGGCGACAGCCAGTTGTACAGCCACTATTCCCATGTGGTCACCGATATTATTGCAGACAGTGTGCCCCTGTATGAAAAGAGCAGCATAGACGAGTTCTATCTTGACCTCACCGGCATGGACCGTTTTTTTGGCTGCTGGCAAATTGCGCTGAACCTGAAGGACCGCATACAGAAGGAATCGGGGTTGCCTATCTCCTTTGGGCTGAGTGCAAACAAAACGGTAAGCAAGATTGCCACCGACGAAGCCAAGCCCGCCGGGCAAAAACATGTACTCTATGGCACCGAAAAACCCTTTCTGGCTCCGCTGAGTGTGCAGAAAATACCCGGTGTGGGCAATGAAACCTATAAAACCCTGCGCGGCCTGGGAATCAAACTCATCCACACGGTGCAGCAAATGCCGCTGGAACTGATGGAAAAAACCCTGGGAAAACCGGGAAAAGACATCTGGAAAAAGGGGAATGGCATAGACAACAGTCCGGTAGTGCCCTACCAGGAAAGAAAAAGCCTGAGCACCGAACGCACTTTTGAAAAAGACACCATAGATGTACCCCGTCTGGAGAGCATACTGGTGGCTATGGCAGAAAATCTGGCATACCAACTGCGCAAGGGGAACAAAGTGTGCGCCTGTGTGGCTGTAAAAATCCGCTACAGCGATTTCAACACCCATACCCAGCAGATACGCATACCCTATACCAGTGCAGACCATGTGCTGATAAGGCACGTGAAAGAACTGTTCCGCAAATTGTACAACCGTCGCCTGCTGGTGCGGCTGGTGGGCGTGCGGTACAGCGAACTGGTTACAGGCAGCCTGCAAATGAACATGTTTGAAGACAGCGAGGAAATGGTAAATCTTTACCAGGCCATGGACCGCATACGCAACCGGTATGGAGACAGCGCCGTGAAACGGGCCATAGGCATGGGTGCCAAAACCATAGGCCGCAGCGACAATCCTTTCGACGGAGGGCCTCCACCCCTTCTGGCCAACCGGAGGAGCTGATGACACCAGAACTGTCTGTTACATGGGATCACAAAACATAAATCTTGCATCATACGACCCCTTCAGAATTTATCCGCCCCAAAAACAGGTTTGTTTATCTCCGATTATACAACTGCCGGAATACAATTCCCGAACCACAACCCCTGCAAACTTTCATATCCTTTCATGAATTTATGAAATACATTTGCCCAACCAAAATAAAACACCATGAAAAAAACGACAATTATCCTATTCAGCGGAGTATCAGCCATGAACCTGTTTTCACAAACCAATAAGGGCCAGTTTCTCATAGGCACCGGAATCGGATCTGCAGGCTCCACCACATCAGAAAGCAGTACTTCCTACAGCAACACCCCCACGATTTACAACTCCAAAGGAAACAGCACAAGTTGGAACCTGAACCCCACCATCGGATGGTTTGCTATAAAGAATCTGGCGGTTGGAAGCTATATCAGTATTGGCGGATATAAAAGTACAAGTACATCCAGCAATACAAGCAGTTCCACCACCACAGAGAGTGAGTACAAATCTCCTTCCTGGTATATTGGTCCGTTTGCCCGCTATTATTTTGGAGGTGCAGGCAAAGGACAGCCCTTTGTTCATGCAAGCTATCAGATGGGTGTTGCAGGGAGCAACAGCATATCCCGCACCAGCACAGGAGCTTCGAGTGAAACCAAAGCAAAACCCAAATCCAACAACAGCACTTCATTCGGCGCCGGATATGAACAATTTCTTTCAAGTATGGTTGGTGTGTTTTTTATGGTCAATTACAATATCAGCAACTCGAAAACAACCTATGAGTACCGACCTTCATCAGGAACAGGTTATGACTACACCAGCTCCTATAAATCAACCAACATAGGTTTCAGCATCGGGCTGCAGATTCATTTAAATTCTTTTACACCTAAAAAATAACAAGCATACACCGAATCCATATCTGCCACATAAACTGACTCTGCCAGAATTGAGAAAACTGACCCATAACCGACCCCGGTATATTGCCGGTTTAAAATTTGGTTTGATCGCCGGACTTTTGGTTTTTACGGCCTGTAATAAATCGAAGAAACTGGATAAACTGCTCAACAATTCACAGTGGAACATAGACCTGTACGAATCCTACACCTACATAAACGGCGTGCGGGATTCTGCCCAGGACATCCACCATAAACAAGCCGGATATGTGCATCTGAATCCGGGTCAGACCGGTGAAATGGTGATCAGCAATGGCCCTTTTACAGACACCTACAGGATTGAGAAATGGGAAGTCCCGGTTGTAAAGCGCAGGAAACCCCTGACTATTTTGATGGATGTGTTGTATGTAAAAAACAATTCCCGGGGAACCTGGATTCTTCAGGTTACGGAAAATGAAAAAGCACGGCAGGTATGGCAACGTGTGATACAGGACGGCACGATGGAAGTAAAAAACCGGTACGAAATGACGGCAAAATAATCACCCCATGATCATATGCATCGCCGGACCCTACTCGGCAGAAACAGAAGAACAACGAGTGAAAAATCTGGAAGTACTGAACCAGGCTGCTGCTGCGGTTTTGTCTAAAGGCCATACCCCGGTTGTGGGTGTAAATGCCGCCTTACCCGTTCTGGAATTTTACAAGGGTGACAGGTATGAAGCCATTATGCGTATTTCCATGGCAGTTACCGGGGTTTGCGATGCGGTTTTGTTGCTGGCTGAAAGTCCGGGGGCAAACAAAGAAAGAGACCGGATTGTGTCCGCTGGCAAACCGGTCTTTTTTTCGCTGGATGAGATAACAGAGCAGAAAGACAATTGAATTTCCCGGCATGTGAAATTTGACACTCTCTCTTCCTACATACCTGCAAAATTTTGTTACTTTGCAGGACCATGAAGAAGACCGGGATTTTACTGGGAATCGCACTTGGCTGCCTGCTGAAATTGGGTGCCCAAACCCCGTCTTTGGTCATATGCAAAGGCAGTTCCATCAATTACAGTGAATTCAATACCGGTGGCAGTCTGCAGAGTGTAAGTTGGTTCTGGACTTTTCAGGGGGGAATGCCCGCAGCCTCCACACTGCGCAACCCATCCATTACCTACCCTGATACCGGTATGTTTCTCACCACCTGTCAGTCTACCTTTGAAGACTCTTCCAAGCAGACCAAAAGCATTTGGGTGCAGGTCATTCTCAGCAATTTCGACCCCATTCCCATGCGCGATACAACCCTGTGCGGAACCGGGGTGAATCTGGGGCTGAATGCCGGCAACAGGCACCCGGGATTTCGTTACCACTGGACCAGCAGCGATGTGAATCTCAGCGGCAAAGACACCAATGTACAGATTTTTCCGGTAACACAGCCCGGCACTTATAGCGTAAAGGTGTGGAGTGTATGCGGCAGCAGCAGTAAAACCGTGGTAGTGAAGCAAGGGGTAAAACCTACTGTGGAACTGGGCGGCAATGTCTTTGTGTGTCGGAATGCGGCGGTAACTCTTGATGCCGGCACAGGCACAGGGTATACTTATGCATGGCTGCCAAACAACGAAAGTTCACAAACCATTACCGCTAATCTGCCAGGAACTTATACTGTAACCGTTACCAGCCCGGATGGATGCACAGCCACAGACAATGTGCTGCTGATAGACAGTTGCCCGCCTGTATTTCATATTCCAAACGCATTTACCCCCAACGGATATGCACCCAACGACATTTTCAAACCCTATCTCGATGGCATCACCAGTATAGAAATCACCATCCTGAACCGCTGGGGCCAAAAAGTGTTTGAAACCAAAAGTCTTACTGAAGGTTGGGATGGAACTTATATGGGAAAGCCCGCCCAGGAAGGAGTATACGCATGCCTGATAGAAATGATGGGTACTGACCAACTGCGCAGGGTGGTGAAAACGAATATCACACTTTTGCGTTAGTTTTTGCGTTAGGTATTCATGAAATTACACTCTCTCTGTTTTTTTGTACTGACTTCCTCTTGTTTTCATCTGATGTTGCACAGCCAGAATAAAGCAACACTCAGCATGACTGCATTGAAAGATGTAAAAACCGGAAAGAATTGGAAATCTTCCGGTGAGGAATTACTCACACAATCCTTTGCTGACAGTACTTCAAAAATACCTTTCGGGAAATGGGGCGATACCGTGATGTTTGTAAAATTCGTGGATGACAGACTCTTCTATCCTGATGGACAAATTTGCAATTGCCGGGTAAATTTTTATCAAGGCGATTCGGATTCCGTAATTTACAGATTGGTACAGAGTATTCCGGTTCAAAACAAAAAAAACACATCCTATTCTAACCTTTCTCAGCAAAATGATCTGGAGTGGGAAGGTCAGTTTCATTGCCAACCATCCCCTAAAAAATCTTTAAAAATTTCCTGGCCGAACGATGTCATTTGGCTCCGATTTATCGAACCCATTGTTCTTAAACAAAACAACCATCCGATACCCATATCCATGGACAGTCTGATACGAATGAAAATCAACGGTAAAGAGCAGTTCACACAGGTTGCTATTATTAAAGGTGACCTGCAATTTCTCGGACTGAGAGTAATTTCATTGTACAGCAGTTCAACCCAGAAATTCACTTTTAAAATTCAGGGTGGGATGTACCGCAGGGTTGGAGGAAAATATCATCTGATCAAAGGATTGGGCCGGTTTGAAATGGAATTGTACAAAGCAAAGACCGACGAATCGTACCCATACAACACAGGAAATATGAGTACATCGAATTCCGAAGGATGGTATATCGAAATTCCCGCTATAGAAATGGCAATGCAGAATAAATAATGAAGATCAGTGATTTAAAATCCTCTCTCCTGTTTTGGTTATTTTTTATTCAATTCTTTTCTCTTTGTGCGGCTCACCATGCAGAGTTCACGCTGAATTCCCTGGAATGGAACGGCCTTAAAAGAAATTATTCCACGGCCAAGATTTTTCGTTCCGATTTTACCACCCAGTCCGACCTTTGGGTTGTAGATACGATAAACAGCAAGCCCCTGTATGGAAAATTCCAGTGGGATCCTGTGCTGAAGAGTGATGGGATGGAGCCTGCCTTCAGCATGGTTTTGTGGCAGGATGATGATGTTCATCAGACGCTGGTAACCCGCACCCGCTGGGTAAAAGGAGAATATGATGCCGGTGCCAGTCAGCGCGAGGGGCCCAATTATCGCGCATGGAAAGGCAGTTTGAGGTATACACCGGATCCGGAGGTGAATCCCTCAGGGCCGCATTTGCAGGAAGGGGCATGTACCTTTAGGATTGGCTCGGTAAAACTGGTGCATGGCGGCAAAAATATGGGGCAGGTAAGGCGCAACATAAGCTGGGAAGGATATACAGGTAAACCCACACGAAAGTGGCAACTCAAAAAGTACAAAGGCGAAAATCTATACCTGCAGGGTACCCCTGTCCGCTGTATCTGGGGGCCCGAGCAATGGATAGAAATGAACGTTCAGCTGTTTAGCCAGAAAGGAAAAGAAAAACCCAAAGTCCTTCTGGAATACAGGTTCTCCAGCGCAGACCCGAAAGTAAAGCCCAATTATATCGCACCCAACAATTCGTATGAAATCAGGAATCGGGCGGGCACCGTTATTCTGCTGGCATGGGTGCAGTTGGCTGTGTATTGAGGAAATCACATTCTTGCCTTGTAGGATTGAACTGAAATGCAGAATTTGCAACGCCTTATGAAACTATTCATCAATCTGTTCCGCTTTCTGTGTTTTGCCACTCTGGCACTGAGTTCCAGCCTTCAGGCCCAGGACAAAAACATACCCAAAGCCCGCGTGATGCTGAGTAAAAAGCAATATGCCAAAGCACTGAGCATGGCAGAAAGCGGGATCAAGAAGGACAAAACCCTGGCTGAATGGTACTATATCAAAGCCAGTGCGGAGTATTTGATGAGTATGATACCCAAATACCGCAATGGAGAAAAGGACTATTTCCGTGAAGCGGTGAAAACTGCAGTAAAAGCAAGACAGCGGGACAAGGACGATGAATATTATGATGCCTATGACACCATCATGCAGGGCATTGTAAAAGGCAATAACCGCACGGCAATGGCCAGCTATGCGCAGGCCAGTTATTCCAGAGCCATACAGATGTATCGCAACAGTTATGAGCTTACCGGAGATACACTTGCTTTCGGTTGGATGGGCATGAGTTACTGGGGCAATAAAGAAGAAAGGGATGCCCTCCGAATTTTAAAAATTGTTGCCCGCTGGAATTTCGATGCACATGCCGACGGGGTCATGAAGGGTACCTACATGCGCGAACCTTTTGAGGTTTTGAGCAATTATTATCTTGAAAAAGGCTATCCCGACAGCGCGCTGCAGTTTACAGAAATGGGACTGGAAGTGTATCCGAACAATATTGTGATGCTGCGCAACATGAAAGATTTGATTCTTGCAGATCTGGATGAAGCCGGGCGCATTGCACTGGATGCAAATTACATACAGATCATTAACCGTGGACTGGGGTATTTCCCGCAGGACAGTTTGTTCCTGCGCGAGCAAAACCGGTATTATCTCACCCGTTTGGGCAATGCCACACAGGAAAAACCCTGGATAAACGCAGACACCATTCTTCTTGGATTCTGGAATGCCAAAAAAGATGAGATTGCTGCAGGTGTAAAAAATAGCTACGATGACTTTTTGATTGCCGACAGTGCAGGCTTCATGTTTCATTGCCTGGATTATTACCTGCGGACGGCAGCCAGAGGTGCTTCTGCCTATTTCTTCAAAAAATGGTATTGTGCTTACAACAGGCAGCCTGTATTTACCGAAGCATTGACCGAGAAACTGCTGCAAAATCCTCCTGAAAATATCAGTCGCAGGTTAATTACTTTTCTGTTTGCTGATGCGGCAGAAGATTTCCCCAAAAACAAAAAAATCAAAACTTTCAGGTTGGACTATTTCCGCAAATGGACACAGAAACCGTTGCATAAGAATGAACTGGCCTATGCACTTGAGTTTGCCGATGTGCTTGTAAAAGATAATCCGGCAGACAAGGGATTGAAAGAGAAACAACTTGCCCTGCTGGTGCAAAACACAGATTCTGCAATCGCCGGAGGTAAAATGTATATAGCTTGGAAATCATACAACCGGATTAAACAGGAATTTTCCACCTACAAAAACCTGAGTGCCTTGCACCTGAAACTGGCCAAAGCTGATTTTGAAAACCGCTACAGTGAAACCCGCATTTGGAATACTACAGTAAAGGGCAAGAAAATTCCAAACACCGGATGGAATGGAGAAAGTGCCTCCTGCGTTGCCGGATATCTTCCAGACAGCACGTTGGGTAAAATCATAGACCGTATCAACTATTTCAGACAAAATGCCGGCATACTCAATCCAATGGCACTGAGCATGGACCGGGTGGACAAATGCCAGAAAGCGGCTATAATGTTTGCTGGTCGTGGCCCCTTTACACGCGAACCCACTGAAGCCACGCATCCCTGTTTCAGCGATGAGGGTGCAGAAGCGGCGGCTATCGGACAAGCCATACTTGAACCGAATCCTTCCATTGGTGTTACGTTGTTTATGGAAGACAAAAAAAGTGATGAAATGGTAAACCGCAGAACCATACTGAATCCTGGCAGTTTGTATGCCGGTGTTGGCTGCGCAGAAAACAACAGTTTCTATTGGCTGCTGGATCTGGGCGCGACTGCAGACAGCAATTATTACAAAACCAACTTTGTAACATGGCCATCTGCAGGCTACAGCCCAAAAATGCTGGCCTTCCGCAAATGGACATTCAGCATGAACCAGGATTTACGCGATGCCAAGGTGACCGTAAAAAACAAAACTGGTGTTACTTTAGATGTAAAAACCTCCGTAGTACCTCTGCCCGGACTCAACCTGCAAACCCTTACAATGGACTGTGGAATTGAAAAAGAATCAATAGTTGCAGGCGATTGGTACGATTTACAAATTGAGCTGAAAAACAAAAAGAAGTTTAACTACCGGGTTCAGTTCTTTTAATAGGAACCCTCAGTTTCAGAAATCCATTCCATGCTTTGGAATGGATTTTTTTATGCATTTTTTCTCCATAGTCATTTAGAAAATTTCAGGATTTTTTTATTTTTGATTCTTAGTTTACTATGAAAAAAATCTATACTGTATTGTTTTGCAGCCTTTGCATTATGGCTGCATGGGCGCAAACACCACAGAGCATCCAATATCAGGCGGTTGCCCGCAATGCATCTGGCCAGATACTGGCCAATCAAAGCATAACCCTGCAACTGAGTATTTCTGAAACCACCCCGGGTGGAACCATTGTGTTCAGAGAAAGGCATGCCGCTACCACAAACTCATTGGGATTGTTTACCCTGGCCATTGGCAAAGGATCACCTGTCATTGGGACATTGGGTGGTATAGACTGGTCGCAGAATGCGAAGTTTCTGCTAGTGGAAATGGACCCGTCAGGAGGAACTACCTTCAGCAGTCTGGGTACTTTTCAGTTACACAGCGTACCCTATGCGTTGTTTGCAGAACGGGCGGCTCAGGCCGATACATCATCCATTGCGCTGGGATTAGGAAATGCAGTAACTCTGCCCCCTTCCAAGATCTCAGGGGGCGGTGCGAGCCAGGGTCAGATCCTGAAATGGAACGGAACCGCCTGGGTAGCTGCCTGGCTGGATTCAACTGCAAGCACAGATGCAACCCTGCGGGGTGATGGCACCGGCAGTAACCCTCTCGGACTTGCACAAAACGGTGCTTCCGCCGGACAAGTGTTGAAATGGAATGGCACAGCTTGGGTGCCTGCAGCAGACATTGTGAATGATGCGGATGCGGATCCTGCAAACGAGATTCAGACCCTGAGCCGCACCGGTGGCCGGTTATTCCTCAGCAATGGCGGCACAGTAACACTGCCTGACAGCAGCGCAACGAATGAAATTCAAAACCTATCCATCAGCAGTGGAAAAGGACGGATATTCCTTTCCAACGGAGGCAATGTGATACTCAATGACTCCAGCGGGACAAACGAATTACAGAATCTGTCCAAAACCGGGGGGCGGATTTCCCTGAGCCAGGGCGGCGGAACGGTTTATCTGAATGACTCCTCCTCTACCAATGAATTGCAAACCCTGAGCAGAAGCAACGGCACAGTAACATTATCACAGGGTGGTGGTACAATAAACCTGCCCGACAGCAGCGCCAGCAATGAACTGCAAAACCTGAGCCTGAACAAAACCGGAAACAGCACCCGCATTACCATTAGCAATGGCAATAGCATTACCTTTAATACCGGTGACCAGGACACTTCCACCACCAACGAACTTCAGACCCTGAGCATAAGCAGCGGAAAAGGCCGCATATCATTGTCCAATGGCGGCAATGTGGTGTTGAACGACTCCAGCGGGACCAACGAATTGCAAACTTTGTCAAAAACCGGCGGACGCATTATCCTGAACCAGGGGGGTGGAACGGTTTTCCTGAATGACTCCAGCAGCACGAACGAATTGCAGACTCTGAGTCGCACCAATGGCACTGTGAGCTTGTCTCAGGGCGGTGGCAATATAAATCTACCGGATTCCAGTGCTTCAAATGAGTTGCAAACCCTGAGTCTGAATAAAACCGGTAACAGCACCCGTATCACCATCAGTAACGGCAACAGCATCACATTTAATACCGGAGACCAGGACTCATCCAGCACCAATGAGTTGCAAACCCTGAGTATCAGCAGTGGCAAGGGCCGCATCAGCCTGAGCAATGGTGGTGGAAACGTAGTCCTGAACGACTCCAGCGGTACAAACGAATTGCAGACAATCACCCGCACAGGAGGAAGAATTATCTTGAATCAGGGTGGAGGAACAGTAACCCTGCCGGATTCCAGTGCTGCGAATGAATTGCAAACCCTGACCAAAAACGGAGGACGACTGATCCTGAACCAGAGTGGCGGAACCATTTATCTCAATGATTCGTCCTCAACCAATGAATTGCAGACTCTGAGCCTGAGCAATGATACCATTAAACTGAGTCAGAACGGAGGATCTGTTGCATTGCCACTGAACAGTTATGCCTGGAAAACGACTGGAAACAGCGGCACAGGTTCGGGCAATTTTATAGGAACCACCGATGCAGTTCCTGTCAAAATCCGAATGAACAATGTTCCTTCGGGACGCATAGACAGTGCCTCAGGCAATACAGCTTTTGGATACAGAACCGACAATTTTTCCGGCACTGGCAACACGGCGGTCGGTGGCTGGTCTCAATACCTGGCCACGGGAAGTTCCAATACGTCTGTTGGATCTAACACACTTGCGGTTACCTCGGGCACCCACAACACAGCTGTGGGTAATCATGCAATGCAGGCAAACACGACTGGTTATTCCAACGTTGCCGTGGGTAGTACCAGCTTGCAGTCAAATACCACCGGAACGAGCAATACAGCCCTGGGTATGGGCAGCATGTATACAAATACCACAGGCTATTCCAACGTAGGTGTGGGCTCATATTCTTTGCGCTACAACACCACAGGTTCTTCAAACGTAGCGGTGGGCAATTCTGCCATGCACGACAATACCACAGGCTATGGCAATACGGCCACCGGAGCCGGTGCATTGAATAAAAACACCACCGGGGGCGGAAATGCTGCCACCGGAGAATCTGCTTTGTATTTCAATACCAATGGCAGCAACAACACTGCCATGGGTGGAGCCGCACTTTATTTTAACAAGACCGGCGATGGCAATACGGCTGTTGGGCAAGGTGCAGTTATGGGCAACATCACCGGTTATTACAATACCGGAGTTGGCCAGTCTGTCCTTCGCAGCAACAAAACTGGCTTACATAATACGGCTATGGGTTATTATGCCGCTTACAACGATACTACAGGACTGTATAATACCATTCTGGGCAGCATGGCAGGGTACAGCAACATCAGCAGTTCTTCCATCACAGCAGTGGGTTATCAGAGCCTGTATTCCAATAAATCCGGCAATATGACTGCCGTGGGTTCACAGGCATTATACAGCAACACCACAGGGGCATCAAATACTGCTATAGGCTACAGCAGTCTATACAGCAATACCACGGCCAGCAACAATACCGCCATAGGCTACAATTCACTGTATTACAACACTACCGGCAGCAACAATACCGCCATGGGAACGAACAGTTTGTATAATAACAGTTCAGGATCAAGCAACACTGCCATTGGATACAGATCACTTTACAACAATACCTCCGGATACAGGAACACTGCATTGGGAGAAAACAGCGCATCGGCCATAACCACAGGAACCCAAAACACGGCCATTGGTGGTGATGCACTTTCAGCAAGCACCACAGGCCATTACAACACAGGAGTGGGCTATGCAGCCCTGAGCAACAATACTACTGGCTCGGGCAATACTGCTGTAGGTAACGCATCCATGACTTCAAACACCACTGGTATATACAACATCAGTATGGGAGATGCCTCTCTGGCATTTAACAAAACTGGCTCATACAATGCCGCCCTGGGTGCCTATTCCATGTACTTCCGAAAATCTGGAGACAACAACTTAGCTTTGGGCTTCTACAGCGGATATAATGATACCAGCGGTTCACGAAATTTATACGCAGGTACAGAAGCCGCCTTCCATAACCGAAATGGCAGCGATATCGTAGCCCTGGGTTACAGGACTTTGTTCAACAACCGGTCTGCAAATGTGGTTGCCGTGGGTTCCAATGCATTGTATTCCAATACAACTGGTGAGTACAATACTGCCATCGGTCATTACGCACTGAATAAAAACACCACGGCCGAATTAAATACTGCCCTTGGCTTTGAAGCACTTGCTTTTACCACAACAGGCAATGGCAACACAGCGCTTGGCGTTTGGACACTCAGGACAAATACTACAGGAGAAAACAACACGGCCATCGGCAACCAGTCTATGTATAACAATACCACTGGTGTGTATAATATTGCATTGGGCAGTGTGGCATTGCGCAGCAATACTACTGGGAATTATAATGTAGGAATCGGGGTGTCTGCCCTGGAAAGTGCCACCACTGCCTCAAACAATACGGCGGTTGGTACTGCTGCTTTGTATGGAATTACTACCGGCACCCAAAATACCGGTATAGGCGCAGGCACACAAACCAATGGAAGCACCGGTTCAAATAATACATCGGTAGGCTATTACTCTCTGAATAATGCATACGGCAATCAAAACACTGCGATAGGGTCCCGATCCATGTTGAATCACACTTCCGGTACAGACAACACCGCAGTGGGCTACAATACCCTTACTGCAAATACAGCTCAAAGCTATAATACCGCAATCGGAAGTGGAGTGCTGAATGCAAATACAAACGGATCTCAAAATACAGGAGTTGGTTACAGCGCATTGACTGCGAATACCACCGGAGGGCAAAACACAGCTGTGGGCAGCCAGAGTTTAAGATCCAATACGACAGGATCGTATAACACGGCTCATGGTTATACCGCGCTGTATTCCAATACTACGGGATCCGGAAATTCAGCTTTTGGCTTTCAGGCCTTAAATGGAATGGGGACGGGTAACTATAATACTGCGGTCGGTTTTGGAGCTGCATATTCAGCTTCTACAGCAAGTTATACAACTGCTATAGGTTATTCAGCTCTTTCATCCGCGACTTCAAGTTCGGGAAATACGGCCGTTGGTTATTCAGCAGCCATTTCGACCACAACAGGCCAGTACAATGTTGCGCTTGGGCCAAACACATTGTCACTGAATACAACAGGATCCTACAGCACAGCAGTGGGCTATCTGTCCCTGAACTCCAACACCGCCGGCTCGCAGACTGCAGTAGGTGCCTTCAGCCTTTATTCAAACACTACCGGCGGGCAAAACACAGCTGTGGGTTACAATTCCATGGGGCTCAATACAACCGGTTACGAAAATACATCCATTGGATATTATTCCCTGGACGCGAACACAACCGGTTACCGCAACACCGCCGTTGGAAACCAATCGTCTGGTTCAATAACCACAGGATTTGACAATGCCGCAGTGGGAAATTACAGCAACAGTTCAATATCCACCGGAAATCAGAATTCTGCATTGGGCAGTTATGCAAACTATCTGTCTACCGGCACAGGCAATACAGCTGTGGGTTATTATGCAAATGGGACGTCCAACACAGGTAGCTACAATTCCCTTTTGGGATACAGCACAGAGGTATTAAACAATGCCTCATACGCCACAGCGATAGGCTATGATGCGGTTGTTGATACATCCTTCCGGATGTCATTTGGTTATACAGGTATGAATTCCTGGATGTTCGGAAGAAACAGTATGACCTATGGATATGCCCTGCAGGTAGGTACCACTTCTGCAAACGGAAACGGAGCCCGTCTCACACGCGGCGGAGTCTGGACAAATGCATCGGACGTGAATCTGAAAGAGGACATTCAGGAATTGAATGGCAGTGAGCTGATGGAAAAAGTGATGCAACTGGATATCACGCGCTGGAAATACAAGGGAACCGGAGAATACCACATTGGTCCCATGGCTCAGCAGTTTTATAGTCTTTTTAAAACCGGGGTTGACAATGAATCCATCAGTACGATTGATCCTTCAGGCATAGCCATCAAAGCCATACAGGAACAACAGCGAGTGATAGAACAGCAGAAAGCACGTCTTGATGCCCAGCAAAAAACCATTGAAGAAATGCAGCAAGCCATTCTCCGGCTAAAAAAAGAAGGCTTTGCGGAAGTAAGCAAGTAAGCCTTATCTTCCCTTGTCTTTTCGAAGGAAAAGAACTACCTTTGCAGCCCCAAAAATTCATTAACTGCGGTTAATGGTTCCGGGGCTGTTTCTTCAGGTGAGTAGCGGTTTTTAGATTCTCAACAGCGAAACAGATGACATGCACACGTGGCGTAATTGCTCAGTCGCCGCTGGCAGCGAAGCAACTTACGGCGACGAGTCCGCGAACTGCGACACAGGAGCAGCTTCGGGAGTAGCCGCAAGCGGGTGCATATTTTGACATAGTAGTATATGCACACGTGGCGTAATTGGTAGCCGCACCAGACTTAGGATCTGGCGCCGCAAGGTGTGTGGGTTCGAGTCCCTCCGTGTGCACCCCTTTACCGGAATGGCCCTATGGTCATTCCGTTTTTTGAAACAACTGAAAGTACTGTCTGCAGTGAATATATCTCTCGAAAAAACCGACGAACTTAACGCAACCGTTATCATCGACCTGGAAAAACAGGATTACAGCGAAAAAGTAGAAAAAGAACTCCGCAGGGTTCAGAAAAACGTGGCCATGCGTGGATTCCGTCCCGGAAAAGCTCCGCTGGATATGGTTAAACGCATGTATGGCAAATCCATACTGGCCGATGAAATTCAGCAAACGGCCACCGATGCGCTGAATAGCTATATACAGGAACAAAAACTGGATATACTGGGTTACCCCATTGCCAGCACCCGCGTGGAAAGTGATCTGGATATTGAAAACAAAGAGCAATTCCGGTTTGCCTTTGATTTGGGTATGGCTCCGGAGTTTGAACTTCAGATTTCTGATAAAGACCAGTTGGAAAACTTTGTCATTACGGTTACAGACAAAGAAGTGGACGAAGACATCGACTATGCCCGCAAACGCTATGGAAAAATGGAAGATGTGGAAAGCGCAGAAGGTGAGGACATCGTCTATTGCACCCTTACCGAACTCAATGAGCAGGGTGAGACCATGGAGGGTGGCGTAGAAGGCAAATCGGCCAGTCTGGTGCCCAATCTGGTGCAGGATGAAGCCCTGAAGAATACCTTGCTGGGAATCAAAAAGGATGCAGCACTCACAGTGAATATTTTCCAGTTGTTCAACAACAATGATTCTGTCATCAGCAGCACACTTGGAATTGCCAAAGAAGGAGTAAAAGACCTGAGCATGGACTTCCGTATGGTAGTGACAGACGTGAAACGCCGTACCCTTGCCGAATTGAATGAAGAGTACTTTCAGGAAGTGTTTGGCCCGCAGGATGCACCTGCAACCATTGAGGAATACCGTGAAAGAATCAAATCAAATCTGGAAAACTATTACCGCAATGAAGCTGATCTGTGGATAGACCATCAGATAGGACATTTACTGCTGGAAAAACATGCTTTCCAGTTGCCCGACGAATTTTTAAAACGCTGGCTGGTAACCACCAAACCCGAGACCTACACTGCTGAAAACATTGAAGAGAAATATGCCGAAGAAAAGCAGGCGCTGGTTCGCAGGCTGATTATCGATAAAATTGCTGCGAAATATTCAATTGAACCTACCCACGGCGACATTCGGGATGAAGCCCGCACTTACTACCTGGGATTGTACAGGCAATATGGCCTCACCATGATGCCCGACGACAATTTCCTTGACAGCACCATTGACAAACGATTGGAAGAACGCGAGTTTGTAAGCCAGATGGCCGACCGCGTTGTCTACCGCAAAGCCTATGACCAGGTAAAACAACTGATCTCTCTGGTTGACAAACCGGTAACTGTAGAAGAATACTTCCAACATGTAAACGAGCATAAACATGCTCATGCCGAATAATCGGTCCGATTGTTACTGTTAAAGTAAATTGACTGTACCTTCGTCTGCAGATATATCAATTTGTAACGAACATATATGGATTACGGAAAAGAATTCAGAAAGTATGCTGTAAAGCATCTGGGAATTAACAGTTTACATGTAGACAAATACATGGAGCACACGGTTCCTAATGTAGTTGGCCTCACCCCCAACATCATTGAGGAACGACAGTTGAATGCAGTCGCTATGGACATTTTCTCCCGGCTGATGATGGATCGCATCATCTTTCTGGGGGTGCCAATTTATGATGACGTTGCGAATATCATCATCGGACAGTTGCTGTTTCTTGAAAGCAGCAACCCAAACCGCGACATTCAGATTTACATCAACAGTCCGGGTGGAAGTGTTTATGCAGGTCTTGCCATCTACGACACCATGCAGTTTATTGGCAGCGATGTAGCCACCATTTGCACAGGTATGGCTGCAAGCATGGGTGCTGTCTTGATGGCTGCAGGTGAAAAAGGCAAACGCACTGCTCTGCCCCACTCCCGCATTATGATTCACCAGCCTTTGGGCGGAGCTCAGGGTCAGGCTTCGGATATTGAAATCACCTACAAGGAAATCAGCAAGCTCAAAAAAGAGTTGTATGATATATTGGCGCACCACAGCGGGCAGAAATACGAGAAAATAGAAGAAGACGGAGACCGTGATTACTGGATGACTGCCGAAGAAGCAAAGACCTACGGCATGATCGACGAGGTACTCACCCGCCGCACCAAATAAAACAGTTGGGGCAACCCGATTGTTGTAATCCTATCCAATGAAAAACAAACAACAGATTTGCTCCTTTTGCGGACGTAAAAAAGAAGAAACCCTCATGCTCATTTCTGGGCTGGAGGGTCATATTTGCGACACATGTGCAGAACAGGCGCACAATCTGGTAGAAGAAGAACTTGGCTACACTCGTGGTAAAAGTCTGAACACCCAATCCGGAGACTGGACAAATTCACCATTACCGGTTCCTTCAGAAATCAAGGCGTATCTGGATCAGTATGTGATAGGACAGGATGATGCAAAGAAAATAATGAGTGTGGCGGTTTATAACCACTACAAACGCATTCGGCACGCCGGCAAAACACAGGATGTTGAAATTGAAAAAAGCAACATTCTGATGGTAGGCGAAACAGGAACCGGTAAGACCTTACTTGCGCGCAGTCTGGCCCGGTTCCTGAATGTGCCTTTCTGTATAGCAGATGCAACGGTCCTTACCGAGGCAGGCTATGTGGGAGATGATGTGGAAAGCATTCTGAGCCGGCTGTTACAGGTGGCAGACTACAATCCGGAACTGGCGGAAAGAGGCATCATTTATCTGGATGAAATTGATAAAATCAGCCGCAAAAGCGACAACCCAAGTATAACCAGGGATGTAAGTGGTGAAGGTGTGCAGCAGGGATTGTTGAAAATTCTTGAGGGAACAGTTGCCCATGTGGCCCCCGAAGGGGGAAGAAAACACCCTGACCAGAAATATGTAAAGGTAGATACAAGCAATATCCTTTTCATTTGCGGTGGTGCTTTCGATGGCATTGAAAAGATTATCAGTCGTCGGGTACAAAACCAGGCTGTGGGTTTCAATACGCTGAATGAAAAGATAGACAAGGAGAATCTGCTCAAATATATTTCTCCGGCAGACCTGAAAAAGTTTGGATTGATTCCTGAAATCATTGGACGTCTGCCCATCATTACTGCCCTTGACCCACTGGACAAACCCACCCTGCGAAGCATTCTGCTGGAACCGAAAAACGCCCTGATAAAACAATATAAAACCTTGTTTGAACTGGAGGGCATTCAACTCACCTTCAAAGACGAAGTGATTGATTTCATTGTTGACAAGGCTTTTGAAAATCACCTGGGTGCCCGCGGCCTCAGGGGCATTTGTGAAGCCATACTGCTGGATTACATGTATACCATTCCAGGTCAGAAACATTCCAAGAAGCTAACCATAGAATTGCCTGAAGCTCAGGCTAACTGGGAAACCCGCAAGGGCAGTTATCTGGCTGCCTGAAACAGCCTTCTGTGATCAAATTTGCCGGATTGAATAAATTTCCGGTAAATTGCCACTTTCTGTATGGAAAAAAATTCTCCACGCATCATTCGTTCCTGGGCTATGTACGATTGGGCAAACAGTGTTTATCCACTTGTCATTTCTTCAGCCATCTTCCCGATTTATTACACTTCTGTAACCCAGACCAAAGACGCCGCGGGGGTGGTACATGACACCGTACAATTCCTGGGTATGGAATTTAAAAACACTGTGGTGAGCAATTATGCGTTGGCGCTGTCTTTCCTGATCATATGCTTCCTTTCCCCTCTCCTTTCCGGAATAGCCGACAGTCGCGGCAACAAGAAACGGTTTATGCAGTTCTTCTGCTATCTGGGGGCCACAGCCTGCGCAGGTTTGTACTTTCTTACGGGTAACCCCTCTTCCTTCAGCACTGGCATATTGTTCATATTCCTTGCCAGTCTTGGCTTCTGGAGCAGTCTGGTATTTTACAATTCTTTTCTGCCGGAAATAGCGGACAATGAAAACATGGACAGGGTCAGTGCCAAGGGGTTTAGCTTTGGCTACATCGGCAGCAGCACACTGCTTATCCTTTGTTTTCTGTTTCTGGCTGATTTTGACAAAGACAACGTTCCCGACATTCCTGCCATGCTGGGTATAAAAAGCATGGGTGAGGCCACACGTTGGTGCTTTGTTGGTGTTGCCCTATGGTGGATTGGCTTTGCGCAGATTTTCTTCCTGAACATAAAGGAAAAAAAGCGTGCAGCCAATGGCGAATCCGTGTTGAAAGGATTTCATGAATTGCGAAAGGTTTTCAATCAGGTGCAGAAAGACCGCAGTATTAAAACCTACCTCACCGCTTTTTTCTTCTACAGTATGGGGGTGCAGGTCGTAATGCTGGTGGCGGCCTATTTCGGTGCCAAATTGCTGGAAATGCCGCCCGGGAAGTTGTTACCCGTTATCCTTATCATTCAATTTGTGGGCATAGCCGGCAGTCTGCTGTTCAGCCGCATTTCAAAATGGAAGGGCAACAAATTTGCGCTGAGTATCACACTCATCGTTTGGGTGGGCATTTGCATTGGTGCCTGGTTCGATGCTGAATACAAATCGGAAACCGGCTTTTTTATTCTCGCCTTTTTTGTTGGATTGGTAATGGGTGGTATACAGAGTATGAGCCGCAGCACGTATGGCAAACTGATTCCTGAAAACACCCAGGACACGGCGTCCTTTTTCAGCTTTTATGATATCACAGAAAAGTTCAGCATGGTAATCGGTCTTTTCCTTTTTGCCTGGGTAGAGCAGCACTCACCTGAAAAAGGTATGCAAAATTCCGTACTGGTTTTGATTGTTTTCTTTGTGCTGGGTTTTATTCTTCTTCAACCCCTGAAGGATAAGCGATTGAAAGAATATGCCGACTGAATAAAGTCTAGCGGATGAGGGACACTGTACCTTTGCGTTCCACAAAGCGGCCATACAGTGTATTTGCCTGCAATTCCCACATATACACACCGTTTGGTACTGGTTTACCCATATACACCCCGTCCCATCGGTCGAACTGATTGTGCGAACTGAACAGAATTTCGCCCCATTTGTTGCGAACGGTAAGATGATAGCTGCTGGCACTGTCCATTTCTATCCTCCAGCCTTCATTTGCTGCTGGTCCCTGATTATTGGGGGTAAATGCATTCGGGGCATAAAACTGTAACCCTCTCACTACCCTCACTTTAAGTCTGTCCGTGCTGCTGCACCCGTTTGCATTGCTCAGGGTAAGCATCACAGGATAAGTACCGGTATCTGCGCGGTAAACCACATCCTGCCTTGGCAGCGCAGAACTGGAAGGATATCCGCCGGAAAAAGTCCACTGATAGGTAACCGGAAGGTGAAAACTTCCCAGAGACTCAAACCCGAAGAATGGAAAATCTGTGGTAGTAACCGGTGTGGATGGTTTGATTCCTATGCGGGCCACCGGAGTTTCAAGGCCTGTAATGGTGGCATTCAAGACCCTTGCTTTACAGCCATCCAGACTGAATTCAGATTCAACAGTTCTGACTTCAGGAACCAGCATTTCTACATTATGGGAAAGACCACCTTTTTGCCAATACAGCATGTCCCTCCAGAATATCTCATCCGGCAGCGGACTGCCGTCAATGGGAGCAAGCACCAGATCGGTAGAAAAGGGCACACACCCTTTATCTGCAGCAGTAGTTAAAGACATTCTGGGAGTTGGCTTCAGTACCACATGGGTGTGTATCACGGTGTCTGCGCAACCTGGTAAGCCAGTGATCTTCCATGGAATCTGAACGGTGACAAGGGCATTAACCGGTGCCGTTGAAAACAACCAATTGCTGTCAAAACGCCTTGCGGTAAGTTCTGCCGGCAACATTCCGGGGCTGAACTGAATCATATTTTTGCCCCTGGGTTTAATCATAAACTGCGAGCCTGCACAAACCGGATCCTGTTTACTGGTCATCCATTCTGCCTGCGGGGATACCTTTATTTGCAATTTGTCGGAATTGCTGCAGTTGGTAACCGGATCGGTATATGTGTACGTTACCATTCCAGGCTTGCCCATGGCCAAAATTTCGCCGGGGACAACCGTACCGTTAAATGCACCACCAAAATCACTTTTCCATTGCCCGCCGCCGGGAGTCGCAACCAGCGGGATCGACGGTGAATTTCCGCACAACAACAGTGGACTGGCCGTGGATTGTATTTCCACCGCAGGAGGAGCATGAATGGTAATTTTCACACTGTCGTAAACGGTACAACCATTTTCTACCTGCTCATAGTAAAATGTATGTTTACCGGCTCCGGCCAAATCCGGATTCAACTGGTTGTTCTGCACAGATGCCGGATTTGTTCGGCTCGACCATTTGCCGTTATTCAGTTTGCAGCTTGTGGCTTTGTCCAATTCAAGGGCATCACCGTTGGAACAGATATCGGCCAGACTTGTAATACCGGTTGCTTGTGGTTTGCTGATGGTCAATGAAAAAGACTTCGAATAAGCACAACCAAAACTGTCAGTGTATTTCACAAGAAATCCTGCTGTTTCTGGTCCGGACGGGAAATAACCAAATTGTTCTCCGGCGGATGTGATTGTTCCGTTTCCTTTGCTCAGAAAAACACCGGGAGCAGCTCCGTTTTGCGGTATAATTCTGTAACGCGGATTGAGGATAACAGGAACCCCTGTCACCGGTAAACATTGAGCTGTATCTGTGGTCAGGAACGTAGGAACAGGGAAAATTTTCAGCGTTTGTTGTTGTCTGAGTGCACAACCACGGCTGTCAGTTATTTCAAGGAATATCAGTGAATCTCTCTGGATGAAATAATCGTGTGTGCCATTGCCTGGTTTTCCATCCCATACAAATTGGTAAGGTGCCATTCCTCCGGTAAAATCTGCAGAAAGGGTAAAGGTCTCTCCTTTACATACATGAACAGGCCATTGTGTGATTGAACTCAGCAATTTGAATGGGGCAATGACAATGCTGTCAAGGGTTTCAGACATACAGCCGGACTGAATATTTTGTATCTGATGCCTGATATAATATTTGCCCGGATTGGGTACATCAAACCCTGAATGGCTTCCCGCAGAAGAACGGCTGTCTATGATACCTTTGTCATCGTACAAAAACCAGCTGTGGTCCCATTCTGCACCGGTTTCTTTTGCAGCTAGTTCAAACTGATTGCAGATTTTCCACTTGCTGTTGAAAGCCGGATCAGGGGTTTCTGCCACATGGATGCGTATAACCCTGCTGCTGCTCAATCTCCAGGGGCAGTGTTTGTCTCTCGCCTGTATAATCAGCGTATAGGGTTTTGATCTCAGTTGGGCAGAATTCGTATTTACACTATAAAACGCATCGAAAACATTAGGACCGCTTCCGCCCGCCCTGGTGAGGCTCCCACCCGGCAATTCTGAAATCACTTCCAGATCCACACTGTCCTTCACACTGTTATAAACAGGATCGTTTATAGTTATGTCCAGCGAAAAGGGTTGACCGGCACATGCAAAATATTCGGTTTGACTGGTAATGATTTTGGGAGCATGGTTCAACGGGTCTGCTACCTGAAATTGCACATCCCTGCGTACAAGTCCCATCTTCACCCAGTTTGATCCTGACTTGCGCCATTCTGTAACTTCAAGAACAAAGAAACCGGTTTGCGCAGTTGACGTCGGTGTAAATGCCAGCCATCCATTCTCATTGTCAATCCCAATGCCTTCTATAGGCCAGGACGTCTTTTTCAGGGTACAGTTGCCGGCCGGACAAAAAACATCCAAAGGCCGGGTGTATGGATACGCGCCGGGATAGGTGATTTTCTTGTTGAATCCTTTTCCTGCCGGTGCCAGGTCATAGGAGAGGGAATCACCGTCGCTGTCGTAAGCCTGCAGATAATATGTAAATGACTGATTGAGTGGCAGAAGAAAAAATGCAGGTGTTTTAAACTGGGGCGAAGTCAGATTCACCCCATTACATATGTTCAGCCGGGCAAAATTGTAAAAAGGTTCACTGATCCCCTGACTCCAGGCATCCAGTCTTGAATCAATGCGGATGGCGATTTCAAACCGGCAATGAGACGTGCTCAGGGTGTCGAAATTGTATTCCCCTTCAAACTCCCACTCTTCGATTCCATTTGGGAAACTGCCGTTCCTGCAGGTACTTTTTACGGTTGAACACAAAGGAGTGATGTCTTTTCTGCCTGTTTTCTTTAGTGCAATCCGGGCTAAACGGGTACCAGAGGTGCTTTCTTCCGGTGATGCATATACATCCAGACTGCTTATGTCCGCACAACTTCCACTATTAAACTCACATTCGTTGCAATTCCTGTATACATGCAGTATGAATTTGTATTTTAACCCGGAGATATGGTTGTATGTAATTTCACCACCCAATACATGGTTGGCCGATGCAAGGCCAAATACACCGAAGCCTGCTATCAAAAGCAGGCTTTTCAGGTGTAACCATATGGGGTAGTTCTCTCTCACTGGTTTTATCTCATCAGGGTAAGTGTTCCGTCGAATTTATAAATCTTGTTGTCCTGATCCCAAACGTCGATATGGTATACATAAACCCCGTCGGGGCACTCGCCGCCACTAAAGGTTCCGTCCCATCCCTTGTTGATGTCATCGGTTTCATACATCTTCTCACCCCAGCGGTTGTAGATGACCATGCGCATATTCTTATAATTGCTGGCGGTTACATTGAACGTGTTGTTCTTGCCGGGACCTGCTCCATCCGGAGTAAATACATCGGGGATGAATACGATGATGTCCGGACCCACTATCACCTGCCTGGTCGTGGTATTCGTGCAACCATGGTTCGTGGTTACAGTTAGGGTTATTGTATAGGTTGCGGTGTCCTTGCCGTAGGCAAACCGCGGATGGGTTTGTGTACTGGTATCGTTCGGATTACCGGTGCCAAAGTTCCACAGGTAGTACATCTGCGGGTTAAACGGATTCTGCGTCACATTGCTCAGGTTGTTCATTTTGAACTTGGGCAAAGCGATGGTGGTTTTTGTCGGGTCTGTGGTAAAGGCTGCCACCGGGTTAGGATAAGCCTCCACAAAACCGGTTTTGGTAATGGTGGTCGCACAGGGCCCTGCAGTGTTGGTCACTTTCAGTGTCACATCGTACCGGCCCTGATTGGCAAATACGATATTCGCAGGATTCTGATCCACACTGGTATCGCCACTGGTAAAGTCCCAGCGCCATGCCAGCTGACCGGCAGGTATGCCTTTCTTCTCCACACCTGTAAAGCTGGCGGTAAGCGGCACACAACCTGTTACAGGACTCAATGCATCAATATCCGGGTATTCAAACAGAATGATTTGGATGCTGTCTGATACCATAGGACAAACCTCTCCGGCCACAGGGTCGGTGGTTACCTTCAGCCATGCGCCTTTCGCCGCCTTGTCTCCTGCACCATGGGTGTAGTTGATGTTATTGGCTTTGTTGTTGTCTATG
>JAEUUL010000012.1 GCA_016787485.1 Bacteroidota bacterium
GACCTGTTGTCGCCGGGATTGTAGGAATTAAGAAATTCGCCTACGACATATGGGGTGATACGGTCAACATCGCCTCACGCATGGAAAGCAGCGGTGAGCCCGGAAAAATCAACATCAGCGGAAGCACTTATGAACGGGTAAAAGATACATTCGCTTGCACGCACCGCGGAAAAATACAGGCGAAGAATAAGGGCGAGGTGGATATGTATTTTGTGGAGGGAAGAATTTGAACCGGGCCCATCCAATCACCAGCCATGTCTGTGCAAGTTGCATTCTTACAAAATTGTACCCATACAGCGGTATTTTTGCTTTATATCGCATCCATAAATCCACTTGGGTCATATCCTCTTCCCTATTCAGCTGCATGAGATTGCAAATACATGGGCCGGATAGGAACGAAACTGGGCCTGTCCGGGCCGCAATAGAAAACGAAACTCACAACAAACATCCATTCGATTTTAGAATATGAATCAACCCATGACAAGACCCGCTAACAAAGCTCCACTATTACTCTCAGTGCTGTTTCTGGGCGTATCTTCCATTGCCATGATGGCAAATGAACTGGCCTTTCATTTTTTCCAGTCGGGAATGATGAAAGATACATTCAACAAAATACCAGGGGCAACCATCGGATTTTTTGAGGCACACGGGTTGGCTTTTCTCTGGGTTGTCTTTTTATACCGGGAAATGAAAAAAGGGCGGATAACCGATCTGAACATATATGCCGCTTTGGTTCACGCTTTGCTGGGATTTGCAAATACCCTGTTCTGGAAAGATGCTATTGTGCGGTTTGATATGCTCACGGCAGGTATTATTACAACCATTCTGCACTATCTGTTAACCCTGATCCATTTGTTCGTCTATATAAAACAAACACCCAAAGCAGACAGGGAACAAGCACCAAAAACCACCGCTGACATGGGCATAAAAAAATGAGCAGAAAAGTCATCTTATACATCGCCTGCAGTGTAGACGGTTACATTGCCGGGCCCGGTGATGACCTGGGCTTTTTATCCGCGGTGGAAAAAGAAGGGGAAGACTATGGGTATGCTGCCTTTGTACAAACCGTGGATGCGGTGATTGTGGGCAGAAAAACGTATGACAAAGTCCTATCCATGGGGTATGCATTTCCACATGCGGACAAGGAATGTTACATCATCACCCGCACACCCCGGCCGGATATGGGCTCAGTGAGATTTTACACAGGCAGCCTGAAGGCACTGGTAGAGCAGTTGAAATCGAAGCCGGGAAAAAACATCTATTGCGATGGGGGCGCCGAAGTCGCCAATGAACTGATGAAAGCCGGGCTGATTGATGAACTGATTGTTTCCATCATTCCCACCCTGCTGGGCGATGGGACAAGACTCTTCAGTGACGGGCGTCCGGAGCAAGCCCTGGAGTTGGTCTCGGCCCAAACCTTTGATACAGGACTTGCACAATTGCATTACAGGCGGGCAGCCATGTAATAATTATCACAAAACATCGTTTTTCGGGAATCTACTTTCGCATCACAATGCGAATGATTCTGAGTGCAAGGACAATGGCTGTTGTTTTGGGTATCGTCCTGTTCCACCTGCCGGTATTTTCCCAGAAATCTCCTTTTGATATATCCCTTGAACCGGTAATTATATCCGGGCTGGGAGGTCTGCAGGCCTATGCCTTCGGGCAGGACCAGGGAAAATGGCTCATTGCCGGTGGCCGGCTTGACGGTTTGCACCGCAGGCAACCCTTTGCTGCATTTGATGAGGCAGGCAACAACAACCAACTGATGGTGATAGACCCGGTCAGCGGTGAGAAATGGACAGCTCCCTTAACTTCGCTATCCACCGCGCTGCAGGAGCAGTTGAGTTCCACCAATATGGAGTTTCACCAGGATGGAAACGATCTTTATATTGTGGGTGGATATGGATACAATGCCTCCTCTGGTTCCAAAAAAACATTTGACAATCTGGCGGCCATAGATGTGCCGGCGGTCATCAACGCAATCATCAACGGCACTTCCTTTTCCCAGTATATACGGCAAATCAGCGATAACAGATTTGCAGTAACGGGCGGCCATTTAAAGAAAATATACAATACCTATTACCTGGTATGCGGAAATAAGTTCGACGGCAATTACAACCCCATGGGAAACCCCACGTATACGCAGGTGTATACGGATGCCATACGCAGATTCACCATTGTTGACAATGGAACCAGCCTTACGGTTACCCATTTGCCTCCCATAACGGATGCGACGAATCTGCACCGCAGGGATTACAATGCTGTGCCCCAGATATTGCCGGATGGAAAAGAAGGCATTACTGCATTCTCCGGTGTCTTTCAACCAACGGTGAATCTGCCGTATTTGAATTGCGTAAATATTGACAGTTCGGGCTACAGTGTAAACAACGCTTTTCAGCAGTATTACAATCATTACCACTGCGCTGTATTGCCGCTGTATTCCGCGCAAAACAATGAAATGCACAATGTCTTTTTCGGAGGCATAGCTCAATACTATGACAGTTCGGGGGTATTGGTTCAGGACAACAATGTGCCATTTGTAAAAACCATAGCCCGTGTAACCCGGAATGCATCAGGCAACATGGCAGAATACAAACTGCCTGTAGAAATGCCGGGGCTGATGGGCTCAGGGGCCGAATTCATACCGGTTCAAACTGTCCCCCAATACACGAATGAAGTCTTTCAACTGGATGCATTCACTGAGGACAGCACAATGGTCGGTTACATCTTTGGTGGCATAAGCAGCACAGCGGCAAACGTGTTTTTCACCAATACCGGAACACAGAGCAGCGCCAGCAATCAGATTTTCAAAGTGTATGTGATAAAAAAGGCATCGGCAGGCATTCACCCTTTGAATGAGCAAAGCACCGGCTCGTTAAAAATGCAGGTGATTCCGAATCCGATCGCAGGGCAGTTCAGCGTGCGGTTTCACCTGAAAAAAGCGGCAGAGACAAGGTTATCGATATTTACCACAGACGGGAGAATGGTAGAAAGCAAAACGTATCCTGATCTGAAACCGGGGGCAAATACGGTTCGGGCAGAAATGAACCATGATGCCACCGGAGGTATATACATTGTCCGTATAGAAACCCCGTATGAAAAGGCAACGCAGAAAATCATTACCAAAAGGTAAAGAGGCTGCTGAAAACCAAACGAAAAAAGGACAGACAGTGCAGAGTTCCAATGCGATAAAAAAAAATCATCAAACCAAAAACACCCATAAAATGAACGGTAAAAACAACATTGCCATCGGCTTTCTCACGATGGGCCTGTTTATGGCCTATGGATTTCTCCTGATCTATCTGCGGGATTTTGCCCCTGGCAAAGAAGAATGGGCAAACGCCTACTCAACAGGCAAACATTTTGAAGCGCGCCTGGCACATGTACACGGCAATCTGTTTGCCTTTTTAAATATCCTCATTGGCTACCTGCTCATCAGGTTCAACCATCAACTCCGCAATGTGAAGACCATTTCCCGGTTGGCACTTGCCGGCTTGCTTATGCCCATGGGTATACTCACAGAAGTCTATTTCGGCATGCCGCCTGTTTTTGTACTCATCGGTGCCGTTACAATGACGGTTTCCGTGGTTTGGCTGGGCATCGCATTCTGGAATATGAAACAAACACATGAACAGTCCGAATAGGTACATCGTCATTCGCCACATTTCGGCCGTTATTTTATCTGGTTTCGGGTTGCTCACGCTGTTTCTCAGCCTGTCTGTCATTCTCGACTTGTTTCATATCAGAGAAAAAGAAGGCAATTATGTGCTGTTTGTGGTCTGGGCAAACTTTCTGAGCAGCATAATTTACCTGATTGCTGCTTTTGGCTTTTTGTTTCTGAAAAAATGGACCCGGTTGCTGCTGACGATGGATACATTGCTATTGTTGCTCACGCTTCTGGCATTTTTGATATATATTCAACAGGGTGGAATCCATGAGACCAAAACGGTAGGCGCCATGCTATTCAGAATTTCACTGACAGCCATTTTTGCATGGATAGCCCATTTCATCATTCATCAAAAAAATGAACTTAAAAAATAATCACCCATCGGAACAACCCGTTTCAGCAAAAACCATTTTCAGAGGAGAAGGCACTGTAACTTCTCTGCAGATACAAAAGGATGCAATGCTGAAGGAACACGAAACAAAAATTCCGGCTTTGCTGATCTGTGTAACGGGAGAAGTCGTTTTTGAAAACGAAAATGGTTTGAAAATGAAAATGGAAAGCGGAGATTCAATGCACATAGAGCCCCTGGTGAAACATGCGGTCGTGGCGCTGCAGGACAGTCAGCTTGTGCTGATTAAATAGGCGGTAAGGGAAGACCCGGAGCCTGTTGTGTGCGGAAATCAAACCGGATATACACTACAGATAAGCATGGCCCCGCCCATTTAGTTAAGGACAAAGCGGTGAAATCCCGTTGAGAAATGAATGAACTAAAAACGAAGGATTGAGGGGCTGACTTACTCCGATTCTACAGGTTTCGGCGCAGGAGGCGTTTTGGTAAAATTGCCATTCTCATCTACATACATAATCATGTCTTCCCAGTTTTCAGTCGGCTTGTTTTTCTTTTCCAGTTTTTTCTCAAATTTCTCTTTTTGTCTTTTTCTGTTTTGGTCAGCAAGCTGCTTTTTCTGAAAACTGTTACCTGATTTTGCCATGTATATTTTGTAGATATTAAGATTCAAAGGTACGTTTAATTATCCGGCTTAGCACTATGGCGAGGCAATACGCAGGAATGGCGGGCTGGTGAGTGCCTTACGCCGGGCTTTCAAGAAGCGTTGCCCCGGAATATGAGCCCCGGGGTGTAGCCCGGGATTATTAACCCTGAGGCGCTGCTCCGGACTATGAGCCCCGGGGCGTAGCCCGGGATTATTAACCCCGAAAACAAGTTTTCCAGGGTAAGCACCTTTCGACAAGCATGCCCGGCCAACCGTTCGGACGGGCTCCAGGAGGCGTTGCTCCTGACTATAGCAAGGTGACATCTTTCGACAAGCCCGCCCGGCCAACCGTTCGGACGGGTGTTTCTGTTTTGAAACCGTAATCCTTCAGGTCAGCAGATGATTATCCGTAAATATTTTACTTTTTAAAAATCACCTGAAAAAGGAAAGTAGCATGAAAACAGATGATTCATTTCAAAACAACCGCTTTGTTATATGGATTAAGCCAGCAAGAATTATCGGCTGCTGGCTGTTAGGGCTGTTCATAGTCCATGCAGGACTGGCGCAGCCCATACCCGCCCCATTGGCAAAGGACTCCACCTACGGGGTGCTTCGCCGCGTGAAAGACGATACCCTCAAAGCGAACAGACTGATAAAATATGCACAGGACGTAGTCGCAGCTGCGCTGGAAATCAAAGAATTCATGCTGCGGGGTAAAGCCAATAAACAGGCTGCACAACAACCATACTTTGAGATTCGCATTGGGGTTCATACCGGACCGGTAGTTGCCGGAATCGTGGGCGTGAAAAAGTTCAGCTATGATATTTGGGGAGACACCGTGAACACCGCCAGTCGCATGGAATCATCGGGTGAAGTGGGAAAGGTAAACATCAGCGGCAGCACCTTTGCACAGATAAAAACCGAAGAGCAGTTTGCTTTTGAATCCCGCGGAAAAATAGCTGCCAAGGGAAAGGTGAGATTGAAATGTATTTTGTGGAGAAGCGGGGTTGAATGATCCACAGATCTTAAATTATCACGGAAAATCATATTCAATAAAATCGATTCCCATGTTGCGCATCTGATTTAAGTCAGCCGGATTGCGCAGATTCCATGCTATGATCCGAAGTCCTTTTTTATGGTACAGATCCACATATTCCCGGCTCAGGCTGTCTCCAAAATTGGCTTTAAAAGAAATTCCATGCAAACGGTATTTGAGAGCCATGAGCATACCTTTTTCCAGTTTCCCATAATTGTTAAGGTACAATCCTATTTCATCTGAAAATTTACGCGCCTGGGCCAGTGTGGTAATGGTTTCTGTTTCAATAAGTATTTGTTTGTCAAACAGGTACTTCTTCCCCAATTGAGCCACAATTTCCGCTTCAAGGCGCATCATACCATCAATGTCAAGGTGATTTCCGCTGCAGGGCACCCAGCCTTTCAAATCTACACAGAGATACTTGTTCGGAGCATTTGCGGCCATCCATGCGATCAAGTCCTCCAACTTTGAGTATTTCACCGGATTTCCATCTGCAGAATCAATCCCTTCAATTTCTTCATCGCGCAGTTCGGGAAAACAACCCACGGACGTGAAACCATCCGTAGCTTCAACCGAATGACTGAGCCAGATGCTGCGGTCTTTGCTGATTTGAATGTCTACTTCCACTCCATCATGCATAGCCAGCGCTGCTTTGCATCCTGCAAGCGTATTATCCGGAAAAGTATTGTTTCTGCCTCCACGGTGTGCGATGTCGCAGGAAAGTGGATTCAGTTTTACATCGGGATAATATTTTATTTTGCTGCATGTGGATAACAGCATAACAACACAGAACAAAAAAACAGACCTCATTTTTGCTTTGATTTAAAATGCCAGCGGGCGCCAAAAGAAGGTTGCCAGTTATTGGGCCAACCTACATTCTCAAAAGTTTTGCGCTGATAATAAGGGACATTGTTCCACAGCATTCCTCCATACAATGCCAGACTGCCGTTGCTGAATTTTTGTATCCATTGCAATTCCGGACCGAAAGACAGGTTGATAAATCGATTGCTCGCATTGTTATAATACCAACCACTGATGTGCAGAGAACAACCCAATTTTCCGCTTTGGTCTGCGAATTTTTGAGCAAATAAAGGACTGATAAATTTTTGAGTAATACACAGGGTTGTGTTATGGTTAAACAGATTCACTCCCGCAGTGCTAAGACCGTGTATTTTTTTTGTAATGCGGTACTGCAGTCCGCTGTTGATACATTCTATATGCCCGACACCCACAGTAAACTGCTGGGCATGCAGGGTTGATGTCACCAAAAACCAAAAAAGCAGATGTCCTCTGAAATGCATGGGGTGTACAATTACAAAAATAGGTTACTCATGTCTGATCCAAATATATCTGGTTGCCACTGCATTTAATTTTAACAGATACAAGTGTATGAGCACAGAATAGAAAACAAAACACAGAGAAACGGAGGAAGCAGATAGAACCTATGGCGAGATAATGATTACTCCCATATCCGTGGGCATCCGCAGATCGGCATTTCTGCGGAGATGCCTTTTACACTCACTCGTTGTGAAAACAAAAAAACCCCGCTTGCACGAGGTTTTGGTGGTGGGGGCTGACCCGCGATTGTAGCATCGGGACCGACCCTCCCGACTTGTCAGTCGGGATGCTCTGAACCAGCAATCAGCGCCTGAATCCGTTTGCGGCTTTTCCACGATTTCACCTGCCTTTCCCGGGCATAGGCTTCTGTTTTGGACGAAAAGGCTTCGCTATAGACTATTTTCCAATCAGCCTGACTACCGGTAAATCCTTTGTGATTGCTGTTGTGTTTGCGAAGCCTTTCTGCAAGTTCATCGCAGGTATAACCTAAATAATATTTATCC
>JAEUUL010000027.1 GCA_016787485.1 Bacteroidota bacterium
TTTGCGAAGCCTTTCTGCAAGTTCATCGCAGGTATAACCTAAATAATATTTATCCTGGGTAACAGAATAAAGTATGTAAAAGTGGCAAGCCATTAAAAACAAAAAACCCCGCTTGCACGAGGTTTTGGTGGTGGGGGCTGACGGGTTCGAACCGCCGACCCTCTGCTTGTAAGGCAGATGCTCTGAACCAGCTGAGCTAAGCCCCCTTTTATTTCAATGAGTTTAGAACCGCTGACCCTCCCGACTCATTAGTCGGGATGCTCTGAACCAGCTGAGCTAAGCCCACTTTTGTATCCCTGAACGGGGCTGCAAATATAGAATGAATTTTTCTCAGGAAAAACAATTTGAAAAAAAGTTTTTCCAAAAGTGGGTTTACTGAATGGTATCGCGGAAGATGGTGCTGCCGGCCCATACCCCTACCCCGTTCTTCACATTGCTGAAGACCGGAGTGAACTCGGTAAATACACCTCCCGGATTCTGGTAATCGCGCAAACTTTTGAAATACTTGTAGTACTCCTCACTCAGGCTTTCGGTAATCACCAGGAATTTCGGTGTTTGTCCGCTATAGCCAAACGGGGTGATAAACCCGAAACTGCGCTTTTTCCCGTTGAAGGTACGGTCACTGATTACGTATCCCCCATCATCCGTGGGAATGCCATCCTGTTCGAGTTCAGCATCATTGGTGGCCGGACTCAGGCTTTTCCACTCTGCGCTGATAATATCCCAGTACAATATTGTGATGCGGTAGTAATTGCTCTGCCCACCCGGGTCGTTGAGATTAACCGTAAGCGTGCCTGTAGGAAAGTTAAAACTATCAAGCCCCGTGCTGTCCCGCCAGTTGCTCTTCTGGAAGGAGCCGGGCTGTGGCATGGTAAGTTCAGCCCACACATCGGTATAACCCGGTGCCGACACTTCTACCCTGTAATACCTGCCTGCCTGTGCCACTATTCCCCCTTCGTAGCGGTTGGTAGCCAGGTTGAAAGAAAAAGGCGTGCTGTTGCCAAACTGGTCTTTTACCCGCACAGTTGCGCCCTGCAATGGTCCGGGTTTTGTGTTTTCGCGAATCCCTACGGTGTTGCTCACCGAAATGGAAAGCTGGTCTTTGTCATTGATCAGGGCGTTTACGACCAGCCTGCGGTTCAGTTCGATGCCGGTCATGTCCAGCTCTGTCTCGCACGATGTGAGTGCACCTGCGAGCAGAACGATACAGGCGGCGATAGTGAATGGAATGGATTTCATACTGCTGGATACAATTAAAAAACGGCGCGGTAGAAGATGGATGGAACAATGGGGAAATAACTCACGCCATACAAAGTGGGTATCTTGTCTATGTCGTTGTTGAAGCGAACGGTGATAAACAGCGGATTGCGGAAGCTGGAGACGTTGTACAGATTGATGCCCCAGTAGTCATCGAACCCACGGTCTTCATAGGGTTTAATTTTCTTGGAAAACCCAACATCTACCCGACGGTACCAGGGCATGCGGTAATTGTTCTTGTCGGTGTAATCATAGACAAATGTGCCATCTGCGGCTACATACCGGCCGGTAGGTACGGTTACTGCATTGCCACTCATCAGCACCAGTCCGAAGTTGAGGTAGAAATTCCCGCTGAAGTGGTAAACCCCCTGCATGGCGATTTTGTGCCGGCGGTCCCAGCGGAAAGGATAGGTCTTGCCGAAGTTGATGTCGGCAATCCTGCGGGTGGAATACGCCCAGGAATAAGAAGCCATGCCGGAAAGACGGCCGGTTTTCTTCATCACCATGCCCTCTACCCCATATGCAGTGCCTTTGCCCTGAGCCACCATTTCTTCCCAGTAGCGCAGTGCGAGATTGCCCTCATCCTGCCCGTTCAGGTCTATGACGTTCTGCATCTGCTTGAAATAAGCATCTACACTGAATTCCAGCCCGTGTTTCCAGGGCTGATAAAAGCCGGCGGTGACCTGCATGTTTTGTTGGGGCAGAATTTTACCACCACTGGGAAACCATACATTGCTGGGCAGGTTGCCATTTACACTGCTGAGTTGGTGTACCCCCTGATTGCTCATACCGAAAGCCAGTTTAATGGCCTTTTGTCCCTGCAAGATCTGACTTAACATGATACGCGGCTCTGGCCGTATGAAGGTTTTACCGGCAACTGAAAATAACCATACCCTGCCACCGGCATTTAACTTCAAACCAGAGCCGAGGTCGCTTTCCCATTCACCATATATTGCCGACTCTATGGCACTGTTGATGTTGTCCTGCCCGTATGTGCTGTCGAGCACTGCACTGCCGTTTCTGCTGAAAAAGATTTTCTGTGTATTGGGTTTAAACCGGTGTAAGGTCACATCCGCCCCATAACGCAGGTTGATGGTGCCACTGATATTCTGCTCAAAATCGGCACGGGCATTGAAGTCGGTGATGTTGTTGCGCTGATCCAGTTCTATCTCTATTTCCCGGAAACTGGTATCATCGGTAACACTGTTGTGCAGTTTCAACGGCAGCGCATAGGTGTAGCGGCTCATGCCGGCCGAGAAGGTGCCATACAAACCGGGTTTGAAAAGGCGCGACCAGGTAATTCCGGTAAGGGTATTCTGCCAGGCCAGACTGATTTTTGATTCCAGTGTCACTGTCCGGTTCAGGCTGTCCACTTCGGAAAGGTTGGCATTTTGCCTGAATTTGTCACGGCCATTGTATGCCCATATGCTGATTTGCTGCCGGGGATTGGGGCGAAATACCAGTTTCCCATTCAGGTCGTGCAGGTTATAGCCCAGGTTGTTCTGAGGGGTGCCGAAACGGAATACATCCAGCCAACTGCGGCGAATGCCCAAAGCCAGCGTGGTGGTGCCTTTGCGGTTTACAGGTCCATCTGCGTTCAGGCCAAAGGTGAGCAGATTCTGGTCGTAGGTGGTATTCCAGCCGTTGCGGTCCCCGTCTTTGAGGCGCACATCCAGCACAGCACCGGCCCTGCCGCCATAACGGGCCGGAGCCACACCGCGATAAAACTCCATGGTGCGCACCTGCTCGGGATTGTACCCGCTGAGAAAGCCGAATAAATGTCCGGTGCCGTAAAGCGGCAACCCTTCCATGGCCGGCAGATTCTGGTCTGCATTGCCCCCGCGCACATACATGCCACTCAGGCCTTCAATACCGCCGTTTACCCCAGGCATAAACTGCAGCAGTTTAACGGGGTCCGGATTGCTGAGGATGGCTGGCATTTCAAGCACCTGCTGTGCTGCGGGACTGGTGTGCGAACTGCGGTTATCGAACAATGTGTGCTGCCTGTGGGAGAACGTATCGTTTTCGTATCCCGAAATGGGTGACAGCCGGATATGGACTTCTACCGGATGATAAACATCTGTGTATTGCACCACAGGCCGGTATCCTGTTGCACTGTAAACCAATATATGTTTGCCCGAACTCAGACCCATGCTGAAATAACCAGCCGGATTGGAGTAGGTGGACTGTAAGGTGCCGGAATCTGCAATGATGGCTTCACCAATCACCTCGCCAGTGGCGGAATCCTGAACCCAGCCATATATGGAGGGAGTTTGTGCATGCAGTATGCCGGCAGTAAAAAAGACAGTGAAGAGCAATAAAATTCTCATGAATCGGGAACAAAAATATGGATTCCGGAGTGCGGATGGAATGGATTCTGACATGGTATTACAACTCAATGACGTAACGAACGCCACAATGGTTGGCATCGAAGCCGGAATGGGGTACATTTTTTTTACAAATTTCAACAGAAATGCGACTACAAACCTGCGGAAACTGCTGTTGCAGGCGGCTTGCAATGGCCTGTGCCAGGGTTTCCAAAAGATTGTATTCCACCTTCGCTTCTGCCCTAATGGCGTCTACCAGATCGGTATAATTCAATGTAGAGTTCAGTTCATCACTTTTTTGCGATGGACGGAGTTCCACATCTACAGAGATGGACAGGGGTACCCCGTTGGCTCTTTCATCGGCGTACCAGCCGGTGCGGGCCAGTATACGCTGCTCTTTTACAAATACGGTAAACATTTCCATGTGAAATCAGCACGCAAAAAAACAAGTCTTTACCTTTGCAGCCCAATTTAACGCATGGAAAAACACACAGTAGAAGAATTGTTGGCGGCAAACCGCGGCAAAGACCGTTACACAGCGCCCGATTATTATGGGGTAGATGACCTGCTTACCGAAGAACAAAAACTGGTGCGCGACTCTGTGCGGGATTGGGTAAAGAAAGACCTTTCCCCCATCATAGAGTACCATGCCCAGCGGGCAGAGTTTCCCCACCACATTATCCCCGGACTGGGTGCTGCGGGGGCCTTTGGCCCACAGTTGCCTGCCGAATACGGATGTGGTGGCATGGACTATACCACCTATGGCCTGATTATGATGGAACTGGAACGGTGCGACAGCGGTATACGCAGCACAGCCAGTGTGCAGGGCTCGCTGGTCATGTATCCCATATTCAAATTTGGCAGCGAGGAGCAGAAACGCAAATACCTGCCCAAACTGGCCACAGGCGAAATGATGGGTTGCTTTGGACTTACTGAGCCCGATCATGGAAGCAATCCCGGAGGGATGACCACAAACTTCAGCGATAAGGGAGACCACTATTTGCTGAACGGAGCCAAAATGTGGATCAGCAATGCCCCGTTTGCTGATATCGCGGTGGTATGGGCAAAGAATGAGGAAGGAAAAATACGCGGACTGATCGTAGAACGCGGCATGGAAGGATTCAGCACACCCGAAACCCATAACAAATGGAGTCTGCGTGCCAGTGCTACCGGCGAACTGGTATTTCAGGACGTAAAAGTACCCAAAGAGAATCTGTTGCCCGGCGTGGAAGGATTAAAAGGTCCGCTTACCTGCCTGAACAGTGCACGATATGGTATCAGCTGGGGAGCTCTTGGTGCCGCCATGGATTGTTACGACACGGCACTGCGTTATTCCAAGCAACGCATCCAATTTGGCAGACCCATAGCAGGATTCCAGTTGCAACAAAAGAAACTGGCTGAAATGATTACCGAAATCACCAAAGCACAACTGCTGGTATGGCGGCTGGGACAGCTCATGGATGCAGGGAAAGCGACTCCGGCACAGATCAGTATGGCAAAAAGGAACAATGTGGAAATAGCCCTGAAAATCGGTCGGGAAGCACGGCAGATGCTGGGTGGAATGGGTATAACCGGTGAATACCCGATTATGCGCCATATGATGAACCTGGAATCGGTGGTTACCTACGAAGGCACACACGACATTCACCTGCTGATAACCGGGATGGATGTAACCGGTGAAAACGCCTTTGCATGAGCATGAAAAGCAAATTCCTCATACCGCTGTTGCTGCTTTGTGCCACCAAAGTCACAGCCTATACGGATGTGCCTGCACTTGTAAATATGAACGTTAGCAGGCAAAGTGATACCATGGGCTTCAACATCGTGTATGAACTGCAGAACCTGTTTTACGATCTCATATTGCAGGAACGCGTAACCTTGTGGGATTCCCCCCGCAAAAGCACCCGGATAACCGCTGCCACCCTGCAGGCCATTGAGAACAGCAGCGGTACTAAATTTAATAAAAGCCAGAATATTTTCCTGCACGAATTCTGGAGCAGCACCCGCAGGCGCACCTCCTTTACAATTGTGGGCATATCGTTTATCAACGATGGAAAACAGGGCAAAGTAAGTTATGGATATTGTGACCTGGCCGAGGTATGGAGCATACTGAGCAATACGGATATGCCCACCAATGTGAATGGTCCGGCAAGGCTTACATACTCTCAGGCCTTGTACAGCCGCAATTACAATTTCAATCTGGTGCAATTTGGCCGTAAAAAGTTTACAAACAAGCCGGAAGAATCGCTGGATATCCGCGACAAGGCCTTTTTCAGCAAGCGGGAAGTGGAAGGACTGTACCGCATACCCACCAATAAATACATCCAGTATCTGATAGAACCAGACCTGGATGATACCAAAGAAATCGGCAATGTTCTCTTTGCCAATCTGCAGGAATTTCTGAACCAGAACCGGGAAGTTTTGCTTAACATAGGTGGAGATAAATACTTCGATTACAAAAATTTTAAAAGTGAAGTTTCTGTTACACGGATTGAAGTGAACGAAATATGGGAGAAAAAACCGGGATTTGTAGATTACAAAGTACAAAACCTGGTGATTTATGTGAATAATAAACCCCTGGATCCTGTAGGTCTGGACGTGGTGCTGAACTGGGGTGTATTGTACAACTTTAAAACGGTGGAAGATGTGCTGAAGGAAAAAGCTTTCCGTTACACATTGTTGCGAATGAACAGCACTTTTATTACGGACACGGACTCACCCAAGTTTCTGAAAGCCCTGGAGAAATACAGCTGGACGCAGGTAAGCCGGTATGTTAAATTTTATTGAACAAGAAGGACAAGATGTATACGATTAAATTTGGAACAGACGGCTGGAGAGAGATTATAGCCGACAATTTTACCACAGCGAATGTAAGACGTGTGGCACAGGCCACCGGCACCTGGCTGAAAGAAACACAGGCCGAACCCAGCGTGGTTGTGGGTTACGATTGCCGGTTCGGCGGACTCATGTTTGCGCGGGAAACGGCTGGAATACTCGCAGCCATGGGAATAAAGGTACACCTATCTACCGGTTTTGTAAGCACACCCATGGTATCGCTGGGTGCCCGCAATCTGGGTTGTACCGCAGGTATCATACTCACTGCAAGCCACAACCCTCCCTCTTATAACGGATACAAAATAAAGGCAGGTTATGGAGGCCCGGCTTCACCCGCCGTGATTGAAGCGGTGGAATCGCACATACCCGCAACTGAAGTAGCCCCTGCCCTGCCTTTGCAGCATTGGCTGGATGCAGGAATGGTGGAATATTGCGACCTGGAGAACATGTATCTGGACCATGTGAGAAACAGCTTTGATATGGCGGCTCTGGAAAAGGCATCGGAAAGCCTGGTATATGATGCCATGTACGGTGCCGGACAAAATGTGATACGCAGGTTGTTTCCCAAAGCCACATTAATGCATGCAGAATACAATCCCGGTTTTATGGACCGTGCGCCGGAACCGATACTGAAAAACCTGCCCGAAATCGCAGCCATGATTCAGGAATCGGATCGCTACCTCTGCGGACTGGCTACCGACGGAGATGCAGACCGCATTGGATTTTTTGATGAACAGGGGCGGTTTATAGACAGCCACCACCTGATAATGTTGCTGATGGAATACCTGACGACACATAAAGGCATGAGTGGCAAAATCGTAAAAAGTTTCAGTGTAAGCGACAAGGTAAGCGACCTGAGCAGACACAAAGGACTCGAAACCATTACCACCAAAATAGGATTTAAATATATATGTGAGTATATGGTTACCGACGATGTGCTCATAGGTGCCGAAGAAAGCGGAGGGATTGCAATTAAGGGGCATATTCCGGAGAGGGATGGCATATGGATGGGTCTTGTACTGATGGAATACATGGCCAAAACCGGTAAAAAAATAAGTGAGCTGATCAGTGACTTATATTCGGTTACCGGCTCATTTGCAGTTGAACGCTACGACTTACACCTGGAACAGGCACAAAAAGAAAAGATTGTTGGCGCCTGTAAACAAGGAGCCTACACATCATTTGGCTCCTACTCCGTGCAAAGGGTAGAAGACCTGGACGGTTATAAATTTCACTTGCCCGGCGGGGAATGGGTCATGATACGCCCCAGTGGTACAGAACCAGTGCTGCGCGTGTATGCAGAAGCCAGAGATTCTGCAACTTCGTTTGCTATTCTTGAGGCAGTTAAAGCCCACATTCTTTCCTGAACAGACATACAGACTTGAAATGGCCTAGCAGAAATACCGGTATTCATTGCTGCCGGAAATCTGTATTGGGGGTGATTCTGACCATACTTTCCGCAGCCTTGATTCCGGGGAATCTGAAAGCTGAAAACAGCGACAGTACAGGCGTTCCCCGCTGGCGCAAACCTGCAGTGTGGAGCATAGGAGCAGCGGGTATTGCCGGCACGCACACCTTTTTATACAGCACCTGGTACAGCAAGTACCCCAAAAGCAAATTTCACTGGCTGAATGACAATGCAGAATGGCTGCAGATGGACAAAGCCGGACATGCGTGGTGGAGTTATTTTATGACGGTAAACGGGGCCTCGGCCTTTCGCTATGCCGGATATAACCGCCAAAAAAGTGCCCTGTATGCCGCCGGCATCACATTTGCCTTTCAGGGACTGATAGAATGGCAGGATGGCCGAAGTGCCCAATGGGGAGCCAGTGCCGGCGATCTGGTGGCCAATACAGCAGGTGTGGGTTTTGCCCTGTGGCAATCCTACCGCTGGGGAAGACCCCGTATCCCGTTCCGTATCAGTTTCCGCGCCACACCCATTGCACCCATCAGGCCCACCATGTTTGGAAGCACATTTGCGGAAAGGGTGCTGAAAGATTATAACGGACAAACGTACTGGGTAGATCTGAATCCCCAGCGCATGCAGGTAAGACCCGGGTGGTGGCCAAAATGGCTGGGATTCTCTGTGGGATACGGGGCAAATGGCATGCTCGGCGGGCACGACAATGTGTGGGTTGACGACAACGGACTGACACACGACTACAGCTCTGTTGCACGTTACCGGCAATATTTTATTTCCCCCAGCATTTCTTTTGGGTATGTACAAAGCCGCAACAGCCTTGTGCGTTTTCTGTGTTTCGTAACAGACAGGGTGCGAATTCCCATGCCAGCACTGGAGTTTAACAAGCCCGAAGGTGTGCGGTTTCATCCGGTTTACTGGTAGATTTGCAAGCGCATGACAGCAAAGGCTCCTTCACAAATAGATGTAGCAAAAGTTCTCAGGGAAAAGAATCCCGGCCTGGCCCGCCTGATTCCAGGTTTCATTATGCGCTGGGTAAAGAGAACACTGCATGAAGCAGAAATCAACGAAGTATTGCTGCACCATGGAAACCTGGAAGGAGCAGCATTTGCCAGCCATGTGGTTGACCTGATGGGTGCAAAATTGACAAGCCATGGCAAACAGCATATCCCTGAAACCGGCGGAGCCATCATTGCAAGCAATCATCCCCTGGGTGGGCTCGACGGCATGATGCTGCTGATAGAAGCCGCCAAAGTGCGCCCGGATGTTAGGTTCATCGTAAATGACATATTGATGAATCTGCCCCAGTTTCAAACCGTGTTTATACCCGTAAACAAGGTAGGCCGCACTGCCAGAGAAAGTCTGCAACGGGTGGAAGAAACCTATTCCAGTGGCAAGCTTGTCCTGATTTTCCCGGCCGGACTGTGCAGCCGCAAGCAAGGCGGAAACATCAAAGACCTGCCATGGTCTAAAAGTTTCATCAGCCGGTCCATAAAAAACAACCTGCCTGTGATTCCCACGCATATCCATGGTCACAATTCAGACCGGTTTTACAACCTGGCTTTGTGGAGAAAGCGATTAGGGATAAAAGCCAATATTGAAATGTTTTTTCTGGTGGATGAAATGTTTCGTCAGAAAGGGAAAAAAGTTCAGATTACTTTTGGCAAGCCCATTCCGGCGGAAACCTTTGACCACAGACACAGTCAGGAAGCGTGGGCTCAACTGCTGCGTGACTTTGTGTATCTGCTGGAAAAGAACCCCGGAGCCGACTTCGAAACGTATATTCAGACACAGTAATCAGCCTGTTTTTTGGCCATTTTCGGGTTTCTGCCTAAATTGTGCCCCGATTGCATGGAACCCATTGCTGCTCCAACAGACCGAAACTTACTCAAACAGGAACTGAATCCTGCGCATTTTATCCGGCCTACGAACAACATTGGGAATGAAATCTATATTTTCAATGGCAACAACGCCCATGCGCTGATGCAAGAGGTGGGCCGGCTGCGGGAAGAAGCTTTCCGTGTGGCCGGCGGTGGCACCGGCAAGCCGGTAGATGTGGATGAGTTTGACACGGGGCCATTCGCCTACGATCAACTGATTGTATGGAATCCCCGCGATGAACAGATTGTAGGTGGCTACCGCTTTAAGCTTTGTCGTGAGGCCCAGGACCAGACAGGCAATTACCATCTGAGTACCACTGAGATATTCAACTACAGCCAGCGGCTTAAATCAGAGTTTTTTCCTTTAACGATAGAACTGGGACGTAGTTTTGTGCAACCACAGTACCAGCCGAGTGCCGAAAACCGCAAAGGGTTGTTCAGTCTCGACAACCTCTGGGACGGACTGGGAGCACTGGTGGTACTGCACCCTGAAATGGAGTATTTCTTTGGCAAAATCACCATGTACACCCATTTCAACCGTGTGGCCAGGGATTATATACTTTCGTTCATGCACCACTATTTTCCCGACAGGGACCAACTGGTGGACATCCCACACAAACTGATACCTGAAACAGATTGCACCGCATTTATTGAAAGCCTTCAGGGACTGGCGTACAAAGAAGGGCACGCTGTGCTTAACCAGGCGGTGAGGCATCTGGGGGAAAACATCCCCCCCCTGTTCAACAGTTACATGAACCTGAGCCCCACCATGCGCACCTTCGGAACCTCGGTGAATGACCATTTCGGAGGTGTGGAGGAAACCGGAATCATGGTGACCATCAAGGACATCTACCCCAGCAAAAAAGACAGGCACGTAAATTCGTTCCTGAACTATCTGGCCTCTGTTTCTAAGGCATAATCACTATACTGCCGTTACTTATCGTCTGTGTATTGCTAAGGCGGTAGAAATACACGCCCGGAGCCATGTTTCTCACAGAAATCTTTGCCATTCCGGTCGCATCCGCGGCAAATGGCAAACGGGATACTTCCCTGCCCTGAGGATTTATCAGCGCCAATTCTCCTGATTGGCTGGTGCCAGTGTGAATGTACAAATCGCCCGAGGCCGGATTTGGGTAAACCCAGGATGCGTCTTTTGAAGGCTGTTGAACCTGTAGTTTATTGAGTTGTACAGCCAGTTTTACTGCTTCAAAGGCATTAACCCGGCCCCTGCCATAGTGGATATTGCTGTCTGCTGTTGTGAGTGCATCGCGGGTGGCGGTAAGGCCCAAAACCAGTCTTACCTGCTCCGGATTGAGTTTGGGAGCTGCCTGCAATACCAGAGCAACTACTCCGGCCACATGGGGCGCTGCCATGCTTGTACCATTCAGCAGTACCCAGTAGTTTTCATTGCCTTGAAAAGTACTTTTATATGTGGTTAGGTCCGCTAACCAGCCGGGATATTGCCTGCGGTGGGCCGAAGATCCCACCAGCTGTCCCGGTGCACAGATATCCGGTTTCAGACGTCCGTCGGCTGCAGGCCCGCGGCTGCTGAATCCACTGACTTCGCCAGGCACCAGCCAGTTCTGAGCTCTGTAGGTACCTCCTGCATCGTACCAGTTGTTGCGGTTTACATAGGCCCCTACGCTGATGGTTGCTTTGCCGGTACCTCCGTTTTCGCCGGCTGTATAGGCCTGTGTGCCATCCAGATACTTGCCACTGTGGTCATTGCCTAAAACCTTTGCCAGAAAACTGCCAGACGTCCACCGGTAGGCCTGACCACTGTTCCAGCCATGTACAGTGCCCTCTCCGGTTATTCCCATGCGGATGCGCAGTTTCGCACTGTTGCTGCTTTCGGCCATTACGAGAATATTCGGTTTGCCATTGTTCACATAGGAACCCAGACAACTGAAGGTATACCAAAGCGTATCGGTGCCATTGGCTTTCATTCCCTTCACCACTTTGTTTGAACTGGCATAAGTAAAGGGGATTTGTAAAATTTCAGCACCCAGTGTATCAAATAGCGTCAGGTTGATGCCCAATGCTTTGCCGGGGCTGCCCCACATGTCGCAATACACGTTTTCTTTTGAATAGTCTTTGCGGTTGCGGTCTATGATGAAAGTATAAGCGGTATCGCTGTTCAAATCAGCCATACAGTGCATCTGGTTGCCGGCATCGTTGCCATTGGCTCCAACCACTATTTTTCCCGGACCTGTGAGTTGCTCCACCGCTTTGTCAAACAGCGAAGTGCCATCATGGGGGCCGGTATGCATGCCCCAGCTGAGGTTGCAAACAGCAGGTTTGTTCTGTGCGGTGGCGTAATCAAACACATACCTGAAACCATCCAAAATAGAGGGGTTGGCTACGATATGATCGCCTTTGGCGCTGCCATTCAGTGTATCATTGGCATATTTAATGGTTACGAAAACCAGATCGGATTCCGGAGCCATGCCCCGGTATTTCAGCGCAGGTGTGCTGAATCCGCTGCCTGCTGCAATTCCACCCACATGGGTTCCGTGAAGGCCATCTTCATCCTGGGTTGCCTGTATCGCTGCAGACTGCGTCTGCTCTGTTCCATAACTGTATCCTGCCGGTGCCGGGCCTGGAGTAGCAGACTGGTGCCACCAGCGTTTCACCCGGTAGGTGGTGCCGTCGGTGCCGAAAAAAGTGGGATTGTCTGACTGGAAACCAATATCTATGATTCCTACAATCACTCCTTTGCCCATATAATTGTCCGGCAATCCGTTCAAAAGGCCTGCCTGTGCCTCATTTACATGGCTGTGAATGCGTGCTGTGTCATTCTGCGTGCGGCTTGCATTCAGTCTGCCATAGACGTCTATGTATTCTACTGCGGGTTCTGCCAACAGGCTGTAGATGTTGTTCCGGTTTATCCTGCAGGTATACAGGTTGCCTATGCGATTTCCACGACCAGCCGCAGACGGAACAGGAACTGTGCTGTTTTGCAATTGCAACACGGCCGGTATTTTTCCGTTCGAATCCTCAGGAAAAAGACGTGTATCCAGGCTTTGCAAATACATACGGGTGATGGCCGAAAGGTGGTCTGATTCCGGAACAGGTGCCGGCGATTGCGCAGCAATGGCCACAGCCGATAAACAACACACAAAAAGAAACGAACGCAACATCCCGGCAAAGGTCTGTATAAAAAGATTCATAATCCTGTCAGATTCCTGATGTGGCCCTGACAGAAATAAAAGCTTATAACTTCCCTTTAAACCAGTTCATCCATTTCAACCCGTTTTCAGCATATTTGGGATCGTGGGTTCGGGGCTTGTTGTTTGCTGGCCAGGGAGTCCCACAATTGTGAATGTGAAACGCACTTTTATAATCCCCTTTTTTCAGATAACTGCCATAGTTCTCAGTTATCCATTTCACACCCCAGTGCACGGACTCTTGCCCACGCAATTGCTGAATATTGATGTCATAGAGCAGGCATTTGTACCCCATAAGCTGAAAAGGGCCCCAACTGCTGGCCAGGTTTTGCAGTGCTTCGTCTCCGGCGTCTTTAAGATGGCTTCGTTTTACGTGTTCATAATTGTTGCGAAGGCCCAATTGTACCATTTTCAGCCGGGCATATACATGCTTTTCGTACCGTTCCGGTGCTGGTTTTCGTCCGCCGCACTCCAGCAAACACAGTGCTGCCAAATACTCAGGTGAAATCCTGTAGCGGCGTGCCTCGCTGAGGATTTCATCACCATAGTTCTCTATCACTGCCTCCGGCCCCTGCGCACCGGCCGGCAAGGGTCCGCCCAATGCATGCCACCAATAGCCGCGGAACAGGACCAGACCCAAACAGAGCAACACCACCAGTGTCGCAATCAACAACAAACCTGCGCTGCGTTTTTTACCAGCCATCGTTTGCAAATGTAAAGGCTGAAACGGATGCCGTAAATTCGCAGCCTTATGGAACCTGACTTTGGATGGCTCGAACGCACTGAACTACTGATAGGCAGAGAACAACTGGAAAAGTTGCACAATAGCCGTGTGCTTATCGTGGGACTGGGTGGTGTAGGCTCCTATGCTGCAGAATTTGTATGCCGGGCTGGTGTGGGAAATCTCACCATCGTAGACGGCGACATTGTGGATGTAACCAATAAAAACCGGCAGTTACCCGCACTCAGCAGCACCATTGGAATGAAAAAAGCAGAATTGATGGCAGCACGCATGCACGATATCAATCCCAACCTGAACCTGCAGGTTCTCTCTTCCTTTCAGCGTCCGGAACACACAATGGAGCTGGTTTCATCGAACAAATTCGATTATGTGATGGACTGTATAGACAGCATTAGTCCGAAGGTATACCTTATCCGTGGTTGTGTGGAGCATGGTCAGCGACTGATAAGCAGTATGGGGGCAGGTGGCAAAACAGATCCCGGCACCATGCGTGTGGACGATATATCCACCTCATACAATTGCCCATTTGCCCGCAACGTGCGAAAGAGACTGCACAAGCACGGAATTTATTCCGGTTTCAAATGTGTTTTCAACCATGGTGAATTGTATACCGAAAGCCTTCGCCTGACAGATGGAAGCAATTTCAAGAAATCGTTTTACGGCACCATTTCTTTTATGCCGGCCCTCTTTGGATTGCGGATGGCAGCAGAGGTAATCAATGATTTGCGCAATGAGGGCTGATTTATTTTTACTCCTTTCGGCTCTGTGTTTCAATGCCTGCAAGGATAAAGCAGTAGAACCCACCCCTGAACCCGACATTACAGGGAAAACCCGCCAGGAGATATTCATGGTTCGTCCCTGGCGCATTCTGAACTGGAAAGACAGCAGCAAGGCCGGTATTTTTGAAAACATAGAAACCTGCAGCCACGACAATACATATACATTCAGTACAAACTCAAATCTGATACTGGACCGCGGGGCCGTGCAGTGCAACAGCGCTGAATTGCGCACTGAAAACATGTCCTGGAGTATGGTGAGCCCGAACGATACGCTGGTGCAGGTATTCAACAGCAGTTGGCGTATCCTTTCCCAGACCTCCCGCACTATGAGCATTCGCAACCGTAACTGGGACTTATCGCTGAACGATTACATTTACCATACCGTTTATTTCAGTGCGTTTTGATGAGGCAGGCGCCAGGGTTGAGTCGCCGGACAATGGAATGACTTCCGCATTCCACTGGATTGTATTGAAAGGTAGCTGAATTCAGGACTGTACAACATAAACCAAGCTTCTTTATTTAGAAATATTCTAAACAATTTGGGTAAATTATTAGGCTTGCCTAAATTTGTGCCGGATTAAAACATGAGTCCCCAAAAATGTATACCGCTGTCCCTGGGTATTGCCATACTGGCCGTGGCCTGTAGCAAACTGGTTCCCGGCGCACCCAGCGCTGCATCGGTGATGAACGCCCCACTCAGTGAACTTACTCCGGACCAACTGAAAGTATTCAATGCCGGTGCTGCGGAGTTCGACGAAGAATATGCTTCTGCCACCGGGCTGGGTCCCATCTATGTTTCTACCAGTTGCAACAGTTGCCACGCCGGTGACAACCGCGGCCATATGCATACCATTCTCACCCGTTTCGGACAGTCGGACACATTTGGCAACACCTGGCTGGACAAGGGCGGGCCCCAGCTGCAACAACATGCTCTGGCCGGATTTACCGGCGAAACATTGCCAGCGGGTGTTCCATTCTCCCGGTTTCTGGCACCCCTGGTGGCAGGTTCAGGATTCTTGGAAGCTGTTACTGAAAGTGACTTGCTGGCACTTGCAGATCCCGAAGATAAGAACAGCGACGGGATAAGCGGCAGACCCAACTACAGTCAATTGCCTGCCTGGGTGGTTCCACTGCCAGGATCTGCAGTAAACCACGGAAGATTCATGGGCCGGTTCGGGCGCAAAGCTGCTGCACATAACCTTCACCAGCAGTCGGTCAACGCTTTTCAGCAGGATATGGGAATCACAACCACTTTTTTACCCCGCAATCCGGTGAACCCATTGAACCCTGCTGCACCGGTTACCACCACCGACCCGGATGTGACAGATGCAGCGGTAAACGATGTGGTTTTCTACCTTCAAACCCTGCAAATGCCTCCACGCAGAAATGTGATGAATGCAGATGTGGTAAAAGGGTCTGAGATATTCCGCAATATCGGTTGCGCTTCCTGCCATACCGAAACCCTGAAAACCGGATATTCACCGGTGGCAGCATTATCTTATAAGGAATTTCACCCCTACACGGATCTTTTGCTGCACGATATGGGTCCGGAACTGAATGATGGGTATACCGAAGGGAATGCATTGCCGTCTGAATGGCGCACCACTCCGCTTTGGGGCCTTGGTCTGGCATCATCTGCGCAGGGAGGTCGGGTATTTTTGCTGCACGATGGCAGAGCCCACAGTATCGAAGCCGCCATCCAATACCATGGAGGTGAGGCTGCTGCTTCGCGCACAGCTTTCCGCAACCTGAGTTCCGCAGATAAATCTGCATTGCTCTCCTTTCTGAACAGCTTATAATCCATGCAGCGCAAAGAATTTATCAAAACCTGCGGCCTGGCCTGCATGGCCGGTGTGGTGGGCTCTCCCCTGCTGCAATCCTGTGCCAACCGCATGGTGGCCGGTGAAATGACCCAGACTGACCTGAAAATTCCAGTATCTGGTTTCCGGGTGGAAAGCAAGGGCAAAACCAGTTTCCGCACACATGTGGTGGCTCATCATGATAAATTGAAATACCCCATTTGCGTTTTTCGTAACGCAGAGAAAGACTATACAGCCTTGTGGATGAGTTGTACCCACCAGGGTGCAGAGCTACAGGTGTTTGGCGAAAAACTGCAATGCCCGGCACATGGCAGTGAATTCGACCGCAAAGGGGTGGTGCAAAACAGTCCTGCCGACATCAACCTGCGCCAATTTCCTGTTACCGAAAAAGAAGACGGCTTTTTATACATCTCCCTGAAATGAAACAATCTATCCTTATTCTGCTGCTTTCCGCTAGCCTGCTTTACGGGCAGGTTGCTGCGCAAATAGACTCCAGCCTGCTTTCTTCCGCACCGGCTGATACCGGAAAAACAAAATCCCTGAACATGGATGCCATCTATAACCGTCCGTTTTTGCAGGGCGGAAAAATGCCTGTTTCCCTTGGCGGATATGTAGAAAGCAACTGGCAATACCTGGCTACGGATGGAATCAGCAAAGGACATCAATTCCAGTTTCGGCGCATGAGCCTGTTTGTAGCCAGTTCCATCGCCCGCCGCGTTAAGTTCCTTTCGGAAATTGAGTTTGAAAACAATGCTGATGAAGTGGATGCTACCAGCAACATGGAAATAGACATTGAATATGCTGCCATGGACATTGAATTCCATCCCCTGCTCAACCTGCGCGGAGGAATTATCCTCAATCCCATTGGGGCTTATAACCAAAACCACGATGGACCCAAATGGGAATTTACCGACCGGCCGCTTCCTATGACCCGGTTGCTGCCGGCAACATGGAGCAATGCCGGAATGGGGCTCTACGGCAAACGCTACAAGGGCAACTGGATGCTGGGTTATGAGTGCTATCTCAGCGGCGGGCTTGATGGCCGTATCCTGGACAATGAAGAGGGCAAAACTTTTCTGCCTGCCAGTCGTGAAGGCAATGCCCGCTTGCTGCAATCTGCCGGCGGACAGCCCTTTTACACTGGAAAGCTGGCACTGCGGCATGCAAAAGTAGGTGAACTGGGACTTTCCACCATGCAGGGCATTTACAACGCCCATACAGAGGAAGGTGTAATTATCGACAAAAAGAGATGGAGCCGCATCTGGGCTGTGGATTTCAACACCACCTTACCCGTTGCGGGTACCAGCATTACTGGTGAATTTGCATGGATACAGGTGCAATTGCCCCAATATCTGCCACAGCAGTTTGGTTCCCGGCAGTGTGGTGGATTTGCCGATGTGGTTCAGCCGCTGTTGAAAAGACCCATGTTCGGATTTCCGAAAGCAGTGCTGAATGCAGCCATCCGCATTGAGTATATAGACTATAATGTGGGCACCTTTAACGGAAGCGACCAGAATAAGGCCGATGACATGCGCAGCATTATGCCAGCCATCAGTTTCCGCCCGGTACCCCAAACCGTGCTGCGGCTCAACTACCGGTATATGCTTACCCGGGATTTATTTGGCAATCCTCCCTCAAAAACAGGAGGGTTTATTGCCGGTATTTCCACCTACTTCTGAGTCGTTTTTGAACACCGTAATGAGTTACTTATATTTGCACGATTATAGCAAACCCATGAAGAAATTATCCCTGATCCTTTCTGCCGCAATGCTGCTTCTTTTCGCCGCTTGTGAGAAAAAAACCAAAACACCTTCTGACCCGGGAGACCCCAATGTAACCGGCAAAACCAACCAGCAGATTTTTATGATTCAGCCCTGGACAATGAGTTCATGGGTAGACAGCAGTTCTGCAGGTGTGGTAAACAACATGGAGTCATGCAACCTGGATGACTACTACACTTTTAAAACCACCACTTCCTACGAAGTAAATCAGGGTTCAAATGTGTGCGCAGGTTCACCCCAGACACAGAACAATCCCTGGGCTATGTCCAGCGCCAGTGCAAATCAGGTAACCATGTTTACCTGGGTTTGGGATATAGTAACCATCACCGGTGGTAAAATTGTGATTACCAATAAGCAATTCGACAACACACTCAGCGATTACCGTTACTCTACAGTAACCTTCGTACGTAAGAAATAAAATAGTAAAATTGTATCGGTTTATCCGGTATTTAAAACGGCCTGTTCATCTGTCAGGCCGTTTTTTTTGTGCCCTGTACGGAAGAAAAAGTTACCTGCATACCACCAATACCAGACAATGATCCGCACCACCGTTTGGTTCCTGGTTTTCTGCTTTTGGTTTTTCAGCCTCCCACCGCTTTCAACCCTGCCTTCGCCGGCGCATTTTCAGGGTCCTTGGCCAGCGCCGATTTGTAGTCTTCAAGGGCTGATTTTTTGTCTCCCTGTTTTTCATGCACATACCCGCGCAAAGCCAGCGCATTGGCATTACCGGCATCCAGGTCCAGGGTGCGGTTGCACATATCCAGCGCTTTTACCCAATCTTCGAAAAGCATATAGATATAGGCCGAATTGTAGTGCGCCAGAATATGTCCGGGATTGAGATTGCGGGCCCGGTCGTAGTGTTTGATGGCGTCTTCGTAGCGGTTGAGTTTCTGCAGAAACAGTCCTTTGGCATAAAACACTTCATCACTGTATTCATTGATCACCAGTGCGCGGTCATACAATTTCAGAGCCAATTCATCCCGGCGTGCAGCCAGCAAATCGGCCTTCTGCATTACGGCATCATAGTTCTGGGGATTGGCCTGCATGCTTCTTTCGAAGGCTGAAAGTGCCCGGTTTGTGTCCTTTTTTTCCTTATAGCAAATGCCCAGGTACAACCAGCCTTTGTCTGCCTCGCTGGCCTGGGTGGTGAGTGTAGTAAACAGCGGTTCTGCTTTTTCGTATTCCTGCCGCGCCAGCCAGAGTTTGCCCAGTAGTAAAGAGGCTTCGTGGAAACCGGGTTTCAATTGCACCGCCTTTTGCAGGTGCTTCATGGCCAGCTTCGAGTCGGCACTGTCCATTTTCAGTGCCGATTCACCCATAAGGAAATGATAGGCCGGGTTCATAGAATCCAGTTCAATTGCTGTTCCCAGATCCAAAAGGGCATCTTTGTATTTCTTCTGATAATAAAAGGTATTGCCCCGCCGGTAATACAGCTCCGCATTATCCGGGTCCTTATTGATTTTAGCAGAAATGTCGCGTATATCCTGCGAAAAAGCAGTGTCTTTTTCAGAGATGTAACGTCCCTTTACCTTGCCGGAATGGCAGGCCAGCATACCCAACACACAAAGAATAACAACAGCTGCGCGCATGGGGACAAAGGTATAATAACACCTGCAGGTGCTGAACATGGGAATGTAAAATCACGAATAGCCCGGTAAAGTCTTTCAGAAAAAGTGCTGCCCGCATTTCGTGCGAAAGTCCGGCAAAAAAGAAGTGCTCGGGACGGGAATCGAACCCGTACTACCCTTGCGGATAACAGGATTTTAAGTCCTGCGCGTCTACCTATTCCGCCACCCGAGCAACTGTGCAAAGAAACAACAAACTTGCTGGATTCCCGCTGCCTCAGGCCGGATTTTCCAACACCGCCTGAATCTTGTCGCAGGCCTCTTCTATTTCTTCTCTGGTGATTACCAAGGGTGGTGCAAAACGAATGGTATGAACATGGGTCTGTTTTGCCAGAAGTCCCTTCTCTTTCAGTTGCAGACAGATATCCCAGGCAGTTTTGCCTTCGCCATAGGGCACAATGTCTATGGCATTGAGCAAGCCTTTGCCGCGTACTTGCTTTACCAACGGTGACTGTATAGCCATCATGCGCTGTCTGAAAAGCTCGCCCATTTCAGCAGCATTTTCGGCCAGTTTTTCGTCTTTAAGCACCTGCAATGAGGCCATAGCCACCGCACATGCCAGCGGATTGCCCCCAAATGTACTGCCATGCTGCCCCGGTTTCAGGGTATTCATCACTTCGTGCGTTGAAAGTACTGCACTCACAGGCAACACACCACCACCCAGGGCTTTGCCCAGTATCAATACATCTGGCTTAATATCCTCGTGGTCGCAGCAAAGCATTCGTCCGGTGCGGCAAAGACCGGTTTGTACCTCATCTGCCATAAACAGCACATTGTATTTGTCGCACAATTCGCGCACACCTTTCAGGTAACCGGCATCGGGTATAATCACTCCGGCTTCTCCCTGTATGGGTTCTACCATAAATGCTGCTGTATCCGGGTTGCTTATTTCTGCCTCAAGTGCAGCCAAATCATTGTAGGGTACAGTAAAAAATCCGGGCACGTAAGGACCAAAATGGGTGAAACTTTCGGGGTCAGTACTTGCGCTGATGGCAGCCACGGTGCGTCCCCAGAAATTGCCCCGTGCAAACACCACCCGGGCAGCACCATCGCGCACTCCCTTTACTTCATAGGCCCATTTGCGGGCAAGTTTGATTGCAGTTTCTCCTGCCTCTACCCCGGTATTCATGGGCAGAACACGGTCATACCCAAAATACCTGGTGATATATTCCTCATAGGGCCCGAGCTGATTGTTGTGAAATGCCCGGCTCGTGAGTGTTATACGGGTGCTTTGGCTGTGCAGGGCATCGAGAATGACAGGGTGACAATGACCCTGATTGACTGCACTGTATGCACTTAAAAAATCCAGATAACGCCTGCCCTCTACATCCCATACATATATACCCTCACCGCGATCCAGTACTACAGGCAGCGGATGGTAATTGTGGGCTCCAAACTGGTCTTCCAGGGCTATGTAATCGGCAGATTTCAAGGTGTCAATAAGCATGGTGCAACAGAGGTGCAAAGTTATTGGATATTTGTTGTCGGTTATTGCGATTATTTGCATTGAATATCGTGACATTATTATAGGGATTTTCGTTTTTACGAATAACCCATTGCCTTTCACTATATTTGAAATTCAGAATGCGTCCGGGGGTATTGGTTGTATTGTACTTGTGCATGCTGGGAGCTAATTCCCTTGCAGCACAGGGTGTATATACAGAATACGGACAGAACCGCGTCCAGTACCGCAGTTTTCAATGGACTGCCCTGAAAGGGGAAAAAATTGAAATCCTGTATTACGGCGACAATGAATCTGTGGCAGGAAAAGCGCTGGAACATGCCAGACTGGCCTTGTTACAAATGGAATCTTACCTGGCTTATAAGCATGGAAGCACAGTGCAGATTATGCTATTTCAAAGCCTGAATGATTACCGGCAAAGCAATGTGGGCTATACCAATCCGCAGTGGAACAGTGGCGGGTTTACGGTAATTCCGAACGATATGGTAACTGTATATTTTACTGGTGATTACCAGGATCTGCAGTACCAGATCAAACGTGCAGTTTGTGATGTAATGCTGCGTGAAATGATTTATGGAGGCACGCTGCAGGACCGTTTTGAAAGGGTAAAATCTCCCCTTCTGCCCCGCTGGTTTACCCAAGGCTTGTGTCAGTTTCTCGCTACCGGATGGGACGCGGCTGCCGAAAACCGTATGAGGGATGCTATGTCAGTGCATGGATTTAAAAACCTTCAACTGCTGGATGAAGAGGAAACAGACCTTGCCGGACAGAGCATCTGGCGATACATCGTAGAAGAATTTGGCACCGAAAGCATAGCCACCATCGTATTCATTGCCCGATACAGCAACAGCGCAGAAGAAGCGGTTCGTTTTCATACAAAAAAAACTTTGCACGAGTTGCTCAGCGACTGGAGGGAACATAACCGCCAACTTTACAGCAATGAGGTAGGTCTTACATTGCCCAGGGGCAAAGCCAATGTGCCCAAACGCCTGAGTACCAGACCCAATACACGAATGTCCATCAGTCCGGATGGTAGTCAGATTGCAATCATCACCAACGAAAAAGGGCGTTTTACGCTGTGGGTATACCAGCCCGCCACGTCCAAAACAAAAGCCCTGTACCACGGAGGCATCAGAGTACCCAATCAGGTGCCAGAGTACCGTTTTCCCATATTGCAGTGGAAACCGGATGGCAAACAACTGGACCTGCTTACCTATGAACAGGGTAAATACGTGCTGTGCGAATTGAATACAGGTGGAAAAATTCAGCGCAGAATCCTGTTTCCGGGTTTTAGTTCAATCGTAGACTTCAGCTACTCCAGCCGGGGTGATGAATTACTCCTCTCGGCCGTGAGCAAGGGACAATGTGATATATACCGCTACCAAACAGCTACTGGTGCATACACCTCACTCACACAGGATGCGGCCTTTGACCAATGGGCTACTTATTTACCCAATGGCCGGGATATCCTGTTTATCTCTGACCGCCGCAACGGAAAAACACAGGACCTGTTTCTTTGGCAGGAAGACAGCATCATTGCACTTACACACAACCCCGACCATGTTCATTTGAGCAGTCCCATCGCTTATTCCGACTCAATTTTCGCATTTCTTTCCGACCAAAGCGGACTGAGAAATGCATGGCTCACTACCCGCAATGCTGCTGGAAAGGTTTTCGGACAAACCGATTACCGCAGGAGCATTTTGCAACAGTCTATATCTGTGCAGGGCAACACCCTGGCAGAATTGCTGCTGGTAAACGGCCATTATACCATTTTTACAAGTCAGTTATCTGCCAATCCGCTTGAAGAAACCGTCACTGTAAGTCGTCTTTCCTGGAGAAACCGATGGAACCATCCGGATTCTGTATTCGGAAGGGTGAATGCCGTGCAGGGTACCAAGGCCTGGCAGCAAGCAGATTCAAGCCATTTGTTGCCGGCAGATACCATACAAGCAGACTTTACCTTTCAGACCGGGTTTCCAAAAGTGGATTTCACTCCGGCCTTGGTTTCCACCGATTCCGGTGCAGCAACACAGGCTGTTTTTCGCGGCCGGTTTGTAAACACGGTTCAGCCTGAGTTGATTCTCTCCCAAAGCGACAACCGCATTTTGGGCAGTTACCTTTTCGACCGCGATGTACCCAGGGAAATCATGCGCAATCCGTTGATCATGCCCTATATACGGGTTACACTTGCCGATCTGGAAAAAAACTACCAGGTAGAAGCAGGTGTGCGCAGTTCGCTGGACCTGCTGTATACGGATTACCATGCCTCATACGCTATTTACAGGCACCGTATCGATCACCACTGGCAACTGTGGAGGCGAAGCCGCAAATATGAAGCCGGCACCGGGCAAACCTGGCAAAATCTGGCCACTGCCGCGCGTTACAGTGTATCGTTGCCTCTGGATGAACGGTTTAAACTCACCGCTACTCCTGGGTTGCGCACCGAGTTTCTCACCATCAAAGCATCTGAAAGCGGAGTGCTGCAGATACCCGATGTGCGCCGCTGGTATGGCACAAGCTCGTTCGAAGCCCTTTTTGACAATACCCGAAGTCTGGGCATGAACATGTACCGCGGTTTCAGAGGAAAAGCAAGTGTGGAACTGATGAAAAATCCGGCTGAATCGGGCTGGATGAATTACCTCATGGCAGACCTGCGGCAATATGTGCCCCTTAAACCCCGCTTAATATGGGCCACCAGAATCACGGGTGCCTACAGTCTTAGCAGCCATAAAGCTGCCTGGTACCTGGGCGCCGTGGAAAACTGGACTCAACGCACTCAGTACCTTAGAGGTACACCTGTGTTGAAAGCCGGCGAATATCTGTTTTCGGGACAGGTGGCTAACCTCCGGGGCTTTTACCGCGGAGTGCGCATGGGCAGCAGTTATATGCTGGTGAATACAGAGTTACGCTGCCTGCCGGTTTTGATGCTGAGGCGCCGGCCACTGGAAAATGAATTTTTACGACAACTGATGGTCACCGCTTTTGCCGACGCAGGCACAGCATTCACCGGACGCAATCCAGCCGACCCTGAAAATCCTTTCAACACCCAATACATCAGTTCGCCAAATTATGATCTCAGTATCACCTCAAGGCGCAACCCATGGGTTTTCGGTATTGGATTCGGCGTGCGCAGCCGGTTGCTGGGCTATTATGTGCGGTATGACAGAGCCTGGGGATACATGGAAAACCGGTGGCAAAACCCGCTGGATTATTTTGCATTGGGCCTGGATTTTTAATTTCCTTGAAAAAACACGTTGCATACGAATCGGATACGCCTGAATTGTATTTATTTTGCACCTCAGTTTTCCCCTTATATCCATGGGCATTTTCAGCTTCCTTACACAGGAATTAGCCATAGACCTTGGCACGGCCAACACACTCATCATTTACAAAGACAAGGTGGTGGTGGATGAGCCTTCCATCATTGCCCTGGAAAAAAACACAGGCAACGTCATCGCCATTGGCAAAGAAGCCATGCAGATGTTTGGTAAGGAAAACGAAGGTATCAAGACCATTCGTCCGCTGAAAGACGGTGTTATTGCCGACTTTCAGGCCGCTGAGCACATGATACGCGGTATGATAAAAATGATGAACCAGAAACAACGGTGGATTTCTCCGCAGTTGAAAATGGTGATATGCATACCCAGCGGAATTACCGAAGTGGAGAAGCGCGCTGTAAAAGACAGTGCAGAACGCAGCGGTGCAAAAGAAGTGTACCTGATTCATGAACCGATGGCTGCTGCAGTGGGTATAGGCATAGATGTTACCCAACCCCAGGGCAATATGATTATTGACATCGGAGGGGGAACCACAGAAATCGCCATTATTGCACTGGGCGGGATTGTATGTGACGAAAGCATCCGTGTTGCCGGTGATGAATTCAATCTGGATATTGTGGAGTATATGCGCCGCGAGCACAATCTGTTGATTGGTGAACGCACAGCAGAAAAAATCAAAATCCACATCGGCAGTGCAATGCAGGAACTGGATACCCCGCCTGAAGACTATGCCGTTTTTGGCAGGGATCTGATGACGGGTATTCCAAAACAAATCATGGTGAGTTACAGCGAGATTGCCCGCGCGCTGGATAAAAGCATTATGAAAATTGAAGAGGCCATTTTACGCGCCCTGGAGCAATCCCCGCCGGAACTGAGTGCGGATATTCTTACCAATGGCATCTGGCTAACCGGCGGTGGTGCCTTGCTGCGTGGACTGGACAAGCGTATTTCTGCCAAAACCAAACTGAAAGTGCAAATTGCCGATGACCCGCTGCGTGCTGTGGTGCGCGGCACAGGCATAGCCCTGAAAAACATAGGCAAATTCAAATTCTTAATGACAGCCTAACAACCTGACCTATGCTTTTCCTGTTCCGTTTTCTGCGGAATAATCTCTTCACCGTTACCTTTATTCTCCTTTTTGGCATTTCTGTTTTTCAGATTCTGCGATTCAATCTGTACCAGCAGAGTTTCTATTTCAATACATCCAACGCCGTGCTGAACTCTGCCGACCGGCTGAAAAACAATGTGACGGGCTATTTTTATCTGCGCAAAGCCAATGAGGATCTGGTATTGGAAAACAAACGTCTGCGTGAGCAACTTGCAGCCAACTATGTGTTTTATGATACCCAAACCCGAAGCAGCAAAGACAGTCACGGAGTGCTCAGGTACACCTACCTTATAGGCAGGGTAATCAGCAGCACCGTTTCATCGCAAAACAACTTTATAACCATAGACAAAGGCCGAACTCATGGCGTGCGTAAGGGTATGGCTGTGCTCAGCCCTGCCGGTATCGCAGGAATCGTTCTGGATGTCTCGGACCATTTTGCACTCGTAAGCAGTGTATTGAACAGCAAGTTTGTAGCTACTCCCATGATTCCTGCCATCAATTTCAGAGAAGGAAGCCTGACCTGGAACGGAGAAGACCCTACAGTGGCGCAGATAAACGGGGTGAACAAATTCGAAAAAATCAGCCCCGGTATGGCGGTGTTTACCAGCAACTACAGTGCAAACTTCCCCCCCGGCGTGCCTATAGGCAGAATCAAAAGTTTTCGCAGGGGGGGCAACAGTAGTTTCTTTGAAATCAACGTAGAACTGGCCACCGATTTTCGCAAAATCAGCACGGTGTATCTGGTAAAAGATGCCTTCAGACAAGAGATAGACTCCCTGGCAGGAAAGGAGAACCGAAATGGCCGTTGAACTATTGCGATATCTCGCCGGAGCCTTTTTGTTGCTTTTTTTCCAGTTTTTTCTTGTGCAGGAAATCAATTTCGGCACATGGATAAAACCAATGCCTTATATCTATCTCATTTTTATTTTTCCGTTTTCCTTCAACCGGTTTGCCGTTCTGGGCACTGCATTTCTGATGGGAGCCGTGCTGGACGCTTTCAGCAATACACCTGGCCACCATGCTGCAGCTTGCACGGTTCTGGCTTTTGCACGGATACATACCGACACTCAACTGGTAGACAGAGATGCGGTGCAGTTGCAGGGTTACCATAACATTCAGCCAGGTTTTAAAGGGTTTACCTATTTTGCTGTGTATACTACCCTGCTTACCCTTTTGCACCATCTGGTATTTTTCAGTTTCATGTATTTCAAAATCTCTGCGTTTTTCCTCATCATTCTCGTTTCACTGCTGAGTACTTTGGCTACATTTGCCCTGATGATGCTGTACCGCGTCATTGTAAAACCACGATAAAAATGGACCTGCACAGCAACAGAAGGATTGTTTACTTTCTGGTTTTTACCGTGGTAGCCCTGGTTTATCTGGGCAAAATATTCAGTCTGCAGGTATTGGACAAAACCTATGAGCAGAAAGCCATAAACAATGCGCTGAACAAAATCACCATATACCCGGCACGCAGCATTATATACGACCGCAATGGGAAATTGCTGGTATACAATATTGCCATTTATGATTTGCTGGTCTTTCCCGGGGAGGTAAAAGAACTGGACACCTCCGAATTTTGCAGGGTACTGGGCATCACGCGTGAAGATTTTCTGCACCGGATGCAGCAAGCCGCCCTGAATGCAAAAAAACGTCAGAAAAATAATGCGTATAACAAGAGTGCTGTTTTTTATGCCAATCTCAGCACCAGACAGTACACTGCTATGCAGGAAAACCTTTTCCGGTTCGGCGGATTTTATATAGAACCCAAAACTGACAGGCTATACGCTGTGAAGGGAGGCGCCCATGTGTTGGGTTATCTGGGCGAAGCCAACGACCGGGCATTGAAGGGAGACCCCTATTACCGACCGGGCGATCTGGTGGGAATTACAGGCATAGAAAACACCTATGAAGAATTCATACGCGGGATGAAAGGCATACGCACAGTATGGCAGGACCGCACCTACCGCGAACATGGAGAGGTAAAGGACGATGAATTCAACAAACCGGCCGTTGCAGGACCAGACATGTATAGCTCACTGGATTTTGACCTGCAGGAATTCGGAGAGCAGTTGCTGAATGGCAAACGGGGCAGTATTGTTGCTATAGAACCCGGAACCGGTGAAATTCTCGCATTGGTAAACAAACCAGACTATGACCCCAATCTGCTGGTGGGTGAAGCACGCAACAACGCCTACCGAGCACTGGTAACTGACCCGCGCAAACCATTGTTTAACCGCGCTATTAAAGGCACATACCCGCCGGGCAGTACTTTTAAAACCGTGACTGCCCTTATCGCCCGGCAGGAAGGTGTACTGAAACCCGGCACCATGCACGGTTGCTACGGGGGATACCATCTGGGTAGTCTTACTGTGGGTTGCCATCCTCACGGCAGTCCGCTGGACCTGAAAGGTGCAATCACCATTTCTTGCAACGCCTATTTCTGCCAGGTTTTCCGCGATGTGATAGACAATCCCAAATACGGGAATGTGAAGACCGGTTTCAGCCAGTTGGAAAAACACCTGCGCAGTTTTGGTCTGGGCAGTACTCTGGGCGTGGATTTACCGGGCGAAAGTTCTGGCAACGTACCCTCGATAAAACAACTGGACCGCAGGCATGGTAAGAGCTGGAAGAGCAGCACTGTTATTTCTCTGAGTATAGGACAGGGTGAAATACTGCTTACACCCATGCAGATGGCAAATGTGGCTGCAATCATTGCAAACCGGGGCTGGTTTTACACCCCTCATCTGGTGCGTGGCATAGGCCCGCGCCGAAGTCTGCCAGAAAAGTACACAACCCGCCGCTATACTTCAGTAGACAGCAGTTTGTTCAAAGTCATCATCGATGGTATGGAGGGTGTGCCCAAACCCGGAGGCACGGCCTGGGGCACCGATGTACCCGATATTGCCATTTGTGCCAAAACCGGTACTGCCCAGAATCCGCACGGACAGGACCACTCCCTGTATATTGCCTTTGCCCCGCGCTACAATCCAAAGATTGCCATAGCGGTGGTGGTAGAAAACGGAGGCTATGGAGCCACATGGGCTGCCCCTATCGCAAACCTTATGATAGAACACTATTTGAGGCGCAATGAGCCCAGTAAAAACCCCGGTATGCTGGAACGAATGCTGAAAGGGGCTGTACTCTGAGATGGGCTCTGCCAGGTCTGCCGGTAACGAAAATCCCAGGCTGGATGCACCCAGCGTGTGGTTGTATGCCGGGCTGGTACTGATTGGCCTGATAAACATTTACTCAGCCACCAGCGACCCCAATCAGGGATTTCATTTTTCCTTCAACAGTTTGGCCGGCCGGCAAATGATGTGGATTGGAGGGGCGGTATTGCTTATTCTCACAATTGCTTTTGCCAATGTAGCCGTGTTCGACTACTTCGCTTACGGATTTTATGCTCTGATTATCCTTCTGAATATTGCTGTGATCTTTCTTGGCCGTGAAGTAGCCGGAGCCCGCAGTTGGTTTGGTTTCGGTGGTGTGGGGATACAACCTTCGGAATTTGCCAAAGCAGCCACAGCCCTTGCTTTGGCCAGGTTTCTGGGCACCTACGGAATCCGTTTCAAAGGCACCCGAAATGTGTTCATATGTCTGGGTTTGTTCCTTTTACCCATGGGAATTATACTTGGACAAAACGATACCGGAAGTGCCCTGGTTTTTTTGGCTTTTTTTCTGGTTCTGTACCGCGAAGGGTTGCCGGGTGGACTGCTGCTGACCGCACTCTGGATGGCTATCCTTGGCATTGCACGGATTGTAATGACTTCCAGGGGGGTTCCACATTTTTGGACCTATGGAATTCTGGCAGTACTTGGTGCCGTCATTATCTGGTTCGGCCGCAAGAACAGGCAACTGGTAATTACCGTTTCACTTATCACCATCTCCTCCATCGTTTTCAGCCTGTTGGTGGGATTCGCCTATACCAAAATTCTCAAATCTTACCAGAGAGACCGGATAGAACTTACCCTTGGACTAATAAAAGACGAACAGGGAAAAGGGTACCACCTGCACCAGTCGCGCATAGCCATAGGTGCCGGTCAATTGGTGGGGCGCGGCTTTCTCAAAGGAACCCAGACCAAAATGGGTGAAAAGAGTTTTGTACCCGAAGGACATACAGACTATATCTTTTGCACCATCAGCGAAGAATGGGGATTTGCCGGGGTGGTTGTGTTTTTCCTTATTTATTTCGGTTTACTTTTTCGGCTGGTTAGCCTTGCAGAGAGGCAAAGCACCACATTTGGCCGGGTATTGGGTTATTCCGTTGCCTGTATTTTGTTTTTTCACATTGCCATTAATATTGGTATGACCATTGGAATGGTACCTACCATTGGTATTCCCCTGCCCTTTGTAAGTTTCGGAGGCAGCAGTCTGTGGGCGTTTACACTGCTGTTGTTCACATTTCTGAAGGTAGACGAAAAACGCAGATAAAAAGCAGATTTTACCACGCAAAGGGGCAAAAGTGCTCTATTTTTTCCTGTTATTTTCAAACTTTGAATTAAGTTTGCAAGTATGCGTAAATCCGCCAGTTACACCTTATTGACTGCCCTGTTTCTATCAGCAGCCTGGACAGCCTGCAACAAGAATTCCGATGCAGAAGGTGAAAAGCTATTTGAACTTACCGACCCCAAAGAAACCGGTATAGAATTTATCAATACGGTTCCGGAAAACGATACCCTCAATCAATTTACTTACCACTACCTCTTCAATGGTACGGGCGTGGCCACCGGCGATTTAAACAACGACGGGCTGCCGGAACTTGTGTTTACTGCCAACGAAAAACCGGCCAAAATTTTCCTGAATAAAGGGGACTTCAAATTTGAAGATATTTCCTCCAAAAGTGGTTTTAAAACCAGTGGCTGGATGAGTGGCGTGAGCCTGGCAGATGTAAACAACGACGGTTTTCTGGACATCTACATCTGCAGAAGCGGGCCGGCATGGCGCACGGATGAAAAACGCAATTTTCTATTTATCAACAACGGAAACCTCACATTTACCGAAAAAGGAAAAGAATTTGGGGTGGACGACCCGGGAAACAGCAGTTGCGGAACCTGGCTTGATTATGACCTGGATGGCGATATGGATTTATACCTGGGGAACCATGCAGAGAAATTCTATGCCAACATCAACGTGCCCTTCAAACGCAGCCTGGATATGGATATGCACAACCAGCAGCATTTGTACAGGAACGATGGAGGCAAATTTACCGATGTGAGTGAAGAGTCCGGTGTTAAAGCAATGGGGTACTGCCTGAGTGCAACCCCTGCTGATTTTAACCGCGACGGACTAACAGACCTGTATATCTGCAATGACTATCATATTCCCGATTATTATTACATCAATAACGGAGACGGTACTTTTACAGAAAGCTTTTCCAAATATTTCAAGCATACCAGCACCAACAGCATGGGCTCTGATGCGGCAGACTATAATAACGATGGATGGATGGACCTGGTCACTGTAGATATGCTGGCTGAAGACCCGCGCAGGTTTATGTTGCTTTCCGGCTTTAAGGAATTTGAGTACTTCATGACCGGCGTGAAAAACGGCTATGGATACCAGTATATGCACAATACACTGCAAACAAACAGAGGGGGTGGCTATTTCAGCGATCTGGGATTTCTGAACGGCATCGCGCGCACAGACTGGAGCTGGAGTTCGGTATTCGCAGACTTTGACAACGACGGGCTCAGCGATTTGTACATCTCAAACGGATACTACCGCGATGTGACAAATCTGGATTTTATCACATTCCAGAACCGCAAAATGCAGCAAACCAAGCAGCAGGTATCGCAGAAAGAAATACTGGAAAAACTGCCATTTGAAAAACTGCAGAACTACGCCTACAAAAACACAGGAAACTATAGTTTTAAAAATGTAACGGCCGATTGGGGCTTGCAGGAGCCCACACTGAGCACCGGTGCCATGTATGCCGATCTGAACAATGACGGGCATCTGGATTTGATATTGTGCAACCAGGGGGACCCGGTAAAGGTATACCGCAATGTGAGCAGGCAGGGCAATTATCTGAAAGTGCAATGCAAAGGCAGCGGCAAAAACAACCGCTTTGGTGTGGGTACAAATTTGTTTGTCAGCAACGATTCAGGAACCCGCGTGTTCGAAGTGCAACAAACACATGGATACCAGAGTGTTTCCGAACCCGTGGTGCACATTGGACTGGGTGCAGCCTCAACCCTTAAAAAACTCACCGTGGTATGGCCCGATGGTCGTTTCCAGGAATTGAAGGATGTGAAAGGCAATCAACTCCTGACTCTGGAAGATAAAAACGCCAACGGCAAGTATGATTACACTTGGGAGCACAAAACCTTGTTTGCCGCCGCAAACGAAGGCATGGGACTCGATTTCAGACATGAAGACAAAGAAAATCCCGATTTCAAACGTGAGCCTCTTCTTCCCCACCGTTTCAGTATGCTTGGCCCCGGTGCAGCCACCGGTGATGTGAACGGAGACCGTATTCCCGATCTGCTTGTTACCAATGCACGCGAAAGCAGCGGACCCAAACTGTATTTGCAGAACCAGAACAGCAAATTGTCTCCTGCTCCCTCACAGCCCTGGGCTTCAATGAATGATGTGGATGTAACCGGCTGTCTTATTTTTGATGCAGACGCAGACGGTGACAACGACATATATCTGGTGGCGGGCGGCAGCGAATATGGCTGGCCAGACGATCGCTACAGACACAGATTGTACATAAATGATGGCAAAGCCGGATTTACCGAAAGCCGCGATGCCCTGCCCCGGGTTATCAGCAGCGGCAGTTGCGCAACAGCAGGTGACTACGATGCAGACGGAGACCTGGATTTGTTTGTTGCAGGCCGCGTAACCCCTGGCATGTATCCGCTGGTGAATTGCCGCAGCTATCTGTTGCGAAATGACAAAGGCAAATTTGTGGATGTAACCGCCTTTGTAGCCCCGGATTTGCAAACACCGGGAATGCTCTGTGCTGCGGTATTTGCCGACTATAACAACGACAACCGTCTGGATTTGGTTCTTGCCGGCGAATGGACACCTGTGGCATTCCTTAGCTACAACGGAGAGAAATTTGTAAACCAAACCGGTGGAGCTGGCACAGCACCTTTTGCAGGTTGGTACAACAGTATTTTGCCAGTGGATATTGACAATGACGGGGATCTGGACTTTATTGCCGGAAACAAGGGCAACAACAGCTTCCTGCAGGCTTCGGCAGAAAGTCCGTTGAAATTGTACTGGACAGACCTGGACAACAATGGCAGCAACGACCTGTGGATGAGTTACCTGCGCAACGGAAAAGAACAGTCTGTGTTCACACTGGATGAAATGGCAAAAGCGTATCCGGTGTTTATCAATAAGCGGTTCAATACCTATGCAGATATCAGCACCAAATCCATCGGTGATATTTTCGGACAGGAAAATTTGGCAAAAAACAGCCTTCAGGCAGCGTGCTTCAGCAGTTTACTGTTGCGCAACAATGGAGGCGGAACCTTCACAGTCACAGAGTTGCCCCGCTTGTTGCAGGCTGGCCCGGTGAATGGCATGGTGGCGCTGGATGTGGATGGCAACGGATACCAGGACATTGTGGGAATAGGTAACTCTTTCTCACCGCGCACAGGCCATGGCCGCGACGATGCATTTTACGGTTGGGTGCTGCTGAATGACGGCAATAACCTGAAATACAGCGATGGGGTTGAAAACGGTTTTACCGTACCCGGCGACGCAAGAGGTCTGGTTTACCTGCCATTGCACAACCGCAGAATGGGGCTCATCGCTATGCAGAATACTGCACCGGCACTCGCCTTTTTGTGCAACGAACAAAAACCGTTCATTACCGCACCAGCAGGCAGTATCAAGGCCAAAGTAACGCTGAAAAACGGCAAGACCCGCATGGACAATATGTGTTACGGCAGCGGTTATATGTCCTGCTCTGCTCCGGGCATCTGGCTTACAGGCGATATCAGCAAGGTTGAATTTGTAGATGCCAAAGGCCTTGCCAGTCCGGTTTCTTTACCCCTTCCTAATTAATTCACCAATTGTTGCAATTGTGGTACTCACTACCTATTTTTGCACCTCAATTTTACGACCATGGGAGTTACAAGACTGAAACGCAAAGAAGCGAAGAACCGCACCCGTACCACCAAACGTGTGGACGACATCAAACGTCTGCGGGCAGTGAAAAATATACCTTCACCCTATAAGGGCGAAAGCGGCATCATTCTGGAAGAACAGAATTGAGGCTGTAAGACTACTTTTAAAAATGCACCCCTGCGGTGCATTTTTTTTATATAAAAATATCGTGATTCCTGATGAGATTACTGTGTATCATACAGTAAACGTATATATTCGCCCATTATGAAGCTTACCCCCTATCTGTTGCCTCTTACCCTGCTGGCAGCCTGCACAGGCAATAAACCGGACAAGGGCAAAATCACACTGAATGAAAATGTACTGCCCGAGTGCAATGTAGCCATACAAAATGCGGTGGTGGTAGACCATGTTTCGGCCCCTGTGGGTGGCCGCCGGTATTTCTATGCCTGTGTGGCAGCCTATGAATCGCTGGTGCCCTTTCACAAAGGCTATCACAGTCTCGCAGGGCAGCTTCACGACCTGAAACCCGCACCCGAAGCTGATACAAGCAAAGCCTACTGCCTGGACCTGATTGCTGTTGCTGCCCATACCTATGTAAGTCAGAAACTGGTATATAAGGAAGATAGTATTGCCAATTTCCGCGAACGCAAGCTGAACTGGTATAAAAGCCGTGTGGGAGACAATATGTACAAAAACTCAATCGCCTATGGCGACAGTGTGGGTGCTCATATCGTGCGCTGGTCAAAGAAAGACTCTTTTGGTTACTACAGGGGTAAGGAAGCGTATATTGTAAAAAAGACTCCAGGATACTGGCAACCCACCTCTCCGGAATTTGGTGAAGCCGTTGAACCCAAATGGGGCCATATTCGTCCGGCAGCAGTACCCAATGCTTCTTATGTGAAGATTCCGGATCCAGAACCATACAGTGAATCCAAATCATCCCGTTTTTACCAGATCACCAGGCAGGTATACGATCAGGTAACAACCCAGGACAGCAGCTACCTGAAAACCGCCCTATACTGGGACGACAATCCGAATACAATGGTACACCTGGGTCATGCCACCATCAGTTTGCTAAAAGTATCTCCCGCCGGTCACTGGCTGGGTATGTTTGGCTACGTTGCGAGACAAAAGAAATATAACCTGATGCAGACTGCTGAAGGTTTTGCCAGAATGAGTGCCGCTATTTTTGATGCTTTTATTGTATGTTGGGATACCAAATACCGCACAGAATACATTCGTCCGGAAACCGCCATACGCAGCCTCATTGATTCCAGTTGGACCTCTCCCATTCAAACACCGTTGTTTCCGGAATACCCCAGCGGACACTCCGTAGTATCCTCCACCGTAGCCACTGTGGCCACTGCAATGTTGGGAGAATATCCCATTATCGACAGTGCCGAGTATGAATTCGGACTGGGCGTACGCAAGTTTAATAACTTCAGGGAGGCAGCAGACCAGGCCTGTATGAGCCGGTTATACGGTGGCATCCACTTCATCGATGCAATTAAAAATGGTATAGCCATGGGCAACCAACTGGGTAAATACCACCTGGAGCATATCAAAACCAAGGACTGAGGGACTGAAGGTTAATTCAGTTCCTTCAGCCGCTTCTCCAGGTTCTCGATTTTGTCCAGGGCATCGGCTTTTTTCTGCCTTTCCTTTTCTATGATTTCCGGCTTGGCATTGGCCACAAATTTCTCGTTGCCCAGCTTGGCCTCCACACTTTTCAGGAATCCCTGCAGATAACCGATTTCGCCGCTGATTTTCTGTTTTTCCGCCTCGGCATCAAACTGCTCGTTCAGCCCGATGAATACCTCTGTTGTGCCCACCAGCACACCCACACAGGGTTCCGGCCGGGGGGTATCGGTATTCAGTTTAATGTTGGCCAGTTTTTCCGCCATTTCTCGGAACTGCTCCAGCACCGGCGGGTGATTCTGAATCAGCACCTGCAGTTGCTCCTTAGGAGGAATATTGCGTGCATTGCGCACATTGCGCACTTCCGTTACCAGTTGCAGAGGCAGGTCACTGGCGGCCTCAGTGGCCACAACCTGCGGGTAGGTACTCAGCACACAGGGCTGTTCTGGTTTTCCTTCGGCCAGTGCATGGTGAATTTCTTCTGTAATAAAGGGCATGAAGGGATGCAGCAGACGCATCAGGCTGCCGTAGAATTCCTTCGCCTGTCGCACAGTCTCTGCAGAAGCAGGCTCGCCATACGGGGGTTTGATGGCTTCCAGGTATACACTGCAGAAATCGTCCCATACCAGTTTATACAAGGTCATCAGTGCTTCATTCAGGCGGTACGATTCAAAGGACGCCTCGGTTTCCTTGATGGCCGTATTCAGCTTCCAGGCAAACCAGGTGGCTGCCTGTTTTTCTGAAGCCCTCGGAGCAATGGCACTCTGCTCCCAGCCGTGAATGAGGCGGTAGGCATTCCACAATTTGTTGCAGAAGTTCCTGCCCTGCTCCACCTGGCTTTCATCAAAAAGTATATCATTTCCGGCCGGGCTGCATAGCAGCATACCCATACGCACGCCATCTGCACCAAAGCGGGCTATCAGCTCCAGCGGGTCAGGACTGTTGCCCAGGCTTTTGCTCATTTTGCGGCGCTGTTTGTCACGCACTATACCGGTAAAATACACATTGCGGAAGGGCAACTGCCGTTTGTACTCATACCCTGCCATGATCATACGCGCAACCCAGAAAAAGATAATTTCCGGCGCGGTTACCAGGTCATTTGTGGGATAGTAATACTTCAGGTCGGCATTCTCAGGGTCCTTAAAACCGTCAAATACACTGATGGGCCAGAGCCAGCTGCTGAACCAGGTATCCAGTACATCCGGATCCTGCACCAGGCTTTCAGCAGAAACGGTCAACCCTTTTGCCGCAAACTGCTGCGCTGCCATTTCAGCCGTGGCGGCTACTTCAAAACTGCCATCCGGTGCGTACCAGGCGGGTATGCGTTGTCCCCACCACAACTGGCGGCTGATATTCCAGTCTTTGATGTTGGATATCCAGTGGTTGTAGGTGTTCTTGAACTTCGCCGGATGAAAACGGATTTCGTCATCCATCACGGCCTGCAATACCTCGGGGTTGCGATCCAGGTATTTCTTCATGTCTACAAACCACTGTGTGCTGATACGGGGCTCCACCACAGCATCGGTGCGTTCGCTGAAACCTACATTGTGGGTATACGTTTCAGTCTTCATCAGCAGTCCTGCGGCTTCCAGGTCGCGGGTCCAGGCTTTGCGGGCCTCAAAACGGTCCAAGCCGGTATAAAGGATGCCCGCTTCGCTGATGGTTCCGTCCTCATTGAGGGTATCATATACGGGGAGCTTGTATTTCAGTCCGATTTCGTAGTCATGGATATCGTGCGCCGGGGTCACTTTCAGCGCGCCGGTGCCAAACTCAATGTCGATATACTCATCGGTAATAACCGGTACCGCGCGGTTTATCAGCGGAACCATTACTTTTTTCCCTACCAGGTGCCGGTAGCGGTCGTCGGCCGGATTTACACATACAGCCACGTCTCCGGCTATGGTTTCCGGACGCGCCGTGGCAACTGGCAGATATTCGGTGCTGCTGCCTTCAACAAAATATTTAACGTAGTAGAGCTGGTCCTGTACCTCGCGGAAAATCACCTCTTCATCACTCAGCGTGGTGCGGCCTGCAGGATCCCAGTTTACCATCTTGGTGCCCCGGTAAACAAGCCCTTTGTTGTACAGGTCTACAAATACTTCAATTACCGCATCATACAGTGCAGGCTCCATGGTAAAACGGGTGCGGCTCCAGTCGCAGCTGGCACCCAGTTTTTTCAATTGCTCCAGAATAATGCCCCCGTATTTGTGGGTCCACTCCCATGCGTATTCCAGAAACGCTTCACGGCTCAGGTCTTTTTTCTGAATGCCTTTTTCCGCCAGCATGCGCACCACCTTGGCCTCTGTGGCAATACTGGCATGGTCAGTACCTGGCACCCAGCAGGCGTTTTTTCCCTGCATGCGGGCACGGCGTATCAGCACATCCTGTATGGTGTTGTTCAGCATATGCCCCATATGCAGCACACCGGTCACATTGGGCGGCGGAATGACGATGGTATAAGGTTCCCTGTGGTCGGGACGGCTTTCAAAATGTTTGTTTTCCAGCCAGTAGGCATACCATTTGTCTTCAATGCTCGTGGGGTCGTATTTGGGGGCAATGTCCATAAAAACCGCAAAAATACTCAATTCAGCCCTATGGCATTCGCTTCTTCTCGCTGAAACACCTGAAATGTTAATGATCACGTATTAAAACCCTATATTTACTCTTTTCTCTTTTTGTCCTCCTTCTCAGGTATCATACTATTGTCTCCAGAACGTGGTGTACTGTGCTTCAATAAGGATCTATCAAAAGTTCTCCAATACATTTACGTTCGCCCGCCGGACCAGTCATGGAGTGGGATATAGGAAAATTTGGTCATCGTTTGAATGATTAAATACGGTCTATGTGCACCTCCTGCTTTCCTATTCCGCAGTGTAATTGAAAATATCTTAATTTTGTTGAATGCTTTATCATTCTTACCCTGCATTATCCATAATGATTAAACATTTTAAACCATTTTAACCACTCTATGGCTTTTTATCCTTCATTCAGATTTATATCGTTTTTATTCACAATTGTTTCCTTACCTATTTTAAGCAATTGTAAAAAAATAGATAAACTAACCCAGTTCACATTATCCTATAAAGAAAGAGTGGTTGTGCCAGCCACTGCCAGTATCAATTTACCTTTCAATCTGTTTACCCCTGACATTACCACTAATTCAGAATCCGAATTTGAAGTGCATGATACCCGCAAAGAAAGGGTTGAAAACATCCGGTTAAAAACATTAAACCTAACATTAATTCAACCATCCAACGGACAATTTAGTTTTCTAAAATCTATTACTATATACATATCAGCGGAAGGATTACCTGAAGAAAAAATTGCATGGAAAGACAATATTCCTGCCAATCCGGGAAAGCAACTAGAACTTGAAACTGCAAATACAAACCTCAGAGATTATATAAAAAAAGATAAATTCAAACTACGAATCGCGCTTGTAACTGATGAAGTATTGACATCAGATCAGGAGGTAGAAGTACATTCTGCCTTTTTTGTAGATGCAAGGGTTTTGGGGCAATAAAGTGGTTTTATATGAAATCTGTGTTGATCAATTCCGAATTACCTAAAATAAAACACGGTTGGCAAGGCAACCCTTTGGACAAATCCGGCAGGTTTGTAAATCATGAGTTTCCTTTCACACCCCGTTTCAGCGATGTATGGAAATGGCAAACCAGTCCCAAACCCCACAAGCACGAAAAAAAGGCAGACAACTGGCGGCCGGAGTCGGTTTTTGAACCCCATTTTTTCAACCGGGCCGACGATTGCCTGGTCTGGCTCGGACATGCCTGGTTTTTTCTCAGGCTGGATGGCATCAATATGCTCATAGATCCGGTCTTTTTCCCCATCCCGCTGGTGAAACAATTAACCCCGGCGCCCTATAGTGCCATGCATTTTACCGGTATTGACCTGATTTTACTGAGCCACGATCACCGGGACCACGCCGACGAGAAGAGTATAAAAGCGATTACTCATCTTAATCCCGGGGCCACCATCATAACTGGACTGCGTATGGGTGCCTTGCTGCGCAAATGGTGCCGCAACCCCATTGTGGAAATGGGCTGGTACCAGCAATACACCCATTCCGGACTCCGCATCTCCTATTTGCCCACCCGCCACTGGAGTCGCCGGCTATTGCGCGATACAAACCTGAGGTTGTGGGGTGCCTTTATGCTGGAAAGCAGCCGCAAACGGATATATGCCGGACAAGACAGCGGATATGGCAGCCACTACGGCGAACTGCAGGAACTTTTTGACCCCATAGATATGGCCCTGCTGGGGATTGGGGCATTTAAACCGGAATGGTTTATGTCACCCGCCCATATGGGACCGCATGATGCAGTAAAAGCATTTAATGAAAGTGGGGCCAAAACCCTTCTGCCTATGCACTACGGCACACTGGACCTGGCCGATGAACCGGCTGGTTTGCCCTATCGCATAATGCGTGAATTAGAACAAAGTGGCTATATCCATGGGGATTTGCTCATTCCTCCGATTGGGCAACCTTTGTGGTTGTGATTTCTGCATGAATTATATAATTCACATAGCCATGACAATTATGTGACACTATCGTTTTGTGCAACGCTGCCTGCCCCTGTAATTTGCACATCAACCTATGAAACGCGTTTGTTTTTCTCTTGTTCTGTCCATTTCGTTGTTGTCATTGTCCCGTTGTAACCGCAAAACGAACCCCGATATGGATCCCCGCTTTGCCGGTAACAGGGAAATGGCCGCATTGCTCGATAGTTTGAACCGCATTGCCGACCCTGATGTAAATTATTACCTGAGCAATGCAAAGTCGGAAAAAATGAAGCACCGGCAGCCTGCGGGTATGACCCCGTTCCAAAAACTGAAATGGAACCGCATGTATTACAACGAGCTGTTGAATGCAGGCCGCAGCGAGGAAGCCATCAAAGGATTTAACTATCTGCTTTCGGACCCGGAATATGGAAAAATGATAAAAGACAGCAACGTCACCATTGTAAAGGAATTGCTGGGTGTTTCCTATCTCCGCCTGGGTGAGCAGCAGAACTGTATCCTTAACCATACCGCTGCCAGCTGTATTCTGCCCCTGAAACCGGAAGGCGTGCACAAGCAGCAACTGGGTTCCCGCAAAGCCATTGCAACCTATACAGAGATTCTGAATGAAAACCCCAATGACCTGCAAAGCCGGTGGCTGATGAATGTGGCTTATATGACCCTGGGATTGTATCCTGACAGTGTGCCAAAAAAATGGCTCGTACCCATGCCGGAGTACGATGCGTCCAAATCCGGGCTGAAACCCTTTGCAGACCGTGCGGTGGATTTGGGACTGGACGTAAACGGACTTGCAGGTGGTTCGTGTATTGAGGATTTCAACAATGACGGATACATGGACATTTTCTGTACCTCCTATGGCCTGTTTGACAATGTGCACCTGTTCATGAATCAGGGAGATGGCACCTTCAAAGACATGACAGAAGCTGCCCAACTCAAAGGTATTCTGGGTGGATTAAATACAGTGCAGGCAGACTTTAACAACGACGGCTTTACGGACATACTTATACTGCGAGGAGCCTGGCTTGACAAAGGGGGCGAATTCCCAAACAGTCTGTTACGAAACAACGGAGACGGCACATTCAGCGACATCACAAAAACAGCAGGAATGCTCTCATTTTGCCCCACTGAGATTGCCACCTGGGGCGATTTCAACAACGATGGGTGGGTAGATGTATTTGTTGCCAATGAGAACAACCCGGACAACAAATACCCCTGTGAATTGTGGCTGAACAACAAAAATGAAACCTTTACCAATGTAGCAGAAAAAGTTGGGTTGGCAGGCAATTTTGGATATACCAAAGGAGCCAAATGGGCAGATTTTAACAACGACGGCATGTTGGATATTTATATCAGCATTCTGGGTGGCAACAATCGGCTGTTTATGAACAGAGGTGGTAAGGATATTGCAAATTGGAAATTTGAAGACATCTCAGGCAAAGCCGGAGTGGAGAAGCCCTATTACAGTTTTCCCGCTTTGGTATTTGACTATGACAATGACGGATACCAGGACATTTATGTGGCTGGTTTCCACCTGCAGCGACTGGACAAGGTGGGAGAAGATTACTGCAGGGAATATCTCGGGTTGCCAGCCCAGACAGAATTGCCCCGTATGTTCCACAACAACGGAAACGAAACGTTCACGGATGTAACATCACAACTGAAACTGAACAAGGTTACCTATGCCATGGGCAGCAACTTCGGGGATATAGACAATGACGGGTGGATGGATATTTATACAGGCACCGGTGCATTTGACTTTACAAGCCTGGTGCCCAACCGCATGTTCAGAAACGTAGAAGGAAAATACTTTGAGGAAGTGAGTTCCCTGGGTGTTGCCCATTTGCAAAAAGGCCACGGTATGGCTTTTGGTGACGCAGATAACGATGGGGACCAGGACATATATGTAACCATGGGTGGGGCATTCGAAGGCGATGTGGCGCGCAATGTGTTCTTCGAAAACAACAATACAGGCAATGCCTGGCTTACTGTGCAGGTGCAGGGCAAATCCGTCAACCGCAGTGCATTGGAAAGCAGAATCAAAGTTAATGTGATCACGGAAGACGGTAATAAACGCAGCATTTATAGCAATGTCAATTCCGGAGGCACGTTTGGAGCTAACAGCCTGCAGCAGGAAATGGGACTGGGCAAAATCAAGAGCATAGAATCAGTAGAGGTGAACTGGGCAAAACCCGGCACACCGGTTACCACCTATACCGGCATTAAACCCAATACGTTTGTGCGTCTGTCAGAAGGCAATCCGAAAACGGAAACAGTCAGCCGAAAGACTGTAACCTGGGCCAAAGGCCACCACGCACATCATTGAGTATTTCGGACCCCATTACCCTGCCGTGGTGGTGAGCCTGTCGTGGTGAGCCTTTCGAACCACACAGGCGAACTTTACTTCAGGAAATACATCCTGCCCGGTGTGTAGGGCACCTTCATGGTATCCAGGTATTGCAAAAGGGCGGTATAGTCTGAAAGCATGACATTGGCATCAGCAACCCATTTGTCAAATGCGGCTTTACCCGTTTCAAAGGCTTGTTTCTGGGTTTGTGTAATCCCATTGGTGGTGCCGATGATTCCGCCCGCTGCCACTTCTACCCTTTCACTGATTCCGGGTGTGGTCTCAAACTCGCGCGCTGCCAATGCGCCATCTCCGTTCAAGCGCTGATTCAGATTGTTCCACTTCGTTTGCAATGCATTCAACTTTTCTGAGAAATCAGCACTGAGTCCGGCAACAAATACCGCTTTTTTTATCTCCGTTACATTCTGACGTATCTGATTCATGAATTCACCTGCCCCCGATACCCGCCTGCGCAATTCTGCAATTTCCCGCACCAATTGATCGCGTTCATCCCCGGTAATTCCTGTTGGGGTAACCGGTTGCAAATAATCGCACTCTATGGTTTGCGCTGCTCCCAGTGCAGTCTGTTTTCCATTCTGCACCACATACAATTGTATTTTGTAGGTCCCGGGATTTACAAATGGCGCATCATCTTCATTGTTACCAGGATTTCTGTGATTCAGTGGACCCGTACTTTCATAGCATAGGTTCCAGGTAATTTTCCCCATACCTTTTGCTGCAGGTGCCTTCAGTCTGCGCACCTCTTTGTTGTTCTTGTCGGTGATGATGAACAAAAGAAACGGAGCCTCTTCCTGCGCTTCCATCCGGATGGAATCTGCTGGCGGGTAATACACATTCTTTTTGGCCTCAGCGAGTTTCTTTTCTCTTTCCTGACGCTGCTCTTTCAGGGTTTTGTAGGAGTTTTTTACATGGTAATAGATCACAGCACCACGCGCAGGATTGGGTGCTGTAAACAACCTGGCTCCTTTATAGGCCTTGTCATAACCGCCGAACGGGGTTCTCGGCACAAAAATTCTGGCCTTCTTAACCGGAAAGATGTATGCGTCCTTTTCGAGATTCTCTTTGGTTACCTGACGAAGTGGAGCATAATTATCGGCAACGGCAAAGCCTCGTCCAAAGGTAGCCACAACCAGGTCGTTTTCCCTTTCCTGTATGGCGATGTCTTTGATGGCGATGGGAGGCAATCCCGACTTCCATGCTGTCCATTTCCTTCCACCATTTATGCTGATATACAACCCGAATTCTGTACCGCAGAACAACAAATCACGGTTCACCGGATCTTCTATGATGGTTTTTACACTGCCATTTGCCGGCAGGTTGCTGCTAATCGATGTCCAGGTCTTTCCCGCATCTGTACTCTTCAGGATATAAGGTTTGAAATCTCCTTTGCGGTGATTGTCAAAGGTGGCGTATACCAGGTTTCTCTCATGTCTGGAGGCCCAAAGGCAGGTTACCAGAGTCATATCCGGTATGCTGGTGAAGGCAGACATTTTACGCCATGTTTTGCCGCCATTTTCTGTCACCTGTATCAGTCCGTCATCGGTTCCGGCATAGAGCAGATTTTCGTCTTTCGGGCTTTCTGAAAGGAAAGTAATGTTCCCAAAAATACTGGTGCTCTGGTTTTTGGCCACCGCATCCATACTCCAGGTTCTGTCCATAATGGGCAGTTTATTGCGGTCCAGTTTTCGACTCAGATCTCCGCTAATGGCCTGCCAACTGTTGCCCCGGTCATCACTTCGGAACACTTTGTTGGCGGCAAAATACAAGCGCTGTGCGCTGTGGTTGCTCACCAGCAGAGGTGCATCCCAGTTCCAGCGGTATCCGCTGTCTGTGAGTCCGGCTATGGGTTTAATATCTACCTGCTCACCGGTACGGCGGTCGTAGCGTATAAGCCCGCCATACTGCCACTGACTGTAAACAATATTAGGGTCTTTTGGGTCTACCTGACTTTTGAAACCATCACCACCTACGGTTACAAACCAGTCTGCATTGGTTACTCCACTCGCACTGGTACTGGCCACAGGGCCTCCCAGCGTATTGTTGTCCTGGGTGCCACCATATACATTGTAAAAAGGCTCACTGTTATCCACAGTTACTCTGTAAAACTGCGTTATACTTATGTTGTCGTGGTAATCCCAGTTGTTGCCGTTGTCATGACTTTCGTACAAACCGCCATCACACCCTACCAGCAAATGCCGTGTATCTGATGGGTTTACCCATATGGCATGGTTGTCTACATGTTTCCATTTCTCTCCTACCGCAGTTACAGTTTTGCCTCCGTCTTTGCTCCATCGCAGATAGGTATCCATAATGTAGACCTTGTCTGCATCCAAGGGGTCGGGCATAATTTCACAATAGTAATTGCCTGCGGTATATACATCATTCACTTTGGTCCAGCTTTCCCCTTTGTCGTTGCTTACAAACATCCCCCCTTTGCCATCCTGAGCTTCTACCATCAGGTAAAGCCGGTAGGGATCAGACGGACAAACCGCCAGCGACATGCGGCCCAAATCACTTCCGGGAAGTCCGCTGCCCAGTTTGCGCCAGGTTTTGCCTGCATCTGTGCTTTTGTAAACTGCACTTTCCGGCCCACCACCCAGGTAGGTCCACTCATGCCTGCGCCGCTGATGAAAGGTGGCATACAGAATATCAGGATTCGTGGGGTCCAGGTGCACTTCATTGCATCCGGTTTGGTCACTCACATGGTGCACACGGTTCCAGGATTTGCCGCCGTCTTCTGTTTTATACAAACCGCGTTCTCCGCCCTCTTTCCATACCGGTCCATATGCAGCCACATACACCACATTGCTGTTGCGGGGGTCCACTTTTATCATTCCTATGTGCTCAGAGAGTTTCAGGCCCATATTGGTAAATGATTTACCACCGTCCAGACTGCGGTAAACACCGTTTCCGTACCCCACACTGCGCTGATTGTTGTTTTCGCCGGTGCCCACCCAAACGGTATTCGCATTTCCCGGATCAAGTTGCACACAACCTATGCTCTGTGTGCCATAGCCGTCAAATATGGGGTCGAAAGTGGTACCTCCGTTTATGGTTTTCCAAACACCACCATAGGCTGCTGCAATGTAGTATTCACTGTGATTTCCGGGATTCACCGCAATATCAACGATACGGCCGCTGGTGGTGGCCGGACCAATGTTCCGAAAACTGAAAACCGACAGGACATCAGCCGGCATACTGTCCAGCCCGGTCTGGGCCTGAAGAGAAATAGCAGACATTGCCGCTACATACAGGTATATTTTTTTCATGCAGGTAAAAGATTCAAATCTATTGGATGCAGCTTGATGCATCAATCATTTTCGACAGAATTCAACCTGGATAAGGCAATTGAAAGCTAACTTTCTATTAAAGAGTGAGATGGCATGTACAGTTGCTCCATGGCAAACCCTCGACAAATCTCAGATTCATCCACCTTCTTGCAGATTATGCATCCAGAAAACACAATATGGGTACAACATGCAAGACTCACCTGCCCTTGCGCAGCTTTTTTTCAAGCTTCGGCACAACCAACCACGCACCGGTTTTTCCTGATTTGCGGTTTGTAATGCGTCCCGGATTCAGGCTTTTTAACAAGGCCAAAGTGGCAGCATCCGCGTCAATCCGGCGGCTATTGTCTTCACTCAGTATCACCCAGCCACCATTGGCAAAATAATATTTGGTAAAACTGTGTCGGTGACGCTTCACATCATACCACAACACAGCTCCGTCTTCGCATGTGCCAATCACCCATCTTCTGTCTGCAGTTATACTGAAGTTGTTTTGCAACCGGAATTCGGCGGGTATAAAAACCAAAGGCTTTCCTGATTGCGATATACGCAGCGTGTCTGTATACCACTCTATCAACACAGTACTATCCGTGCTTGACGTGGCATGCACCGGATACTCTGCATTTTCCAGTTCCAGCCTTCGGTTTCCCTTTGCGTAAGCTTCCTTTTCATCGGTTGGTTGCAAAGACCCGGTTTTCCAGTTCAGTTTCCATAAATTCTCATAATTCCTTACAAACAGGGTTTCTTCGTCAGCACTGAGTGCCGTTACCCATACCGAATAGTACATGTCCTGCAATCGGTCTGCTGGCAATACCCCATAATGATAGCGTCCATCTTTCATCTCCATCACATCAAGGCTGCCTCCGGCCACCCCATTAAACAGGTATTGCTTTTTCTCTGAAACATAGGTAAAGCCATAACCCGTATACATATCTTCCTGGGCAGGACTCACATTCCTCACCTGATTGCTTTGCTCTCCTTTCCATTCCAGTCCTTCTGAAAGCAAATTCGTATTCCAGACAAGATTGGTGAGCCCCGTGCCGGTAGGATTCATGCCCCCAACCTGGTAGTCCAGATACAAACTCCGGTAACTATCTCTGCCTGTCTGGCCCGGTTCAAGACAATGTATTCCCTGGGCTGCCTGCGGAATCTGAAGGTCTGCAAAGCGATTCAGCTCATAAACATACAGGCCTCCGTGGGGTGGCATATACATGTTTCCCGCCATAAGCATCCCTGTGCCCCGGAGCATCCAGCTTGCCTGTGGCTGAAAGCCATAGGTAAGAAAACTGTCAGGGATCTGGGGATGATAAAACCTGTCCTTTAAAGCATCATACAACAGGGTTCGCCCAGCAAAACCCGATGCTGCAGGCGGGGTATGGCTGTCTGTGCTGTCTGGCTTCTGCCAGTTTTCCACGGGTTCCGGGTAAATTGGAATTCGTTCCGCAGAGGGAAAACTATCCATATACCTGTAAAATTGAAACAAACCGGGCTGAAGTTGGGTCACATAGTAACCATTGCCAAGCAAACGGTAACCCAGTTCTGTTCTCATGGCCAGCTCTGTGCTGGCTTTAAGCCCCAGATTGACCCTGAAAATCTGATACCCGGTTGTGCCCGTATATTCATCTTGTCCGCTGAAACTGCCATCGATAAATGGAAGGGACAGTGACTGTCCTCCACTTTGCATATTCCGGACCTGGGTAAACCTTACCCAATCCCCGTTTGTCGCCACGTATTCATCGGTAAATGCAAGCCAGCGCATGGATGAATCAACCGCAATTTCCAGATCATCCCAACGGCTGGCCCCTCCGTATTCCCTTCGACGCAGTATTTGAAAAGAGTCCCGAAATGTTCTCAGGCTCAATATCTGTATGGCGCTGCGGCTCAATAGCAGGCCATCCGCTTCTTCTTCAGTGGAAAAGTGTTCCTGGTTAAACAAAAGGATTGAATGATCCGGACTTAGCACAATGGGGTGTCTAAGGGGGTCTCTGCCTCCGGCGGCATCTGGTGTACAATGACTCACGCAGACATTCTGATACAAAATTTGCCCGCTGTGCCAATCCCGCACCTGTATGGTACCATCGTAGGATGTACTGATGATGTGCTGGTCATTGTTACTGAACTGCACTGCAGTAATTCCATCCTTGTGTCCGGTCAGACACGCCAATAAGTCTTTCCCGTCTGCTGTCCATACCATCACTTTGCCATCCGCACCACCTGTTGCAATGAATTGCCTGTTCACGGATGTTGTCATTGCAGTTATCTTTCCGGAGTGAAAAACAGGGAGCAATAAGTTCTGAGCCCTTATCTGTATGCAGAAAACGCATACAACGAGCATCGTGAAAACGGTTTTCATGGATTGAAAGTTCAAGAATACAACAAAGCATCTGGATATTTTGAATTACAAACCATCCCCTTGACCTTTGCACTGCTATGGAACGGATTTTTATACTGTGCATATTTCTGTGCAATTCCTGTTCTCTGATGGCACAGCGATTTCCGGTCCGCCTTCAGTTTTCACAATACAGTGGGTATCTTACACTTTTGGCAACGGGACAGGATTCTGCCCTAGAATTTGCCCCTTTGTGTTCAGATACTGTCCTGCCTCTCAGTCAGGGGAATCATATTTTATCAGCAGGAATCGTGGACGGAGACTGCCGCAACCAGTCTTTGGTCTCTGGCATCCGGTTTACCGTTTCTTCCCGGGGAACCATACATTCTGTATGCCCGGAACTTGCGGCTATGGTAAGCAATGACAGTCATAGTCTGGTACTTCAAACACGCAGGTATACCATTGTTCCGGGCAAATATGAAGTGGCATGGTACCTTTCTGCCTTTGGCAATAACGAACACCCGTTAGTAGGTCGCAGGGATCTGCGTTTGCTGCCAGGGATCCTATATGCGCTTGACAACAACAATGGCATTCAGCCTGAGCTGTGTGCCGCACTTACACCCTATCCTCAGCCCTCGCGTTTGTTGTTCATTTTTTACCAAAATTCAGGCTTCACAAACAACAAACATGCACAAATCAGCGACACCTCTCTGTTATTGCAAACCCACCCGATTAGCTTGTGCCCTTGTAAGTTTGGTGCCGACAGTCTGCGTATTTCCGGGTTTGCAAAACCGGTACTCACCTGGACCACAGGACATTTGCCGGCAGGTATATACAGCCGTATGGATATTTACCGAAATGGAGAAGCGAAATCTTACTGGTTTTTACCACCGGCAAATGGGAAACTGAAACGCAGGCACCTCATCAAAAAATAAAGCTGGCTGCAAACTGATTGACTCTATTGTTGCCCTGAAATACGAAATAAAAATTTCTCCAGTGTAAGCGCCACAGCATCCCAGGCAAAACGGTCGCGGATGATGTTCCCACCCTTTTGCACCACTTCTTGTCTGTATGCATCATCCTGCAGCAGCCTCAGAGTCTCCTTTATAAAAATCTCCTTCTGTCCCGCAAGCACAGCCCCCTGCCCGCTTTCTATGCCCAGTCCTTTAAATCCCACCGGCGTGCAAACCACAGGAATACCCATGGCCAGTGCTTCCAATACCTTGTTTTGTGTACCTGCACCAAACCGCAACGGTGCCACCAACACACGTGCTTTTGCATACTCCGTTGCCAGATCGGGAATAAAACCTGTAACCTCTACCCCTTCTCCTGCCAACTGAAGTACCGCGGGTACAGGTCTTTGTCCGGCAATCACAAATTTCACATGTGGCAGAGATTGGCGTATGGCAGGAAATATTTCCTGGCAGAAATAGGTCACAGCATCCACATTCGGGGCATAGTCCATATTGCCGGTAAACAAAATGCGGCCCGGTTCCGGTTTCTCTCCGCGCGGATAAAAATTGGAAGTATCTACCCCGTTGGGCAGCACATCCAGCCTGGCACCGGTTAATGCCTCCAGATAGGTACGGTCTTCCACACTGCAGACCAGATTCAGGGGAAACGCGGGTAAAACATCTTTTTCATAGTTCAACAATCGTTTGTGTTCCAGCAACGAAAAACGGCGCTGAAGCCATGAACCTGCATTCTCACTGCGGCGCTGCCAGTAAAGACTGAATGCATCCGGTAAATCAAGAATGGCCCGTGATTTATGCCTGTGCGGAATAAACTGTGCCATGCGAAGGTGTTGTACATGCACCACATCAAAATTACCTTTGTCCAGCATCGATTCTACCTGTGCTGCAAAACGGCGGCTTCGGAAATAGGCCACCTGCAGTGGCAGTGAAGTAAACAGCCCTGTCAACGCCTTTAATTTCGATTTCCATGTGGGAAGTGATACCAGGGTTACACTGTGGAATATTTGTTCAAGTTCTGCCCTGTATGTCAAATCCTGTGCTGTCTCAGCCACAGTTACAAGATGAACCTCGTGCTTCTTAGCCAGCCGCCTGGCCAGGTGGAAAATCTTGAGTTTGTCGCCCCTGAAAGGTGGATACGGAACCCTGTTGGCTACAAACAAAATTTTCATATCGGTGTGGCAAAATTAGGACAGCAAGGCAAAAGACAGGGATTCCTGCAAAAAATGCCTGAATAAATCCCATGGATTGGGGTATTTTTGCCGTTTACAGCATGTTTAGCGCAAGTTTACGGATTTCCGAAATTGTGGAAAGTGAAACCCTGGCCATGACCAAAAAGGCCAGAGAACTCAGAGAAAGCGGAAAAGATGTGATCAGCCTCAGCATTGGAGAGCCTGATTTTAATACACCCCTGCATATTTGCGATGCAGCATATGAAGCCATAAAAAACGGCGCCACACACTACCCTCCGGTTTTAGGATTGCTCGCCTTCCGCGAATCTATTTGCCGCAAACTACAGCGTGAAAACGGATTGGATTACAAACCGGACGAAATCATTGTGAGCAATGGTGCCAAACACAGCATCATCAACGCCGTATTGTCCATTGTGAATCCCGGTGATGAAGTCATTCTCCCTGCGCCTTTCTGGGTAAGCTACCCCACCATGGTTGCCTATGCGGGTGGTGTTTCTGTACCCCTGCAGACATCGGTAGACAACAATTACAAGCCCACTGCTGCTGAACTAAGGGCGGCCGTTACTCCCAAGACCAGACTGCTCATCTTCTCATCACCCTGTAACCCCTCAGGCTCCGTATTTTCAACTGCCGAACTGGAGGAAATTGCAGGAGTGCTGCGTGAATTCCCGGATATTTTTGTAATCAGCGATGAGATTTATGAAAAAATAAATTACAGTGGCCCCCATGTCAGCCTGGCCCAATTGCCGGGCATGAAAGACCGTGTTGCTGTGGTAAATGGATTGTCTAAAGGCTATGCGATGACAGGCTGGAGAATTGGCTATCTTGCCGGTCCGCGCTGGTTGGTGGCTGCCTGCGAGAAAATGCAGGGGCTCTTTACCAGTGGTGCCAGCAGCGTAGGTATGATGGCAGGAATAGCTGCACTCGATGGACCGCCGGATTCAGTAGAATCCATGCGTTCAGAGTTTCTGAAGCGAAGAAACCGCACTGCAGAACTGGTTTCTGCTATTCCGGGTATGCGTTGCAATGTGCCGGATGGTGCTTTTTATGTGTTTCCCGATGTCCATGCCTTTTTCGGAAAATCATACGCCGGAACGACTATACATACTGCAGAAGATTTGTGCTATTTTCTGCTGGAACATGCCGGTGTTGCTGCAGTAGGCGGAACTGCCTTTGGCGCACCGGACTGCATCCGCATTTCTTATGCAACTGACTTAAATACCATAGAAAAAGCCCTGAACCGGATGGCTGAGGCACTTCTGCTCTTATCCTGATTCCCACACAGACTATCTTTGCACCTATGACTGCCACAAACGTCAATCTGCCAGCTTTGTTCCAACAGTTCCGGGGCATGAAAGTGCTTATCGTGGGCGATGTGATGGTAGACTCCTATATTATTGGTAAAGTTACACGTATGTCTCCTGAGGCTCCTGTGCCTGTGGTGGATGTGCAGAGTTATGATATGCGGCTGGGCGGCGCCGGTAATGTTGCCCTGAATGTGCAAGCCATGGGTGGTATACCCATTCTGTGCAGCGCACTGGGAAATGATACCGAAGGGACTGAACTGAAATCCCTGTTGGCCGCTGCCGGACTTACGGACCGCGCAATACTTGTGAGTGACAAACGCAAAACAACCAAGAAAACCAGGGTTATTGGCAACAATCACCAACTGGTGCGAATAGACCATGAAATCACGCTGGACCTGGATACTCTGGATAGTTTTTTGCTGGAACAACATTTCGACCGCGAACTGGAACATGTGGATGTAGTTGTGCTGCAGGATTATAATAAAGGTGTATTGCATGCTGCAAACATTCCGGCCCTTATAGCCCGTGCCATCAAAGCAGGAAAACCCATAGTGGTTGACCCCAAACGTGAGAATTTTCTGGCATACAAAGGCGCTACCCTTTTTAAACCCAATCTGAAAGAACTCAAAGAAGGTCTGGAACTGGATTCCGATTTTTCTGTAATGGACAATGTAAAAGCCGCCGTGCATTCCCTGCACCAGCAACTTGGCAGTGCCATTACCATGGTTACCATGAGTGAAAGAGGCGTGCTGGTATACACAGGTACTGAAGAGCATACCATACCGGCCCACCTTCGCAGAATTGTTGATGTAAGCGGTGCCGGAGATACTGTAATCAGTGTAGCAGCTATGTGTCTTGCAGCCGGAGCTCCCGCCCGTGTAATGGCCGAAATCAGCAACCTGGCAGGTGGCCTGGTTTGTGAGGAGACCGGCGTTGTTCCCGTAAACAAAGACCGCCTGCTGGAAGAAGCAGAAAAGGTTATCTGATCTCTATTTTAGAACGCAATCTGGCATTCGCATGAATGCCACTCCCCGCGTTTCATGCATAAATAAAAATAAAAAAGTCCGGAATTTTCATTCCGGACTTTTTTATTCGTCTTCTTTTTGTTTTAACGGAGAAGCGTAATCGTACCGTCGAACTTGAAGAGTTTATCTTCCTCGGAAGTAACCTCAACATGGTACACATACACGCCTTCCTGGCATTCGTGGCCATTGGCCGTTCCGTCCCATCCTTTGTTGATGTCGTCGGTCTCAAACATCTTCTCTCCCCAACGGTTGTAAATACGTATGTTGTAGGTTTTGAAGTTGCTGGCGGTAACATTGAACGTGTTGTTCTTGCCGGGACCTGCTCCATCCGGAGTAAATACATCGGGGATAAACACGATGATGTCCGGACCCACTATCACCTGCCTGGTTGTAGTGTTGGTACAACCGTGGTTGGTGGTCACCTGCAGGGTGATTGTATAGGTTGCGGTGTCCTTGCCGTAGGCAAATCTGGGATTGGTTTGGGTACTGGTATCGTTCGGATTACCGGTACCAAAGTTCCACAGGTAGTACATCTGCGGGTTAAACGGATTCTGTGCCACACTGCTCAGGTTGTTCATTTTGAACTTGGGCAGTGCGATGGTGGTCTTGTTCGGGTCTGTGGTAAAGGCTGCTACCGGGTTAGGATAAGCCTCCACAAAACCGGTTTTGGTAATGGTGGTCGCACAGGGCCCTGCAGTGTTGGTCACTTTCAGTGTCACATCGTACCGGCCCTGATTGGCAAATACGATATTCGCAGGGTTCTGATCCACACTGGTATCGCCACTGGTAAAGTCCCAGCGCCATGCCAGCTGATTGGCTGGTATGCCTTTCTTCTCCACTCCGGTAAAGCTGGCGGTAAGCGGTACACAACCAGTCACCGGGCTCAGTGCATCTATGTCGGGGTATTCAAACAGTATGATTTGGATGCTGTCTGATACCATAGGACAAACCTCTCCGGCCACAGGGTCGGTGGTTACCTTCAGCCATGCGCCTTTCGCCGCCTTGTCTCCTGCACCATGGGTGTAGTTGATGTTATTGGCTTTGTTGTTGTCTATG
>JAEUUL010000035.1 GCA_016787485.1 Bacteroidota bacterium
GCTGCGCTATCTGTCCATCAAACCCACTCCGCACATTGGCATTCAGGCGGGTGGCTTTGCACAGGGGCAGGCAGGCTACGGCTACTGGTTTCAGACAGAGAGGGACAGCTTTGTAAGCTACACCTGGAATCTGGGCAGTGCGGGCAGCAGCAATCTGGCAACGCCAAGGGTTTATTTCAGCCAGTCCAATGCCACAGAGCCGGTAAGTGTGTCGTACACCACCAAATCCGGCTGCACAGGCCGCACAGACACGGTCATCCGTATACTGGGTCTTACGGGTTATTATTTCCCCACTTCCTTTACCCCCAACGGGGATGGGGTCAACGATGCATTCGGCATTGCCGGTCCGGAATATGTGAAACAATACAAACTGCACATTTTCAATCGCTGGGGAGAGAAAGTGTTTTACACGGAAAACCCCTGGGAAACATGGAAACCCCAGACCGAACTACCCGGTCAGTACATCTACAAAGCGGTGGTGCAGGACATCTACAGCCGCTGGAAAGAAGTGTACGGGGTGGTGCTGCTGGTGAGGTGAAGTGTAAGTCGGCTTCCCCTCCACAACGATTTGATTTACCGGCTTGCAAGGGTGAAGATTGATTTTCGTTTTTCCTTGCTTTCTGCAAACCTTACAGGTAGTTTTGCGGTTATTTAAGACATACACCTTATCTCATGCCCGAAACAGCAAAAATTATACTTGACGGAACGGAGTACGAACTCCCTGTAATGACCGGTTCTGAAGGCGAAAAAGCCATTGATATTTCCAAACTGCGCGACCTGACAGGACACATCACCCTGGATATCGGGTACAAAAACACCGGTGCTACCACCAGCGGCATCACGTTTCTGGACGGCGAACTGGGCATCCTGCGCCACCGTGGTTATTCCATCGAGGATCTGGCGGAAAAAGCAAGCTATCTGGAGGTGGCCTACCTGCTGCTGAACGGAACCCTGCCCACCAAAGCCCAATACACCGATTTTGAAGACAAAATCAAAGAACACACCCTGGTGAATGAAGGGCTGGAAGGCATGTTCAAGGCATTCCCCACCGGGTCTCACCCCATGGGTCAGCTCATCAGCATGACCTCTGCCCTGAGCCTGTTTTACCCCAAAAGCCTGAACCCACACCGGGATGACGAAGCCGTAAACCGCACCGTGCTGCGCCTGCTGGCCAAGATGCCCACCATCTGCGCCATGATTTACAAGAAACGTCACGGACACCCCATTGTTTACCCCAAAAACAGCCTGGATTATGTAAGCAACTACCTGAACATGACCTTCGGGCAGGTAACCATGGACAACTATACCCCGGACCCGGTGATTGTGGATGCCATGAACAAACTGCTGATCCTGCATGCCGACCACGAGCAGAACTGCAGCGCCAGCACCGTGCGCATGGTGGGCAGTAGCCAGGCCAACCTGTACAGCAGCACCGCAGCCGGCATTGCGGCCCTTTGGGGACCCCTGCACGGTGGTGCCAACCAGGAAGTACTGGAAATGCTGGAACTCATCCGTCAGGATGGCGGCAATGTGGCCAAATGGGTGGCCAAGGCCAAGGACAAAAACGACAACTTCCGCCTCATGGGATTCGGACACCGCGTATACAAAAACTTCGACCCGCGTGCCCGCATCATCAAGAAAACCTGCGACGATGTGTTGAACAAACTGGGCATACACGATCCCGTGCTGGAGATTGCCAAACAACTGGAAGAAGCCGCATTGACCGACCCGTATTTCATCGAACGCAAACTGTACCCCAACGTGGATTTCTATTCAGGCATCATTTACCGGGCCATAGGTTTCCCCACCGATTTCTTCACTGTACTTTTTGCTATGGGCCGCCTGCCCGGCTGGATCAGCCAATGGCAGGAAATGCGCAAGGAAAAACAACCCATTGCCCGCCCACGCCAGATTTATGTGGGCGAACCTCCCCGGCCTTTCGTGTTCATGAACGACAGGGGATAATACACCACCGATACAAAGAAAAAATGCACCATTTGGTGCATTTTTTTGACGTTCATTTCATTTTAAATCAATATAAATATTACCCGCATTTTTGCAGTTTAAGGGTAGTGGTTTGTCCTTTTCCATTGCGGAACACAGCATAATATATTCCGTCCGGCTGCCCGGTTAAATCAATCTCCTTTGGATTCACTGAACTTGCAATCCGCCTGCCCTGTGCATCGAACAATTCCAACCAAAGGTTTCCATACCGCTGTTCCACCCGAATTTTAATCGTTTCAACGAACATTTATTCCCCCCGGCTTGTTCCTTCATAACTTTGCCACCCCGATGAGGAAAATCGTCCTGTCCCTGTTTTTTTTGTGCCTGTACCATGCGGGTTTTTCACAAACCTTCACTCTCAGTGGCTATGTCCGCGACAGTTTCAGCGGTGAATCTGTAGCAGGAGCCATCATTGCCGTTTCCGGCAAATCCCTTTCCGTGAACAGCAACCAGTATGGATTTTACAGCCTCAGCCTGCCGGCCGGTGCGGTGCAACTCAATGCATCTGCTGCAGGCTACAATCCCTGGAGCCTTACCCTGAATCTGCAGGAAAATATCAACCTGAACATCACCCTGTTTAATCCCGCAAAAAGTTTTGAAACTGTGGAAATCCGTGCCGGGAAAAATGACAATGTGCGAAAAATTGACATCAGCACACAGGTCATTTCCGGACAAACCATAAAAAAAATACCGGCACTGCTGGGCGAGGCCGATGTAATTAAAAGCATACAGCTTCTGCCCGGTGTAACCACGGTGGGAGAAGGCGCTACGGGATTCAATGTGCGTGGCGGTTCCATAGACCAGAACCTGGTGCTGATGGATGAAGCACCGGTTTTTAACTCGGCCCATTTGTTTGGTTTTTTCTCCATTTTCAATCCTGATGCAGTGAAAGATGTGCAACTGGTAAAGGGCGGAATCCCCAGTCAGTACGGGGGTCGCCTGTCCTCCACCCTGGATGTGCGCATGAAAGACGGAAACAAAAAACAATTTACAGCCAATGGCGGTGTGGGTACCATTTTTTCCCGCCTCACACTGGAAGCGCCCATCATAAAAAATAAGGCCAGCTTCCTGGTGGCAGGCCGCCGCAGCTATATTGATGTGCTGGCCCGCCCGTTTTT
>JAEUUL010000025.1 GCA_016787485.1 Bacteroidota bacterium
GTCTCTGTTGATGGCCTTGTGCGGCCGCCAGTGGTTACAGACCAGATACTTGCTGTCCATTTTGTGCCATAATCGGCATTGGTGAACACCCGGGGACTGGAAAACGTGTAAATCGCAGGTTCACCCACAAAGGTGACATCGTAAGGATTCCCGTTGCGATAAATCGCGGCAGTGGATTTGCTGCTGTTTGTATAAGACCCGCCACCGGGCGAAGGCAACACAGTGGTGATAAAATGGAATGAATCATTGGCCCGGTTGTCGTCCGGAATATCGATGTAAATGTGCACTGTATGCTTGCCAGGGCTGTTGAATACGATGGGCTTTTGCAACCATATGCGCGCTGTATCGCCGGGTTTGATGCGGCGTGTTACCTTTTGCCGGTAAGGGGAATTTCCATCGATATTCCATGCAATAAAGAAACTGTGGACTGTATCCGCAAAGAGGTTTTTAATGGTAAGATCAGCCACGATGGATTTGCCCATACACATGGCAGAGCCTATGTTTACAGAGGTTGTTTCCGCTTTCAGATCGCTAAAAACCTCATATACACCCCGGTCTGATTTGTTGGCATTTCTGGTTTTGAGTGCCAAATCTGCAGGATTTGATTTTTGTGTGCCTGTATTGTTCATGACCAGCCATTCCTGCGGGTGAAAATCACCTTTGCCGGCATTGACAAAATCGGGATTGATATTGTTCTCGCCCGCACCGCCAAAACCCAATGCTTGCCAGGCGGCAAAATCGGAAACCGCACCCAGGGTGCAGTACCATGTTTCCTGACTGATATTCTGAATGTGGTAGGTGTTGTTATCCCATAATTTCCAGGTACCGGCAGAGGCTGCATCGGCAATGGCAGGTTCTGCGTAATCCGAATTCAATAACTCCACGATGTTTCCGCTGCAATACACTTCCTGATGATTGTACGGATATACATATAACCCCGTCATATCATAACCCCAGCCATAGGTCGGGGCATTTTGTCCGTCGCAGTATATGGTGTTCTGATGCACATCTGCCCGGAAGTTTCCACTTTGTTTGGAGGCTGCCATAAGGGGGAGAACCCCATCATGGCCCAAATTTCCATAAATGAGATTGTTATTCATCTGCAGGTTTTCAAATTCCTGCACAATCAATCCATACAGATAACCTCCGTTGCCACCGGTAATTGTATTGTTTGCCAGCGTATTCCGGTTCACTTTCCAGTGGCCGTCCTGCAGGTTTGTAAGGTTAAGATCGCCATAGGTTTCATTGTTTGAGATTGTATTCCCTTCAAACTCATTATAACCCGTATCCTGCACCTGCGAAACGACAACAAAACTGGTTGACCCACCCCCTGAATTCGCCGAGTAATTGTTGCGGTACAGATTCTTTTTTAATATGGTGTTTTTCCCTGAATAGATACCGGTGAGTGAAGTAATAATGCCAGACTGGGCCATAATGAAATTTTCAAGCGTATCTCTTTCAATGACAGTTTTTTCGGCATAGGCAACCTGAATGCCCATCGCGTTGGAGGTGGCTACAATACGGCTGATTCTGTTGTCCTGAACATAAGCGGGGGAATTGCCAGCATATGTCAATACATTCAAGGCACTAAAACTTGTCAGGCCAGATGTGGTTGGACAATTGAGAAAGGGTAAGTCATGAATTTTATTATGATTAATCACAAGTGATCGGTTGCTGCCTGCAGACGAATCGATTTCTATACCACTTAAAACGGTTGCGTTGTTTACATTGCTGCAATTGGCGCGTGAAATATCATTTTTTATGATGTGCAATCCATTATTGTATTTGCCGTAAATACCACGATGTAAAAAGTTCTGAATAATATTCCCCTCAAGGGTGATATTATTTGGATTGCTGGTGTAAGAAGATTTTCCGGAGGTCAGACATATGCCAAAAACCGGACCCGGACTTCCGGAGTTGGTGGTGCGCATCAGGTTATTGCGGATGGTGTCGTAACTGCCGGTTTGTGTATTGGTTGCTGTGGTTAGAAATCCGGAATGCGCAAATGCAACGTAAGCACTGCCCGGTTTTAACTGTGTGTTTGTGAGATTGGTAAATTCCAGGGTGCAATTTTCAATGGTATTGTAATCGGAATTGTTGCTAAAACGTATGCAGGTTTGACTAAAAGTATTTGCCGTATTTGTGATAGTAAGATTTTTAATGGTAATGTAATCCCCGCCGGAGAACAATACAGCGTCGTACAGATAGCGAAAAATGACAGATTTGCCATTGCCGTCGATTGTAATCCGTTTGCCTGTTCCGATACCGCTGACCGCAGGAAACTGAATGGGCGCAGAATCCGGCAGATACTGGGTGTTTTTCACCGTCACATTCACTGCGCCGGATACGCCACCGGACTGTTTGGGACCGCCGTCATTCCGGTTCAGTCCCTGCAGGCTGCGCCAGAAGGAGTACCAGTTTTTAAAGTTGGTGCTGCTGGCCGTGACAGTGGTGTCTATGGTATACGCACCGGACATTTGGGCTGTGGCTTTTGCCGCAGTGGACAAAAGGGCAACCCAAAGAGAAAATTTCAGGAACTGGGGAATACCGGATTTCAGCATAGGAAATATAGGATTGCAAATTACATTTTTTCTTCCGAAAATTGGTGCATGACTTTGACTAACAGCCTGGTATTACAATCCGGTTATACTTCTGCTTTGGGGGTATACATCCGGCAGGTTGTTATTTCAGTCATATGAGGTCCTGGTTCCTGGCTATTCCTGTTCTGCTGTTTATGGCATGTGCAACCCGGCGCAGCGGGCCATCCTGGGGCGGGGGGGCTGGAAATTGGGATACCAGGGATTCACAATCGGTCTATTTGGGATATACGAGCAGGGTGACCAAATGGGTTGATATACCAGACGATAGTATTGAAAGAGAGTTGATTTCTCACTTGCCCCATACAATTGAATTTGGCAATCATAAATATTTACAAACTGTTTTATTTGTTGACTCTTTTCCAAAAGAGAACAAGAGAAATGCAGCAGACAGTGAACTGATAGCGGCTCATCAAAAAATAATCCAATACAACAGATTTCAGAAAAATGTATTGAAATATATATTTATATATTGGATGTCAACGACCCCTGCTGTCATTATAGGTATCGCTTCCATTGCCAATTTTTTCAATGGAACATTTACAAGTGGATTGATTGGTGTAATTCTGGGAATGAATGTAATTACAGTTTGGCTGGTACTGGGAATTGTTCTCTCCTCTTATGGCTCGGTGCTTCTTCTCTCAGCCAGAAGGCGAATAGAAAAAGCTGCTGATAAAGCGCCTGAAAGCAGGAAAGCGGAATATGCCGTAAGGGCTTTTTTCATGCTGCGCGGATCGATGAACAAGAAGGAAACAGAGGAAATTAAACGCAAAATCAGGAATACATTTCCTCAAGAATCAAATAATCCCTGGCTGGACAAATTACCAGCCGCTGATGCTCAGATAAGAAAGAAAGATAATTATACTGCCGCTATTATACTGGCGCTGGTGGTTGCACTTATATTAAAGTTATTTCTTTCAAATTTCTGATATCGTTTTTACCAGTTTGGGGTTTTATGGTTTGAGCCGTTCAGGGGACTGCTTTGGAATGCTCAACGATACGATTTCCAGTTCGCAAAACCCCAAAGGGTATAACATGTTCAGAATTTGTCTGCACCCTTGGCCGCTGTGGGTTACTTTTGCAGCCGGATTTAAACACAACAAACTATCATGTCTAAAGTAAGTGTAATAGGTGCCGGAAACGTAGGTGCCAGCTGTGCCGAGTACATCGCCATGAAGAACTTCGCGTCTGAAGTGGTATTGCTCGACATCAAGGAAAATTTCGCCGAGGGCAAGGCCCTGGATCTGATGCAGTGCGCCACCACCAATGGCTTCAATACCCGCATCAGCGGTTCTACCAACGATTACAGCAAAACCGCCGGCAGCGATGTGGTGGTGATTACCAGCGGTATCCCACGCAAACCGGGCATGACCCGGGAGGAACTCATTGGTGTGAACGCCGGTATCGTAAAAGGGGTTTGTGAAAATGTACTGCAACACAGCCCCAATGCCATCATCGTGGTGGTTTCAAACCCCATGGATACCATGACTTACCTGGCGCTGAAAGCCACCGGACTTCCCAAAAACCGCATTATCGGTATGGGCGGTATCCTGGACAGCAGCCGCTTCCGCACTTATCTGGGAGCCGCACTGAATGCCCCCTCCAATGATGTGGACGGTATGGTAATCGGCGGACACGGTGACACCACCATGATTCCCCTCACACGCCTGGCCTCTTACCGTGGGGTGCCTGCCAGCCAGTTTGCCAGCGACGATACCCTGAACAAGGTGAAAGCCGATACCATGGTGGGTGGTGCCACCCTCACCGGTATGCTGGGTACCAGCGCATGGTATGCCCCCGGTGCTTCTGTAGCCGCCCTGGTGCACAGCATTGTGGCAGACCAGAAAAAAATGTACCCCTGCTGTGTATACCTGGAAGGTGAATATGGCCAAAGCGACATCTGCATTGGAGTGCCGGTTATTCTGGGCAAAAGCGGCTGGGAAAAAATCGTGCAGCTTGATTTGAACGACGCAGAGAAAGCCGAGTTTGCAAAATCTGCGGATGCTGTGCGCAATATGAACAGTGTGCTGAGCCAGGTGGCCAGTTAAGTATCACATAAGTATATTTTCAAAATCCCGCTGTGGCGGGATTTTTTTTTGGGATGGTTTTTATTGACGAATGTCATTCAATGGTTGATTTTACCATTTTATTTTCGTGTCAATGCAAACCATCAAACTGATGTCGATCTTCCTGCCCATGGTCGCTGCGGGCTGTCGCACCCGAAAGCATTCAGGTGTATCTTGGGGTGGTGAGTTCCCGTCGATTGGGGTAGCGTCTCCCGCAGAATGGAATTTCCTCCCGAAGCAATCAAAAAGGGTTTTGGCAAAACAGGCACAATGGGATTGTGCTGCCGGACATTCCCCGGAGTTACAGGCAACCGACCCGGACCATCGGGCAGTTGATCAGCGATACAAACCCAGGCCAAAATTTATCCGTATTGATTCATTGCCCAAACGGGGAAAATTCAATGGCGCTGATTCTATGTTGAGGAAAGCGGATAATTTGCTGTACCAATATGAAGAGGATACAAAATTCAAAAGAGATCGCAGTGCGAAATTACTTGTTGCTTTTTCCGTGTTTCTGATTGCGGACGTTTTGTTGTTTGCAGCCGCCAGTCAAATGGGAAATGTAGCTGGACCCAATATGATAGTTGTGTTGTTGTTGGTCTTTCTGATTGTAATTGCTGCATTTTCACTCATTTTTGGTTTGATCATGCTTGGCGGTTTGTTTATCGCTGCCATGGTATCTTTGTTCAATTCACGCAGAAGGTTGAAAAGAATGCGGAATGAGGCGATAAAATACATTATGGACGCGCCATTGCATGCTCCGGACAGCCGGCGTGCTGAGTATGAAATCCGGTCGTTGCGCATGCTCAGAACTGAAATGAGCTGGCCGCAGGCTCAGAGCAAAGTGATTCAAATCCGGAAAATGATGAACGATGATCCTGCGAATCCCTGGTATTCCCTGCTGAAGCAAACAGCTGCAGAATTACAGATTCCCTGGACAGCGATATAAGCAGGTCTTCCTGTGAAAGCCGTTTTCAGGCTGTACCTTTGCCACATGATACTCTCCCGCGGCGTCTGGATGATGCTGGTGGCAAGCCTGGCATTTGGGGTGATGAACATTTCCGTAAAAATGACACCTGAACTGTCGGCGCCGGAAATGGTTTTTTTCCGGTCATTGGTGCAGATCATCATCGGTTATTTTACCTTGTTGAAACTCGGCGTTAGTCCTCTGGGAAAAAACCGAAAACTGCTGGCCATGCGGGGATTGTTCGGGTCCATGGGATTGTTGTGTTATTTCTACACCTTGCATCAGATGCCACTGGGCAATGCCATAATCATCCATTACCTGGCACCGGTGCTTACCACCATTCTGGCCATCTGGATGGCAGGGGAGAAGGTGATTCCCATACAGTGGCTGTTTTTCGGCTTTACTTTCCTCGGTGTGGTGGTGGTAAACGGGGCAGGATTTCAGGTCCCGCTGATTCCTTTGATTGCCGGTTTTGGAGGTGCGTTTTTCTCTGCCCTGGCATACAATACCATAAAGAAATTAAAAGGAGTGGAGGACCCCAATGTGGTGGTTCTGTATTTCCCCATGGTCAGTGTGCCCATTGCACTCAGCTATTTTCTGTTCAGACCGGGTGAATGGGTATGGCCGCATGGCATGCAGTGGCTTTGGATTCTGATTACCGGGGTCAGTACCCAGATTGGTCAGTTCTTCATGACACGTGCTTATCAGGAAGACCTGGCCAGCCGGGTTTCTGCGGTGAGTTACGCAGGCATTTTATGGGGTGCCGGTGCCGGTTTACTGGTGTTTGGAGAGACTTATAATCTGGTACAGTATCTGGGTATGGCCATGGTGATAGCGGGGGTCATTCTCAATATCAACGCGCAAAAAGTGAAAGATTTTTTTGCACCGGGTGAGGAGTAATTAGTCTGTCCCAAAATTAATTAGCAAAGCGAAAAAATCATAAAACATAGTATATCATATAAATAACAAATAAATAATACCGTTAAGTATCAGTTAAATATTTGTATAACGGTAAATTATTATACATTTGTGGTATGATTAACAGGACATATGACAAGCGAATCGGGCAAATGCTGAGGCAGTTTCCGGTGGTATGTCTGCTGGGGCCCCGGCAGTCGGGAAAAACCACTGCGGCAAAGCTGTATGCCCGGAGCAGCAGAAAGCCTGTGTTGTATCTGGATATGGAAAGTCCGGCTGATGGCAGAAGGCTGGCAGATGCAGAGTATACCCTGAAACAGTTTAAAGACCACCTGGTTATCATCGACGAAATTCAGTTCCGGCCTGATTTGTTCCCTTTGTTGCGTCATCTGGTGGATGATTTCCGCAAACCCGGCCGCTTTCTCATTTTGGGTTCTGCCAGTCCGGAATTGGTAAAAGGAGCCTCTGAATCACTGGCTGGCAGGGTGTATTATATCGATACCCACCCGCTGAATGCCATCGAGCTGAAGGACCAAAACAACTATACCCAAACCCGGCACTGGTTCAGGGGCGGATTCCCGGACGCCTGGCTGGCCCGCACGGACAGCGCCTGGCGCGATTGGATGGATGGTTTCTCCCGCACGTTTGTGGAAAGGGATTTGAACAATTTGTTCGGAGTGACATTTTCAAACCAACTCATGCATAAGCTATGGCATATGCTTGCGCACCATCACGGTGGATTGTGGAATGCGCAGTCTTTTGCCAAGGGACTGGACGTGAGTCCAACCACCATCAACCGTTATACCGATTATCTGGTGGGTGCCTTCATGTTGCGTAAGTTGCAGCCCTATTATGCCCATTCACGCAAGCGGTTGCTGAAAACGCCCAAAGTGTACTTTCGCGACAGTGGTTTGCTCCACTATCTGCTGGAATTACCCAACAGCAAATCCCTTCAGTTGCACCCGGTGCTGGGTTATAGTTGGGAAGGCTATGTTATTGAACAAATCTGCCAGTTGCTGAATCCCCGGATACAGCCCTATTACTATCGCACCCAGGATGGAAGTGAAATGGATCTGGTGCTTACCCGCGGAGCCATTCCACACGCCTGTATAGAAATAAAATCCACCCGGTCACCCTCTGTAAGCCGGGGTATGCGGGAGTCGATTCAGGATTTACAGACACAACACAATTACATCATCGTGCCCGGCTCTTCGGAACCCTATTATGCAGAATCCAAAATAAAAGTAATGGGTATAGAAGCTTTTTTGGAGAAAGATTATAAGAGGATAACAAAATAAATAATGGCCGTTAATCATCAGTTATATATTGGAATAACGGTAATAGAAACAGAATGTCAATGCTGAAATGACCCGATAGAACACTTCAGGTGCCATTATTTCATTCCTGAACGGAATGAGATCTGTTCCATTCTCAGGGGAAACGACAGCATTTAACCTGTACTAATTCGCGGAATAATTGTAATCCGTATTTCCTGCATGAGGATACATGAAAAAAATGACATTTTGTCTTTTCGTCAATTCGTATGAATCTGTATTTTCGCAGGGTATGAACCGATTTTCCGGGCTGCATTTTTTTCTGTTGTTTCTTCTTGGTACTGCCAATCACCGGGTTTTCGCACAACTGGGTTTTACATGGACCACCTATACCAACGACCCTACTGTTTATATCACCTTTGATGATATCACCAGAAGAAACAAAATAGAGTTCGACACCTTATCCTGCTATTGTTCGCCGGGATATAAAGTACTCATTACCAGCAATAAGAAAGACTCGGTAACCGGGTTGATATTGGGCAAAACGTACTATGTACGCAACATTCAAATCGATGCTTCAGGTTCAAATATCGGAACATGGAAAGCCACCACCAATTATTATGTGGCCGGTTATGCCGCATCGGATCTGATGTCTATGAACAGTCCGGTTGTTGAAAACAAATCGCCTTACATTTATACCGATTTTCAGCCGGGTTCCAAAACACGGATGGAGTTGTATTACGACACTGTGCCCACGTTCAATACGCCGGCCTTCATAAATTACAGCAACGATGTGTATCCCAATTATTCCTTCCCCTCGTTTACGCACGGGAAAGAATTTTACCTGAAGGCTAAAACCACTTTTGGCAATCAGGTGCTTCCGGAGAAAATCATCAGGGTAAGAAACAACTATAAGCCTCAGTTGCAGGTGGCAGGCCTGCAGTGTTCCACCTCTCCGGCCAAAGTGAATCTGTATCTGAACCATGTCTATTCAAGTTATCCTGCATATTACAAAGGGAAATTTTATATTCAGTCCGGAGGAAAATGGGACAGCATGGATATTACAGGAAATACCACATCACGTCTTGTAAATGTTTCTGATACCAACCCATTAAAATATTACAGCTGGCAACGGGTGGCCATGAGCAAAGATACGGCCCTGATTTTGGATTCAGGTGTGATTGCAAATCCTTTGTTCAGCAATCCCCAGGCATTTCAGACCGGGTACTATGAAAACCATCAGGCTTTTGTGATGTTCTCATACAACTGCAGCACAACGTATGAATTTCAGGTGTGGAAAGACAGCACATTTACAAACCTGATTCAATCCCGCACCAAACTGACCACTGGCAGCTCCGGCAATGATTCTGTGATACTGAAATTTGACATGTATGCAAACAATGTCATTAAATACAGATATCAGCGCGGGGGAGTGTGGTCTGGTTGGAAATACTACAGCCGCAAAAATTATACACCGCAAACTTATGCATATCCTCAGCAGTACCTGAATACGCCAGGTCCTTTTTCCCAGTTGACCCACGCCAATGTATACAAAGGGAAATGGGTACAGGCGGAACTGGATACAGTGATTCATTTCACTTCCGGGTGGAAGAAAACAGTATTGGTTCGAGACTCCAATCCATTGTTTATTCCGCTGTACTACCAGCCCTTGCAGTATATCCGCATACGGCAAACCGACGGGATATGGTACTCTCCATGGTCGAGAACATTTGCACAGGTAAACGAGGCAAAAACAAAAAGTCTTGCACCGGATTGCAGAAGTACCTATCCAACCATAAGTTTTAACGGCACAAATACGCAGTGGCGCAGATATTTTGATATTGAATACGGAGCTTCTCCCACGGATTTGCGGTATAAATTGCATGATGTGGATTATACCACGGATGCCACACCCATATTAGCCGGTGGAAACATTTATGCCCGTATCCGGTACCGCACGATAGTGGATACCATGTACTGGTCAGACATTACCACCTGTACCTATACAAGAAACAATTATTACTGCGTAAATCCCTACATATCATGGGTGGGTATGCGGGCCGGCAAAGACACGCTGCATGTGCGGTACGTGGATAAGGACCCCGCACATACGGAAGGTATGCTGTTGCTGATTGGCGACAAGAATAAAAACGTACTCGGATTTAAAAACCTGGCGCCTGGCAGTTCACTGGCCGTAGTGCAAACAAAGAACCTGCCGCCTGCGGGGTGGATTACCATCATTTCCAATTGCAGCAACTGGAATTACATTTATCCCGGTTCGTACAAATGGTTCTCCTATTCAAACCCCAGCCTGGGTTTGGGAGAAATTGCCCAGTCGCCCATGTATTACCGTTCTGAAGACTATCTGCTGATTTTCCCCTCAGCATTGGAACGCAATATCCGTGTTTTTGAAATGTCGGGTAAATGTGTATTGAGTGCCTCAACTTCTGAACAGGAATTTTCAGTGCAGAACCTGAAATCCGGTGTTTACCTGGTGGCTGTTTCCAGCGCGCAGGGCAGTACAAACTGTAAAATTCTCGTGCCCTGATGAGGATGAAAAGAATGATATCAGCAGCCCTGTTTTGTGTAAGCTGGCTGTGCCCCGGTTCATCTCAACTGCGGGCCCAGCAGGCAATCACCCAGCTGCAGTGCGAAGGTCCGGTGCCGGAGGATTTGCAAAAATCCATGAGTGAATTTGTGAAAGGAAACAATGATTTTGAGAACAACAGTTTGTTGGGTGTATTTCAGTTGCTCAGCAGCGGGAATGTGCTCTACGGCAATGATGAGCATGTTTTACTGAAAAGGGTGGGGGCTCATATTCTTGAGAAAAACCATCTGAATGCAGATATCCATTTTTATCTGTTGCGCAGTGGACTTTTCAATGCGTTTGCTACCGATGACGGTTTTGTTTTTGCTACAACAGCATTGCTTGCCCAGGTTGAATCGGAAGATGAACTTGCTTTTGTACTTTGTCATGAAATATCTCACTATTTGTTAAAACACAATCTGCAAAGTCAGACCTACAAGGAAAAAACCGTAAAAGAGGCGTTGCAGGAATTAAGGAAAGCACGCAAGAATAAGAAAAACAACATCGATCAAAAGGACCTGGAGATTTCTCTGGACAAATTGTTGCGCAATTATTATGCATATAACCGGTCGCAGGAATCGCAGGCAGACAGTCTGGGGCTGGCCTTATTTTTGAATACATCATACTCAACAGCAGTGTTGGAGAAACTCTTTGTACAGATGGGTGAATCTTTCCCCTTGTTCAACAGATACAATTACAAACCTGAATTATTTTTCAACCAGAATATACCTGCAGCCCGTTTTATTTCTCAAGCAGGAAATTACAACCGTAACGTAAAAATTGCTGATGTGACTTCAGACAGCAGCGAGGAATCCCTGTCAGACAGTATTTACAGCACCCATCCTGACCATTTATTGCGCTACCGCCAGTTAAGATACAGGATTTCTGCAGCAAAACCGAATCTTGAAAGGACAATGACCCCGGTATCCAGGGAAATGCTGCTGAGATTGTGGTCTGAACAATATCTGCTGCATCTGCAATATGGTCATTATGAACATGCAGCCGTTTTCTTAAATATCATCGAGCAGGAGTTTGACGAAATTGAGGATTTGGCGGCATGGAAAGCAGTCACCGGAATGCCGCTGCTGAGCCGGTATGCAAAGGAACATTCCGGATTTTCCAAATCGGACGAAAGGGATGCACATGCTCAACTGGCACGCATGCTTTCGGCACTGCCGGTTAACATGCTCCGAAACAGCATAGCAGAGCATTTGGGTAAAGAAGTGAGGAATTCGACATTGCTTCGAATCCGGGATCACTATTCCCAGGTTCTGGGAAAAATAAGCTTGTCGAAATCTGAAAAATTCACAGATACGTTTGATTGGAGAGATTCTGCGACCAATAGGGTGCTGTTTCCCAATGAATCGAAAACACTGACTGCATTTATTCCTGCGGGAAAACAGTTAAATGCATCGAGCCCGGTTATGGTTTACAATTCAAAGCCTACGAAAAAAAGGGTATCCAGGCGGAGAGGTCTCCGGTCTGAGTATCTGCTCATGCATGGAAACATGGTCTATGCCATGCAGAGTCCAGTATCTGCGATTGAAATTGCGAAAAAATCCGAAGATGGTGTGACATACATTCTGAATGAAGTAGAAAAGTTTGGTAAGAAAGAAGGCAATGATTATCAGCGGGTGGATATCACCGACAGGAGCAGGTTAAGCACGGAGAATTACAACATGAGCCATCAGGTAAATGCATTGGTCAGGGAGTTGTTTTTACTTGAGGATTCTTTCCTGCGACCGGCGGGATCTGTTACCATTCAGAAATTCAAAAAAACAGGAACACCTGCGAAAGTGAATATTATATACCAGAACTGTTTTGAAGGAAAATCCGGCGGAGTGGGTATGTGGATGCTGAACGCCTACATTACCCATTTCAGCTTTATGGTAGGAACGGATCTCGGGGCTTACTTTGAAAATATCGGAACCCGTTATCATTTGGTAAATCTGGTTTTAGACATAGAGAATTGTCGGACAGACTATATCGCATTGTATGATTATCATTTCAAATTCAGGGAGGATGCCATGTCTGCTTTAGCGCAAAAGGTAAACAGAGACTTGAGGAGGTACCACCCATGAGAATTTTTTGTCTGTTAACTACGGCAATTCTGAGCATTCAGGCCAGTGCGCAGACATTCCGGAATTATCGCCTTTGTGTTTCTGCGGGGGCACAGGTAATGCCTTTGTTTTTTATCGGGAAAGAGCCGTTTAAAAACAACCTTTTGGAATCTGTAAAACCCACATTGCAAATTGAGTTGCCGGTAAGCGCCGGTTTTTCACTGGCATTGCGCACTACCCGCCAGTTTCAGCGCTACACCGTAACAGGAAAACCTGAAATTGAGGGTTTTCGGTTTGAAGATGAAAAAGGATTCAGCAGCAAGGTGAACGGCAGTTTTAGTGCAACCGAAATTCAGGGTCGCCTGTACAACACCGAAAGGGGGTATATGGCACCATGGGGACGTTACATTTATTATGGATTTTTCTGGGGGAGCAGAAGGGCTGTATTTCAGACCACGCAATTCAATATGAAGGACATTTATGGCAATACGGTGGTAACCACACTGGAACCTGATAGTAAAAAATCTCCCCGATATTATGGTCTCTCTCTGGGTTATGGCAAGAAACGGTATATCAACCATAAAAAGCGGGCGTTTATTGAAACCGGATTGTCATATATGTTGTTGTTTAACACATTTGAATTCAATTCCTACCTGGGCAGCAGTTTGTATGGCAATATGGAGACCATTTCCACCCGAAAATTTCAAAGTACGAGTTATTTTAATTTCTCTTTTTTATATGGTGTTTCATTTTAAGGCCAGCCGTTATTTGCTGTTGCTTGCCGGTTCCGGATTGCTGATGATTGCAGCCTGTATGACTTATGACGGAGCACCCGACACGTACAAATTCAAAATGGAAACACAGATGAGTCCGGTTGGTTTTGACACGATGCCTGCAGAACTGACCCAGAGTAACCTGCTGAATGCAAAGGACATCCGGTTGGTTTTTCAATCTGTGAAGTATGATAAAGAACAGTATTACAATCCGTATACCCTGGAATTTGCAGACCCGGATGATCCTGGCAATACACTCACTGTGAAACTACAGGGTTTTTTTCCTGAGACCCGGTCCGGCATTGCCGTTACACCTTACATCAGCGGCAGTCTGAACAACCAGACAGGTGACCCGAAGCTGCAGGTGGAATATGAATATCAGGGCGGTGTTTTTACGCAGTCGTTTCTGCAGGTATCTGCCGCAGGTACCTGCCGGTTGCTGTTTCGCCGGCTGCGCGTAAAACATTCGCTGATACTGCCCAGCAGTCCTGCCTATACCATGGATGTGATGCTGGAGTTTCCGAAGCCGGAGCAGCAATAGGGATTAGCCTGGTTGAGAGCTAATCTATTTGAAAATAACTGATCTGAGAGAATGGGTTTATTCCCAGTTCCGCCATTCTGCGGTCATTTCAAAAACCTTTTCCAGTATGGCTTTTTCGGTATCGTTGAATTCCTTTTTTCTGCGGGGCATCACCAGGCTGGCGGTTTTACAGGCTGCATCGAGTTTGTAGGTGATGAAACCGGTGGCACCACCCCAGGCAAAGTCGGGGACAAACTGCCGCGGGAACCCAGCCCCGAAAATGTTTGCAGATACGCCTACCACTGTACCTGTGTTGAACATCGTATTGATGCCGCACTTGCTGTGGTCACCCATAATCAGTCCGCAAAACTGCAGTCCGCTTTTGTCAAACCGGCCGCTGGCATAGTTCCACACTTTGACATCTTCGTAATTGTTCTTCAGGTTGCTGCAATTGCTGTCGGCACCTATGTTGCACCACTCGCCCAGCACGGCATTGCCCAGAAATCCATCGTGCCCTTTGTTCGAGTACCCCTGCATACTTATGTTGTTTACCTCGCCGCCCACCACACAGTAAGGTCCCAGAGCCGTTGGACCATAGACCTTGGTGCCAAGTTTCAATACTGCACCTTCACCCATCACCATAGGCCCACGCACATGACTGCCTTCCATGATTTCGGCATTTTTTCCCAGGTATACCGGACCATTTGTGGTGTTGATGGTGCATGCTTCTGCTTTTGCACCGGGTTCCAGAAATACCTGGTGCGGTCCGATGATGGTGACTGTGGATGACATTGCAGAAGATGTGCGGTTACTGGTAATCCGGGAATAATCCGCGGGTATTTCTGTCTGTAACAGGGAGAACAGTTGAAAAGGCCGTTGTATGCGATGAATTTCGTTTGTGAACTCAATAACTGAACTTGGCTCACCAGTTTTTTGGGCAAGCACAATTCCCTCTTTTTGCAATGTTTCTCCCGGCTTCAGCAATTGTACCGCCTCTGTTAACGCTGCGGAAGGCAGCAGGTTCCCTGCAATTTTCACATCCGCGTTTTCTACAGGAGGGTATTTTTCGCGCAGATAGGGCCGGGTTTCGTACCCATGTTCTGTCGCATGCAGGTCATGCACCCACTTTTCTGCTACCGTGAGCAGTCCGCATCTGAGATCAGCGGCAGGCCGGGTAAGGGTAAGCGGGTACAGGTGGTTAATATTTTCATCATCAAAAAAGGAGAGGCGCATACGGGGTCGAAATTAAGATATTTCAATTGCCTCCCAATCAATAACTTTGTGGGTATGTGGGGTTTTGCAGCAGGCTTCGGGTCTCTTTCACTGCTATTTTTGGTGGCTTACGGAGTTGCATACTATTATGATTACAGAAAGAATCCTGTCTATTTCAAAGAAGTACTGTCTTTCTGGCTGATTTTTCTGGGCGGTGCAGCCATCATCTTTTTCTTTTTTGCATTGTTGCTTGATTTAGACGGAATCGCCTTTACACTCTCCGTCTGCTGGATGAGTTGGGTTGCTTACCGGCTGAAGGACAAACCGGCTGAGTAAAGTCAAAAAAAAAGCCACCGGACGGGTGGCTTTCTCCTGCAGGAATGCAGATTATTTTTTTCCGTAGCGGCGCATGAACTTGTCAATACGGCCTGCGGTATCTATCAGGTTTTGCTTGCCTGTATAGAAAGGGTGCGATTGTGAGGATATCTCCAACTTAAACAGCGGGTAATCCTGTCCGTCGATATTGATGGTCTCTTTGGTATCGACACAGCTATGGGTCATGAAAGTGTGGTCGCAGCTCATGTCTTTGAACACAACCAAACGGTAATTTTTAGGATGGATATCTGCTTTCATCGGAATCTGTCGGTTTTGGGGTTGCAAAAATACTACTTTACAATAAAAAATCCAACTATTGCCCTAAACCATCTACATTGAGGTCTTTACCAGATTCTACCGTATCGTCGGGATCATCGCCACAGTCGACCGAGATGCTTCCGGGATTTTTCGGTAAATCAGGCATATCTGTGCTAAGTCCCAGTGTTTTGTCAGCAGAAGCTTTGCTAAAGAAATACCCGTAAATGGGCAAAGCCATAAGGGCTCCTTGTCCCAGCCATGCGTTCCTGAACCGTACGCTGGGATCGTCGGCGCCAACCCAGGTGGCACATACGAGATTTTTGGTGACGCCCATGAACCAGCCGTCGGCGCTACCTTGGGTGGTACCTGTTTTGCCACCGATGCTGCCGCGCACACCAAATTTTCCTTTTAAGTAAGACCCCGTGCCAAAATCCACAACCCCCAGCAGCATTTTGAACATCATGTAGGCCTTTTCCTCACTCAGAACCTGGTCATGCCGGGGTTCGTTGAATTCTTCAAGCACGTTGCCTTTTTTATCTTCTATGCGGGTAATGAAGTTGGGTTCTACCCACAACCCTTTGTTTACAAAGGCGGTGTATGCACTGGCCATTTCAAAAGGGGAAAGTTCCACGGCTCCCAGGCATATGGCTGGTACTGGTTCGATTCTGCCTTTTTCAATCCCCACCCGTTCTGCAAATTTGATCACCATTTGAGGGGCTTCGTCCCCCAGACTTTTCATAATCTGGGCAGTAATCAGATTGTCTGAGTTTGCCAGACCCTGGGCCATGGTCATGGTTCCACCTTCACTGTAATCTGCATTGTGCGGCGACCAGGGTTCGCCATTGGCACCCTTGAAGGTAGTGCGTTCACGCGGAAATCTGGTGCAGGGTGAGGTCTTGTTGATATCCATTGCCGTGGCATAAACCAGGGGTTTGAATGTGGAACCCACTTGTCTGCGGGCATTGATATTCACATGGTCGTATTTGAAATGCCGGTGGTTGATGCCGCCGACCCATGCCTTCACATTGCCGGTTTCCGGCTCTACAGCAATGAATCCGGCATGCAGGAATTTCTTGATGTATTTCATAGAGTCATAAGGACTCATCACCGTGTCTCTGTCTCCATTCCATGAAAAGATGGTCATAGGCACCGGTTTTTTCAATTCGGCCATAATGGCTTTTTCATCACTTCCGAGTTTTTCTTTCAGAATTTTATACCGGTCGGTTTGGTGAAGGGCATTTTCAATAAAATTCGGAACGATGGACCAGTCTGAAATCCGGCGCCAGGGTGCTTCTTTTCCCCAGCTCTGTGTGAACTGCTTTTGCAGTTCCTTCATGTGTTTGGCCACTGCATCCTCGGCATATTTCTGCATGCGGCTGTTGAGGGTGGTGTAAATTTTAAGACCACTCTTGTACAGATTGTAGCCATTTTTCTTGCACCAGCCATCGAGATACCTGGCCATATAATCCCTGAAATAGATGGCCGGGCCCTCGTTGTCTACACTTACATAGTGAAGGACAATCTTATTGTCTTTTATCTTTTCGAAATCCTCAGAGCTCAGTTTATTGTATTTGACCATCTGAGACAAAACGACATTCCTGCGTTGTCTTGACCTTTCAGGATTCAGTTTTGGATTGTAGGCAGAGTTGGCCTTAAGCATACCCACAAGCACGGCAGCCTCATCTACCTTCAGGTCTTTGGGTTTTTTATTGAAAAACTCGTGGGACGCTGCATCAATGCCAAATGACATGCCGGAAAAGGGTACCGTATTGAGATACATGGTAATGATTTCGTCTTTGGTATACCTGCGTTCGAGGCGGATGGCGATAATCCATTCCTTGCATTTTTGCATGATGCGGGTAATTTTCATCCGCGGTTTTTCAAACCGGCTGAACATGTTTTTTGCCAGCTGCTGACTAATTGTGGAAGCCCCGCCATCTCTGCCCAGACTTGCCACCGCGCGGGCTGTACCACGAAGGTCTATGCCACTGTGTTCGGTAAAACGGATGTCTTCAGTGGCAATGAGTGCATCGTAAACACATTCTGCAATATCGCTGTGGCGGATATTTGTACGGTTCTCGAGAAAGTACTTACCCAGTATTTCTCCGTCTTCGCTATACACTTCTGTACTCAGCGAACTTCTCGGGTTTTCAAGTTCTTTTATATCGGGGAGTTCGCCAAAAAGCCCGAAGCTTACCAAAACAAAAAACAGCAGCACAAGGCAGACGGAACCCGCAAAAAAGTTCCAGAATTTACGAATGAGATAAAACCCGGATCCGGGTGATTCAGCCATAGTGCGAATATACGGGGGTTTTACTTTTCCATGTCCCTGAAATATTCCATATAGTTATTCACCCGGTTGCTCTTGATCAGCAGCACATAATTGGATTTGCTGATCCAGGCAGTTTCGAATTCGAACAGGCCTTTGGAAGCAAAGAAGTCGGGTTTTGAACGGATAAACTCCAGGTATTCCTGAGCTTTTTCAGGTTTGGAAAAATTCTGAATGGTAAGATATACGGTTTCGCCACTAATACTCACAGCCGAAACATCCAGGGTTTCGTAGATGAAATGTTCCCGGTTAAAATCGGACAAAGCAGACCTCAGCATATTGGTATTTGCTCCGCGTGGGAAGGAGAGAAGGAAGTACAATTCCTCCGTTTTGTTCCATACGGTCCACGAACCGGATCCCGGTGTTGTGCTTGTATCAGGCTTTACACCGGATTTGAGTTTTTTCCATGCTTCCACGTTTGCGGCAGCCTGCCCGGCAATGGCGGTGCCCGGAAAATCCTCGGATATTTGGGTAAGCAGGGCAATTCCTTTCTCCTCTTTGCCGCTGCGCAACATGCATATAGCATAAAGATAATCGAAACGGGCCTGAATGGTGTTACCGGCAAATTTGCGGTCAGTCTCTTCTTTTACTGCCATTGCAGAGTCCCACTTTTCTGTTTTAAAGAAATTGTACATGCGGGTGTACTGGTCTTCTATTTCTTTGCTGGCTGCGGAAGGTTCTGCCACAATGCGGGTTGCACTGTCCGGATTCTCGAGCAGTTTGTTGTAAATGCTTTCCGGGAATTTGTTTTTAAGAATGTCTTTGCGCTGGGTGTAAGCTTCGGTATTCCCGGCGGCCTTAAAGAGTTTGGCCAGTTCATACAGTGTTTGCGCTTCGTAACGGGTTTCTGGAAAACGGGTAAGCAACTCTGTGTAATACCGGATGGCGTCTTTGGCCTCATTCAGGCTGTTTTGATATACACCGGCTGCTGCAAACAGTGCATCTTCTATGCGTTTGCGGGCAGATTCCTGGGCTTCTGTGGTGAGAGGAATCTCTGCATAATACTTACGGCGGTCCGGTGACACGTTATCAGGGATACCTGAGTTTCCGTTTCCTGCTGTATCTGTATCGGTACCTGCCGTTCCTGTGCCGGAGGTAGTTCCAGCGGTGGATTTTTTCGCATTGATGCGCCAATAATCCCTGTTTGTGCGCGAATTGCCATAGATGGCCTGAAACTCAAGCAACCCTTTGCTGCGCAATGCCTGGTTGTAAAAGGGAAATGAAGTAGAACCCGGCATGGTACCCGGCAGACCGGGATCAGGGGCAATGGCCGGACCAGGGTCTGTTGGCGGAGCAGGTGAAGCAGCCTGTTTTTTTTCCAGTTCTATGATGCGGTCAATGGTTTTTTCCCGAAGCACAGGATCCAGACCCAGCCGCAGCAGGCTATCCTGTTGTTTAATCTCAATAAGGTGTTTGATCAGTTCTCCCAGTACTTCGCCGCGTTTAGCCAGAGATTTGAATTCGGGGTGTTTTTCATCAAGGTTGCGGTTTGCACTGTCGTAATAATATCCTGCTTTTTCGAAATTCCGTTTTTCGAAATACATATCGCCTACTGCCAGATAGGAGGTTGCCAATTGGTTTCTGTCGGATTGACTGAGCCGGATACTCTTGTTCAGGTATTCAACAGCTCCCGGGTAATTCCGGGCACGCAGTTCATTTTTCCCCATCCGGTAATAAATCTGGCCCTGAAAGTCGATGTTTTTATCATCTTTCAGCATTCTTTTCAGAATGGAGTTTGCTTTGTCATGGTCCTTTGCCTGTTCACTCAGTAATTCTACCTGATTAATCCTTGCGTTGAATGCAATCTCATAGGGGGGATTCATTTTCACAACTTTGGCAAAGTGGTGCACGGCTTCATCGTATTTGCCCAGAGACTGATAAACCTGGCCGAGGACAAAATGCAGCCGGTAACGTTCCATCTTACCTTTGGCTTTTTTCAGTGCCTCCAGCAGGGGTTTTTCGCTTTGTGATACTTTATTCTGAGCAAGATAAACAGCTGCAAGTCCTTTTTGAAGCTCGAAATACAGTGGTCCCTTGCCGGGGAATTTCTTGTCGTTTTTTAAACCGGTGATAAGGCTTTCCGCCTCACCGGCTTTGCCCTGAGCCAGCAGACAGCGAAAAATCCACAATTGGCTCAGGTAACGTATTTCCGGATTTTTAAAGTTGCTGTTTACGTATTCGAAAATGTCGGAGGCTGCTATTACATCCCCTTTCATAAAATAAGACCGGCCGGTGAGCATATAGGCATCATCTACCCAACGGCTTTTGGGGTGCCGGTCTATGAGGGTGCTGGCTTTCTTAACAATTTCATCCATTATCCCCTGGTTGGCTTTGAGACTTTCTTTGCTGCCGTAGTTGTACAATTCCAGAAATCTGCGGAAATCATCTTTGTTTCCCTCTTTTAGGGCAAGAACGGTTTCCTGCCACTTTTGCTCGGCATTGAAGTACATATTGTAGTGTGCAGTGGTATTGTGCCATTGCCTTGCGGTCCAGGAATCGCTGTTTTTACAGCCGGCCAGCAACAGCATCGCCACAACAGTCAGAAGCCTGTAATTTGCACACATTCGGAAAACAATAGTAAAAAACGGTATTTTCGTTGTTTTATTTCGCAATCGGTAGCAAAAGTATGTCCAGAGGTCGCAAAATTATTGCCAAACTACGTAATAAGTACCGTCTGGTATTGATTAATGATTCAAGTTTTGCAGAAATGTTCTCCATCAGGCTCACGCCATTCAACGTTTTGATGCTGTTGAGCAGTACTTTTATTTTATTTACTGTAATCATTTTTTTCCTGATTGCATATACGCCCATGCGGCAGTTGGTTCCGGGTTATGGCAAAGGGTCTGACCCCAGTTCCTGGATGGAGTTGAACCAGAAAGTGGAGGACTTAAAGCGGGACCTGGAAAACCGCAAGTTGAAAGAAAACGCACTCAACTCTATCCTTTCTGAGAAAGAATCGGAGTTGGACACCGTTTCAGCGAAATCTCCGCGGAAGTAGTCCGATTTGAACAATTTATTCACATTTTACACGTTATATGGTTTAACTTTGTAAGTCCAATGTTTTCTAGCAATAAGAACAATAACCGCAAAGAATCGCCGATTACCAACAATCTTCTGAATATCATAGGTACAGGGACCAAAGTAACCGGAGACCTGGCCAGTGATGGTGATATTCGGGTAGATGGCACCATCGAAGGCCATGTTACTGTAAAACAAAGGCTGGTGCTGGGAGAAGCCGGACTGATAGCCGGGGACATTGAGGCACTTGACGCCATTGTTGCTGGCCTGCTGAAAGGAAACATCCGCGTGGAACAAACACTGATATTGAAGTCATCAGCCAGAATTGAAGGTGATATAACCACAGATAAAATTGTGATAGAAAGCGGAGCTCAGTTCAATGGCCGCTGCACCATGAATGCGCAGTTGGCCAGTATCCCTCAAAAGGCCAGCACGGCTGTCAATGTCAAAGCCAGAGCCAAATCTGAGTAATGCCCGCTTTCTGCAATATGCAGGAATGGGCATGCAAATTCTTGCCACCATCGTAATTTTCACACTCGGCGGCAGGTATCTCGATCATTGGTTGGGTTTAAAAGTGCCTGTTTTTACACTGATTTTAAGTTTGGCAGGAGTAACAGGCGCGATTTGGCTCATCATCCGCAAATTGAAATAGCGGCTAACAAATACCGCTAAAAACAGCGACCTTTGCGCCCCAAGGCGAAAGGTTATGCATTCCAGGTATATCAAAAGAATCCTATTGCTCACATTGGCGATGGCATTGGCCACACTTGGTGTGCAGTACAGCGGGAAAACGGAAGTTCCGTGGCATACCTATATGGGACTGGTTTTGCTCCTGGTATTGATGCTTTTGGTACATTACTATATATATGGAGTAAAAAACGACGGACCAAACAGTCAGATCCGGCGCTTGATGACGGGTTCCATGCTGCGGTTGGCGGGTGGGGTTGCGTTTTTGGCCATCAGCCTGTTCAATTTCAAACCGGTGAGTTTGCCATTTGTGGTTTTTTACTGTCTGTATTTTGCCTTGTATTTACTATTTGAAATCTCAGATATCCGTACTAACTTGCGCCCCGAATCGAAACAAGCCTCTAAAAACGAAAATGCCTGATTTTACTGTGAGTTCCGCGTTTCAGTCCCTTCAAAAAAAATTGCTCCTTGCTGGTTTTTGCGCATTTTTTGCCTTGCAGGTAATGGGTAACGAGGCGCCTGCCACCGCGCATGGGGAAGATGCCAAGGCACATACCGAGGCTGCCGGTCATAAAGCGGCAGATGCGCATGCGGCAGGTGGAAAATTCTCTCCCGGTAAAATGATTATGGACCACGTGGCAGATGCGCACGACTGGCATTTGTTCGGTCATGTTTCAATTCCATTGCCAGTAATCCTTTATACCAAAAGCACGGGTCTGAAAGTTTTCATGAGTTCTGCATTTCACCATGGAGAGCATCCGCATGAAGGATTCAGGCTTACAGAGAAGAATAAAGTGGTCTGGGAAGATGCCTCAAATACAGAAGCGATTTACGATTTTTCCATTACTAAGAACGTGTTTGCCATGTTTATAGCGGTTGGTGCTATCCTTCTGATAATGATCAGCATAGGCAGGGCCTCTCAGCGCCGGGCAGGAAAAGCGCCACGTGGACTGCAGAACCTTCTTGAACCTTTGATTCTTTTTATCCGCGATGACATAGCCCGTCCAAACATAGGCGTAAAAGCAGATAAGTTCTTACCCATGTTGCTTACCATATTCTGGTTCATATTCATAAACAATCTGTTTGGCCTGATTCCCATTTTCCCGGGAGGAGCAAACGTAACCGGTAATATTGCGGTAACCATGGTTTTGTCACTGGTTGTGTTTATTACTGTTACAATCAATGCCAATTCATATTACTGGAAGCATATTTTTCTTCCTGATGTACCGAAGGCAATGTACCTGATTCTGGTACCTATAGAAATACTCGGTGTATTCCTGAGGCCATTTGTACTTATGCTTCGTTTGTTTGCAAACATTACTGCAGGGCACATTATTATCCTGGGATTCTTCAGCCTCATTTTCATTTTCGGGGCAATGAAACCGGGTCTCGGATTTGCGGTGAGTCCACTGAGTGTGGGATTTACCCTGTTCATGAGTCTTCTGGAATTGCTGGTAGCTTTTCTGCAGGCTTTTGTATTCACATTGCTCACCGCCATCTACATTGGTATGGCAGTTGAGGAGCACAGTCATGCAGAACACCATTAAGAAATAAATCAAATTAACCCTAAAATCAAATCATACACAAAATGAGTTCTATTAACACTCTTCTCCAGGGCGGCGCAGATTTAGCTGCTGCCTACAGTAAAATGGGTGCCGCCATCGGTGCCGGTCTGGCCGCCATTGGCGCAGGTTTGGGTATTGGCCGCATTGGCGGTTCAGCCATGGAAAGCATTGCACGTCAGCCCGAAGCATTGGGTGATATCCGTGCCAACATGATCGTAGCTGCTGCACTTGTAGAAGGTGCCGTATTCTTTGCGATCGTAGTTTGTCTGCTTATCCTTTTCCTCTAAGAACCAACGTGGGTAGTCCTTTCCGGAATTTTCCGGAAAGGGCAACCCTTTTACAACCAAGCCAAAACCCAACAAAAACAATTCCATGGAGTTAGTAAGCCCCTCACTAGGTCTCGTTTTCTGGATGCTCGTAACCTTTTCATTGTTACTGTTCCTCCTGAAAAAATTTGCCTGGAAACCCCTTCTTACCTCGTTGAAGGAAAGAGAAGAATCCATTGAAAATTCACTGCAGCAAGCTGAAAATGCACGTGCAGAAATGGCAAGACTGCAGAGTCAGAACGAGGCATTGCTGGCCGAAGCCCGGCTGGAACGTGATCAAATCGTGCGTGAAGCCCGCGAGATGAAAGAGAAAATCATCAACGACGCAAAAGTGATCGCTGATGAAGAAGGCAAAAAGCTGATTGCCCGCGCCAATGACGAAATTAACAAGCAGAAACTGGCCGCACTTGACGAATTGAAGAAAGAAGTAGCCGGATTCTCTGTGCAGATTGCAGAAAAGTTGGTTTCCAAGCAACTTGACAACAACGCTGCCCAGCAGGCTTTGATTGCCGAGCAACTCTCCCAGCTTACCAAAGGACAATCTCAAGCCGGATAAAACATGTCAGAAGTCAGGATAGCATCTCGTTACGCCCGCAGCCTTTATTCAAAAGCGGCTGAGTCTGGTGCCGTGGAAACAGTGGCGGAAGACATGACCAATCTGGCTGCTGTGCTGAAAGAAAGCAGGGATTTGAACCTGTTTTTGGAAAGTCCTTTAATCAGCCGGCTGGACAAAAAAGCTGCTATTGCTAAAATATTCAGCTCATTCGGTCAGGATAGCCGCAGTTTGTTTGAACTGATGACTGAAAGGGGCCGTGAGTCTCTGTTGCCTTATGTTGCACAGGAATTCACCCGCATTTACAATTCTGAAAATAAAATTACCGAAGCGACTGTAACCAGTGCCGCCCCATTGGAGGATTCCACGCAAAAAACCATTGTGGAGTTCATCAAATCGCGCACCGGAGCAGGCAAGGTTTTATTAAATATACATACAGATCAGTCTCTGATTGGCGGACTGACCATTCTGTTTGATGGGAAAATATATGATTCTTCCATCCTGAGCCAGATCAAAAAATTAAAAAAAGAACTCAACTTAGCATAACACATATCATATGTCACAAATAAGGCCCGATGAAGTTTCCAGCATTCTGAAAGAACAGATTTCAGGATTTTCTGGTGCATCCAATCTGGAAGAAGTAGGAACTGTGCTCCAGGTGGGAGATGGTATTGCCCGTATTTACGGACTTTTTGGCGTTCAAAGCGGTGAACTCGTGGAATTTGACAACGGAGTTCGCGCGGTGGTATTGAACCTTGAGGAGGACAATGTGGGTGCAGTACTTATGGGTAGCAGCACAGACATTAAAGAAGGAGACAAGGTAAAACGCACCGGCAAAATTGCCAGTATCAATGTGGGTCATGGTATGCTCGGCCGTGTGGTAAACACGCTGGGTGAAGCCATTGACGGCAAAGGCCCCATTACCGGTGAAATGTTTGAAATGCCCCTGGAACGCAAAGCTCCGGGTGTGTTGTTCCGTGAACCGGTTAAAGAGCCCCTGCAAACAGGTATTAAGGCGATTGATGCAATGATTCCCATCGGCCGTGGTCAGCGTGAGTTGATTATCGGTGACCGCCAGACAGGAAAAACCACCATTGCGCTGGATACCATCATCAATCAGAAAGAATTTTATACCAACGGCAACCCTGTATATTGCATTTATGTTGCCTGCGGACAAAAGGAGTCAACAGTAAAACAGGTTGTAAAGTCACTTGAAGACAACGGAGCCATGCCTTATACCATTGTTGTATCGGCACCGGCCTCAAGTCCTGCCCCACTGCAGTTTTATGCCCCTATGGCAGGTTGTGCCATTGGTGAGTATTTCCGCGATTTAGGTCTGCCCGCACTGGTTATTTTTGATGACCTTTCCAAACAGGCTGTAGCTTACCGTGAGGTATCCCTGTTGTTGCGCCGTCCTCCCGGACGTGAAGCCTATCCCGGAGATGTGTTTTACCTGCACAGCCGGATTCTGGAACGTGCCTGCAAGCTGAACAGCAATACAGACATTACAAGCCAGATGAATGATCTGCCTGATAGTCTGAAAGGAAAAGTAAAAGGTGGCGGATCTCTTACCGCATTGCCAATTATTGAAACCCAGGCCGGTGACGTTTCTGCCTATATCCCCACCAACGTAATTTCTATTACAGATGGCCAGATATTCCTTGAAAGCAACCTTTTCAACTCCGGTGTACGTCCTGCAATCAACGTAGGTATCTCTGTTAGCCGGGTAGGGGGTAATGCGCAAATCAAATCCATGAAGAAGGTGGCAGGTACTCTGAAACTGGACCAGGCTCAATACCGCGAACTGGAAGCGTTTGCAAAATTTGGTTCTGATCTTGATGCAGCTACTAAATCTGTACTTGAGAAAGGTGCAAGGAACGTGGAAGTATTGAAGCAGGCGCAATTCTCACCGGTATCGGTAGAAAAGCAAATTGCCATTATTTATCTGGGAACCAGCAATCAGATGCGCAATATTCCGGTAAACCGGGTACGCGAGTTTGAATCAGCCTTCCTGGATTATATGGAAGCCAAGCACCGCGACATTTTGGATAGCCTGCGTGCAGGAAAATTCGATGACAATATCACATCTGTGATATCTGCAGCGGGAGCAGAAGTAGCAAAATCATTCACCGCCTGATAAATAAAGCAGAGCCACAATGTCGAATCAGAAGGAAATAAGGGCGAGAATCGCTTCAACCATCAGCACACAGCAAATCACCAAAGCCATGAAACTGGTGAGTGCGACAAAGCTGAAGAAAGCAAGTGATGCCATTATCCGGATGCGACCTTATGCCCGCAAGTTGCAGGGTATTATGGGCAACCTGCAGGATAGTGTGGATGATCCCAGCCTGTCTGTGTATTTTCAAAACCGCGATGTAAAGAAGGTACTGTTTGTAGTCATCAGCAGCGACCGCGGATTGTGCGGTGGTTTCAATGCCAACGTAATTAAACGCACCCGTACTCTGCTTGAGGACAAGTATCCCGAACAAAACAAGGCTGGAAACGTCACTTTGTTGTGCATTGGCAAAAAGGCGGCTGAGTATTTTCGCAAAACAGGGGTAAAAATTGATGAACGTTTCATCGGTCTTTTTCAACACCTGAATGCCGAAACTGCCTTTGAAGCCGGAGATTATGTGCTGGATGCATACCGCCGCGGAGAGTACGATCAGGTAGAATTGATATACAACGAATTCAAAAATGCGGCAACACAGATTCTTTCCAATGAGGTTATCCTCCCCATTACATCTGTGGCTACCGGTACTCATCAACACAATGATTACATTTTTGAACCTGGTAAAATAGCCATTTTGCAGGATTTGGTTCCACGCAGCATAAAAACACAGATTTACCGTGGAATGCTGGATTCGCTGGCTTCTGAGCACGGAGCCCGCATGATTAGCATGGACAAGGCCACAGAGAACGCAGGCGATATGCTTCGTTCACTGCGACTTGCTTACAACCAGGCACGACAAGCAGCCATTACCCGCGAAATCAGTGAGATTGTGGGCGGTGCCGCTGCACTTGAAGGCTAAGTCAGGAAGAATACATTCATAAAAAAGGGGCTCTGAGCCCCTTTTTTATGAATCTCAGGTCCTGTTTAAACCTGTTCGATTTTCAGAAGTATACCATCGGTATGGCGGACTATGCCTTTAGCGCCTTCTTCCAATGCAGACCCATCCATCGTACTTGCCGGCCACTCGGTACCCCGGTACGACACCCGGCCCTGTCCGTTGGCCGGTATATGGGAAGATACTACGACCTGCTGCCCCAGATGTTCATTGAAGTTTGAACCATGGCCTGGTCCGAATGACTTGAGCAGTTTTTTCCGGAATAAGAGAACCCCGGCAGCTGCGACTATTGCGAAAACCAGCCATTGCAGAGCAGGGTCGGGCAGGAGACCGGTCCATACAAGCAGGGCTGTAACCAACGCGCTTGCTCCCAGAAACAGCACAAAAAAAGTACCGAAAATCACATCGGCTATGATAAGGCCTATCCCGGCTGCTGCCCAGTATAATTCAGTACTCATGATTTTTTATCAGCAACGCCCTGTGTGGATTTGATAACCGACATGGCCGCGGTAATCATTCCCCCCATGTCGGAGAAATTGGCAGGTAATATCATCGTGTTGGTACTTTTCGCCAGTTTGCCATATTGCTCAACCAGTTGCTCTGCTACACGCAATTGCACAGCTTCCATACCTCCTTTGTCCTGCAAAGCAGCAGCTACTTCGCGTATACCCTGAGCCGTCGCAGTTGCTACGGCGCGAATTGCTTCTGCCTGGCCTTCCGCTTCGTTTATCTGGCGCTGACGGAAAGCTTCGGATTCAAGTACCATTTTCTGTTTCTGGCCTTCTGCCTGGTTGATGGCACTTTGTTTTTCACCTTCCGAGGTAAGAATCACAGCCCGTTTTTCCCTTTCAGCCTGCATTTGCTTTTCCATTGCATTCAGCACGGTTTTCGGTGGGGTGATGTTCTTAATCTCGTAACGCAGGATTTTTACACCCCAGCCAATAGAAGCTTCGTCAATGGCAGATACGATGGCTCTGTTTACATTGGTCCGTTCTTCAAAGGTTTTGTCCAGGTCAATTTTGCCGATTTCACTGCGCATGGTGGTTTGTGCAAGCTGTATTACCGCAAATTTGTAGTTGGCAATGCCATAACTGGCCTTCATCGGGTCTACGATTTGCATAAAAACCACTCCATCCACTGCAACCTGCACATTATCTTTTGTAATACATATTTGTTCAGGTATATCTATGGCTGTTTCTTTCAGCGAGTGCTTGTAGGCAACACGGTCTACAAAGGGTACAATAAAACTGATGCCGGGTTGCAGCACCTCATGGAACTTTCCCAACCTTTCAATCACATAGGCATTCTGCTGGGGAACCACCTTAACACTGCGCAGGAGTACCAGTACCACCAGTACTACCAGCGAAACAATAAATATATTCATCTATTTGGTAATTTGTTACACAATGTTACAACAAGCTGGTTACATCGGTGTTAAAAACCGACGTATTCATAAAAAAATTGTGTGAACGGATGATCAGGCCAGCAATTTTCCCAACTGCTGCAAGACGCGCATTTCACTTTTGCTTATGCGGGAAAACGCAGTAGCAATGCGTTCGGCACTTTCCAGAATCATTTTTTTCAGTTCAGGACTCATCTGCGCTGCATGATTTTTCAGGAAGAATGCGAATTCATCCATGCATTGATCCGGGGTGGCGTCATTGAGCAACAACCAGTCAAATACAGTTTCGATATTGTAGGCGGTATCGGCTCCAAATTCATCCAGGCTGTTTTCATATTGTGTCCAAACCTGCCGAACCAGTTTTTTCAACATGTCAGTTTCTTCGGCGGTAACCTGTTTGTCCGCACTGGCAACTCCATAATACAGGTACCCCAGTTTTTGGTAAAATTCTTTCCAGGCAAATGCAGATTGGCTATTCATGGTATAAGATTGACTTTGTACCACGAAATTAGCCGGTTAAAAATCAGGATTGATTCTAAATTATTGGTTTCTAGTCGTCTTCCCGCTTTACCTGTATGTATTTGTGAGCCGATTGAATATGGGCCATCAGTTCTTCCAGGTGCTTTACGTTGTGTATAAACACTTCCAGCCGGCCATGAAACGTGCCGTCATCATTCGCTGTAATGTTGATGCTACGCATATTCACCTCCATGTCTTTGCTTATGATGTCGGTGATACGACTTACAATACCTACGTCGTCTATACCATGAACAGATAATTTAGCCTCAAACGGTTTGTTGTAACCATCGCTGCGCCATTGGGTGGGTATAATCCGGTAACCATACTGACTCATCAGGCGTGTAGCGTTTGGGCAATTTGTACGGTGTATTTTTACCCCCTCGCTGATGGTAACAAATCCAAATATGGGGTCACCGGGCAGAGGATTACAGCATTTGGCCAGTGAATAGTCCATTTCAAAATCATCTCCGATGATGATGAGGCTGGCTGCTTTTTTGGTTTCTTTCCTCGGTGCCGCTTTTTGCGGAACCACCGGAGTCTGTTTATTGATTTCGGTTGCCAGTAACTGAGGTAACTTTAACTTCTCCGTTTTGATAAGTCCACTGGCCACTGCATGATAAAACTCTGCTGGTGTGTTGTATTTAAAATGACGCACCAGTTTCTGCACATTTTTCTCATTAAATGTTTCATTCTGGTTGCGGAACTTTCGTTCGATGATTTCCCGGCCCTGCCCGGCAAGCCTGGATTTTTCTGCCCTGAGATGTTCCCTTATTTTACTCCGGGCGCGCCCGGTTTTGACAATGTTCAGCCAGTCGGGGTTTACCCTGGGTTTTTGGGTGGTTAAGATTTCTACAATATCTCCGTTTTTGAGAATATGATTGATAGGTACCAGCTTATGGTTCACCTTGGCTCCAATGGTGGATTTCCCCACCTCTGAGTGAATGGCAAAGGCAAAATCAAGTGCAGTGCTTCCCAACGGTAAATTTTTTACATCGCCGCGGGGCGTGAATAAATAGATTTCCTCTCCCAACAGGGAGAATCGGAATTCACTTACCAGGTCCAGCGCACTCAGGTCTTTGTTTTCCAGGGTTTCTTTTACCTGGTGCAGCCAGTTGTCAAACGCCAGATCCTGAGGTGTGGGCTCTGTGCTGTCTGCTTTATACCGCCAGTGGGCAGCAAGTCCGCGTTCTGCAATATCGTCCATGCGTTTACTGCGTATCTGAACCTCTACCCAATTTGCCTTGGGACCCAATACTGTGCAGTGCAGGGCTTCATATCCGTTGCTTTTGGGATGGCTAAGCCAGTCTCTGAGCCGGCTCGCATGCGTGCGGTATTTGTCCGTAACGATAGAGTACACTTTCCAGCAGTCTGCCTTTTCCAGAAAATACGGAGAGTTAACCACGACACGGATGGCAAAAACATCATATACCTGTTCGAAGGGTATTTGTTGTTTTTTCATCTTTTGGGAAATACTGAAAATGCTTTTGGGTCTGCCTTTGATTTCAGTGATTTCCAAACCGGATTTTTCGAGTTCTGTTTTGAGTGGTTCAATAAATTCCCGGATGTATCTCTGGCGGGCGTTTTTGCTTTCTGCGAGTTTGTTTGAGATTTCCCTGTACAGTTCCGGCTCGGTAAATTTGAGAGACAAGTCTTCCATTTCGCTTTTTATGGCATTCAGACCCAGCCGGTGGGCGAGAGGTGCATAAATGTAAAGCGTTTCCGAGGCAATTTTCAATTTGGTCTTTTCTGAAACCGAACCCAGTGTGCGCATGTTGTGAAGCCTGTCACAGAGTTTGAGCAGGATTACCCTTAGATCCTCACCCATGGTGAGCAGCATCTTTTTAAAATTCTCGGCCTGTATGCTCTGGTCTTTATCAACCACGTCAAACATGGTCGAAATTTTAGTAAGGCCATCTATGATGGAAGCCACGCGATTGCCAAATCTGTGCTCTATATCTTCAAGGGTATAATCTGTGTCCTCCACCACATCGTGCATAAGGGCACAGGCGGCGGAAGTGGCACCGAGTCCAAGTTCGCCAACGGCGATTTGGGCAACAGCCAGCGGATGGAAAATGTAGGGTTCACCGCTTTTGCGCATGGTTCCTTCATGTGCCTTGGCGGCGAGTTCAAAGGCATCCCTTACAAGGTCTATTTTTTCTCTGGGTACATCGCCCAGTGAACGGAGTAAATGCCTGTACCTCCGCAGCAGTTCAGTGCGGAATTTGGCGTAGGATTCACCCTCTAGCAATGCCATTGGAAATCATCAGGATTATTGGTGGAGGCGGGCAAAATGCCGGTAAAAATGCGGAATGGTTTCAATCCCTTTGTAATAATTGAACAAGCCATAGTGTTCATTGGGGGAATGAATGGCATCGGTATCCAGTCCAAATCCCATGAGGACTGTTTTGGTACCCAGTTCTTTTTCAAACAGGGCTACAATGGGAATGCTTCCACCGCCACGGGTAGGAATAGGATCTTTGCCAAAGGTGTCGCGCATGGCAGCCGCTGCTGCCTGATAGGCAATACTGCTGGTGGGAGTAACCACCGGTTCACCGCCGTGGTGTGGTGTAACTTTTACACGCACACCGGCAGGTGCGATGGATTCGAAATGGCGGGTAAACAATTCTGTGATTTTCGCACTGCTCTGGTTGGGCACCAGACGCATGCTTATTTTTGCATTTGCCCGGGATGGGAGCACCGTTTTGGCCCCTTCACCGGTGTAGCCACCCCAGATTCCATTTACATCCAGTGTGGGTCGAATTCCGGTTCTCTCGATGGTGGTGTATCCCTTTTCTCCCATCACAGCATCAATATTCAATTGTTTTTTATACTCATTTTCATCAAACGGAATAGCAGACATCGCTTTCCGGTCTTCATCAGATACGGTTTCAACATCATCATAAAAACCGGGTATTGTAATATGTCTGTTTTCATCATGCAGACTGGCAATCATGGTTGACAGAACATTTATGGGATTTGCAACAGCTCCGCCATACACGCCACTGTGCAGGTCTATATTGGGGCCGGTTACTTCTACTTCTACATAACACAGTCCGCGCAGTCCCACGTCAAGACTTGGTGTGTCATTCGCAATCATGGCTGTATCGCTGATGAGGATAACGTCTGCACTGAGTTTTGCCCGGTTTGCACGACAATAATCGCCCAAATTTGAAGAGCCCACTTCTTCTTCACCTTCAATCATGAATTTGGCGTTGCAGGTGAGGGTTCCTGTTTGCAGCATGGTTTCCAGTGCTTTCACATGCATAAACATTTGTCCTTTGTCATCACAGGAGCCGCGGGCATAAATCTTCTCATTCCGTATGGTGGGTTCGAATGGCGGACTATCCCACAACTCATCAGGCACACTGGGTTGCACATCGTAATGTCCGTAAACCAAAACCGTAGGCAGTGCAGGGTCAATGATTTTTTCTCCGTATACAATGGGATTTCCTGCTGTTTCTTCCAGCACCACATTGTCGGCACCTGCAGCTCGCAAAGCATCAGCCACAGCCTCTGCGCATCGGCGTGTGTCGCCGGCGAATTTCGGGTCTGCACTTATGCTGGGAATGCGCAACAATTCGAAGAGTTCCTGTAAAAACCGTTCTTTGTTCTGAGTGATAAAACTTGCCTGATCCATATTGGCCGCAATTTACAGAAGCCATTGCATTTTTGGTATTCGGTTTGCTTACTTTACTGCAGGATTGTAATATTGAACAACGAATGAGGAGGGTAATTGTATGGTTTTTTTTGCTGACGGGGTTGTGGTTTCCTGCCTTATCCCAGCCAGCGAAAACGCGCCTGGTATATGCCGATAGGAATTATAAAGAGGTGCGGACTGCCCGGGAAGCAGTATATACGGTACAAATAGTTGAGGACAGGGATACGGTGTATTTCGAAACCTGGAATAAAACCCCCAAAGCATTGGTAGAGAAGGGGAAATATCCCACAAATCAGGGGTATGATATGCGGAATTGTTACATGCAGCGGTTTTGGCCAGACGGGAAAATCAGGGCTGAAGGACAGATTAAAAAGACCTGGAATGAGGGCTCATGGAGATATTATGACGAGGAAGGAATTTTGTACAGCACGGTTGAATACGAAGAGGGTTTGATGACAGGCAGGGCGGTAAGGTATTATCCCACAGGTACCCGGCGCATGTTCACATACCAGAAAAATATCAGAAACGGAGAATCTTACCTGATTGATACCGCTTCACGGATGGCGGAGGTGTGTTATTACAAAAACGATACCCTCGACGGTGTTGCCCTTGAATATTTCAATACAGGACAGTTAAGGCGCAAAACCCATTATGTAAACGGTCTTAAACGCACGGATACCCTTTTCTGGGAAAACGGGGTACCTTTTGCCTGTGAAAAATACAACACCATGGGAAGACTGGAAGGGCGTTGCATGATGTACACCAAAACAAAGAGAATAGCCCGGTACGATGAGTACAGTGACGGTGAATTGACTCAGAATGATTGTATACACCCTCTGGCAGATGAAACCTGGGAGGGCGACGAATGTCCGCCGCGTCTGATTGAAGCCAGTTATCCGGGTGGCATCGAAAAATACCTCGAGTATGTTTCTGCCAATCAGGATTATCCCGAAGCTGCCATACAGTGGAAACAACAGGGTGTTGTGGAATATGAATTTACAGTAGCTCCGGATGGTTCATTGAAAGATGTAACCGAAGAAAATATCATTCCGCTTGGTTTCGGACTGGAAAAGGAAAGTCTGCGGTTACTGCAAAAAATCAAAAAGTTTGAACCCCAGCGTATCAATGGCAGGGCAGTTCCTGTAAGGATCAGAATGCCCTATGTTTTTGTGCTGCAGGAATAACAGGCATGAACAAAGGCAATTTCATCTGGGCGTTACTTATCGTGGGCCTTTTCCTGGGATTCCTCCTGGGAAAATGGATTGGCAAGCGCGATATAACCAATATATATACGGACAACCCGGAGATGGTAAAGCAGATTGCAGAGTTATCCGTGCTTGAAGTTCAGGGGACTTCGCGGTTGAATCAAAGCAATACGGATCTGAATAAATCCGTTTGGTCCGATATCAGTGATTTTTTTGGTGAACGCACATTGCAACTGGAAGTGCCTTATACGGCAAAGTATGGAGTAGATCTGGCCAAAAGTGACCTGAAACTGAAAAAAACCGCAAGCCGCACGCTGGAAATTACCATGGAAAAACCTGCGTTGCGCAGTTTTGAAATGCGACTGGACAAAATGCAGCAGTTCACCAAAAACGGAATGTTTGTTTTTCAGAAAGATGACAGAATGAAACTCCCGGTGCAGAAATTATATGCTGAAACCCGCGAAAAACTGAGTAAACATGACGACCACCTCAGGGAATGCCGCAATAAAATTGAGTCTGTGCTGAGTGATTATTTTAAACCACTGGAAGTTACAGTGAAAATCCGCTGGGTGAATTAGCTTTGCATGGCAATTCCCGGAACAGGGTTGTTGCAATCTGCTATGAAAGATACCACAAGCGCCAGCATTGAAGCATTCAAAGGCAACCTGTTTATTTGGGAAGTCGTTATTACCGCCATTGTATTTGTTGCCATTTTCTATTTTTTCAAAGCCTTTAAAGCCCGTGAAACTGCGGCAAAAGAGGCTAACCGGAAATTTGAAGACCTTCTGGACAAAGACTAAGCCTCATGAAACCGGGAACCCAGGCTGCCCAGAATCAAAACCTGCAGGCGCAGTGGATTGTATGCGTTACAGCAGTAGTGCTGTTTGGCATTAAAATCAGTGCCTGGGCATTTACCCATTCAGTAGCCATACTTACAGATGCATTGGAGAGTACGGTAAATGTAATCAGTGGATTTCTGGGATTGTACAGCTTATATGTTTCCCGACGACCGCGTGATGCAGATCACCCTTACGGACATGGTAAGGTTGAATTCATCAGCGCTGCAGTGGAAGGCACTTTGATTGTTGTTGCAGGTGGTGTTATTGTGTACGAGGCTGTATTGAACATTTGGGAACCCCATAGTCTTCAGAAACTGGACACAGGAATTATACTGGTAGCAATAGCTGGCGGAGTAAACTGGATCGTGGGTACATATGCCGGCCGGTTGGGCAAAAGAAATAAATCCCTCGCTTTGCAGGCAAGTGGCCGGCATTTGCTGTCCGATACCTGGAGTACTGTGGGAATACTTGTTGGTCTTTTTCTTATTTTGTGGTCTGGCATTCAATGGCTGGACAGTGCAACGGCCATCTTGTTTGCCGGACTCATCATCGTACAGGGAATAGGCATTGTGCGCAGGTCTGTAGCCGGTATAATGGATGAAACAGATGAACAGTTGCTGGAAGAAGTCGTGGAATGGTTACAAACGCACCGGGAGAATCGATGGATAGACCTGCACAATCTGCGCATCATTAAGTATGGCGCCGTATTGCACCTTGATGCCCATCTCACTGTCCCATGGTATCTGAATGTGCATGAAGCTCATGCAGAGATAGACAGATTGCAGGCTACGGTTACCCAGGCTTTCGGAGAAAGTGTGGAACTGTTTGTTCATACCGATGGTTGTCTTGATTTCAGTTGCCGTATTTGCGGAATAGCAGACTGTCCGGAACGGAAGCATCCCCTGGATAGTCTGCAGAAGTGGACCATTGAGAACTTGCGTGCCAATGAAAAACACGGGAAATGGCAGAAATAAATTCACAAAAGTCTGTGCTTCATACATGTAAGAATGGGCATTCCTTTTCCAGGGCAGGAAACTGTACCGTTTGCCCGATTTGCGACAAAGCTGCGTCAAAGTCAGAAAAAATATGGACAAACTTGTCTGCACCAGCCAGGCGTGCTTTGCATGCAAACGGTATAGACACAGTTGAAAAAATTTCGACAATAACCAAACGCGAACTTGTGTCATGGCATGGAATAGGGCCTTCCGCACTGCGCCTCATAGAGCAGCAAATGGCAAGCTGTGGTGTGGGTTTTGCGGAAATCCCGGATTAAATCCGGATCACTTTAATATCCCCTTCCACCACCAACCGGCCAAGTGTTTTTGCCCTGATTTCGTCTATGGTGACATCTTCTGCCATTTCACGCAGTTCAAAGCCGCGTTCTGTAATGTCAAAAACACCCAACTCTGTCACTACCTTTTTTACACATTTCAGTCCGGTAATGGGCAGGGTACATTCTGGCAATAATTTGCTTTCGCCGGCGCGGTTTGTATGCTGCATGGCCACAATAATATTTCTGGCTGAGGCCACCAAATCCATGGCGCCGCCCATACCTTTCACCATTTTGCCGGGGATTTTCCAATTGGCAATATCTCCGCGGTCACTCACTTCCATGGCACCCAGCACGGTGAGATCCACCTTACCTGCCCGAATCATACCGAAACTGGTGGCGCTGTCGAAGATGCTGGAACCTTTTACCATGGTGATGGTCTGTTTACCAGCATTGATCAGGTCCGGATCCTCATCTCCTTCAAACGGGAATGGCCCCATACCCAGCAGTCCGTTTTCACTTTGGAGCACTACTTCCATCCCTTCGGGTATGTAGTTAGCCACCAGGGTGGGTATACCTATACCGAGGTTTACATAAAATCCGTCCTGCAATTCCTGGGCAATGCGCCTGGCGATTCCGTACTTATCCAGCATACTGCCTGCAAAATTGCGCCTTTTCTCTCAATATTTCATCTACAACTCGTCCATGTATTTTAGCCATTCAACATCATTTTACCACCATTCAGCAGCCTTATCTTCGGGCAGGTGATCCAGTGTACCCAATTTTGCTGCATGAAAATGCATTTGACTTTTTCCATTCTGCTGGCATTGTATGGCCAGTTTTTACAGGCACAGTCCCTTACACAAGTTATCCGGGGTAAGGTGCTGGACAATGAAACCCGAATGACAATAGCCCTTGCGAAAATCCAGATTTTAACCCTTCAGGAAAAACCTCAGGTACTTACCGATTCCCTGGGTGAGTTTGTTTTTACTTCGGTGCCGGTAGGCCGGCATATGATTCGAATTTCTGCAGATGGGTATGCCGAACAGGTGTTGTCGGATATCATTCTCAACTCTGCAAAACAGGTGGTGTTGCAGGTAGAACTTGCGGCATCTGTAATCCAATTGAATCAGGCAGAAGTGAAAGTGAAACGCAATGACCCGGCGGGTACACACAATGATCTTGCCCTGATAAGCGGCCGGAAATTTACCATAGACCAAACCAACAGATATGCAGGCAGTTTGGGTGATCCAAGTCGCATGGCTGCCAATTTTGCCGGCGTGAGCAGCGTAGGCAGTCAGCGTAACGACATTATTATCCGGGGAAATTCCCCTATGGGACTGTTATGGAGATTGGAAGGTGCGGATATTCCAAACCCCAATCACTATGCAAGCCAGGGCGCTACGGGCGGGCCGGTTTCTATTCTCAACAACAACACACTGGCCAATTCCGATTTTCTTACCGGTGCATTTCCTGCGGAATATGGAAATGCCGGTAGTGGTGTTTTTGACCTGAAACTGCGAAGCGGCAACAACCGCAAACATGAGTTTCTGGGTCAGGTGGGATTCAATGGTTTTGAGGCTGGTGCGGAAGGACCATTGCGAAAAAAGAACGGAGGCAGTTATCTCGTGAATTACCGTTACAGTACACTGGCCCTCATGAGTAAGCTGGGGTTTAAACTAACCTATGGCGGTGTGCCACTCTACCAGGATCTGACCTTTAAAATAAACCTGCCGAAAACCAAAACAGGAGAATGGGCGCTGATGGGGATTGGTGGGAAAAGTGCCATAGAGATACTGGACAAAAACCGGGATACTACAGACATGAGCTATGGCAACAGCTACAGGAACAATATTTTGAATGGCAGCGATATGGGGGTTGTCATATTAAACAATGTGAAAAGATTGGGCAAAACAGGTTATTTGCGCAATACCATTTCCGTCTCATACCAAAAACGGTTTACCCGGGTAGACAGTGTTCGTGATGACGGTGTGCTGCACGGCTGGAAATATGCGGAAGATGCAATCAATACCCGATTTCAATGGCACGGAATGGCCAATGTTAGGTTAAGTAACCGGCTGAGCATGCGCAGCGGAGCCATGATAAACCGGCTTGGAAGTCATCTCAGGGATAGTTTCAAAAACGGTGAAGTCGTCCGCGCACTCAGGGATTTTGAAGGGAATAGTATGCTTCTTCAGGTTTATCATCAGTGGAAATGGCAATTGGCCAACCGGTGGTTACTTACCCCGGGAGTGTATACACAATATTGGACTCAGAACGGGAAATGGGCCGCAGAACCCAGACTTGGCGCACGCTATACCCTGAGCCGCCGCAGCAGTCTGCAGGCAGGAGCAGGGATTCACCATACCCTTCAGCCACTTGAAATTATGTATACACGCATATGGGATACACTGCAGAACAAATACCGGGAACCCAATACAAAGCTGGGATACAGCCGGGCCAAACATGCAGTTGTGGGATTCGAATGGTTGCCCTTTTCTGCCTTGAGAATAAAAACAGAATTCTACTATCAGTATCTGGACAAAGTACCTGTAGATATCCGCACCAAAAACAACTTATCACTGTTGAACTGGGGAGCAGATTTCGGCGGTCTTCCTGCTGTGGATTCATTTGTGAATCAGGGCAAAGGACGCAATTATGGTGTGGAAATAACGATAGAAAAGTTCTTTTCAAAAGGATACTACTGGTTGCTTACCACCAGCCTGTTCGACAGCCGTTATGCCATGTCGGACGGTGTTTGGAAGAACACCGCATGGAATGGTCATTATGTAATCAATGCACTGGCGGGATACGACTGGAAGCCGGGAAAAAACAAGAACAATATTGTCAGTTTTAACCTAAAATTCACTTCAGCCGGCGGCAGAAGATATATACCTGTAGATGTTGCAGAGACAATGAAAAGCAGTACACAGGTGGTATATGATATGGCCCATGCTTTCGAAAAACAGTTTGCCGATTATTTTCGTGCAGATTTGCGCATAGGTTTTAAAAGAAATGGCAAAAGAATTACCCAGGAATGGGCAGTGGATTTACAGAATGTAACCAACCGGATGAATCCGCTTACTATGGGTTGGGATTACAGGCAAAAAACCGTGCGCACAGAATACCAGCAGGGCTTTTTTCCAATGATGCAATACAGGTTGTATTTCTGAAAATAGTGTGATGTACGATGCAAAAATTCAAATGCAGGGAATACAGCATGAAACGGAAAAAATTGTGTTTGTTTGCCTTTTGTTGTGCGCTGTTGGTTCAACTAACAGCCCAACATAAAAATATAACGATGGATAAAAGAGCAAAGGCACTGCAAAGGATTCTGGATGCCGGAACCGATGATAAAAATCTGTTTGGAAGCAGTTTTGCCCTTTCCTCAGACTCCTTTTATTGGGAAGGGTCGGCAGGTGATTTGGGTACAGATTCCCTCTATTTTATTGCCAGTACAACGAAGTTATTTACTTCTGCATTGATCTTTCAGCTCCGGTCTGAAGGGAAACTGAAACTGGATGACAAAATCATCACGTATCTGGATTCTGATGTCGTGCAGGGCTTGCATGTGTATAAGGGGCATGATTATTCGGGAGAATTGCGCATTGAGCATTTGTTGTCTCACACCAGCGGACTCGCAGATTATTTTCAGGATAAACAGGGGAAAAAGGAAAGCTTACAGGATCGCCTGCTGAGAGGAGAAGACCAGAGTTGGACATTTTCAGAGGCCCTGAATCTCGGAAAATCGATATCACCCCTGTTTGCTCCCGGGCAAAAAGGGAAAGCCCATTATTCCGATCTCAATTATCAATTGTTGGGAAAGATTATAGAGCATATTACCGGGGTTTCATTTGCTGCAAATTGTGATCAGAAAATCATTCAGCCATTGGGACTTGTTCACACGTATCTGTACACAGACAGTCTGGACAAACGACCGCATCATTTGTATTACGGCAATAAACATTTGGTTATTCCCAAAGCCATGACATCATTTGGTGCAGATGGCGGAATGGTATCCACTTCTGCAGAATTGCTGATTTTCACCAAGGCATTTTTTAACGGAGTATTGTTTCCAAAACAATATATAGATGAAATCAGTATTTGGAGGCCCATTTTCTCTCCTCTGGAATCGGGTGCAGGCATTCACAGGTTCAAACTTCCATGGATTTTTAACCCCACGGGAGCAGTGCCGGTGTATATAGGGCACTCCGGACTTTCTGGTGCACTGGCCTTTTATTGTCCGGAAAAAAAACTGTTTATAGCCGGCACTGTAAACCAGGTTGCCAAGCCGCAGTTGTCATTTAAAACCATGATAAAGTTAACCCTGGCGGCTACCAGGAAATATGAATGAAATGCCTTGAAAATTGCAAACCATGTACCTCATACTTACCTATATTCATATTCTGGCAGGAACCGCAGCACTGATAGCAGGAACCTTTGCACTGGTTTCAAAAAAAGGCAGCCGGGTGCACCGCACAGCAGGGAGGGTTTTTATCATACACATGTGGCTGGTTTGTGTTGCAGCGCTGGTTATGCACTTACCACAGGGGAAATTGTTTCTGCCCTCCATCGCTTTATTTACATTGTATATGGTTTATTCGGGGATGCGCAGCTTTACAGTATGGCATACCGGTGCGAAAACATCTGACATATATGCTGCAGGAACAGGGTTCTTTGCGGGCACAGGAATGGTCGTTGTTTCTCTGTTTCAGTTATTGAACGCAGAAAATTATTTCAATCTGGTACCCATGGTATTCGGGCTGGGATTTGTGGGCATTTGTTACAGGGATTTGCGCAGAAAATTTGTCTTCAGGGACTATCATCAGGTACTTGCCCTGCACATGCAGCGCATGACAGGTTCGTTTATCGCTGCAGTTACTGCATTGCTGGTTGTAAATGCCAGCAGAATTCCGGTGTTGGGTGAAACCACGTGGGGACTCATGTTGTGTTGGTTTTTACCCAGTGCTCTGGGGTCTTTGTATTTAACCATGCGTTTGAGAAAAATGGCATTAACTTCGAAACGGGGATAGTAGCAGCATGAAGTCACTGTTTTTTAATCGCTTCCGTTTACTGGGTATTCCGCTGCTCAGCCTCATACTCACCGGACTTTTCCTGCTTGACAATCCATACGGAATGGAAAACGAAAATGGAATCTGGTATTTTCTCAAATTGTATTTTTATCAGTTTCTCTATACGTTTACGATATGGGTGGGTTGTGAGCTGATTATTTTTCAACTGGAACGGCGTTTCCCCTGGCAACACAACTGGGGATTGCGTTTGGTGTTACAAATGTTATTGATTCTGGTTTATTCCGCCATTGCCAATATTGGTATTTGCCGCTTGATAAACCGGATCAATGGCGTTGAAATTATCAGCAATGCAGATGTGATTTCCGGTCTGATTGTATGCTGGATTACCACGGTTATTATGAATCTGCTGATTGCCGGCATTTATTTTTTCAGACAATGGAAAAATACATTACTGGAAACTGAAGTATTAAAAAAGGAGCAAATCCGCACCCAGTATGAGTTGCTGAAAAGTCAGGTAAATCCGCATTTCCTATTCAATGCGTTGAATACACTGGGTTCACTGATTGATGAAAATCCGGGAAAAGCGGGAGAATTTGTCACCCATATGGCCGATGTGTACAGGTATGTTCTGGCTGCGCGGGACAGCGATCTGGTTACAGTAGGGGAAGAAGTCAAAGCCATGGAGTCCTATGTATTTCTTCAAAAAATGCGTTTTGAGGAACACTTACAAGTACACATAGATATTCCGGAACATGTGCGTGTAAATAAAATTATTCCTATGAGTTTACAGTTGCTGATGGAAAATGCCATCAAGCACAATGAGATAAGCCGCCAGAATCCGCTGCAAATCCGTGTGGAAGCTGTCGAAAAAGGAATCGTGGTAAGAAATGCAGTAAGGCGGAAATTGTCTGTACCCGGCACCGGTATGGGATTGCAGAATTTGCACCTGAGACATGAGGCTCAGGGAACAGGACTGCTGCCAGTGGTAACTGAGTCAGACGGAGAATTCACGGTGTTTGTTCCATTCATCGCTTCCATATGAAAGTAATCGTAATAGAAGACGAGCCCGCAGCCTCCAGACATCTGATACAGATGTTGAAGGATTTACGTCCTGATATTCAGGTATTGGCTCACTGGGACACCGTAGCAGAGTCTATAGAGAACATAAAAAATACCCCTCCGGCAGATTTGATTTTTACCGACATACAATTGGCAGATGGATTGAGTTTTGAAATTTTTACTTCCGTAGAAATATCGTGCCCATTGGTGTTTACCACTGCTTTCGATGAGTATGCCATCAAGGCATTTAAACTGAACAGCATAGATTATTTACTCAAACCGTATAAAAAGGAAGATGTGTTGCATGCGCTGGATAAATTTGAGAAAGCTTCGGTTGTGAAAAGTTCTGGAGAGGGAGAGGTACTGAAACAATTGCTAGGGAGTTTTCAAAAACTGCAGCAATTTAAATCACGTTTTTTGTTCAGACTCGGACCCCGGTTTATTCCTGTTGAAACCAGAGAAATTGCACGGTTTGAAGCTAAGAATAAAGCGGTGTATGCCGTGATTTTCTCTGGCCAGGAGTATATGTGTGATTTGAGTCTGGATGAATTGGAAACGATGCTTGATCCCATGGATTATTTCCGCATTTCACGTCATCAGTTGGTACACAGGAATTCGATCAAAGACATTATCCGGTATTTTAACGGTACACTGAAACTGGAAATGGAGCCAGCAGGAAAGGACGCTGCAACAGTAAGCCGGGAAAGGGTTTCCACATTCCGACAATGGATGGAGGGCGAAACCCCATCACGTTAAATCTGTGAGAAGGAAATCCCAAAGCTCCGTTAATCCGATACAATCATTTTGCCCAGCATTTGCTTGGCTGTTGCGTTGGCCGGATTGATTCGCAGGGCTTCTTTCAGGTATTTACCGGCCAGTCCTGTTTTATTTTCTTTCAGATACAATTCTGCCAGATACAGGCAGGTGTTTTCATTGTCGGGATTTAATGCCAGTGCGGTAAGCAGGTTTTTCAATGCGGGTGCATTGTCACCGAGCAGGGAATAGGCCGCCCCCATGTTTACCCTTGCCAGCTCATATTTGGGTTGTGCTTCTGTCAATGGCTGAAGAATTGTAAGAGCCTGCGCCGGTTTTTTGAGCCGGATAAGTGCATTGGCATATTCTACGGTAAAGTCGGCATTCAACGGCATTTTTTCCGAGGCGGCCTGGTACCAGGGTTGTGCTTTGGGTGTGTTGCCGGTTTGGTCCAGTGCCTTTGCAATGCGGTAACAGGTCCAGGCATCGGAGCTTTGTACTTCTGAACCGCTGCTCAATTGTACCACTTTCCCATATTCATGGTGCGCGTAGTAATAATGTATCAGCAATGGTATTTCTTTCACTGTATTCAGCATTTTACCGGCGTTGTGCATATAGGTTTCATCCGGTTTGAATTTTTCATACCATGTAACCAGGGCTTTGAAATGCATGGCATCTGAGGGATTGGGATTGTTTACTGCATACAATGTACCCGTTGGTTTTACTGTTTGCGGAATGGCTGTTTTCAGTGGCTTGCGAATGTAATGGTCATGTACTGTTACATGCGGAATATCGCGGGTGTCGCTGGCTGGCATATGGCATTTCACACAGTTGTTTAGTGCGTTTGCCAGCTCCGCAGCAGGTGCGGTGCATTTTTTCAATGTGGATTTTCCTGTGTTGGAATGGCACTGCACACAGGTGTTGTTAAATCCGGCCACATTGGTTTTGCGCACACTGATATGGGGATTATGGCAGCTGATACAGGTGAGGTTCAGTCCGGGATTATACGTTTCTGTATTGCCTGTGTTTGATTTTTTAAAACAGGCACTCATCTGCAGTCGGTCTGCATGGCCTGCCATTACAAAATCTTCTTTTCCGGCTGTAGCGGGCATATAAATTTCAAACACAGAATCCAGGTGCATGCCCGGCCTGAAATCGGTAAACTGCTTGCCTGGTTTAAGCACATTATTGCCTTGCAGATGGCAGCGCTGGCATACATCCACCTGAAGCTTCCAAGGCAATTTTGCCGGATTTACAATGGTGCGGTCTGCTTCTTTTTTTACATCTACAATGTGCCCCATGCGTTTTTCGGCCACGTGCAATTCTCCCGGGCCGTGGCATCGTTCGCAATCTATACCAGCTGGCAGTCGTGTAAATAAATTGATGCTTCCTGCGGCAACAGAAGGCATGGCGTTATGGCAACTCATACACTCTAAATCTATTTTGCGGCCAAACCGGGTATTTACACTTTCAAAACCGGGTGGCAGGTCCCATTTGCCAGATTGGGTATAATAGGTGAGGGGAGCCTGAAAAAGGTATCCGTTGTCCATCCACATATGGCTGTTTGTATGGTGGCCGGAACCGATGATATGGGTAATGGTTTCCGTTCGCTTATATACGGTGTCACGCCCTTTCAATCGGAACTCCATGATTTTAAACGTTCCTTTTTCTTTCAGCGGTGCATAGTACATGTCGTTTTTGGGGTCATAAACAGGTTTGGCATGTTCAAAATCGGCTGCACTGCGCTGTTCGGATGCCGGACCGAAACTTCGGCCCATACCGGTTTCAATAAACGTGTTGTAGTGGTCCTGGTGGCAACTGCGGCAGGTTTCTATACCCACATAGTCGACAGTATCGTGTAAATTCAGAAAAAAGGGCTGTTCTTTCTGCTTCGCAGGTCCGCACTGAGACATGCAAAGAATCAGGGCAATGAACAGTGAAATACAGATGCCCTGATTGCGGATTGACATAACCGGGTGTTTATTTCCGGTACCAGCCGGGAAGGGGCAATTCCGCATCGGCTTTAAATCGCAATATGTTACCCGGGGTTACTTCTCTTTTGGCATTCCAGCGGTAATCGGGAAGTGCTTTTTCTGCAGGTGTTACAGGTATGGGCTCCAGACTCGACCAGAAAAGGGGAGTTGCAGCTTGCAATTCAGATTCTGACTTAAACGGAAACCACCATCCCGAGCATATGTGGTTGGGTTCGTAGAGATGCATCTCTTTGGGCACGGGGATAACCTGGTTGAATCGGCGGCTGTACAGAAAATAGGCAGCAAATTCTCCGCTGGCGTATCCGCTGTGGGGAAAACTGCTGTCTTCATGGAGAATAAAATGACCATGGGCAACCTGCAACAGCCATCCCTGCAAATACAGACTATCGTACAACTGCAATCCGCGGGGGCCAAAATCAGCTGTATCAATTATCATCAGATCGGATACGGTCATCACATTTTCCAGGTTTACCTGCGCCTGAAAAGGGGTTATCATACCGCGGTGCCAGGTTTTACCGCTATAGTTCCATTGTCTGTAGTCCTGAGGCAGTGGTTTAAAATCTGCAGTATGTATTTTAAAATAAAATTGCGATGAGTCGAAAACCCCGAAATAATCTTCCTGACCAGGGGCTTTGAAAATATCTGCGGCATTTTCTGCATTCAGGGCACTGAAATCCAGGCCTGTTTCACCTGCTTGTCCCCGAAGCAGGCTGAAAGGCAACAGAAAGAGTAAAAACAGGTACCGGCTCATATCAACTAAAGTGGGCCTGCCAGTCCATCATCCCACCCAGGAGGTTGCGCACTTTTGTGAAGCCCTGGCTGTTGAGAAATGCTTTGGCAGTGGCACTGCGGTTGCCACTGCGGCAATGAACAATGACTTCTGAATCTTTGAGATCAGTCAGGTCGTCTACCATAGAAGGCAGTTCGGCCAGCGGAATGAGTCTGCCACCGATGTTGAAATCCTCATATTCGTAGGACTCACGTACATCTATGATGTTCAGTTTTTCTCCATTGTCTATTCTCGTCTTGAGTTCCTGTACTGTTATATCTTCCATGTTAGTTTTTCATGATTTGATGGGTATACAACTTTCCGTTCTGCAATTGCAGTACCAAAATGTACATGCCCGGAGCCAGATGTGAAATACCCATCCCGGAAGCTGAATTGCCAGCGGTAGAAACCAGTTTGCCTGTGGTGGCGTATAATGATGCCGATTGCACTGGAATGGGAGAATTCCAGTTTATCTGATTGTTCGCTGGGTTTGGGTATACTGTTATCTTACGTTTGAGGCTTTCACGGGTTGAGAAACTGTAATCTGCACCACCTCCGAACAAAGGACGAATCATGGGTACTCCTTTTACGTCCCATGCCGCTTTTTCCCATTGGCCCAGCAAATTGTAGAACAGATAGGGATTTCCTACCTCCTGGTCATTGTACCTGAAATTGTTATCATAACCCACATTCAGGATATAGGGTTGTTCCTGCTGCCATCCCACATAATAGGTTCCTTTTGGAAGGTATAGGGCCGAGTCAAAAAAGATATAGCTGAAATCGTTGAAACTATCTTTGTATATCGGGTGATCCACCGGAAAACTATAAACCAACTGATCTTTATTGTCAGGACTGCCTAGCGGTGAGAGTGCTTTCCAGATTTTCAGGGTAAAGCTCCGGAAACTCACATCGCTTTCACTCCGGTTGAAATAGATGGAAAGCCCTTTCAGTGTGTCTGATTTCTGGAAATCAAACTGCATGGCAAACTGCCCTCTGATATTTCCCAGAAAAGCATAGTCAAGACCGAAACCACCTTCCGCACTCCCATCATCGTAGGCATACCATGGGGTGAAGCATTCTTTGATCGAATAGCTGTTATTGTCGCCTGTTGCATTGTAAGCCGCGGGGGTATTGTCGTTGCTCAGCGGGTCGATTTTATAGGTAATGGAAAAGCAGGGGTTGCTTTTGCTCGCCGTATCCAACCGGAACATGGGAAACTCTTCACTGGTGTCCCTGTTGTTTGCCAGCACATTCTTTGCACTGGAGGTAAAAGGAACGGAAAGCACTTTGGTGTTGTAATCATTGTACTGGTCAAAACCAAAGCGGGTTTGTACCGCTGTGTTCTGATTCAGATTGCGCACATGCACAGTATGTGAGGTTTTCGCAAGTGCCAGCGGGTCAGACAGGAAATGGTGGTATGGCATGCTCTGAAATTTACGGAGCAGCCGGGTACTCACCCGGGTAATTCCGACATCCCTGATGGACTTGTCGTTCGCATTGCGGTTGCGGTCAAGCCGTATATAATCCAGGTGCCAGTGGTTAAGGTTACCGGTAAATTTGGTGTAGTTGACAAAGCGGAACTGGAATTTCTGATGCATGAAATCCGCCGATAATACAGGGACCATGGCCTGGCGAAAAGAATCGGTTTTCCCTCCTTTAACGCCCCAAACCCGCACCCATTTCTGATTGCGGTCCAGGAAGAGAAGGATCAGGCTGTCTTCACTTTCGGGTAAATCCCCCAAACCCTGAGCCTGCCAGAAAAAGGACAGGTATACAGAGTCGGCTGCGGAATAGTTCTTGGTGCTGCTGGGTCCGGTTTTGTAAAATTCCAGATTGATTGGCTGACTGGTAAGACTGTCGGCATAGCCGGAAGTTGTCTTACTCAGCACATTCCATGGTTTTGACCGGGGGTTGAGGTGGTCAAACGTGGCTACATTGTAATTGGGTTGCCCCAATGGGAAATTGTTGTTTATCCAGACCTGATTTTCAACCCATCGCAGTTGGTTTGGAAATCCGGCATTGTCTGTAAAGTCTTCGAAAAATGGCAGAACCAGGCTGTCGGTTCTAAGGGCAGAAATGAGATGGGATGGGGTGTACGTGGGCACAGGGCGATGATTCAATGGGGTCAAAACAATTCCCTGCGCCATTGCGCTACCTGCAGTCAATAATAAAACCAGGACACATGTCCATGTGCCTTTCGAAAAAATCATATTACCTCTTTGCAAACGTACAACTCCCAAAATTTATTGTTGTCATGTAAATTTAATTTTCCGCAGTGTTTGATTTTTTTCTACGCTGACCGGATGCTGTGGCAGATGATTTGGCCTTTTGATTTTCCTTTGCCTGCGGCTTTTCGTTCAATTCTGGACCCTCGCCGGGTGCAGGATCTTCGGGTATTGACTCTTCCCCGTTATTGTCCGGTGCTACATTTTTCCGGTTGGTGGCAACCACCAAGTCCACCACCGTGCCCTTTTCCAGCAACTTTCCCGGAGGTACCTCTTGTCCGCCTGTTCTCTGCGCGATAACCAGATTGTGTCCGATTTCGTCAAACTTGTATTCTACATTTCCCAGCACCAAACCTGCATTTTTCAGCAGCGCCTTGGCCAGTGTAAAACTCTGATCGGTGAGTCTGGGCATTTTTACACGGGGTTTTCCCAGTGAATTTACGGTAATGTAAATGATACGGTTGGGTTTAACCTTGTCTCCCGGAAATGGGTCTTGCTCCACCACTGCATCTTTTTTGAAATCTGCGTTATACACAGAATCGTTGATTTCGAAACGCAGGCCGGCATCCTCCAGTTTTTCTATGGCTGATTCATATACAAGTCCTTTCAGATTGGGCACTTCTACAGCGGTGCCATGGTGGGTGTACCATTTCATCCACCCGAAAATGAGCCACAGGAGGATAGCCCCGGCCACGATTCCAAGCAGCCCGTTGAATATCCAGTTCTTAAGCATTCAGGCTCTGATTTTGCCGTCCAAAGTTCAGGATTTCCCGAATAAAATCAAAAGGTTTGTACCCATTTAATGCAGCCTGATGATAAATACAGGTAGCAGGAGTCATTCCCGGCAGCGAATTGATTTCAATAATCCAGGTTTCAACCCGCCCATCGTCAAATATTTTCACAAAGGCATCAATCCGGCAATAACCTGTTACGTCAAGCGCGCGGGCTACCTTTTCAAGTGTGTTTCTCACTTCAGCACTTATGCGTGCCTGTTCCTTCGGGTCGCGGCTGAATCTGGAAGGGGTGATATTCTGCCCCTGACCAGCCAGAAACTTTTCTTCCAGACTCAGGATTTCTGATTCCGCAAGGCTTTCACTGGGTTCGAATATCTCGTATCTCAGGGTCCCGTCCGGCATTTTGTGGGTTAGCATTCCTCCGGTAACTTCCATAAACCGGGCAGAATTTCCTTTGTCTATGAACTTCTCAATCAGGAGTTCCTGCTTTAACGGCAGTTCTTCGTTTGCCCCGATTCCCAGCGGTTCCCGCAATGCGGCCGGGGCAACCGGTTCATCGCGAAAGATTGCAGATAAAAAATGATGAAGTTCTCCGGGTGATTTTACTTTGCGCACTGCAGCACTGCAGCCGTCGTCGGCTGGTTTTGCAATCAACGGAAGGCCAAAACGGGCTATGATTGCGGCTTCTGCTGCTTCTTTATCCGATTCCCAGTTCTGCCGGGAGAGCATTTGATGGTCGGCAACCAGAAATCCGGCAGCCCGTAATTTTTCATTTGTTTCAAATTTGTTGATGGTAATCGCACTGCTGTGGGCTTCGCTTCCATTGTAGTAAAGTCCGTGTCTGCGCAGTTCGGTTTGCAGGGTGCCGTCCTCACCGGGTCTTCCGTGCAGGGCAATGAATACTCCTTCGCAGAGACCTGCAAGTTCCTCCATGCTTATCCTGCGGGGTTCCAGCACAGTACCTGTAAGATTGTAACGGCCGGTAACAGCTGCTGCTTCATCCATGATTTCACGCAGCACAGGGTGTGGGTGATAATCACGCACTTTGTCGCGGATGTCATCGGCGTTGTCTTTCAGCATGAGGTTTAGTGGAAGCAGAAAGAGTTCCAGATGATCCGCACTGCCAGTGAGAAAGACAGGTATGGGATGAAATTCTTCGGAGCTGCTGAGTTTTTCATAGATGTTGCGGCCACTTTCCATGCTGATATGCCTTTCATAACTATAACCACCCATGATGACGGCTACCCGTCTGCGGGCAGAATGGCCGCTTTGCAGGGCATCCACTTTGGCGTCCAGTCTGCTCAGCAATTCCAGTGCATTGTTTCGCCGGGTGCCGGTTTCGGTCCTTTCTGCCAGACTGTTTCGGATGATGTAAGTAAGAAATTGTGAAGGGTTAAGTCCGATTTCAGCAGCCTGATGGAAAAAGAAACTGCTGGGCATCATGCCACTGGTGGTGTTCGGATCGTTCAGGTAAACCTCGCCTTCATCGTCTACAAATCCATCTATGCGGGCATATACGTTGAATCCGAAATAATCGTACAAATGTGTGCATGCCTCTCGAATATTGGCCAGATATTCATCTTCCACCTCTATGGGTGTTACCTTATGGCTCAATCCGGGCAAATATTTGCTGCGGTAATCGAACAAAGGGGTGGATTTGCGTATTTCTGTGGGGGGGAGGGCAATGGGTTTTCCATAATCGTCGCGGATGACGATGCAACTGAATTCCTTTCCGGAAAGAAACTCCTCAATCACCACCTCTGTTTCACCGTCCTCTGCTTCCAGGAGCACCTCTTCATTTTGCCGGCACTCCGTGTTCAGCCATTGCATAAATGCATCCGGACGGTAAATCAGATGTCCATTTGCCCGGAGAGGCAAGCCGAGGCCGCTGCGCAAATCGGTAATTTGCTTTATCCACTGTACCTGTGTTTCCCTTTCCATACCCAACCAAAACGAGGATTCCAGGCTGATACGGAAAAAAGCCTGGTCCATGGCACGGATAAAGGTCTCATAATCCGGATGATGCAGCACAGAAACGCCCAGACTGCTGCCCTGATTGGCCGGCTTTATGACAAATTTCTCCTGAAAGGTGATATTGTACTGTCTGAAAAGGTCCTGACGTTCCTCCTCATCCGCACTCAGCCAGGTTTGCCTTTTAATGGTGAAATACCGGTTGATGTACAACCCGGCTCTTTCCTGAAAATCCTTTTGCAGCGCTTTGTTCATACCCAGACTGCTGGGGAAAATACCACTGCCGCTATAGGGTATACCCAACCATTCCAGAACACCTTGAACACTGCCGTCTTCGCCACCCGTGCCGTGCAGTGCCAGAAAAGCAAAATCTATGATTCCGGGCAGGGCATCCATAGGGACAATAGTCCCGATTGATGAGGCCATTTCTTCGGCTTCTGCAGCAGTTGGATTAAGGCTTTCTGCATAAATCTGAAATCCGTCATCCATGTCGGGCAGATGCCGTGCCGGTGGATAAAAGTCACGGATGCTGCCTTTGTAGATATATTCCCATTGCAGGAGTATAAACCTGCCGAATGAATCGATAAAAAGGGGGAGGGGGTCAAACAGACTTTTATCAAGATTGTCGTATACCGTGCGGCCTCCGGCAAAGGAAACTTCCCTCTCACGGCTGTTTCCGCCAAACAGAATGCCAATGCGTATTTTGGGCATAAACTGTTGCAAAAATAAGGTTTAGGCCTCCTGCGTACCTGAAACTTTTCAACGAAAATGAGGGTTTGCAGCCTCTGGTTTTCAGAAAAGCATAAAAAGCAGGAAGTTCACGCGGAATTCTCCAGTCAGGCAGTTCGTGCACTTTTTGCGTTTAATGATATTGCATGAAACACAACTCCGTTAAGGATAACTTCACTGATTTCCTTGTTTTTGGTCTGCATGTTTGGCTGTGAAATTGCAGGATTCTATGGGATTGTAAAAAAAATCTGCTGGAACCCGGGTTTTTTTCAGGCTCCGCAATTTACTATACAGGCAAAAAATAATAAGCATGAAAAATCACCCGAATTGACGATTCGTAAATCGAAATGAATCATACACAAACCCAAAGCGCCTGGTTTGTTTTTTGATTCCTGTGTACAAGCTGTAAAATTTTATTTTTTTGTGGTATTCTGAAAGCAACGTTTTTTAAGAAATGTAGTCTGAATTAAACAGTTGAGTTGGATTTCTTCAAAAAGTTTACTTCTTTGGTATTAATTTTGTGTCTATTTTGTCGAATTTAACCTCAGTGCCCGGAAAACATACATTACCCATCAGGATTTGCCTGTTGGCATTGCTGTGCATCGGGCAATTGGGCAGGGCTTTGGCACAACCTGTGGCCTCGTTCACTGCGACACCGCTGCAGGGTTGTGAACCGCTGAAAGTTGATTTTACCAGTACAAGCACAGGCGCTGTCAGTTATTTCTGGAAATTCGGAAACGGAAATACAAGTACACTTCAAAATCCTTCTGCGGTTTACAACAATGCCGGGAAATACAGTGTAACCCTGATTGTAAAAGACGGCAGCGGGAAGAGTGATACGAGCTTTTTTCCCGATTTGATTACTGTGTTTAAATCTCCTGTGGCTGATTTTTCAGTTTCGCGAAAAGAAATTTGTGCAGGGGATACCATTAAAGTTTCCGATAAATCGATTAAAGGGGATGGTGCAATTGTATCCTGGAATTGGGATATGGGCGACGGTGGAACCTCTGCTGAGCATGAGCCATACTATCCCTATCTGCGCGATGGTATCTACAATATCACCCTGGCCATAAAAGACACAAACGGGTGTGAGGCTTTTGAAAAATATCTGCGGATAATGAAAGTGAATCCGCTGCCTACCATTTCCATCCTCAATTCGGCCATTCAAAAGTGCAAAGTACCGGTAAAGGTGGATTTTAAATCTGTGGCTTCGGGTACATCATCCCTGACCTACGCATGGACTTTCGGAGACGGAGGGACAGACAATGTGGCCAATCCTTCCTACACCTACAGTTCCACCGGCAACCATACTGTAAACCTAACGGTGACAGATGCAAAGGGATGCAAAGCGGTAAGCAACAAAACGAGCCTTGTTACGATTCTGGCTCCTGTTGCCGATTTTGATGTATCTCAAACCCTGCTTTGCCCTAAAGTCCCGGTACAGTTTACAAACAAAAGTACACCCCGGGATGGCACCGGTACGTATCAGTGGACATTCAGCAACGGTCTGAACCTGAGTGCAGAATCACCGTCGGTGCAGTTAAACGACCCGGGCGTGTATGATGTAAGCCTTACCTACAACTGGGATGGGTGCAGCCATACAGTGAGCCGCAAGGCTTTAATCACAGTGGCAGATACGCCATCCGGAAAAATCGGGCCGCGCGACACCACTGTGTGCCGAAATGGCAATGCCCAGATGTTGTATGGGGTAACGGGCAGAAATATCGATCAGGTCAGGTGGAATTCTGTGATTACAGGAGCCATGCAGTTGCCTGATAGCCTTAAATATCCGGTTTCACTGGGTACGAATGGCAGTTATATAATCAGGGCCATGCTGATTTCTAAAGACGGATGCCAGCAACCGGCAGACAGCGCCAGAATTACGGTGAGGGGACCATTGGCGGCCATTCTTCTCGATAGCAGCAAGGGTTGTATTCCTTATCCGGTAAAGGCTGAATGGGCCGGGAGCAGCGCGGCCCCGCTGAAAGTGTTTGCCTGGAAGTATCAGACACAAACTGGAAACATCAATCCCTTTTTGTTTACAAACAGCACCTTCGGCAAAAGTTCGGTATCCCTGAAACTGGTGGATGCAAACGGGTGCGAAGACTCAACAAACAATGAGCTTGTGGCCGGGTTAAAAGTGGATCTGGAGCTTACATCTCCGCAGAAAATCTGCCGGAACCAGAAATTCTACATCAAAAGGAAGGCGTCCATAAACAGTCCGGATTCAGTAAAGTTCTTTTATTACCGCGACAAGCTGGACAGTATTCCTTTTCCACCTCCGGATTCCCTGATGAGAATCCTTACTGATACACCGGGGACTTATGTGAAATATGGACTCATCGCCAATTCATTTGGTTGTATGACCAAACTGGCAGAAAACCAGAGACCCAAAGTCCGCGTCATGGGCCCAATGATTATTGCCAATGTAAAATCCGATTGTGGCAAAGACTCCTTGTCCGGCCTGAATGAGAGCAAGGAATACACAAAAAGTTGGTGGCGTTATAAAAATGCAGTCAATTCAACAGAATTTGATTTCAACAAAAAGCTACACCGGAAACTGGGAGAAACCCACGATTTGTGGGTGGTTGCAGTGAACGATACCACCGGCTGTGCAGACAGTGCAAATTTCTCCACGACCATAGACAACCAGAAAGCCTATTACGATTATACCTACAATTGCGCCACCCGCACCGTTCAGGTAACGAACACATATATCGGTTTGGCCGATACCCTGTTTTACTGGAAATTAACCCATCTGCCTACCGGAAACATTACCACCCTGCAGGGCAGAGACCCATCCTTCCATTTGGCCGTTCCGGGAGCCTACACGTTGTTGCTGGCGCCCAAAAATCCAAAGTTTGCCTGCACAGATCCTTTTGTCAGAAGAATTACAGCTTATACAAAACCTGCCGGACAAAAGCCTCAGGCCAGCATCACAAGCAATACGTGTTATCCGGTAACCCTTGCCTTGAACGACCCCACCTATTCCATGTGGAAATCAGCCCGCTGGGATGTAGGCCGGTTTCTGTCTCTGAATGACTCACAGCAACATTTCAATTTCAAATATACGGACAACGAGAGTTTGCTTAAAGTGTACCTTACACGCACAGATTCAAATCTTTGCTATTATCTGGATACATTCTCTTTTGCCGTGGGTGGCGTAAAAGCCAATATTCAGTCACAGCAGATTACCGATCCCTGTCTGCAGTCAAAAATCCATGTAGCGTCGAATATAACTCAGGGTACCAATGGCCGGACCTATACTTACTTGTGGGACTGGGGCTACAGAACCAGCAGCAAGAGCAAAGATACAGTGGTGGAGTCCGGGATTAAAACAACTACGGTTACTCTGCTTGTAACAGATGACCATGGTTGTGCCACCAAAGACTTCAAGACATTTCAGATTAAAACCGGCCGGCCCGCAGCGCGGTTCTCTGTTTCTGATACCAATGCATCCTGTCCGCCATTCAATGTGTTTTTTGCTGATAGCTCGGTGTCCACAACTGGACCCATTGTAAAATGGGTTTGGAATTTTGGCGACAGCAGTTACTCAGACAAGCAGAACCCGGGCAAGATTTACATCTATCCGGGCAAGTTCAGCATCAGTTTGCAGGTTACCAATGCCGACGGGTGCAAAGACACTGCATTTATTCCGGATCTGGTGGTGGTAAACGGACCAAAGGGCAGCTATACAGTAGACCGGAAAGAAGGATGTACCCCGCTGAAGGTGAAATTGAACACTGCAACCAGCGGAAAGATTGCCCGCATGGAATTCGACATGGGAGACGGTGCCGTTTTCAATGCCCGGGATAGCTTGTACACCTATAAGCGGGCAGGAACCTATATCCCCCGGCTGATTTTGACGGATAGCTTCGGCTGCAGGTATTCGCCCAAACCCAAAGACACCATACTGGTGCATGTATTGCCCGTAGCGGAATTCGACAATCAGCCGGTGTGTGCAAACCGCATTTATCCGTTAATTAACCGTTCGTTCTATGCCGGAGATAAAGCCGGTAAACTGCAATGGACAGTGAACAATATAGCCTGGTCCACTGCCGATACTGCCTATGTGCGGTTTAACAACAGCAAACACAATTCTGTGAAGTTGAAGGTACACACAGCCTATGGTTGCACAGACAGTATTACAAAACCATTTGTAGCATACAATGTGCGCCCTTCTATAAGCACACTGAAACAGAAATACTGTTTGGGAGAGGATATTAAGATATTCAACGCATCTACTGCCGATACAACACTGTCCCGCACAGACATATGGATTAACGGGAATGCCCTGGATCCGCTTACACTCGCTGTGCCGCAAACCGGGCGTGGAATCATTTCGGCTTACGTTATTGTGGAAGATGTCCTTGGTTGCCGGGATACCATGGCCGATTCCATGTTTCTTAAAGTGGGAGATACTCTTCCGCCTCCGCCACTGCGCATTTACCGCAGTTCTGTTGTAGATGACTATACCACAGAGACCAGATTCAATGCATCTGATGAAGTAGATTTCGACCATTATAATGTCTCTGTTTGGCGAAACAGTAAATGGGAAATCATGGCATCTTCCAACTACCGTAATGATACCAACCTGCTTGCGCACGGACTGAATACCCTGCGAAATTCTTATTGCCATCTCATCACCCAGCGGAATTTCTGCAACCGGTCTTCGGATTCGCTGGCGGTGATTCCTCATTGTACCATAGAAACCAGGGCAGTGGGAGACACCAACTGCTCGGTTGTTACATGGTCTGCCTACTCCGGCTGGAATCAGGTGCAGAAATACAGAATCTGGAGAAAAAAGAAATCAGAATCAACTTTTGTGCTGCTGGATTCGGTGGATGGAGCAACCCTGCGTTATGTGGATTCAGCCATTATGTGCCATGTTGAATACGATTTTAAAATAGAAGGCGTGGAAAAAAATGGCTGGTTGCAAAACAGCTTCTCAGATACTGCTCATGCCAAACCCATAGATCATTTTGTGGTGCCGCCCCCGGAATTGTGGCGCACTACTGTCGACACCAACACATTTACACATACAGAATGGATTCCGCTGGGTAAATTGAAATACGACATAGACCATTACCGGCTATGGAAGTACGACAACAATACATGGAATGTGCTGGCCGACAGTCTGGCTCCGCAACTTCGATTTCTGAACGATTGGAATACAAACGTTCAGAACCAGACTTATACCTATGCCGTAGATGCCACCGATGTTTGTAATCATACCAGTGCACGGGGCAATGTGGGCAGGAGTATTCTACTTTCTGTATCACCCACCTCAGACGAATTGTATCCTCAACTCAGCTGGACTCCTTATATTGTATGGAAAGAAGGGGTAAAGGAATATAAAATAGAACGGAGCATTGAACATAGTCCGTTTATGGAGATTGGAAGGGTAGATGCACAAACCCTGACGTATACGGACAAGACACTCCCTACAGAGTGTGCAAGGGATTTTGTATACCGAATCACCGCACTGCGCAATCCTACTCCTTTGCACAAAGACAGTTTGCAGTGTATATCAGTTTCAAACTACAGCACATTCTACCCGGAAATACGGTTTTATATACCCAATGCCTTTACCCCCAATGGTAACCAGTTGAATGAAGGATTTCATCCCAAAGGAGTCTATTTTTACAAGTATGAAATGAAAATATACAACCGCTACGGGCAAAAGGTGTATGAAGGTGATACCTGTATGAATGCCTGGGATGGTACATATAATGGTGAAAAATCTCCGGATGGGGTTTATGCGTATGCCATTACCGTTTGGGATTTGAAAGGGAAAGTGTATCGATTTGGTGGCACATTGCATTTGCTGCGTTAAGGCCACAATTTCATTTTGGCAATATCTTTGCACACCTACGCACATGCGCAGCATATTATTTTTATGGGCATTGGCTGGCAGTCAGTTACTGTGGTCACAGACAGATGTGGTGAGCCGCAGGATATCCGGTCCGCTGGTTATAGACGGATTGGCTACCGAATGGCCTCAGCCTTTTCCGTATTATGATGCCGAAACGCGTCTTCAGTTTGCCCTTGCCAACGACAGTCATAACCTGTATATCTGTTTTAAGACAGCAGATCCCTTGTTACAGGTGAAAATCAATCAGGCCGGCATGGAAACCGGCATACAGCAAAAAGGAAAAACCCGGCGCAATGCCATTGTAGAGTTTCCTTTTGTATTACAGGGTATGGAGCAGGACGCACTCGTGGGACCCGGAACGACAAAATTGCCAGACATACAATTGCTGCGGGATTATTACCTGTCTGATGATTCGGTACTTTTTACCAGTGGATTTAACAAGTTAAACGGACTGCAGAGAAGAAGTGGTATCTGTGCTATCAAAGCAGCATTGAACTGGGATTCCACCCAGGCTATGTATATCGAGTATTGCATACCGCTGGGTGAACTGGCCGACCCGAAAGACAAAAACTGGGCAGGAAAAGAGCTGTTGCTGAAAGTGGATGTTCATGCTCCGGAAAAACCCGGTGGTGAGACGACTGCGAACAACAATACCGGGAGTGGTATGACTTCACCGGGGATAGGAACAGGCAGTATAACAAATCCGAATGATCCCACAAATCCGGGGGGGCTGGGCCGGAATGCCAACACAACAGGTCCAATGGGTGGAATGAACCCGGCTACCGCAAGTGCAAACCCGGTCACGGAAGCAGATAAGTTCTATATGGTGAAAAGTTTTCGTCAAAAGTTCAAACTCAGCCTGCCATAACCCTTTGTCGATGAATAAGTTTGTGCAAACGAATATTTGTCATTTTTCATGCCCGTTTTGAACCAATTCCCTGTTGCAGAGTCTTAATTTGAACTTTATTTCCATTTGCTCTTACATGTCTAAAATCAGTTTATCCAATCTGTCCATTTTCATTCTCTGCCTGGTACCGGCAGCAATTCAGGCCCAGGAATCAAAAGTTTATGGCAGACTGGTGGCAGACAGCGGTATGGTTAAGCATCCGGTTCAGGTACAATTGCTCGATCCGGCAGATTCCGGGATACTCCAACAGGCTTTTACAGAGAATAATGGTTTGTTTTACTTTCGCCGGGTGGCAGGTACCTATCTGCTTGCGGCGCAGGCTGAGGGTTTTTACGCATATTATTCCCGTTTACAGATAACGGACAGCACCCGTTTTATTCCCAATGTTGTCATGCGCCACCTGGGCAGGAATACACTGGGTACGGCTGTGGTGGTGGGAAATGTTCCTCTTACACGCATCAAAGGAGATACCACCGAGTTCAATGCGGGTTCTGTTAAAACCAGTGCAGACGCAACAGCAGAAGATTTGCTGGGCAAAATGCCCGGGGTTACCACCACCAACGGCAAATTGCAGGTACAAGGAGAGGAAGTGAAAAAGGTGACGGTGGACGGGCGTACTTTTTTTGGAGATGATCCCAGTGCTGCACTGAAGAATCTGCCGGCAGAGGTTATAGAAAAAGTGCAGGTATTCGACCGCAAAAGTGACCAGGCTTCATTTAGTGGCATGGACGATGGAAACTCCAGCAAGAGTCTCAATATTATTACCAAAATGCAATACCGTAATGGCACGTTTGGGCGGGCATTTGCCGGATATGGCAGTGATGAGAGGTATAAAGGCGGATTCTCGCTGAACAATTTTAAAGGCAACAGACGATTGACCCTTCTGGGGCAAATCAACAATGTGAATGATCAGAATTTCAGCAGTGAGGATTTGCTGGGCGTAATGAGTGGCGGAGGTGGAATGGGCGGAATGGGCGGCGGAATGCGGGGAGGAAGCGGCGGTATGCGCGGTGGCAGTGGAAATTATGGAATGGGTGGCAACAATTTCAGCGTAGACCAGAAAAACGGCATATCTGAAACACAGGCCTTTGGACTCAATTTTCAAAACAAATGGAAGAAACTCGATTTCAGCGGCAGTTATTTTTTTAACCGAAGCAGCAACAATACCCTGGCAGAAACATACCGCACCTATATCACCACAAGCAATTCGGGACTCCGGTACGACGAAAAGTCAGAATCCAGCAGTACAAACATGAACAACCGGTTGAATCTGCGTGCCGATTGGAAACTGGATTCATTTCAATCTCTGCTCATAAGCCTCAATGGCAGTATGCAGAACAACAAAAACGGAAATTCCGTATCCGGAAAAAATTATCTGCCGGCAGAAGTGCTGAGTACAACAGCAAACGGGTATGAGAATCAATCCGACGGGTACAACCTGTCTGCCCCCATCCTATACCGCAGAAGTTTTCGCACTGCAGGCCGTACGTTTTCTTTAAATGTAACGCCTGGAATGAGTCATTCCCTGGCCCGCACTGACTGGACCACCCTCACGCAATACGGAGCTGCCTCTGATACACAGTTGCAAAATGCAAAACAACCCAAAGATGGCCGAAGCCTTTCCACCAATGCCAGCTGGACTGAGCCTCTGAGCAAAACCAGCATGCTTACAGTACAGGTAACGACCACGGATACACGCAATCAGTCTGAAAAACGCACTTACCGGTTCGACGAACTTTCAGGAGAATACAGTCTGTTCGATACACTGCTGAGCAACTCTGTAAACAGCCATTATTCAGCGCGCAATGCGGGTCTGGGCTACAGATACAACAAGGACAAGTGGAATGTGAGTTTCAATTTGGCCGGACAACTGGCACGTCTTACAAACGACCAGGAGTTTCCCACCCAATATCAGTTGAACAAACCGTTTAAATCTGTGCTGCCCAGCGCCATGATTCAGTACAAGCTGAATGAAAACAGAAACATCCGATTGTTTTACCGCACAAACAACAATGCCCCAGGCATAGACCAACTGCAGAATGTGGTGAACAATACAAATGCCGTGCAATTGAGTACCGGAAATCTGGATTTAAAACAGGATTATCAGCACAGCCTTTTTGCACGGTACAATGCGGCCAATAAACAGAAAAACACCTCCCTTTTCTGGATGGTAGCCGGTACCCTTACTCAGAATTATATTGGCAACAGTACCTTTATTGCATCGGCTGATACGGCTATATTGCCTGGTTTTGTACTGAAAAAAGGATCGCAATTGACACGACCGGTTAACATGGATGGCAACAAAAGTCTTCGCACTTTTGCCAATTACAGTATACCGGTAACCCGTTTAAAAGTGAATCTGAATTTTAACGCCGGAATTACATGGAGCCGCACACCGGGCATGGTGAACAATGCAATGAATTATGCCAACAATACCGGCATGAATGGGGGATTTGTTGTGGCCAGCAACATCAGTGAAAAAATAGATTTTACAATTTCTTCCAATACTTCGTGGAACCTGATTGCAAATACCCTTCAAACACAATTGAACAGCAGGTATATCAACCAGAATACACGGGTGAAGTTTCAGATCAATCCATGGAAGGGACTTGTGCTGGCCGCGGATATGAGTCATCAGTATTACAAAGGATTGTCTGGCAGTCTTACCCAGAATTATATGTTGCTCAACAGTGCGGTTGCATGGAAATTCGGCACCAAAAAACTCACAGAACTGCGCTTCTATGCATTTGACCTTTTGCGCCAGAACAACAGCATCAGCCGCAATACAACAGAAACCTATTATGAAGATGTGCAAACCCAGGTGTTGCGCAGGTACTATATGCTTACCCTTACCTGGAATTTCCGTGCATTCAAGTCCGGACAAAGTTTACCGTCGGGTCCTGCAGGCGGAAATATGCCACCCTGGCACAGGCCGTAAACGGGTCTGAATTCGACAGGTTATCCATTCTCTGAAGTCCACCGGGTCCTTTGTTTTCCAGAGGCAATGTCTCAAATGGTTCTGGCCAGTTGCAATGTAAAAGAATTGTTAATCGGCAGAACCTCTTTTCCGGTAAATTCGCAGCCCTGTGAGTAACCACATAATTTTAGTCAGCACGGCAGAGCAACTGAGAGAGGCCAATCTCCCGGATGCGGTCAGGGCTTGTTTTGCTGCAAAATGGAATGCAGACGTTTGGTCATATACTTATACCGCTGCAGAAGGCAACTGGTACCTTGAAAAGGCCGGGAAACTGGAAGGCAATGAAGAGAAGGAGAGGCTTCGCAAGTCGGGTTCTTCTTTGTGCAAGTTGCTGCAGGCAGACAAAGCAGGTTCTGTCTTTCTTAGCAATCTTACAGGCAAACCGGAGGCAGGATTGTCTCTTGCAGAAGGCCTGTGGCTGAGCAATTATGCGTTTCACCGTTACCTGAAAGAGGACAAAAAGCCACATATTCTTTCAACACTGAACTATGAAGGTGCGGGCGCCAGAGAGTGGCCTGCACTGCAATTGGTGTGCGAAGCGGTATTCCGTACCCGCGATTTGGTGAATGAGCCGGTCAATCAGCTCAATGCCACAGGCCTTGCTGATGCATTTGTGAACATGGGTGCTGAAGCCGGATTTACGGTTGAAGTATGGAATGAGGCAAAAATAGAAAGCAACAAAATGGGGGGCTTGCTTGCAGTAAACAAAGGCAGTCAGGAGCCGCCTACATTCTCCATTATGGAATACAAACCGGCCAATGCAGTGAATGAAAAACCCATTGTACTGGTGGGCAAAGGTGTGGTATTTGATACCGGTGGACTTAGTCTGAAACCGACACCGCAGAGCATGGACCATATGAAATGCGATATGGCAGGCAGCGCCGTGGTGGCAGGAACCTTTTGGGCTGCGGCCCGACTCAAACTGCCTGTGTGGCTCATAGGGCTGGTGCCGGCCACAGACAACCGCCCCGGAGAAAATGCCATATGCCCCGGAGATATCATCACCACCTATGATGGTACAACCGTTGAAATTTTGAACACCGATGCTGAGGGGCGGCTGATTTTATGTGATGCGCTGGCCTTTGCCCGGAAATACGATCCCGAAGTGGTTTTTGATTTTGCAACCCTTACAGGTGCAGCCGCCAGAGCACTGGGCGCATATGGCTCTGCTATGATGGGAACTGCCGGTACTGAAATAAAAGAGGCTGTCAAACTCGCTGGTGATACTGTGTACGAACGGCTGGCAGAATTCCCGTTGTGGGAAGAATATTTCGAGGACACCAAAGGAGATATTTCCGATTTGAAAAACCTGGGCAAAGGTGAAGGCGGGGCGCAAAGCGCTGCTATGTTTTTACGCCATTTTACCCAATATCCCTGGTTGCATTTCGACATTGCCGGAACCGCATTTAACATGGCTGCAGATCACTACAGACCCAAGGGAGGAACAGGAGTGGGAGTGCGGTTGATGATGGAATTTTTACAAAAAAGAGTCAATGGAAAATAATTCAATAAAAATAGGAATTACCCAGGGAGACCCCAACGGAGTAGGGCTCGATATCATCCTGCGCATTTTTGCCGATGCGCATATCTATAAGTATTGCACACCGGTTTTATATGCATCTCCCAAGGCTTTCAGCTACTACAAAAAGCAACTGAATTTGCAGGAACCGGTGTACCAGTTGGTGCGCACTGCAGCAGATGCAAAGCCCGGGAAATTCAATCTGGTTATCAGCAGTGAGGAAGGAATGGAAGTGAAGATGGGTGAAGCCTCTGCCGAGGCTGGCAAACAAGCACTGCTGGCGTTGGACAAAGCCCTGGAAGATGCCCGTGCAGGCCATATAGAGGCCATTGTGACCGCACCATTGGATAAAAGCACGGTTGCGGTCCATTCGCCCGGATTTAGCGGTCATACGGGTTACATTGCAGAAAAACTTGGCAGTACAGATTATGCAATGATGTTGTTGTGCGAGGATCTGCGTGTGGCACTGGTAACGGAGCATGTACCCATTACACGCCTGGGAGAAAAACTCACTCAGCAGGCCATTGAGAACAAAATCCAAACTGTACACAGCAGTCTGGTAGAGGATTTTGGGATTACCCGTCCGAGGGTGGCAGTGTTGGGACTGAATCCGCATGCCGGAGACAGCGGTTTGCTGGGTAGCGAAGAAAATACCCTGATTAAACCGGCCATTGAGAAAGTATTTGCTCGGCAAAAGCTTGTGTATGGTCCTTACCCGGCCGATAGTTTCTTTGGCAGCGGCCAACACCGGCAGTTTGATGCTGTGATAGCCATGTACCATGATCAGGGCTTGATTCCATTCAAAACCTTTGCGTTTTATGACGGGGTTAATTTTACTGCTGGCCTTCCCGTGGTGCGCACCAGCCCTGACCATGGCACCGCTTATGACCTGGCAGGCAAGGGCACAGCAGAAACCCTTTCTTTCCGCAATGCCATTTATGAAGCCATCCATATTGTGCGCACCCGCAAGCAATATGCTACGGATCATGAAAATCCCCTGCCATTCTCAGAGTTGCGCCGGGAACGGTTCAGAATAGATTTTTAAGACATCACTTTATTTGGCCCATCCACTGAATAATGGCTTCTGTCACTTTTGGATTCAGTGTTTCTTCCAGCAGGAAGTATTCATCCACTGTGCAGCGGCTGCAGCGTTGCATCAGATGATTCAGACCCGGAAAAACAATGTGCGCAGATGGCTTGGGCAGACTGACTGATGTAAATGCTTCAGTATTTGATTTTGCCTCTACTTGCTTGTCTTTTTCGCCAAAAAGGGCAAGGACCGGGCAGTTGAGTTTTTTCAAATCAGCGGCAGGGTTGTAGCTGAGCATGAATTTCCACCACTCAGTGTGAAATGCCAGATATTGATTACAAATGGCATCAGGATTGACAGTGCCTTGTTTCTCCAGCAATTTGGTTTTTCGGTGTTTGGCACCTGTTGCTTTCCACCTCGAAACGATGTCCGGAATGGTTTTGCAAAAGGCAGAATCAGATGAAATGGCAATGGCAGAATCCAGCAGTGCGGTGTGCAGAGACATGTAAAGGGGAATGTCCCTGTTGCTGATTCCCTGTTGTTTCAGTGCAATTTCGTTCTGATAGAGGTTGCATGCGCGGCCACCAGAAAGGGGAGGAGCCAGTAATATCAAACCACGTACTTCATTGCGGTTAGCAGCAACCATTGGAGCTATGATACCGCCTTCACTGTGTCCGAGAAGAAAAAACCGGGTACTGTCTATATGCTTCTGCTTTTTTAAGAAATTGATGAAGAATGCAACATCATCAGCCAGCCTTGGGGTGTTTACCTGTATATCATCCGGGTGGCAAAGGGTACTGCCTGCACCGCGGTCATCAGCCCTGAATACGGCATAACCCGCTTTGGTAAGTGCATCGGCCAGCACAGCAAATGGCCTGTGGTTGCCTATCTGTTCATCCCGGTTCTGATTGCCACTGCCACTGATGAGAATCACTACCGGGTAAATTGACTGGGTATCTGGCCGGGTAAGTGTGGCCGCAAACCGGACCCGACCTCCGGGGTCGCTGAATCTCAGTTCTTCGTTGGTATATGCAAATGGAGGTTTCGGTGTCTGTGGTTTAGGACCATACGGATCGAACCACACACGGGTCAGTTGCAGCGGGTAACTACTCCCATTTTGGGTAAAAAGCCCCTTTATGTGGTTTGTATCTGTGCGTTTGCCTTTAAACACGGCATCCAGCTTGCTAAATTCGACCTGAATTTCTTTGCCTTTGGTTTCCACATATCCTGGCAGATTTCTGGCAGACTGCGCAGGAACATCCATACGGCAAACCCATTGTTTGGAGGGGTTATCCATACGGAAGTACATTTCAAGCAATGATCCGTTTGCATCCAGTTCCCCGCGCCAAAGGCCTTTCCAATTGCCAGATTGCGCAAATGCTGCCAGGCACACTAGGCCAGATATGAAAAATGTAATTGCTTTTTTCATGGCAAAAAAAAGCCGCCACAAGGGGCGGCTTTTGGTAGCGGGGAGCAGGATCGAACTGCCGACCTCAGGGTTATGAATCCTGTGCTCTAACCATCTGAGCTACCCCGCCAGGGGTTTTTGGGCGAAGATGCCATCTGAGTCCCGACACAACATCAAATCTTTGATTTGATAGTTGGTCGTGGACCCTCGACAGACTAAGCCGGAGTACCGGTGTAAGTCTCGTCGGGGCTACCCCGCCAGGAGTTTGCAGGCCTTGGGCCCTGCAGTAAAAACTTTTGAAACAGTTAGGTACCCTTTCAAAAAACGAGGGTGCAAAGGTAAGTATTTTTCTATTCACTGCAATACCTCATTGCAGTTGGATTTAACTGGCCATTACCTCCTGCACTGCTTGCATTACGGAAGCTGATTCAAGGGTTTCCATACAGGAAATGCCGTCCACACAGGTGCCTCTGTAATAGCATTTGCAGGGTTTGGGAGGTTCTATGATGCGCCCGTTGCCGAACAAATCAAATTCGTGTGGATTAAAGATGTTGTTTATCAAAACTATTTTCTTCTGCAATCCCAGGGTAAGGTGCATGCCCATGGTTACCTGGGTTACCACCAAATTACACTGGTCTATCAGGTTGATAAACTGCGGCAATGGAAAATGACCCAGATACATAGCCCCTGAAGCGGCCTGAATTTGAAGGTTTCTCTCATGTTCCTGCTTTCCGCCCAGCAACAATACCTGGTAGCCCGCCTCCATGGCTTTTTGGGCCAGTTCTACCCATTTTTCTATACTCCACAGCCTTGTGGTCCAGCGGTCGCCGCATCCGGTGTTGAATCCCAGTATAGGTGTGTTGTGCGATAATTCCCAGGTGTACCCATCGTTTGCATGATTGTCAAGCAAATAAGGCTCACCATCGTACTGCATACCACACAATTCAAAAATTTCGGTGCAATAATTTTTTGTGTTGGACTTACTTACGTCATCAAACAATCCGGTATGAAATTTATGGTCCGCCAATCCGTTAACAGGTTGTATGGCACCATTTTTTAAAATGAAACCCAACTTTTCGGTAGCATTTACCGTCTTAAGTAAAGCACCTGCTTCTTTTTCCTTGTCCAGATTGATTGCAATATCCCAGTCCGTATTCTGCACATACAGCACTGTCTCTGTATTCAGCTTCAGAATTTCATGAATTTCATTTTTGGGAAGAATATCGGGCGACAGTGTAATCCATGTGAATTTGGCACCCGGGTACATTTTTTTATACCTGGTTACCAGCGGTGTGGTGCGAATCACATCTCCTATAGCACCCAGTTTAATGATAAGTATGCGCTTCTCGATGGGCGTGTACGCCGGACAATCGGTGCAATGATACCCATGCTGTTTATGCGGTTTGCAGGGAATGTGTCCGAGAAAATGAAGACAGTCCGGCTTGTAAAACATAGCGGCGAAAATAAAGGAAATGAAGGAAGCCTGCGAATCTTCTCTCAAGTTGGATTTGAATCCTGAATAATCATAAAAATGTCAGAACTACTGTATATATGCAACAAAACAGGCACAATTCTTGTCTATATTTGTACAAAGGATTTTTTTATGTTCCGGGGGCTCAGGTTATTTATCATCTCACTTTTATGTCTGATTGCAACCCAGGCAGAAGCCACCCACCTTGTCGGCGGTTTCCTTAGTTACCGCTATCTGGGCACCAACGGAACCATGAACAGTTACAAGGTATCTCTCTATGTATACCGGGACTGTATCAATGACAATACGCCAAACGAAGTTCCTTTTGATGAAAATATTACCCTTTGCGTTTACACGTCAAACAAGCGCTGGTACAATAGTTTCAATGTAAAATTGCTGAGTAAGCGCAAGGTAGATCCGGTAGGGAATACTTCCTGCCCGGAAGTGGCCAAAGCCTGTCTGGAACAAGGTATTTACGAAACCAATGTTTCCCTGCCGGCAAGCAATGGCGACTACCATCTCAAATGGGAACGTTGCTGCCGCAACACGCAAAACAACCTGGATGACGATGTGAATGGAACTCCTTATCAGGGACAGACCTATTATGGAAAAATACCTGCATCCAGCCTCAGAAACAGTTCGCCCTATTTTCTGGATGTGCCGGTTCCGTTTATCTGTATCAACGATACAGTGACCATTCGCAACCGTGCGGTAGATCCGGACGGAGACAGCCTTTCCTATAAACTGGTTACTCCCTGGCAGGGTGCAAGTACTTCCAATCCCTCCATCGACAACTGTTACGACCCGATGAGCAGCTTCCCTACGGTAGACTATACCCCGGGATACAGCGCTACACAGCCGTTTGGCAGCACCGGACTGGCACAGATTGACGGTTACAACGGTCTTACTACTTACCTGGCCAGAAAAACAGGCCGCTATGCAATTGCCATTGAGGTGACCGAGTGGAGGAATAAAATTCCCATCAGTACTATCAGGTTGGATTTGCAGATCCTTGTAATTGATTGCAAACCGAATAACAAGCCACGCCTTTCTTACCAGGGTGGAAGCACAATATGGAATGTGGAAGCCGGTGCGCAAATCTGCCGTGATGTAACCGTTATTGACGACAAAGACACCAAAGATGTGGTTACCCTGAAAGCGTATGGCGACATTTTTACAGGTGCCAATGGATTTACCGGCAATAGGGCCAGTATGAATCCCGCCACTGCTGCCGCTGTCAGGACTGCTACCTCACGCTTCTGCTGGGTTACCCGTTGTGAAGATGCACGACCAGAGCCCTATCGTGTAACGTTTGAAGGGTATGACAACGGATGTCCTTCTAAATTCATCAATGAGAACGTACTCATTTATGTAAAACCTTTTACTGCCCTGGAGCAACCCACAGGACCGCTTACCGTTTGTCAGAGTGCTCAGGGTGTTGTCTATCAGGCTGCAAATGCTGATCCTAACCATACCTATCGCTGGCGTGTTTCCGGCGGAACCATAGTAGGTGACAGTACCAAAAACAAGGTGACTGTAGATTGGGGGAATGGCACTTCCGGCAGTGTGAGTTTATGGATTATCAGTCCCTACAAATGTGAGATTGGCCCGCGCACGATTGCGGTGGTCCTGAGGCCGGCGCCGGCTAAACCGAATATCTCCGGAAACGATACGGTGTGTCTAAACACAAGCAGCAATTTCACCAGCAGCGCAGACCCCGGAGTTACCTATCAGTGGACAGCCTCAGGGGGAAATATTCTCGGTTCGTCCACAGGAAATAACGTAAACGTTCGATGGAACACAAAAGGAAACGGATTTGTTACTTTGGTTGTTACAAACAGCACCGGCTGTCCCAGTTTGCCTGACACATTCTTTGTTTTTGTGTCACATCCGAATACTCCGCCCTTAGAAGGTCCGGTTTCAGTATGCCCGAACAACCGCGATATCACCTATGCTGTTAATCCGGCCACACCCGGCTCGGTATATAAATGGTTCATTTCAGGCGGGGTTCAGGGCAGTGGTGCCATGAGTCCTTCCATAACAGTGAATTGGGGTGGATTGGGTATTGGCTGGGTCAAGGTGATAGAACTGAACAAATTTGGTTGTCCGGGTGATACAGTGAGTTTGCGTGTTGTTAAAAACCATGCACTTGCAGGACAGTTGCCCATCGGCGACACTTCCATTTGTGAATTTACAAAAGGATGGAATTACAGCATTAAGCCGGTAAACGGCGAAACATACAACTGGATTGTAACTGGAGGAACGTTGGTTTCGGGCCAGGGTACCGATGCCATAGTTGTGGACTGGGGAGCTGCCGGTGTGGGTTCTGTGGGTGTGCAATCCACCGCTTATGACTCCATCAGCGGATTACCCTGCTTCTCACCTGTTCGGGCACGCATTGTAAACATCAGACCTGTTCCTGGTCCGGCCCGCATCAATGGAAATCTGGAATTGTGCCAGAGTCCGGGAGATGGAGCCTATACCATTACCGGGTATCCGGGTTCTACGTACACCTGGCAGGTGCTGGGAAATACCTTCAGCGGACAGGGTACTGCCATAATCAATCTGCCGTTGGATACCTTTGGCACTTTTACCCTGAGGGTGAGGGAAACCACTCAATACGGCTGTGTAGGTCCGTGGAATGATACCGATGTGGTTATTCACCCCAAACCACGGACCAGCGGCATTACAGGTGCAGCGACCATTTGCTGGCCCCGTTTAACTGCTTATTCATACAGTGTTACCGGCCTGCCGGGCAGCACCTATCAATGGTGGATAGATCAGGGAACATTATCCGGGAACACAACCTCAAACAGCGTGACTGCAGATTGGTCCGGACAACAGAACAATACCCTGAAAGTAGTGGAAACCTCTGGTTTCGGTTGCAAGGGTGATACCATTACACTGCCTGTATTTATCGACAATCCGTCTATCGACTGTCGCTTGGTAACTGTTGATCCACCGCCGGCCGACGATAAAAAAGTCTTTCTTTATTTCAATCTGCTGAATGCTCCCAGGTACAATCAGCCCATTGTTGTGCAGCGCAGACCCCGCGGAAGCACAGGCTCGTTTGCCACAATAGGCAGCGCTGCAGGTACCGATTTCTTTTATACTGACAAAACAGCGCTTACTGATTCAATGAGCTACGAATACAGAGTGGTAGCGGTAAATCTGTGCGGTGACAGCCTCATTTCCGGCACCCATACAGATATTCTGCTGAAAGGGCAGAAGACCGGTCCCTTCAGTTTCCGGTTTACGTTCACTGATTATATGGGTTGGGCAAACGGTGTAGACAGGTATGAATTGTACCGGGCGCTGGAAGACAAAAGCGGGTATGCTTTGTATAAAACATATACGGCCGCCGGTATTACAGATAGTTTTGCCAACGGCAAAGACCATTTTGGCCAGTGGTACCGCATTAAAGCGTACGAGAAAAATGGGATCAGAGAAAGCTGGAGCAATGATTTACGCGTGTATTTTGAGCCGGTCATATTTGTTCCCAATGCATTTACCCCTGACGGGAACGGACTAAATGACAGGTTTCTGCCAAGTTCAGGCGGATTGAAAACATATGACCTCCGCATCTATAACCGCTGGGGTGAAAAAGTATTCGAAACCCGCAATACAGAGCTGGGTTGGGATGGTTTGTACAAGGAAAAACCGGCTCAGGAAGGTGTCTATGTGTGGGCTGTGCGCTACACCGATTTTCGTGACAAAGTGTACGAGGCAAAGGGAACTTTGCACCTTCTGCGCTAAGGCATGATATTTGTCGCTTTCTGAATATATACATTTGCAATTATGTCAAATCCATTAATGACGGAATCGGCCTTTGAAAAAGTAAGGACCGGATTTGTGTCTGACGGGGAATCCATGACCCTGAAAGGCACTGTGAACAAAACCATTTTGTTGTTTATCACCATGCTGGTGCCTGCTGCGTGGATCTGGATGAAACTGGGTGGAGACCCAACACAGGCTGTCGGCCTCATGCCATTCATGATTGGCTCCCTTGTCATCGGGCTCATTGCCAGTATTGTATTGGTATTTAAGAAATCCTGGGCACCGGTGCTGGCTCCTGTTTATGCAGCGGCCGAAGGGGTGTTTCTCGGAATTATCTCCATGATTTATGAGCACTTTCAAAGTGGCATCGTAGTTCAGGCTGTGGGTATTACACTGCTGCTATTTGCCGCTATGCTTGTGGCTTACCGCACCGGACTCATACGGGCCACACCTCTGTTTACCAAGATTATCGTTTTTGCCACACTGGGCGTTGGTCTGTTTTATCTGATCAATATGATTGTGATGATGTTTGGTGTAGAGTCCTTCTACATGGGCAGCAGCTTGCTATCGATAGGTGTATCAGTACTCATTGCAGGAATTGCAGCCTTTAATTTCATACTCAATTTCGATATGATTGAAAATCAGGCGCAATTGGGTGCCCCAAAATACATGGAATGGTACAGCGGATTTGGTCTGCTCCTTACTTTGGTTTGGTTATACCTGGAAATTTTGCGTTTGCTGAGTAAAATCAGCGGCAGAGATTAAGTCTGTTCACCTGAAAAAAAAATAAAAGAAACCGGCGAATGCCGGTTTTTTTATTCATACTCCAATTCCAGCAGTGCGCTTTGCAACTCTGCCAGGGTATGTTGTTCTTTCATTTCCCTTGCTTTTTCAATTCCGCTTCTGTACATATTCATTGCCTCTTCTTTCATGCCTTTTCTTTCCAGCAATTTGGCAAAATGATAATATGTGGCAGTATATCCGGGGTGTAATTGCAGCAGTTTTGAAAATACTTTTTCCGCCTCTGTGTCATTCCCTTCACTGATGAACTCCTGGGCAAGGGCATAATTCAGGAAAGCATCATCGGGGCTATCTGACAGAAATGAAAGCAATTGTGCTTTTCGTTGATTCATCGCAAACGATAGGTAAGGCTTACAAAACGGGCAGGGAAAGGCCTCAGGGTGGCACTTAAATCCTGATTGATATTCATTTTATAGAAGTGTGCGTCTACCGTGGCGTCTACTATCTGCAGCACATAAAGGGCAGAAAAGGCAAGGATGCCAAAATCGCGCATACGGCGGTAATTGTCTCTCTGTTCTAAGAGCAATGCGGGCAAAGATGTATCGGAATTAATGGCATATGCGGCTTTAAATTGTGCGTTTAATGCCCGCATTTGTTTGCGCTGGTCCAGCGTAAACCATCCTACCGCACCCAAAGATGCGTAAACAATGGGCACCTTTACCCATTTTCGGTTATAAGCCTGCCCCAAACCCGGAATCACAGCAGAATAGATACTGGCTTTGCGGGGCTGGTGTGGGTCTGCCCAGGACAACAGGCGCAGTGGCTCTTTGGGTTTCTTGGGTTCAGCCACGGTGCTGTCCTGCCCGCGCAGAGATGAGGCTGCCAGCAACAGCAAGGCAGCACACAAGGCAAATCGTTTATAGCCGGCAGCAGGAAAGCTTTTCAATGCGATTATCCTATCAACCCCAATATCCGTTCCAGATCGTTCTGGTTCTTATACGTGATGATGATTTTCCCTTTGCCGCGGCCAGAGTGTTTCAGATGCACTGCAGATTTCAATTTTTCGTGAAACAATGCGGTAATACGGTCTATCTCAGGGTCCCAGTCTGTTCCCTTCAACGGAATGGATTCTTTGCGACCCTCTTTCTTGTCCTTTACCAGCGTTTCCACATCGCGTACACTCAGCTTCTCATCTACAATCTGGTGGTACATTTCCAGTTGCTCTGCCATATCGTCCATGTTGATCATGGCGCGGGCGTGGCCCATACTTATGTTTCCACTTTTAATTCCACTCTGGATTTCATCGGGTAACCTCAGCAGGCGCAGATAATTGTTTACCGTAGTTCTGTCCTTTCCCACACGTTGTCCCAATTCATCCTGTTTCAGGCTGCATTCTTCCATCAGGCGCTTGTAGCTCATGGCCACTTCTATGGCATTCAGGTCGCTTCGCTGTATATTCTCTATCAGCGCCATTTCCAACATGTCCTGGTCGTTGGCAACCCGAACATAGGCGGGTATTTTCTCCAGCCCGGCAAGTATAGAAGCCCGGGTGCGTCTTTCTCCGCTGATGAGCTGGTATTTGTCGTAACCCATCTTGCGCACGGTAATGGGTTGTATCACCCCATGCACTTTGATGGACTCTGCCAGTTCTTCTAGGAGAATCTGGTCAAATTCTGTCCGGGGCTGGAATGGATTTGCTTCCAGTTGGTCCAGTGGTATCTGATAAACGCCTCCTACAGGGCGGTTTTCCCGTGTTGTTATATCCGATTCGGCATTTTCAAGCAAGGCACTCAGGCCACGGCCAAGGCCGTTCTTCTTTTTTAATGGTGTGGTCATTGTGCAGCTATTTCAGTCTTGTTTGATTTGAATATTCCGTTTTTCTCCAGTATTTCTTTGGCCAGATTCAGGTAGTTTACAGAACCGCGGCTTTCCGCATCGTGAAACAGAACGGGTACGCCAAAACTGGGGGCTTCTCCCAATTTGGTATTGCGCTGTATGATGCAGTCGAATACGATGTCCTGAAAATGGGTTTTTACATCTTCCACTACCTGGTTGCAAAGCCGCAGTCGTCCGTCGTACATGGTAAGCAGAATTCCTTCTATCTCCAGACTCTTGTTCAGGTGGTTCTGGATGATTTTGATTGTGTTCAACAGTTTGCCCAATCCTTCCAAGGCAAAATACTCGCACTGCACGGGAATGATAATGCTGTCTGCGGCCACCAGTGCGTTGGTGGTAATCAGACCCAGGGAAGGCGAACAATCGATGATGATAAAATCATATTCGTTTTTCAGATTGCGGAACACGGCTTCCATCATGCGTTCGCGGTTGGGCATTTCCAACAACTCTATTTCTGCACCCACCAGGTCTATGTTACTGGGCATCAGGTACAGATTCGGGGTTTCTGTTTCCAGGATCACATTCTGTGGATCCAGGTCCTGCACCAGGCACTCATACAGGCCCAATTTGATGTTTTTGGGGTCAAATCCTATACCTGATGAGGCATTTGCCTGCGGATCGGCATCCACCAGCAGGGTTTTGTACTCCAATACAGCCAGACTGGCTGCCAGGTTGATGGCCGAAGTGGTTTTGCCCACTCCTCCTTTTTGATTTGCGATTGCTATGATTTTTCCCATGGGATATTTACTCTTAAAATTCTCTGGTCTCTCCTATTTGCATCAGGTGCAGGGTAATGCCTCTGGACTTAAAAACCCTCACCGCTTCTTCATGGTTGATTACGATGTAGCCAAACGTGTCGTAATGCATTCCTATCACTTCCCGGCAATTGGACAATACCGCCGCTTCGGCTGCATCGTACATGTCCATGGTGAAATTGCTGCCAATGGGCATAAATCCCACTTTTGGGTAATAATTGCGGCCTACATAGGCCATGTCTGAAAACAGGGCTGTGTCTCCGGCATAGTAAAAGCAGTCTTTTTCGTTTTGCACCACAAAACCCGCGGCGTTACCACCGTTGCTGCCATCGGGCAGACTGCTGCTATGCACCGCCTGTACCATTTGCACGGTGCCAAAGTCAAAGGTCCACTTACCTCCGATATTCATGGGATGGGTTTGCCCTACACCTTGTTTTTCAAGCCAGGTGGCTACTTCCCATATTCCCACTGCTTTGCAGTTGCTATTGTTGCAAATCCGCACTGCATCAGCAATATGGTCTGCATGCCCGTGGGAAATCAACATGTAATCCGGTTTAAGGCTGTCCACATCTATGGCCGCTGCCAGAGGATTCGGGGATATGAACGGATCGAAAAGTATACTTTTGCCACCGGTTCTCACCGAAAAACAACTGTGTCCGAAATAGGTTACTTCCATAAGGGTTCCAGAGGGATGGGCAAAATTATCTCTCGCCTGCTGTTTTCGGCAGTATGTGCTGTTGCGTTTATCTACACTACCCTTGGGGTAACCTGTTGTAAAAATGTGGAAAAAGTTTCCGACACCCTGATTTTCCGGTACAATGAAGACCAGTCAGTGACCACACTGGACCCTGCTTTTATCAAAAGCCAGAGTGAAATATGGATAGGAACCCAGCTGTACAACGGTTTGGTGGAGTTGGACAGCCAATTGAACCCTGTGCCTGCATTGGCTCTCCATTGGGATATCAGCCCGGATAGACTTGTGTATAAGTTTACCCTTAGACCAAATGTTTGTTTTCACGAAGCTGAAAGTAACCCTGATAAACCCAGTCGCTTTCTTTCTGCCCATGATGTAACAGCGTCCTTTATGCGTATTCTCAATCCAGGCACAGCTTCCCCCGCCGCCTGGATTTTCGGGGATAAAGTGCTGCTTGGAGACTCTTTCTCACACATTGCCTTTGCCTCCGAATCCCAGAAACCCTTCTTTGCGCCAAACGACAGCACGTTTGTACTGCGGCTGAAAAGACCATTCCCCGCATTGCTCTCTTTGCTGGGAACTGTAAATTGTTCCATCATTCCGGCAGAAGATTGCGCGTTGCCGGTTTCTGCTTTGAGAAAAAAGCCCCGGGGCACCGGACCCTTCTATCTTAAACTGTGGGAGGAAGATGTAAAACTCATCCTTCGCCGCAACACATTGTATTTCGAAAAGGAGAACGGACAACAACTACCCATGCTGGAGGCCGTGAATGTGGATTTTATCCGCAACAAGCAAACGGCTTTCATGCGTTTCATTTCCGGTGAGTACGATTTTTTCAATGGCATGGAGCCGGGCTTTAAAGATGAATTGCTGTCGCCGGACGGCAATCTCAGACCCAAATACCAGTCGCGGATACGCATGATTTCCAGGCCTTTTCTCAATACAGAGTATCTGGGTTTCTGGCTGGGAGATTCGGTCAATAATGCCCCCAATCCTCTGCGCGATGTGCACCTGAGACGCGCTTTGAATCTGGCCATAGACCGTCCGGCACTTATCCGCTACCTGCGCAATGGGGTGGGTGTTCCCGGATTGTCGGGTTTTACACCCCCTGTATTATTCGGAGAAGCTGCAGGATTCGGCTATAAACACAATCTGAACCTGGCTGCTCAGGAGTTGAATCGGGCAGGTTACCCCGGTGGCAGAAACCTGCCCGAACTGACCCTTACCACCACCGCGGATTACCTGGATCTGGTCATATTTATCCGTAAAAACTGGGAAGAACTGGGCGTTAAATGTAAGGTGGAAGTCCAGCCCGGTGGCATGATCCGCCAGTTGCGCAATCAGGGTAAGTTGCAGATTTACCGCGGCAGTTGGATTGCAGATTATCCCGATCCTGAGAATTATCTCAGTTGCTTTGCCACTTCCAATTTCAGCCCGAACGGCCCCAATTATACCCATTACTCCAGCACGGCCTTCGACCGGATTCTGCAGCAGTCCTATCTTTTATCGGGACAGCATAGATTGAAAGAACTGCAGCAGGCAGACAGTCTGATGATGTCCGATGCCCCGATTGCCATATTGTATTATGACAAAAGCATACGTCTTTTTCATCCCTGGGTGCAGGGCTTGCAGAACGATGCCATCAACAGGCTGATATTGAAACGCGTGAGAAAAACCGGACATTAAAGTTTGAAATCGCTGCATTTACATACCTTTGGTCAACCGGATAAATGAAAACATGAAAAAACACAATCTTTTACTGAGTGTCATTGCACTGCTTGCGGCGCCTGTGTTTGCCAATTCAGCCCAACCCGGTTACTGGAACGGCACCGGATACCGCAATTTTCACCTGCTCTTTGCCGGTGATTCTGCCGCTATGGGCAAAGTCCGCATGGAGTCTGAGTTTGTTTATATCCGCATTTACAACGGTTATGCAGCCGTCATGGGCCGGTATCATATGGAAAACCTGAGCAAACAGGCCTTGCGTTTTAAGGCGGGTTATCCGCTGCGAACAGATGACAGAACGGAAGTGGGCGGGTTCGTGGCAAAGGTGCATCCTGACAGTTTGCACGTATTCCATATTGCAGTCGATGGAGTTCAGCAGAATGTAAAACTGTTTAAGGATACAGGACGGGAATCCTACTATCCCCAGACATGGTACACCTGGCAGGCAGAACTGGGTGGCTCAGCCAAATCCGTCTTTGAAGTATTTTTCCTGATACCCCTTGAGAAATCCGCATTAAAAAAAGGATACGGTTCCCATGAAACCTGGCCTTTCATTTATATCACGGAGTCCGGTGCCACCTGGCAGCATCCGGTGGGTAAAGGCGATATCTGCATTGAACTGATGGATAATCTGCCCTGGAGTTGTCTGGAAGGAGTGTGGCCAAACAGCAGGATTTTGGGCAATGGCAAAAACAGATTGTATTACCATTTTGAGAACAAGGTTTTGTCAGATACCGACAATGTCATTCTTGCCCTGCAATTGAATTCGCCAAAGAATTTTCAGTTTTCGCTATTGCTTGCCGATACTATTCGTTTGGGTAATCTGGAATCTGAAATGAGGTCACAACAGCTTGGTAACTGGGTCACTGAAAAATGGCAGCCCACAGGACTAATCAGCGCACTGGCATTGAAAGCTGAAACCAGCGCAGCCTGGAATCTGGTTTGGATTCTGCCTCTGATTGTTGCCGGAGCCATTCTCGGGGTAATCATCTGGGTGATTGTGAAGCTGGCCCGGAGGTTGAACCGTCAGCCCCGGTAAATGCTCACAGCTTGATAAAACGCAGGGTTTCTTCCCATAGCCGGTTTGTAGACCTCAGGCGGAGAAGGTATGTTCCCGGTTTCAGGCCATCGGTGGCAATGTTGTCTGCTCCTGCTCTCAGGATTCCGGCGGAAATCATGCGGCCTGCAGCATCCGTTATACGGTAATCCACAAGGCATGCAGGTACGGGTTTGATCCTGAGGCTGCCGGATACCGGGTTGGGAAACAAATCAATGTTTAGTCGATCTGACAGTGTTATTCCATTCTGATTCACATCCAGTATAGCTTCGCGTGTATAAAGTCCGCAACCGGTGCCTGAAAAATACAGGTAACAGCGGTAAAGGCTGCTGCTCCATTCAGCACGAACACTGTCTATGGTAAATACGGAAGCCCGTGTGCCTGAATAAGGCACTTTCTCCGGCAGAGGGATGAAGATGCCTCCACTATCCTTCTGCCACTGGTATTTCACGCCTGCATCCTTGCTGCCGGTTTTAAAAGTAGCCGCCTGACCAGGGAATACCATCACATTGGCGGGTTGCAGGGATATAACCGGCAACGGATTGACTGTAACTGCCATGTTCCGTGTGGTAATCATGCATCCGAATCCGTTGGTCACCCGGCTATTGTAATTGCCACCGGTGGTTGCATCCAGAAACCCTTTTGTCTCATTGACAAGGGGTTGTCCGTTGCGGAACCATTGAAAAAACGACCCCGCATCTGCTCCCGTATAAAGAATAACATGTCCGCCCAGACAAAACACAGTATCTGTGGTTGCATAAACCTCAGGCTTGGGCAGTGGGTTGGTTTGTATTGCAATGCCGCTGGAAGAATCCCTGCAGCCATGGCTTTCGCTGGAAAACACCTTATAGTATCCCTGAACCCGGGCCCGGTAGAAAGTATCTGCATGATCGGGTATTTTCTGTCCGTTTTTGCGCCATTCCAGTTTTATTCCCGGATTGCAAACGGCTTTCAGTGTCACAGAATCTCCTTCACAAAACGTTGTTGTGCCCAAAGTTTTCAGCGCTACCACAGGCAGTGGTATGGCTGTAATTGTCACTTCCGCGGTACTGTCCGTGCATCCGTGGGGTGTGGTAATGACAGCGCGGTAGTTTCCGGAAGATTTTACAATAATCAGTGAGTCGGTTTGCCCGGGTACGGTGCTTCCATCTTTTTTCCAGATCCAGTGATATCCGGCAATGGGTGAGGCGTGCAGGGTTGCGCTGAGACCCTCACAAAAAGGAGTGGAGCCTTTAATGGAAATGTCGTTTTGAACTGTAAATACCGCCAGATCTTTGCCGTTGTCTTTTCCGGTCAGTGGTGGGCTGGAACTGATAATACGGATGCGGTAACGTTTGCCGGGTAAGGTACTGTATGGCAGGGTGACACTGATGTTTGTGTTGGTTGATGCCATTACCGTACCCAGGTTGGTTGTGTTTGTAAAGCTACCGCTGCTGTCACTGAGTTGTGCGGTAAAGGTGTTGGTTTTACTAAAGTTGCCAGCACAAAGGACGGGTATGGTAAGTGAATTGCCCCTGCAGAATCCGGAAGCTCCGGGGTCCCCGGCCCGGAGTGAAAATATGGCCACATCGGCACACTGAAAACCCTGTATGGATTTCGTAGAACCCGCGGCCAGTTGCCCGTGGTCATTCTTTCCGGCAATACATAACTCGGTTCTGGCGGGTTTTAGAACCACTGTGTTGTTTCCACCGGCAGAAACCCATACAATTTCCCCTCCGGCCGACAGCGCAGCCGGATTATTCCGGGGTGTGCTGACCGTGTCACCTAGCTGTCCGTATTGGTTATCGCCCCAACCGAAAAGGTCACCGTTTGCATTCAGTGCAATAGAATGCTGGTTTCCCGTGGTCACCCCTTTGGGGGCAAATCCTGTTTTTACAGCAGAAGCCAATTGTGTGTCCCGAAAGGTACCAGTGCCCAACTGCCCGTATTGGTTGGCACCTGAAGCCCGGGTTATCCCGTTCTCAGTTTCAAACAGGGCGTGTTCATATCCGGCGATGGCAAACCGGGCCCTGAGCTTTTTCAGGATCTGTTCTGGTATGCTTTGTTTCGTCAAGCCAGAATCACTCAGTTGTCCGTGGTTGTTTGCCCCCCAAACCCAAATACTCCCGTCGGATTGTAAACCTCCGGCAAATGCACCGGCTGAAGCAAATCCTGCTATCCAGGAGGCACTGTTACCAACTTGTTGTGGTGTATTCGCAGAGGTTGTATTACCGTTGCCCAGTTGGTTCTGATTGTTCAGACCCCAGGCCCAAAGCGTACCATTGGCCTGCAGACCCAGAGAGAATCCGTTACCGGCCCAGCATCCAATCCAGTTTTTGGCTGAACCCACCTGCACGGGTGCTGTCCGGGTCATATTACTTCCGTCTCCCAACTGTCCGTATGTATTATTGCCCCAGGCCCACAAAGTTCCGTCGGTGCACAGACCCAGAGTATGATTTTGCCCGGCCGAGGTGTTTATCCATTGTCTGCTGGTTCCGATTTGCCCGGGAAATGTCTTTTCAGAGGTGCTGCCGTCGCCCAGTTGCCCCGAGGAATTATCACCCCAGGCCCACAGCGTTCCGTTGCTTTTGATGCCTGCAATATGGTTATCTCCAACCGATGCTGTCACCCATTGAAGCACGGAATCAATCAGATATGGGTCATACCTCCGGTTCGATGTACCGTCGCCGATTTGACCATGGTTACTGCGTCCCGCAGTCCATAGTGTGCCATCAGATCGCTGTGCCACAGAGTGATATTCCCCGCCGGCTGCCGACACATAATTGTTTCCTGTGCCAATTTGAACAGGGTAGGAAACAGACACATTGCCTCCGTTGCCAAATTGCCCCTGCGCATTCCAGCCCCAGGCCCAAAGTGTACCACTGGCTTTGATGCCAAAGCTGAAACCCAGTCCACCGCGGGCAATGATCCAGTCACGGTCCGTCCCAATCTGTGTAAAACTTGTGCGGTAAGAGGCAGTGCCATTGTCTCCCAGTTGCCCATAGGTGTTGTCTCCGGCTGCCCACAGTGTACCGTCGGCCCGGATGGCAAGACTGTGATCGTTGCCTGCACCCAGCCCCACCCATTGGCTGCTGCTTCCAATCCGCACCGGGTAGTTCTTTTGGGCCAGTGTACCATCTCCCAATTGCCCGTACCCATTGTATCCCCAGGTCCATAGCGTTCCATCGCTGCAAATGGCCATTGCGAAATGAGCACCACAGGTAATCTGTTTCCAGAATCTTCCTTTGCCTACCTGCACCGGGTTTGATGAAGATTTTACAAGACTGTCGCCCAACTGTCCGTAATCTCCCATACCCCATGCCCACATGCTACCATCTGACTTAAGGGCCAGCGTAAAATATTTCCCGCAGGCCACACTTGTCCACTGTCTTTCTGTTCCTACCCTCCATGGATAATGTCTGTCCGAAACCGTTCCTTCACCCAATTGCCCATAGGTGTTGTAGCCCCAGGTCCACAAACTTCCATCGGCTTTAAGTCCGGCTGCATGATAATAGCCCGCCGAAACGGCTGTCCATTTGTTGCCTGCATGTATGGGTTTGGGACTCCACGAAGTTGTTGTTGTGCTGTCGCCCAGTTCTCCGTACAAATTGTATCCCCAGCTCCAAAGCTCACCATACCTGATTTCAATATTGAAATAGGCACCGGTCGCAAATCGCTGGCCAGTGAGTCTGTTTTCCCGGGTTTGTCCCTGTGCACTCAGATTGAATTGTGCATGTGCACTGCCACAAATCAGCAGCAGGCCGGTAATAAAAGCTGTGTTGGGCATTCGAATCTGTCTCAAAATTAACGGATCGGGAAATCTTTTCAATCCAAAGTTTTGTATATGAATGATTTAGAAGACAGGATTTGGCTTTTTTGAATCTACCGACCAGCCTTTAAAACTGACTGGCTCTGATAAAATCATCCAGCGCCTTGTTCGTGTGCCGTGCTTCGTCCAGTTCGTGCCGGTGACCTTCCCAGTGCACGCTGCCTTTGTACATAAATACGATATGCTCTCCTATATCGTATACGGTTTTCATATCATGGCTGTTAATCACCGTGGTGATGTTGAATTCTTTGGTAATATCATGCAGCAATTCGTCGATCAGCCTGCTGGTAATGGGGTCCAGGCCTGAGTTCGGTTCATCGCAGAACAGGTATTTGGTATTCAGTGCTATAGCCCGTGCTATGCCTACACGTTTTTTCATACCTCCGCTTATTTCTGCCGGAAATTTGCTGTTCGCATTCTCCAGATTTACCCTCTCCAGACAAAAATTCACCCTGTCTTTGCGTTCAGCCGGACTCAGCGGACTGAACATGCGCAAAGGAAATTCCACATTCTCCTCCACAGTGAGTGAATCAAACAGGGCTGTTCCCTGAAATAGCATACCTATTTCACGGCGTATATCACGCACCTGCTCATAGGGCAAATGCACAAAATCCCGTCCGTTGTAATGAATTTCGCCCTCTTCGGGTTTAAAAAGACCCACCATGCATTTCAGCAGCACACTCTTACCGCCTCCGCTGGCCCCGATAATCAGGTTGGGAATCCCGGGCTCAAATTTCGAGTTGATGTTGTTCAACACCAATTTATCGCCAAACCGCTTGTTTACACCAATCAGCTCTATCATCCGTTACAGCATCAGTTTGGCAATCACAAAGTCAAAGAAAAGAATGAGCACGCAGGCACGTGTTACAGCGCGGGTACCGGCTTCTCCCACTTCCAGTGCACCGCCGCTGGTAAAATACCCCTCGTAAGTGCTCACACTGGTAATCAGAAACGCGAACACAACAGATTTTACCATGCTAACGTTCAGTGTAAAGAATTTGAACGATTCCCGTGCCCCCTGCACAAATTCATTCGGAGGCAGAATTCCGGTCATTTTTGCGGCAATAATGCCACCGCTGATCATCAGAAAATTGGCAATGATAATCAGGCAGGGAATCATAATCAGACCACCGAGAATTTTGGGCACCCCCAGAAATCCCGCACTGTTGATCCCCATCACCTCCAGGGCATCTATCTGCTCGGTTACGCGCATATTGCCCACCTCTGAGGCAATGTTTGCTCCCACTTTTCCGGCCAATACAAGACATGTGATGGTGGGTGCCAGTTCCAGCAATGAACTGTCACTCACAATGGTACCGATAATTTTCAGCGGAATCAGCGGAGATACCAGCTGATAGGCCGTTTGAACCGTAGTTACAGCGCCAACAAAGAAGGAAATAACAGTAACAATGCCCAGCGAGCCCACGCCGATATTGTTCATTTCATGAATCGTGCGTTCTACAAACACCCTAGCGCGTTCCGGTTTAAAAAACATACTGCGGATAAACAGCAGATAGCGGCCCAGTTCGTAAAACAAATTCATAAATGAGGGGGTAAAATTAAGCAGAATTTGCCATGAAACAGGGGGACAATGCACCAAACGCAGAAATTGTGGTCAACAGCCGGACAGAATGGTTTCAACTGATTTTGCTCCACACCGTTCTGTGCGGTATCTTGTTCAATTCATTCCGCACCGGCATATTCTCCGGCAACATCAGCAGCGGATCTCTGTCCAGCAGTTGCTGCGCCAGCTCACGGCTCAGCACCAGCAGATTCTCGTCTTTCTGTATATCTGCCAGCTTCAGTTCCAGTATCCCGCTTTGCCGCGTTCCGTCCATATCTCCCGGACCCCGCAATTCAAGGTCCACCTTCGATATCTCAAACCCATCCGTTGTGCGCACCATGGTTTTCAATCGTTTGCGGGCATTCTCACTCAGTTTGCTGCCTGTAACCAGTATGCAGTAACTCTGTGTGCCCCCGCGGCCCACCCGGCCCCGCAACTGGTGCAACTGTGCCAGGCCAAACCTTTCTGCATTCTCTATCACCATCACTGTGGCGTTGGGCACATTCACCCCAACTTCTATCACTGTGGTGGCCACCATAATATCCGTCCTGTGCAGCTTGAATTTGCGCATTTCTTCGTCCTTTTCTTCCGGCTTCATGCGGCCATGCACCATGCTGTACGTGTAGTCCGGCGGCGAGAGGTAGTCGGCCACCATATCATAGCCCCCCATCAGACTTTTCAGGTCCAGTTTTTCACTGTCTTCTATCAGCGGAAATACGTAGTAAATCTGCCGGCCTGCGGCTATCTCCTTTTTCAGAAAATCCATAATCAGCGGCCGGTTGCTTTCATGCCTGTGCACCGTCACAATCGGTTTTCTACCCGCCGGCATCTGGTCTATCACACTCACATCCAGGTCGCCATATACCGTCATGGCCAGGGTGCGGGGTATGGGTGTCGCCGTCATCACCAGCACATGGGGGTAGTGGTTCCCCTTATGCCACAGTTTGGCCCTCTGGGCTACCCCAAAGCGGTGTTGCTCATCGATCACCACCAGTCCCAGGTTTTGAAATTCCACATCTGCCTCCAGCAATGCATGTGTCCCTATCAGCATGGGAATTTCACCCTGCTTCAACTGCTCCAGAATCTCTTCCCTCGCTTTTTTGCGTGTACCACCTGTAAGTAATACCGGTTTGATATGCATTTCCTGCAACAACTCACTCAAACTGTAGAAGTGCTGCGAAGCCAGAATTTCCGTTGGCGCCATCAGGCAGCTCTGGTAGCCATTGTCGGCTGCCAGCAGCATGGTAAGCAAGGCTACGATGGTTTTTCCGCTGCCCACATCGCCCTGCAGCAGACGGTTCATCTGCTTTTCTCCCTTCATATCCTGCCGTATTTCTTTCAGCACCCGTTTTTGGGCTTCGGTCAGTGAAAAAGGCAGGTGTTCCTTGTAAAAGGTATTGAACAGTGCGCCTACTTTATCGAATATCAGTCCCTTGTGGGTGCGCTGCCGGTTTCCTTTCAGCTGCAGATGCCTTACTTGCAGAAAAAACAATTCTTCAAACTTCAGCCTTTGTCTGGCCGTTTCCAGTTGGGTGATGTTCTCCGGCTTGTGCAGCCACCGCACAGCCTCGCCGCGGGCCAGCAGTTGCTGCTGCTGTACCAGGGCTGCCGGCAGATTTTCAGGTATTTCATACCCCGGCAAGGCAAGAGCCATGTTCACGCACTGCACCATAAACCGGTTGTCCAGCCTTCTGCGGCGCATGCCTTCGCTTAGCGGATACACCGGCACCAGACCCTTGCCGCTTACCGGTGGTCTTTCCGGCAGATGCTCTATTTCCGGGTGGGCGATGTTCAGCTTTCCATTGAACTGGCTCAGTTTGCCGTGCACCAGGTACATTTCACCCGGTTTCAGCGATTTCTCTATCCAGTTTACACCCTGAAACCATACCAGTTCCAGATTGCCGGTAGTATCCTGAAAACGTGCAGTAAACCGCCTGCCGGCGCCCACACCCACAATACCCGTGGGAACGATGCGTCCGTAAAGTTGCACGTTGATATCCGCGCCCTGCAGTTCAGCTACAGTATAAATGCGGCTGCGGTCTTCGTGCCGGGCAGGGTAGTGGCTCAGCAGATCGCCGATGGTATGAATATCCAGCTCATTTTTCAGTGCTTCTGCGCGCTGCGGACCCACCCCTTTCAGGTATTCAATGGGGGTGTCCAGGTAGCCGGCCATGCGGCAAATTTAAGGAATGGATGCTCCCTGCATCACTGTCAGATGTTCCGCGTTTTATTCGTCATCAGTCCAACCATCATGAGCACTGCGGATAAAAGAATAACCTGTACGATGAGGGATTTGTTCACAATTTCCAGGGTATGTGCCGGCTCAATGGAAAGAAACAGCAAAATGGTGATCAGGCCTCTGGGTGCAACAAACAACAATGGCTGAAGCGGAAGCCGGGAAACTTTGAGCTGAACAGCCCTGAGCAGAGTGATTAACAGCACAATCCCTACAGCCCAGAAAAGGGTGTCCGTATTCAATACTTCAGCGGTTTCAATGAGAAAACCGAATAACAAAAAGAACAATGACCGTACGAGAAATGCGCCTTCTATAGTCAGTTCTTTGAATTTGGTGACTTCTTTGCTCAGTTCATCGGGTTTCAGCTTGTTAATCCATTGAAACCGTTTCAATTCTTCCAGGTTTCCAATGAATAAACCAAAAATCAGAATAAAAATCAATCCGGGTAAATGGTACAATTTGGATACAGCATAGATGAGCACAACAAGCAGAATGATGGGTACAAATTTGATATGATGTTCAATTTTGCTGAGCAGCAGGGAAAGCCCGATGGTGGCGATGAAAGAGACCACAGTAATAATGAGCAGTTCGAGGGCGAAATTTCCCACAGAAAATTTGTCAATGGTGTCATTCAGTGCCAGAAAGTTGAAAAGGAGAACCCCAAAAATGTCAGACAGGCTGCTTTCATAAATCACAAATTCCCTGTTTGGTGCGGACAGATTTCTAACACTGGGTATGGCAATGGCACTGCTGATTACACATAGCGGAATGGCATTGATCAAACCATCTTTCAGGCTGCCATACCCCAACATATGGAATGCATAGGCAAGGATGAAAGCCAGTGCGAACATAGGAGCAAGAGCCCCTAAAAAAGATTTGGCAATGAGCCCGGATTTTGAAGCATTGAGTTCCAGTTCCAGAGAGCCTTCCAGTACAATCAGAATGAGGCCGATGGTTCCCAATACAGGAAGGACAGGGGAAAAATCGGGCAGGGAAAGGCCGAACAATCCGGTGAGTTGCCGCACAACCCAACCCAGAAGCAACAGTAGAATCACCGGGGGGATTTTCGTTTTTGAGGAGGTGAAGTCAAAAAGGTAGGCAATGAGCAAAAGGAGGCAAAAGGCAATGATAACAGTGATGGTCATAGGCGAAGCATAATGGCTGTGGCAGAATGGAATCCGGTTGCCGGATTCTCCACAATATCCATGGACTACAAGTATACAAAAATTCCCTTAAACAATGGCAGGGATTGCAGGATTTTTTCCCCTGGTTGGTCTTTGAGTAGCGAGAACAACCAGGGGGTGTAGGAAACGAAATAACAGAAATGCGGTCGGTCTCACTCCACTGCGTTGCGCAAAGCCCAACCGCTGGAAAAAACTACAGAATGCCCTGAAATGGTTCCACACGGAACATACTGCCGGGGTTGCACAATGCAGAACAAAAAAAGAAGACCCATTAAGACACCCTCCGCAGGTGCAGCCACAAATCTTAAGGGAGTTTAGCTTTCATGAATTGAAATCGTTCACGGTGTTCTGCCGTTTGTGAAATAATATCCCGTTTGCCCGTAACTGAAGTTGAATATTGCAATTTTGCCGAAGTTCTGTTCTTATGTAAAATTGATAACGACAAGCTCTAACTGATGCAAAAGTGCAGCACAATGGCTGAGGCTTCCTTCAGGCCAAATAGCAGCATATCCGTTGTTAACTGCTCACGTTTTTCTCCGTGTCGGATTTTAGTATCAGTCGTAAACTGCTATTCTTAGTTATATATGACCAAGCCCAATTAATGAATATAATAATTTTATTCCTCACCGTCAATATAAGCATCAAATGAAGAAACATCCATACCAACCAGGCGAAATAGCCTTTAAAATTAAAATAGGGTAAGTCTACCACTGCTTTATTTCGTCCTATTGTCGCCATAGAGCCTAAATCTTTATATTCGTATTCTATAAGACTTTTTTTCAATATGGATTTTTTCAAATTCTTGCTTAATAATTTCGCTTGATTAATTGCTACATTGGCTACTTGAGGATGTCCTTTTGGATATTTTGGTGTTGTCATTAAGGCAATGTCACCTATGGCATAAATGTTTTCGTATGTATTTAATTTATTGAATCGGTCCACCAATAATCTGTCATTCGAAACCCACAGTTCATCGGGTAATCCTTTGATTCTATTCCCTTTTACACCAGCCGCCCAAATAAGTGTTGCTGTTGGTATAGTTGAGCCGTCTGACAACGTTGCTGAATTTCCATCATAGTCCTTGACAAATGTTCCGGTAATAATTTTTACACCCATTCCTGTCAGATAATCGGCAGACGTATTGCTTGATTTTTCACTCATTGCATTAAGTATCTTGTCGCTTCCTTCTATCAGGAATATGGTGAATTTTGAAAAATCAATTCCTTGGTAGTCTTTTGGGAGTATATATTTTTTTATTTCAGCAAATGCTCCGGCTAATTCCACACCTGTAGGACCTGCTCCCACAATCACCAAATTGAATAACCTCTTAAGTTCGGTTTCATTGGCAATTAAAATGCTTTCAAATACCGATATAATTTGGTTTCGAATTGAAATAGCATCATAAGTTGTTTTTAAGGTAAATGAATGTTGTTCAATCTTATTATTGTTAAAAAAATTAGTTTTACAACCTGTTGCAATAACAAGGATGTCATAAGTGTATTCTCCCGCTGAAGTTGCGACTTTATTTAGCTCCGGTATGATATCATAAACCTCAGCAAGCCTTATATCCAGGTTTTTAATGCCTTTAAATATAAATCTCAGCGGAAAAGAAATGCTTGAAGGTTCTATTTGTGATGTAGCAACCTGGTAAAATAATGGTTGAAACTGGTGATGATTGATCTTGTCAATTAAGAGTACATCAAAAAGTGTTTTATCTATCGTTTTGATAAATTCTACACCCGCAAATCCTCCGCCGATTATAATGACTTTCTGTTTCATTTTAAAAATGGGTATAATTCATTAACAATAAGCTTGATATTGGTCCGGACATTTTTAGCTTTATCTGATTTATACAAAAACCCCATTTCTGTTCCAGGGTCTGTGTTTCCTGGATAGTGATTTACCGTGTCTATTTCAAATTCGTGTGAAGTTACCCATATTTTCCAATCTGTAAGACTTATTGTGAAATGTGCATCAGGCTTTTTTTCCATGAGTACACCGACCCAACAGGACCCAGAGATCGTCGAACGGACTTTTGGTATATCAGATACTGTAAATTCCGGCATGGGTGTAAATGTCGTGTGTTTTTCTGTGTTTGTGTCCTAAAAGTTTCTGAATAGGATGTAAATCTGTGCCTGCATCCAAAAAGTGAGTTGAATAAGGGGTCCGCTGCCCCTGAAGATGGAAGGTTTTCTCATTCCGGCTATAAGGGTGGCGTTATTGTTGTTTTCAAAATGACTGGCAACTGCATTTGCCGATTGGCTCGGTTTCCGCAATATTTGAATCCTGAGATTTTGTATAGATTCTGACATTGAACACCTGCCTGGTGAAATAGCAAGTTAGGAAATTGGATTCCGGATGCAATGGGTTTACAATTGTTTTGATTGCCGTTTTTGGATATTGGTTCGGCATTGGTTTGCTCCGGACTATTAGCCCGAGAACAAGTTTCCGGGGGCAGGAAGGATGACAGACTCTTCGATAGGCTCACCGAATCAGGGATTCAGGAGTAAGAACCAAGCGCACAATCGGGCTTTGTCATATTTTTTATAAACCGCGGTTTTCGGTTGCAATGCTCTTGCCCTGAACATAGTTTTGCCAGCAATGAAACAAAAACGTTTGGCCGCAACCGCCCTGTGCGCGCTGGGTCTCTCACTCTTTGTCATGAATACAGGTTGCCGCAAAGCTGTATTGCGCGACCTGAAATACATGACCAAACCGGCGCACTGCTACAATCAGCAACTGGATGCCGATGAAAATATCACAGACGCCGGAGGCTCCTGCGGCTGCAGGGAAAACACACCGGTGAGCTACTGTTCACTGGCAGCAAACCAGGTAAAGGTGGGCAGCAGTACCTATACCGTAAGCAGCTTTGAGAAAGACACACTGGGAAATGGCAACTGGCGTTTTACCCTGAAATTCAACAGTACGGAATACCTGGTAGTAACCTGCACTCCGGCGGTGTATCTGAATTATGAATTGTCCAACAATGCCATGAACCCCAGCGACCCGGACGATATCAATGTACAGGTGTATACAAGCACATACGGCCTGCAGGATTTGGGATACGGTAAGTTTGAAATTGCCACCGATGGCTGTGTTGCATTTCTGCGGAGTTGCGATACCGGATTCAATTATGGTTTTTCCGGTGTGATCAATTGCAAGTTGTTTGTTGATCTTAAATTATTTATGTAATGAAAAAATATCTTTGGATTTCATTTTTGTTGCCTCTTTTTGCAACGGCTCAGGATAAGGAGAAACTGTATGGGAAAATCACGGCGCAGATATTAAATCCTGATTTTTATACCATTCAACTGCCATTTTTGTCTGTGGATTTTGCCCGCAGCAACTCCAATATTTTTGCGGATATGGGTGGCGATGCGAAATTTGGCAAAGTCATGCTGGGCTTTAAATACCGTGCGAATTATGTGGACAATCTGACAGAGGATATGCAGAATGTGCAGCCGATAAAACACAGCAGTGTAAATGAACCCCGGAACTCCCGAAGCCTGAATGTAAGCATGGGATATGTGGTTGCCAGTCAGGAAACAACCCGTGATGTTTCATTTCACCTGAAAACCACAGGAAATGTGCGGTATTATGGAACCACCAAGGCGCCCATTACCCGTTTTCATGCAGTGCGGGTGGGTTATACGGGAGGTTTTACCGTTGTAAACGGAACAGGAACCAAAATGGTCTTTTCCACACCCAACGGTGAAGACAAAGCGATAGAACCCCTGCCGGAAGAAACTGAAACGGTGATGGGATATAAAACCCTGTCGCTGGGCTATATGCGGGGACATTATGGCTGGTGGCGCGCAGAAATTGAGGGATACGGAAAGCGTGAAGCGCAGGGAATGGCCTTCTGGTACGGCAATCTGCTGATTATGCCCAATGCCACCCTCGATGACGTAGCTGTGCTGGCAAGTGAGATCAACTACAACAAATTGTACCAGCGCATGTCGCTGAAAGACACAAGGCTTTCAAAAATTGGTTTCAATGTGGGCTGGCAAACCCTGGATTTCAACGGACTGGGAATCGCTGCCCGCCTCGAAGCGGGTCTGTATCCGGGTATAAAAGGCGATTTTGGTTCCCGGTTTGGACTCAGCATCAGCAGCGGTATCAACATTGGCAAACTCTTTGGCAAAGACAGGGCACAGGTTCCGGTTGATGCAGTGCCCGATACCGTTGAAGGAAAATAATACGGTCGTTCTGTAGGGGTGTGTCGCGTTTCCGTAGGGGTGTGTCGCGACACACCCCTACGTCGCGACGCGCCCCTACGTCGCGGAATTATCCATGCCCCTTGTCATCCGCAATGCGGAACAGGTGAAAAATAAAAGGAAAAAGGGCATCCATATATTCAGTGGCAGCGCGGGCTGAGCCCGGCAGGGTGAGGATGAGGGTATTTCCTTTCATACCGGCTATACCGCGGCTGAACATGGCATAGGGCATCCGTTCCATGCCATAGGCACGCGCCGATTCCATCAGTCCGGGCAGTTCCTTGTCCAATATGGGCCTTATGGCTTCCGGTGTTACATCGCGGCTGCTCACACCTGTACCACCCGTAAAAATGATAAGATCCATACCATTTTCCACATACATTTCCGCGATTTCGCGGATGTGTTCCAGGTCATCGCGCATCACTGCATATTCGGCGGGAATAATGCCATGATCTTCCAGTATGCGCATAATTTCCCGCCCGCTTTTGTCCTTTTTCTCACCGGCATATACACTGTCTGAACACACCAGAACGGCGGCTTTGAGATCGGTGCGGTAGCGATCCAGATAATCGGTTTTCCCGCCGGTTTTTTCCAGCAGCTTGATGCTTGCAATTTCCACCCCTTTGTCCAGGGGTTTCAACATGTCGTACATGGTAAGTGCGGCCACCGAAACCCCATGCATGGCTTCCACTTCCACGCCGGTTTTGTAGATGGTTTTTACTTCCAGCACAATGCGTATGGCATGCTCACTCACATCGTAACTGAATCCTGCCGCTTCCACGGGCAGAGGATGACAGTCGGGAATCATATCGCTGGTTTTTTTCACAGCCAGCAACCCAGCGGCTTTGCTCATTTCAAAAACATCGCCTTTGGGCACCCGTTTTTCAAGGATCATCTCTATGGTTTCCGGCCGGCTTACATGCACCACGGCTTGTGCAGTGGCGGTTCGCAGTGTGGTGAGTTTGCGGGTGATATCCTGCATGTATTATTGATTTGTTTTCCATTGATGGGAATCGTTTTCAAACAATTCCCTGCCAAACACAGGCACTTCTTTTTTTATCCTTTCAACCATTTCCGAACAGGCGAGGGTAGAGGCCTCACGGTGCGGACTGCTCACGGATACAAAAAAACAAACCTGTCCGGCTTCGATATGCCCAAGGGAGTGATAAACATGGGCACAGCTCAGTTTGTATTTTACGATGATTTCTTCCCGTATCCGCGCAATTTCTGCATTGGCCATTTCCTCGTATGCACTGTATTCAATGGCGGTTACCTTTAGTCCGTTCACCTCATCGGCGCGCACTTGTCCCAGAAACAACTGGCTTGCGCCCACATGCGTTTTATTTTGGTGTGCAGCAATATTGGCTGCAATTTTTTCCGGCGAAACAGGGCCATTTACAAAAAAAGATTTTGCCTTTTTATCGCTGCTCATTGGGATTGCAAATCAACGGTATAAATCTGGTTTTTGGTGGCACTGTATATCCCTAGTTTTCCAGCGAGAATGCCGGGAATGCCACAGATGATTTTAATCACTTCCTGAGCCTGTATGGTGCCCAGAATGCCGGGTACCGTGCCCAATACTCCCGAAAGGCTGCAGTTTTCGGGCTCAATGCCTGTGTGGGGATAGGCAGCTTCAAAATCCAGGCAATTGGCTGCCCCAGCGCCCGAGTAATGAAATACGGAGAGTTGTCCTTCCATTTTGTAAATTCCCGCATACACCATGGGTTTGGATTGTGCCCTGCAGGCTACATTCAGGGCATACCTTGCGGCCATAGAATCGGTGCAATCCACTGCAATTTCGTAAGACTGCAGCAGGGCTGACGCATTTTCTGCGGTTAAAGCATAGGGAAATACATCTATCTGGCAGCCCGGATTCATGGTGTTGAGTTTCAGGGCAGCAACGACTGCTTTGGACTGGCCTGCATCTTCCGGGGTGTACAGGGTTTGCCGGGGAAGGTTCGATATCTGCACGGTATCCGGGTCTGTGATTCCTATATGCCCGACCCCTGCTGCCACAAGGTATTGCAATACCGGACAACCCAATCCACCAGCGCCTGCAATAAGCACTTTGGCTGCAGCCAGCTTTTCCTGACCGGATATACCTATTTCGGGCAACAATATCTGCCTTGAAAATTGATTCCGGTTTTCCTTGCTGAGCACGCCCTGCAAAGATGCGTTCTAATTATCCTCCGGCAAAGGGGGGAAGCAGTGCTATTTCATCACCCGGCCCGAGGGCCGTTTCCGGACCCGCCAATTTGTGATTGACCGCAATGCGGAACGGACTGCTCTTCAGGGTTGGAAAGGCAATCAGCAATGCTTCATACAGTGCACCTGCATCGGGATAAGATGGGAATGTGATTTGTTGGGTTTCCAGAACATCCTGCAATGCACCGAACAAATGGATGGTGAGTTCATTTCTCATGGCAGCCAATGAATTTCGACCTTATCTCCGGCCTGTAACAATTCCGTATCCTGGGGGAGATATACCAGGCAATTTGCCATTGCAAACGATTGTAAAATATGGCTGTCCTGCTGTGCTGGAATTTGTACTTTCCCCTGGCTGAAAGCGGCCCGTAAAAAAGCTGCACGGCCGGATTTGTTTTTCACCATATGCGATAGAATGGCCGTTTCTCTCTTTAAAAAAGGTTTTGAAAACCCCATATATTTCCGCAACACAGGATATACATATTCATAAAAACAAACCCCGGCAGAAGCCGGATTGCCCGGCAGGGCAAAAACCCATTTCTCTCCCAGTTTCCCTGCAAGTATGGGTTTTCCCGGTTTCTGTGAAATTTTGTAAAAAATGATATCAATATTTCTGCTGTTCAGTGCATCATAAACCAAATCGTATTTTCCTACAGAAATGCCACCGGTAATGAGGAGGAAATCGGATAGTTCAAGGGCTATATCCAGCGCAGAATCAAGTTCTGTGCGCTGGTCTGTTGCCCGGAAGCAGGAAATATTCCGTATGCCGGTTTCTTGCAGGGCTGCTTGCAGGAAAGGTGTGTTCGAATCGTAAATTTGTCCGTTTACCAGCGTGTCTCCCGGCTGCAACAACTCATTACCTGTAGTAATGATTGAAACCGAAGGGCGTGAAAATACAGGAATGGAAAATTGCCCCAGACTTGCAAGCAAACCAATTCCCGCTGCTGTGATTTCTGTACCGGCTGAAAGGGCTATGTCGCCCTTACCCAGTTGCGAGCCCCTGCGACGGATGTTTGCTCCCTGTACAATTTCACCTTTTACCATTAGGCTTCCGTTCGTTTCGGTGGTCCATTCCTGCATGACCACAGCGTCTGCAGTTGCCGGCACCATCCCTCCGGTGAAAATGCGGACAGCTTCGCCGGGGTTCAGAACATAAGAACCGGTATCCCCCGCCTGAATTTCACCGGTGACCAGAAAAGTGTTTTCTTGCATGGGATGCATTCTTACAGCATATCCATCCATGGCACTCATGTCAAAATCCGGTGAGTCAAACGGACTGATGATATCCGCAGCCAATACAGCACCCAATGCGTCTGCCAAAGCCAGGATCTGCACCGGACCGGATTGCGCATGCACAAGCAATCGTTGCCAGGCTTCTGTTACAGAAATCATGAAATAACCAGTTTAACGCAGGCAAAAATAAGGACGGCAGCCATCAGATATTTCAGGATTCTTGTGTTCCAGTGTCTGCTGCCAAGCCAGGCTCCTGCCAGCCCCATAAGGGCAGTGCATAACAGCAACAGGAAAAAATGGGGTGGGAAAGAGTTTGCGGAAGGCCAGTTGCCTGCCAGTGCAGCAGCGGAGTTGACCAGGATAAAGGCAGCGCTGATAGCTGCGGTTTCTTTCATTCCTGCCCAGCCCATGAGCAACAATACCGGGCTGAGAATGATGCCACCGCCCACGCCGATCAGGCCGCTGAGAAAACCAATAGAACCGCCGGTTATCAGGGCCGGAATCCAGGGGATGTTCCGGCTTTCCCGGTTTTCTGCTCCGGGATCCGAAAGCAGGCGCCAAACAGAAAAGGCAAGAAATAATGCAAGCAGCAAATGAAACACCTTGCGGTTGATTTCTGTGCCAGCCCCCAGGTAGGCCATGGGTACGGATAAAAGAATGAATGGGAGCAGTTTTCTCCACCGGAAATGTCCGGCACCTGCGTACTGCATCAAAGCAAGCGCGGATACAAGCAAATTCAGGGTAAGTGCTGTGGGCTTTTGTATCTGGGGTGAAAACCCGAACAACACCATCAGTGCAATGTAGCCGCTTGCACCGCCGTGTCCCACCGCGGCATAGCAAAAGGCAACGGCAGAAAGGGATACAGCAAATATAATCCAGATGCTGGTTTCCATTTATCCGCCTATGGCTATCATGCTGCGGTTTTCCGTTGCAGAAAACAATTCCTGCCCGCCCCACTTCGCTTTTTTCGCTGCAATGCAGGTTTTGATTAAGTCCTGCACATCTTCGCCGTTTCGCAGCGGGGTGAGCAGGTCCACTTCTCCGGCACTGAAAAGGCAGTTTTTCAGTTTTCCATCTGCCGTAAGGCGTATGCGGTTGCAGCCGGCACAGAAGGGCTCACTCATGGTATTGATGAATGCAAAGCTGCCCTGATGTCCCAATACCCTGAATTTTTTATCGGTATCGGAAATGTTATTTACCAGCGGTGTGATATCAAAATGGGACTGGATTCGTTCCAGCATCTCTGCCTGGGTAATGAGCCGGGCCTGCTGCCAGTGGTTGCCTGCAAACGGCATGAATTCGATAAAACGCACATGCAGCGGAAAATCCCGGGTCAGATGCACAAATTCGAGCAATTCATTGTCATTTACACCTTTCATCATGACTACATTCAATTTTACACGAAATTGGTTATGCAGCAGCAAATGAATGTTGGACATGAGTTGGTGGAATTCATCACGACGTGTGATTTCCTGAAATTGTTCCGGCATAAGTGAATCGATACTCACATTCAGGCTATGAATGCCGGCGGACTTAAATTCGTCAATAAACCGGTGCACCAGTATGCCATTTGTACTGATGGTGAGTTGTTTCTTCCCATCGGGGTTGCGCTGTGCAATCTCATTCCCCAGATCGCGGATGATGTTTGCTGCATCTTTCCGCACCAGTGGTTCCCCGCCTGTCAGACGGATTTTATTCACACCCAGATCGAGAAAAACAGCAGCCAGCCGCCTGATTTCCTCCCGGGTCATATACCATTTGTGGTGCGGTGGCATAAAGTCTTCGGGCATGCAGTATTTGCAGCGCAGGTTGCAGGCCTCGGTAAGGGAAATGCGGAGATAGTCGTGTACGCGACCAAAAGAATCGGCAAGCACAGTGCGAAATTAACGGATTTACACACAGGCGTGCAGAACCCTGTTTGTTATTTATCCATACAGCCGTTTAATTTGCCCCATGCTATCAGGGAAAACTGCACTGATTACAGGTGCTTCGCGGGGAATAGGCAAGGGGATTGCCGAATTGTTTGCCGCAAATCATTGCAACATTGCCTTCACATTTGCTTCTTCTGTAGAAAAAGCCCGGGCCTTTGAGCAGGAGCTGACCCAAAAGTATGGGGTAAAAGCCAAAGGGTATCAGAGTGATGCTGCAGATTTTAAAGCCAGTGAGGCCCTCGCTGAATCGGTGATTGCCGAATTCGGGAAAGTTGACATTCTCATCAACAACGCAGGAATTACACGCGATGCGCTGATGCTGCGCATGACCGAGGAACAGTGGGATGAAGTCATCCGCACCAATCTGAAAAGTGCCTTCAACATCACCAAGGCATTTCTCAAGCATTTTCTGGGCAACCGCGCCGGCAGCATCATCAACATGACCAGTGTGGTGGGTGTGCAGGGCAATGCCGGGCAGGCCAACTATGCAGCCAGCAAAGCAGGGATGATAGGTTTTACCAAATCCATGGCCAAGGAAATCGGCAGCCGTGGCATCCGTTGCAACGCTGTAGCTCCCGGTTTCATTGAAACGGAAATGACCGAGAGCCTGAGTGATGAGGTGAAACAAGGCTGGATGGCAGATATCCCCTTAAAACGGGGCGGCAGCACCACGGATGTGGCCAATGCCTGCCTGTTTCTGGCATCGGATATGGGTGCGTACATCACCGGGCAAACCCTGAGTGTTTGTGGCGGTATGCTCATCTGAGTATGACATACCGGAGTTGATTACAAGCCTGTAAATTGTTGTTTTCCGGCTTGAACCGACTAACGTTTTCCCCTATTCACCCTACCTTTGCACCATGCCGCTGGACCAAACGGATGAGCACTACCCCTACGAGAAGAACATGGGCTTTTTCGACCATGTGGACGAGCTGCGCAAGCGGCTGATGCGGGTGGCCATTGTGCTGTTTGCCTCCATTGTTATCTCCTTTTTCTGGGTTCCTGATATTTTTGAAGCCATTATCATGGCCCCGTTCAAAAAAGGATTCTGGGGCTATGAGTTCTTTTGTCAGGCAGGTCGCTTCTTTACCGGCAAAGACATTCTGTGCTGGGAGCCTCCCAAAATGATTGAAATGCAGAGCCAGAAAATCGAGGGGCAATTTATCAGTGCCTTCAAGATTAGCATGGTGGTGGGCTTTATTGTCACCTTTCCCGTCATTGTACAGCAGATATGGAGCTTTGTAAAGCCCGCACTGAAGATCACTGAGATTAAAAAGGTGCGTTACAGTCTGGGTATTGTAAGCCTGCTGTTTTTCATTGGGGTGGTATTTGCCTACTTCTTCCTGGTGCCGGTGGCCAGCAATTTTCTGCTTTCCTACCAGCTGAGTCCTTCCATCAAAAACATCATTACCATTGGCAGTGTCACCGGATTTGTAAGTTTTATGTGCCTGGCCACGGGCCTGGTATTCGAACTGCCTGTGCTGATTTATATTCTGGCAAGAATTGGCCTCATCAGTTCTCAATTCCTCATTAAATACTGGCGCTATGCCGCGGTGATCATTTTCATCATCGCTGGTATCGCTACACCTTCACCCGATATATTCAGTCAGTTGCTGCTGGGTCTGCCTCTGATGGCCCTTTATGTCATAGGCATATTCATTGCCAAACGTGTAGAAAAAAACCGAACCGCTATATGAAAAACCTCACCATTGCCGTAGGATCCGACCATGCCGGATACAAACTGAAAAACGACCTGCTTGTGCATTTGCTGGACCAGGGTTACGAACTGCAGGACTGCGGACCGGACAATGCGGATTCCGTGGATTACCCGGACTATGCGCACAAAGTGGCGGAAGCGGTTCAGTCTGCAGAAGCCGATTTGGGTATTCTCATCTGCGGCAGCGGCAATGGGGTGTGCATCACAGCGAACAAACACAAGGGCATTCGTGCTGCACTGGCTTGGGAAGAGGAAATTGCTGCACTGGCCAGACAACACAACAATGCGAATGTGTTATGTCTTCCGGCGAGGTTTATCAGCAAGGCCAAAGCATTTAAAACAGCAGACGCCTACCTGGGTGCCCATTTTGAAGGGGGCCGCCATGAAAAACGGGTGGAAAAAATCGAAGAACTGTAATGGGTGAGGAAGCCGGGCAGGACGCAGTGCGCATGCTGGGTTTGAAATTGCCCACCGACCCGCGCTGGGTGAATATTGCAGAAAAATCCATAGACGAGATTCTTACAGACCATGCCTGGTGCGAGCAAAAAGCAGCGAGCAGCGGCATTTCCCTGCTGGTGAAATTTCCGGAAAGGGAAGAGCTGGTAAAGGAGGTAACCCCGCTTGTGGCGGAAGAGTGGGGGCATTTCCGCCGCGTATTGAAGGAGATGGATAAGCGGGGACTGAAACTGGGTCCCCAGCGCAAAGATGAATATGTGAACCAGCTGAGAGAACTGCAAAAAGGCGGTAAACCCGGCCCTCAACTGATGGATATGTTGCTGGTTTGCGCACTGATTGAGGCCCGCAGTTGTGAACGTTTTCGCCTGCTCAGCCTGTATTGCAGCGATTTGAACCTGAGGGAATTTTACCATGAGTTTATGGTGAGTGAGGCAGGTCATTACCATATGTTTCTGGAACTGGCCAGACTCTATTTTCCGGTAAAAAGGGTGAATGAACGCTGGCAATATTTCCTGCAGGGTGAGGCAGAAATTATGCAATCCCTGGAATTGCGGGGTGACAGGGTCCATTGATAACCTGTAGAGGCGGGTCGCGACCCGCCTCTACAGGTTGTATATCAACAAAAAAATGGCCAGTGGATTTGGTGGTTTCCGTGTGATTTGTTGTAATATCTGTTGAATATGAAAAATATCAGGTGGTCATTTTTAACGCTGTTGGGTTTGCTGGCAATGGTTACACAATCCATGGATTGCGGCAGGTGCTGGAAATACGGCAATTGCGCAGAAGATGTGTATTTCCGCGTATTTGATAAAACATCGGGTAAAAACGTTTTCTTTGGTGCGGGCAGAAAATACATTCCGGACTCAGCCTATATCACCAGTGCAAAGAACAATTTATATTCTATGCAGGCATGGGGTTATACCAATGATTCATTGATGCATGTGTATGACCTTACCAGTTCGGATACATTTTTTCTGAAATACCAGGGACAAAAAGATACACTGGCATTTGTGTACAGGTATGAAAAGCAGGATTGCTGCGAATTGTATTACCGGGTGAAATCTCTGAAATACAACGGAAACCCGGCGGTGAACCGCAACGGGGTGTGGGAATGCACAAAATAGTGCAGCATTTGTACGTCAGGCTTTGCGTACAAATTCAGATTTGAGCCCCATGGCTCCGAAACCATCAATCTTACAATCAATGTTGTGGTCACCATCGGTCAGTTTTATGTTTTTTACTTTGGTGCCGGCTTTTACCGATTTGGATGCCCCTTTTACAGGCAGGTCTTTGATCACAATCACTGAATCCCCGTTTTGCAGAACATTGCCATTGGCATCCAGCACTTTGGGCGTACCATCCGTTGTATCATCTGAAATTTCTGCCGGATTCCACTCGTGAAAACATTCCGGGCAAACCATTAAATCGCCGCTGGGGTAAGCATATTCACAATTGCATTTGGGGCAGGAGACGGACTCAGACATTGGGGGCAAAGTTGATACTTTTACCCCATAAAACAGCACTGTATTCTTTTAGAAAAAATGAAACCGGCAGGTATGCGGTTTAGTCGGCCCTTTTGAACACCGGCACTGTGCTGCAGGGTTCTCCGAACATGAGGGTTTTTACCACGGGTAGCAATAGTCTGCTCGCTTCCACATAGGCCGATTCCGGCACAGGCAGGTCGCCGCACCCTTTGATGACTACCCGTTTGTCCTGAAAATCTTCAGGATGAATGGCAGACAGAGCTTTTTGAAAAAGGCTGGTTTCGAGGGTGGCTGTGTTTCCGAAGACAAAGTGGTGCGCAATACCTGTGAGTCGTGAAGCAATGAGCATATACGCCCAGGTGGGGATGATGGCATCTGCCGAGCAAAAAATTGCCACATTGGCATCGCGGTATTGCTCCCAATCATGGTTTTTTATCCAGTCGCGAAAATCCTTTTCACGCAGAATCTGCCCCATAAACAGGGTATCTTTGATATCAAGTTCTATGCGCGGGCCGGGGTGGCGGTACTCTTCCAGGTTCAGGGTGAGAATGCCGCTGCCGGCCACACGGTTGATAATGTTTTCTTCCATGTAAGAATGTTATAACAAATATAATTCCCGAATGGCTTTCGGCCAAACTGGCAGATGATTATGCCACAATGGTCAGTTTGATGGTGTTTGTGCGCAGTTTCTTGTGCAGTGGCATGCTGGCGCAGTTGATGATGATTTCCCCTTCCGTTACATGGCCATGCGCCTTCAGGATGACTTCCACATCGTGAAAGGTTTCGTCCGTACTGTTGAATTTGTTGTAAAAGAAGCCACGCACGCCCCAAACCAGGCTGAGGGCATTGAGCAGGTCGCGGTTGTCGGTAAATATAAACACATTGGCTCTGGGGCGGTAGCTGGCCACTTTTAAACCGGTAAAACCGGACTTGGTCATGGCCACAATGGCTTTTGCCCGCAGGTGGTCACTCATGCGCACAGCGGTAAAGCAGATTTCATCGTGCATAAAACTGGGGGAGCTGTGTTCCGGTTTTTTGCCTTTGAAATACACCCGTTTGTCTTTTTCTACGTCTGTGATGATTTTGCTCATGATTTCCACCACTTTGATGGGGTAATTACCCACCGAGGTTTCGGCGGAGAGCATAACGGCATCTGCTCCATCCAGCACAGCATTGGCCACATCGGTTACCTCTGCACGGGTGGGTATGCTGTCTTCTATCATGCTTTCCATCATTTGTGTGGCAATAATGACCGGTTTGCTGGCAGCAATACATTTCTCAACGATTTTTTTCTGAATGAGGGGAACCCGCTGTATGGGCAGTTCTACCCCCAGGTCACCCCGCGCAACCATAATGCCGTCGGCCACCTGAATGATGGAATCGATATTTTCAACAGCCTCGGGTTTTTCAATCTTGGCAATGACCCGCGCATGTTTGCCCTTTTCTGCGATAATGTGTTTGAGTTCAATGATGTCTTCCGGCCTGCGCACAAAGGACAGGGCAACCCAGTCAACATTCAGTTGCAGTCCGAATTCGAGGTCGGCGCGGTCTTTTTCGGTAAGACTGGGTGTGGAAAGCTGTGTGTTTGGCAGGTTGAATCCTTTGTTGGATGTGAGAATTCCCCCGGCGATTACCTTTGCACGCAGATTTTCAGAATCGGTAATACTGGTGATTTCCAGTTCTGATTTTCCGTCATTAAGCAGGATTCGTTCACCGGGTTTGGCATCCAGGGCAAGCCGGTTGTAACTCACAAACAGGATTTCGGCAGTACTTACACATTCCTTTGTGGTCACGGTGATTTCGGAGCCTTCGAGGAGTTCCAGTTCACCATCCACTTTACCTATTCTCAGTTTGGGACCTTGCAGGTCCTGCAGCAATGCCACTGGTGTTCCCAGGGAATCATTCAGACTGCGGACATGAGCAGCCACCTGCGCGTGCTGTTCGTGAGTGCCATGTGAAAAATTGAGACGAATGACATCCACTCCGGCGATGATGAGTTTTTCGAGTTGTTCGTATGCGCTGGTGGCGGGGCCAATGGTGGCCACAATTTTGGTTTTGTTGAAATGGTTGATGTGCATTCAGATTCCGGGTGTAAAGGTATTCTATTCGGATGAATCCGTAAGGTATGGCAACCAATTGAGCCGTTGCTGCTGATCGGCAGGCATGATGTAGGCCATGCTCACAGCGGATTCAGATTTGATGAGTTCGAGCCACAGGCTAAGCATTTCGTCCTTTTGTTCACCTTTGGCCACAAGGAGAAAATCCGGGTCGGGTCTGCCGGTGGAAAGAATGCCTGCGGTGCCGCGGTTTTCGAGTAGCCAGAAACTGGTTTCTGTTTCCGGAACATCATGGTAGAAATAGATGTGGGCGCTGCTGATTTTGCGCAGCGGGACTTCAAGGGGAACCACGCGGCGCTGAAAACCGGACATACAGCACCGGTCAATGAGCCAGGCAAGGGTATGGGGTGGCAAATTGCAATGCAGGGCCATGGCGGTGAAACCCAGGTCTGAAAAAGAAAAATCAAGCAGATCGCGCTTTGCCATGGAATGGATTGCAAAAATAAAACCCGGCATGGGTTGGTATCCGAAAATTTATTGTTTATTTGCAGCCGCAAAATTCAAAAATCTATAACATGTCTGAAATTGCTGAAAAAGTAAAAGCCATCATCGTCGATAAACTTGGCGTAGAAGAATCTGAAGTGAACCCTGAGGCCAGCTTCACAAATGACCTGGGTGCCGACTCACTGGACACCGTAGAGTTGATTATGGAATTCGAAAAGGAATTCGATATCAGCATTCCGGACGATCAGGCTGAGAAGATCCAGACTGTGGGCGAAGCCATTCGTTACATCGAAGAAAACAAAAAGTAATTCATGCAACTCCGCAGGGTTGTTGTAACCGGAATGGGCGCACTTACGCCCATTGGCAATACATTGACTGAGTATTGGGAAGGGCTCCTCGCCGGCAAAACCGGTGCGGGGCCCATCACCCAGTTCGACACCACACATTTCAAGGTGAAATTCGCCTGTGAGGTGAAGAATTTTGATGTTTCCCAGCACATGGACAAGAAGGAGGCCCGCAAAATGGATGTATTTACCCATTATGGTGTGGTATGTGCGGATCAGGCCATTGCAGACAGCGGACTTTTACAACAATCTTTCAATCCGGACCGTATCGGAGTCATCTGGGGTTCGGGTATCGGCGGACTTACCTCCTTTTTCGGGGAGGTAATGGATTACGCGAAGGGCGGGAACATTCCCCGCTTTTCACCTTTCTTTATTCCCCGTATGATTATTGATATAGCCAGTGGCTTTATCAGTATCAAACACGGTTTCCGCGGACCGAACTTCGCTACGGTATCTGCCTGTGCCACCAGCACGCATTCAATTATTGATTCTTTCAACCTTATCCGCCTGGGTAAGGCCGATGCCATCATCACCGGTGGTTCGGAAGCCTGTGTAAATGAGCCTGCCATTGGTGGATTCCAGAACATGAAGGCACTGAGTGAGAGAAACGATGACCCTTACACAGCCTCACGCCCGTTTGACAAAGACCGGGATGGATTTGTGCTGGGAGAAGGCGGTGCTGCACTGGTGCTGGAAGATCTCGAACATGCCAAAGCCCGCGGAGCCAGGATTTATGCCGAAATGGTAGGCGGCGGCATGACCGCGGATGCTTACCACATTACGGCGCCTCATCCTGAAGGTCTGGGCGCCAGAAACGTTATGAAAGAAGCCTTATCAGACGCTGGTCTTCAGCCGGAAGATATTGGCTACATCAATGTTCATGGTACAAGCACACCGCTGGGCGATATCGCAGAAACGAAAGCCATTACTTCGGTTTTTGGTGAGCATGCTTACAATCTGAATATAAGCAGCACAAAGAGCATGACCGGACATTTGCTGGGTGGAGCCGGTGCTGTGGAATCTGTGGCGTCTATCCTGGCTGTGGTAAATGGAGTGATTCCTCCTACCATCAACCATTTTACAGATGACCCTGAGATTGACAATGGTCTGAATCTCACCTTCAATTCCCCTCAGAAGCGTGACGTGCGCGCCGCACTGAGCAATACTTTCGGCTTTGGCGGACACAATGCATCTGTGATCTTCAAACGCTACGAAGGTTAATTGTTTTGCCACTGAGAAAACTCATTTCCAGGGGCGATTCCCGATTTTCTGAAAAGATCTACCGCCTGACCGGAATCCGACCGCGCAGGCTGGGTATGTACCGCGAAGCCTTGCGGCATAGTTCGGTGAACGAAACCGATTCCGACAAAAAAAAGTTGCAGACAGACAACGAACGGCTGGAGTTTCTGGGTGATGCCATACTCGATGCCGTAGTGGCCGAGTTGCTGTTTATGCGTTATCCCTACAAGCAGGAAGGTTTTCTTACAGAAATGCGTATGCGGGTGGTAAACCGTGAACAACTGGCTTACCTGGCAAGCAGACTGGGGCTTACCCAACTGATGGAGATAAAACCCGATTTATTGCGCAACCACACAGCTTTAAAGAGCATAGGTGGCAATGCCCTTGAAGCGTTGATAGGTGCCATATATCTGGACAAAGGGTACAGAACCACACGCAAATTCATCTCTCAGCGCCTGATAGGGCAGTATCTCGATCTGGAAAAACTGATGAGTACAACCATCAGTTATAAAGCCCAGTTGCTTAAGTGGTCGCAACAGAACAAGAAAAAGGTGGAATGGAAGCACCAGGTTACCAATTCGGGTGGCAAAGATCTGCACGAGGTGATTTTGATCATTGAAGGCGAGGAGTTGGTGCAGGAACACAACCACAGCCGCAAAAAAGCTGAAGAATTGTGTTGCGAAAAAGCCTGCCGGCAGTTGCAAATCGACGACAACACTGCTTAAGGTTTCAGATACCGGTATTCAATGGGCAGTTTGCGGGTTTTGAAAATGTATTTGCCATGCTTTCCGCGGTAATTCGTTTTTCCGGGCATCCAGGTCTTGTTTGTGCTTACCGCAATTAACCCCGCAATGGCTATCGCTGAAGTACCTGCGGCCAGGATTATTCCCGTTTGCTGTGAATGCTGCCTGCCCAGCAAGTAGGCCAGTTCACCGCCAAAAAGGCCGGCAAACCAGGTGGTTGCTGTTTGGTTCATTCGTCTGGAAACAGCGACTCTTTTCCGGTTTTTCGAAAGTACCGTAACTGCCTTCAGTTGCGCCAGGGAAATACACTGACTGTCGGCGCAAACAGCACCATCCCGAAAACGGAGAATGCCCTTGTATTCCGTTCCGGAAATGGATTGGAGAATGGCTGTTTCCCCGCTATAGTACCAGACTTTCCGGGTGTGTAAAAAACCGTATTTCAGTTTCAATGCAGTGTCCCGGCCCGTGTTTGTCCAGGCATGGGCAGAAAATGCAGAAATGAAGGACAGATAAATCAATCCCCTGGGGAAGACAGAATAAATCCGGGGCATGGGTTCGAAAATAAGTCCGGAAATGGGAAAATTGACAAATATCCCTATGGTGAAACCACAGGAATTGTAGTATCATTGAATTTCAACTTTGATTATTTCTTTATCAAAACATGACGAAAGCTGCACACACACAAATACATTGCCCCAAATGCGGAACGGTCATTGACGTTCAGAGCATACTTGCCCGCGAATTGGAAGAGGAAATCCGGAACAAGTATTCAGCCGAAAGCGAAAAGCAGCGGCTGGAATTTGAATCAAAACAGGCACAGTTGCGCAGGGAACAGTTGCAGATGGAAGAGTACAAACGGCAGGAAAAGGAAATTTTCAACCAAAAGCTGCAGGAGAGTTTAAAACTGGAACGGGAGAAAATCATACAGCAGGAACAGGCAAAACTGAAAGACGAGCAGGCGGCAATGTTGGCTCAATTGGAAAAAGAACTGAAAGAGAAAAGTGAACAGGTAAAAGAGTTGAACCTGACTAAAGCCGAGATCGCCAGACTGAACCGGGAAAAGGATGAATTGAAGAGCAATATCGAAGCAGAAACACAGGTGAAGCTGAATGAAACCCTGAACCAGGAAAGGGAGAAGATCCGGCTGGCTGAAGCAGAAAAATCTGAATTGAAGATGAAGGAATTACAAAAGCAACTGGAAGACCAGAAAAAGCTGACCGAAGAAATGAAGCGCAAGCAGGAGCAGGGCAGTATGCAGTTGCAGGGCGAGGTGCAGGAACTGGCCATAGAAGAGTGGTTGATGGCGAAATTTCCGCTGGATACGATTGAAGAAATAAAGAAAGGTGCGCGCGGCGGGGATTGCATTCAGATTGTAAATACCCGCACCAGGCAGAATTGTGGTAAAATTTACTACGAGAGTAAACGCACGAAGGAATATCAGTCTGGCTGGATAGAAAAATTCCGCGCCGATATGCGCGAAAAAGGTGCAGACGTTGGGGTATTGGTTACCGAAGCCATGCCCTCAGATATGGAGAGGATGGGAATGGTCGACGGGGTCTGGATCTGCACATTCTCAGAATTCAAAGGACTGTGTGGTGTTTTGCGTGAAACCGTCATTCAGCTGGATGCGGCTGTGAGTTCGCAGGAGAACAAGGGGGATAAAATGGAAATGATGTACAATTTTCTCACCAGCAATACCTTTCGCATGCAGGTAGAGGCTATTGTGGAGGCTTTCCGGTCTTTGAAAGATGGCCTGGAATCTGAAAAGAGGGCAATGATGCGGATATGGAAAGAACGGGAAAAGCAACTTGAAAAAGTCATAGAAAATACCATAGATATGCATGGCTCTATCAAAGGGATAGCGGGCAATGCGGTGCAATCCGTAAGGGCACTGGAACTTCCCGGACAAGAGTTTCTGGATGCTGAAACCGATTGATACCGGAAAATCATAATTGGATAGCTTACTCAGGTATCGTGCAAAGGCAGGTGTGGAAGCATCCTGCGGATCAATTGATTTCCATCTCCGGAATCAGCACGGACTGTCCGGTTTCCTTTGCAAAATTGCACCACTCGCAATCCTTATGGCCGCAGCCGGTAAGGAATTCCAAAGTCTGCAGTCTGCGGTTGCCTTCGATTAAGTAAGTGGTAAGTATCTCCAGATCTTCTGCAGAATATGTCTGTTTAAACTGATGAAACGCACCGTTTTCATCCGGCTCCACGGCATCAATAACCGATAAAACCGCTTTCCAGTCTTTTCCGTGCTGGTTGTTAACAATGATGTGGTACAAACCCAGCTGAAACCAGTATTTGGGCGGCAATTTTCCATCAGCAATTGCTTTTTCTCCGGGTTTGACGAATTTCTTCTCAGCATTTCGCGCTTTGCCAGTTTTGTAATCCACTATGGTTACATCATTGCCGTTGAATATCAGTTTGTCTGATTTGCCGCCGATGATGATTCCGTCAATACTGGTTTCCAGCCAGGTTTCCGTTTTTACCTCCCGGTATTGCTGAAATTCCGGCATACGGGCAGCGTAATACAATGGCAACTGATCTTTGCCCTGCTCACTCCGGGTTTGGTAACTGATGCGGGAAAACGAACTGCGCAATTTGAACATTTCATATTCAAACCAACTGAGGAATGTTTCCTGGTCCGGCCATAACTGCTTGTTTACCCCGGAATCCACCAGCCTTGCCAGGGTATTGTGCACTGCATTTCCGTATCCCATGGGCGCACTGGGTGCCGAAGGTACATGCACAATTCTGGAGAAATAAAAGCGCAGACCACATTCAAGAATATCGTACAATGTACTTGGGGAAAATTTGAATCCCTGCAGTTGTTGCCGCAGCCAGTCCGAATGGGAAAGAGGCAGCACGGGAGCCTGCACCAGACTGAGCAAGCGGGCTTCTGATTGTACCAACACCTGAGCAGAAACGGTCGCTTCCGGTATTTCTCCGCCACCTTGTATTTCTACTACAAAACGCGATGGATGCAGGTCCGTGCTTTTTGCATCCATTTTGTGAGAAGCCCAGGATACAGTGAGACTTTCTTTCGCCCGGGTAAGTGCCACATAGAACAAACGCCGCCTTTCCTGTGCATCCTCTTCTTCCTTTTCTCCTGCCGGTGGCGTGGGATTTCCCTTTTGTTTTATGCCTTCAAAGAGTTTTGAAAGCCTGAAAGGCAATGCATTTGTTCTGTCTTTTTCCCAGAACTCCTGCTCTGCGCCTATAATCCATACGTGCTGAAACTCCAGCCCTTTGCTGCTGTGTGCTGTGGTAAGTGTAACCCCATCTGTACTGCCTATCCGTTTTTCTATGGGTATGGATATGCCGTTGGCCTGCATTTTGGTGAGGTCTTCCATAAACTGGCCCAGGGTGAGAAATGGCCTGCGCTGGTTGGCTACTGAGGAATAATTGATAAAGGTGTGCAGTATTTCCAGATTCCACTCCCGTTCTTCACTCTTCAATGCGGCAGACAGGAACCCTGCGTTGCTGATTACCTGCTCTACCAATTGAGGTACATTCAGGCTTGCAGCCTGTTTGAGCCAGTATTCCACGTTTTTCCAGAGTTGAACCAGTGCTTCGCGTTTGGGATCTGCAGGTTGGTCAGACATTTGGGCCAGATAATCCCTCCACTTCAACCCGTCTTTTTTATTGGCTGCATAAATTTCCGAAGCGATACTTGCCACCTGATAGGGTTCAATAGCATATAAATCATAATGCAAAAGCTCGTACAAGAGATATTCACCACTATGTGGCATATCCAGTTCAAGTGCGAGGTATTGCAGCCAGTGCACCAGTTGTTTGATCAGCGGTTGGGTCAGAATATCCACACTGCGGGCCAGCACAAACGGGATATGTTCCTGACGCAGTATACCTGCAAGCTCTTCTGCAGCGCTGTGTCGTGCATATATCACAGCCATCTCAGCCCAGGGGCAACCGGCTGCATGCTGTGCTTTGATCAGATCTGCAATGCCATTGGCCTCGTGAAATCGATTTCTAAAACGCAAGAACTGCAGTGGCTGATGTGTTGCATAATGGCTATGGGCCACCAAATCTTTGTTCAGGTTGTATTCTTTTTCATTCACCAGCCGGTCCTGGTTATGGGCAATGAGCAAAGCCGCTGAATCCAGGATTTTCTGCGTGCTTCTGTAATTGTCGGTTAGTACAATTTTGGTAAGCCGGCTTTTGTACCGTTGGATGAAATCCTTCATGTTATCTACCCTTGCCCCCTGAAAAGCATAAATGCTCTGATCGTCGTCGCCAACAACGAAGCAGTTGGGATTGTCGTCCCAATAAGAAATGAGGGCGTAAACAATTTCGTTCTGCACCCCGCTTGTGTCCTGGTATTCGTCTACAAGCACATACTGGAATTTTTCCTGATAATTGCGCAACAGGTCTTCATCGGATTTGAGGGCATCCAGCACCCAGTGAATCATGTCGCGGAATTCGTAAATCCCCAGTTCTTTTTTCTTTTTCTGATAATCCTGAAAAAGGGATGAGGCAGCTTTCAGTTTTTCCCAGAAGAGCAGTTGCTCCTGATATTTTTTTTGGTTTACGGTTCCGGCGGCCCCGAATTTTCCGTTGCGCTTATAAACCATTTCTGGATAAATCTCTGTAAAGACAGGTTCCGGACTGATTTCATTCACCCAATGGGTAAAAAAATCTGCCGACAAGTCTTCTTCCTGCATGAGGTTGAAGAGTTTATCGAGTTGTTTGCGCAAATCTTTGGGGTCCTCCTGGTAATTTTTTATCGGAGAACCGGCAGGGATGTTCTGTATCAAGCCATCCATCAGTTCCATTTTTTCCAGGTCATCCATTACCCTAAGTTCACGCTGGGCAAATTTTTCAGGATACTCCTGAATGATGCGGTTGCACAGACCGTGAAAAGTATGAATATTCACCCTGTACGCATCGGCGCCCATGAACCGGCTGAGGCGTTGCCGCATAGCTGCGGTGCCTGCTTCTGTATAGGTAAGGCACAGGATTTCTTCCGGACTGGCATCGGTTTTACGGAGTATGTTCAAAATTCTGGCCGCCAGAATCTGTGTTTTGCCGGTACCCGGTCCGGCTATAACCATAACCGGTCCATCTATGGCTTCCACAGCCTGCCGTTGTGCCTCATTGAGTCCGGCATAAAGGGTATCAAATTCCTGGGTCATTGTACGGCGAATTTCAGCATTCCTCTTCTAATCTCATCTGGCATTTGCTCACAGTCATTGGCATTTTTTAATATGCAATACGACATTCTGTCATTTGTTTTGGATTGATTTGGCCTTTTTTGAAGCAAAATCAGACAAAATGGCGCATTTTGTTGCATGGAATATTCCTTGAAGGGCATGGTATATCAAACCAATTAAACAGTAAAAATGAAAATCATGAAATCTCACCGCCCAGCTATGATGGATGTATTCAATCCTCAGTTTGTAAACCGTTTCTTCAATGAAATGCTGAATCAGGAAGACGAAACCATGGCTCCTGCCTATGATTTTAAACCGGGTTCGGAAATCGTGAAAACCGAATTGGGTTATGAAATCAAAGTTTCACTGCCGGGTGTAAAACAGGAAGATGTAAAAATTGAACTGAACGGAAATTTGCTCACCATCAGCGGAGAACGCAAGAACGAGCATACCGAAACAAAGAACAATGTGTTGCGCACGGAAATCAGTTATGGCAAATTCAGCCGCAGTTTCACCCTGACACCGGAAATTGATGCCACACGCATTGAAGCCAACTGCAAAGATGGAATGCTGCGTGTGCAACTGCCGGTATCTGAGAAGGCCTTGCCCAGAACCATTGAGGTGAAGTAAAATTAGTTGTATATACAGGCAATGTGTTGAATCCCCTGTTTCTTACAGGGGATTTTTTATTTGTAGTTTTGTACAATGCATCGGTTTGTACATTTGGTGTTTCTGCTTGCAACTGTTGCTCAGGCACAAAGCGTTTACGTGCTTGGTACGGCACAGGATGGCGGTTATCCGCACATCGGATGCAGCCGCACCTGTTGCAGGCTGGCGCTGGACTCAAACCGCCACGAATCTGTTGTTGCGCTGGCTGTGGCCGATACTGTGCGCCACCAATGGTGGCTGGTTGAGGCTACCCCCGACCTTACAACACAATTGCAACTTTTCCGGAACCTCACAGATTCTGCTTATCCCTTTCTTCCTGCAGGCATTCTGCTTACCCATGCACACATCGGACACTATACCGGATTGATGTATCTGGGCCGGGAAGCGATGGGTGCCCGAAACGTCCCTGTTTATTGTATGCCGGAAATGGCCCGGTTTCTTTCGCAGAACGGACCGTGGAAGCAGCTGGTCGAACAGAAGAACATCTTGTTGAATCCCATGCAGTTTGACGACACCCTGCGTCTGGGTGCAAGCACGGCCGTAGTACCGGTGCAGGTAGTACACCGGGATGAATTCAGTGAAACAGCGGGATTCAGGATTCTTGCAGGAAACAGGCGTGTGCTGTTCATTCCGGATATAGACAAGTGGGAAAAATGGGGAAGGAACATCATTCCTGAAGTTCAGCAGTCGGATATCGCCTTGCTTGACGCAACCTTTTATTCCGCGGCAGAGTTGCCCGGCAGGCGCATGGCTGAAGTACCTCATCCCTTTGTAATGGAAACCATGGCAAAGTTTGAATCGCAAAGCCCGGCAACCCGCAGTAAGGTTTATTTTATCCATTTTAACCATACCAATCCGGCGTTGTGGAACCCGGAAATTCAGCATTTTATAAAGCAGAAAGGTTTTTTTCTGGCCAAAACCGGAGGTAAATTGTAAAAAACAACCGACACACCTATTATTGCTTCTTACCCATGAATGCAGACCAATATCTTGAAGCGCTGTCAGCCGAACGCAGGCCGGCTGTAAGAAGACTGTACCAGACCATCACAGAAAATCTGCCAGAGGGTTTTGCCGAAGGAATGGCCTATGGGATGATATGCTGGTCCGTTCCGCATAGCCTGTTTCCGGCGGGTTACCATTGTGATCCCAGGCAGCCGTTGCCGTTTTTGCAATTGGCCTCCCAAAAGAGTCACATAGCCCTGTACCATATGGGTCTGTATGCCGGGGGTGAATTGCTTGAATGGTTTCAGACTGCATGGAAGGAACACAGTGCCCGAAAATTGGATATGGGCAAATCCTGCATCCGGTTTAAAAAACCCGAAGAAATTCCCTTTGAGTTGATTGGTGAACTTTGCAGGCGCGTAACCCCAGCGCAGTGGATAGAAATGTATCAGACAACGCTGGCGGAATCCCAAAGCCGAAAAGCTGGCGCAAAAGTTGTGGGGAAATAACCTCAGAACCATGACTCATAAAAGCATGCAAGCGGCAAATTTGCCGGCAGATATGGAACTTACCCGCCGGCAATACGATGAAGTGCTGAACCAATGCCGAAACATCTTTATCAGTAAGAATGCCGATTATGGCACATCCTGGAGATTATTCAGGCCGGAAAGTATAACAGATCAGATTTATATCAAGGCCCAGCGTATACGCAATATTGAGAGCAGCGGACACAATGCGGTGGGAGAAGATATACGGGGAGAATTCATGGGAATCGTGAATTACAGCCTGATTGCACTGATTCAGTTGCAATTGCTGGCAGAAAACCGGGATACCACAGACAATGAAGAAATACTGGGATTGTACAATGCCCATGCTCAGGCCACCCGTGACCTGATGCTGATGAAAAACACGGATTATGGTGAAGTGTGGCGGGAAATGCGCGTAAGCAGTTTTACCGATCTGATACTGGTGAAAATTGCCCGTATCAAGCAGATTGAAGACAATTTTGGACGCACCGAAGTAAGCGAAGGTGTGGCAGCCAATTATCAGGATATCATAAACTATGCTATTTTTGCCCTGATTCGACTCATCGGATAATGAAAGTACTTTTACATTTTGCTCGATTTTTTACCGGATTGCTGTTCATCTTCTCCGGAATGGTGAAACTCAATGACCCTTCTGGTTTTGCCATAAAGCTGAACGAATACTTCGATGTGTTTGCCGAGGATGTAAGCACCCGTCAGGACTCTCTGGTACTGAGTATCAAAGAAGGTGCTGCCGAAGTTAGCCGAAAGGCTTTTCAGTTATATAGCTTTGACAAGGAACGCACATTTTCTTTGTCTTCTTCTACAGATACAGAATCCGATACCAGTGGCAAAGTCACCGGATACACCGTTCATGTTAATGCCTATCTGGGCAGCGAAAGTGCCGGCGAACTTGAATTCAGACTGCCGGACAGTGCTTCAATCGGAATGTTTACTGTCAAAGCCAGTGTATTGAACAATGTGGCACTGCAAAGTGACTTCAAGGTCAGGCCCAATGAAAACCTCTCGGCCTCGAAACCAGTAGACCTGAGCAAATTTGCCAAGACGGAAAGCGCATTGTATGACTTTTTTAAATGGTTGAAAAAATTCAGTCTCTGGTTCAGTGTATTCTTTTGTGCCCTGGAAGTCATTCTGGGTTTTGCCCTTATCGTGGGCTGGCGCATGAGACTTACGGCTTGGTTGCTGCTCCTTATAATATTGTTCTTTACATTCCTTACCGGTTACAGCGCATGGTTCAAGAAAGTGACAGACTGCGGCTGCTTTGGTGATTTCATCAAGCTAAAACCATGGACCAGTTTCTACAAGGATTTGGTACTTACTTTTCTTATTGTTATCATTTTTATTGGCCGGAACAAGATTACGCCTTGGTTTAGCAAGGGCTTTGGCTGGAAATTTATTTCGGTCATCAGTCTGTTGTGTCTGGGTTTCGGTATTTACTGTTACATGTTCCTGCCGGTGTGGGATTTTCTGCCATACAAGGAAGGAAGCAACATTAAACATACCATGACCTATCTGCCACCCGGACAACTGGCTCACGACAGTGTAGAGATGAGTTATGTATTTCACAAAGGCAAGGACAGTGCGATTGTTCCCTATGTTAAACCTTACACAGAATATACCAAATACACTGAAAAGGGTTGGGAGCCCGGACGCAGGATAGACAAAGTGCTGGTGGAGGGATACAACTGGCCCATTCATGACTTTGCCATATCCGATGCTGCAACCGGCCAGGATTTGAAAGATAGTTTCCTAAACGCCAAAACTTATCAGTTGGTATGGGTTTGCACCTACCTGGGTGAAGGATATGATGGCGCCAATAAGGATATTGCCAGATTATATGATTGGGCCAAAAAGAACAAAGTGGCTTTTTTCCCTCTTACGGCAAGTGCCGGCACACCTGCCGATGAATATGCCAGAAAGCACAAACTGCCATTCCGGTTCATGTCGGCCGATAACAAAATGCTTATGACCATGGGCCGGTTTAATCCAACCTTGTATTTCATGAAAGGCACCACCATTCTGGAAAAACGCAGCGGATTGAATATGCCCTCAAATGCCCGTTTGGAAAAGCTGATGAAGTAATGCGCCGGTACCTGGCCCGGAAATTTGGATTTCTAGCCGCAGTGCTGCTGGGTCTTGTTCTGTTTATCTTCTTCCTTTTCATGACCTTGCCGGGCCCGGAGCAGATTCTTACCGGGCAGCGAAGTGACAAAGCCACAACGAATGCCATCATTTCAGACCTGGGACTTGATCAGCCATGGTGGAAACAACTGGCCTTTTATCTCAATGACCTTTCTCCATTGTCCGTCTATCAGTCAGACAGTAAAAAGGTGAAGGAGGTAAGCGGGGCAGCCTTTTATACCGGTAAATCCTATACAGCTATGGTAAAGTGGCCCTGGCTCCGTAGCAGTTTTCATACACGTCGACCTGTAACTGCTATGATTGCGGAAGCATTTCCCGGCACACTGGTTTTGGCTTTTGCTGCCATACTGCTTGCCATCGCCATTGGTGTTCCCCTGGGAGTATTGGCCGCAGTAAAACAGGGGAGGCCGGTTGACAACCTCATTGTTTCCCTCTCGGCGTTGGGTATATCTGTACCTTCTTTTTTTTCGGCCATGTTGTTTGCCTGGCTTTTCGGTTTTGTTTGGAAGCAGTATACCGGGCTGAGTATGACCGGGAGTTTGTGGGAAATCGATCCGTTGGGTGAAGGACAAACCCTGGCTCTGTGGAATCTGATTTTGCCGGCATTGGCACTCGGGGTCAGGCCATTGGCTGTTTTTGTCCAATTGACCCGCAACACCATGGTGGATGTTTTAAAAATGGACTATATACGCACGGCCAGATCCAAAGGGTTAAGTCACTCGAAGGTAATTTGGAGGCACGCTTTTCCCAATGCGGTGAATCCATTGGTTACATCTGTGGGTGGCTGGTTCAGCAGTTTGCTGGCCGGTTCATTTTTTACCGAGTACATTTTCAATTGGAAAGGTTTGGGTAAACTGGCCATAGAAGCACTGCAGCAAAGTGACCTGCCAGTGATTATGGGAACCGTGCTGTTCACCGCCTGTCTGTTTTTTTGCATCAACATTCTCACAGACATATTGTATTTTTGGCTCGATCCCCGATTGAGATATGAATAAGATATATGTAACCGGCCTGCCCGGAAGTGGAAAAACCCATACGGGAAGGCTGCTCGCCACCCGTTTGGGTTGGGATTTTATCGATTTGGACGCAGAGGTGGCAAAACTTGCCGGCAAGCCTGTTGCCAGAATATTTGCAGAGGATGGGGAAACCATTTTCAGAGAATGGGAGCAGAAAGCACTGCACGCTACCCAGGCTGATTATGAATGTGTAATCAGTTGCGGAGGAGGCACACCTGCGTGGTTTGACAATATGGACTGGATGGAGAAGCATGGATTAACCATCTTTTTGAACCCGCATATTGACCAGATTGTGCGCAGATTGATTGAAAATCCGGAGTCCAGACCCTTGTTTCCGGAGCTAAACGAGGTGGCTGTAAGGCAAAAACTGTCTGAATTTGTGGAAAATCGTGGGGAATACTACAGTCGGGCCAAAATGGTATGGAACAGAGATGAGCCCAATGACAATTTTTATTTTGCTGTAAATCAATTACTTAGTCTGTATTCCGCACGGCTCTAGGGATTTTGTGAATTTCTGGTGAATAAGTATCGTGCTGGCAAGGGTTTTAGCCTCTTGACAGAATGAAACGGTTTCATACTTTTGACACCGTAAACCCATAACTATTCATACACTATGAACAAATCAGATTTGATCGGTAAAATGGCCAGCGATGCTGGTGTTACCAAAGCACAGGCTCAGGCCGCCCTCAACAGCTTCATCAAAGCTTCAACCACTGCCCTGAAAAAAGGCGACAAAGTAATCCTGGTTGGATTCGGTACTTTTTCAGTAAGCAAGCGTAGCGCCCGCAAAGGCCGCAACCCACAAACCGGCAAGGAAATCAACATCCCTGCAAAAAAAGTGGTTCGCTTCAAAGCTGGTGCTGACCTGAGTGGCACTGTTAAGTAAGCCTCAAAAAAGATGAAAAAAACCCCGCCACAGCGGGGTTTTTTTATGCCCTGTACAGAAAGGTGCAGATTCTTAATTTTGCACCATGCATATTCCACACCGGATGCAGTTTTTGCAGCATTTGGCACAAACATCACCGGAGCCCCTGTTGCTTGAAATTGAATCAGCCCAAGGCCATTACCTCTACGGAAGCAGTGGTAAAAAATACCTGGATCTGATATCCGGCATTTCCGTTTCATCCTTTGGTCATCAACACCCCCATATTATTCAGGCTGCAGAAAAACAACTGCACCGCCATATGCATATTATGGTGTATGGCGAGCTAGTTCAAAGTGCGCAGACGGAATTTGCCACAGCACTTACCTCACGGCTGGGGGCGCTGGATACCTGCTATTTTACAAACAGTGGGAGTGAAGCCATTGAGGGCGCCATGAAACTGGCAAAAAGATATACCGGCAAGCATGGATTTGTGGCGCAGACCCAGGCTTACCATGGCAGCACTCAAGGGCCACTGAGTCTTATGAGTAACGAATATTTCAGCGATGCTTATAAGCCTCTGCTGCCCGATATCGTATTTATAGAGCAAAACAGCATTTCAGACATTGAAAACCTGCCATCTGAAACTGCAGCAGTGGTGATTGAACTAGTACAGGCCGAAAAAGGCTGTTACCCTTCCACCGTTGAATTTGTGCATGCCTTGCGCGATTGGTGCACGGCCAACCGTACCTTGCTGATTATTGATGAAAACCAGACAGGTATGGGCCGCACAGGAACCTTATTTGCCTTTGAACAATATGAAGTGATGCCTGATATTCTGGTTTGCGGCAAAGCATTGGGTGGAGGAATGCCACTCGGCGCTTTTCTTGCACCCGGACATATCATGTCTGTACTTTCTGTTCAGCCCGTGTTGGGGCATATCACCACATTCGGAGGTCATCCGGTATCCTGTGCTACCGGCTTGGCGGCACTAGAACTGTATACCCACAATTATGATGTAAAACACAAAGAACAACTTTTCAGACAGCGATTGGTGCATCCGTTCATCCGGGAAGTAAGGGGTTCCGGCTTATTACTGGCCGTGGAACTCGACTCTGACAGCCGCTGTAAAAATGTCATTAAGAAATGTCTGGAATACGGGTTATTTACAGACTGGTTCTTATTTGCACCCCAATGTTTGCGAATAGCACCACCCTTGTCTATAACAATTGATGAAATAGAGCAGGCGTGCGGTATCATCCTTCGGGTACTTAATGAAGAGTTCATTTGACTTTTGGGGGTAAACCTGTGTAAATTTGTATTAATAACTGTTAACCAAAAGACACAAAGACCTATGAAAAAATTGAAATGGATGGCGTTGGCAGCATCGGCAGCCATGCTCACTGCCGGGGTTTATTCCTGCAAAGGGGTAAAGGATGCAAAAGACAATATTTCCAGCGCACAGGATTTTACAAGCGCAGAAACTGAGTTCTCCGGAACTTTTGATATTTCCGATGACCTTGCACAAACAGAAGGTAAAATTAAAAAAGGCGGCACCGGAATTCTTCCCAGCGGAGCAGTACTTACTTGGATAGACTCTACCTTCCTTGACGGGGATGGGGTCGATTTCAGCGTGGATTTCGGAGCCCTTGGAACAACTGCTCCAAAAGGAATGCTGTGCAACGATGGAAAATACCGTTCAGGCGTTGTGCATTATTCTCTCACCAAACGGTATTCTGAAATCGGTGCAAGCCTCACCATATCTGTAGATGCGGCAGATAAATTTTATACCGGCGACGGCACAAATATGTTTAACCTGAGTGGCAGTTTGAATGTAACCCGCAGTGCACTGGATTCAGTGAACATAACCATGAGCAACGGCAAACTGGTGGATCCCGATGGTAAAACACTGCAGTTTCAGGGTTCAAAAGCAATCAAGGTGATTTCCGGTCTGATGACTCCGGGTATCTGGGGCGATGAATACCGCATTACCGGCAGCGGCAGTGGTGTTAACCGCGAAGGCGACAGTTATACCTGGGCCATCACTACTCCGCTGATTAAAAAACTCGACGCCGGTTGTGCCCGCACTTTCATCGTAGGAGTTATCGAAGTTCAGAATACCACTGCCAGCACCAGCCTGAAAGTGGACTTTGACCCTTACAAAAACAAGGCATGCGACCGCATAGCCAAAGCCATCATCGGCTCACGTGAATTCATCTTCACCGTGCGTTAATATTCAACCGCATGCATAATGAACAGGCCACCTCAGGGTGGCCTGTTTTGTTTGTGTAAATGTGGTAGGTTTGCAACATGCTGCGCAGCACTTCTTTGTTGGCTTTATGGGTTTTCACCACCTGTATACTGTCCTGCCGTCAGGAATCGGCTATTGAGAAGGATTTGCAACCTGCAGCCCGATTGGCCCGGTTTCAGGCTTTGCATATGGCTGCGGTGAATGTATTGCAATCAGAAATTCTGAAACAGTCCACATCCTTTTATCATGCAGGTGTTGTAGCCCACTGGATCGATTCTTTGCATTTTGATGACCATTACCGGCTGAAACTATTGGATTTCGGACAAGGACTCGCATGCTCAGACTATATTCAGCGCAAGGGCAAAATTCTGATTTATTATACCGATAGCGGAGCCGGTTATCCTGATTCTTTGGGCGTGCTTATCCGCGCTGCGGATAGTTTTGCCATAGGCACAGACAACGGCTGGTACTATCTGGAAGGAATTGTGGGATTGGGCCGCACATTGCCCGAATGGTACCAAACCAGTGCAGTACTGGACATTGCCGAATCGGCGGTTGTGCCCGCACGGTATACGGGTAATTTTAAAATGCAGTATTCTTTTGCACAGGTCAGTACTCCGCAATGGAATGATGCCCAATTGTGGAATGGAAAGGCATTGTATTCCATATCGGCACCTGTAGCCGAAAGTTTGGGCCTGGACTTTTCACAATGCGTCAGACCCGCCGCCTGCAGTGTTTTTTTCAGCACCGGAGAAGCCAAAACGGCCTTGGCTGATGTGGCACAAATTGTTTTGGAGTATAACCCCTATGGCAATGCGGCTTGCGACAAGGTGGCAAAAGCGCGCCTGAACAGGGATGAAATGATTTTTAATTTCTGGTAGCACACAGCGATTGAGGAGCCACTGCCGGCACCGTGTTTGCTCCATTCCAATGTAACCATACATGCTGTATTCCGTTTGTAATCCACACCCATGGGCATTGCAGGGAATGGTTGTAAGTGGCTGCCTGAATCACTGTCTCTGTGGTAAGCGCCACATCGGGAGCCTTACATTCCACAAGACAGACAGGTGTGGTTTCATGGCACCACACCACCACGTCAAACCGTTTTTTCATCCGGTTCCATTGCAGCTCACGTTCCACCGCCAGTTTGCCCGGTGCCACACCGAGTGCTGAAATCAAATGCATAAGCACATGCTGCCTTACCCACTCCTCCGGAGTAAGGGGGATAAATTTTTTTCGTACAACATCGAAAATCCGGTTTTTTTGTCCCTCAGTCCGTATTTGGAAACTGTAGGCCGGAAACTGTAATTCCTGCAACGGTGTAAAATTAGGGAAAATGGCGAAAACTGCAGAAACCATCAGTAAGTATCTCAGCTTGTCTGAACAGATTGGCAGCGGCAAATTCACGCCGCTGTACCTGTTGTATGGCGAGGAAACGTATTTTATCGACAGTCTCGTGCAGCAACTGGAAAATGCCATTCTCCCCGAAGCAGAACGCAGTTTTAACCAAAGTGTCTTGTACGGAAGAGACATCAAAATCAATGATCTCATGGGAATGGCCAGGCGCTATCCTATGATGAGCAAATACCAGGTAATTCTTGTGAAAGAGGCCCAGGACTGCAAAGACTGGGAAAAAATGTTGCCATATTTCGAGTCTCCACTGGACAGTACCATCCTGATACTGGCTTATAAAAATGCTAAGCCGGATAAGCGGCAGGCTACATGGAAACCTTTTCAGAAACACACGCAATACGAGGCAGAGAAAATGCGTGACTACCAGATCAAAGACTGGATTCCGGAGTTTGTGCGCCGCAAGGGTCGTAGCATAGACCGCGCTGCAGTGGATATGATTGTTGATTTTCTGGGAGCCGACCTCACTGTCATTCACAATGAACTGGAGAAGATTTTCATCACCGTAAAAGAGGATTTCATACGTTCTGCCCATATTGAAGCCAATGTAGGACTCAACCGGGAATACAATGTCTTTGAATTACAGTCTGCACTGGGTCAGCGAAATTTCAACCGCAGCGTGCAGATTGCACATCAGATTGCGGCAAGGGCCGAAAAAGGTGATATCATGCGGATGGTACCTGTTTTGTTTAGCTTTTTCAGTAAAATCTTACAGGTACACGCTATGAAGTCTGTTCCCGACGAAAGAGAACTTGCCCGGCAACTGGGTGTAAATCCTTTCTTTGTGAAGGATTATCTGCTTGCCGCCAGAAACTATAAGGGAAACGACCTGGAACGGGTGTTTTCCAGTCTTAAATATCTCGACTTGCGGTTAAAAGGTGTTCACCGTGGCAGTGCAGAAGACGGTGATTTGCTCATAGAAACCGTTCTGACCATTTTGAAAAATTGACATTTTCCATACCCTGCCTGCATGCAGAAATTGGAAAAAAGGTTTAATTTGCACTCCTTAATGTAACCTATGAGAAAACTGTACATATTGGCTGGATCTCTTTGCGTTTATGGCATAGCAGCAGCCCAGGTGGGTCAAAAACCCACTCCAACCGGCACACCAGAACTGAGTTCGGTGAAATCCGGAAAAGTATTTGTGGATGTAAAATCGAATGGATTCGGGACCGGTAGCGGTAAAAAAGTTCAAAACCGCGGTGTGAATTACGCAAACCACATTTACATCGGCGCCTCTTATTACGATTTGCAAACCAATTATGCCATGCCACACAGGCTGGTATTGCATAACGACGGGGCCGTTTCAGGCACCTGGACCACATCCCCAAACGATGCCAGCGGATTTCCCCAGCGCGGTTCAGGATACAATTTCCGAAATACTTCGGGTACCTGGCTGGCATCACAAAGCAGTCGTATTGAAACCGTGCGCACAGGTTGGCCCAATCTGGGTGTTTTCCGGGATGGCACAGAATTTATCATTGGCCACGAGGCAACCAACGGGGGATTTTATATTTCGAGGAATACTGAGGCAGGCACCCGTCCAGATGTCGATACTGCTATCCTGAGAGAAGAACCCTATAAGCCCATTTGGGGAAGAGCCGCAAACTCCGGTGACACCATCCACATGATTTATTCCTACACTGACTCTGCAGCTGTGGGTGAAAAACGTGCTCCCACACGTCTGGGTATTTTTGCACCTATGGTATACAGCCGCAGCACGGACAAAGGAAAAACGTGGGATATTCAGCACATCATGCTGCCTGGTTACGACAGCACTCTTACCAACAACGGAGGCTCTGACCAATATGCCATTGATTGCCGCAATAAAACTGTGGTCATCGTAAACGCAGACAATCTGCAGGGCGTAATTGCCTGGAAAAGTACCGATGCAGGCCGCAACTGGCAGCGCTACATTGTAGATACTTTTGCCTATGCCCCCTACAATTCAAAGAAACTCATGCTCGACACACCTGTTACCAATGATGGTACCGTGGATGTCATCCTGGATAAAGATGAAAATATGCACGTATTCTGGGGTGTAGGTATCGTATTGGATACAGATACCACCGATGAGTCTTACAGTTTCTTCCCCGGAACCCAAAGCATAGGATACTGGAATGAACTTACCCGCACACGCCGCTTTATTGCCTCTGGTGCTGCATTTGACCGTACTGGTGATAATACTAATACCCTCGCATCAGCCACATTTGCCGCACTTGGAACAGGCAGCAGTATCCCATCCGGTTTGGGTACGGTAGCCCGCCTGGGTAATACCAGCGCCATGAGGCAGCCCAATGCAGCAATTGACGAAAACGACAACATATACTGCATTTTCTCCGTGCCTCTGGAACAAGACCTCAGCGACCTGGGTGCCAACTACCGCGATATCGGAATCGTGTACTCCAAAGATTTTGGCAACACATGGGGAACCCCGCAGAACATTACCCAGGTGCTTACCCGCGAAGATGATTTTGGCTGTGTAGCCCGCAAAGCCAACGGTTTCCTGCATGTAATGTGGCAACAGGATGAACTGCCCGGTACCAACTTGCAGAACAACAGCACCACTGCCGGCAATCACCCGCCTGTGCTTAACAATATTCTGTATCAGGCCATTCCTGTTAGCGATATTCTGAATGGAAATATCGGAATGGTATGGGGAGTGAAAACAGATGAACCCAATACAGGTGAAGTTATGGTTGTAAACCAAAACTATCCCAATCCTGTTAGCGGAACCACCAATGTGCTGGTTTGGCTTACCAAACCCGGCGATGTTACTGTTGATGTCCGCAATAGCCTGGGTGCCGTTGTAAAGTCTCAGAAAGTAACTGGCCTGAACCGTGGTAACCACATGATTACCATCGATGCCAGCGGTTTGGCTGCAGGTGTCTATACCTATTCTCTCACCAGCGGTGCGAATACCATAAGCCGCACCATGATGGTGAAATAATCGGTTAAAAATCTTTTGCAAAAAGTCCGGACCTGCGTCCGGACTTTTTCTTTGAGGTAACTTTGCAACCTATGCAGTTTCGCACGGGATATATATACCACTGGGTTTCTGCCGTTCTTTTTATCGGGATTGGCATGTATGTCTTTTTCAACCCCTCGGTTTTACCGGGAAACAGCGCCTCATTAAAAACCGGAATCGCAGCCTTGCTGTCCATATGGGGTTTGTTCAGAGGGATCAACGGATATTTGATTTATCGCCGCCGCAGCCATGAGAAAGAATAGTTTTCTGGGGTTCATTGTGATTGCATTGTTTGCCTCCTGCGAGAATTTTTCACACAAGGGGCAGGGCAATGATATTCCTACAGCTGGAGAACTTACAATTGCCTTTGATTACGGCGATAGTATGATGGTGACTCAGCAACTGGAATTGTTTCATGCCGCTTATCCAAAAGCGAAAATACAGCCTCTTTTTGCACCCGAAAACACCATCCTTCGCTGGCTTGAAAAGGATTCGGTAAAAGCCGTGTGGATGCACCGGAAATTCACTCCTGCAGAGAAAGAAATGCTTGAATCCCGCAAAATCAAGGTCAGGGAAGTCCTGTGTGCAAAAAGCAGTATCGCTGTTGTTGTAAATAAATCAACGGGTATTGACAGAATTGCAACAGCACAGTTGTGCGCCATTCTCAAAGACAGTTTTAATGACTGGAAAGGGATAGGTGCTTCAGAGCCACTTGTTCCTGTCTTCGATCAGCCCGGAAGCAGCAGTTATCTGTATTTCAGGCAACATTGGCTCCAGGGAAAACCCATGGGCAAAAAAGTAGCAACCCTTCAGAGTCCCGGGCAAATGCTGCAATGGGTTACCACTCATCCCAACGCAATGGGATTTGTAAGCTTAAACTGGTTGTCAGATAATGGAGATACTCTCAGCCGCAGTCTGCAAAGAAAAGTGCGTGTACTTCAGGTGCAGGGCAGCAAGGACGAGGAATATCATTATCCCTTCCAAAGTCAGATATATACCGGTCAATATCCCTTTGTACAGGATGTAATGCTATATGATTTGCAGGGATACTCTGGTCTTGGGCAGGGCCTGCAGGCCTGGGTCTGCAGTCAGCCCGGACAGATTTTGGTGAAAAAATGCGGACTGTTGCCGGCTGTTCCAATGGCACGTGCGGTTGAAATTATCACCAAATAGTTAAAAATGGAACAATTTTTGGCCATGATACACTAAGAACAGATAAATCCTAGTTTTTTTGCAGCACCAAAATGAATAAGTCCACAATTATCATCCTACTCACCCTGGCAGGAGTTTATTCTGCCACAGCACAAAACATCGAACAGGGCAAGCGTTTTACCCGCAACGAAATGTATGAAAGTGCAGAGAAGAACTACAATGAGATGATTGCCAAAAAGCCAAAGGTTGGCGATGCCTACTATTTCGCAGGCCTCAATCTGCTTGCCAAAGGAGACAGTGCCGCAGCCCGCGCATCTTTTGAAAAAGGTTTGCTTATGGCACCAAAATACCTCATGAACCAGGTTGGTCTTGGGCATCTTGCCCTGCGCAGCGGAAATGCCACTGAGGCCGAACGGCTTTTTAACCTGGCCCTCAAAAGCAAGAAAAAGGCTCTTCCGGAAGTATACAAGGAAATTGGGCGCGCATACCTCATGGTTCCTTATGGTTCAAAAGCCACATTGGAATCAAATGCAACCAAAGCTTCAGAATGGTTGAAAAAGAATGAAACTGACTTTGAAGCAGCTCTGCTTCTGGGCGATGCATACAACACCATGTATCCGAACAACAGCACCAAGGCGGTGGAACAATACATTGTAGCCGGTTATATGAACCCGAACGACCCACGTTCCTTATTGCGTGAAGCCAAAGTGTATCAACGGGTAAAAAACCTGAATGTAGCCTTGCTGCGAATCAATGAAGCCCTTGCAAAAGATGCAGAGTTTTCACCTGCATACCGCCAGAAAGCTGATGTGTTTACCCTTCAGGGAATCAGGGATTCTGCGGTTTATTACTATACCGAGTACCTGAAAAAGAACAACAATCTGAGTGCACGTAAAGCATATATTTCAGCTTTATATCTCAATCAGGAATACGATAACTCCATTGCAGAAGCCAGAAAACTGCTTGCCGAAGTGAACGGTGCTCCCCAGTTTGACAATTTGCACGGTGTGATAGCCTACGCCTATGCAGAAAAGAATGATACCGCTGCAGGATCAGCCCAGCTTGGGCTAAGCAGTTTTGAAAAATATGAAGCTACCTGGGTGAAAAATCAGAATCGTCCGTTGTCTTCATCTGAAAAAATCATCAAGGCCAAATTACTGGCGAGAACCGGTCAACTGGATCAGGCATTTGCACTGCAGAAAGCAGTTTTGAGTGATACCGCTACAGCTACTGAAAAATGGTACCAGCAAACCCAGGATTTTTATTACAATGCCGAACAGTATGACAAGTTTGTCACTGTTATGGAATTGAAAAAGCTGAAAATGCGCAACCTTGGTACCAAAGACATGTATTATTACGGCATAGGATTGAACCAACTGGATCGTCCGAAAGAAGCATTGGGTATTTTCCGTGAGCTTGTGGCAAGAGATACCAACTATATATCAGGTTATTACCTTATTGCCAGTACATTGTCGCAAATAGACCAGAACGATACAAGTGGCAATGCCACCCGGGCCTATGAACGCTGGATCGGTAAACTGAATCCGGATCAGAAGAAGAAATTCCGCAGGGACATTGAATCGGCAAACCGCACCATGGCCGTGTTTGCCATTCGCAATAAACGCTATGAACAAGCCAGTGCATATTATGCAAAAGTGCTAGAATCCAGCCCGGACGATGAAGAAACCATCGCCAACAAGAAACGGGTAGATGATTATCTGGCTGCACTGAAAAAACGGGGTGGAAAATAAGCGCATTGTAAAATTGACTCAAAAGCCTGCAATGTTGCAGGCTTTTCTTATGTTTAATGACTATCTTCGGTTTGTGAAGGAAGCAGGGAATCATTCGTTACGTCTGGTTTGCTTACTGGGTGTGTTTTTCATATCGGCCTTTTCCGCATACGGTCAGGCTTTTCCGGGCCAACTGATCAGCCGCTGGAAACCCGGAACCCAACCAGAGACACTCAAAGAGAGAAATCCGTATCTGTTTGTTTCCCTGCGGTGGGCAGATAAGGATGCCGGTTTGCTGCATTCGGCATGGGATACGACCAGGTACAGTGCAGAGCAGGCAATGGCAGCCATGCGCCGCATGTATGGATGTGAAGCCGTTCAGCAGGTGCATTCAGTGCATCGCCGGCGTGAAGCCAATGACCCACTGGCTGGCAGCCAGGGTTACCTCAGCCGGATTCAGGCCAGAGATGCATGGAATTTCGGAACCGGTGGTGTTACTGCCATGGGTGATACTGTGGTTGTGGCTGTGGTGGATGATGGGGTAGATACGTTGCATCCGGATTTGTTGCCAAACATGTGGGTAAACAGGGGTGAAATCCCTCATAACGGCCTGGACGATGATGGCAACGGTTATACAGATGATGTGCGTGGTTGGAACGGAGGAGACAGCAACAACCGCACGTTCACGGTTCAGTCCATGGATGCCCATGGTACTGCTATCTCTGGCATCATTGGTGCACGCGGAAATAACAATACAGGTATAGCGGGTGTAAACTGGCAGGTAAAAATCATGCCTGTGCTCTGTTATGCCAGCTCAGGAAGTGGTTCTGATATTGGTGTGGTGCGAAGTCTGTTGTATGTCTACCGCATGAAAAAGCTGTATCTGAGCAGCATGGGTACTAAAGGAGCCAATGTGGTTGCCGTTAACACAAGTGTGGGCATAGACCGTGCAACCCCGCAGGATGCACCATTGTGGTGTGCCTTATATGATTCTCTGGGGTCTGTGGGAATCATGTCTGCTGCCGCTACTTCAAATACAAATATCAATGTGGCAACAGAAGGCGATATCCCCAGCACTTGCCCTGCACGGAGTATGCTTGTGGTTTCAAGTACAGATATCAACGACCAGAGGGTTTCCTGTGGTTTCAGCGATTCACTGGTCGATCTGGCGGCTCCCGGTGAAAATGCATTGTCCGCAGAGTTGGTTTCCCGTCCCGGTACCAATGGCCCATACAAAGCAGTAAGCGGTACCTCTTTTGCCGCACCTCAGGTGGCAGGAGCCTTGGCATTGCTCACTTCTCAGTCTTGCAAAGTGTATCTGGGACTGCTCAAATCAAAACCAGACAGCGCCATTCAACTGATGACCGGTTGGATTATGCAGGGAACCGATAAACTGAATTCACTTACAGGCAAAACCAAAAGTGGTGGAAGATTGAACATAAATAAGGCATGGCTGCAAATGGATGCATGGTGCAAAAACAATGATATTCCATATGCTGTAACAGAAGTAAATCCCCGGCTGTGTCAGGTTTTTCCGAATCCTGCTGCGGCGGGCAGCAACTTAAAAGTCTCCGCACTGAACAATGGAATTTCCAAAGTCAGCATTTATTCAGTCAGTGGTCAGTTGCTTGCTGTGGAATCGGTTTCAGCACAAAACGGAACCGGATTTCTTTCTCTGCCCGCACTTCAGCCCGGGCTGCTCATCCTTCAAATTGAAGACGGTGACAGTATACGCAGGGTAAAATTGTACACTTTTTGATGAGATAACGTATCTTGCCGTCAGGATTCGTGTTAAACCGTTTATTTATATCCATTTCTCTGTGCATTTTCACGGTATTTGCAGGAAATGTGGCTGCCCAGAATCACCCGGAGACAAAAAAACTCCTGAAAACGTATGAGAAGCTGAAGGCCATAAAGGACAACAGCAAAGAGATGAAGGACTCTGTGTTCAGGGCAGGCAATGCAGCCATTTCCGCAGAGTGGGATAAATCCAATAAATGTCCCGATACATTGTTTATTGCCAGGCTGGCTTTTGAACTGGCCGAAAACCGTTTGTGGAGAAACCGTTATCCCGCGGCCATGGATTACTATATGATCTCGGCCGGATATTACAACAAGAAAAAGAAGGATACGCTGGCCGGTGTATCTCTGAGCAGATATCTGTATACCTACAAAGAATATATAGAACTGGCAAGGGATTATCCGGCCGTTCTGCCGTACGACAGCGCCAGATTGGGCTTAGGCAGGGCCGATACCAGCATTTGGTTTTCTACCACCGCCCATGAGATTGTTCAAAAAAGAAAACGCGATACCATCTGGGTAACCATCAATGCCGGGAAAGCAGAGGGTGTTAAACCGGATTCGAAATTTGATGTGTTCACCACATTTGATACATTCAGGGCCTATGTGCGGCCAATTGTGCTTGCAGGTTCCGGCAGAATTACTGAAATTTATGACTACCGCAGCAAAGGATTTATAATCCCCGATTCCAGCTTTAATGACACCTTGTATCATGGAGAAGCGTTTGAGGTGAAAATACAGAATGAACCCCGTTTTGTGAGGGGTTTGTTGAATTCACTGGCTGCCTACAATATCCGTCTCAAAAGCATGATGGATTACCGGTATTTTACCATTGGTGCCGGCAATTTCACATTTACAGGCCACACCTATGAGAAAGCCCTGCTGGCTGCCATGATGAAAGAGTTTAAAGACGTGGCAGATGCATATGCATTCGATAAAGACCTGAATATCCCGGTAATGACAAGTGGAAAGTTCAAAGGAGATTCTTACATCTCAGCCCTTTATCACACCACCGAATTCGATTTGCGGCAATTTCTTGAATTTGTAATAGCCTATCCCGCCAGGTATATCAACAATGAGTACAAACTCACAGATGTGTATCTCACCTGGGTGTTAAATGGAACACAGTTAGGAAAAAACTGGCTTCCTGTGGTAGACCAGATAATTTATATGCCGGCAGATAGCCTTGAAAAACACTGGATTGAGTGGAACGGTTATCTCGAAGGCAAGCGGGATGAAGATTTCCAGGCCCATATGCATGAGATGGATTCACTGGTTTGGAATCGCATGCACGCAGTGTATCCAGATGAACCTGAAAAAAGAATAACAGGCTACCAAAAATTTAAAAAACTTGCACAGTTGGCTGGCCGACCGGTTTCAGACTCTTTTTATTTACAGCGGTTGATTTCCGAGTATAACGGGATTTCTGATTATCAGAATTTATTGAAAACAGTCAATATGCTCATTCCCGTTACACGGGGCCGGCAACAACTGATTGCCATGTTCCACAAAGCGACAGCCCTGGGTGGTCTCGAAAAAAATGAGGAAGCCATCGCATGGTCTGATTCCTGTCTGGCACGGGATCCGGAATTCAACTGGAGTATTGGGCAAAAAGGGTGGTATCTGCTCAAATTGGGGAAAGTGAATCTGGGGTATCAGCTCTGCCTGAAAGCGTGGCAGCATGATACCGATGCACAATGGACCACTGTAAACCTGGGTCATGCTTTGTTGCTGAAGGGTCAAAGGGAAGAAGCAATTCGTCTGTATGACAAGTCAATGCGGCTGTTTAGCACTACAACAGACTTTTACAACGGCATCAATAAAGACTTTGAATATTTGATAGAACAGGGTTTGTCTGAAAAAGATTTCAGGGAAATGCAGGCAAAATATCAGGGCATTTTTAAGGAGAAAATTCGCAACGGTCTCATTGCCGATAGCCTGGCAAACCGGGGCAGCAGTGTTTACAACCGTGATGATTTCAAACAGGCTATTGCATGCTACCTGGCAGCCCTTGAAATTGAAAAATCAGCCAAAGAAATTCGCTGGTTTAAGGTGCGGAATTATACGCGGTGGTTGGGTTATTTGTATTATAAACAACGCATTTATACCGATGCATTGGTTTATTACAAACAGGCTTCAGAAATCTCGAAGAAACAAACATTGGGCGATGATCTGCTGGCATCGGATTATGATGATGTGAGCAATATATATGAGTTGCTGGGAGATACGCTGCGGGAACTGGAGTATGGCAGCAGGGCAACCGCACTTGAGGTAAGTCTGAAGGAAAAACGCGACAAGAAGAATTTATTCGCACTGGTCATTGGTTCTGCAGGTGTAAATCCCTCCAATTCCATGGCGGAATCTGATGCAAAAAAAATAGAAAAAATGCTCATGTCGGGTGCAGATTTGCATTTTGATGGTGTACGGATAGAAACACTTTCCGGTTCCTCTGCTAATTTGCAGAATGTGAGAAATCTGCTGGATACTGCAATAGAAATCTTGCAGGAAAACGATGTGTTTCTTTTTTACTTCGCAGGTCAGGCAGATATGTTTCCAGAAGCGGGTATGCAACTGGCAGATGGTGAATTAAGCCTGTCGGAACTTGCCGGAAACCTGAGCCTGGTGCCTGCAGGCCGACAAATTCATATTGCAGATTGCAACGGATTGAACTGGAGAGAAGTCTATCAGCGAAAGAATTTCAGTCTGCTTATCAATGAACGTAAATCTCTGGTTTTTCTGGGATTCAAAAATTCACGTATTGAAGATGATGCTGCAGGTGGTTCTCTGCTTGCCGATGCTTTGGAGAAATCATACAAACAGCATATAGGCCGGGAAGGGGAAATTACCGCTGTGGACTGGATTGGCGGAGCAGGATCTGCGCTGCTACGCGACGATAAGCTGTTTGCCCTTGAAATACAGTCCTACGGACACGATTTTGTCATTGGTAAAGTAAAGCGGAACACACAAGAAGCGGATACACCTCAAATTGAATTGTTTGGGGCTACTGTAGTGCGCGGTGACCCCGTGAGTCTGGTTAGCCGGCAAGCAGTGAGTGCAGGTATGGTCGTTTCCGGTTCTAAAATTGTGGAAGCCAGAGCCAATGGAGTATCCTTTCAGGTAGCCGTAAACGGACGTTTTGAATTGCCAAGGGAGGTATTGAATGCCCAGGTCATTCAAATAGAAGCGACCAATGAATTTCACATCACCGGCAGACGCACTTTCCGGATAACAAGTTCAGACGTTGCAAACACCGATGCCAGTGCACGTTATGCCTATTTGTTTGCCAGTGATAAATACAAAAATTGGGGGCCACTTAATAATCCCATTTTTGACGCTGAAAGAGTGGGTGAAATCTTAAAGTCTTACTATGGTTATCAGGTATTTTTAGATACAAATCCCACCAAGGCAGCGATTATGGAACGATTGGTATCCATCCGCAAGAAGAACTTCGGCCAAAAAGATCAGGTGTTTGTATTTTTTGCCGGCCATGGTGTATATGATACTGTGCTGATGGAGGGATACTATGTTTGTCCGGAATCCAAAAAGCGGGAAGACGATCCCTATTTTCAATCCTACCTGCCACAACAGCAAATCGTAAATCTGCTCGATGCTGCCGGTTGTAAAAATATATTTCTGGTGATGGATGTGTGTTTCGGGGGTAAGATGTTTGATAAGCAGGAGAGGAAAGAATACATCAGTGTGAGGGATGGCAATGAAATACCGGCTGAGGATTTTATCCGGAAACAACTGGACATCCCATGCCGGCAGTTTCTTACAAGCGGTGGTAATAATTATGTCTCTGATGGAACCGTGGGCAGTCACTCGCCTTTTGCATCGCGTCTTATTCAGGCATTGGAGGACTACGCTATTAAAAATTCATACATCACTGCCTCTGACGTGATGAAGTATCTGCGTACCATGAAAACCATAGGCAATGACAAAAAATCGGCACCACGATATGGCTATTTCGGTGGGGACAGACAAGATGGCGAGTATGTGATGAAAGTGGTGCGGAAAATGCGGAACACAGCGGCTATCGCCTCAAATTGAGTTTAAATCAGCCCACAGGTTTAAATGCTTCAAAAGCATTTTTGCAATGATTGCAATAGTGCATACTGCGGCAGAGGGTGGGCCCGAATGGGGTTTGCAATGTTGTGTTGCGACTGCCACATAGCGGACAGGGAGTATCACTCAATACATCCAGCTCTATATAGCCATCATGGCGGGGAGGAGGAGCCAGGCCATGCTGTTTGAGGGCAGCCAGTCCTTTTTCCGAAATCATATTGGAGTTCCACTGAACTTCAAAGGTGGTTGTAACCTCCGGATGTGTATAACCCAATTCGCGCAATTTATCCGCCACCATTTGCTCCATCATTTTCAAGGCTGGACAGCCACTGAAGGTAGGCGTAAGAGTAACCTTGGGTTGCTCATTTTCCAAAAATTCAATCCGGGTTACAATTCCCAGGTCCACAATGGACAATGGCGGTATTTCCGGGTCTTTCACCGACTCCAGGGCATGCCAGATTCCCTGCTCTCTTTCAGTCATACGTGATTGAAATTACCAGTCTGCGGCCGGATCAATCCGGAAAACCTCAGTCATCTCATCGAGCAAAGGTTGCAGATGTGGCGTGTGTATTCCTTTTCGTCCGCCATAGGCAGGCGTTACTTCCGAAATATCCGGCAACCTCAATCCAGCTTGTTGTACAATGGGTGAGATTTTTTCAAGCCATGCGGCCTGCAGGGCAGCTTCACCGGCAAAAATTCCAACCTCCTGCAATTCTGTTTCGTAATCTCCGGGTTCAAAAATGCCAAGTGCCAGACCAAAAGTTTCATTGATTGCATTCTGCATGCGGGTTTTACTCTCTTCTGTTCCGTGCCCCAGTTGTTTCAGCCATATGTCTGCATGCATGGTGTGGTATTTCACCTCGCCCCGGAACTTGCGGGCAACCATAGCCAGCGGTTCGAATATGGAGTTCTGCAGCATTTCAAACCTCAGCGCTTCCGCATGGTCAAAGAAAAACTGCCTTATCAGGCTGAAATCAAATTCACCAATCGGCAATTCAGCCAACTGACAACAGTGAAACTGTGTGTCGTTCCGCATGAAAGCTACCGTGTCCGGGTCTTGTTCACCCAGTTGTTCCAGGAGTTCATACAATGCATGTGCCTGACCTATTTTGTCCTGAGCCATACTGCTGAAGGCAATATCCTCCTCCAGCAACGGACCCAGTCCTGTCCATTCACTGTTTCTGTGACCAATGATCAATTGGTCATCCGCCATTTTATACAATAATTCTTTAAGCCCCTCTACGTGTTTTTCTGTCAGTTCCATAATCTTTTCTTTCAGGATTGTTGAAGTTGTTTTTCTTTATACGCTTTAATCCGGTCCATTACTTTATAACTCTCCGGATCCCTGTGATATTTGTCCGGAGTGGTAGAAAAAATATCCTCATCCTCATATTCTGTGATAAATATATCCGAAGTCTTTACAACCCAGAGATTTACACATACCCCACGACGGGCATATTGCTCTTTTGCAAAAACAATGGCCAGTTCTGCTGTGGGTGCATGCACACTGCCAACATGCTGATGATGGGTTCCCCTCTTCTTCTGCTGGAATACTTCATAGGTTTGCAATTGATCCAGAGGCTCCTGCATGCCTTCCTGTGTGTTTTCTTCAATGTGAGCCCGGGTTACACGGGGGTCTAATGACTGTATACTCATGGGTTAAATAGTATTTTTTGTGTTTGTACCCCACCCGCTGTGTGCAAATGGAGCAGATAGGTTCCTGATGGCATTCCGGTCAAATTGACTGCAAAATTTGCAACTCCAACGGGAATATAGACCGCCCTTGCTTCTATGAGTCTGCCATCCAGTGATTGTAAAAGCATGGTGCCATTTCCCGTTTCGGTGCTGCGGGTCTGCAACCAAACTTTGTCCCGCGTTGGATTTGGGTAAACCCGGGTTTCAACCGCTGCGTGCGCTGCTGGTCGGGTCCGGGTCTGGTAATAGTCAAACTGAAGATCGTCGAATAAAGCCCAACTGTTCAAATGGATGACTTTAGAAAACAATGAATCGGTAACATACAATACAACGGTAGCACTGTCCGGTTTTCCGGTAAAAGAGGAATCCCAGGAAATGTCTTCACTGAATGAAACATAACTGCTGTGACTGCCGGTGTCTGTGTACATGGCGGAACCTACGATGGTATCTTTGTGAAAGAAGTTTACCCATACCACAGCCCGGTCCCCGGACAGAATCTGACTCTTGATGTAGCCCCGCACTGAAGCATAGCGCTGATTAACACTTATGGATGGAAAATCGGGTGAAAGTGCTTCGTAATCAGTAATTGTTTCACCGTGCATGGTCGCAACCATACCGGGAAAGGTGTCTGTACCGAACATTGTGTTCATGCTGAATCCCTGAACCTTTACTGCAGCGCTGCCCGAGTGGGCATCTGTACTGCGGGCCGAGTAATTGCCCGACAGGCCATAAATCCGGGAAGCAAGATGCGAAGTGCCCCAGTAGGCGGGGTATTCTACACTGTTTGTGGTCCAGTTGTCAAATCCGTTTTCTGGTATTTTCGGCATGTTGCTGTTACCGGCTTTGATAAATGTAATTTCATCAATTTCTATGTATCCATCGCTACTCGCACCGTCCAGCGGATCTGCACTTTCGATAAAAAGATATCCTGAATCGGGCACAAGTCCCGGGGTAAGATTGATGTATTCCAAAGGCAGGGTTATAGTTTTCCACCCACCTGAGTTTCCATAAAAATAGTATTGGCTGAAGTATAGCGGAAAAGTATCTGCTGATGAGGTAAATCCGACTGACATGCTCGCTGTATCCGTTTTCAGGTCACTTCTGTACACAATTCTCACACTGTCTATGGCACTTGAATAGGCAAACCCGGGAGTGTAGCCAAATCCGGGACCTTGCTCACCCTGGTAGATGGTAACCATCTCGCCGCTGGAAGCAGTGTTTTGCAACCGGATGGCATAGCCACCCGATTTTCCGGCCACCCTGGCTGGTGTGCCCTGTGTTTGCCACACGGAAGGAATCTGGGTATTCCAGTTTTTCCAGTCTTCGAATGTGTGGTTGGGTACAGGGTTTTGGGCCCAGGCCAGTGCGGAACTCAACAGAAGGCAACCAAGCAGGATGAAGTGTTTTTGTTTTGGCATATTCAGTTAGACAGGCAAATTGTCAAAAAGGTTGCATCAGGACAAGGGTGCTACGTATCGTGCATTTTCGCCCAGTATGGCGCGGCGAACCCAGCGACCTTTTTCCTCTGCCATGCGGCGCACAGCGAGCCTTTCTTTGTTACAAGGACCATTGCCATTGATCACCTGCTTGAATACTTCCCAATCCGGTTCGGTATAACTCCATTTTCCGGTGGTTTCATCCTTTTTCAGCAATGGATCAGGAATGATCAGGCCGAGGTCCCATATTTTGGGAACATACATGTTCAAGAACTGCTGACGCATGTCGTCATTGCTGGCCATTTTCACCTTCCAGCGCATGAGTGTTTCTGTATGTACACTGGCTTTGTCCGATGGACCGAAGAAATGCATAATGGGAGGCCACCAGCGGTTCAGTGCTTCCTGCACCATTTGCCGCTGCTTGGGTGTGCCGGTGGCCAGGAATACCACATTGTCATGGCCATATTTGAGGTGGAAACTCTCTTCGGCACAAATGCGGTCCAGTGCTCTGCAATAGGGTCCGTAGCTACCCTTGGAATTAGTGAGCTGGTTTATAATCGCACCGGCATCAATCAGCCAGGCAATAACAGCACTGTCTGCCCAGGTTACTGCCGGGTAATTGAATACATTCGAGTATTTGCTTTTACCAGTAATCAGGTCGTTGATCATATCCTCGCGGCTTTTGCCCAGGGTTTCGCATGCGCTGTAGAGCAGCTGTCCGTGCCCCACTTCATCCTGCACTTTGGCCATCAGGGCCAGTTTGCGCCTGAAACCGGGCGCACGCGTAATCCAGGTGCCTTCCGGCAGGGCTCCTATGATTTCGGAATGTGCGTGTTGCTCTATCATGCGTATCAGTTGCCTGCGGTATTCTTTCGGCATCCAGTCCATCGGCTCAATTTTTTCACCGGCAGCAATTCTCGCTTCGAATTCAGCCAGTTTCACCGGATCTTCATCGGCTACCAGGCTGTTTACCTGTTTGCCATCAGTTTCTACGTAAGCGTTTCCGTACATATTTTGGTTTTTGAGTTGTTAAATGGTTGATTTCCTGTCTGGTATTTACATTTTGTCTTTGCGCAGCCCTGTGAGTATGAATTCGGTGAGTTTCCCTGCAATTTCCTGCGGGCTCATTTCACCTTTGGGTTTATACCATTCCACCACCCAGTTCATGCTGCTCAATATGGTCAGTACCGCAAATTTGTTATTCACCTCATTAAAAACACCTTCTTCTTCTCCCTGTTCCAGAATGAGCCTGAATTCATTCTCGTACGCATCCCGCAGGGCAATGAATTCTTTCAAATGCGGTTCACTCAGATTTCGCCATTCATGGATAAAAACAAAGGAGGCATCCAGGTTGCCGGTAAGTATGGCAATGTGATTCCGCACAGCCATAGCCAGTTTTTCACCTGCATTGAAGTAGATATCATTCACCTCCCGTATACCGGATTGAAATGCGGCCGCCAATTGAAAACAAGTCTCTTTTAATATTTCTTCCTTGCTCTCAATGTGGTTATACAGGCTAGCTGCCTCTATCTGCAGTGCTGAAGCAATTTCGCGCATACTAGTGCCCTGATATCCCAGTTTGCGCATCATTTCCAGCGCAGTCTTGATAATCTGCTCTTTTCTGGACATTTCCCGGTTTGAAGATGAACTAACTAACATGCGTTAGTATTTTATGCAAACATACACAGTCTGATGGAAATGTGCAAACCTCTTTCAGAAATTACCATCCCGGATTCGGTTGAATCGGGGCAATACTATGCCCTATTTTTGTGCTTGTGAAATGCATCGCCCTTCTGTTTGTGGGTTTACTGTCGGCTTTCTCCTGCAAAGCCCAGAATGACAGTGCCGTTTTTGCCTCTGTCTTTAAAGAAGCCCTTACCCACGGCGAATGTTATAGCCGGCTGGGTGAGCTTTGTAAAACGATCGGGTCAAGACTCAGTGGCTCCGACAATGCTGAAAAAGCTGTCGCCTGGGGGCTGAATATGCTATCATCTTACCATTTTGATACCGTTTTTACCCAACCGGTAATGGTACCCCGCTGGGAAAGAAGCAATACCGAGTTACTCACTCTCAGTTCTGCAGTATTATACAAGAAACTGAAAAAGGGAGTTGCTTCCAACTACAATTGCGAAGCATTCGAAGAAAGCACCAGGGTATCCCGCAGATTCCGGTTGCCTGCAGTGGCACTGGGTGGTACTGTGGGCACTGCAGGTAAATTGTCTGCTTCCGTAGTGTCTGTGCATACCGATGCCGAACTGGATTCTCTGGGTAAGTCTGGCATGCTGCGCGGTAAAATGGTGTTGCTCAATCGCGCATTTCCCGAAGAAAATCTCAACACATTTGCTTCCTATGGCGCTTGTGTTTCTCAGCGGGTTTGGGGTGCATCGCGCTGCGCAGTTTATGGTGCGGCAGCGGTGTTGGTGCGCAGCATGAGCAACCGCTGCGATTTACATGCCCACACAGGGGTGATGCTCTACGCCGATTCTGTCAGAAAAATTCCGGCAATGGCCGTTGCCACTGCAGTTGCCGATATGTTGGACCAGTTAATCACTGAAGATCCCCGGATGAAAATAACAATGGAACTGGGCTGCCGAACCCTTCCGGACAGGCAGAGTGCCAATGTGATTGCAGCGTCCACCGGGACCGTTTATCCGGCAAAAATCATTGCATTCGGAGGACATTTCGACAGTTGGGATCAGGGAGAAGGCGCACATGATGACGGTGCCGGTTGCATGCATGCTTTTGAGGCATTGCGCATTCTCAAGGCCATTGGTTATAAGCCAAGGCATACGTTGTGCTGTGTATGGTGGATGAACGAAGAGAACGGACTCAGAGGAGCTACAGAATATGCCGCTGTTGCCTCGGCAAACAGAGAATCACATGTTGCGGCCCTTGAAAGTGACCGGGGTGGTTTCACTCCCAGAGGGTTTGGTGTGGATACCGCCATACTGAGCCGCATTCTTCCCTTCAAACCATTACTTGAAAAATATGGCATCGGCACACTGGAAAACGGCGGCGGAGGTGCCGATATCGGTCCGCTGAAAAAGTACAATCCATCTACCGTGCTCATAAGTTTTATCCCAGATTCCCAGAGGTATTTCGATGTACATCATGCAGAAACGGATGTGTTTGAGAACGTAAACAAGCGCGAACTTGAGTTGGGAGCTGCTGCTGTGGCTGCTATGATTTATATCCTTGATCAGGAACTGGAATAATACAAGCATGAGTACGGAACAAATCCCTGCAGACTGGGAAACAATGGAGCTAAAGCCCGATGGAATATTTACACCGGATTGCACGGTTTTTCTGAACGAAGTAAATGTGGGTCATATCACACGCCGGATTTTTTCACTGCGGCTGCGTGCAGAAATACAGGTGCATGGAAATACCTACAATGTCCGGCGCGATGGTTTTTTTACTCCGGTATATATTATGGAAAATGAAATGGGAGAGAAAGTGGCAGACGCTGCCCGTATTTCGTTCTGGGGTAACAAATATCAGGTAAATATTGCCGGCCGCCTATTGCAGCTGAAATTTCATGTTTTCAGCATGAAACGCGTGTATGATTTGATTGAAAATGAGCAAATCATCGGCAGGGTGGGATTGAAAAAAATATTCAGCCGTACTTTGCAATTCCATTGTCAGAAAGGCATTCCTGCAGAAGCCAGATTGTTTATTCTCTGGCTGATACTCGGGTTTCTGGATCAGGCAAATTCGGATAGTTCCAATGCCAACAATATGTGATACAACTTACAATTTCATCTTTTCCTTCAATAACCGGTATCCGCTTCTGCTGGCAGGAATATGCATGCCATTCCGTAATCTCAGCTCTTTGCCATCATTCTGACCTGCCTCAATGGCGCTGATTGCTGCCATCTGTACCAGAAATGAACGGTGTACCCGAACAAATTGCTGTTCGGAGAGTGTTTTCTCATAATAAGTAAGCGACTGTTTTTTTACAAAAACGCCTTCGGTACTGTGTATTTTCACATAATCATCCCAGGCTTCAATGCACAATACCGATGGAACAGGTATAATCCGGATTTCTCCCTGATGCTGCAGCACAATGCGTACACTTTCCTCTTCATGCTTGTTGGTAATGGTGGTCAGGGTGTTATGCTCAGCAGGAACAGGAAGTTGAAGAATTTTTTGAATGGCCAGGTCGAATCTCTGCTTACTGAATGGTTTTAGCAGGTAGTCTGCGGCACTGGCTTCAAATGCTTTTAGTGCAAACTCATCATAGGCTGTTGTGAAAATGACGATGGGTGAATGGGTCAGCAATTCGAGCATCTCAAATCCATTGATTTTGGGCATTTGTATATCCAGAAAAATCACAAACGGATTGTGTTTCTGAATGGCCTTTATCCCATCAAAACCATCAGCACATTCCGCAACCACTGACAAATCTGCCCATGATGCAAGATACTCCTTGATCAGCTCTCTTGCTGGTTCTTCATCGTCAATTATAATTGCTTTTTTCATGAATTTGAGGAATTTTTAACTCAGTGTAATAGATGTTTTCTTTGTTATAAGTCTGGAGTAAATCATTTCTTCCAAACAACAGAAACAAACGCCGGCCAATGGCAGAGAGTCCAAATCCGGTGCCTTTTTCGGTGTTCTGCAACTCAGGGTCAATGGGGTTGCTCACTTTTATTTCCAGTACTTCATCCTTCAGCTCGGCGGCAATGTGAATGTACCATTTTCCACTCAGGCTGCGCCTGCTGTACTTCACCGCGTTTTCTACCAGCGGTTGTAAAATCAGTACCGGTATTTCACAGTTCAGGCAATTCTCCGGAACAGACCACTCGGTTTTCAGGTCGGGAAATCGCACCATTTCTATATCCAGGTAAAGCCGTGTTTGGTTTATTTCTGTTTCCAGTTTTACAGGTTTGCTCATTTCTTTACCCAGTGTGCCGCGCAAAAATCCGGAGAGATTTAATACCATAGCTCTCGCTTTTTCCGGTTCGCGTGTTACCATGCTGTGTATGCTGTTCAGACTATTGAACAGGAAATGGGGCTGCATCTGCTGTCTCAGGCTGTGCAATTCACTTTCTTTTGCAAGTTGCCGTATTTCTGTCCAGTGTTTTTCTCTTTTCAGGATTTCACTGTTCTGTTTTCTCAGCCAGGCAAGCAATGCACCACAGGTCATAGACATAAGCGCCAGAAATAACCTCAACCACAAAGTCTGCTCTATGAAATTCACATAGGCTTTGTTTTGGGAAAAAATGATCTGGCCCCAGCAGGTAATACCCAGCCAAACCAAACCGATGGTTACAATCCATACAAAAAGAATCCATTCCTTGCCGCCCGCAGGCCGGTAATACCTGAGCATGGTCTGCAGCACCCAAATACACAGGATCATGGTCAGTACCGATACGACTGCATCTGTTCCACTTGATAAGACTGGTCCGGTCCAGTATTGTTGCAACAGTCCCCATATACAGGTAGTGCCGGCTATTGCCGGCACAAGTACCCACATGATCTGATTCCTTTTGTTTTGCAAGGATTAATACCCTTTGATTTCGATACCGCCAAAAACCGCATTCCCCTTCAGAATCAGAACTTTATCTGCTGAGAGTTCTGTCGGATACATGGCACGTTTGTCGTCCACACCTCCCAGTATGGCTGTTATTTCGGACTTTACGTTCCAGTGTGCAGGAACGGACAATTCTATTCCGCCGAATACCGTGTTTACTTCCAGATAAACAACACCCTGTATATCGGCCTGCATGAGGTTGAGTTCTGCACCGCCGAACACACAATTGACCTGCCCTCCTTTGAAATTTTTAGAAATGATATGTTTATCTACCCCGCCAAATACAGCATTTACGTTCAGTATTTCGTCCTGACTGAATTCTGTATCACCCCCGAATGCAGGACCGGATGTGGAATACCGGTTGAATTTTCTTTTCCAGGGATTCAGCATCATAAACAGACCCACAATGATGATAACTGCAGGCCACATAAGATGGTGAATGGACAGACCCGGCAGGGCTCTTTCTGCCATAAATACAACACCAATACCCATTACGATAAAGCCGCCCGGTTTGCGCGCACCATGTTTGCCCAGCATGTAGGCGCCCACCAGGATCAGAATTGAAGGCCAGTGAAACAGCCACTCAGGCAGTGGGGCATTCAAGGCATGGGCCAGCCAGAGCAGTCCGCCCGCTACAAGCACTATACCTGCCCAGATTCGTCCGCGTTGATGTTTTTTCTCCAGTTCTCCCAAATCCATGGAAGCAAATTTGTCGTTTTTGTTTTCGTAGTTCATCGTTCGTTTGTTTTGATATGGCAAAGGTTGCCCTGTATTAACCCTCCAAAATTGCAAAATAGGTGAATGAACGGTTTGGAGCAGGTGAATGGTTCTTTTTTGACCGCGAAAGCCTGCCTATTCAGATGATAGATTTTTCATGAACAGCAGGGCTTTCTCCAGATCTTCCGGTGTGTCTATAGCCGGACTTTGCCAGTTGGTTTCAGCCACCGCTATATGGTAGCCCGCTTCCAGCCAACGCAGTTGCTCCAGCTTTTCTGCGTTTTCCAATACAGACGGTTGCAGACCCGAAATTTCCTGCAATGTACCCACCCGGTATGCATACATGCCGATATGCCGGAAATATTGCACCTCCGGACCCGGTTCCCGATAGTAAGGAATACGGCTGCGGCTGAAATACAGAGCACGTCCACGGCGGTCGCAAACAACTTTTACTGTATTGGGATTGTCGGTTTCTTCTGCATTGTACAGTGCCTTTTTCAGTGTTCCGATCTGTACGCCGGGATCGCTGAACAAACCCACAAGTTGCAAAACCTGTTCCGGCCGGATAAAGGGCTCGTCACCCTGCAAATTCACAACCACATCGCATGGTTTCATCAAATGGCCCAATATTTCTGCACAGCGGTCTGTGCCACTGGGATGATCTGGCCGTGTGAGCACCGTGCGGGCAAATGAATGGGTATGGTCATAAATTTTTTCGTCATCCGTGGCAATGATCACTTCCTGTGCACCAGGCACAGCACTTGCGGCTTCAAATACCCTTCTTATCATGGTTTTCCCATTCAGGTCGGCGAGGGGTTTGCCGGGAAAACGGGTACTTGCGTAGCGGGCCGGTATTACAATACTAAATGTGGACTGCACACTGCGAAAGTACAAAACTTACATTCAGCTGAGCTTTTCAAATTGCGGGTCATGGTTTCTCAGTTGCTGAAGGTGTGAAATTTTTGAAAATGACAGCATAGGGGTGAACATGTTGGAATGGGTGGCCGAAGGGCGCAGGATTGAATCTGTTACACTACAATCGCAGGAGTTTTTTCATCCTGAAAAACAGTTCTGTATTTTCATAAACACCTGTAAAATGTGCTGCACCCGGGCCGAAAGCATAAACAGGAACGGGTTCTGCGGTATGATGTCCTGTGCTGAAATGCATCACCGGATGTCCGGTCCAGGTGTTTTTTCCGTGCAGTGTAAGTCCCCCACACTCATGGTCAGCGGTTACTATCACCAGTGTACGCTTGTCTGTCATTGCCCACCGGAAAAGAAAACCTGCAGCAGAGTCCAGGTCCAGCGCTTCATTCAGCAAATACGCGCTGTCGTTGTCATGTCCGCCCCAGTCTACCTGGCTGCCTTCCACCATCAGAAAGAACCCTTTTTTGTTGCGCGATAATTTTTGAACTGCATGTCTGCAACCCATTTCCAGTGCGTTGCCCCGCACAGTGGCCTTTTGTACTGAACTGTCGGTATTGTAAAAACAGATCTGACGTTTTCCGGTATTGTTTTTCATGGCTTCCATGCCAATGCTCGTGGTAAAACCCCGTTTGCGAAGTTCTGCAGTATCAAAATAAGGGTAACCACCGCCAATCAATAGGTCTCCTCTGCCATTGGTCATATCTTTTGCAATCTCCGGATACATTTTTCGCGAAGGTTGGTGTGCAAAAAAGGAAGCAGGTGTAGCATGGGTTAATTCGCAGGTTACCACAGTCCCCGTGGATAAGCCTTTGGCTGCAGCAAGCTCTGGCAGCGTGGGAATCGGCATGGAATCCGGTCCGGTGCCAACCATACCATTCCGGGTTTTTTTGCCGGCAGATATGGCCGTACCACCGGCTCCACTGTCGGTAATATAGTCATCAAAACTGCTGGTCATGGAAAGGCCGGTGTATTGGGCAAACTGATAGATGTTCAGCTTTCCACCTTTGGCAGTATAGGCAGCATACAACTGGGCCAGGCCGGTTCCGTCGCCGATAATGAGTATAATGTTTTTGGGCCTGCGCGGTGGTTTTGAGGCCTGCAATGATGCGGCAGAAATGAAACCCAGATAACAAAACAGCAAGATGATTTTTCGCATTGCGCAAAATTAACCGCAGTGAAAAGGGTTTTTGATTTGCTCTGTATTATTTTCAGGTAAGATTAACGGGTTTCGGGTAATGCTATTATTAAGTGTCACACGAAATTTTCGTAATTTGCCAGCTTCTGAACCGGCTGATTTATGTTTTTGAAGTCTTTATGTATGTTTTCTGCCCAGCCATGGAAGCCTTTCCGAATGCCGGTTACAGCGGGTATACCCTATGGGAGAATGTCTGGCAGTATGCGGACTTTTATAGCATTTTGTTCAGCCATGCTTAAACTGACCTTCTTTTGCTGCAGCCCTTTGAATGCTCAGAATTTGCAGGATCTGCGTTTTCAGGTGTTGGATGAAAAGGACGGAATTTCCAGCCATTGGGTAACGCACATGGCCTGCGATTCTTCCGGCTATGTGTGGATAGGAACAAGGAATGGATTGAATCGTTATGACGGACATCAGTTTAAGGTTTTTCTTCACGAGGAAGGTCGTCCGAATTCACTGTATGATAATGATGGACAACGATTGTATGTAGCGCCGGATGGCACCGTATGGGTGAGTTCACACAAGGGCGCCATAAGCAGGTACGACCCGGCATGTCAGTGCTTTAAACACGTGCTTTCAGGTAAAGAACTGATATCTGTCAAATCCGACAAAACGTTGGGTGTGCGATTTGCAGAAAAGGACGGAACCATTTGGTACAGCGGCAATGGATTGGGACTGAATATGTACAATTTTCACACAGGCAGGAGACAACATTGGGACTTACCAAACATTACCACCCGGTTATCAGAAACAGATCAGGTAGAAAACAATACGGTTAATTTTATTTTTAAGGAAAATGAGCAATTGTTCTGGTTGTGCACACAGAATGGATTGTACCGTTTCAATCCCCTGAATGGTGAATTTACGTATATTCAGTATCCTGATAAAAACCCCCTGATTTATAAAAAAGCCAGTTTCAATAAAATGTTACCGGACGCAGACCGTGGATTCTGGATTTCAAGCTGGGAGGGAGGATTGCATTATTACAACCGGCATAGTGGAGAATTTGAAAATTATTTATTCGAAACCAGGAAATTCGGTTTTTACAATCTCATATACGACATGGCCGAGAAGAATGCCGAGGAGCTTTGGCTTGTGTCCGGAGACCGCGGACTTGGCGTTTTTAACCGCCGTACCCATGCCTTTCAGTTTACCAATGAATTAATCAGTGGCACTGATGGTAAAATTGATTTTTTGTCAGACATTTTATTGCTTCCCGGAGGAGCCATTCTATTATCCGATGAGAACGCGGTTCTGAGATACAATCCATTTTCAGATTTATTCCATTTTACCAGTCTCCCCATCAGTCAAAGTCAGCATGGCCATCTTTTCAGTATCCGCAAAATCATAGAAAACAAGCCCCTTGGAGAAATTTATTTTGCCACGGATTTAGGCAATGGTTTGAATGTGATGAATATTGCGACCGGCAGACTGCAAGCCTATTCTGTGCCGGTAAGGGCAGACCGGGATTACAAAATGAGGGTAAAAAGTATGGCACTGGACCAAACAGGATTGTTGTGGGTGCTGAGCAGAGATCATATCCATTCCTATCATACTGCCACACGTCAATTCCGTCAGGTAAATCCTGTTTTTGAGCAAAAATCCCAGGATGAGGATCTGGAATACAACAATCTGTTGCAAAGCCAGAATGGAAACTTATGGGTACACACCAGGGCTGGTTATATTTATCCATTTATAGCAGCAAGCAGCACACTGAAAAAACCGCTGGCTTTTTTGGGGAATGATGGAAAAACGGTAAAAACATTTCGTTACGCCACGATAGATGTCAGGGGCAATATCTGGGCAGTGGGTGAGCAGGGAATCGGATTTCTGGGTCATGAAAAATCGGCCGGAGTACTGCAAGCAAAATCGGAATTTTCCAGGCTAACAATTGAAAGTGTAAAAGGTATTGCAGCCGATTCAAAAGGAGGTGCATGGCTTGCGGTGAATGAGCAGGGACTGTTGCATGTGTGGTATGGCCCGGACCATACATTGCAGTATAAATGGTATGCCAAAGAAGAAGGGATAAAAGACCTTCGTCTGTATTCCATAGGGGTTGATAAAAGTGATATGGTTTGGTTTGCCTGGCTGGGGGGAGCAGGTCGTTTACATCCGCATACGGGGAGTATACAATATTTCAATCAATCGGTTGGTATGGAGAGGTTTTCAATTAGCATGAACTTTTTGCAATACCCGGGTCAGGATTTTTTTATATCGGTTTTGGGAAAATACTGCCGGTTGAATGAAGCAGCAATCAATACCCGTATTCCGGTTCCGGAAATGTATATAGATGGTTTAACCATACCCAGCAAGCGATTTGTGGCCTGGACCCCCGCAATTCCCGGGTTCGTGGTGCAACCGGGCGAAGAAGTTTTTTCATTCAATTTTGGATGTTTCGACTTTACAGATCAGTCATACCACAATTTTGCCTACCGCCTGGAAGGCTGGGACAAAGAATGGGTATCAGCGGGTTCCAGGCGTTTTGCGGGGTATACGAATCTGCCGGCCGGGGATTATGTTTTTAAAGTAAGGGTGCAGAATACAGAAGGCATCTGGAGCAAGGAACTGGCAGTAAAAGTAACCATTCAAACATGGTTCTATAAAAAAACCTGGTTCATTTTTCTCCTGATTCTTCTGGTGTCTGGTTTTATTTTTTCCATGTATTTGCTGCGTGTGCGCCGAATCCGGGAAGAATCGGCACTGAAGGCAGACCTGAACCGCCAGATTGCCGAAAGCAGGATGGAGGCATTGAGGGCCCAGATGAATCCTCATTTTATCTTTAACAGCCTTAATTCCATCAACCGCTATATTATCCGCAATGACGCAGCCACAGCCTCACTGTATCTTACTCGGTTTTCCAAACTCATCCGCATGGTGCTGGACAATTCCAGACACCGACGTATTTCGGTTGCATCTGAACTCGAAGCTTTGAATCTGTATATGGATCTGGAACGGTTCCGTTTCGACCAGAAGTTTGATTACACCGTTCAGGTCTCAGAATCGGTGGACATTCATCAACTGGAAATTCCACCGCTTATCATTCAGCCGTTTGTTGAGAATGCCATATGGCATGGTCTTATGCACAAGGAAGGGAAGGGCAAGCTATCCATTCAACTGGATATGGAAGACGGGTTGCTTTGTATTGTTGTGGAAGACAACGGCATCGGACGCCAGAAAGCAGCAGAACTGGCAGCAGATAAGAATCCAACCCGCAAATCCCATGGAATCCGGCTTACTCATGAACGGATTGGTCACCTGCATGGTGAATCCGTAAACAACCATTATGAAATTACCGACCTGTATGCTCCCGATGGGAACCCGGCAGGGACCCGCGTTTTACTTAAAATACCCGTACAATGATCACAGCCGTAATCATAGATGATGAAAGTGCCGCCATTGAAATGATGGAGTGGTTGCTGAAAACTTATGTACCCGAGGTACAGACCATCGGAGCTTTTGCCTCGGGAGCCGAAGCCATGAAGGGCTTGAAAGAATTAAAGCCAGACCTGGTTTTTCTGGATATAGAAATGCCGGGGATGAACGGTTTTGACCTGCTTGAAGCGCTGGCCCCTCTTCAATTCGGGGTTATCTTTACCACTGCTTACGACCAGTTTGCGGCAAAAGCATTTCGTTTTTCAGCCATCGATTATCTGTTAAAACCTGTAGACCCGGATGAATTGAAACAGGCAGTTTCCCGTTTTCAGCAAACCAGGCGCAGCATCAATGCCGATCAGCTTGAAATTTTGCTGGAGAATCTGAGTCCGAAACGCAGGGAGGTGAGCAGAATCGCTTTATCTACCGGCGAGGGACTGGTTTTCGTAAAAACAGAAGATATCCTTTACTGCGCGGCAGACAGCAATTACACGAAGGTGCATATGGCAGACGGCCGTAAAATTACAGTGGCTAAAACCCTGAAAGAACTGGATGAGACACTGGCCGGTCAGGAATTTGCCAGGGTGCATGCTTCGTTTCTCGTAAATATCAACCATATTCAGAAGTATGTAAAAGGGGACGGTGGGTATATTGTTATGCCGGATGGCGCGGAAATAGGGATTTCACGGAGCAAGCGGGAGGAATTCTTCCAGTTGTTCAGCCGGTTCTGAAAACAGGTTGCCCTGTTACTTTCAAATTTGTCAATTACTCACTTTAAATGCCGGATACTCAGAATTCCGGTGATATACTATATAAGCTGAAACGGGTGTAGAATGTGCCTGTAGGTTTGCATCGTGAACCGGAAGAAAGCACAGGACATCAGGCAACAGCGCAGTATAGGAAAACAGGATATTTTGTTTTTACTCATGGTTATTGCCCTGCTGTTCCTTCTGATTCTTATCATACAATAACCAACAAAAAACTTTCACAATATGAAAACAAAATTCACAATTGCATTGTTCGCCGCCATTTCAGGATTGGCAGCACAACAGACCGGCTTTGAAGACGGGACCAGACAATTAAAAGGTATGCATTCCAGAAGTCTGGTATCAGCTACAGGAACACTTGAATTGTTTGATTCCATGCGGTACGAGTACAACCAAAAGGGATTGCTCACTGCCGAAATCAAATATGTGTACAACCGTACAAATTCTATCTGGGAGCAGGAATCCGTTTCAGTGTATGCTTACGATGAAAATGGAAATCAAACATTGATGATTGATTCATTTATGGATGTTTCAAAACAAAATTACAATTATAAACGCACCACAACTTTCAATGCAGACAATCAACAGCTGGTGCAAATCGTATACAAATGGAATAAAAATAACAACATATTCCAGCCATCAACCAGGTCCACCAGGAAGTATGATTCCAACAAATGGCTGATAGGGACGGACTTTGACAATTACCACCTTCCTTCAGGTACATGGTGGCTCAATGGTGTGAGTTTCAATACCAACAATTCCAATGGCATTTGCACCGAAATTTTGACACAGGTATATGATTCAACACTCAAGGTTTGGAGAGACAATGGAAAATCCAAATACGCCCTTACATCAGCCGGCCTGGTAGCTACCCTTTTTTATGAAATGTATTCATCCGGCATGCTTAAACCAAATTACAAAAAAGAATACCAGTACAACCCGGATTCAACGATAGCGATGGAAACCACCTATACCTGGAATGCAGGCAAATCCGGTTATGACAATTCCACCCGTTTGCTGTTAAGTTATGGCGCAAAGAAAGTGGTTACCATTCGTGTCAATGAAAAATGGAACACAACCAGCAGCAAATGGGAGGGAACCGGAAAGAACACAAGTTTTCAGAACACACACGGTTGGATAGACTCCTACTATGTATTCAGCTGGGACAACAACTCCGGCAAGTGGATAAAGGGAAGCCGATATTTCAATCAGGTAAATGCAAATGGTTATAATCAAATGCAAACCGTGTGGAATTATAAATCTTCCAACGATTCATTTTACAAAGCCGTAGAACGCAGATATAGTCTTAATATACTCAACTCTGCCAAGATGAAAGAAACCATGAAACCGGATGTAAAAGTATTTCCCAATCCTGCCCTGGGAGTGCTGAATATTCGCTGCAATCAGCCTTTTGTTCTGGAGGTATTTGAACCGGGTGGAAGAATGGTTTATACTTCACGTTCCGTTGGAGACCTGAAGTTGAATCGCGAAAACTGCAACCTGGAAAGTGGCATGTATTTTCTGCGCATGAATTTTGCCGGAGAAAGCAAAACCACGACCGTGTTCTGGCAATAAATCGCAATCCGAACCCCATGAAATAACTGAATAGATCGCGTAAACCCCGGCTGATATCAGACCGGGGTTTATTTTTATTCATCTATTTCAGCAATTCAATCAAAGGCAGGTGATCGCCAATGTTTTTTCCGTAATAGGCATTGATGATAATACCCTTCGGATCAATGATGAAATCAGCGGGAATGCGGGTAATGTGTCCATCCCTTTTGTGTTTTCTGGCAAAAAGTTTACGCCCTTCTTTCATTGTTTTTTTGGTTTTCCGGCTGAATCCGGCCCCAACGGTTTTCCAAAAGGATTTTTCTACCCGGTATTTTTTATACAATCTCAGTTGGGGATCTCCGATAATGGGAAATGGAACCGGGGTTTCGGTTACATATTCCTTCAATGTGTTGTTCGCCGATTCAAATACAGCGATGATTTGATATCCTTTGGCCTGAATGCTGTCATGGTTTTCGATGAGCTGGTGCATACGTACATTACAGACCGGACAACTGGCATATCTGAAAAAGGCCAGCAATATTTTTTTGCCCTTATATTTTCCCAATTCAATGGTGTCTCCCTGAATGTCAATACCGGAAAATAAAGGCGCAATTTGGCCTTTTTTCAATCGCTGACCTTGCGATACCAGAGGAATAACAAGGCTTGCAAACAGTAAAAACTTACCCCAAAAAGCGTTCATCTCTGATGAATATTATCCGGCATACACAGACAAGATCACATTGCCGGTCTTCTGCCCGGATTCCACATAGTGGTATGCTTCGGTTATTTGTTCCAGACGATAGGTTCGGTCTATAACCGGTTTAAAAACCCCGGATTCAGCAAGCATGCGCAAAAACTCCACATCAGACTGGCTGATGGTGGGCAGGGGAAAGAGCAGGCGTTTGCCTCCGAGCAACGGAGTAATCAATGCCAGTGGAATATTTACACCATTTTTTCCGAGCTCGGTGGAAATATAAATACCGTTGGGCTTGAGCAGGGGTTTGCATGTTTTGAACGAGCTTTTGCCCACCGCATCAAAGATAAAATCGAAGCGGGCTGGAGTTTGTGTATAATCCCGGGTCTGGTAGTCAATGACTTCATCAGCTCCCAGACCACGCACCAGTTCTGTATTTTTGGTATTACATACTGCCGTAACCCTGGCCCCGAAATATTTCAGCAATTGCACTGCTGCAGAACCTATGGCACCTGTTGCGCCATACACCATGACTTCCTGGCCAGGTTTTACTTTGGCTGCACGTATATCTACCAGCGCGTAGTGGGAACCTTCAGTAAGGGCTGCTGCGGTTTCAAAGTCCATTTCTGCAGGTATAGTGGCAATCGCGTCTGTTTCTGCGATGGTCAGGTACTCTGCATGTCCGCCAAAATGTTTGTCGTTAAAGCCAAAGACTCTGTCTCCGGGCTTAAATCGGGTAACTGAATCCCCCACGGTTTCTACCACCCCGGCAAATTCGCAGCCAAGTACCGGAAATTTGGGTTTGAACAAGCCACTCCAGAAGCGGGAAATAAAATATTCAGCACTTCGGAATCCGCTATCTGTGCGGTTAACTGTAGATGCATGCACCTGAACAAGCACTTCATTTTCTTTGGGTACAGGTTTGGGAATTTCTTCCAGCCCTGCTACTTCCGGCGGGCCATATTTGCGGTAGACTGCGGCTTTCATACGTATTCTGCAGAAGGATTTTACCGGTGTTGGTCTACCAGAATCAAATTGCCGTCCGGATCGGTAAGGGTGAGGCTGGCAGGACCAGTGGAGTTTTCATCTGCCTCTGAACCCAAAGCCACCTGCCGGCTTTTCAGGTGTTTCTGGATTTCCCTTATGTCATCAAAGTGTTCCAGGTTTTGGGCATTTTCATCCCAGCCCGGATTGAAGGTGAGGATGTTGCCTTCAAACATTCCCTGAAAGAGTCCGATAAGGGCGTTTTCATTTTTCATGATAAGGTAGCCTTGTTGCATACCACCTGCGAAAACAGAAAATCCCAGATTTTCGTAGAAAGATTTGGATACAGCCAGGTCTTTTACGCTGAGGCTGATGGAGAATGCACCTAATTTCATGTGGTTGGTTAAAAGCTCTAAATGGAATGATTTGGGTTAAAGCAATCAAAGGTAAATTGTTATTGGCAATTGTATAGGGGTCAATCGATGAATTCAGGTCTGATTCATACGGAATGCACTGTGGTTTTGATGTGTGTTTCTCAGCGTCTGTTGCCTCCTTTGTTTGAAAAGGATGCTGAATGATGGGTGTGCCCGGGAAAATCCACCCGTTATTATTCCTTAGGTATTTTCGGCAGGCCTTACTTGTTTTGCCAGGTCTGTGGGTGCCACCTCACAGTATGCGGTGGTTATGGCATCCGCGAACAAATCCGGGTTTACCGTATTCATCGCTATGGTTGTCCAGCCCTGCTTGCCCCATTTGTTGTTTACCGGGTAAACGGATGCAGGGTCAGCTGCTGAAAACACATGCTGCAGCACTTCAGAAAGTTTTATGACGGCCGTGTTTGTTTGTGCATAGTACGTCACAAAGATTTTCTTTTTTACCCGGAATGAGGTTTTCTCAAAATGGGGTTCTTCGTATGTTTCCGGAAACGAAAGGGCCAGTTTGCGCAGGGATTCAATCGGAATCATGTACGAATATAAAGCGATTGGGACGATATTGTTTTGCGCACCGAAGCCCAAAATCAGGACATCTTGCAGCTAGCAAACTATTTCCCGTAATGAATGGAAATTGTCTGTTTTTGCACATCCCGGTTCTGTCCATTCCACACACAGATTTTCCTGCTCTGGCACCAGACGAATTTTGTCATTCCTGCTTTCACCCACTCCGCCAATCTACGGTTCCACGATTCCTTTTCCCTTCGTACCTTTGCACCCTTAAAATATGAACGGTTTTTTCAAACTCCCCAACCCTGTAAATGAGCCGGTGCTGGACTACGCCCCGGGCAGTGCTGAACGCACCAAATTGAAGGCTGCGCTGGCTGAAGCCAGGTCAAAAGTAGAGGATATACCCATGTACATCAACGGGCAGGAGGTGCGCACCGGAAATACAAGTGATATTTATCCGCCGCATGATCTGGCACACAAAATCGGATTTTACCACAATGGAGATAAAAGCCATGTGCAGGCGGCAATAGATGCTGCACTGGCTGCCAAACCCGCATGGGAAGCCATGCCCTGGGAACAACGTGCTGCCATATTCTTAAAAGCAGCTGAATTGTTGGCCGGACCTTACCGCTGGGCAATCAACAGTGCAACCATGCTTGCACAGAGCAAGAACGCCTATCAGGCTGAAATAGACAGTGCCTGTGAGATGATTGATTTTCTGCGGTTCAATGTACATTACATGGCAGAAATCTATGGTGAACAACCCACTGCCAACAGCAAAGGAATATGGAACCGGCTGGAATACCGTCCCCTGGAAGGATTTGTGTTTGCACTTACGCCGTTCAACTTCACTGCCATTGCAGGCAACCTGCCCACCAGCGCTGCAATGATGGGCAATGTGGTGGTATGGAAACCGGCCAACAGCCAGATTTACAGCGCCAACGTGCTGATGAAGGTTTTCCGTGAAGCCGGACTTCCGGATGGGGTGATCAATCTGGTGTATGTGAGTGGCCCGGACGCAGGAGATGTGATTTTCCATCATCCCGACTTCGCAGGTATTCATTTTACAGGCAGCACCGGGGTTTTCAGGCATATATGGAAAACTGTGGGAGATAACATAGCCAAGTACCGCAGTTACCCCCGTATTGTGGGTGAAACCGGTGGCAAGGACTTTATTCTCGCCCACGAAAGTGCAGATGCGGATGTGCTGGTGGCTGCAATTGTGCGTGGTGCATTTGAATTTCAGGGGCAGAAATGCTCTGCGGCTAGCCGTGTATATATTCCATCCAATTTGTGGCCTGCAGTGAAAGAGAAACTGGTGCGTGAAATGGCAACCCTGAAAATGGGACCTACAGAAGATTTTGGCAATTTTGTGAATGCCGTGATTGACGAGAAAGCCTTTGATAAAATCAGCTCGTACATAGAACAGGCAAAACGCGATGGCGTGGAAATTCTGTGCGGTGGCAACTTCGACAAAAGCAAAGGGTATTTTATCGAGCCTACCATACTGATGGCACCCCGCCCTGATTATACCACCATGTGCGAGGAGATCTTTGGTCCGGTACTGACCATTTGGATTTACGATGCGGCAGACTGGAACAAAATGTTTGATCTGGTGGACAAAACCAGTGAATATTCGCTTACAGGTGCTGTGATTGCCCAAAGCCGGCAGGCTATAACGGAAGCGACCTGGGGATTGCGCAATGCCAGTGGTAACTTTTATATCAATGACAAGCCTACAGGTGCAGTAGTGGGTCAGCAGCCCTTTGGCGGGGCACGCGGCAGCGGTACCAATGACAAAGCCGGCAGCAAGGTGAATCTGTTGCGTTGGGTAAGTCAGCGCACCATCAAGGAAACGTTTACACCGCCGAAAGATTACCGGTATCCTTTTCTGGAAAACTAAGTTTCATACCTGATAGAATTTAGAAAAGGGGCTTTCCGGATAACTTCATCCGGAAAGTTTGTATGGCTATTGCACCTGGCAACCTAGTCCACAAAGTACATTTCTACTTCACCCTTGTTTTTGGCGTGTACAAGTCCGCGCGGGGTGCAGGTGTATTTCTCCTGAATGAGTTCCCAGGTGGCACGGCTGATATTGATCCGACCTGGTTGTCCTTCCTGCTCTACCCGGGCTGCGATGTTTACCGTATCGCCCCAGATATCCCAGGCAAATTTGCGTGTGCCCACAACCCCGGCCACCACTGGTCCTGAGTGTATACCTATGCGCAACTGAAATGCGGGCAGGTTTTTCGACTCCCGTTTTTCCCGCCAGCGTTGTACCGTATCGCGGATTTCAATGGCAGCCGCCACTACTTTGATGGCATGGTCCGGATCGTAAGTAGGTATTCCCCCGGCACACAGGTAAGCATCGCCTATGGTTTTGATTTTTTCCAGGCCATGCCGGGTTATGATTTCATCAAACTTACCAAAGTAGGCATCCAGTTCAGATACCAAAGACTCCGGACTCATGTTTTCGCTGAAGCGGGTGAAATTGACAAAATCTGTAAACATCACGGTGACATGCTCATGCCGGCGGGCGAGAGATTTTCCTGAAGCTTTTAGTTCTTCTGCAATTTCCACAGGAAAGATATTCAGCAGAAGGGATTCAGCCTTTTCGGTTTGCTGTTGCAGTTCCCGGGTACGGTCACTTACTTTCTTCTCCAGTACAATATTGGCATCCCTTTGCACGCGCAGCAATTCTTCACGCGCACTTTCACGTTCCAGACGGATAATCCTGTATTTATCTGCAAGTGCAAGGGAGAGCAGCACCACTTCTGCCATAGAGCCAATGTTGGCGATATTGGATGTGAAGGCTGTGGCCGGTATCATCCCAAGGTTGCGCAGAATGAGGAGCAGAGCCCCGAGGAGATAGACAATCCAGGCATAAACGAATAGCCTTGCAGCTTTGTTTCCCCTGCGCCATGCCACAAAACCGGAAGTAACCAGGCAAAGGGTGTTGAAAAGAATAAGGAACGTGGAGATACGGGTGAGCAGCGGGATGGGAAGTATATACAGACTCCCCACCACGAATAACCCGGCTACCATGTTGGCAATCATGATATAATTGAACCTGCGCGCATAGCGCCGCAGTTCAAGAAAATTGCTGGCAAATAAGGAAGTGGTGGTTGTGAGCATGCCCATGGCAAAATGCACCGAAACCTGATTCCATTGAATAGAATCCGGCCAGATAAGCCAGGCCGCATGACCGTTGAAAACCAGAAAAAACAGCAGGCTGAAGAAAATGCTGATGGAATAAAAAATATAGCGGATATCCCGCAGGGAAAAGAAGATGAAAAGGTTGTAGAGAATCATCACCAGCATAACGCCATAGTAAAGTCCATACAACAGGTTTTGCTGCTGTATATGTTGCACCATGGTGGGTTCGGTGGAAATGGTAACAGGGGCCTGCAATGAACTGGTGGTGTGGATGCGGATGTAAACCCAGGCTGAGGTGGAGGAGGGTATGGGCAGCCTGAAACAAAAATGCTGATTGCTGATTTGTCGCTGGCTTAAAGGGTACAGGTCACCTCCGGTTTGGCGATGAACAACACTGTCTTTGCCCATGGTAAAAATTTCAATACTGTCCAGGTGTGCATAGGAAAGTTGCAGCAGAAGGTGATTCTCCGCGGTGGCGTTGCTGAGTTGAAAACGAAACCAATATGTATCCGGAGTAAGTCCGAAATTGAGATTTTTCTGATGAAAGGTTTCAAAGTGTGACCGGCTCATCTGCGACAAGCTGGCAGAACCGGTTTTGTCTATACTGTATTCACACTGGTAGCCAACAGATGTGGTTTTGTCTTTATCTGAAATAAGTATATGCAGCGAAAATATTCTGCAGGGTATAAGCAGAAAAACCCACAAAAACAGGAGTGGAAGTTGTTTTTTCACGGAGGGTGTGATACAGAACCCAGGCTAAGGATGCTGTGTTACAAACTTACAGAATGCGGTCGGTTATCCGTTCAATGACTTTTTCCAAATTCCGCTGAAATAGACCTTTTTTCCGCTTTGAAAATGGCTAAAGGTTTGTGTTCCAATGGTTCCCGCAAATTCTAAAAAATATTTCTGAAACCAGCGGGGCACATGCTGTTGGATGAGATTGAGCTTTCGGTCATTCTCTTTTTCCAGGGCCAGCACCACATGGTCCGTTATGGGTTGAAACCGGATTTCTGACAAAGGAAAATTTCCCATTTTTTGCTGTACACCGGTCACTTCACCTGCACTCCTGAAATCGGCAAGCAGTAAACAACCACCGGGTTTCAGCACACGGCAAACTTCAGATATAAAGGTATCGAAAGAGGGGTAGGCATGCGAGGATTCAACGTTTATGACGATGTCCACACTGTCATTGTCATACGGTAGTTGCATGGCGTTTCCGGTAATGTACTGCAGTCCGGAACAGACATAGTTCTTATTGCAAAAGGCAGTTGCCCTGGGTGCGTAATCCAGACCGGTCACAGAAGCGGGTTTCAGATATTTTGAGATAAAAAAGGACCCACCGCCCCTTCCGCTGCCCACTTCCAGTATTTGTGTTTCAGAACTTACCGGAACCTGAGAGATAAGATGGCTGTATAAACGGAATCCATAAAGGTCTGCAGCATCCCGGGCATCAACGGAAATGGGTTCGGTTTCTCCGGGAAAAAGCGCATATCCGTAATTCATAAACCGCCAGTCGGAAAGGCGGATGCGGCCGGCAAACTGGTTGTACAGAATTTGCCAGATTTTGTAGCGGAGATTGGGAAACAGTTGTAAGATTTTTACCGTTAAGCGTGTGAACATGGCCTGCGAAGATAGGCAGTGCCTTGATTGGAGTAAATCCTCCGTTTGAAAGGCGGAGAAGAATGCATAGTGGGTACTTCACTGTGGTTGCTGCTGTTTGATGTAAAATTGCAACATGCGCAATTTGTTTACAGTGATTTTGTTGGTGAGTTCCAATGTGTTTATGACCCTGGCATGGTATGGCCACCTGAAATGGAAATCCCATCCGCTGTTATTGAAATACGGCATGGCCGGAATTTTCCTGTTCAGCTGGGGTCTGGCTTTTTTTGAGTACCTGCTGCAGGTGCCGGCCAACCGGCTGGGCAGCCGTGAAACAGGCGGAACCATGGATTTGTTTCAGCTGAAAATACTTCAGGAAGTCATTTCCATAGCCGTGTTTACCATTCTGGCCCTGTTTGTATTTCAGGGAGAGGCATTTCACTGGCGCTACGGTGTGGCATTCGTGCTTATTTTAGCCGCCGTGTGGTTGGTATTTGGGATGAAAAACGGATGAAGCCAATCCATGAAATCTGCCAGTGGAGCTGCTTCATGGAATGATCTGTGCAGAAGCATTTTCCAGGTAAGCATCGCCCGCAGCCGTTTGGATTTTAATGTTGGTAAACATAATAAAATCACCCTCCTGTAAATCCTTCAAAAGAAACTGAATGGCATCGAGACGATTGCTGTTGAAAACGACCTGATACATGCCTGCTTTTTTTCCTGCACAGTGGAACGTGTAACTGATTATAGGGAAATCAGTTACTGGAATCCAATTTTCCCCGTCTTTCTGCATAACCTGAACCGTTGTCTGCTTTCTGAATTCTGCCAGTGATACGGGCTGCTCAAAATTTACAGACCCGGCCTGCAGTCTCCAGCGGGGTTGTTTTGATGTATGTGCCGTATCCGGCGCAACCGGCCGCACTTCAGCCTGGCTGAACAAAGCCCCTGAACTGAGAAAGAGACTAATCAGAAGCAGTATTTTTTTCATGGCAGAAACGGATTGCTGAACCGTTTATCGTGGGTAAATGATTCGTCTGTGAGGCAATGCAAAAATGCAATCAGCGCTGATTTTTCATCAGGTGTAATATTTAATTTTTTTGCCTGTGTTTGTTTGGTTATTGTGTTGGTCTCGCGAAACATCCAGGAGAGTGAGGGATTCATTTTTATTCCTGAGCTGTAATGATCCAATACTTGATCCAGGGTTTGAAACCGACCATCGTGCATGTAGGGAGCTGTAAGTGCTATATTGCGCAGTGTAGGCGCTTTGAAGTTTCCGGAATCACCGCTTAATGTGCCGGCAGGGTCCAAACCTATGTTGGCAGAACTTGAACTCTGTCCCCAGCCAAAGCTCATGTTGCTGGAACCGGAATGGCAGGTTGCACAGTTGTATTTGTGAAAGAACAAATCCTTTCCTTTGTTCTCAAGTGCAGTCAATCCGGGTTGATCTTCATTCTCAGGATTTGACGTTCTGTACAGGTCAAATTTTGAATTGAAACTTTGCATGGATGAAAGGAAATTGGAAAGCGCATTGGAAATATCCCAGGATGACATTTTTCCGGAACCAGAAATCCGTTTCATATTCTCTTTGTAAAAGGGGATAGAATTAACGCGTTCCACCATTTCATTAAGGTCTTCAAATCCCATTTCACGGTGGTTGGATACCGGCATGAGTGCAAGTGTTTGCAAGCTTCCTGCCCTCATACCCCAGAAGAATCCGGAATTGCGGCCTATGTTCACAATGGCCATCGAATTGAGGTGGGTTTGTAAATTGCTGAATCCACCACTTGTAGGAGTATTGTCGGCAAAACTCAGTTCCTGTTTATGGCAACTTCCGCAACTCGTGGTTCCGTTTAAACTGAGACGCGTATCATAAAAAAGGACACGGCCCAATGCGGCATACGCATTGTTGATGTTTGTTGCCCTGAGCTGACTTCCGGCTTTATCTGTATTGGAGTAATCCACAGCAAACACATCCTGTTGCACAGTGGCTTCAGGCAATTGTTGGGTCAAACCGTTCTTTCGGCATGCTGCCAACACTGTGGTGATGATGGCTGCACTCAGCAGAATTTTCTGTGTTGTTTTCATGGGATAGGTTTAAAGCAGGACGTTGAAAAATACGGATACTGGCATGGTAAAAGAAATATTACCTGAATTGATGAAATTTTGATTGGGTGTACTGGAAATCCCCTGAGAATTGACACTCCAGGTTTTTTCGGAGCTCATGCGCCGGTAACATTGCAGATACATTTCGGTATACAGTGAAATGCGCGAATTAAATCGCCATTCTATTCCTGTATTGGGCGCAATGCCATACCAGGATTCTCTGCGTTTTATATTAGAATGGGTTGTGAATCCCCCTGAATTGGTGAAACGGCTGTATGTTTTTTCATTGGACTGTAGTGTAAACAGATCAGCGCCGAGATAAATATTCCATTTAGGGGATACAGGTATGGTTTTGTCCAGTCCAGTGCGGAAATTCAGTTTGCGGGTATCCGATTCGCTGTAGACTTTGCTCGCCTGATTGTCTGTATTGTCAAAACGGTAATTGCCACCCAATCCTGCCCTCCAGTTCCATTTTTTACCCATATGTCTGTATGTAACCAGATATGGATTTGCTTCGGGCAGGTTGTTGCTGTTAAATACGAGAAATTGCTTAACAAATGTACTTACATTCACTCCCAACTGGTGATTGTACTGAGCCTGTATAGGAATAATCAGGCAAAAAAGAACGATTGCAAGGATGACTTTGCGCATGGAGTGAAACAAAACTAAACGATTCTGCGGAAAATAAAATGTATTTTGTATGAAATCAGGTAAAAAATGACAAAGGAAGGGCCGGACGGATGGCTGCTAAATATTGCGTGAGCAGAGCAATGCACTGAAGTGGGGCGATACCGCCCGAACCGAAAGACAGGCCACGTTGCAGAAAAATCAATCCCGGTTCAGCAATCCGAACAGGACCTGGGAAACGTTGTGTTTCAGGGGTTTGCCGTTGTAGGTTCGTACCCAGCGTATTCCACGTGTGGCACTGGTGAGAAATATCTCATCGGCAGCCCCCAAACTGATTTCAGTAATGGCTTGTTCGTGCACAGTATATCCATAGGCCTGGGCAAGCTGGATGATGACTTTGCGCATAACCCCGTCTACACAATACTCGGTAAGGGGAGGGGTTGCCACAAAATCTCCGGATACCATAAATAAATTTGAACTGTTGGTTTCTGCAACCCGGTTTTGGTCATTGAAAATGACACACTCATCGTATCCGTTTTCCTTGCAGTATATGCCGGCCATAACATTCAGCAAGGCTGATGTGTTCTTCAGCATACTCAGATAATTCGCATTTTTACTCATTTCACGATATGCGCCAAGCGAGAGACCTGTCTCGTTCCATTCGTAGGACCGGGTATCTGTTTTATTTACTTCCAGTACGATGGTAACACCGGATTGGACGGGGGTATAAAGGCCCGGACCTTCGCGCAGGATGGTGCAGCGCACCCTGGCATTCTCGGTGCCGGCAAATTCAGCTGCGGCGATAACCCATTTTTCAAGAATTTCCGAATTGAAATCCACCGGCAATTCCATCTTTAATAACATGGCCGATTTGCGGATGCGGATAAAGTGTAAATCGAGGTGCAGTACCCTGCCGGCCGATAGTTTCATGCTTTCGAAAAAGCCATCTCCATAGCGATAAATACGGCTTGAAGCTGCAAAAACCGGTGTGTTTTCTTCTACTACATGGCCGTTGATGCTATACACTGTCATGGATGTATTTTATGATAGTGAAACCAGGTTTTTCCTTCGCGAATGACGAGAGAATCTGACAAGTGCATGATGTGAAATCTGCGGGGTTTTTTATCGAAAGGCCAATAGGAAAATTCAAGGGCTTTGTGATACGGGGAGCTGTCAGCAGGCACAGAAATGATAGAGACTAACCCTTGCTCGAATTTATTCCATGCATGAATTCTGTATTGAAATTGCGGCTTTTTCTGATTGTACAAATGCATGGTGTCATTGACATTCGGATAGGGTAAAATCTGTATCCCGTTTTTTACTACACTTGTATAATGCCAGTTCCCCCAGAGTTTGGATGTTTTGAATTTAGGCTTTGGCGCATAAGAAAAAGCGACCCCAAACAGGGCCGCAATTGTGAACAGTGATTTATTTTTTCCTCCGCGCAATTTCATCACGGATTTTGGCGGCTTTTGTATAATCCTCGTCACGGATTGCCTCTTCCAGCAGATTTTCCAGTTCGTCCATAGAGAAAGAAGAATACCCGCTGTGCGACTTGCTCACCGGCACCAGATCATCGTGTACCACACGGCCGGGTTCATCTGCAGGGGCAACTTCGTCGTGCTCTTCAATTTCGTAGGCTGCTTCATCCAGCAACTGCATATCGGCATATACCGGACAGTGAAATTTGGCCGCCAGGGCAATGGCGTCGCTGGTACGGCTGTCCAGTTCGAAGTTTTGCCCGTTTAGGCTGCACAAAATTTTGGAGAAGAATATGCCCTCAGACAAACTGTGGATATAAACCTCCGTCACTTCAACCCCGAAAGCATTGAATGAATCCACCATTAAATCGTGGGTGAGGGGCCGGCTGGGTTTCATGCCTTCCAGCTCCATGGCTATGGCCTGTGCCTCGAATCCACCGATGAGGACAGGGAGTTTGCGGGAACCGTTTTTTTCGGCCAGGACCAGTGTATAGGCTCCCTGAGAATGGGCCGGCACGATGGATAGAATTTCAAGTTCGGCTTTTTGGCTCATTCCCGGAATTACTTAGTGAGATGTGGCGGTAGCGGCAGCAATCAACTTAGGCAGAACCTCAAATGCATCCCCAACGATTCCATAATCGGCGGCCTTGAAAAATGGTGCCTCCGGGTCTTTGTTGATAGCAACAATTACCTTGCTGCTGCTTACACCTGCCAGGTGTTGAATGGCACCACTGATTCCGATGGCTATGTAAAGGTTGGGTTTGATGGTAATTCCCGTTTGTCCCACATGCTCGCTGTGAGACCTCCAGCCCATATCGCTAACTGGTTTACTGCAGGCTGTTGCTGCCCCCAGCGCTTTAGCCAGATCTTCAATCATGCCCCAGTTTTCCGGTCCTTTCATTCCACGTCCACCACTCACCACGATTTCTGCTTCGGTAAGGGGAATTTTACCGGTCACTTTATTCACTGACTGAATCTGCAGCCGACTGCCTGCAACTTGCACACCGGCGTCGGCAACAGTGGCGCTTCCGCCTGATTCGCGAATTTCAAAACTGTTTGGTGTTATGGCCAGCACTTTTACAGGCTGTTTCAGTTCCACCCAGGCAAATGCTTTGCCCGAGAATACACCGCGTTTAACCTTATAACCTGCACTGGTATCCGGGTAGTCAATCACGTTGGTGGCCAGTGATGCGTTCAGGGTTGTGGCTACAGCAGGTGCAATGCTTTTGCCGGTGTAGTTGTTGCTGATGATGACCGTGGCTGCGTTTTTATTCCGGGCCAGTTCAGCCAGCATAGCGGCAGCGGCATCAGGGGAGTGGGTGGCAGAGCCGGGAAGCACCAGAACTTCGTCGGCGCCATAGTTGCCCAGAGAGGCAGCATCAGATGCCTGCCCATTTACAACAGCTACCACAGGACCGGCCTGAGTGCGGTTGGCAATTTCACGGGCTACAGTTACGGCCTCCAGGGAAGATTTTTTATATCCGGTTTCGGTGGTTTCGGCAAATACTATAATAGACATGGAATCTGGAATTAGATTACTTTCGCTTCGTTTCTTAACAAATATAACAATTCTGCAGGATTTTCCGCATCAATCAGCTTCACCCCTTGTTTTGGAGCAGGCAATTCGAAGGCGACATATCCCGATGCGGCAGTGGCAGCGCCAGGTTCTGTAATTTGCAGGGGTTTGGTTCTCGCGGCCATTATTCCCCTCATATTGGGAATGCGGGGTTCACACAGGTCTTTTTGTGCGCTGATTACGGCAGGTAACTGCACGGTAACCACTTCCCGGCCTCCGTCTATGTCATGCTCCACAGTTGCTGTGCCTGCAGACACATCTATTTTGCTGGCTACATTCACCGAAGGGATGCCAAGGAGTTGACCCAACAGACCGCAAACTGCGCCTCCGTTGTAATCTATGCTTTCACGACCGGTAAGAATGAGGTCGTATCCGGCATTCTGCGCAACAGCAGCAATCTGTGCTGCCACAAACTGCGCATCGGCGGGTTCTGCATTTACGCGAATGGCTTCATGGGCACCAATACTGAGGGCTTTGCGTATGCTTGCTTCTGAATCCGCAGTACCCACATGGATTACATGCACTGTGCCATTGGAAGCTTCTGCGAGTTCCATAGCCCGGGTCAGCGCCAGCTCGTCGTAAGGGTTGATGATGTACTGAACACCCTGATTGTTGAAACGGGTGTTGTTGTCTGTAAAGGAAATTTTTGTGGTGGTATCTGGCACCACGCTGATGCAAACAAGGATTTTCATGTCGGGGTTTTGGTAAAAACCGGGCTGCAAAAATAGGGAAAAAGGGTATGCGAACCAGCAGGTGGCAGGTTCAGATTGCTGCAGGGGTGAAAATGAAAAGCCCGGCTTTAAGGCCGGGCTTTTCAATGGTAGTCTGAAATTTATTTTTTCACTTCAATGCTCGCACCACCTTTGCCTACATTGATTTTGGTTCCGGCGTCACCGGATTTGGTCTCAATGCTGGCGCCTTCTTTGTTTACCTTCACGCTGGTTCCGGGATCTTTCGATTCGGGGGTTGCAGCAGGTTGGTTCTCTGCAGGAGGCGTAGCTTCTGGAGTTTGGCTGGTAGGTGCAGCTTCTGTTTTCTTGGTTGTGTCTTCAGCCGGTGTAGCATTGGAATCGTTGGATCCGCCGCAGGCAGCCATCATGGCCATGGTGGCAATGCCGAAAATGAATGTGATTTTTTTCATAATGAGTAGGATATGTAAGGGCAAATATATAAAACGGCTTGAATAGTCTACTTTTTTTCTCAAAGGTTTAATGCGCACTCCCTATGTTTCGTATTAAAAACCAAAATTGTACTGTCCGGACAGAAAGTCATCCAATTGTTTTTTGCTCCCATTCATGTCTCCAAATCCGGTAAATGAGCTCGTCTTCCACATTTCCGTTTTTTTCAATTGTCCCTGTAAGGCGGGCTTCAAGGATAAAGCCATTTCTTTCCAGCGCTTTTTGCGAAGCAATGTTTCGGCCAAACGGGCGTGCAAATATGCGTTTATTAGGCAGCCGGGTAAAAGCAAAGTCCAGCATGCGGCGGATGGCTTCTGTCACAATTCCTTGCCCCCAGAAGGGTTCGGCCACCCAGTAGCCCAGTTCAGCATTGTTGTGCCAAATATCCTCCTGAGGATGGATGCCGATGCCACCTGCAACCTGACCACCAATGTCTATAGCAAAAATCCGGACAGGGTCCGTACTGCCAGCCATCTGTATAAAGGCAGCTGCATGTTCTTCAGTGTACGGATGTGGAAACCGGTTGGTAAGGTTGCCGGAAATGTTTGGGTTGTTGCCGGCAATGGCAAGGCTGGGAATGTCGTCGGGCGTAAAAGGTCGTAAGGTAAAAGGTGTCATACGGAAGTAATTACAAATGTATGCAGGATAAAAAATGTCCTTTACGCTTTTCGACAGAAACAGTGAATCTGTATCTTAATCTGTAATCATTGCCTTACATTTCATAGCATACTTGCAACCCCTGCAGGGCCATGGAATCTCTGTTTTATTAGACTTTTCAGAAAACATAGAACGAGCCGAAGTGTAAGGTTTGTTGTTCCTGATTTCTGAGTATGGTTTTTCAAACAGATTTCCAAATGACTCTTTCTGCCGGAATGCCAGCGAACAGGGAAACACAGTGCCATCGGAATGGATGTATATACTGGACCATAAGCTGGAACAGGTGTCAGGGAAATCACGCATGTCTCTGGAAGCGTTTTTGTAATCACCTGCTTCATCATAAATATCACACAAATGCGGACTTCCTACAAATGTTTCAAAATCATCGCAGCCCATTTCTATGGACATTTTTCTGGCCGCTTCCACTTCATGTCGGTTGTGTTCGAAAATGAGATATTTCCAGGTAATTAGCGGAAATTTACTTTTCATCTCACGGCGCACCTGAAGCATGGTTTTCAGATTGTCGAGAACGGTGTCCAGATTGCCGCCTTGCCTGTATTTTACATAGGTATCCTGTGTGGCTCCGTCTATACTCAGATAGATATGGGTTAGTCCGGATTCCACCGTTTTTCTTGCCATTTTTTCATTGAAATGATTGAAATTGGTGTGAATGGTTGTGCCCACCCGGCTTGCCGTCGCATGTGCAATCATTTCAAAAATGTTTTTGTTAAGAAAGGGTTCTCCCCAATTGTAAAGGGCAATGCTGAACACATGGTCTTTTACCTGATTGAATAAAAATTTGAAAGCTTCAGGTTTCAAAAAAGCTGGAGTGAGCATTTCCTGATGTTTGATGCCTGTATGACAACCCGGACATTGCAGATTGCAAAAACTGCCGGTATCTATGGTGACTTTATACGGGTGACTTGAAAGCAGGGTTCTGTTCAGACGATGTTCCAGGCGATTGTGCAATAGATTTATTACCTTGCGAACCGTTCCGAATTTCAGCAGATAATACCCATACTTTCTGTAAACTGAGGCTGGGCGCATGCAGATTGTTCGGGGCAAATTACAGTCTCTTTCTCCGGGCTCGCTTTGACCTGTGTCAAAAACTGCCGGGAATCCGAAACACTGAAAATTGACGGGCTAATTCCCCGGAAAAAGAATGCCGTTCAGGAACATGTCCTGCACGTTGTAATACGGATAATCTCCTTTACCGTACAGAATCAGGACAGCCATGTGTTTTCCTTCATCCATCCATCCCTTCACACTGTATTGGGTTTCATCAGCCGCAGCCCAGTAATCAATCACACCAATACAAGAATCGCATCGGTTTAAGGTATGTCCTTTGCCATAGCCGGCATATTGGGTGATACCAAACTGCCCCTTCAAAAAATCAAGGTAGTGGATAAGCAATTCTTCCCGGTCTGTTTTTTCTGCAGCTTGTTTTAATTGAATAAAAACTGCGGCAAAATGAAAACTGTCAACCACCACATCAGTTGTATACACGCCGGAAGAATCTTCAGAATAGGTGAGTTCGAATTCGGGGTTGGTTCCGGCTGGGGTTTTGGGAATATAAATTTCTGCACCCGTGGATGAAATGGGAACGCGTACAAATCGGGGTACAGAGGTCTTGGGTGCTGCCGGATGTGAAGGAACCGGAGGCTCAGGTTTCGCGGGGCCTGCGGGGTCTGCAGGTTTGGGGATTTCAGCGACTGCGGCCTGCACAGGTTCGGTTTTCTTTTTGTGCAGAAAACATGAACTGGAGGCAACGGCAATTGCCACTAAAAACAATAAGCGCATGAACAAATTTAACTCAAACCATCAATCTGTCCATCGATGAGTTTGATGCGGTTTGCCTGCGGGTCTTTGGGCAGACCGGGCATGCGCATGATATCACCAGCTACGGCCACCACAAAACCGGCACCGGCATTGATAACCAAATCCTGCACGGTCACGATAAATCCGTCCGGCGTATTGCCTTTGCCGATATCGTCGCTGAAACTGTACTGGGTTTTTGCGATACAAACCGGCAACTTATCCCAGCCATTGGCAATAAAACGGGCCAGTTTACCCTCGGCTTTGGAACTGAATTTCACACCATCACCGCCATATACTCGTTTCACCACCTTTTCAATTTTAGCCGGAATGGAATCTTCCAGTTCATAGGCATGGTTGATGGTACCTGAAGGTGAGGCTGCAATGGTATCCACCACGGCCTGCGCCAGGGCAGCAGCACCTGCACCGCCGGATACGAAGCATTCATTAATGGCAGATTTTACATTTTTTTCTGCACACCATTTCTGCAGAAAATCCAGCTCTTCCTGCGTATCAAAACCGTATTTGTTGATGCTTAATACCACGCTTTGACTAAACTTGCTCACGTTAGCCAGATGGCGTTCCACATTTTTCAGTCCGGCTTTGAGGGCATCCATATTTGCGTCCCTCATGGTTTTTTCGGTAGCTCCGCCATGCAGTTTGATGGCCTGCAGGGAAGCTACAACCACTGTGCATTTGGGCTGTAAACCTGCTACCCGGCATTTGATATCCAGAAATTTCTCGGCACCCAAATCACTGCCAAAACCCGATTCGGTTACCACATAATCGGCCAGACTCATGGCCATTTTGGTGGCGATAACACTGTTGCAGCCGTGTGCGATATTGGCAAACGGACCTCCGTGGATGATGGCCGGGGTATTTTCGGTGGTTTGCACCAGATTGGGCAGTATCGCGTCTTTGAGCAGAACGGCAATGGCAGGGCCAATCCCCAGGTCTTTTACAGTAAATGGGGTCTTGTCTGTACGGTAACCCAGCACAATATTGTCTATACGACGTTCCAGGTCTTCCAGATTCTCAGAAAGGCAGAGCAGGGCCATGATTTCGCTGGCTGGTGTGATGTCAAAACCGGCTTCTGTGGGAATGCCGTTGCTGGCTCCGCCCAGTCCACTCACAATGTTGCGCAGGCTGCGGTCGTTCACGTCCAGAACCCTGCGCCACAAAACAGTTGCCAGCGCTTTGTCTGTATTTTTATTGTTGTACTGATAATTGTCCAGCAATGCGGCAATCATATTGTTTGCACTGGTAATGGCATGGAAATCACCGGTAAAGTGCAGGTTGATATCTTCCATGGGCAGAACCTGGGCATATCCGCCACCTGCTGCTCCGCCTTTCATGCCGAAGCACGGACCCAGAGAAGGTTCACGCAGTGCCACAATGGCTTTTTTCCCGATGTGGTTGAGACCCAGAGAAAGCCCCACGCTGGTTACTGTTTTGCCCACGCCTGCTTTGTTCGGGGTGATGGCGGTTACCAGTATCAGATTGCTCTGCTTCATCTTATCCGGATTCAGATAATTCAGCGGAACTTTGGCTTTGGTGCGTCCGTAGGGAATCAGATCATCTGACTGAATGCCCAGATTTGTACCAATTTCATGAATGGGTTTAAGGGTAGCGTTTCTTGAAATTTCAATATCGGATAACATAGGGTTGCAAGTATAGGACATTTTTGGGTGACAGGGAAAATCATGACCGGCATAGACACTGTAAACAGCGGTTGGTGCAGGGAAACATGCTTAATGTCTGATATTTAGCAGAAATCGTGTATGTTTGTTGCAACAAATTGTTTTCAAGAAGATGAAAAAAGCATACATCATTTTATCACTGGGCCTGAGTATGACCCTGTTTTTCCATTGCGGAGTGAAAAAGAAACAAGCTTCGGCAGGCAAGGACACGAAATCGATGCCGGTAACCGGTCCTTCGATGACCCAGGCTGAAATCGCGCAAAAGCGCTGGCCGGGAACCACTCAGGCACAACTGGACAATGGAAATACCATTTACCATACAGATTGTAAAAAATGCCATGATGTGCCTGCAGAGACGAAGTTTGGCGAGGAAAAATGGGGGCAGATTCTGGATGCCATGGCACCCAAGGCCAAATTAACAGAACCCCAGAAATCGGATCTGAAACTGTATATCCTCTCCCAAAGGGAGTACCTGCTGAACCAGTAATCTTTGCCAAGTAATCCACAACCGTTGTCAGGGTAGCTGCGGCCTGTTTATTTTGCACCCCTGATGGATCAGTTTGTTGTTTCAGCCCGCAAGTACAGACCCACCGCCTTTGAAGCCGTGGTGGGTCAGCGGCATGTGGCTGAAACGCTGATGCATGAAATAGAGAGCAACAAGCTTGCTCAGGCGTTTCTTTTCACCGGGCCCAGGGGTGTGGGTAAAACAACCTGCGCCCGAATCCTGGCTAAAGTCATCAACAGCCGCGAGCCGGGAGTAGACCCCAATCAGGATTTTGCCTTCAATATCTTTGAACTGGATGCAGCCAGTAACAACAGTGTGGACGATATACGCCACCTGATAGAGCAGGTGCGCATTCCCCCCCAGATTGGCAAATACAAGGTGTATATCATCGATGAGGTACACATGCTGAGTGCTGCGGCCTTCAATGCTTTTCTGAAAACGCTGGAAGAACCGCCCCCGTATGCCATATTTATTCTGGCAACCACAGAAAAGCACAAGATTCTGCCCACCATCCTGTCCCGTTGTCAGGTGTTCAACTTCAGCCGCATAGAAATTAAAGATATGGTGGCGCATCTGAAGGAAATTGCAGAAAAAGAGAACATCAGTGCCGATGAAAATGCCCTGCATCTGATTGCCCGCAAAGCAGACGGAGGTCTTCGAGACGCATTGTCCATCTTCGACCAGCTGGTGAGTTTCAGCGGTGGGGAGGTTACCTACCAGAAAGCCATTGAAATCCTGAACGTGCTGGACACTGAAACATTTTTCAGGGTTACAGCCGCCCTGCTGGACAGAGATATTGCCACCTGCCTGAATACCCTTGATGATACCATCCGCAAGGGGTTTGATGCCAGTGGTTTTGTGGGTGGACTTGCCGGACATTTCCGAAACCTGGCCATGTGTAAAGATGCCAGAACCGTGGAATTGCTGGATGTGGCAGAGGGATTCAAACAAAAGTTTGCCGAGCAGGCAGGCAGGGCAAGTTTCGCCTTTCTGCTGAACGGACTGCAAATGCTGAATGACTGCGATGAGAAGTACAAAGCGAGCCGGAATCCGCGGTTGCTGGTAGAGTTGTGCCTGATGAAACTGGCCAATCTCGATACATATCTGAAAGGACTGCAAGACCTTGAGGAGCTAAAAAAAAAATTTCTGAAGTAAACGAGCAGCCTGGCACTGTAAAATCCGGACCCATTGCTGCAGCAAAAACGGTCAATCCGGAAAAGCTCGAGAACACCCGCATCAGTCAATCGGGCTTCGATGAGTTCAGAAGAAAAAAACAGGAACAGCAGCAACTCACTGGACAAGGGCAGCAGAATACAACAGTGCCTGCAACGCCCCAGGTCCCTAAATCCGTGGAAACCAGTCCGGCGATTGAACTCGCGCTGGACGAGCCGCCCACGGATGCTGAAGAGATCATAGCATCGGCGCCTCCCGTTCAAACCGGCGTTTCAGAAGTTCAGAATCCGGATATCGCAGCGTTGTGGAGCAAGTTTGCATCCACCCAATCCATGCGGATAAGCAGTCTTATGTCTGCACTGCAACCCAGGCTGGAAGGACAGGAGGTAGTAGTTACTGTTAGCGGAGAGTCTCAGGCCACATCACTGGACGATATGCGCATCCCCTTCAATCAGTTTTTAGCCGAGAACGGTTGGAATGCTTATAAAATGCGGATTGAAAAGGGGCAGGTAAAGGAAACAGGAAAGCGGCCCTATACCGATAAGGAAAAGCTGGATTTTCTGATCCAAAAAAACAGTCAATGGCAGGATCTGATTCAGAAACTGCAATTGAGGCTGCCATAACCAATGTAATTCACGAACTTTTTTCTTACAGACTTACAACTGTTAGTTTTCTGTTGTTCCTTTGCACAACATTATGGATACCCGCGGAACGGTAGATTTTACCAATACGGCGGTTGCCTTCGCGCACAAGTCGGACCGGGGCTTGAAAAAAGCCCGCCTGTTATTCAAATCATTTGATTTTCCCATTCTCTTAAAGTGGGGTCCCGCAATGGCCCGTGCCGCAGTTTTTCTGGGTATGAAAGGCATTATACGGAATACCATATTCGAACAGTTCTGCGGCGGGGAAACCATTGAAGAAAGCATGGGCACGGTCAGCAGATTGCAATCGTCCGGTATAGGCACGATACTGGATTATAGTGTAGAAGGTGAAGAGAGAGAAGAGGTATTCGAGCATACCTGCGCAGAAATCCTGCAAACCATAGAAAGGGCCAGAGGCAATGCCGCCATTCCATTCTCAGTGTTTAAAACAACAGGGATTATCCGTTTTGCCCTTCTGGAAAAGGTGAGTGCAAAAGCCACACTTACTGAAGCCGAACGTCAGGAGTGGGACCGCGCAACCCGGCGCTTCGAAGGGATTTGCAAGTCGGCACACGATTCAGGGGTAAGGGTATTTGTAGATGCTGAAGAAAGCTGGATACAACCTGCCATAGATGCACTTACCGAAGAAATGATGGAAAAGTACAATATGCAGCGTGCCATTGTTTTCAACACCATTCAGTTGTACCGGCACGACCGGCTTGAGTATATGAAGCATGTGATTACCGGAGCTGTTCATTACCTGGGTTTCAAACTGGTACGGGGCGCATACATGGAAAAGGAAAGAGAAAGAGCCTCAGCCCTGGGATATGCAAGTCCTATACAGCCCGATAAGGCAAAGTGCGATAAAGATTACAACGAAGCGTTGCTCACCTGTATACACCATATAGACCGTGTAAGCGTTTGCGCCGGCACCCACAATGAAGAGAGCAGCCTGCTGGGTACCCGTCTTATGGCCGAAAAAGGGTTGTCCCCTGATGATGAACGGGTATGGTTTTCCCAGCTTCTGGGCATGAGTGACCACATCAGCTATAATCTGGCCCATGCCGGATACAATGTGGCCAAATACGTTCCCTATGGACCGGTGACCGCTGTGATTCCGTACCTCACCCGCAGGGCCCAGGAAAATACCAGTGCAAAAGGTCAGGCAGGCAGGGAATTAAGCCTGATTGAAACCGAATTGAAAAGGCGTAAAACCAATTCCTGATTCTTCTGTGGGGCTGGATTTTTAAGGTTAACTTTGCATCTTCTGAATGAGAAAGAATTGGTGGAAATACCTGGCAGTTTTGCTGCTTCTGTATGTGCTGGCAGGTGGGCTTTTTACTCCGCTTAAAACCGGCATAGGTGGCACAGACCGGCTGAAAATAACCAGCATGGATTCTCAACAGGTTCAGATTGGAATATACAATCCGGGTGCAGATTTCCGTGTTGAAAACGTACTGATTTCAAACGGAAATCTGAATTTCACCAGCCTGAACAACCATTGGGATGGCAAGGGTATGCTCAAAGCAACGTTTGCCCCCCGCCTGGGTAAAACCGGCGATGGTGGCGGCCTGTTTAGCTTATATGTGAAGGCAAATGGCTATTGGATGGCTTATCCGGCAGCCTTTTCCATAGAAAGAAATCCTGCAGACACAGTCAGCAGCAACGCCCTGAGGCCCGAACAAAGCAACTTGTCGGCCGGTGTACCCGATGCCTTCAGGGCATTTCCAAACAGGCAGGTATTGTATGAAAGCATTCGCAACCTTTTGTTTCATGTGCCTATGTGGTTTACCATGATTTGTTTGTTGCTCCTTTCTGCATGGCATGCCACCCGGTACCTGATGAAACAGCATATCGATGCAGATTTGCGCAGCGAATCCCTGGCCAGAGTGGCAGTGCTTACCGGATTTCTGGGCTGTGTAACCGGCTCGGTATGGGCACGCGTAACCTGGGGACTATGGTGGCCCAGCGACCCCAAACTGAACGGCGTGGCAGTAGGAATGCTCATGTATCTGGCCTATTTGCTTCTGCGCAGCAGTTTGAATGACCCTTACCAGCGGGCCCGTGTTTCCGCTGTCTACAATGTGTTTGTTTTCCCCGTTTTTATCGCCCTTATAGTGATTATGCCCAAGCTGAGTGATGCCAGTGTGCACCCCGGCAGCGGCGGCACGGTGGGCTTCAATAAATATGATCTGGACAATACCCTGAGAATGTATTTCTATCCCGCAGTAGCCGGCTGGATCTTATTATTCCTGTGGATGTCCAGCCTGTTATACCGCTTCAAAAAAATTCAATGGCAATCAGAAACTCCATAAAACGCTTGCAATTCCATGCAACAAAACGTGCTGCAGGCCTCGCATTGTTGCTGCTTGTACAAGGCGTGCTCAACGCCTCCAGCGCAGAAGAAATTCTGCGTGGGAACGGCAAATACAATGTGGTAGCCGCCGTGCTTATCCTCATCTTTTGTGGCATCATATTCTTCCTGGTTCGCATGGACCGCAGACTTTCGCAATTGGAAAAGGAAAAGGAGGGTAAGCTGTGAAACCCTGGCACATTGCCCTTATTCTGCTGGCAGCTGCCGGCGTTGCTACCGTGGTAAGCCTGTATGGCAACACCACGAGTTATGTGAGTTTCCCCGATGCAGATGCAATGGCCAAGGAAAATCCCGGTAAGGATTTTCACGTGGTATGCACGCTGGATAAAAACAAACCTGTGGAATACAATGCGCAGAAGGACCCCAATCACCTTGAATTTTATGCCATTGACAGCCTTGGTAATGGGAAAAAGGTGGTGTACAATCAACCCAAACCCCAGGATATGGAAAGATCTGAGAAAATTGTGCTGGTGGGCCATTCGCAGGGAACCTATTTTCAGGCCACCCAGATCATCAGCAAGTGTCCCTCGAAGTACGAGGATGCCCCGGTAAAACAGAAACCCTGACCATTGAAAGAGATCATCTTCCAGGGAGAGCAACTGTGGCCGGGTAATCTGGGTCATTTCTTTGTTGTACTCAGCACAGTGGCTGCTATGGCCGGTTGCTGGCTCTATTACCGCGCTGCAAATACCGGCAGTGACAATTTGCGCAGCTGGGGCCGACGGCTCACTTACATTCAGGCATTTTCCGTACTGGCCATATTCGTGGTGCTGTTCGGCATTATTTTCATGCACAGGTATGAATACTATTATGCATGGCGGCACAGCAGCAACGAACTCCCGGTGTATTACATGATTTCCTGTTTCTGGGAAGGTCAGGAGGGCAGTTTTTTGCTGTGGATGTTCTGGAATGCGGTACTGGGTTTGATTCTTCTGCGAACAGCAAAAGCGTTTGAAGCCCCGGTGATGGCCGTGATTCTGTTTGCACAGTTTGCCCTTAGTACAATGATTCTGGGTGTGGATCTGGAAATATTCAAAGTGGGTTCCAGTCCCTTCAATCTGCTGCGCGACGAAAGGGCAGATTTACTCAATATTCCGGTACTGGCCCAGATGGGACAGGCCAATTATCTCAAAATATTCAACAACGGAAACGGTCTCAATCCGCTGCTGCAGAACTATTGGATGGTTATTCATCCGCCTACCCTGTTTTTTGGATTTGCAACGGCCATTGTGCCATTTGCCTACAGCATCGCAGGATTGTGGACCGGCAGTGACAGAAAATGGATACAACCTGCCCTTATTTGGGGCCTGATCTGTGTGGGTGTGCTGGGTACCGGCATCATCATGGGCGGATTCTGGGCGTATGAGTCCCTCTCCTTTGGCGGATACTGGGCCTGGGACCCCGTAGAGAATGCATCTCTCATGCCCTGGCTGCTGATGGCTGCCGCCGCCCATATGCTCGTTATTTCCAAAAGCACCGGCCGTCACCTCTTTGCCTCGCACGTACTCATTCATATCACCTTCTGGCTGGTATTGTATGCCACCTTCCTTACCCGCAGCGGTATACTGGGCAATGCAAGCGTACACTCCTTTACAGACCTGGGTCTGAGCAAGCAGCTGCTGCTGTTTCTCTTTGGCTTTATTCTCATCAGTGTGGTGGCAGCGCTGCCGGGCAGTGGCCTGCGCAAAAAGACTTCCGCAGGATTTCTGCTGCTCATCGCATCTTTCATCGCAGCCGCACTGCTGGTTCCGGCCAAATCCCAGGGGACATTCAACAATATTGCCATCTGGACAGGAATTGTCTTTTTCCTGGGTGCGCTGGTTCTCTTCTTTTACTATCTGTACCGGCGTACAAAAATTGAAATGGAAGATGAAAAATGGCTGAGCCGGGAATTATGGATGTTTCTGGGTTCCATTTTTCTCATTCTCTGCCTGCTGCAGGTTATTTCGGCCACCTCCATTCCTGTATTCAACAAATTGTTCGGACGCAATATTGCGGTGCCGGATGCTGGTTTTTATAACCGTTTTCAACTGATTCTGGCCATGCCAGTGATGTTTCTGATGGCGCTGGGACAATGGCTGCGCTACCGCGAAACGGACGCTAAAATATTTCTGCGGGATTTGCTGATGACTGCCACTGTTGCGGCTGTGGTTACCGTACTTTGTGATCTGTCCTTCGGTATTCTGGAAATAAAATACCTGCTGTTCCTGTTCCTGGCTACCTGGCTGGTTGTGGCCAATGGAATGTACCTCCTCCGCAACCGGCAGATACCCTTGCTTTCCTATGGCGCAGGCATTGCCCATGCCGGATTCGGCCTGTTGCTGATAGGAGTGCTGGTATCTTCGGTCAATCAGAAAATCCTTACATCCACCAGCAAGGGCATTGAAATTGCTCCCGAGCTGGATACCAAAGGCAAGGTGGATGAAAAAGGGGTTGCTTTCAACCGCGAAAACCGGATACTGTACCAAAATAAACCCGCACAGGTGGGTGAGTGGACTGTGACATACAGGAATGCCACCAAAGGTCTCGGCAGAGACAGCATAGACAAATACTTCCACGTTTACTTCGAGAAGAAAAATGCAGCCGGCAGAATCCAGGACAGTTTTACGCTGTCTCCCAAGGCACAGAACAATCCCAAGATGGGTCTCATCGCAGAGCCATCCACCCGCCATTTTATCAGCAGGGATATATTCACCCATGTCAATTTTGAAAGCGGACTTGAAAAAACGGAGCCTTTCTCCGGGTATACAGAAACAGTGGTGAGTCCCGGTGAAACTTTCCTTACCGCGTCGGGGAAAATAAAAATGCGCATAGACAGTGTAGCCAGACTGGCACCTGCCGAAGGCACCGGAATCCGGTTGCGCATCCGTGCAGAAAGGCTGGAAGACACCGCCCTGCTGTATCCGGTGTTTAACATTGACCTGGAAAACAACAAATTTGAACCAGTACCCGCCATCAGCAACGAACTGGGATTGATGGCCCTGATTACGAATATTGAAGTTCCCAAGCCCGATGCACCGGGCGAAAAGGTTCACTTTTTAATCCGCACAGGAGAACGCACCCCGCAAAAATCCTATATCGTGATTAAGGCCATAGAGTTTCCGTGGATCAATCTGGTGTGGGCCGGCACCATCATTATGGTTATCGGTGCAAGCATGGCAGTGTACAATCGTATCCTGCAACAGCGTAAATTGCAGGCATGATCCCAGGGGTCTATGTCTGCGGAACCGGCAATCTTGCCACAGCCCTTTATACAGCATTGCGAAACAATGGCTTGCAGGCTCAGGTGTATTCACGCACGCCTCAAGTGCTGAATGGTGTGGCCACACTGGCCTACGGACAGGATGTTCCCGCCCCCGGCAGTTTTGTGTTTTTATCCGTAACCGATTCTGCCATTGCAGACCTGGCCCGTTTTTTTACCGGCACTGCCTGCACCCTCATTCACTGTAGCGGCAGTGTGCCCATGCAGGATGAGGCACTGCAGGTGCAGGGAGTTTTTTATCCCCTGCAAACGTTTTCAAAGGCTGTTCTGCCTTCCTGGAAGGGATTGCCGGTATTGCTCGAAGCCACAGATGACAGCATTTTACAAACCCTGAAAACCCTGGCCGAAACATTGGGTGCCACATGGCATGCGGCGGATTCACAGCAGCGGTCTGCCATTCATCTGGCGGCTGTGTTTGCCAATAATTTTTCCAATGCCATGTTTGGCATTGCCGAAAAACTGTCGGAGAAAAGCGGGTTCCCTCAGGATTTGTTGCTGCCCCTGGTGATGCAAACCACAGAAAAACTGAAGCACAGCCATGCCCTTGATGCACAAACCGGTCCCGCCCGCCGGCAGGATGAAGCTGTGCTGCAAAAACACCTGAAAATGCTGGAAGACGAACCGGAATTGCAGGAAATCTACGCATTGATGACCCAGTACATCACCCGACAATATCCCAAAAAATAACAGACATTGACCCTATGATCAAAGCCGGAAGCGAAATCGTGTTGTATGAATACTACGGTCTTACGCTGTATTTCGATACGCAGGACCGTTTGCCACTGCGGTTATATTCGCGGCTGGGCGCGCAGAAATGCATGGCAGAAATCGGGTTTGACAACGGCATCTACACAGGCTGCAGCCTATTCACCGTTCAGGGATTTGAAGGGTTGGACGAGGAAGACCGGCAGCGCACAACAGCCCTTGTTGAAACCTTCCTCCCGGAAATTGTAAAAAACTGGACGGATGTTTTCATCTACCGCAAAGAAATTCAGTCTGAGGTGATTACACGGAAGATTGGGTAAGGTGTCAATGCTTTAAAAGGCAGACAGGATTCTACTTTAGTTAAAATTGTTATTACACCGGGTGAGACATGTAACGGTTTCGGGCTTGGCGAAGGTGGCGACTTTCACTACAAATGTTGATGCGGAGTACCAAGCTTTGATTAACCACAAATGTGTCTGCGGAGCACTGAACCGCCACTTTTGCCAAACCCGTGTTACCGGATGCCCTTCTTCGGGTCACGTGTGTTTTAGTTTCCAAGTTGATTTTTAATGTCATTAATAAGGTCGAAAAATGTGTTACAGTTACTTGTTACAAAATTGTGTCCTACCGAAACTCTAACGTCCTCCCTAAGGTTTATGTATAGGTGAACATTGTCTTGACTATTTCTAATTCTTTCAAAGTCGGTATTGTCTGCCACTGCTGTCTGCAAAGCAGGTGAAATTCCTTTACGATATTTCAACTCACTGCGAATAAAGTCAGGCACAACCAAATCAGTTTGTGTTGGTCTTTCAAGAACACACAAAGCAAATTTCTCTGGCATGTCAATGGCTTTTCTTGCTTGACTGATTGCAAGTTTGAAAGGTTCGGTAGAACCACTTGCAAACGATTTTAATTCAATGAACATTGATTTGTTGTTGATTGGATTTCTTACTTCAAAGTCATGTGAGCCCCAACCTTGATGAATGATGTCTGCATTGATGCCTTCTTGCAGTAACGCTTCTTTAAAAACCAACTCTACATTTTCTCCGATTTGCTGCATATAATCAAAATGCAGTTTGTCCGATAAGAGTTCTCTTGCATGTTCTAAAATATCTTCCATGCCGCCAATCTTTCCTGAAATGTTAATTAACTCCTTGATGATTGCAATATCAATGTTCGCATCACTGATAGAAGCAAGCACTTCCAAGTTGTCTTTGTTCTTTAGCATCTTTATTACATCACTTCCAATGCTGCTATTCTCAATGGTAAGAATGAAAAAGATACGATTTGATATTTCTTGAAAACCTGATAAATATCTCGGAGTTAATTTAGGTTCGCTGGCACACCAATCAATAAGTTCTAAAAGTGCTTCTCTGTATGTTTCATAACTTTCTTCGCCTTTCACCCTATTGACTTCCGCCATTATTTCATTGGCTAATTCGTCAAACGTTTTTGTGTTAGGCAAAGTCAATGTAATACCGTCAGAAAGTAATTCGTTTTGCCAAGTTTTTTTCGGGTCAAACTTTTGGAGTATGGCAATTAGGTTGTCGTCCAATGCTTGTTCCTGTGTTCCGTAGTTGAATAAATCCTCATAAGCACAAAGTAAATTTTCTCTGTTAGGAACAATGTTGCCTTCGTCTAAGAAGTATTTCAGTTCTTCGTTTTTAGCAATGAAGTGCAGGTAATTGTTAAGCCAATCAATTGGTTCTTTATTCTGTAATGTTGTTTTTAAAACTTCAACGGTTTTACAATTTTCTATTGCTTCATTTATTTTGCTTAGAAGCAATTTAATTGCAGGATTATAATTGAACTTTGACGAATTGTTTACCTGAATTAAATCATCTGTGAAGTGAAACAAGTCCTTTGCAAAATAAAATAGCTTGTGGCGAAAAGCATTTTTGGTAGAGTCGGGGCTGTCAATTTTGAGAATTGAGACAAGGTGCTTTAAAGCATCTTCTCTTTTGAGAAAGACTTTATGAGCAACATTGTTTACTTTCTTTTCCTCATTTAGAATTTCATTTATTGCTTCAGCAATATCACTCATTCCTCTCTTTGCATGATTAAGAATTGAGAAGTCAACGCCACGATAAATTAAATCTGCTCTCCAATCTTTGCCAAGTAATTTGAGAACATCCAAAAACTCGTCTGGTATTGGTTTTTCAATATCTTCTTCAAAGAGTTCATCTAATTTTCTAAGTGTTCCGTTTTGATTTGGAACAACCTCGAATTTTTCAAACAAGTCGCTTTGCTTTTGACTTATTGCAAAAGCAAATACTTCTTTCAACCATTTTGTTTTGTCAATCTTCTCGGCTTCGTTTGGTGAATGAAGCTCTAAACCTTCAAGAGTTTTCTTTGACTGGATTAACTCAAATAAATCTTCAAATGTGAAATACAATTTTTCATTCCAAGATTTTTCTTCCTCTTTCGGTCCTATGTTTTTTAATGAAGCAAGAAATATTTCTTGCTTCGGTAAATTGTCATATCCCAAAACTGCTGCACACAAATTCCAAAATTGAATATTGTCTTTATCATCAAGTCCACATCGTGGAAATTTTACTGCTGATAAGATTGAAGTTCCTAACTCGGTTTCAATAACTGGAAGTGTCAGCAAGTGTTTGCGGTAATTTGTTTGAATGTCGTTTAAGAACCATTCTCTTGTGTCCTCTTCAAAATCGTAAGAAGGAAACCTACTCAACAAAGCAACATATCTGTTGAGAGCATTTTTTGAAATCAAGTATTCAATAAATTTTTTGCTTCCTTCAATTGCTTCCGCAAAAACAGTTTTGTTGTGTTCGGGTTTTTTCTTTTGTCCGTTAAGGAGAATACTATCTCTCTTTTCAGTTGGATATAAATTTCTTCCGTTCAGTATGAACGGAAAATAAAAATTGTCTGTCCCTACCAATGGGAAATCCCTGTATAAGTAAGGTTGGTTAGGTTGCGTTTCAATTAGCTTGTATTCTTTCAAGTCGTTTACTTCTGCCGCTAACGAATAGTTGTCGTTTGAATAGAGAACAAAAACTCTTTTGCTGTCTTTGTTTATTTGAATTTCAAATTCTCTGATTTGGTTAGCATCAGATTTTTTCTCACACCTGTAAGTTATGTCTTCACCGTCTAAATGATTGATAACTCTTACTTGTTTCAGCTTGTCAATAAAAGCAAGTGTCAAAGGCAATGTTGTTTTCAAATCTTCTACACCAACCTTCGCAGCTTGTTTGGCTTCTTCGTTTAGTAAAGAGTAAATAAACTCGTTATCAAAATCTGCTTCCGTTCTTTTGGTTGCATAATCTAAAAGCGGTGGATACTCTGTATCATCGTCAATAAGGTCAACAAGTTGAAGTGCTTTTTCAATTGCTGGCATAAGCTCCTCTGATGTTTCACCTGAACGGTTCAACTCAATCTCAATTCGTTTGGGGTTTTCATTTGGTTCTTGAACAACTCCTTTTACAATTATCACATCAGAGAGAAGGTGAGTAGAAATAAAACCTGTTCCGAATTTCCCTGTTGTCTCCTCGTCTTTTCCGTCCGATGGCTTTGAACTAACTTGTTGAATTAGTCCTGTTAAATTGTCAATACGAAAAGGGTCTCCATTATGTCTGAAAATAAGTTTGTCGTCCGATAATTCTATTTCAATTGAAACTTGTCCGAAAGTGTTTTTTACATCTTTTGCATTTTGCATCAATTCCCAAATCCACCTTCTTCGGGATTTCTTCCCTTCGTCTCTAACTTGGTCAAGAATTTGAATAACCTTGTCCGCTGTCAACTTTAGGTTGTTCTTACTTATGCTGGTTTTAGTTTTTTCTGAGTATGCCATTGCTTTTAATTCGGGTATTTTAACTTATATGTCTTCAGAATTCTCATTAAAGCATCAGGATAAAGTTTCACAACAACTTGCCGAACTTTATTTCGCTTAGGAGAAATTAATTCTTGAGTTCCATCTGAATGTGTAATGGTTCTATGTTCAAGTTTGTTTCTTAACTCATACAAATCTTTCAACTCTGCACCTGCTGTTGAAATATCTCCTTCTTTTTCACTTAGCTGAATGTATCTTGATTTTTCTACACCAGCATTCGGATAGGACTTCGGAATTTCTTTGCAACAATCTTGTATGTAATGCAGCACGATATTGTCAGTAAATTTTAATGCATTTTGTAACCAACCACTAACTGCCCAAGATGAGAGCTTGTAAAATTCTGTGCAAGTGTTTAAACAACTCAATGCATCGTCAGATGCGTTTTTGTAGTTTGCTTCTCCTAACGCTGTTTGGAAATTAAAACTTAATGGTGATGAAATTACATCTTCATAGAAAAAAACAAATGGGTTTTCTTTAGCCCCTGATTTCTTCTTTTCTTTTTCTAAATAATCTGCAAGCATCTCCAACTGGAAACTGCTGCTTACAGCAGTTTCAGTTGAAGCCGCTTGATTTTCTATATTTTCTATTTCTCTAAAGTTCATAAGCCAAACCAAAATTTAATTTCGTCAACCTTTTCATTTATGGATTTCCTTGAAAGGAAAGTGGACAAACGATTTTTAATGTATGGTTCTTTGTCGTCCTTAATTGCTTGGCGAAGTGAAGCAAAGAGTTGATGGTCGGGTTTCAAGTGCTTCAACAAAATCATATAGTAACCAAGTCGCACAAGTCCTGAAGGTTCTTCCTTTGATTTTCTGAAAATCTCTCTTAATTCTGTTGTATTGAAATTTTGAACGGTTGCCATATTAGACAATATTTGATAACGAACCCACTCAAAACTTTTGAATCTTGGAATAATTTCATTGAGTTTGAGAGAAATGAAATCATTTGCTCCATACTGATTTAAGTTCCAACAAAAATGATTGGCTTTCCAACAAAAATGCTCCACACAAAAAAGCCAAATTTCAATCAAGTCTTTGTTGAGAATGGGATTGTCAATGTTTTTTAAAATTGAATTTGAACTTCTCCAACGGTAGGCAATGTGAATGATTTCCTTTTTCAGTTGCTCATCGTTTACCAAAGTTCGTAGGGGAAAGACAGGGTTAGAAATATCTTTAAATTTATCAAGTAAATATTTTTCGATTTCTGCAATTTCTTTTTTGCAATAGTTAATTAATTCCGCACCTTCAATTGTTTTGATAATGTATTTTTTCTCTTGGTCATTATCAGAGCTTTGCTCTGATAAGTAAATTTGTTTTTGTTTATCTTCGTTTATAGCTTTTGTTTCATACTCATCTATTTCTTCTCCGTAGCCAGTTAGGAAAGTAAGTTTTTCGGATTCTCTGTCTTCACCAATTTCCTCTATTGATGTTTTTTTGGTGTTTAATGACAATGCTCTGCCTTTAAGAAAATTGTCAATCATTACAAGAGCTTCTGTAAGTTCTTCTTCGTTTTCTTCATATATGCGTATGTCATCCATGTAACGGTAATAAGTGTAACCCCTTTGACTTATTTCATAATCAAGGTCTGTTAGAAACACATTAGCATAAAAAAATGAAGCGGCTGGTCCTTGTGGTATTCCAACACCAGGAGTAACAGATTCCTTTGTTCCTGAATAAATGTTTAAGCAGTCATTTAGTAAGTCTAGAATCTCGGGCTCTACTCCAAATTTATTCAGCGTTATCAAAAGCTTGGAATGGGGAATGCAGTCAAAAAAACCAGTGATGTCAGTTTCAAGTTTGAAACGAATATTTGTGTTTGCGATTTCCGTGTTAACCGAATTGATAAACTTATTGTAAAGTGGTATGTAGTATTCAAAGAAATAAAAGTCAGCATCAATTTCATCAAGTAAGTCAAGTCCTTTTTCAACTTCGGGGTGTAACACACTACCAAAAACAAAGCGATTATTTTCTTCTAATCTTTTGTAGTTGGCTGTCGCAACCGTGTTAGCGATTGCCTGATAAACTAAAGCATCTTCAATGCTTAAAACTGATTTTGTCCTGTGAGTTTTTGATGCCTTCGGTTCATAATATTTGAATGGTCGTTGCGGTTTGAACTCTCCGTTAATAATTGCTTGTGAAAGTCGGGCTAAATTCTTTTCAAGATTTGCAGAATAGATTTCTATTCCAAAAAAATCTTTGATGTCCTTGCCGTTAGAACGAACCATTCTTTCCCAAGCAAGCCGAAGGTTGTTAGGTGAAAAGTATTTTTCAAATATTTTATGCTGTTCATTCATCAATCTTCAAAGGTAGTTGTGTTAATGTAGGGTGAGGAAATTTGGCTCTTTTTGTTTTGCGAAAGGTCAGCAAAAAATAAAACTTCACTTCGATGGCTGGTCGGTTTAGTGGTCAGTGGTTCAGTTATATTTCCTAAAATTGTTCGTTTCATGTATGTCAGTTTAATGTTAGCACTGTCGTCATAGGGTTTCCGGTAACGTTTGGCGGCTTTGCGAAGAAGCGGATTTCGGAGAACTAAACTGTCAACATAGCACAAAAGTTGATGCGAGGTAGAATGTTCAATTAACCACTGAACCCGCTTTTTTGCAAAACCGCTGTTACCGGCTGGTGTTCTGTCTGTCCGTCCTTGCAAACCATTGTCAGTGTTGAGTTTCTGTGTCATTGAGTGTCGGCTGTGCGTTGTGTTTTTTATTTTTTTTGAAGGGTCGGGAAATTTTTTAAAACCAATTTTGTCCTGCGTTGGCTTTGCAAGCTCTTTGACAAAGCTTTGGTCTATGCGTTGGCTTGTGCGGCTTTGGCAATGTGCTTGCAAAATGCGTGGGCTATTCATTTCCTTCAATTATTTTGATTTCTTCTTCCGTTAAATCATACAACTTGTAAACTAGTTTGTCAATTTTACCCTCAAGTTTAGAGGTGTTTGTTAATGGATTTGTTTGCTTCAGTTTGACGATTTCTTCGACAATTTCAATAAATGGCTGCTGCTCATTTTTAGATAGCTCAATAATCGGTATCTCTTTCAAAGGTTTCGCATAAACCTCCAAAGTTTCACCTTTTCTTTTGCCTCGGTTATATAGCCAATGATAAAATAGCTTTGAATTTAAAATGGCCAAAATGTATTTAAGTGAAATATTTGGTTTGCGTCTAACAATATAATAAACATCCCTTGACGCATACCATTCGTCCGTTGATAAAGCAAATCTCAATTCTTTCGTACGATATGGAGTAACTATTTTCTCATCTTTAAAGTCCATATCTAGTCTAGGGGTATTTAAAACCCACCAATTTCCTCTCCTAAATGCACCTCTAAGATTTGCACCCTTTCTCGACTTAATTTCCTTGGAGTTTTCAAGCAAATAGTTCCATATTCCATTATATTTTTTTATATCTTTAATTTCTTCGTGAACGTAAATCAGATACTTGTCAGTTTCTTTTTTTACGTAATACCTTTGAACATCAGAATTCTTGAAAAAAGGTTTTATTAATTTTAACTCGGTTTTATTTCCCTTTGTAATCCTTCTAACATCATCCTCAGAAAGAACATATACTTCATCAAGACTACTCTCTAATCCAATTAAAGGAGAACAAATGTTCCCTAGTAAGTCGGTTGATTTCGATGATATTTTATCTAATATCCCATTAATAGGTGATGTTTTTTTGCTTGTGCCACCAAGACGTATATAGTTTTCAACCCCATCATAAATTTCATTCTCATTAATATACTCTTCAGTAGTTGATTTGTCTAAGCCATTTAAGATGTCAATAATTTCAGATGGTTGAATTAGGCCTTCCTTCTTACTTGTTATAATTTTTGTTTTTAGTTTCTTTTTGCCTTTCAAAAAGAATGTAATCATATTATGCTGCCCAGCGGCACTATCGAAGACCTTAGCTTCATTAAAATTTATAATTTCTAATATTGTGGATCTGTTTTTTAAATCAGCCCTAAGTTTTCTAGCACCAAGTGCTGTTGGAAAATAGTTCGTAGTTATGAAGCTGCAAATACCATTATTGCTCATAAAATCCAAACTAAGATGAAAAAAGAAATAGAAATAGTCCATCCTACCTAAGTAGTATTTATTTGATGGACTATTTTGAATAGGAGTAAATTGCTGCTTGTTTTTTCTTTCGCCAATGTAAGGTGGATTTCCTATAACAACACTAAAACCACCACTAATCCCAAACATCCATTCTGGATTGAACCAACTGGCAGAGATATTTTGGTCATAAGGATCAAATGAGGATATCAGCGTAGCATTTTTACGAGTATGACCAACTTTTTCCAATTCTTTGCTAATAAGGTTTCTTAATTTCTTATCTTGTTTTTGCAACCTTATTTTATCCTCCCTTTTATTAGCTGTAAAATACTGATGTCTTAAATCCTTTAGTGAATCGCTTAAATTATTTATTCTTTCATTTACCTCATTTAAGAAAATATCACCTGTTACAAGTTTTGGTTCTTCTAAGCTTATCAGCGTATTGGCTGCCACAAATTTGGTTTCTAAGTTTGGCAAACTGCGAACTCCAAAATTCTCTTTGCTTTTGTTTACTTTTTGGTCAATCACCAAAGAGATAAAGAAACGCAATTTGGCAATCTGCACTGCAATGGGCTGTATGTCTATACCGTAAATGCAGTTTTCAATCAAATAGAGTTTTCGACCGTAGTCACTGGCATTGTTTTCAAATACATCGTTTATCTCGGCAAGGCGTTTGGCTCGTTCTTCTTTGTCGCCAATGTTAAAAGCGGTTTCGGTTTCTTCAATCGCTTTGTGTCGTTGCAGGTCTTTCCACAGTTTGTTATTGGCATCCAGTTTTTGCAATATATGCACCATCTTGTGCAGAATACCCATAGGGAAAGCACCTGAACCGCAGGCAGGGTCCAATATTTTGCAGTTGTTTATGGCTTCAATCAGGTGTTTGGTTTCCGCTTCGCTAAACGGATTGGGGTTTTCGGAATAAGAAAAAACATCACGCAATCGGGCTTCAAAATCTTTGCTTTCGTTCTTTACATTTTGTTTAATGTATTCCAACAGTGATTCGTCTACCATATAGTTTACAATCTCTCTTGGCGTATAAAAACTACCCGTTTGTTTTCTTGCAGTAGTTTGAGTTTCGGGGTTGTAACTTGCCAACAGGTTTTCAAACACTTTACCCAACAATTCAGGGTCTAGGGCAATTTCTTCTTCTATCGGTGTATTTTCCGCAACAGTAAATTTGTAACTCTCTAACAGGTTTATTAAGCCCCTTGATTTGTAGGTCTTGTTGCGTGTGCCGTAAATTTCATTCAGGTCAACTTCCTTTTCTTCGCCAAAGAAAATGTAATCGGGAACACTGGCTTGTTTTTTCGGATTTCGGCTAAAGCCGTCCACATACACAATTTTGTTTTCTTCATTGGGCTTATCCAAACAATCAAACAATCCACCATTCAAAAAAGGAACATCCTTAAAAAGTGCCAATACTTCCTTTTCAGGAATGTTAAACAGGTCGGCATAGCGGAACAGGTTTTTAACTCCGTATTCCTCTTTGTTGGTTTTTATATCACCTTCTTTGGCAAACTTTCGTTCTTCCATTTTTTGGTTCAGTGTTCCAAAAAACAGATTTTGCAAAATGGCATTGTAGTAGTTTTGCGACTTCTTGTTTTTATTAAAGTCCTTCAGGATTTTGTCAATATACTCTCGTCTGAAAAGGGCATTGGGAACAAGGGACTTTTCTTTAATGAACCAAATAAAAATAACCCGAGTAATCAGGCGTATAAGGTTGGTTGCATTGCGAACATCTTTTTTCTTTTCCAAGTCATCAGGAAACTGCACGTTGTCCATTGCCCAGAAATACCAGTTTGCCAAGTCCTGAAAGAACTTTTTGTTGAGTATACTTACATCCAATACCTGCAACCAGTGTTGGTGCAGTTGGTCGTAATTGGTAACGGCAACAGGTTTAACTAAGTCGAGCAAAATCCGTGTGTGTCCTGCGTGGGTATTTTGTGTATGTATATCACGAAGGATAATCACTTTGCCTGCTTTTTCGCCTTTTCGCCAGTTTTGCAGGTATTTAAAACGTTCACTGATGGCGATGGAAATTACAGCTTCTTTATCAACGGTATATTTCAGCACCAATGCCACAGGCATTTTTTGGCTGATGCGGTTAAAAGTTCTTGTAAGGTCGGAAATTTCGGTTCGGGTGGGTTGTTTTTTAAGTTCCAAAGCAAACAGCATTAAGCCGTTGTAGTTTTTATCGCCTTGCTCAATGGCTTCTTTGTAGGAATAGTTTATATCAAACATTCCTGTGGCTTTGAAAACTGTATCGTCAATAATGCCAATAAAGTAAGTCTTATCAATGGCTTTGAACGTATCGTTATCTTTGTAATACTGCTTTAGTAAATCTTTTACAGGCAATGGTTCAGCAGTAGTGGAGTTGAGTTTAATGTTCAGCTGCTGAAACAAGTTTGTTGCTGCATCAAAGAGTTTGACTGTATTGAATATGTTTAAATTCATTGCTTACTTATTAGAAATTACAAACCAATTGATTAAGTCGAAGTTTTCACTCTTGAATTTTTCTTCGAGTTTCTTTTGTTCGCGAGATATTTTCTTGGGTGTTACATCGCCAGTAAACAAATCCTGAATTTGATTTACGGCAACAGGTATTGTTTGCGATTTTACCCAACTACCAACCGCAGTAGCCAATTTGTCTAAAACGGCTTGGTCGCCTTTGTCAATATTATTGGGAACATATCGGGCTTCCAATTTGTGATTGCGAAGCAAGGTCAAAATTTCCTGATTGTTGTTTAATACCAGTTTTCCGCTTTTACCGTCTTCAATGCTTTGATGCAGCAAATGAATTTCATCATAAACGTGGTCAGTAGCTTCATCAGGTCGTTTTGGATAACCTAAAACAGCAACAATGCTTTCAGGCATTGCTTGCCATTTTGAATTAGGTCTGAATTTAAAACCTGTGAAAACTCCGTTTGGTATTTTCTTAAAAAACTCTTCGTTCTTTTTGAAGAACTCAAACAACTCTTGTCTGAACTGCTCCAAAGAAAGGTCGTTCAAGCCAAGTGTCTCGTCACTTACTTCCACATCATCCCAAGTGATTTGCAATTGCTCTAACATCTTTTGGGCTTGCTTCGGTAACAATGGATTCTCTTCCACCATTCGCTGAAATTCGGGAGTCATTTTGTCGTCCAGTTCAGTTCCTACCACACTCATCAAAGCCATTCGGCTTTCAACTCTTGATTTCAATCGCAAGTAATCTTCATAGTTTTTACCAGGCCAAAAGTTGATTCCCTTAATGGTTTTGTTGGGCGAACCAATACGGTCAATACGCCCCATTCGCTGAATCAAGCGAACTGGATTCCAGTGAATATCATAGTTTACAACCGTGTCGCAATCCTGTAAGTTTTGTCCTTCACTTAAACAGTCTGTGGCAATCAATACATCAATCGGGTTTTCAATTTTCTTTAAAGTTGCCTTGTCGTGTTTGGCAATCAATTCAAGCCACTTTTCGTAAGGCACTTTCCATTTATCGGCTTCTTTGTAATCTTCTGAAAGGTTTGCCTTTTCATACAGTTCCGACCAGTCCTTTTCATTGTAAAGTTTGGTGAAAGGGGCGAAGCGTTCCAAAATTGGTTCAAATTTGTCGCCTGAATAGCCGTCAAAAGTTTCGCTGATTGAACCTGAGACAAAAGCCACATTTTTAATTCTTTTCTTTTTCAATTCATCATACAGGAATTTTGCTGTGTCTTTGAAAACCGTAAACACCAATATTTTTCTGTTGTCCGATTTCTTTTGTTTGGTGGTGATGTGTTCAATCAGTTTATTGAGTTTGTCATCATCGGCTTTTCCTGCATTGAACTCGGATTCAAACTTTACAAGGCTTTCTTTCAGTTGTGTTAGTTTGGTTACATCGGCTTCCAAATGTTTCTTGAAAAGGTCAATATTTGTGATAGAAGAAAGTGGAACAGGATTTTTCTTTCCAAGCGTTATGGGTTGGTCGTTCTCGGCTTCTATTTCTGCTGCTGTTTCGTCAATTTCTTCTTGTTCTTCGTCTGTAAAATTATCTTCCAAAGAACTGTCCGTTTGATTTTTAATAAACAGATTTACTTTGGCTAATGCGTTGTTGTGATGATTCAGAATATTTTCAACGGTGCTTTTGAATGAAAACCAACTTGATTCCAAGCGTTTCATCAAAAGGATATACATCATTTTTACCAAGAACTTTTCACGCTGTTTCGGATTTTCCAAAACGCTTTCCACTTTCAGGTCTTTGATGTATTCCGAAGGACGGTAAGCCGTTAGGTTTACCCGCAAAGCATTCAGAATATCATCAAATGATTTTAAGTCGCCTAAGTTTTCGGGTGTGATGTATTCGTTAATTGGGTCGTCTTTTTTCGGGAAGTTCATTTCACCGAATTCACCTTCAATCAGTTTTCTTGTTCTTGCAACAATCAGAGCATCGGTTAGCTTTTCAAACTTCTGTGGAAGTTTGGCAATGAAGTCTGCAATTTTTCTATCGTCAAGGTCAGACCATTCGCTAAAATCTTTTTGTGCCGTTCTAAAAATGTTTTCAAGACTGTCAATTTCCAAATCAGTTTCTTTAAAACCGTTGTCTTGCCCTTTAGTCATTAACTTAAACTGATTACGAATGTCCATCAGTTTGTTGTTGATTGGTGTTGCGGAAAGGTGCAAAACTTTTACATCACGATTGGTTTTTTCGGGCAACAAAACATTGTCAACAAAGAATTTATATCGGGAAGATTTGTCGTTACGTAAGTTGTGGCTTTCATCAATTACCAAAAGCAGTTTTTGTTTGCGTTGCAGTTTTGAAAGCGGAAAGTCAGGATAGTTATTTGAAAGTCTTTCGTCTTGTAAGTCAGTATGATTTCTTACATAGTATTCAATTTCATCTTTCTCAAACCGTGAACCCCTGTGTGATTGGTATTGCTCCCAGTTGTTGCGAAGTTTTTTCGGGCAGAACAAAACAACGGTGTAACCTTTGATTTCAAAGTATTTCATTACTGCTAAAGCCGTCCACGTTTTACCCAAACCAACGGCATCAGCTAAAATTGCTCCGTTGAATTTTTGGAGCATTTTAATCAAACTGATTGCTCCTTTTTGTTGGTAAGAGAAAAGCGTTTTGTAAATGATGGTTTCTTCTAAGTGAGCAATTTCACGTTTGAATTCTGCATCACCTGAAAGTTCAAGCAAGTCGTCTTTGAAAAGTTCGTAAAGAACTTTGTAATAAAGGTCGTGAGGAGTGTATTCTTTGAAAAGGTTTTTAATCAGTTCAATGATGTGTTGCTTTACTTCAACTTTGGTTTTGTCGGGTAATTCAATTTTTTCAAGTGCAACATTTTCCCATTGATGTTTGAACCATTTTTTTAATTCTTTATAATCGTTATTGTCGCCAGTGGATGCTGTATTCAGTTCTATGTTGCTACTTTCTTTAATTCCAAGTCCAGCGTCTGTTAAGTTGGAGCTACCGATGATATGAAAGTTTTTTCTTGAGTCTTTGTCGTTGTAGATGTATGTTTTTGCGTGGCAAAAATTCCTCTGGATTGACTTTACCTGAACTTTGTCTTGTTGCAAAAACTCAACAGCCTTTTGTGCTGCTGCACTTAATGAAAGTGTCCCGCTTATACCAGTGTTGCCATTTAGCAAGTCAATTACTTTATTTAATTGTGCTTCGTCCTGCATTAAATTACCCAAAATCAGTCTGAACTTCTCGGCTTGGTTAATGTCGTCTTTCATTAACGCCAAAGCATTAACAGAGAAGAAACCTGTCACAAGGTCAAGTCCACCGCTTTCAGTGTAGTTTTTGATGAAGTCAAACACCTTGTAGTGGTCGCTGTCTTCTGTTTTTGTTTTATTATCTAATAGCATCTAATGTGTCAAAATTTAATGTCGTGAATATCGGAAATTATCGTCAAGCGTTGGCTAAAAAGTGGCTCTTTTGGTTTTGCCGAAGGGTCGGCTTTGTGTGTCGGGGCAAAACCAAATGTGCCACTTGTGCGGCTGGCTAAAATTGTTTTTAAAAAATGTGGGAGGGAAAAAAATAAAAAACTTTGCGTAGGCAATGAATGTCGGCTTACTCGTTGTCCGTTTGTTGTATCTTTTTTATGTTTGTGTTCACCTGTCAAAATGATTTGTCCTTGTGTTAATGTTCAATTTTTAGTCGTCTGTTCAATGGTTGCAGTGTCGTCATACACTTGCCGGTAACGGTTTGCAGCTTGGCGTAGTGGGGGCTTTCGGAGCACAAAACTGTCAACCAAGTACAAATGTTTATTAGAAGTACAAATGTTCAATTTACCACGTCTGCCCCCATTACGCCAAACTGCTGTTATCTGCTGCCCTTCTTTCGGTTTCGTTTGTCTGTCGTGTTGTGGTGCGTTGGCTTGGTAGCTCTTTTGCATTTTTTGTTTGGCTTTGTGCGTTGGCTAAAAATGCAAATGTGCTACCAAAAGCGTTGGCTATTCAAAGTCTATTTCTGTCTTTGAAATTCTATCTAACTCCTCTAAAATACTTTTCTTAAATAGTTCAATTTTTTTGTATTTATTAGATAATTCTTTTTGAGCAACCAAATCAATTGTTCCGTCTGATTTTACTGGAAATGGTATCTGTAATTTCTTTACAATGCTTTGAGGTAAACTTTTCTGCTTTTCTCCCTTGACATTTTCAATAAAAATTGGTTCAGCAATATATTTTACATATTCTAAGTCAACATCTTTTGTCAATGGTCTTAGCCCACAATTATTTCTACCAATATTAAATTTTCCGCTTCTAAGTTTAATATGTCCTGAATTACCATAAGTTACCCAAGTCAATAAAGTTTCATCGTACTTAAATGATTTTATGTAACCAAAAACACCTCCATTTTCAATCTGACCTGAATAAACAGGGTATTCTCCTTTATTTTTGTCTATGAATTTTTTAGTAAGATTTTCTTCTCCTATTATTTCAAAAAGTTCATCAATACTGAAATATTTCAGCGTGGAATTATCATTAATTTCAATAATTAAATTTTCAATTTGGTATTTATATTCCTCAATAGTTTTTTTGATATCTTCGACATATAAGATTTTATCTACAATATCTTTTTGTGTTTCTAAATCAAATTTGCCATTTTCGTCAACAGGCATAATGATTTCAACCTCTTCAACCATTTTTGGATAAACTTTTGTAAATTCATCTGAACCGTTTTCTCCTTTTCTTCCCTTTGCTAATTCTCTTAATTTTGGCTCAACGATATTTTTCACATAAAGCAAATTAATGTTTGGCATTTTGGACTTTAATAAACCTCTATCGCCATTAATTGAGAATTTCCCCTCAATCAACATCATATAACCTGCAAATCCATTTGTTGCCCAAGTCAGATATTGCCCATCATAATCATTCGTGTTGATATAGGTTAAAGGTGCATTATTAGATGCAGAATAAACAGGATTGTTTCCTTTATTTAAGTTGCCGTAATTTTTGGTGTATAGAGATTTACCTTTTTCAATATCAAAAAGGTCTTTGAGTTTATAAGCTTTCTTGTTCAGTTCAGACTTTTTTTTTTCAGACAATTCCTTTATGCCTTCTTGAAAAGTCTTTAGAGAAATTGACATATCTTCTACCAACGAAGAAAAGTCGAGCAATCCTAACTTGTCTTTTTTCTCACTTATTCCAAGTTCGATTTTTTCTTCTTCACTCCACCATTTGTCTATTATCCAAGAGTTTTCTAATGAACTTGTGAAGTCTGTAAATGGAAATACCTTACATCTTTTATCTGTATTAATTTTCGCAAAACTTGCTTTATTTCCTTTGAAAAAAGAATACAAAGTTACTGCTTCACTTAAATCATCTTGGTCAATGTCAAATCTGTAAACGTCTCTTGTTTCTCCCATTTCACTTACTAAATAAGTGAATACAGGGTCAGTCTGAACGTCCTTTTTGTTTGCTTTTTTAGTTAAGCAAAGAATGTATGTCTTTTTGTTTGTGGTAAAAAACGTGTTTAATGGTAATGAAACGATACCGTCAATATAACATTCATCCATTATAAACTGTCTTAAATTTTTATCGTTTTGACGATTAAAAATTCCGTCAGGCACAATGATAAAAGCTTTTCCGTTTGGTTTCAATGCTCTGATAATCCACTCCATAAACAAACCTTCAACACCAATCGCATTGATTTTGTAATAGTTTACAAGAGTTCCGTCTTTTTTGATTTCTTCCTTTAGGTTACTACTTCCGCTTGTTACATAAGGCGGGTTTGTTACGATAAGGTCGTACTCATCTTCAACAGGTTCAGAAAGTGTCCCTAAAATGGAATTAGTTTTGAGTAAAAAGCTGTCGTTAAAAAGTTGAGCAAATTCCGTTGTAATACCTGAGTTTTCTTTGATAATATCAGAAAAGTAAATCAACATATTGGCTTTTGCCAATATGATTGTTTTTTGTTCGTCTTTGTCAAAGCCTTTGTCGTAACCGTGAATAGTAATTTTAGGAATTAATTTTCCTTTTTTGATTTCATAGAATTGGTCAAGTTTCGTTATGACAGGTTCTAATAAGAATTTTCCAACGCCACAAGCTGGGTCGCAAATTTTCGCACCTACTTTTATATCATCTTTTGCCATCTCAACAACGGCTCTAACAACTTTTAAAGGTGTGAAAAATTGCCCCCAATTTTTCTTGCTGATACTTTCTTTTAGGAAACTTTCAAAAAGTTGGCTTTTGAAATCGTAATCAATATGTTCAAGTTTTCCGTAGTCTTTAAACTTGGTTAATACCTTTTTAAAAACTGTACTATATCCTTTTACCGCTTTTTGGTCTTTGCTGACAAAAATAGTTCCGTTGATAATGGTTGTTTTGTCTGCTGGATTTTCAGGAAACAACGTTTTGATTTTAGGACGAACAACACTTGCATACGTTTCTAAAACTTCATCTTCTGTATTTCCGCTAAAACTTGCATAAAGAGTATTGAAGTTGAACACTCCTTGTAAAACTCCTAAATCACTTAAATATTTAAAAATAAAAAGTTCAACAAATGTATAAAGACAATTTTCTGGCGTTGCTCCACTTACCGACCAAATGTCTTGCCATATCTGTTTCGCTAAATCAGTTGGATTTACTAATTGCTTCGGCTTGATTTGGTCATTTAATTCGTTTATTGAAAAAATTATTTTTTCAATAAGGTCAGGTAGTTTCTCATCTTTTAGGTCAAAGTTTGTTTTTAATTCTTTGCCGTTCTCTTCTTTAATTCTATTGCCTGTCAAGACATTTACCCAAACAGTTTCTTTAGTATCTGTTGCAATAATTATATGAGCATCAAGTTTTCGGGCAACTTCTAATTCTTGTTTTATTGCCTTATTTTTCTGTGCTGCTGTTTTAAATTCGGACGGTTTTTTATATTCGATAACAGCAATTACATTTTTCTTCTGAACGATTAAGCCGTCAACTTTCTTTTTTTCTTCAGCTCCGTAGTTTACGTTACGAATAATGCCGTGTTCTTTTAATGCCTTTACAGATGTTGCACCAATGTTATAGAAGTCCCACTTGCCAAGCTTTTGGCAATTTTTGATTAAATCTCTTTGTAAAAGTTCTTCACTCATAACGGCTTAAAAATTTAGTTTGGCTTGTTTAGTGTGGATACTTTTAATGTACTTTACATTGTCTTCTGCAACTACAAAAACATTCTCCGAACAATGATTTTCGTACGCTTCTAAAGCAAATTTGTCTGCATAAAATAAGTCAGTAATTTTTTGTAAGTCAATTTGAAATATTTCAGAAAGTTTGGGAAGTTTGGATTTACTGAATTTTTGAGTTCCGTTTTCAATTCTACTAATCGCACTTGAGTTAATGCCAATTTTAGCTCCAAATTCAGTCTGTGTCCAATTTCTTTGCTCTCGCTCTGTTTTTATGTAATGTCCGAAACTTGCCATATTTTAGGTTTTACATTTTCTGATTTGACCTATAATTCGCAAATCTAATAAAGTTTTTCTAATTCGCAACTATGTTTTGGTAGAAAAGTGTCAGGGTGGTGGGTGGGTTTGGGTGCGTTGGGGTAAAATTAAATGTGGTGCAAATGAGTTGGCTTTGTGTGCCGGCTTGCACCTCTTTTAATTTTACGAAGCGTTGGCAAATTCGTCATTTTGTCGGAATGTTGAATGTTTGCAGGATGTTCGTTAGGGTTGCAGATAACGTTTTGCGGCTTGGCGAAGGTGGCGATTTAACCACAAATGTTCATACGAAGCACACACTTCAAATTTACGAAAAACTGTCATACGAAGCACTGAACCGCCACTTTTGCCAAACCGCTGTTAGTGGCTGGGCTTCTT